>CAWEUH010000021.1:0-5583 GCA_963811985.1 uncultured delta proteobacterium
CCCCAGCGGGGCGGGATTTAGGGTGGGGAGACGCCGGCGCGGCATCTCCCATACATCACTTCGAGTTCGCATGCGTAAGGGTTCATCCCCGCGAGATCGGGCACGCCGTCACCGTTGAGATCACCGAGGCCCATTGGCACATTAGGCCAATTGTACAGCGGTAGGTAGCCCGAGCCCACCGCGTTACCGAGCGTGCCGTTTGCCATCCCAAACAGAACATTGACGATGTTCCAGGAACTCACTGCCACAACGTCCGGGCGACCATCGCCATTGACGTCAGCGACATTGAGCGTTTGATCGTCACCGCCGATCATCGGGTAGTCCTGCCGACTGCCGAACGAGCCATCGCCTCGCCCCAACAGGACGCCCAGCGGATATTTACTGAGAGTACCGGTACTCAGGCTCCCAACGACTACGTCAAGCTTGCCATCGCCGTTGATATCCGCGACTCTGACTGGGTAGGGACTGTCACCGGCTGGATACGTAAGCGGGGTTGAGAACGCGCCGGCACCTTTGGCCATCGCGACCGCGACCGAGGAAATGTCGTCCGTGGCGACCAGATCAGGCAAGTGGTCGCCATTGAGATCGCCCGTGGCAAACTCGGCGATGGTGGAAAGTGACATGCAGGTCAAAGGGCTCGCAAATGTGCGCTGACCCAGATTGAGATTCACCGTCACCGTTTGGTTGCCGCTATACCAGTTGTAGGTGGCGGTCACAATATCGTTCAGCCCGTCGTGATCGACATCGGCTATCGCTACCGAGAACGCATCGTTGGCGTTAATGTCCAATCGACCGCCAAAACTGCCGCCCGGCGTACCAAACAATACACTCAGCGTACTCGACCCAGACGAAAAGGCTACCGCGTCAACTTGCCCGTCTCCGTCCAAATCACCGGTCACGATCTGTGAGGGATCATAGCCTAGGGGATAGCTTGAAGCTAGCCGTGGCGAACCCACAATTGGACCAAGGTAGACACCCACGGACGAATCGTTACCCACGGTAACCATGTCGAGCATCCCGTCACGGTTGACGTCGTCCAACGTCAATACGGTAGGGCAGACTGCCATTGGGTAACTGACCGTGTCGTAAAAGGTCCCATCTCCGTTGCCGGACATCACAATCATGGTGCCATTGCCGCTCGCGGCTGCCACATCGAGTCGACCGTCGCTATCGAAGTCGCCGAGCACCGGCGCAATTGCATAGGGGTCGAACGGATACAGCACTTCCTTGGCAAATGCACCAGCACCCAGGCCCAGTCGAACCCCGATATGCGCCAAGACTTCCGCTGGGTCAGGTTCGAGCAAAACGGCATCGAGTTTTCCGTCGCGGTCGAGATCGCCGAGCGCCACCGTGGACGAACCCAATGTCGTGTAGCTGAGGTAATAGTTCAAACCGCCGCTGCCGTCGCCCAACATCACAGCGAACGTGGTCGGATAATTACTGACCACCGCTACATCGAGTTTGCCATCATTGTTTATGTCTGCCACGGCCAATGACTCGGGATTGTCGGCGCCGACGCTGTAGCTGGACGCTGGTACTAGCGTGCCATCCCCTTTGCCAAGCCATACGGTCACGGACCCATTTCCTGTGTTCGTTGCGATGACATCGAGGTGAGCATCGCCGTTGAGGTCAGCTAGCGCAAGTGAGCTAAGCGGGCCGCTCGCAGAATAGGTGACAGGCGCCGCAAATGTGCCATTACCGTTGCCGATGAATACTTGAGTGCCGTATTCCTGGCTGGAGTCCGTTACCAAGTCAGGCTTGTTGTCTCCGTTGAGGTCGCCGACTGCTACCTGATAGACGAGATTGCCCAACGCAAATTCGCCGGTGTTCGTGAACGTGCCGTCGCCTATGCCAAGCAGCACGCTCATGCCACCGAATGCAACATTTGCCGTGACGAGGTCGAGCTTGCCATCGCCATTGAGATCAGCAGTCACTAGAGACCGCGGAGACGAGCCGCACGTGTAATATGAGGTGGCGCCAAATTCACCGCCTTGCCCGCCGAGTCGAACGCTCACCACATTGTTGTAACCGTCGCTGGCTGCCAGATCGAGGAGCCCATCGTGATTGAAGTCCGCTGCAACCATCGAGCTGAAGTTCGTCATGGACGAGTACGAAGCATCAAATTCAGCCGGACCAAACATGAACTTGCCCGTGCACGCAGGTGCGCGACATTGACCTGCGGTGCAATGCCACCCAACCTTGCACGCGTACCCACAGAAACCGCAATTGTTCGTGTCGGTCTGGGTGTCAACGCACGAGATGCCCGCGTCGGTCGCGCATTGCGCAAGCCCAATATCGCACAAAGAGGTTCTGCCACCGGTTGCGCTCATGCCACCGGTTGCGATCGTGCCACCGGTTGCGATCGTGCCACCAGTTGCGGTCGTGCCGCCGGTTGGGCTCGTGCCGCCGGTTGGGCTGTTGCCACCAGTTGCGGTCGTGCCGCCCGTTGGGCTCGTGCCACCGGTTGTAGTAAATGTGTTCCCACCCGTGTATGTCATGCCACCGGTTGGGGTCGTGCTACCGATTGCAGTGCGCCCTCCCGATGTGCTGATTGCCGTTGTTCCACCACCTGGAATCGACGTGTAGCCGCCGCTAGGTGTGCCGCCCGTGTGCGTCGTACCACCGGTTGGGCGCGCGCCACCGGTTGCAGTAAATGTGTTTCCGCCCATGTACGTCGTGCCGCCGCTAGGTGTGCCGCCCGTGTGCGTCGTGCCACCGATTGGGCGCGCGCCGCCCGTGTACGTCGTGCCACCGGTTGGGCGCGCGCCGCCCGTGTGCGTCGTGCCGCCGACGGTCGTGCCACCCGTATGCGTTATGCCGCCCGTGTGCGTCGTGCCACCGGTACTTATTGAACCTCCGCTCGGAACTGCGCTAACGCCGCCCGCTGGTGTTTCGCCACCGGACGCCAGATTGTCACCGAGATCATCCGTCAGCGGATCAAGATCGGTGCGGCCACACGCCGGACCGAGCACGGCAACACACACGATGAACCATGGAATCAGAGATTTGTAGATGTTCATAAGTCGGACTTCCATATCGCCAGTCACTGCGGACACCCAGGGTGGGCTCATGGTAGCAGGTTAAACGGCCCCCGGCGCATGGCAGTGCGCCAGTCCGACTTGCGCCCGCAAGATCCCACGCTGTTCCGGCAGCCACGTACGTCCCTCATCTCGGGCAGAGGCACCGGGAAGCCATTCCGGCGCGCTCCAGACCCCTTCCGGCGCAGTGGATTCCGCGGTTGAGCCGCGAGAATTCGTATCCTGCATCAGTGCCTGTTCCGGTTCCGGTACCTGCTCCGGTCTCGGTACCTGTTCCAGTACCCGCGCCGGTATTCCTATTTGAGGCAACCTGCTAGAATGGCTGGGTGCTTGCAACTCGTTCAGAAGGTGATCGCGCGAAGCGAGCTGGATACACGATCCTCGCTTCTTTGATCGTCTTGACGGCCTGTGGCGCCAGGGACGAGTTGGACCTCGGTCTGACCTTGGGGGGAGCCGCTGTGACTACCGGGGGTAGTGCCAATAGCTACGGCGGAACGGTGAGTCAGGTTGGTGCGTCGCAGGGGGGATTTGGGGGGTTCAAAGTCCCTCCCCAGCGGGGAGGGATTTAGGGAGGGGAGAACAGAGTCACTTCAGAGCAGCGCCAGCTGCGTCAGACATAAGCTGCGTCAAACGACGTGCAAATCGAGCGGGATCTTCAAGCGGACTACCCTCGGCGAGCAACGCCTGGTCGTACAGCAACTCAATCCAATCGATGAGCTTTGGAGACAGCGGCTCGACCAAATGCAAGTTCCGCAGTTGGGTAATCAATGAATGCTCGGGGTTGACTTCGAGAATGCGCTTAACCTCGGGGACGTCCATTTGACGCGCTTTGAGCATTCGCTCCAAGTACGGAGGCAGTCCGCCGGAGGCCACAACGAGACAGGCGGGGGAATCCGCGAGACGCTTGGAGACCCGCACTTCTCCCACCCTTGACCCGAGAACCTCTTGAATCTTCTTGAGAAGCGGTTCGCTGGCTTTGGCCTCTTCTTCACTGGTGGTTTGCTTGTCAGCGCCGTCCGGCAGCTGAAATTCAGCGGCCATCACGTTGACGAGCTTCTTACCTTCGAAGTCTTGGAGGTTCGATATGGCAAAGGGGTCCACCGGATCGGTGAGGAACAGGACTTCGAATTCGCGACGCCGAATGCTTTCGAGCTGCGGACTTGCCGCCAACAGGGCGCGAGTGGGTCCCACGGCATAATAGATCTCCGTCTGACCTTCCTTCATCCGCGCGACGTAGTCTTTGAGACTGCTCGGCTCCTCCTGGGCCGAAGTCGCGAAGCGCAACAGATTCGCGATGCGTTCCTTCTCCTCGGGATCGAAATGCAACCCCTCCTTGAGCACGGGACCAAAGGATCCCCAAAAGGCCTTGTAGTCATTGGCCCGCTCGCTCGCGAGTTCCTCGAGCATCGTGAGCGCATGGTTGACGATTTGTTTGCGGATCGTGCGAACGATGCGCGAGTCCTGCAGGGTCTCGCGCGAAACGTTGAGCGGCAGATCCTCGGAATCTACAACGCCTTTGATGAAGCGTAACCATTTCGGCAACACTTCCTCACACGCTTCCATGACCAGCACGCGCCGCACGTGCAGCCGCACGCCGTGCTTGGAACTGGGATCGAATAGATCGAATGGCGGATTTTTCGGCAAAAACAGCAGCCCAGTGAACTCCTGCGTGCCTTCGATCTTGAAGTGCCGCCGCGCAACGGGTGCTTCCCAATCATGCGTCAGGTGCTTGTAGAATTCGTTGTACTGGTCGTCGGTGACTTCTTTCGCAGGCCGCTGCCACAAGGCGTTCGCGCGATTGACGACCGAATACTCGGGCGCCGTGTCGGCTTTCAGCGCCGCGAGTTCGATGGGATAGCTGATGTAATCCGAATAGCGCTGGATCAGATTGCGCAAGCGGTACTCTTCGAGAAACTCCGACGAGTCCTCGCGCAGGTACACGATCACGCTGGTGCCCTGAGATTCGCGAGTCGCCGGTTCAACCGTGAAGTCCTGCTTGCCGTCGGACGTCCAGCGATAGGCATCGGCCTTGCCCGCTTCACGACTGACCACCTCGACCTTGTCGGCAACGAGAAACGCGCTGTAGAAACCCACACCGAATTGTCCAATCAAGTTGGGCGTGTCCGCCGCCGCTTCACGAGCAGCTTCGATGCGCTTGGCAAATTCGCGTGTGCCGCTACGCGCGATCGTTCCGAGGTTGTCCGCTAGCTCCTGCGCGGACATACCGATGCCATTGTCCGCGATAGTCACGGTCTTGGTCGCCGAGTCAACGCTCACTTTGACCGCCAAGCTTTCACCGGCCGCCATCAGTTCCGGCTGGCTGATCGCTTGAAACCTTAGCTTGTCGAGGGCGTCGGCAGCGTTCGAAACCAGTTCACGCAGGAAGACTTCTTTGTGGCTGTAAAGCGAGGTGACCACCAGTTTTAGAACTTCGGCTACCTCTGCCTGAAATGCATGACGGGTCGGTTCAGTCATATTCGAGCCTGCAAATTCACCATCTTGACGCAACTGTCAAGGGCTAGAAGCCGTCTCGGAGACAATCTCT
>CAWEUH010000022.1:0-192519 GCA_963811985.1 uncultured delta proteobacterium
GAGAGCTCCTCCAGGTAGCGCACCACCTCCGGCGCCGCCAGCTCCTCCTCGCTCGACAGGGTCCGGGCCGCCTGCGCCGCCGACTCCGAGGCCCCTGGAGCGGAGGCCGCGAAGGAGAGCTTGTTGAGCGCGTGCGCCAGGTCCAGGGCATAGGGAAAGGTGCCCTGGGCCAGGGCGGCGGAGCCCGCTACGTACAGGAGCGCCAGGTCCTCCGGCGCGAGCTTCAGGTCCGGGAGGTAGAACTCGTCCTTGTCGATGTGGTACCCGGCAGGCAGGTCCTCGTCGCCCACCGCGTAGCGGACCGGGATCCCCAGCTCCAACAGATCCGCCTTGTCCCGCTCGAACTCCGGACGGCAAGCTTCGCCCGTGCCCGAATAATCCTCCGGGAACTGCTCCTGGATCTCGCGCCAGGAGACCGGCTCGGCGGCCTTGAGCAGGAGCGCCGCCAAATCGGGCAGCCGTTGGTCCTTCTGCATGCGGACCGAGAACCTAGCAGGCGCTCCTGCCTAGTCAACGTGTGGTAAGATGACCCCTTACAGCCGCGGGAGCGTCCCATGGCAGGCCTGGGGTTGGGTCCGGCCGACTTCGCGCTGTTCGACATCGACGACCCAGGCGAGCAGGGATCGCGCTCGAGACCACGCTGCTCCCCAAGCTTATGACTGTGGGTACGAGCGCCGTCTCCGGGCTCAGCCGGGTGGCCGGCCAGGAGCTCTTCCTGCACCCCTGTCGCATCCACCACCGCAAGCAGGCGGCTCCCGAAGAGGTACTGGTCGCCTTCTGCGAGAGCGCCCGCGGCTACCGCGGGGTCCCGTTTTTGGGGGTCGCCCTGACCCGCGAGCACCTCCACGCCCGCGTCGGCGTGCGCGGGGAGTCGAGCCGGCGCACAAACATGCAGAAGGCCTTGGAGCGGGAAGCGCAGAACCTCGCCCGCAAGGGGAAGCCCTTCCGGCGGCTCCGCCACTTCCAGGGCTGGAACTTCGAGGAGCTGCCCGAGTTCGCCCCCGCTCACACGAGCGCCTTCTGGCTCGAGCTCGCCGAGGGGCTCTCCCCCGGGCAGCCCGGCCTCGACGTCGGCATCTGCTGGACCCGCGACGAGGCCCGCAACGTCGCCCTGGGCGACTTGCTCGGCGTGTTCCGCGACCTCGCCCCCCTCTACAAGGTCCTGGCACACGCGGGGTAGCGAAGCCTCCCCCTTACCCCGCGACCGGCTCCTCCGCCTCCCCCTCCGGCGGCGCCGGCTTGGTCGGCGTGGTCGCCCGGGCGGTCTCCTGCTGGGTGAGACGCCGTTCCTCGCGCGCCGCGGCCCGCACCGCCTCCACCAGCTCGTCGTGGTCCTTGCGCAAGGCGTCGTGCCGGCGCCGGAGCTCCGCGTACCGGTCCGCCGCCAGCTCCAGCTCCCCCTTCTGCACGATGTAGACCCGCTTCTCGGTCTCGAGACGGCCCCGGGCGCCCTTCAGGTCGCGCTCCAGCTCGGACAGCTTCTTCTTCACCTCGGCGAGCTTCGCCTCGGCCTTGTCCGCCCGCTCGGTCTCGGCCTTGAGCTTCGAGGGGTCCGCCCCCTCCAAGACGGCCGCAGGCGGAGAGGAGACCACCACAGGGGCCGGCGGAGGCGCCTCGGCGCGGGCCTTCCATTGCGCCATGGCCTCACGGGTCTTCTCCCCCGCTTCCCGGGCCTTCTCCAGATCCTGCTCGAGCCCCTTCGCCCGGGTCCGCTGGTGCTCGGCCTCCGAGCGCGCCTCCTGCAGCCGGCCCGAGACCTTGTCGAGCTCCTCCCGCAGGGCCTGGGCCCCCCCGCCTTCTTCGCCGTCTCCTGCTGCTCGTAGGCGCGCTTCTTGGTCCGCTCCAACTCGGCGCGCAGCGCCGCCGCCTCGTCGCGCTTCTCCTTCGCCTCCACCTTGACCTCGGCCAGCGCCTTCTGGACGACCTCAATCTCGCTTCGGAGCTGCCCCTCGCCCACCTCGCGGGTGGCGAGCGCGGCCTTCGCCGCTCGAGCCGACATGTGGAAGGCCACTGCGGCCAGGATGCCTGCGAGCGCAGGAGGAGGACCAACCGTTGACCAACATGGTGGAAGGGCTCCGGGTGAAAGTGCTCAGGGTGGACTTCTAGATTCTCCCTTGAGTACCGCGCTTTGCTTGGCTTGGGAAGCGCGCTAGGGCCTTTCGATCCTGGCGCGCCGGGGCGCCCCGCCCGGCCGGACCTCGAAATCGCCGACGCCGGGGGGCCCTTAGCGGATACGATCCCCCTCCCCCCTCCATGAACCGGGTCGCAACCAGGATCTTCCTGGCCTTCGCCGTCTCGCTGGCGGCCTTCGCGGCCGTGGCGGTGTTCTCGGTGGGCCGGCTGCAGGAACTGCGCCGCGATCTGCGGCTCCTCACCAACGGCTACCTGCCCCTCACCCGGGTCGCCTCCGAGATCGAGGTGAAGGACTGGGTGGCCTCGAGGGCCCTCGAGGCCCGCGGGCTCGACCGCGCCGCCCGGGAGGCCTACTTGCCGGTCGCGAGGGCCCATTTCCCCGCCCTGGTGCGCGAGCGGCTGGAGGAAGGAAAGCAGCTCGCCGCTCAGGCGGCACCCTACGCCCGGGGCGCCGACGCCCGCTTCCTCTCCGACGTCCGGACCCGGCTCGAGGGCCTCTCCACCCGCTGGGCCGAGTACGACAAGGAGGCCCGCGCCCTCTTCGACGCCATCCTGGCCGGCGAGGGGGGCGACCCCAAGAGCGCCGACGAGTTCGAGGCCCGGGTGGCCCGGGTCCGCCTCCTGGAGAAGGGGCTCTCCCTCGACGTCAAGCTCCTCCAGGTGGCGCTCGAGAGCCAGGTCAATGACCGGATCCACGCCACCGAGCAGACCGAGTCCACCACCGGCCTCTTCATCGTCCTCTACTCCTCGATCGCCCTCGCGGTGGGCCTGGGCGCCGCCCTCATCTCCCAGCGCCTCCTCGCCCCCATCGAGCGGCTCACCGAGGGAGTGAAGGCGGTGGCCAAGGGCGACCTCTCACGCAAGGTGGAGGTCCGCCGCACAGACGAGATGGCCTCCTCGCCCGCGAGTTCAACGCCATGGCCGCCTCGCTCGACCGGCAACGGACCGAGCTACGGCGCGCCGAGCGGCTCGCGGCCGTGGGGCGCATCTCCGCCCAGATCACCATGCGATCGAAACCCCCTGAACGCCATCGGCCTCAACGCCGAGCTCCTCGCCGAGGAATCGCCCTCCTGGACAAGCCGGGCATGGCCGCACAGCTCGTCGCCGCCATCTCCCGCGAGGTGGACCGCCTGAACGGCGTGACCGAGCACTACCTCCGCTTCGCCCGCCTGCCCCGCCCCCTCGAGGAGCCGGTCGACCTCGATGAGGTGCTCGGCGGCCTCCTCGAATTCCTGGCACCCGAATTGGCCCAGACCGGCGTGGCCGTGGACCGCGACCAGGCGTCCCGCCTGCCCCATCCGCGGCGACGAGGGGCAGCTCCGGGGGGCGTTTCTGAACCTTTTGCGCAACGCCCGCGAGGCCATGCCCTATGGGGGTAAGGTCACCGTCCGGACCCGCCCGATCGAGGGCGCCATCGAAGTGCAGATCTGCGACACCGGCGGGGGGATCCCCCCTGGTGACCTGACTAGAATCTTCGAACCGTTCTACTCGACCAAGGAGCGGGGGACCGGACTGGGTCTCGCGTTCACCCATAAGGTGGTCGAGGAGCACGGCGGGACCATTGAGTGCGAGAGTGAGCTCGGGCACGGTACCGTCTTCACCCTGAAGTTCCCGGCCACCCCCGGGACAGCGTCACGCCGCGCAGGCGACGAGCAGCGCGAGAAGGAACATAGAAGGCCGAGGAGACAGAACCACGAACCGCGGGCCAAGGGCCCCGCGCCACGCGCCGCCGCCTGGCAGAGCCGAGCCGAGACCCGATCCCGCCCCGCGCGGCCCATCGCAAGGGAGACGACTGGGGCGAGGTCCACAAGTCCGTCCTCCCGAACGGCCTCCGGGTGCTCACCGCCCATTCCCCCGGGCTCCACTCGGCCATGATCGCCCTCTACGTCCGGACCGGCTCACGCCACGAGACCCACGCCCAAAACGGAGTCTCTCACTTCCTCGAGCACCTCTTCTTCCGGGGCTCGGTCGGCTACCCCGACACCGTGGCCATGAACGCCGCGGTCGAGGCGGCCGGCGGGAGCCTTAACGGCATCACCGCCCGCGACCACGGCTGCTACTACACCCCATCCACCCGGAGGAGGTCGAGACCGGCCTCTCGGTTTTGGGCGACCTCATCCGCCGCCCGCTCCTGCGGGAGATGGACGTGGAGCGCAGGTGATCCTCGAAGAGATCCTCGACGAGGTGGACGCCTCGGGCCGCGACATCGACCCGACAACCTCTCCAAGCGGATCATCTTCGGATCCCACCCCCTCGGCTTCAAGATCGCCGGCACCTCGCGGAGCGTCGAAGGCTGACCCGGCGCGACGTGCGGGCCCACCTCGGCCGCTTCTACACCGGCGCCAACCTGGTGCTGGCGGTGGCCGGCCCGGTCGATGCCAAACAGGTCACCGAGCTCGCCGAGGCACACCTGGGACGCCTCCCCCGCGGCCGCCCCAGCGTGGATAGAAGGCCCCCGACTGGCCGGACGGCCCCCGGCTCGAATTGGTGGAGCACGACGACGCCCAGGCCGAGTTCTCCTCTCCTTCCCCTGCCCCCCCGAGCACCACCGGGACTACCCTGCCCACCTCTGCATCCGGAGGATCCTCGACGACGGCCTCTCCTCGCGGCTGCCCTTCGAGGTGGTGGAGAAGCGCGGCCTCGCCTACGCCCTCCACGCCGGCATCGACACCTTCGCCGACGCCGGCATGACCGTGGTCGACGGGGCCTGCGCCCCCAAGAAGCTCCCCCGCGTCATCGAGGAGGTGCTTCGGGTCCTGGGAGACCTCGCCACGCGGCCGGTTTCGGAGGAGGAGCTCGTCCGGGTGCAGGAGCGCCACCGCATGACGCTCGCCTTCTCGCTCGACTCGGTGTCGGACCTCGCCGGCTGGTATGGCGCCGGCGAAGTCCTCTCCGCCCCCGAGGGGTTCGAGGAGCGCTGCCGCCGGGTGGAGGCGGTGACCTCCGCCTCGCTGCAGCAGGTGGCCGCCGAGACCTTCCGGCAAAGGAACCTCGTCGCGGTGGTGGTCGGCCCGGCCAACAAGCGCGAGCGAGCCCTGCTGGACCGGGTGATGTACAAGAGCTCCGTGCTCCCTTCCTAGCGGCGGCGCGCTCCCCCCTCCCCTCCATGCCGAACTTCCTTCTGCGCGCTCTCGAGCGACTCCGCGAGGACCGGGCCTTCAGCCGGAACCGGCACTTCCTCGCCCTGTCCTCGCCGGAGGGGAAGCGCGCGCTGCGCATCCACCGGCACCTGCGCTCGCTCGAGCGGGACCTCGCCCAGAAGGGCGTCGAGACGAACGTGGTGAGGGAAGCCGAACGGGTCCGGCTCACCCTGCGCGGGAGGAGGGTCTCCCGCACCGCCTGGCTCACCCGCGACGAGTTCCGTCTGCTCTGCCACAGCCCCGAGGTGCGCCGGGCCCTGGGCGTCGAGTCCGAGGCCTAACACCGGCGCAGCCGCCGGTGGCTCGGCGAACCGCCGGCACGGCCCTGGGCCCCAACCCGAAATGAGTCTGGCCTACACCAGACCCAGTCCGAACGGGCACGCGGCCATGGCGGCCAGCTCTCCACCTCGCCCGAGAGCTCGCGTGCGGCGGAGGAGGACTCCTCGGCGCTCGCCGCATTCTCGATTGACAGGCTCTAGCTAGAGCCCCGGGACTTCGATCGCGCCCTGCAGGTACTCGACCGCCCGCCCGGCGATCCGCACTGTCTCGCCCTCGTCCGCGCAGTGGAGCCGCCCGCCGCGCCGCGAGACCTGCGCCGCCTCCAGAGTCGACTTCCCGAGCCGCCCCGCCCAGAACGGCACGAGAACGCAGTGGGCGGAGCCCGTGACCGGATCCTCCGGGATCCCCACCTGCGGCGCGAAGTAGCGCGAGACGAAGTCCAGCCCGGGCGTCGACGCCACCGCAGTCACCATGAGGCCGTGACCCGGCAGGCTCTTCACCGCCTGGAGGTCCACCTCGAGCTCCCGCACCTCGGCCTCGCTCGGAAGCACCGCCAGGTAGTCCCTCGCAAACCGCGTCTCGAGAGGCGCCCGGCCGAGCGCCCTCAAGACGCCCTCCGGGGTCTCACAGGGCGCGGGAGGCCGGCGCGGGAAATTCATGGCGTACAGGCCACCCTCCTCCCGCACTACCCTTAGCTTCCCGGAGCGGGAGTCGAAGGTCACCTCCTTCGCCAGAGGCTCGAGGTGCGTGAAGTAGACTGAGGCCGAGGCCAGGGTGGCGTGCCCGCAGAGGTCTACCTCCACTTCCGGCGTGAACCACCGGATGCGAAGGCCTCTTTGCTCCTTCACCAGGAAGGCGGTCTCGGCGAGGTTGTTCTCCTGGGCGATGCTCCGGAGCAGCTCGTCGTTCGGCCAAAGGTCAAGCAGGCAGACCGCGGCGGGGTTGCCTTTGAAGACACGATCGGCGAAGGCATCGACTTGCCAGAGCGGGGTACGCATCAATCTGGACTCTAGCGCGAGGCGGCGTGCGCGTAGCGTGCTTCCTGGACGATGCGCTTCGCCTTCGCCGTCACCGCGAGGCGGGCCGGCGAAAGCGCCAGGACCACCAGCTTTCCCCTCTTCCGGCTCTCCATGACCTCGCCCGCGCCGAGGACGTGGTCCAAGGGATCGCCCTCCCGCGTGACCCAGACCTCGCCCGAGAGGACCTCCACCCGCATGCCGGCGTGGCCCACCCCGGCGCTCCATGCTTGACGCAGGCGCTCTGGAACGCGCGGCGGGCCCCCGTGTCAGAAGTGTTGCAAGAACGCTCGGAAAAGCAGCTCTCGACTGGGTGCTAGCCGGCGGCGAAGACTACGCCTTGCTTGCGGCAGGCAAGCCCAAAGCCAGGCCGTCCTTCGCTCGGCACGTCGGACACGTCGAGCATGGCCGTGGTGTGTGGCTCGTCACCAATGACGGAAAACGTCGTCCGGCGCAAACCGGGTTCGATCATTTTGCGCCGGGCCTTCGGTCGTCGCGCACAAAACGCTAATGAGACTCCCGCTCAGCCGGCGAAACCGCGTGAACTTGGCTCGGCCTACGGTAAGGCAAATGTCGCGTCACCGTGGTCGGCCAAGGCCGCGCCATAGTCGTCGAAGCTCATGGCAAAGTAGCCCTTGTTGCCCCATTTCGGGCCCCACGAGTTCGCAAACCACACGAGTTTCTTCATCGCGTCGAGCCCGACCAGCTCAACCTCGTGACCCCCGCGTATCATCCCCGTGTAGCGCACGATGCCTTGCGAATCCGGCGTATCGCAACCCGTGCGCCAATGAATCCCAGTAATGCCTGGACGCAGTGTCAGCGCCCGCAGCGTGTGGTCCAGACCGAACGCGTGAGCATAGCTACCAATCCAGCCCTTGATTTTCATTGCTTTCATGACAGCCAGCCCCGTGCTGCCCGTATCATTCGGCGGGTATGCGCCGGGAATCGTGTCAAGTTTAGTAGCTTCCTTGTATATTTCGACGGCATCGGCTTCCTTGCACTTGCGTTTGAAGGGGGCCGTGCTGACGCATCCAGCTGCTGCATTCCCCGTGCAACTGCCGAGCGACCCTTGATTGAATATGGGCACCAATCGACGATGCCGGACGGATGTGATCTCGGCGGCCATGGGTGCTGGAAAACCCCAAGAGCGTGGGTCATGGGCCACGTGACGGCCAAGCCGGCACCCTTCAATCTGATATTCCTGAATCTGAAAGGTCTTGATAATGAGTTGTGTCATACTTCCTCGCGACGAAGTCCTTGCGGTGATGCCAATCCTCGGAGCACGAAAGGCAGGTCTGCTCGCGCAAGGGAAGGGTTGCCCTCGCCCCCACGCGTGCTAGCCAGGCTAAACGACGCAAAGCGACACGTCCAGACCGATGCTGCGGCAGTTCCTGAATAGCGGCCAGGTGGCCTACGTACCCCACTCAGTCGCAATGGGTCCCATTGGCGGCACGAGGCTTAGCTGCGCGTTGCTGCACAGTTTGAGTCGGGTCGTTGGGTTTGCGGTCGCAGCATTGGTTCCCACGGTTGCCGCCGCGCAGGGGCACACCGTCACTCCGCCAGTGGTCAGCACTCACGTGGACGCAGTCTACCCGACCGCGGCGATAACGCAGGGGAAGCACGCGGACGTAATACTGGTGGTCACCGTCAACGCCGATGGGCACGTATCGGATGTCAAGGTTCGCGAATCGGGCGGGCCGGCTTTGGACGAAGCAGCCATTATCGCGATTCGACAGTGGACATTCGAGCCCGCGCGCCGCGACGGCAAGAGCGTTGCGAGTCGGATTCTCGTGCCATTTCATTTTGCGCCACCCGCGCCGCCTCCGGAACTCGTCTCTGAAGCCAATCCGTCAGAACCCGTGGTTAGCGGCGCAGGGGGTGTCAGCTCAAAAGACACGGGCGGTCTTAGCACTGCCGGTTCCACGGTAACCGCCGTCATGGCGAGGCCGACGACCGCTTCCGCAGAAGAAACGATTGGTGACGTAACCGTGACGGGGCGCGCCGTTGCTCCGAGTCGCGGAGCATCGGACTTTACGTTTGACATAGGATCGCTGGCTGTGGTGCCGCGCAAGAATGCAACGCAAATGCTGACGCTCGCGCCCGGAATTCTCCTTACCAATGAAGGCGGGGAAGGGCACGCAGAACAGGTGTTTTTGCGGGGTTTTGACGCACGCGAAGCGCAAGATATCGAGTTTTCAGTGGGCGGGGTACCGATCAACGAGGTCGGCAACTTGCACGGCAACGGATATGCTGACACTCATTTCATCATTCCCGAACTCGTCGAGACATTCCGCGTACTGGAAGGTCCATTCGACCCGCGTCAGGGCAACTTCGCCGTTGCAGGCAGCGCCAACTACGAACTGGGGTTGGCAAATCGGGGCACGACTGTCAAAGGCGCGCTGGGATCATTCGGCACCGAACGTCTGGTCTTGCTCTGGGGACCAAACGGCAGCAGCGAGCACACGTTCGGCGGCGCCGAGCTGTACAAGACGGACGGCTTTGGACGAAATCGAGATGCTCGCCGTGGCTCCGCGATGGGCCAATACGAGGGGAGCCTTCGCGGCGGCGGCACGTATCGCATTACGGGGACTGCGTATGCGGACAGCTACCACTCCGCGGGAGTCCTCCGCGACGACGATGTCCGGGCCGGAAGAATCGGTTTTTACGACACGTACGACACGCGTCAAGGCGGTACCGGCACTCGCTTTACCCTGTCAAGCGACGTGGAAGTCCCCCAAGGCAACACGCTGTACCGGCAGCAACTTTATGTCATCGCGCGCAGCATGGATCTCAGGGAGAACTTCACTGGGTTTCTCCTCGACCCACAAGAGCCGCTTCAGAACCCGCATTCGCAGCGCGGTGATCTGATTGACATGGACATGGCGGAAAGCACAATCGGCGCGCGAGGCTCATCGCGTACGCGACTTAGCGTCTTCGGTCAACAACAGGAAATCGAAGTCGGCTATTTTGCACGGGGTGACTCCGTGCAAGGCACCCAGCGGCGCATTGAGGCAGCGACGGGCTTCCCCTATCATGTGGACACCGACTTGGACTCGCGCCTCGCCAATCTGGGGGTTTACGTGGACGGTAATCTAAGCCTTCTGCGGTGGCTGTCCGTGCGCGGGGGAGTTCGCGGCGATCTGTTTACCTTTGACGTTCAGAACAACTGCGCGGTGCAGAGCGTATCGCATCCATCGAAGACGAATCCTCCCGGAGACGCCAGCTGTCTTTCGCAACAGAACCTCGGCGCGTACCGAGATCCAACGCAGCGCGCGACCACGTCAAGCTCCGTTTTGCTGCCGCGGGCTTCGGTAATACTGGGTCCATTTCACGGGTTTTCGTACAGCGCTAGCTTTGGGGAAGGCACGCGCTCAATCGACCCTAGCTATATCACGCAAGACGCGCAGACACCGTTTGCGAGGGTCACCGCGTATGAGATGGGCACGGCGTATAGTGGGGGAACCGATAAGCTGTCCGTCACCGCGCGGTCAGTCTTTTTTGAAACGAAGGTCAACCAAGATCTCATCTTTAGTGAGACTGTCGGCCGCAATATTCTTGGCGGGGGTACCACGCGCACTGGCTGGTTAGGGGCCTTTCGGTTGCGACACGCCTATTTCGATGAGGCGGCCCACATAACGCTGGTAAAGTCCACGTTCGACGACACGCACTTGCTCGTGCCTTATGTGCCCGATTTGGAGATTCGCTCGGACACGGCCGTCATGGACGAGCTGCCCTTTCGCATTCAAGATTCCCCGGTCAAGGGCGTCTTGGGCCTCGGCGTAACATACGTCGGCCATAGAGCTTTGCCCTACGGTCAGCGCAGCGACGTCATATTCACTCTAGATACGTCAGCGTCACTTCGGTGGTCCGGCGTGGATGTGGGCATTGCGGCGACGAATTTGCTGAATCGACAATATCGCCTGACTGAATTCAACTACGCTTCCGACTTTCACACGCAGCCGGAGCCGACGTTATCGCCAGTGCGGCACTTCTCGGCTGGCGCTCCGCGCGCCGTTTTCGCAACCCTCGGCTTAACTTGGGGGGCCACGTGAGGCACGCGTGGCCTCTAGTATTGGCGTGCCTCGGCTGTTGCGGCTGTGTGGGCACGACCGGTAGCGATTCGATCGAATTCAACGCCTACGCGGCCGGACCTGAAGGCGCGGATCCGAGTCAGACGCTAACATTCACTACGGCGCGCGGCTGGAACGTAACACTCACGCAAGCAAAGTTTCACGTTGGAGCCGCGTACCTCGATAGCGCGATGCCCAACATGGGTGCGCAAGCCACCAGCTGTGTTTTGCCGGGCCTCTACGTGGCTTCCGTGCCGGGTGGTGTTGACGTTGATGTTTTGGACGGCACGCCCAAGGCCTTTTCCGTGCCCGGAGAAGGCACTGAAACTCAGGCCTTGGCCGGAGAATTGTGGCTAACTGGCGGTAACGTCAATGGCCAGGACGACGTCAATGCCCAGGACGACAGCACCGTCATTCTCGAAACTTCGGGCACCGCGACCCAAGGCGATGCGTCAATGCCTTTTGCGGGGCAAGTGACCATCGGTCAAAACCGCGCCATCCCACCGAGTGATCCGTCGATGCCGGGTGCCAATCCGATTTGCAAGCAACGCATCGTTTCGCCAATCCCCGTGGATTTTACGCCGCGTGCGGGTGGCGCGCTGCTGTTGCGCATCAACCCCGCAGGTTGGTTCGACAATGTGGATTTTTCGGCGCTCAAACCGTCGCCAAGCGCACCCGGCACATACGTTTTCTCCGACGACAGTTCGAACCAGCCCAGCTTGAATCTGTTTGCCGGACTCAAGCAGGCCAGCTCGGAGACTTATGCGTTCACTTGGCTCAATCAACCTGCGAAGTAATTAGTGTCCGGTATCCTCTCGCGCCGCCGAAACATTCGGAACGTACCGTTGGCGACCTTAACGCGCGAACCTCATCGATCTAGTCAAGCTTTGGATACGCTGTCGTTTGGGCCGGGGCCCAAACGACCAACATAATCAAGAAAACCAAAACGAACGCGCTGATCGCCACGGAGAAGCCAGCGCAGGGGCCGTCGGCGTTTCCGGACGGTATGGCAAACGTGGCTTCAGAGGCTGGGAGGAACTCCTGTTACATATGCATCTGGACATGGGCTTGAGCAGCGTTGACAATCATGCCAAGAAAACTACACTGACCTCGATGCTGGTCGGTCGCAGCCCCCAACCACGCGACTCGGTCGAGCCGCAATCTAGTGGCTCCCGGCGCGACGTGCTTGCGCTCCTCTCGATTGGTTTGGTTCTGCTTGCGTCGCTCGGCAATCTCACGCACGAGGCCTGGATCCCACATCACTGGTGTGCGCTGCATGCCGACTTTGTTGATGCTGCGCCGCCTGATGCAGCCCAATCAGCGACGAATTTGCCCCATGTGCTACCGCGCGGCACGGCTGAGGCACGCGCAGCCGGCACGGCGGCCTCCGAGCACGCCCACTGCCCACTAATTGCAGCGCACGTGCGTGGTTTCGGCGTTCCCGGAGCGACGCCCCGAGTTGTGATAATTGCCAGGCGTCCCGTTGCAACTGATGCTGTGGTCCAGCCGGCTTGTCCTTTCGCCGCGACAAGCTATTTGCTGCTTCGCGCGCCGAAGACATCGCCTCCGCCCGGGGTGCATTCCGTTTGATTCGAGACTTGTGCGCCGATCGACCTGCCCTTACCAAAGCGATCGCAGCACATCTTGAGTCTCGTTCATTGGTATTGGCTACGAGCCCCCGAGGGGCAAGTTGTAGTCTGGTGCTGGGCAACATCGCCGTCACGTGCCGAACTTGATCCCTAGCATGCGACCTGACCTTCGCATGCGCGAGCGGGACAACGAGGAGGTTGCCCGGGTTTAGTGATGATTGAATATCGAAACTCGCATGGAGTATTTCTATGACAAAGTCATTTTTATTAGTTCATCTAGGCGGCGCTTGTACACTATGCGCGCTGGTAGCTTGTACGTCAACACCTTCTAAGAATTCGAACCCTGGTAGCTGCACGGATACGGGAGAAACCTCAGCCAATCAAGGCGCTGACGCGGGCGGCCTGAGGCCATTTAGCTCACCTGCGGATCCCGGACCCAACGGAATCTGGTTCAGTGCGTCCGGCGAAGTGTTGGCACTCGGAGGCTATGCGTTTCCCCCGACGGGGACAGACAGTGTTGCCTTCGTCGATGGCTGGGAGATGCACTTTAGCGAATTGCTCGTCACGGTTGACAACATCCGGCTTGCGCAAAATCCCGACCTAAACGCAGGGGACGAGTCGCAAACAGGTCCAGAGGTTGCAAAGGTGACCGGACCCTGGGCAATCGATTTACACAAGGGTGGGCCGCTTCAGGGCAAAGGTGGGTCAGACGAGCAGGCGGTACCCATAGCGGCCCTGACCGGACAAAACGAAAACGACTGTGCCCCCTTCGACTTGACGCAAAAGTACGCGTTCAGTTTCGATGTTGTCGAGGCAACGGATTCGGCACTGAACGTTAACCTCGATGCGCAGGGCTTGGCGGACTACGCCGAGATGATTTCCGATGGCTACACCGTGCTCTACATCGGCACGGCCACATTCCTAGGCAATAGCGCGGGCAACACCTGCACACCGAGCGACCTGGAGTTTACCAAGGCTCCTTTGACAGAGAATAGTGTGGTGAACTTTCGCCTCGGGTTCAAGTCACCGACGAGCTACATCAACTGCCAAAATCCGTCCCTTTCGGGCACGCCGCTTGGGATAGACGAGCATCCACGCGGCATCTATGCCTACAATAACCAGTCATCAATCGCGCAGGTGACGATTCACACCGATCACCCCTTCTGGGACAGCACGGTGCATGATTCTCCCATGCATTTCGACCAAATCGCGGCCCGCTATACCGAGACCACGGGCACACCGACGGCGCTCGTCGAGGACATGACGTCCGTAGACTACACCCATTTCACGGATGCTCAAGGCAACGCGCTGCCTTGGCGCGATTGCGTCGGTACGAACTTCGTGCCGCCGGACAGCGGAACCATGCATTTCAATGACGCCGCTGGGGCAACACTCCGCAACTACGCCGAGTTCATGACGTACGACCAACGCACGCAGGGACACTTGAACAGCGACGGACTGTGCTACGTGAAATTCGACTAGCAGCCGCGGCACATCAGCGGTCATTAGCCGCGCTTTCCGTAGTTCCTTTCAATCCACGCCATGTATTGTCCGCTTCGGACATCGGCGATCCATTCCGGATTGTCGCAGTACCAGCGAACCGTGTGCTCGAGCCCCGTGTCCAGTGCGTGCGCCGGAGCCCAACCGAGGTCCTGTTTGATGCGCGTTGCGTCAATTGCGTAGCGCCGATCGTGTCCGGGGCGGTCTTCGACGAAGCGAATCAATTGGCGGAGTTTCGCCCCGGACTTTCCAGTGACGCCCGCAACAATATCAATGATCTGATTTAGGAGTTCAAGGTTGGTTCGCTCCGTGTTGCCGCCAATGTTGTAAAATGACCCATTTTCGGCTCTATTGACGATTTCCCACACGGCATCGACGTGGTCGTCAACGTACAACCAGTCGCGGACATTTTGGCCGTCGCCATAGACGGGCAACGGTTTGTCCTCTAGCATATTGAGGATCATCAAGGGAATGAGCTTTTCGGGAAACTGAAATGGCCCGTAGTTGTTGCTGCAATTCGAAAGCGTCGTGCTGATGCCGTACGTGTGTGACCATGCGGCCACCAAGTGATCGGAGGCCGCCTTTGACGCGGCATACGGCGAGCGCGGTTGGTAAGGGCTCTGTTCGGTGAAAAGCCCCGTCGGCCCGAGGGAACCGTAGACTTCGTCGGTTGAGACGTGATGCAGATGCACGTGTGGGCGTGCCCGCACCGCCTCCAGAAGGCTCATCGTCCCCAGGACATTGGTTTCTATGAAAGTTCGGGGCCCCAAGATACTGCGGTCCACGTGACTCTCAGCCGCAAAGTGGACAATGGTGTCCACGCGGTGCGCGTCGAGCAATTCTAGCACCAACGCGCTGTCTGCGATGTCGCCCCTGGCGAGGATATGTCGTGATTCAGGCACATGACCGACGACGCTCTTGGGGTTCCCCGCGTAGGTGAGCAAATCCAAATTGACGATAGTGCCGCCAAAATCTGCCCTGATTTAACACCCGGCGCACGAATGCCGAGCCAATGAAGCCGCAACCCCCGGTGACCAGCAGATTCGTCGGTGTTCTCATGGGATTCTCGAAGCGACCGCGGAACAATGTCTCGACTTGCCGCGCGGCGCAACCGGCAAGTTCGGGTGCGTGACCCGTCGGGAAGCTTTCACCGCGGTTGCCAAGCTGTGAGCCGTCGGCTAATTTGCGGCGCGGATACTGCGAAATGCGACGCGAATTTGCTTATGCCTTACTCCTGATACTAGGGGCCGCCGCTCTGAGGTTTTGGAACCTGGAGCACATGGAGTTCAAGCTCGATGAGCGTGAAGCGCTGGACATGGGCCTGGCGATTCTGCAGTCGCGTCCCTGGGCGACCGCAGCCCACTGGCCGCAGGTTTCACTGAAAAGTTCCGGGGGTATTTGCATGGCTCCGCTTGGCAATTCCTTGTACGCGCTCTTTTGGGCGTTGACGAAGTCGCCATTGGGATGCACGGCAATTATCGCACTTCTTAATGTCCTGTCGCTGCCGGCAATATACCTTTGGGTGCGCCGGAAAGTCGGTTCGAAGCGCGCCATGCTAACACTCGGGTGGATGGCGTTTGCACCCTTTGCGGTGATTCACAGCCGCAAAATATGGGGGCAAGATCTATTGCTTCCGGGGATTGCCCTGTTGCTGTGGGGTGTCACACGGTGGCTCAAGGGCAAGTATTGGCTTGGGGCTGGCCTCTTGATTTGGGCGGCGCTTCTCGTGAGCCATCTCCATTTGTCGGGCCCAATTCTGCTAGTCGTCGTGGCCGTTGTCTTGGGCATAACGACCGTCTGGCGTCGCTGGCACAAGCGATGGTACCGGGTAAAATGGCCTCGCTGGTGGGAACTCGTGAATCTCGCCGCCGCTGTGTCGGCTCTCGTGTTTTTCACGGTGCCGTACCTCCACTACTTGGCGACCCTCTCGCGGCAGGACTTTCGCGCGGGAATGCGCCTGGATTCGCCCATGCCTGAGATCCTGTTTTATCTATTCGAATCCATGGTGCCTTTCAATTGGAGCACCACCCATTTCGGCAGCCATTGGAACGGTGCCATCAGCAACGTCACGTGGGGCGTGAACCTGCGGTGCCTATTGTACGTCAGTCTCGTGGGTTCAATCTACACGGCCATACCGTTGGTGGTGCGGGGGGCGGCGGCATGGTTCTGCCGACCGTGGCAAATCACCGTATTCGGGGTTTCTTGGATTGGGTTCATCTTGCTCTTTACGTTCTTGCGTCTGCCAGCATACACCCACTACATCCTCGTCATGGCCCCGCTTCCAGCGTTCATCGTAGCGGGCGCCTTCGAACTCGACAGAGCTCGCGGTCGTACCGAAAAGTTCTGGCACGCGTTACGCTGGGCCCACCTCGCTTTGCTCGGAATGTTGTCGGCCGCGATCATCGGCTGGGTCTCGCGGCGCGGTGGCTCGGACGGCGACTATGGAGTCAGCTACGGCGTCAGGTACAATCAGGCGCAAGCCCTTATTACCAAGCTTGAGGGAGATGATCCGTCGGAACTGGAAAATGGAGAGCAAGCCAGCCTTGCGAGTGGCTGCCGCTACCCAAGCGAAGAGGTAGTTTGGATAGTCAAGTGGCTGGCGCCCAGCCTAGTATCGCAGGCTTCGAGTATGAGGGTTTGCGAAGGCTGGCTACCCGACGGCAAGGGCGACTTCGTATTTCGTTGGGTTCTAAACCGGAAATAGAAGTCGTCCCAGAAACCATAACGAGTTCCCGAGGCTATGGAGGAACTCAGCGAGTCCGGTACTTTCTCAGACTCAGCGCGAGCCCTGTGCAGCCGATGGCCATCGCTGCCCAGAACGGAACGACCGACAGCGAATTCTTCAACCCAATAGCGAGCCCCAAGTTCGTCGCAGGCCCGCCCGTGTCCGGCCAAGTGGTGTGCTTCGCAAACTGTCCTTGGAAGAACGAAGGCAAGTACAATTCCGTGAACGGATGGCTGGGGACATACGGCGTCATGCCATGCACGGACACGCAGATCATTGTTAAGAAACCGCCGGCGAACGCGGCCAGCCACAGTACCCCCCGCAAGAACCGCCCGCACACCTGGTAGAGTGGGGCAAGGCCCAGCGCCATGAAGGGTAGCGCCGTACTCATGTGACGCGGCCCATAGGTCCACCCACCATCCCAATATGCGTACGACGCGTTGAGCAAAATGGGATATACGGTGAACATGAGACAAGTTATAGCGATCGCTATATGCCGGCGGCGCACTATCGCTATGACGTGACCCAGCAACCCGAAGACAAGAAACGGGGCGGTGAGTAGCAAGCCGCGCGGACCCCATAAGATGCCAGCAAACGCGGTGCGGCTCGGCAAAGTCACACCGAAAAGCCCCTGCTTCATGCCATTGAAACCCTGGACATCCGAATATCCCAGGTGAAACGGCGACCCAAATGCCGCTTTGTTGTACAGAGCGAGCACGGCTACCGCCGCAAGGGTGCCCACTGCAAACGACGTCAACCGCACGAGGTACGCGCGCCAGGGACGCAGGTTCATCACGAGCAAGGCGGCCAACACGGCCGCCATGGGTGCGGTAGGATACTCGGTGACGACCGCACAACCACAGGCAAGCCCCGCAAACGCGGCCAAGGCTGGGGCCCGACGCGTGGTCGAGATGCGGGTCAACTTGTCAATGCTGGCCGCAGCGAACACAAGGCAACACGATGCGAGAGCATTCCCCCAAAACAATGTTGCGTACGCCCACATGGGTGACGCCAAACCAGCGGCCATGCTGGCCATGACAGCCGCGGCGGGACAATACCCTTTGCGTAGCATCCATTCGTAGATGAAGAGGCACATCAATAGCGCCGGTACGCCTGCTGCAATCCAGGTTGCCACGTGCATCTGCGCCCTTATGGCCTCAGGAGTCTTGGGATCGATGCCCGTAAACTGCATCGCCACGCGCGTCACGTACAGCGCCGGCAACGCCACGAACGAAGCGCCCGGAGCCTTGTCGCAGTAGTAGTGCCCGCGATAGAAAGCCTTGTCCTCCGTGTTGCTCTGGTAGGTATCGATAATGAGACGACTCTGTTCGAATATTGCGCGGTCGAGATTGAACCGGGACCCTTGATTTGGGCCGCCACCCGAATAGAAGTAGAAAAACGCTAGCCCCAGCACAAGCAGCAGCCAACGTCGAATTCTATAGGCATCAGTAAGCGTCATCGCCACGCGATATACCATAGGTCGTGAAGGCTTAGGCTATGAATCGTCTATGATTCGCAGCAGGTCGTTCTTGGGCAGACTTGCGACGAACCCGTCAACGGCGCTCTTGAGAATTTCCGTGTCGGTCCCCTCGAACGTGATTCGGGTCTGAGCTTCCGCGGGCGGCCACAAGGGGTACGAACCCACTTGCACCTGTGGGTTGTCCCGCACCGTCCGATCGATAAGGCATTTCAAAGTGAGCTCGTCGGAGCGGCAAAGGACCGCGCATGAGTGGAACCGCACTGGGCCGTGCAGGAAGATCTTCACCGCCTCGAGTTTGGCGCGGAAGATGGCGGGCACTCCCGGCAAGATCCAGACGTTCTGCATTACGATCGTGGGCCAAGTGGCGTCGGGCGCCTTCACCGTGTGCGCCCCGCGAGGAACTTCCGCCAAACGCCGGTGCCCGTCACTCAGCGGAGCACCATAATGACTCACGAGCGCCGCGTACATTTCCTCGCTGATGACCGTATCGACGCCAAAAGCCTGCGCAACCGCCGCAACCGTCACGTCGTCGTGAGTCGGACCCATGCCCCCGCTGGTGAACACCACGTCGAATCGCCGACTGGCTTCGCGAATCTCCACGGCCAGCATTTTGACGTCATCCGGGAGTACTAACGCGCGCTCGAGGCGAATCCCCTGAGCGTAAAGCGTTCGCGCCAGCGTCGCGAGATTGCAGTCGTCAACGGCACCGCTGAGCAACTCATTGCCAATTAGTAGTGCGCACGCCGACGAGACTTGCGCCGACATTCCCTCACTCCGGCTCGACGGGTGCGACTAACGGGCGGCCGTTTTCGTCATAACCCAACAGTTGCTCGACGCGCTTCTCCGCCGCATCCAACCGCGCCTGAGCTTCGCGAGAAAGCACTACACCTTTTTCGAACAGCGCGATCGATTCCTCGAGCGGCAAATCACCCGCTTCGAGCCGCTCGACGATTTCCCCCAGCTGCCGCACGGATTCTTCGAAACTCCGTGTTGACTCCTTCGACTCGGGCTCAGACGTTGCGGTCGGGTTTGCGGGCTTCTTTGCCAAGGTTTCGAAATTCAATAACAGAAGTCGTGGCGAGTGCCAGGGTGAATTTTCGGGATGGGAATACTTCCCAGCAGTTCTGTTCGCCCTAATCCCTGCGCGGGACTTTCGTTCTCCCCTCCCTAAATCCCTCCGCGCTGGGGAGGGACTTTGAACCCCCCGAAATCCCCCCAGTTTTTGGGGGATATCTTGGCGCGAGTACTTAGCGTTACATGTTTGAGGTCGATCGAGAAGAGTTGCAGCAGTTGGCTACGTTGCGCTTCAATCGATCGCTTCGCCGCTGGGATTTCCAGCCTTGTAGCGACAGGAATGCCGACTAGTTAGTGCTCGTCCCGCTTCCCTCCGGGCAGCCGTCATCGTCTTCGACGCCGTTGAAATCCTCGGCTAGCTCCGGGCAGTCGTCGGCGTCGTCGGGTATCCCGTCGTGGTCGGCGTCCTGAAAACGCGGCGCCCAGCTAATTCCGAACACGAAGCGGACACTGGGCACGCCGACCGCCGAATCGAGCGGCAGCTGAACACCTGCGAGCGCTGAAAAGTCCTTGGCGAACGCGTAGCGGCTCGACAAACCGAACCATGCAGGTGAGCCGCGCTTGGACGCAAATGTCGGAGTGAGCGCCGCGGCGCCGCCCGATTCGAGAAACCATTGCCAGCGTCCCTGGTTGTCAAGCCCCAGAGCGCGCGGCCTCACAATGAGCCCAACTGCCCACGGCAACTCTTGACCGTACGTGTCACCGAGCAAGACTTGTCGTTCACTGCGCACCATGACACCGGCGGTCGCGCGCAACGCCATCATGATCCAATCAATCTCGCCAAGCAACCGTAGCTCGCCCGTCACGCCGTGCGTGCTCACCGTCGAATTCGCATTCCCCGAGGGAACCGTCATGCGCGCCACGGCGGCTAGCCCCATGCCGCCGAGACTGCCGCGCGGAATCAATGTGGCCTTTGCGTCGAGCGCGAAATCGCCCAACGCGGAGCGCGGCACTCGCCAGCCCGTCGCTGGAAACGCGTCGCCGGTTTGACCCATGACCGCTGGTATTCGCAAGCCCAACGCGAGCCGTTCGCCGAGCCCCACGTTGAACAGCGCATCGAATGAAAGCTGGTCACGAACGGGCACGGCCACTGCGTGACCGCTGCCGTCTTTGAGCACGAGCACGCGATGCGCGTACGACTCAATGAACCCCGCACTCCAGGCGAAGGGCCCCGCCGTGGTCACCGGCTCGAGCACGAGCGAACCCTGCGGATCGGTCGGCGGAGAGAAGCGCCGAATGTCGAACGTTGCCACTTGGGCCCGCGCGGCTCCCAACGTGCCGAACCAACCAAAAAGAGATGCAACAGCGACGTTCAACGGCTTTCCTTTTGGCATGACGGCACGTGGCACCGCGTTGACTTGAATGCGAATCAGCACTTGGGCCTTCGATTGGGCCAGGGCGACAGCACGCGCGATTGGGCTGAAGGGAAGCCATGCCCGCAGAGCTTAGCCGTTTGGAAGACAAAACTGGATCAAAAACCGCACCGGACGCCGGCGGTCCCGGCTTGCGCGAAGCCAAAAGACAGCGTAGGTCGGCCGAAGGCAGCATGGACGCAATACGGATTCGCGGTAATCGACGGCTTTCGGGAACCCTACGCGTGGGCGGCGCGAAGAACGCGGCCCTTCCGATTCTGTGCGCGACATTGCTCTCCGACGGGCAAAGCAGGTTGCGCAATGTCCCGGGGCTGCGCGACATCAACACGACGGCGGCCCTGCTGACGCACCTTGGCAGGCCAACCTTGGTGAACGTACCCGAGGTGATCGTAGAGCCAAGTCCAGGCGGCGTCATTCCCGAGGCGCCCTATGATCTCGTGAGGCAGATGCGCGCAAGCATTCTGGTGCTAGGGGCGCTGGTTGCGCGGCACGGCCGCGCCAAGGTGTCGCTGCCCGGTGGCTGCGCGATCGGCGCGCGACCCGTCGATCAACACCTCAAAGGCCTTGAAAGCATGGGCGCTGTGATCGAAGTCGAACACGGCTATGTACGGGCCGAAGCCCCGCGCTTGCGCGGCGCGGAGGTGGCGTTCGACATCCCGACGGTGACCGGCACCGAGAACATCATGATGGCCGCGGCGCTCGCCAAAGGCCGCTCCACGCTCGTCAACTGCGCGCGCGAACCCGAAGTCGAAGAGCTCGGGCGAGTGCTGAACAAGATGGGCGCGCACGTTGACGGCGCCGGCACGTCGATCATTCACATCACGGGCGCCGACGAGCTGATTCCTTTCGATCATGCGATCATTCCCGATCGTATCGAAGCGGGAACGTTCATGGCGGCTGTCGGCGCTGCTGGCGGCGATGTGCTGCTCGAAAACGCGCCGTTTGACGACCTCGAGCCGGTCATCGTCAAACTAAGAAAATCGGGGCTTACCATCGATCGCGAGGGGGAGTACGTGCGTGTCGTACGCGCAGGCGCCATTCACCCGGTCAACGTGACGACGGCGCCACATCCGGGCTTCCCGACGGACATGCAGGCACAACTGATGGCGCTCATGTGCATTGCCTCGGGCCAGAGTGTGCTCACCGAAACCATCTTTGAGAATCGGTTTATGCACGTGCCGGAGTTGCAGCGGATGGGCGCCAACATCGAGATCCGCAACAACACGGCTATCGTCAACCAGAGCCAACTCGAGGGCGCAAGCGTCATGGCAACGGATCTGCGCGCCAGCGCATCCCTCGTCATTGCGGGCCTCATGGCAGAGGGCGAAACCGTCGTGCGGCGTGTGTACCACCTAGATCGCGGCTATGAACACATCGAACGGAAATTGGCTGGGGTTGGGGCCGACGTTGAACGAATCGTGCTGGAGCCAGGCACGCCCTGACGTCACCCGTGGGAAATCCACGGCGCGCGTACCGCAGCACGCGGCAGTGCACACATGGGCGCACCGTGTTGCAGCGCTTGCTGCGGCGCGAAGTTCGCGCGCGCAAAATGTTACCTCCTGAACATCCATACATGTCCCGACAACCGCTAAATCCCAGCGCTACGGAGCCAAGCCTGGCCTCACCGGCTGGGAGGATTTCCACTAGCTCCTTTGTATTCCGAGATGTGTTGGCTAGCCCGAACTGCGTACCTAATGCGCGTCCCGCATGGCGAAACCATTTATGAAGCCTGAATAGTGGGCTACGCTTGAGCGTCGGACTATTTGGGATGCAAGCGCGTGGCATTCTCCAGGACAGTCCCCAGCTCGAATACCTGCAGGAGCTCAGTCGTGGAGCGTTCGGCGGGCTGTCGTTGGCCCGCATGACGGCTGGGCCCGAAGTTGGCCGTTTGGTAGTCGCTCGCCGCCTGGTGCTTGGCCAGTTGGAAGAGTCGCATGTCGAACGGATACTAGCCGCCACACGCAACTACTCAAGTCTGTCGCACCCGTCGTTGGTCAAGTTGTTGGGGGGGTATCGTACCCACGCTGACTTGGTGTTGCTGGAAGAGCAAGTCATTGGCGTGCCTTTGAGCAAGTTGCATGACCTTGCCATTGCTCAGCAAGTCTCAATTCCAATCTGCATTGGAACAAGACTCATACTTGATGCGCTGCGGGCGTCGGCTGCACTGCGGCAAGGCTGCCGCGACCAGAACCTGCTGGTCCCAGAGCAGATGATTTTTCCCGACTCGGTCGCGGTTGCCAGTTTTGGCGAGGCGTTGTTGTCCGGCGTCGGTGTGACGCAAGAGCTCTGCCAGTGTCGCAGCGTCAGACAACATCCGGATCTCGAGGACGTCCTGGACCCAGCTACACCCGCGGGCAACGGCGACGAACGCCTCGAAGTGTATACGGCTGGGGCCTTGCTCTGGAAGCTCCTGTTGATTCGAAGCTTGTTCGACAACCACAGTAACCAGCAAACGCTCAGTTTAGTCCTGCATTCCGACGCCCTAGTGGCAGAATACGGCGAGCGCCTGAATCTGTGCGTTCCCAAACCGATTGCCGATATAATTCGGTGCGCGACACAGCCTAACGTTGAACTTCGCTATTCGTCGCTCAAGGAGATGATCGCCGCCGTTGAAGACCTGCCCGCGGCGCTGCTAGCCGGCGACCAGCAAGTGCGAGACTGGCTCAATGATATTGCGGGGGACTACCTGTCGGATGTACAGCATAGTTCGGGAGTCAGAAAGGTTCCTCTGGGGCTTCGCGCGCCGCGCCGCGCCGATGCGTTCTCAAGTCATCCATCGTACATTCCCACTCCCCTGCCTGGCACCTACGCGCCGGTTGTACCCAAAGTGGCCCCGTTTTGGTCCGAACCGGACGAAGGCAAGCCGCATCCAAATTCGGCCACAACGACTGGCTCTGCGCGTCAGCCTGAAGCAACGACAACGCCAGTGGGCGAAGGACGCGGCAAATCGAAGCACTCTATTCGCAATGCCTACGCTCTGGGGGCATTGCTCGGCCTCGTCGCAGCGCTTGGGTTTCTCTACTTGAGCGGCAAGACAAGTGCCCTAACGAAATTCGTACAACAAATGCCCTCTCTGACCGCGGCGGGCGTCACCCGAAATCCCAGCGTTGATCGGACGATGCCGGCGGTGCCGATATCCTCCCTGCAAGACCCTAGCGCAGGCAGCGCTGCGCCTGCGCCAAGTGCGGACGTCAACGAGCAGGCAAGCGACTCAATGACTCAAGATTCCACTCGCGACGCCAAACCCGGCGACACCAACAGCGCAAATCGCAGTTCGAAGAAAACAGGACTTCACGCAAAGACGTCGCGTTCCCCGTATTCGGGCAACCGTTGGGGTATCTAGCCACAGCCTTTGCCCTGGCAAAAAACCCATGGCCGCACCCGGCGCCACAACCTGGCTCCCAGCAGCTAGACAAGGCAATCCAGATTCGATCCTCAAACGGCCTGACGTAAGGGCAGTATCCCGCGCTACGCCGCAAAGCTGACGAGTGGCATGACGGTGAGACCGGAAAAGCGGGAAAAATCCCGGTCTTCGGTGAGCAATGTCGTGGCACCGTACTCCATGCAGACCGCGGCGATCTGCGCGTCGAACACAAGATTGCCGTGCACCGTCGAGTCCCTTAGCACTTGTCGCAGCAGGGGGAGGTAGTTGTCACCGGGCACCAGCAACCTTGCCGAGGGGCTGCCCAGCAATGATTCGATCGATGCCATTGCGTCGAGCACGGGAGTTGGCGGATCGAATACTCGGGCGTGGGAAACGACGCGGAGGAACTCGCCAACGCAAAAAATAGGCATTGCCCACGCTTCCCTCCCCTCGGCAAGCTTGCGCATTGCTTTCATGGCCAGTTCGTGCAGTGCTAGCTCCTCACGGTCCGCCTGAACCAGGATATTGGTATCGACTGCGATCATCCCTTGCCTTCCATAGCGTCGAAGAGCCGGTCGCGGTCCGAAATGTTGACGCCCGACAGCAAGCGGCCGCGGTGCGTCTTCCAGACTAGTCGGTATGGTGGCGCGCCCGCCGGGCGCCGAGTCAGCGCCGCGGCCAGCGCATTTTCGACGAATGCCGTCAGGGTGGTGCCCTTCTCAGCGGCCCGCCGTCTTGCAGCAGCGAGCAGCGAGTCATCGATATCGAGCGTTGTCCTCATACAGCAAGATGTACTTCGAATGCATAAATATGTCCACACATTATGATCTTTGCAGCACCGCTTCACGTCTACTTGACTGCGTCACTTGCCATTGGTGGACAAGCCCCTGGCGGCGGATCGATTAGCATTTTCGGTGCGAGTTTCTGCAGAGTCTTGGCTCCAATCCCGCGCACTCGGCGCAGTTCTTGGATGCGGTGGAACCTCTTCAACTTGTCGCGCAGGCTCAAGATTGATTGTGCCCGTTTTGGCCCGATACTCGGCAATGTCCGAAGGTCGTCCAATGTGGCCAAGTTGAGAATCACCTTGCCGTCGGGCGTGCGCGCTGCGGTGCACGCGTTAGGCGCAAGCGCAACCGTGGCGGTTGGCACACTTGCCGCGGGTAACGGCGCCGACGCAGAACCGAGCGCCGGGGCACCGGGTGCATCACTCGAGCCTGCCGGCGTGGCGCTAAGAGACGGCGGGTTGGCGCGGGCGCCGTCGAGCCCAGCGAGCATGGACGCGGCGCCAACCCCAGCTAACCCAAGCAGTGCAATGCCACCCAGAACCACGCGAATGATTACCGGTTTCCACACCGTGACAGGCTTTGCTGCATTCGAGGCAGTCATTGCCGGGTCAAGCGGCCCTTTGTTCTGGCTGCCGTCTTCCCTCGCGTGGTTCAATAGTGGCTTGCTCATGACTCACTACTCCGCCGCCACCGCTCGATTTTGACCATTGCCTTTGGTGCGCGCGACACCGGGCCCCGCGCTTTCTTCGCGCGGCACGTAGTCGCGAATGTGTAGCTCGCCGCTGATCGGCATCGCCTCGAGCTTGACGTTCAGCGACCCGTCGCTGTTGACGAAGGCAATGCCCACCCGGTTGAAGTAGCTCTTGCCACCGCGCTCGGTAATTACATACGCCATCTTGATTTTGCTTGCATCCATGATGTTCTTCCTATCCAATCGTTCGAAGCACGCCTCGAACTTGCTTTGCGAATTACTCAGCCGTCGGTCTGAGACTTTCAAACTTGTCGGCTGCGAAGGACACAAGAGCGAAGGCCGTGCCAGGCACGGTTTGGGCCGCGATTAGGCGATTTTCGGCATGAGCTTGGGTGGCGAACCCTGGCGAAACGGGTGGCGTGAGCGAAGGAAATCTTCCGACCTTCCGCACTTGCTGTGCAATCATCCGAGTTCATCGGGAACGTAGCGGAGCTCGGGGGACAGTCCCCAGTGGCTCGCGCCGTCAGAATGGCCGGCTCGCAGCTTTTTGTTCGCGGTCTACGCGTACAAGCACACAATGCTCTCGCCCTTAACTTGCCACGTTCGTGACCTGTGCCTTAGATCCTATTGTGCCACCCTGGCCATTTCTGATTTCGCTGGTGGCCACCTGCATCGCAGTCTCTGCACCTCAGACCTTACGCGTCGGTGACCTGTACCTTAGATTCTCTTGCGCCACCCGTTCGTTCGTTCCGACGTTCTGAACACGTTGGCATTTGGGGCCCCGGCCATTTCTGATTTCGCTGGTGGCCACCTGCATCGCAGTCTCCGCACCTCAGACCTTAAGCGTCGGGGATTTGTACCTTAGATTTTCTTGTGCCACCTGTTCGTCCGTTCCGACGTTCTGAACACGTTGGCGTTTGGGGCCCCGGCCATTTCCGATTTCGCTGGTGGCCACCTGCATCGCAGTCTCCGCACCTCAGACCTTAAGCGTCGGGGATTTGTACCTTAGATTTTCTTGTGCCACCTGTTCGTCCGTTCCGACGTTCTGAACACGTTGGCGTTTGGGGCCCCGGCCCCAAACGCGTGCCAAGATGGCGAATTTGGGGGCTGGAGCGTCTGGCGGTGCAAAATTCGATTGAATATCCACCGCAACTGGGTCACTTGGAGGCCGTATGAAGTCCACATTGAATCGCCGCGAGTTCGTCACGTCCACCACTGCCATTGCGGGATTTGGCATGCTTTCGGCGCTGCCCAGTTTGGCGTGGGCGCAGGCGACGCCGAATTCACTGGTGGCGCGTGCGCCGGCTGGTTTCGTGCCGCTGTCGCTTCCGGGCAAAGTCGCCAAGGCCACCGCCAAAGGCGATTTTCCGTCGATCATGCAGAGAAACCAGATGTGGCCCAAGCCCGAAGTCGCGAGGCGCATGCTCGAGCAGGCCCTGATGGAACTCACGGGTGCGCCGAACATGGTCGAAGCCATGAAGAAGTTCGTCCACAAAGACGACTTCGTCGCCATCAAGCCGAACGGCATTGCCGGCTCGGGGATGTCCACGTCCTTCGAACTCATACTGCCCGTCGTCGAAGCGTGCATTGCCTGCGGCGTGCCCGCCGATCATATCACCGTCTACGAGCAATTCACCAGCTACATGCTCTCGACGCGCGTCGGTGCGCCCAAGTATGATTTGCCCAAGGGCGTTGCGATTGCCGTGCACAACAACAAAGACTTCACGATGCCGGGCGTCAAGATCTACGAAGGCATCACCACCAAGTATTGCCGCCCAATGGTCGCTGCCACGGCCGTCATCAACATGGGCCTCGTCAAGGATCACGGCATTTGCGGCTACACCGGCGCGCTCAAGAACATGACGCACGGTTCCATCAACAACCCCGAAGCTCACCATGCCCACTACGCCAACCCGCAGATCGCGATGCTCTACGCGCACCCCATCATGACAAGCCGCGCGCGGCTCCACATCGCAGACGGCTTTAAGCTCATGTACGATCGCGGGCCGCTGCTCAAAGATCCCAACACCGTCGTGCCTCACGGCACCGTTTACGCTGCGACCGATCCGGTCGCGCTCGACACATACGGCTCACAGATGGTTGAACAAAGAGCGCAAGGCCCACAAAGTGCGTACACTCGCCGAGGTCGGCCGTGCCTCGAAGTACATCCAGACCGCGGGCGAGCTTGGGCTCGGTATCGCGGATCTCAACCAGATCAAAGTGAAGAGCGTCGAGGTCTGAAGCCGTCGAGGAGCTTGTCGTTCTCATGTCATAACGGCACGTGGCCATGAGTAGCAGCGCATGCGACGCTGCAAACTCGCGCCGCTGACGTCAACCTCGGTTCCGTGCCGTCATGCCAAAGGCTAATCGGATTCCTTCGGGACCTGGCCCAAAAAACGCAGCGTCCTGAAAAGTTGAGCACATCCCTGCTCGACGTGCAGCGAGCTGCACACGGGCTTGTGCAAGGTTTTGCACACGGCAGGGCAGCGCCGCAGATTCTTCGAGAAAACACCGTATTCTCGCGGTTGGCCTGCTTGTTGCTGAGTGGGCCCATCGAAGCCCCTGAACAAGACGGACTTCGACTGTGGAGGACAAGATGATCACCCTATCTGCAAAGACCGAAAACGTAACAACGCTTAGAATCGGACTGCTCCCTGCGCTGCTAGTCGCAGCGCTGTGCTCGAGTTGCGGCGGCGATCCACAACCTGAGGTCAAGCCGGAGGTTCCAGCCGACGCGAAGACAATCCTCACCAATCTGGGAGTGAAGGAAGTCAACAGCCCGCCTGCGCCAACGTACACAACAACGGTAAACAACAAGCAAGTGACCGTCGATCCAACGACCTGGCAACCATTGAAAACGCCGACCGCAGTGTTTCGCCCGCGCGCTGAGCTTCTTCAAATTGGCGTCAACGTTGGCAACTACTGGAATGCAGTGTACACGGACATGGCGGCGTCCCCGCCGACTACCGCTTCGAACCCGATTACCGACGACCAGAGTTGGGAAAAGTCGGCAATCAAGACCGCCGTGAGCGCCGATCTCGACGGCGACGGAATCGACGAAGCCACCATCTTTTACGTCAAGGACTCGGATGCCACGAAACTATACTATCGAATCTACCAGGGTCAAGCCGTGTCGGCAGAGCGCAGCATCGATACGATCGCTCTGAGCGGACAGAAGATGCTGCCGTGGACGACGACGTCCCGCAGCGGTATCGGCACGCCCTGGTTCCCATTCTTGAGCAGTACCAAAGCCGACGTGGACGGCGACGGCAAGAGTGAAATCATACTCATCGACTACAAGTCCGTCTACGTGTTGTCGAGCAACAGCGGCGAGTTCACCGTAAAAGACGCGAAGAACTTCGACAGCCCCGTCAGCAGCGTGGCCGGCGGTGACCTCGATGGGGACCGCCAGGACGAACTAGTCGTGGGGTTCCTTGGCAACGGTGCGCAGTACGCAATCTTCGACTCGAGTTTCGATTCACCGATTACGAACCCTGCCATCCAGACCCTGGACCCGTACGGCACGTTCGTGGAAGCCGCATTCGGTGATTTCAGGGGAAACAATCTGGAACAGTTGGCTCTGAGCACCTACCTTACGGGTGGGCCGAATGCCGGCAAAGTGGCAACGCACATGTTCGATCTTTCGTTGCCCCCGGAAAGCGCCATGACGGAAACCAGGGTCCTTTACGTTAGCAGCAATCCACTAGGCGCCGCCAATACTAGCGGCAATGACTACTTCAGGATGCTGCCGCGCGCGGTCGATCTCAAAGGAACCGGGACGCAGCAACTTTACGTCGCGGGTTCGATCTTCAGCGACCCCATGCGTTCCGACACGCATTCGGACATTTGGAGCGCATTCACCTACGTGAGTTCCGACAATACCATCGCGGATGTCCAGGTTGGCGACGCGAACAACGATGCGAAGCAAGATCTCTACTTCTTGACCATCGGCCAATCGGGTTGCGGCACGATCCAAGTTCTAGGTAACAATGACAATGACACATTCGTCCAGAAGAAGCCGCTGGTCCAGAGCTCTTCGCAATGTGGTCCGGACAACTTCGGCACCGCGACGTCAATTGCCGTTGGCCACTTCGAAGACAATTCGCCGCGCGTGCACTACGTCGGGCACAAGCTTACGTTCACCGATCCAATCGTCATCGCTACGCTTGCCTCTCCCCCGTATTGGGCCGAGATCAATGACTCTGGCTATCAAGGCGCCTACACGAATTGGCTCACCAGCTTTGGCACCATCAGTTCAACGGAGACTGAGAACAGCAACTCGGTTGGGTTCTCCGTGGGGGCATCGGTCGAGTATGAGCACGACGTCGAGACCCCGATCTTTGGCATCAAGATCGCCAGTTTCAAGGCGTCCGCCGAGTTTACGAACACCAATACATGGGAGTGGGCGAGCACCCACGAAGTCGAAACCTCGATTCAATACACCTGCTCGGGTGGACAAGATTGCGTCATCTTCACGTCGGTACCCATGGACGAATACGAGTACAAGATTGACACCTCGAATGACCCGCAGAACAAGGTTGGAAGCAGTCTTTACATTAGTATTCCGCGATCTTACAGCACGTACACAGTGACACGCGACTTCTTCAACGCGAACATCGGGGAAAACGTCATCTTGCCCATCGACGACGCTGTCTTCCAACACCGACTCGGGGCTCCGCTATCTTACCCGACCTCAGATCAGAAGGATGCACTGCTCGCTAAGTACTCGTGCAGCTACCAAGCAGGGGCTACCCCCGTTTCACAAGGGCCGGATAGCATGCCCAACTCTGGCACGACCAACCTACAGATTACGGTCTCCGACGGAAATTCCAAGACGATCCAGCACGACTTTTCTTTCGTCGGCAAGGTTGGGGCTGGAGTCGGTGATTGGACGTTCTCCGTGTCGGCTGGCTTCAACACGGGCTACTCGGCCACGACAACGACGACAACGGGCACCCAGTTTGGTGGCACGGTTGGCTACCTTCCCACGGCCTACTACGCGAACCCCAACTACGCCTACACATCAGGCGTGTTTGCCTACCCCTACCAGGCAAGCAATGGCAAGAGCTTCTGGGTCGTAGATTACTGGGTTGAGTAGTCGCTGCCGAGAGACGTGGTTACGGCGTGCCCCGCAAGGGCGCGCCGTAAGCGCGTTTGTAAGGGGCAAGTCCTACGGCCTGTCCGATACGAATTTGTCGCGCACTGGTTCTGCTGGCGGTTGGACGGACGCGCAGCTCAATGGTCACGCACCGTTCGTACGTGATCGGATGAGAGAGTGATCGATCTGGCTCCCCGTTTGCCCGTCAAGAGGTTCGGTATGCAAGTGACCGCGGGCAAATCCGAAATGTTTGACGACGCAGCCAAGCGAGAGTAGTTAGCCGCCAACAGTGGAACCATTCCGTTTGAAGACCGGCAGATCGGGAGAAAAATGGCTCGAGGTCCCGCATCGGGGGGTGAGCTTGCTTCGACACGCCACCTTCAACAAGGGTACCGCATTTACGGCCGAGGAACGCGCGAGCTTCGGGCTTACAGGACTCTTGCCCCATGGCCAAAGTACGCTCGAAAAGCAGTGCGCGCGTATGGGTCGGAACCTGAGAAACAAGCCGGATGCGCTCGAAAAGTACATTGGCCTGTCTTCGCTTCAGGACCGCAACGAGACACTCTTCTATCGCCTTCTCTCGGACAACCTCGAGGAGTTGCTGCCGATCATATACACGCCTACAGTTGGGCTCGCATGCCAGAGGTATAGCCACATATTCCGACGAGCACGGGGGCTGTGGATCACACCGCAGCACCAGGGCAAGATGGTCCATGTCCTCGAGAACGCCCCGTTCGACGATATCCGCCTCATCGTGGTTACCGACAACGAACGCATTCTCGGTCTCGGCGACCAAGGTGCAGGCGGCATCGGCATTCCCGTCGGCAAATTGGCGCTGTACACGGCTGCTGCCGGAATTCACCCCACCAAGACACTGCCCGTAAGCCTGGATGTGGGTACGGACAATGCATCCCTGCTTGCCGATGAGCTCTATCTCGGGTGCCGGATCCCGCGGATACGCGGCGATGCTTACGACCGAATCGTGGACGAATTCGTGCAAGCCGTCCGCAAGCGGTTTCCCCAGGCGATCATCCAATGGGAGGATTTCAAGAAGGGCAATGCCTTCAAACTGCTTGAACGGTATCGGCGCGTGTTGCCGTCGTTCAATGACGACATCCAGGGCACTGCCGCCGTGACCATGGCGGGGATCCTCGCCGCGTGTCGCGTTACGGGCACGCCAGTCACTGCCCAGCGCACCGTCATTCTCGGCGCGGGTGCAGCCGGAGTAGGCATCGCACAGCTGCTGCGTGAAACCCTGAGCCGGATGGGAATGGGTCGCGCATCGCTGCACCAAGCGGTCGCCGTACTCGACAGCCAAGGTCTCCTCGTGGACGATGCGGAGATTCGTGATGCCTACAAGCGCTCATTTGCCTGGCCTGCCGACTACGCAGCGCAGCTCGGCCTCGGCCAGGGAAAGCCGCGCGATTTATTATCCGTCGTGCGCGCACTGCACCCAACGGTGCTCGTCGGTACTTCCGGACAGCCTGGCATCTTCGATGAGGTAACGGTCCGTGAGATGGCAACGCATGCAGCGCGTCCGGTCATTTTGCCGTTGTCGAATCCGACATCGCTCGCTGAGGCCACCCCCGCGGATCTCTTTTGCTGGACCGGCGGAAAAGCTATCGTGGCGACGGGCAGTCCTTTCGATCCCGTTTCGTTCGACGGTAGAACGAAACGGGTCTGTCAGTGCAATAATGTCTACATTTTTCCGGGCGTTGGACTCGGAGCGTTGGTATCGGGGACAACCGAGATCACGGATGCGATGTTCTCGGCGGCTGCCGAAGCACTTTCCCTTACCGTGTCGAACGACGACTTGGCGAGAGGTCACCTTTTCCCGCCTATCGGCCAGCTGCGCCACGTAGCGCGGAGCGTTGCAAGCGCGGTCGTAGGGGTGGCGCGCGACTCCGGCGTAGGACGCGCTATCGAAACCGCCGACATTGCCGGCGAGGTAGAGCGCGCCATGTGGGATCCACAGTATCTTCCGTACCAAGCCGTGTGAAGAGGCAGGACTTTCTGGCACATCGGCACGTGGCCACACGTGCCGTCACAACATAAGAAGCGCGATCTTTGCAAGCTTCAGCCGCCCCGGTGGCGTAAGATTGAGGCGACGTTGTCGGAACCTGGGCCGTGTCGTCATCATGTCTGAAGGTGGATGATCAGCTGGACTTGTCGATGCTTGAACTGGGTTGCACGTCCGCGCCGGTCACTGGCTCCCTCCAAGTGACTGGAACGTGGACCGCCAACACCAACGGGTCGTATGCGGACAATACGACAACGACGGGCTCCGTGAGGTTAACTTTGGAAAACTCGTGCCTCACAGTTTCGTCGATAGCCATCAACTGCTCTCAAGCGCCTAACATCCTCCCAGCCATAGGCTGGGCCACGGCCAATTGCACAGACGCTGCGGGCGGCGGGTGCAACTGCTCGGTTACCGCGGATCAATCTGGCGGGATGGGGTTGGTATCGCCGTTCGCGTCAACAAGCGCATGATGCCCGAAGGGCAATTGTCCCTCACCGTAGCTAGCGGTTCTGCCCTGACACTCAAAGCAGTGGGTACAGCCCGCAGGTTCACCATTCATGGATTGCCCGGCACCCCTGTGCCCGCAGCTCTCCCAGCTCGTCGATGACACTTCGCCAGAAGTGACGGTCTGCCTTTCTATGCCGAGCCATGCGGCTGTCGAAAAGCTCTTCCAACTCGTCTTCGAGCGCCTCGGGGAGTGCACCGCCGTGCGAGATGTGTTCGGCGGTCTGCTGCAGCGCAGGCGCGGAGCCCCAAATGAACCAGACGGCGGCGGCAGGGACGCCAGAATATCCACGGCAGCTAGCCAGCCAAAGAAATTTGCATTACTCTGCGTCTTTTTTGCAGCACGTAATTGCCGTCGACTATATCGAATCCTTATACTCTAGGCACTATGTGCCGTGCGTCACGATACGTACTCTGTAGTGCTGACAAGAGGACTCTTAGGAGACGGGAGCAATGACCGAGACACGAAACGACCTTCGCGGCATTGTTGGTAAGCACTACATCTATACATACGCCAACGGATGGCAGTACGAGATGTACGTCAAGAACAGCACCACCATTGATTACCGGATCCACAGCGGTCTGGTCGGCGGTCGCTGGGTCAAAGACCAGCAAGTCAACCTCGCCCAGCTGGCGGACGACATCTTCAAGATCTCCTGGACCGAACCGACCGGCACCTGCGTCTGCGTCAACGTTATGCCTGGTCAGCGCCGTATACACGGAGTCATCTTCTTCCCGCAATGGGTTCACCAACACCCAGAGCGCACGGTTTGCTTTCAGAATGAGCATTTGGACGACATGGAACGCTACCGTGAGCAAGGCCCCACGTACCCGATCCTCGTGGTACCCGAGTTCGCCAATATCACCTTCCTTGAAGACCGAGGCACCGACGATGACACGGTCATATCGTGTGCCTCCGCCGATTTGCCGCCAGGCTATGCCGGCCGGTGCAACTAGCCCAACTTCCGCAGTTAAGGGGTCAGATTACGGACCTCCACCTATGCGCCAAGAAGAGCGCAGATAGTCGATTGCGACGGCTCGTTGTCGGCCCATGCATTGGCGGGTACCGCGTTTGCAGATCGATCGTCGGACCCCTGCTGGGCCGTTCATTCCATAGCAGCGGTCAGTATTGGGTGTCGGTGGCCACGGACACAAGCGGTGACGGCGAGGTGGGACATAACACAGCCCCAGTCAGCTTCAGCCTGCGAGGGCTTCAAGTCCAAGTCGGAGAATTCTACAACTCGTCGCCGGGGAGCTTTTTCGGCTTGAACTCATCGTCGAGCAGGCGTCGTAGTGACGCCAGTTGGGCGGCCGATGCCCTCAGCGAAATCGCTTGCCGTATCGTAGCCTGGGCCTCCTCGAAGCCAAGTTCGCCGGTTTCGAGTCGCTGCAACACTCGGCAGCGAAAACCTCGGCAGTTTTGGGGACGGTTTGCGTACACCGAACAACTAGCCCCAACCAACATCGCGCAAGGTTGAGCGACGTACGCGGGATGCCCCGCCTGGACGATGCTGAACCCCAGTTCGCGCATTGACGCGATCTCGGTGGGGTCAAGTGGCACCCGGCTAAAGAGCGTGCCGTCACAACATAAACCACAATCACGACACAGTGATTGGCACATTGCGTCGGGGACGACGGAATAGGTCGCTCGGTAGCGGCGTGTCAATTGCGGCGTTGAGCGAGCAACCACTCGAAGAGCCCCGGTTCCATTCGTGCTTGTTCAATGCTCGGAACATGGTCGAGGCCCGGATATTCCGTGTACTTGACTTGAGTTCCGCCGGCATCGAGAATTGACTGGTAGATGGCGCGGTCATTTTCCACAGGACTGATGCTGTCATCCGAGCCGTGGAATATCCAAAGCGGCGTCTGTGCCATCTGGCTTGCTCCGGTGTCGAGCGTGTAGCCCGCGGCGGCGACGGCGCCCGCGAAGCGCGTGGGAAATTCCACGAACAACTTGTACACTCCTTCTCCTCCCATCGACTCGCCGTACAGGGTTTGGCGTTTGGTGACGTGTCCGATAGCACCTCCCATTCACCAATTCTAGCACACCTTCGGTACTTGGCGTGTCGTGTTTGTTCGACGATGGGTGCCCCACACACTTCACCTTTGCCAGTGAGCACACACTCGAGGTCCGTAAGGACTTCACGCATCGACGCGTAACGGTTCGCGGGGTTTTTGCGCATGGCGGCGAGGATGATTTTCTCTAGGCCCGGGTGGATTTCTTCGAGCAGCCACGAGGGGGGCGGGGCTTTGCTTTCGAGGTGGTGTGCAAAGAGGCTGAGGGTGGGGCCGGTGTCGAACGGCAGTTCGCCAGTGAGCCGGCGGAATAGGACGATGCCGAAGGAGTCAGGGAAGTCGTCACCGCACGCATCTCTCGCTCGGCAAGGACCCTCCAGAACCACGGGCAGTGGAAACGCCCGCGATGGGGAGGGTGGTCGAGTTGCCGCTAGTTGGCGGACTGCATCATCGGTACACACGGTGGGCAGCGTAAACATCTCTGGGCGGTCCGTGCTGCGCAGTACCGCATCTGGCAATACCGACGGGTATGCCCAAGAGGACCTTGGTGGCTGCCGCGAGCCGCGTAACCGCGTCCCCAAAGCTCTAGGGTCATACATCTCAATCCCTCTTCAGTCGGGATGAGGTTTTTGGGATGGACAACTGGAACAACCCGAGAGTGTCGCCAAAATAAAGCTTGCACCTAGCGCTAGATGCGCGCTCGTCACCCGTTCTTTGAGCATGGGGTCCTCTTCCAGCATCCGCGCTTGCGCGATTGGCAATGGCTTACGGCAGCGACTGCTTCTGGAACATGGTCCAAGACGTGTCCACGATTTTCGACAACGAGTAACTGCCGCAGTGGCTACCACTGGCGGCTGTGCACAGGCCAACCTCGGTATTCCCACCACATGACGTGTACGTCTTGCATATTGAGTTGGTGGAGTCCGTCGTTACCGAGCCGGTGCACGAGTCGAAGTGCGCCCAAGTGTCAACGTTCACCTGAGCACTCGGGAAGATGAACGCCTTGCAGGTGCCTCCAGGCGGGCAGTCCGCGGCGACTGCCGTTTGGCCGCCGTTGTAGGGAACGATGGAATTATCCTGGCCTTCATCGAACGCCAGCACGGAGATCGGTCGCGGCAGCGTGCACGTGCACGCCGTGTTGTTCGTGGGGAGCATAAGGCGTACAAGCACCCTTTTCTACTTCAGCGAATTGCATCCAACAAATGTCCGATAACAAGCAACCTGTCTACTACGCCGCGGCGCACCTCCTGCCCCCCATCTACCCGGACACGACGCCGTTTTCCTACTGCAGATTGAACGATTCGTCGGTCTCCTCGAAGAGCGTGGTTCCGTTCTTCTGGGCTCGGAGGACCAGGTAGCATTTCGTTCCTGAGGTCGGAGCGGTAATGCTAATCGATTTCGTCACCATGGTGGCGAGCGGGACGTCAACCGTCAGTGTCCCCGTAGCGCCGAGTGTCCCGGTCGCACTGTCCGCATGAACCTCCCAGGTGATGTCGATGGACGTTCCCGAAAAGGTGTCGTTGAAGATGAGGAGGTTCGTCGTGCGGGTTGCGCCCTTCGCGATGGCCGGAACCGAGGAAGGCCAATCCCCGTTGGTATTGGACATCTTGTTGGACTCCCAATAGGACTGGTCCGCGACTAGCACGGGACTAAAGCCTTGCTGGATGCGCCTTATGATCGGGCTCGACCACGGATCGGGCAAGTTGTCCTCTCCGAACACCGGATTTCCGCCCTGCTCGATGGTCATCGTGGTTCTCGTGACCCCCGGGATGAAACTAGACCAGCCCGAGAGCAGCGTGTACGGCCGGACGTCGGAGGCGTCTTGTCTGCGCATCGCCATGGTCGAGGTCCCAAACCACGTCATCCCTTGGCGGGTATTGTCTTTGGACCAGATGTACTCGCCCTGGCCGTAGGGATTGTTGTTGTTGGCGTTCACGTCTTCGGTATACACGCCGAGGCCGCCGATATAGTGGCCGACGACTGCGAAGTCCGGGCTTGGCAATCCATAGTTCGTGCCGGTTCCGAAGGGATCCGTGCTGATTGGCCGCGTACCGTCCAGTTTGGTGATGGCATTGAAGAGGTCGGTCTCGAATTGAGCCGAATCCGTGCTGGCACTGCCCGCCTCGTTGCTTTGGCTCCAGCGAACGATCGCAGGGTGGTTGCGATCGCGAAGCACCATCGCCTGTGCGTGGCCGACCATGTTGTCGTGTCCCGCAACGAAGTCTTGGGTGTTGTTGCTACCCCGAATGGCCGTTTCGCCCATGAGCATGAGGCCGAGCTCGTCCGCCGTGTCGAGCATGTAGGGTGCGGCGAGCTCTTGATGGATGCGAATGAAGTTGTAGTTCAGTCTTTGGTAGTTTCGCACGGCCTGCGGCCAACCCGGGTTTTGCGCGGTGGGCGGCATGAATCCTGGAAGCATGTCATAGGCATCGCTCTTGCCGTTGTTGTCGATGCTGTCGTAGTTCGCGCCTTGTAGATTGTCGCCCCGGTAGTTCACTCGAATGCCGTTCAGGTAGTAGTAGACGTGCGAAGTGTCGGCTCTCTTTCTCTCGCTTTGGCGAAAACCGTAACGGATGACTTTGCTTTGGATCGCCTTACTGCCTCGGCTCAACTGAAGGTTCAAGTTGTGAAGACGGGCCTGGTAATCGGACTGGTACGGAACATTTGGCCACCAGTACGAGGCAGTTCCTAGCCCCCATTTGATCGGGCCAATCGTCGTGGTAGTGGTCGTGCCTGGGGCCGCGGTGACAGGTGTATCGGGAATGGCTGGATACGTGAACGTGTCGCAGTTCCACGAGCTGAGGGCGCCCGACAGTGTCACTTGCTGGCTCGTGGTACCCGTATTCGTGATCGATACATCGTAGGTCAGGGTGTCGTTGGTGACACTCGTTCGCACGAATGCGTCGCTGATGTAGACATCGGGATAGACGTGGAGGAGCGCCGAGCGGAAGATGCCCTGGGGAACGTTGGGCGACCAGTCCGCCGCAATGGGCACGATGTACTTGCCGTTCGACATGAGCGCCTTGGAGCCCTTGACCAGCACGGAAATGGCATGCTGCTTGCCCGGCGTCACGAACTTGGTGACGTCGAAGACGGATGGGGTGAACGAGGTCGTATTGGTTCCGACTTCCTTGCCGTCGACCGAGAGGGTCGATTGGAAATTGGCCGCGCCGAATTCAATCAGAGTGGTCTGCGCGGCGCCGGAATCTGGGACTGTGATCTGAGTGGCGTACGTGCCGTTCGATGCAGTGATCCCTTGCTTGAGCCAGCCGCCTCCCGGAACCTGGATCGACTGTTTGCTTCCCCCGGTCGGGGTAAAGTCCCACGTTCCGGCTATCGAGGTCGAGGACGGGTCCGGAGCAGTCGAGGTTGCGCACTGGCCACCGACTGAACCGCCGGCAGCTCCGGACGCGCCACCGGTGGCCGTCCGGCCCCCAGAGCCCGCTGATCCACCGGCGGCCAAGGTGCCACCCGAGCCGAGCCGCCCGCCTGTGCCTGACTGTCCACCGGAGCTGACCGTGCTCCCGCCAGTGTTGGCACCGGCCGCGCCGCCGCGTCCGGCTCCTCCTGCGCCGGCAGAGCCCGACTGTCCGCCCGCGGCAGCTCCGCCCGCGGCAGCTCCGCCCGCGGCAGCTCCGCCCGCGGCAGCTCCGCCCGCGGCAGCTCCGCCCGCGGCAGCTCCGCCCGCGGCAGCTCCGCCCGCGGCAGCCCCTCCCTTGGCCATGGTACCGCCCTGTCCCGCATTCGAGCCACCGCCGCCGCCGCGTCCGGCTCCTCCTGCGCCGGCAGAGCCCGACTGTCCTCCGGCGCCAGCTCCGCCCGCGGCAGCTCCGCCCGCGGCAGCTCCTCCCTTGGCCGTGGTACCGCCCTGCCCCGCATTCGAGCCACCGCCGCCGCCAGGTGTAGAGGACGAGCAAGAGGTGCCCAGAATTGCAAGAGCAATGAATGCGACCTTGCCAAAGAAACGATGGTGCGTCATGGGACTCTCCTGATTCGATGGTCACCCTCGGGTTCCCCGAGAGGATTTGAAAGCGAACATTAGCATTGTCGGTGCAAGTGGATTTTTGTCATTCGCCGGTTCTGAGACTGGCTCGCAGGCTTGCCAGAACGGCCGACCCCAGCTGACGATCTCATCGACGGTTATGGCAGCGCTTCTTTGAGCATGGGATCCTCTTCCAGCATCCGCGCTTGCGCGATTGGCAATGGCTTACGGCAGCGACTGCTTCTGGAACATGGTCCAAGACGTGTCCACGATTTTCGACAACGAGTAACTGCCGCAGTGGCTACCACTGGCGGCTGTGCACAGGCCAACCTCGGTATTCCCACCACATGACGTGTACGTCTTGCATATTGAGTTGGTGGAGTCCGTCGTTGCCGAGCCGGTGCACGAGTCGAAGTGCGCCCAGGTATCGACGTTCACCTGCGCGCTCGGGAAGATGAACGCTTTGCAGCTGCCTCCAGGGGGGCAGTCCGCGGCGACTGCCGTCGTGCCGCCGTTGTAGGGCACTATGGAGTTATCCTGGCCTTCGTCGAACGCTAGCACGGATATCGGCCGCGGCAGCGTGCACGTGCACGCTGTGTTGTTTGTGGCTGTCAACGATGAAGCGCTTGCCGGTTCCGTGCCCGTGATGCACCGGAAGTCTACGGGTGCCACCGCCGCGATCACATCGGCGGCCTTGCAGGCGACCATGTACGCCATACCGCCGCCGTTGGAGCACCCACTCGCATAAATGCGCTTGGGATCGACACACGCGTTGGCTTCCAGCCATTTGATCATATCCCGTGTGAACTGGACGTCGTCGACCTTGTTCTGTTGGGCGCCCTGGCAGCAGTAGCCCACGTCCCACCCGTTGCCGCCGTTCGACGCCGAGTCAGGAAAAACGGCGATGCAGCCCGCGCTGTCACACTTGGTGTCCCAGTGACTCGCGGTCTGCTGACTCGATCCCGTGCCGCCGAGCGGATGAAAATCGAGAATCACCGGCAGCGGCGTCTGTCCCGTGTAGCCCGTCGGGATATGGACGATGAACGATCGGGACGTGCCGCTCGACGTAATGGTCTGAGTCGAATTACCGGCATTGACTGTGGAAGCCGGGCACTCTGAAGCTCCCGTTCCGGTGTTGCCCCCGGTTGCAGCACCCCCCGTGCCTTTGCCGCCAGTGCTGAGGCCGCTGCTGCCGCCCGTCGCCTTGCCGCCCGTGCCAGCTGAGCTGCCACCCATGGCGCTCTTGCCGCCGGTCGGCGCGGTCATGCCGCCAATATTGGCGCCACCCGTGTTCAACGTGCCGCCGTTCCCCAATATCGAGCCGCCCGTGGCTGGCATGCCACCGGTCGGAGGCGCCCCGCCTGATGCTTTGCCGCCGGTCGCGGTGATTCCGCCCGAGCCGAGAACCCCGCCGGTCGCAAGTGCACCTCCGGTTGCAGGCGACCCACCCTGAGCCGCTTTGCCGCCAGTGGCGATGGCACCGCCAGTTGGAGCTACGCCGCCCATGGAAGGCGCACCCCCGGTTGCGTGCGAGCCACCCATGCCCGTCGTCCCGATGTTTGGGACACCGCCCGTGAGTGCCCCCCCAACGGACACGTTACCGCCAGTGCCCGGAGCCGAATTATCGGTGCCAGAACAGGCCCAGCAAGAGACGATTGTCAAACTTGCGCCGAGAACACTTCGTTGAAAGGTCGTTAGTCGCGTGCGCATGTCTCAATCCTCCGTTGCCCGCTCCTGTCCGTGAAACCGGCCGTCACGCGACCGCACGGATACACCTGCCAGGCGGATCAGCAAACAAACCACCAGATAAGACTCACCAATCCATCATCGGTGAGAATCTTGTAGTATGACGACCGCCTATATGCGCGAACTTTACCGAACTGATCACACGAAGATCGAAATTACGTCAGTGGCGAATTCTGGTCGTTTTTTTGTGATCAAACCAGCGGCCGAGCCGCATAGTAGGCTGTCGTCCTCGGAACATGTCGATGCCAGGGAATCTTGCGATGACCACGCCTCAGGATCCGGCGGCGCACTCCGCGGCCGAGCGCACACGTCTCACGCGGATGTTCGAAGCGTACCACGAGACAGTTTGGCGCACATTGCGACGTCGAGGTCTAAGTCCGGATGTGGCAGCCGACGTCGCGCAGGAGACTTTCCTGATCGCGGCCGAGCGCATGGCTGATATTCATCCCCAGGCCGAGCGCTCCTTTCTGCTTGCTACGGCATTGCGGGCCGCGCACACGCATCGGAGAAGGACGGTTCGCTGGCAGTTGGACGGCGCCATGCACCTGCGTGAGTCGGGCGCACGCGATGCTAGCGATGCTGGCGCCGACGTTAATCTTTGCGACATGGTGCTGTCGAAGATAAACCCTGAGCTGGCGGAGGTGTTCGTGCTGTACGAAGCTGAAGGCCTATCCGCACGAGAGATAGCGGAGCTGCTCGAGATCCCCCGCGGCAGCGTTGCGTCGAGGTTGCGGCGTGCGCGCGAGCAGTTCCGCTCGTTGGTCGGTCGCATCAAGCAAAACATGCGACGGGAGGAAAACTCATGAGCCCCCGAGAGCTACCCGACAGACTGCTGACGACTGACGCCGACGACATCGAACGGCGCTTGATCACGGCCATTGCGGAGGAACGGCCGTCCCAGGAGCTGCGCGAGCGCATGGCACTGGCGATCGGCGTACCCTTGGGCGCACTCGGAGCTGCGAGCGAGACTGCGAAACAGACCGCCACTGCAGCGTCGAAAGCCGCCGCGGGCGCGAGCATTGCCCCGGGATCCGCGACGCTCGTGCCTTGGATCTCCGTCGGCGCATTGGTGCTCGCGGTAGCTGGAAGTATCGTTGGGGTGCGCGAATGGAAGACGCACGCTCGCCCGCAACAGCCCGAGACCGTGGCGAGTGTCGCAGTCGCGCCAGTATCCACTCCGATTCGCGCCTCGGCCGAGGTCGCTGTGGCGAATACGGTTGAAGCGCCGCTTAGCCCGACGGCACCGCCCCAACAGCGCCGCCCGCCAACCCGCACGCCAACCGACGATCTACGAGGCCAGATCGCGCTCATCGATGCTGCGCGCGCAGCAGTGTCGGCCTCCTCGGGCGCTCGCGCATTGGACCTCTTGCGCCAGTACCAAGACAAGTACCCCTCGGGTACCTTGCGTCCGGAGGCAGCCGCGCTCAAAGTCGAGGCGCTGGTGAAGCTCGGACGAATCTCAGAAGCGCAAACTCTGGCACAGCGATTCGTCGCGGACTACGGGGAAAGCCCTCAGAGTGACCGCGTGATGCGCATCGCGAATCTTCGTTAGTTGTAGTTTATTTCTCGAGTGACCGATCCGTCTTGGCCAGCATCTTCAGGGGCCAACGGTTGCTACAATGTGACATTTCTTTGATTGTTGCGTTACTCGCCAGACCAAGCGTGACTATCAGATCACGGCCAGCGCACGCCGAGGCCGAGGCCCGCGTCAATCGTCAGAGGATCTGCGCGATGAAAGACGTTTGGGCCAAACATGTACCAGTCTCGCACCAAGGTTAGCCCCACACCGAATCGAGGTGACAGCGCGAACATCGAACCAAGGCGAACGCCCACGACAGCAGCCGCCCCGACGACGGCAAAAGGGCGCGCATAGGACGCCGGATTCGACGTATCGGAGCCGCTGGCGGAGAGGCGCCCAACCAGCGCCGAGGCGCAACCCCGCGCCTCGAAGTGCGAAAGCCGTACGCGAAGTGCGCACCCATCGAGACTCGCTGCATCTAGCGCAAACGACGCAGTCCCGCCCCCTTCGAAATCGCTCCGCCAGGCATGCATAGCTCCAATCACGAGCGCCGGTGACCACAGGGCATCACGATCGAGTGCGGCCGTGGCATAGATCCCGATCCCAGGCATGACCGCCGGAGCGGGACCGACGATCGCAAGACCCGCCAAATCTACGCTGACACGGCGACTTGCCACAGGCGCAACCGGCGGTGAAGAGACAACTGGCGGTGCCTCAACCGGTTTTGCAGGATGTCTTGTCGGACTGCGCCTTTGTTCATGTGGAGGCTCGTTCGCCTTGGGAGAAGGCCCAGGCGACGATTCGGCGCTCGACGACTTATCGCCGGTCGAATCCGTGGGCGGCGCGACTGACGCCGGTTCCGGCGTGGTCCCGCGACCATCCTTCAGTGAGGTGGGATCCAGCGTGACGACGATGATGAGCGCGACGGCATCGGCAGCCTCGGTGCAGGACCGCGCGACGACTCGACGAGAGAGGGCCTTTCTACCAGGTCCGGAAATCACGAGCTTGCCGGTCATGCCACCCGATCGATCGGCCGCGAAGCGAGCCTCGACCGAAGCTCTGGCCTCTTTGTCGACAAAGTGGATACGCGTCGAACGCGAGGCGACGCGGGCAACGATATCACTTCGCGACGTGCACTCAGGGGCAGCCTGCACGTCGAGGCTTACCGTAGCCTCCGCGGCTTCTGATCCAGGCACGAGCACTCCAAGCTGAATTGGTAAGTAGAGAGCAAGTCGCAGGCCGATGCCCGAAGTCATCGCGGGTATGGTACACTGCGGCATGGGTCGATTGACACCTGTGGCGCACGTCGTGCGGCGGATGCTCGTTTTGGCCGCCGTTGGCGGGTGTAGTGGCAGGGGGCTTCAGCTGGGGGACGGACCAGCCGGAGTACACGGCGACGCCAGCACAGACGGCTCCGATGCAAATAGTGCTTGTCCCCACGCCCAAGTCGGCGGAGCGGAGGTGCTTTGGATCGGCGATTCGTGGGTGACGACAGCGGAAGCCCAACATGTGAGGGACCTCGCTCGCGCCGCCGGCGCAATCGGGCCAAACGACGACTACGCGGTCTCGGCGGCGCCAGGCACGACAATGGTCCAGATTGCCGAACAGTACAACACGTACGAGCGCTCGACGAACGTGAAGGTTCTGATCATGGATGGGGGCGGGTGGGACACGATCCTTTCGGGAGGCTCGGATGCCTCCGTCACGAGTGTTGGACAGAACTTTACGCTGCACCTGGCGACGGTAGCCAACAACGGGACCGTCCAGGACGTCATATACTTTTTGTATCCCGAACTCTCCGGGATTCCCGGAGTCGCCGCGCTGCGCCCGGTGATGCAGCAAGCGTGTGCGGCGAGCACAGTGCCTTGCTATTTCCTCGACCTCAACCCGCTGTGGGCCGGCCATCCCGAGTACACGGATAGCACGCTCAGCAGCAACCTCTTGCCCTCCGACGCAGGCGCGCAAGTCATCGCCGACAACATCTGGGACATCATGCAACGCTATTGCATAGCCCAATGACCTTCTGGCCAGCTACGGGCCACTACATTCCGGAGTTTCTTGTGCGGCAGTTCGTCATGCCGGATTTCTCTGCGGTTCTCGGGTTCACTGGACTATTCACGCTGCTTGGTCGACCGTGACTGCCGGTGCTTCCGATGGATGAACGTCAATGGGACAGCAATATTTCCAAAGGAATATGACACGAGCTGGAAGTCCCCGTTCAGTTCTTCATGGACGAACTATCGCATGTGGAACGATTGGTGGACATATTGCGATAGTAACAATGGAGATCTCCTTGCTGACAGTTCATGGCAGTCGGGCAATACATTTGTTCTGAACGTCTATAATGAGTGGTAACAGGCTGCACGAAGCTCACTGAGACTTGTGCCGCAACCCCGTCGCGCCCCGGTCAGATATCAGCGATCGGCTTTCGGCAGGCGGCTGGCAGCTTTGAGTGTTCGGCACTGGGTAGTCTGCCTTCGGCTGGGGCCATCTGCCCATCGCCGAAGGCCGCTCGCCGAGCGCGCACAGAGCTTGCGTGCGACGCGATGTGCTCTTCTGCCAAGATGCTGTTCCTGAACCTGCGCTCGTGCCGGCCGCCACTTCTACCTGCCGATGAGTATAGGGCGTCCAAACGCCACCGAAATGTCTAGGGACGCACTACTAGGATCGACTTGTGGCTTCGCTGCGTAGCGTTGCCCCGGCCCACGCAGAGGAGAACATCGCTGGAGCCTGCAAGGGGGCCTATCCGCCGCTGCAGTAACCACTACCCCCTGCGTCCAGCGCCAGTATCGAAGTGATTTGAGAAAGTATTGCGGTTAGGTCGTCTGGGTGAGGCGTACAATTAGTACCCTCGATGTTTACCCCGCCGCAGGGAGCCGGGAAAGGGGCGACGCGAACGTTGACAGTTCGGCCGTCGTTGACGTAGAAAGTAAGCACAAACATGTGATCATCAGCGGGACAACTCGTCCTGCACGAGGTCCCCTCCTGTGTCGCAAGTCCAGTGAACGTGAGGTCGTACAGAGACGCAATCTGAGAGATGTCCGTAGTAACGGCCTGAAGAGGCGGAGACGACACTGGTTGCTCCACCTGCACCAAACGCGACCACTGTTCCCGTGCTTGTCTGCGTGTTAGTGTCTCCGGTTGCACCGCCCGCGTCACTATTGGTCACACTAGCAACCTTGGTGCTACAAGCAATTGCTGAGCAGCCGAGCAGGTTCGGGATGATCCAGCAGAGCGAAGGCATAGAAGGCAATAGCGACATAACGCGACCACTGTAGCACTCGTACGGTCTCTGCACACACGAGGCGAAATCCAAACTCTATTGTTTCGTCAAGCTTCTCAAAAATGCCCTTGGGCGTTAGAGCGAAAGCGGGAAAGCGGACGCCCGATGACTTGAACATCGTTACCGTCTGACTACGGTCGTGCGCATGATTGTAGAAACCGATCGTGAAGGTGAAGTCAAAATGCGTAACGTTAACTTCATCGATTGTCCACCACATGACGTTGGCGCACGCGCGGGAATCCCCCCTCGTGAAAAGCCTGAGCTTTCCTGATGGGATAACGGCCATGGAATCCGCTTTCGGCTGAAAAGAGAATCCCCATGTGCCGGCCAGCGCAGCAAGCGCCTTGGTGCGCCGCTTCGCCAAGAACCGGGTAACCCCGAACGAAACACCGGCAAGAACCGCCAGCCCTAAGAGAATCAGAATTGCGTACATGGCGCGCCTCAGAAATCAGCGACATTGTTGCGCTGGCTACTTGCTGCGTCCACTGCGAACAATCGACCCGATGGGTCGTCACTTCGCCCGCTCGGCTTTCCGCGCCGTCATAACAAAATAGGCAAGCGAGCAAGCTGAGGACATATGGGGCCAAAATGCTGCGGCAAGTAAGAAGAACGCGGCGTGTTGGCGAGGTGAGGAGAGGGGCAGTGAGCGGAAGCGAGCGCTCTCAGAGCCCTGAAAACCTGCGAACGTTGCGTTGGTCTCGCGGCCGCCTCCTTGGGACTTCGAAGGATGGGGCGACGGGTTAAGCGTTCTTCCAGAGAAGACGTACTGCTCGACGGAATGGAGGCTCGAATGCCAAAGCATAGTCCAAGTGTTCCGTGTATCCTGCTAACTGCATTAGTCGCTCTTGGTGCTCGGGACGGGCACGCGCAGCAAATGCCGATAGTGTCCACGCCCGCTGTAGTCGAAGTCAAAAACGATAGTCCCGAACAAATTACGATTCGATTCGCCGATGGTGGAAATTCGGCACAGGAATGTTCCGTACCACCCCAGAAGGTAACCCGGTGTACATTGCCGCCCGGCAATTGGTCGTGGGCTGCGACCGGTGGCGAAAATCTGTTGGAAGGCACGCAGGGCCACTTCTCAGTTGACTCGCAAGGATTCATTCGAATTGCTTGCTACCTGGCCAGCAAGATCATGAGCGAGTGCTCGGATGGTGCAAACGGTGGCGAAGCTCTCCGCGAAAAGGCGTCTGCATTGCGGGCATTGGTTAGGGTCGGGTGCGCGGTTCGCGACGGCAAGGCTAACTCGCTCAAAGGTGATGTAGTGCTGCCTCTGAAGATTGAATCGTCACGCCCTGGTAACAAGGCCACCGTGATAAAGGACGAAAAGAACCTGGTGGGGCATCCAAGGTTCAAGTCGTTATTATTATTGGATACTAGGTTCATCTCGGCTACCCAAACCGCTCTGGCCGAATTAGGGCAAGGCGAGGCGATATGTGCTAGGAGCGGACCATTTAGCGGGATTGTCAACTGGTCAAAAGGACCAAAGGCCGTTAGCGTTTCAAACGCGAATGTGACCGTTACCTGGCTCCAAGATCCTTGCACGGACCACGAGCACAAGGTGATTGCACTATTCGCCAGAGGTGGTCGATTGCATGATTGGCAGCTGAAGCAAGTCACCGAACAGACTCCAGCAGCCGACGCTGGGACACAAACGCGCGCATGGCTGAAGGTCGTTGAAAACTGCGAAAAGACAGCTCGCGACGTTGCTATGGATATTGCCGAAATCAAGGAGACGTTCATGCAAGTTGGTTCATCTGTGAAATTTGGAGGTATCTCTTTCCCGACAGAGGATGGCCACGTTTCCCTAAGCCTCGGCTTTCAACACGATGGTCGAATCGAGAACGTGTATTTCGTCGAAGTTGTCAACGGAAGCTTGAAAGTGAAAGCCGGCGGTATGGATGAGGAGATCGCCGTTCCGGAAAGTGGGCAAGCAAAAGTCAAGCAGGCATGCTCAGGCTGATCAGGGATGCAACCAGCGACAAAAGAGCTGGTAATGGCTGCGACTAAGAGAACCAACCTGGTTGCGCGGACCTAGCCCAGGTGAAGTGACATAACCTCCCAACCGCGAACAACTGGCCTTTCACCCTGGCGCCAATTTGGGGATATTTTGGATCAGACTACGCTCACGTCGGCAACGGGATCCGAACTGAGGCAAGGTGCAGCATCCGAATCCGTGACACGAGCATGCGCCGAGGGTGATTCACCTTGGGGCAGCCGAGGCAACAACGCGTCAACTCAACGGGCCTCGCGTCCACGTGCCGTCACACCAAAAACAAGAACGTCACCGCGCCGAAATCTTCGCACCAGCTTCTTGCACGTCGTCGCTCCCGTGGTCGCTCACCCGAACTCCCGATTGCACGGGTGCCGATTGTTCTGGGGCGCGCACGATCGCCCTCGGCGACGACTGGAGCGAGAGGCCCTTGCGACCGAGGATGTTACATGCGCGAATCGCTTGCTCAGTCTTGGGCTCGTAGGCGTCGGGCTGTTCGACGATGGGCGCTCCACACACTTCGCCGTTGCCTGTGAGCACACAGTTGAGGTCGGCAAGGACTTCAGTCATCGACGCGTAACGGTTCGCGGAGTTTTTGCGCATGGCGGCGAGGATGATTTTCTCTAGGCCCGGGTGGATTTCTTCGAGCAGCCACGAGGGGGGCGGGGCTTTGCTTTCTTTTTGGGGCCCCCAGTGGGTTGAAGTTGGGTGACGGCCCTGGGTGCTCGCTTCGCTGCGCGCCCAGGGGCCCCTGCCAAAGCTGTGCTCACAAGTAGCGCCGCGCCCTCGAGTTGTTACGCGTCACGACGCATGCAACGCGAGTGTTACTCACTCTACGCGCGCTACTTGCTCCGCGCAGCTGGGGGAGCCAACAGTGTGCAGCTTTGCCTGGCATTGTTGCCGCGCATTCAAAAAAGGGACCGTCCACTGATGATCTCATTGGTTGGCGGGCACAGTCCCAGGTACATCATTGACCAGAGACCGCAATTTCGCGAGAATTGCCGACATTGGCGCGGCCCGCGGCACTAGGCCAAGATTCAGCGCTGTTGGGCGGACGGAATCTAAACGCCCTAAAAAAGCGAGTTCGGTCAGTCTTGACCGATCTAGTCGCAACTGGCAGTATTTCGATATGAGACGCGCAGACAATTCATTCGATCTGCAAAAGCCAGAAGGAGAAGGGCTGTGTCAAAGGCTGTTCTTGATTTGAGTGACTTTACGGATGAAGAGCAGCGCGCGTTCCTCTTGTTGGCCGATGGGGTGAGGCGACGCCACAAGGGTGAATCCCAGCGCGAAGGGTTCGCGGAACTCTGGGACAAGATCAGTGCGAATCGAACTTCCGTGAATGACGACGAAGTTGATGCGATCGTGGCAGAGGCGGTGGCCTTTGCGCGCGGCCGACTATGAAGATCGTCATCGATACCAACGTGTGGGTGAGTGGACTTCTGAAGCCGGGCAACGCGCCGGGACTTGTTCTCCGCGCCATTCGGGACGAGAAAGTCGTAGCTGTCGCCTGCCTTGTGCACGGCGTCGAGCGCACTTGCCAGCTGCAAAGCGAACGGCAGCGCCTGCTCGACGGGCATGGGGCCGCGGCGGGCAATGTATTCGTGCAGGGTCTCGCCGGTCAGGGCTTCGAGCACGAGGAAGGGGATGCCGTCGCGGGTGATTCCGAAATCGAAGAGCCGGACGACGTTGGGGTGCTTGACCTGGGCGAGTAGCTCGGCCTCGAGGCGCATGCGCTCGCGCAGGGCAGGCTCAGTGCGGCGTGAGCGGGCGAGCCATTTGAGGGCAACCAGGTGCCTGTCGCGCTTGTCGCGGGCGAGGTGGACGTCTGCCATGCCGCCTTGGCCATTTTGGTGCCCCCGGTGGGTTGAAGTTGGGTGACGGCCGCCGGTGCTCGCTTTGCTGCGCGCCGGCGGGGCCCGCCAAATCCGTGCTCACTCCGCTTCGCTTCGTTGCGCGCAGATGGGGGACCCAACGTCGGGTCGCGTCAAGCGGGCGTTTTTCGCGTTGTCGCTACCGGATGCGTTTGCGCGAAGCTCAGGCCGCATTCCTTGCATCCACGCCGCAGGAGCTGAGTTCAATTCGCGCTGCGTCGTGGAGTGCACCGTGCGCTGAGTAATGTGAGCGAATGCGTCACATGGTTCTCAGTGCCCAGCAAATCAGCCGTGCTCCGCACTGCGGCGCAAAATCCGCGCCATGCACCGACATTGCACGGAGGTCACGGTTTGTGCGTGTCACGGATTTGTGCGCCAAGGGGTGTGAAGCCCGGCTGATTTGCTGGGCACCGGAGGTCTTCATGCTCAAGCAATCTCGTCAATCACTCAACTTCCAGGCACTGCTCGCGCAGCGCGCACACTTTCTCAGGCACAACCTTACCGAAAATGAGCGCATTCTCTGGCGCCGCATTTCCGGCAAGCAACTGGGCGTTGCCTTCAAACGTCAGGTCCCGGTCCATCGGTACGTCTTCTGATTTTGTCGCGCCCGCCGTGAAGCTTGCGGTTGAAGTTGATGATCGGTCGCATGAATTCAAGCGCACTGCTGATGCGCGCCGGGACCGTGACCTCGGTCGCCTCGGGTATCGTGTGCTACGGATTCCGGCGGACATGGTGCGCAGCAATCCCGCGGAAGCCGTTGCTCGCATCTTGGCCGCGCTGCATGTCGCAACCTGAAGGGTTGTTGGTCCAACAGGGGCTTGAAGCTGACGGTCGGCGCCGTCAATCCGCGGCACGACACGGCCCGCGCCGCCCGCTTGCCGCCTGCGCTTGCCCGCACGAAGAAAGGCTATCGTAGCAATCAAACCCGCTCGGATCCGTGAAGTTCATCGGGTTGTTCTGGACGTACGCATACCGGTTGAGTCCCTGCGGGTTCAGCGGCTCTGTGACGTGGGGGTCGGCGGTGGTGAAGCGGCGAAGCGCTGGGTCGTAGAGGCGGCCTTTCATGTTTCTTGATGCCTCCACCCGTCGGCGCTGCGCGCCGCCGACCTCCTCCAACGCCATGCTCGGTCGCCTCCGGCGCCCTGCGCGTGGCGGGAAGGAGGTGGTTGCGTCGTGTCGTGTTGGGTGCGAACTTGTTGCCGCGGAGGCACTGACGACCGTGCTTGGCACCGCTATCCTGCGATGACCTCGACCGCCACGTCCGTGCACTGTTGGAGTCCCGAGTCTCCTGTTAGGAAAATCTCGGCCCCCGTAGTGATGCTTGTCGCCAGGTGAATCGCGTCGGGCGTCTTGAATCCGAACTGCGCACGCAGATTTGTCGCACTATCGATGATGGCAGCGTCAATGTCAACAACCCGGATTCGATCAGCTGCGAGTATAGCGTCGTATTGCCGCAACAATGTCGAATCACCAGTTCGTATTGGTCTCACCCGGCACTCCAGCCTGGTCAGCTGGGAAGTGACAAAGAGGGTTGAACCTGGGTATGCACGCAGCCGCTCCTCCACTGCGGCGCGCCAGTTTGCGCTGCCCTCGACCAAGTAGATGAAGCAGCAAGCATCGAGATACACGCTAGACACGGCTATCCCAGCTGTCCCGCTCGCAGGCAAGTTCGGCGTCGATGTCAGCTTTATCGCGTCGTCCTACCGGCATTGCCGCGATCACTTCGAGTAGATCCCGGCGGTGAGGGGTCACGCTGTCGGCCGCACGTACGTAAACCTCGACCTCGCCCTCAAGATCTTCGATAGGCTCGTCCAACTCAATGTGTCGTCCTTTGAGCTTTCCTCGAACCGCTATGCTCGAATTCACGACCCAAGAATACCTCTATTGTCCCAAGAGCGCCAGGTGGCTCATATCGTGGCCGTTCTGCCTGTTGCTACCTGAAACACCTGATCCAACTGGATGCGACGGGCATTGCGGCAGTGGCTACCTGCCGCGACGCTCATCTTCTGCCGGTGGTCTCACCTTGCCAACGAGCTCTGGTTCTGATGCACCGCACGCTGCAAAGTTCGCTCGCGCCTCCGCCAACGATACGTGGTTTGCGCCTCCGGCACGCCCGGGATCGTGGAACTGCACGTCGTCATCTTCCCAGAAGCAGACGGGACATATGTTGAAAGTTCCCGGAGGAGGTTCGTCCAGAGTCAAGAATCCGCAGCACGGACATGGAAATTTATGAGCGTTCACCTGATCACCTGACTGAGCCAATATGCGAACCCTTCTGTCGGCCTGAAGAATGTACGGATTACGCCCTGGGCAGTGCCTACGGCAAATTCGTTCGTAGTGGCATTGTACCTCAATATATCCCCGCCGGCCCGAGCCAAGCCAAGGATATCGCCGCCTGCCTTGGAATTCAAGAGAGCTTGGGCTCGTCCGAGATATTCGGCTTTCGTCATGCCTTCAACTCCCCATTCGGCGGCGTGTTTCGCAAAGTGCTGTTCCAAGAGTGCTTCCGATCCAAAGCCCTTGAACGTGATGGCTTTTTCAGCAGAAGGGAACAACAACCTCCAAGCGGCGATAATTGCATCCTTTGCTTCAATCCCGGCACGAACTAAGTCACCAGGTGCCGGCAGGAAAGGCAAGTTCTTGAAATGCATCTTGCCGTCTTCGTCGTAGCTGCAAAATGTCCCGTTGCATACGCGCGGGTCACCACCCGCGTTGTCCGCGAGCCACCCATTCCAGTTGGGCCCCATCGGCAGTCCAAAATACAAACCAGTACTCGTGTCCAGACCTGGCGTCGTATACGGCTGCGTGAACGCCGCGTCACCCGCACGCGTCACATCGCCCGTCATGATATACTGGGCCTGCGCCTGTTCGATCCCTGTCTGTTGCGATTGGTCAGCGTAGTACTGAGTAGATTGCTGAGAGTTTTGCGAGTTCTGCTCATTGACGGTCTGACTCTGCTGATTTTGTTGCTGCGGATTCGTTGGTTCCCCGTTCCCTGACTGGCCGCCTCCGTTCCCCGACTCGCCGCAATTACTTGGGGTTACTGTGACGTCTCCACCTTCGGTCGGGTAAGAGATAGGCGGACATTCGTCAAACCCACTCGGATCCACGAAACTCATCGGATTATTCTGGACGTACGAATATCGATTCAGGCCCTGCGGGTTCAGCGGCTCTGTGACGTAGGGGTCGGCGGTGGTGAAGCGGCGAAGCGCTGGGTCGTAGAGGCGGCCTTTCCTTTGATGCCCCAACTCGCAGGTGCTCGGTGCTGCGCACCTGCGCGCCTGCGGTCTTCCCCAAGGCCGCACTTCGCGCGGCCGGGGAAGACGCGTTGTTCCGATTTGATGGGTTTGGTTTGACTGGCGCACGCTTTGGTCACGTCGATTCTATCACTCGCGCGTCGCAAAGCTCACGCTGTTCTCGCTATTGCCGTCACAGACACCATGCCTTCGTCCCGCGCCGCAGCCGGGCTCCGCGGGGTCGCGCACGTTCCGTGCCACGTGCCGATGAATCGCGGAAGTGCCGGCTTGCACGTGGCACGCAACCTGCGCAGGGGGCCGCAAAGCCCGGCTGCTCTGCTGGGCACGGAGGTCTTCATGTCCACTCAGTCTCGTCAACAGCTCAAATTCCAGGCGCTCCTTGCTGAGCGTGCTCATGGCATGCGGTTGAGTCCAACTGAAACGGAGCAGGAGCTGTGGCGCGCCATTTCGCGTAGCCAGCTCGGAGTCCCATTTCGTCGTCAAGTTCCGGTTGATCGGTACATCGTTGATTTCCTCGCACCCAGCATCAAGCTCGCGGTTGAGGTTGACGGCTCTTGCCATGCCCGCCGCGTTGCTGCTGACGCGCGGCGAGACCGGGTACTTCGGCGGCTTGGTTACCGCGTCTTACGTCTACCGGCGGAGTTGGTGCTACGTAATCTCGAAGAGGCTGTCGCTCGCATCGTTGCCGCGCTCACCGGCGCCACCTGAAGCGCTCTGGTCCAACTAGAGCGTTGCAGCTGACGGGCTGCGCCCGCAGCTGAACGCCGGCGTTGGACTTGACGAGTCGTGCCTTTGGTGTCCTTTCTGTCGGCATGCGTAACCCGAATTTTCCTGGGTCCACCTCAATCCCACACGCCATCAATCGCGATACGGCGAAGTTTCGGCCAGTTCGACCTCGACGTGACCTGCGCAGCTCGCGTTGCCCGCCGGTTGTCGAATCAACTGGGTGTCACACGGTGGGTATAAGCACCAAGTGATAATTCCAGGGCAGCCAGTCGTGGGGACGCGCGATGACCCGTTCGGTATTCAGCATCAACGCACACAGATAGTTAAAAGGGCTTATGCCGCTGAGCTCGGCGGTACGGATGAGGCTCATGTAGATGTCACCGACTTCGGCTCCTCGCTGAGTCTTGAAAAAGTAGGCGTTCTTGCGATGCAGAATGGCTTTTTTCAAGATTTGCTCGCACACGTTGTTGTCCAATGGCGCCCCTGGAACACGAAGAAACTGCGTGAGCGCATGCCAGTGCTTCTGCATATACTTGGATGGCTTGTCCGAGCCCGCTATTGGGCTCGACCTTCTTTTCTTTCAACTGAGCCTCGAGCCACTTTTCCAGGCCGTCCATCAAGTGCTTGCTCTCGGCTTGATGCCAAGCAAGGCGTTGCTCAGCGGACAGGTTGCGCTCGCGGGCAATCGCGTCGTTGTGATACACGTCGCGCAACACTTCCAGGACATGGCGGCACTCTGTCTTGAAGTTATCGAAGACATCCACGAAGTTGCGTCGGCAGTGGGCCATGCAATGTACCAGGATGGTCTCGAAGTCCTTGGGCAAGTTGCGTGACAGAGCATCGCACATGTGAATGGGCGCCCCCAGCGTCGTTGGACGAAGCCTGAGCACGTCGGCGAGATTTTCTCCAGCGTGCTGATGACCCGTGAAGTACAAAGCGATACGACAATCGTCGTGCAGGGCAACAATGCCGGAAGTGAAGATTCCACTGCGCTTGTCGCTGTTCGCGGCATCGTCCGTCGCGACAGCCTTTTTGCCCTCCTTCATGAGCGCCAATATCTTTGCCCCCGTGTCATCATTGTGCAGCACCTGTCCCTGCGCTGCGATTCGAATCAGTTCACCGTGCACGGCCTGGGGAGCCGTGATGCGCGCCGTCACCACTTGCCATTGCGTTGCTGGCGGCAGTGGGATCCCCATCCCTTGCTCGAGCCCTGCAAGTCGATAAAAGGGCAGTCCTGTACCGTACTTGGCAATCGCAACCATGGCCGAGGCTGACGCATCATACTTATCAGGGCCAACATCATCGGGCGCTTGCGCGGTAAACACCTCCCCGCAGGCATTGCAACGCAAACGTTCCAGCTCCCAGACCTTTGCAATGATCGGCGCTTGCCCCGTGAGGCGCACCAGTTTGCGCGGCACCGCCATCGGGTAAACCTTGCCCGCGTGACACAGCGGACAGCCGTCGCCGGGACACAATGCGTGATGCACGGGGATGTGTTGAGCGCCGCGGTAGCGGTCGGCACCGTTGCGGCCGTGACCTTTGCGCTTGGGCTTCGCTTGTTCCTCGCTGCGCGTTTCGCCAGCAGCGCTGTTTGCGAGCGCTTCGTTTTCTGTGTCCGCGCTTGTCGAAGCGTCGGATGCGGCCGGTTCGCTCTGCACGCATACTTGACTCATCTTCTCCGTGCTGGCCCCGAACAACATCTTTCTCATGCGCCCGAGCGAGATGCTCTTGTTTTCCAGAGCCTGCGTTACAAACGCCAGTGTCTCGACCGCACAGAGCAGCTTTTCGCGATCAGCTGCGCTCAACGTGTCTTTCGCCACGATACGCTTGAGTTCGTCGAGGTCGAGTTCTACACGTTGTGGCAGTCCAGTCATGACTACTTTGCCAACCGCTCACGAAAGTCACGAACCAATGCCAACCCCAACACCAGCTTCTTGCTCCGATTCTGTTCCCAGGTTGGCGCATCCTTGCCGCGTCCGGTCGTGATGCCCAGCGGCACCCAGTTGGCAGCCCGATAACAAGTTCCGCGGTTGCGCTCGGGGTCCACAAACGTCTCGACGAAGTAGATCGGATGGTTGTACTTGCGCTGCCAATCCCCAGACAGCGTTCGCGTCACTTTCCCCAATAGATGGGACGCCAAGTGCGGCACCTTGACCCATGGCACAATGAGAAATCGGCTGTTGTACGCAAGCAGCCGCAGATTCTGTCGCTGCTTTGCCAAGCACCACCCGATGTAGCGGTCACGGGGTTTCAGATGTCTTGGAACTGACGACCAGGTAAAGCATGCTATCGGTCGATTCTGCGCGTACACCAGGTACTTGAGGTGCTCGCCGACTGGCTGCGTGTACTTGAGATAATGGTACGTCTCGATCAGACTGCAGCAGAATTTCTCCTCGTCGGTCCGCCGCACCTCGCGCAGGCTCACTTCTCCTAGCTCGCTCAGACTGCACTCGATCGGGCTCTCGTCCACCTCGACCCGCTCAGGCCGGGCCCGCGTAAGAAATGGATTCGGGGGTCGTCTACTGACCGGTGGCAACTGGATATGCCCGGCTCGATCTAACGCCAGCATCAAACCGCGACACACCATATCCCGCAACGCCCCGTTGGGTTGTCGCATGTCCCAGGCTTCGCATAGCAACTTGCTCAGCTGCCGTCGCGTCGCCTGCGGCTCTCGAGCGATGAGCTCACAGATAAACGCCACGTCCGTATCGCTGACGATGCGCCCTCGGTGTCGCAGAACTTCGGCCATGAGCCGTGTCTGCCACAACAGCCCATGGAACGCAAGAACGAAAATCGACTTTCCTTCAGTTCTCCGGGCTCACGGGGCGCCACTGCGGTGCCGCCTTGGCTGCCATCGCGTCTCCTCCGAATAGCAGCACCTGCAGCTGATGTGCCGCCAGCCGCGCCGCGCCTTTGCCCTCACTTGTCGGCCAATAGCGAAATTTCCCGCTCGACAATCGCTTGTGACACAGCCAATAACCCTGCCCATCGTATACTAGGACCTTAATCGCCGTACTCCGGCCGTTGCGAAATACGTACGCTGTGCCCGAGAATGGATCTGCCCGCATGCGTTCGCGACACATCCGCGCGATGCCGTCGATCCCGGCTCGAAAATCGACGGGTTCGATGGCCACCAATATTCGCATCTGGGGCGTGACTTGGATCACGACATTCTCCCGTACAGTTCTCGGACGAGGGCCACGACATCGGTGCTAGCTGCACCGGCCACTCGCACGATCAATCGGTTTCCACTTACCCCCACCAGCTCCATGACTGTCCCGTCCAGCACCGATGCCGGGCGCCCAAGCGGCCCAAGCTCGACGAATTGCGGTGCGACTCGCCCTTTGACGATCTTCGCCTTTGCCCTGGCCGCGCCGCGTACTTGGGCCTTCAACGAGTCGTAGCTCACGTGCAGGTGCTGCGACACAGCATAGATCCCGTGCGAACGCGCCAGCATTGCGGCTGCCTCCCACAATTCGGCCGGCATCCTGCCACGACTGTGTCGCGTCTTACGCCAATGCTCGATTCGTGCCCGAACCTCGTCCAAACCCGCAGCGGACTTCACCAATAGCCCTCGTCGTCCCATGGACCGGCTTGCTCCTGTTGGATGTGTTGCTTGGTCCGAACCCTAGCTCGATGCCGCCGCGCTCGTCACGCACGGCTGCGGAAAGGACACGGTCGCGCACGTTCCGTGCCACGTGCCGATGAATCGCGGAAGTGCCGGCTTGCACGTGGCACGCAACCTGCGCAGGGGGCCGCAAAGCCCGGCTGCTCTGCTGGGCACGGAGGTCTTCATGTCCACTCAGTCTCGTCAACAGCTCAAATTCCAGGCGCTCCTTGCTGAGCGTGCTCATGGCATGCGGTTGAGTCCAACTGAAACGGAGCAGGAGCTGTGGCGCGCCATTTCGCGTAGCCAGCTCGGAGTCCCATTTCGTCGTCAAGTTCCGGTTGATCGGTACATCGTTGATTTCCTCGCACCCAGCATCAAGCTCGCGGTTGAGGTTGACGGCTCTTGCCATGCCCGCCGCGTTGCTGCTGACGCGCGGCGAGACCGGGTACTTCGGCGGCTTGGTTACCGCGTCTTACGTCTACCGGCGGAGTTGGTGCTACGTAATCTCGAAGAGGCTGTCGCTCGCATCGTTGCCGCGCTCACCGGCGCCACCTGAAGCGCTCTGGTCCAACTAGAGCGTTGCAGCTGACGGGCTGCGCCCGCAGCTGAACGCCGGCGTTGGACTTGACGAGTCGTGCCTTTGCCGCTGGTTGCGACGCCACGGAGCACCGCTTACGATGATACCGACGGAATTGACTTGGCATCGAACGACGTCAGTTCTGGCCGAACGTACGAGCTCAATTTGGCACTCAACATGTGAGCCGCCCCACAAGCTTCCAAATAGGAAGCTGCAACTCCATCAGTTCGATCTTGCGCCCGTAGTGGGCAGCCAGACGAGCCGCTATCTCCTCTCGATCCAGGCTGCACACATCTAACACAGTAGCCTCATCCGACACGAACCACGGAAATTCCTCCGCGACGCATATTTGTCGAAGCATTTCTCCAATTTCGACCACCCGAGCCTGTACTTCAGTCTCACCTGCCAACATGCCAATCACCTCATGGAATGAGCGGGGTAAAGCGCCCGTTCCGCTGTATCGGTCCAACCGAAATAATCTTCGTTATGTCGTCGCCAGCCGTCGTGATCCGGAGCAACCTCCCTTCAACAAGTTGAATGGTGTTCGTATTGCCCGTTGCCGTATCAAAGAACCGTAGCGCGTTTGGATTACTCGCTAGGTCCTGGAGTTGCTCGGTCGAGATCTTGCCCGCTAGCGGCCCAAGTCGGCTATCCGCGAGCTGCCCCCCTACACGTTCAGCAAACTTAAATTCCGTTCGCACACCTAGGCCGACGGCTTCACCGACCGGTAGGAACGTTATTGCAAGCCCAATGCCTGCCGCAACTCGCTCACCCGCGGACGCATTCGGGTCGGCCAGAGTTCGAACGTTATCCAGAAACAGGAAATCGCCGGCCTTGTTGAAGCCGTTCATTACTGGGTCAGTCGGATAGTAAGGATTGGAACCATAGGTAGTCCCCGTGAAGCCCATCATCGTTTGGTAGGACATCGGCGTGCCCGGTGTGGTCAAGGTGTAGGGAGTCGTGAACGCCACGTCGTGCGCCCGCATCACATCACCCATCTGGACATTCTGCGCCTGGGCTTGCGCCATGCCGCGGGCTGATGCCTGGTTTGCCATTTCGTTGAACTGTCCCCAGTTTACTGCGCTTGATTGAGTTGGGTCTTCGTTGTTCCACTGAGCAATTTGTTCGATGCTGGGCACGTTCGTTGGCGGCGTAGCAGGGCCTGACTCGCGAAGATTTATCATATAGTCGGAGAACGCAAATCGAGCTATATTTGCCTGTATCTCGGCCTGTTGCGAGTAGTAGTTGCTCATTTGTTGCGAGTAGTTGTATTCATCATATCCGTATTCCTCAAACCCACTCGGATCCGTAAAATTCATCGGGTTGTTCTGGACGTACGAGTACCGATTGAGTCCCTGCGGGTTGAGGGGTTCGGTGACGTAGGGGTCGGCCGTGGTGAAGCGGCGGAGGGCAGGGTCGTAGAGGCGGCCTTTCATGTTGATGAGGCCGAGTTCGGGGTCTTGTTCTTGGCCGGTGTAGCCGGCTCGAATTCTGCCGAAGTCGGATGTGGTGTTGCCGAAGGCGTCGAATTGGCGCTGTTCGGCGACGGCGCCGAGTTCGTCGGTTACGGTGGTCGTTGAGCCGAGGAGGTCAGGATGAATGTATCGGGTTTGGGTGGTTGCGCCAGTAGAGTCGCGGGTGACTTGGGCTACGAGCTGTGAGCCTGCGTAGACTTTGTAGTGGTGCTCAGAGCAGACGAAGGGTGAACTTGGTAACCCTCCCGAAAGGTTCGTGCAATCGTACAGGTCCCCGAAGTAGATAGTCGTGAGGGCCCAGTCGTTGCGCTTGGCTACGCGCGTTCCTGATGCGTCGTATTCTAGCGTGGTCACGTCAGTTCCAGACGTGATGCGCCAAGGCATGGGCAGGTCGTTGTACTCGAGAGTCTGCTGACCGTTGGGAATATCCGGCCCTGAGCGCGAGATTTGACTGCCGTTATTGTCATGCTGGTAGTCAAAACCTGCGCGGCTACTAATAAGGTGCGGCCGCGCAGGCTCGTACGTGTACTGCTCAGTCTCGTTGGTGCCGAGGGCAGTCTTGGTCACGGACGAAATGTCGCCTCCCGCGGTGTAGAAGTAGTTCTCACTCCTCGTGAGCCCAGTCGTGCCCTCGACTTCGTAGTACTTGAGTCGGCCGAGGCCGTCGGTCTGGAACTGCTCGACGGTTGCCGGGCTGTTTGACTGGCGCAATTTGACGTAGCCGGCAGCGTTGTAGTCGTACGTGAGCTGCTGGAGAGGCGCAAAGACGGGACTGCTTGGCACGGATGTGGTCAGCATGCGCGGCGTGGATCCGAACTGAGGCAAGGTGCAGTATCCGAATCCGTGACACGAGCATGCGCCGAGGATGATTCAGCCTCGGGTAGGTGCCGGCAACGCCGCGTCAACTCAATGCACCCCTCGTCCCCGTGCCGTCACGCCAAACCCAAGAATCTCACCGAGCCGAAATCTTCGCGCCAGCTTCTTGCATGTCATCGCTCCCGTGGTCACTCACCCGAACTCCCGATTGCACAGGCGCCGATTGTTCTGGCGCGCGCACGATGGCCCTCTGTGACGATTGGTGCGACAGGCCCTTGCGGCCGAGGATTTTACATGCGCGAATCGCTTGCTCAGTCTTCGGCGCGTAGGCGTCGGGTTGTTCGACGATGGGTGCGCCACACACTTCACCCTTGCCTGTGAGCACACAGTCGAGGTCCGTAAGGACTTCAGTCATCGACGCGTAACGGTTCGCGGGGTTTTTGCGCATGGCGGCAAGGATGATTTTCTCTAGGCCCGGGTGGATTTCTTCGAGGAGCCAAGAGGGGGGCGGGGCTTTGCTTTCGAGGTGGTGGGCGAAGAGGCCGAGGGTGGGGCCGGTGTCGAAGGGTAGCTCTCCAGTGAGCCAGCGGAATAGGACGATGCCGAAGGAGTAGATGTCGGAGCGTGCGTCGATGGGGTCGCTCAGGATTTGTTCGGGTGACATGTATTCGAGCGTGCCGGCAACGATGTCGCCGTCGGTCGGGCTGTCGCCGCTGCAGACTTGGGCGAAACCGAAGTCGATGAGTTTGACGGATTGGGGACTGTCGCATTCTCCGCTGAGAAAGACGTTGTGGGGCTTTACGTCGCCGTGAATGAGGCCTGCCTTGTGCACGGCGTCGAGCGCACTTGCCAGCTGCAAAGCGAACGGCAGCGCCTGCTCGACGGGCATGGGGCCGCGGCGGGCAATGTATTCGTGCAGGGTCTCGCCGGTCAGGGCTTCGAGTACGAGGAAGGGGATGCCGTCGCGGGTGATTCCGAAATCGAAGAGCCGGACGACGTTGGGGTGCTTGACCTGGGCGAGTAGCTCGGCCTCGAGGCGCATGCGCTCGCGCAGGGCAGGCTCAGTGCGGCGTGAGCGGGCGAGCCATTTGAGGGCAACTAGGTGCCCGTCGCGCTTGTCGCGGGCGAGGTGCACGTCGGCCATGCCGCCCTGGCCAATTGAGTCCAAGAGCAGGTAGCGGTCTCCGACGATTCGGCCGAGGTCGGTTTCGCTGTCCATGGTGTGCTTGCTGTTTTGATGCGGATTACGCCAACGGTCAACTTTGTGTCAGGCTTGGGCCCTATGCCCTCCCACGACGATTTTGCGTCCTTAATGCAGGCCTCGAACCTGAAGTCCGCGGACCGCGGCCTACGGAAGTTACGACGGGGTGAGATTATTGAAGGCACAGTGGTACAAATTGGTCAAGATTCTGTGTACGTTGATGTCGGCACGCCCACGGAGGCGCGGGTCGATCGCTCGGGGTTGCTCGACGATCAGGGGCAGTTGAGTGTAGCGGTCGGAGACAAGCTGCGAGGAACCGTCATTGACGCGCGGATGGATTCGCCGGTGTTGGCGGTGAGCTTCGGTCGCAACGCCCCGATCGATCGCGAGTCGCTGAACGTTGCCTTCGAGACCAAGACTCCGATTTTCGGCAACGTGACGAAGGCGAACAAGGGGGGCCTCGAGGTGGACATTGCCGGCACGCGAGCGTTTTGCCCCGCATCGCACATTGAGCTGTCGCACGTGGAAGATCTTTCCGTGTACGAAGGGCAACAACTCGAATTTCTGGTGATGGAGATCCGAGAACAGGGTCGCAATGTGGTGGTGTCACGGCGCGCGCTGCTCGAGCAGCGTCGCGAGGCGAACGCCGCTGATGCGCGTCAGAAGATCGCGGTGGGCGCCGAGATCGAGGGGACGGTGTCGGGCATCACCAAACACGGCGCCGTCGTCGATTTGCAGGGGATCACCGGCTTTTTGCACATCTCCGAGCTCGCTGCGCATCGCGTGGATCGCGTCGAGGATGTCGTTCAAAAGGGCGCAAAAGTTACGGTGCGCGTGCTCGGCATTGAACCGGGCGACCGTGGCGAGCGGATCCGTCTTTCAATGAAGCAACTCTCGGGCGCCGCGCCTGAGCCCGTGCCTGTGGCGGACGAAGTGCTCGAGGGCACGGTCGCGCGCGCCGTCGGCGGAGGACTGGTCGTGCGCACGGCAAAAGGTGAGGGCTTCGTGCCGGTTCGCGAATTGGAGCTCGCGCCGGGCGCCGATCATCGGCGCGCATTTCCCGTTGGCAAGGCACTGCGCGTCGTCATGGTCTCGCACGACGCCGAATCGGGTCGCATTCAGTTCAGCGTCAAGGGCGTCGCCAACGTCGAAGAGCGCGCTAACTTCCGCTCGTTCGCATCCGCGCCGCAGGCAGACTCCGGCGCAGGATCGTTCGGGAGCCTCGGGGATTTGCTCAAAGGCAAACTCGACCCGGTGAGCAAGAAGAAACCGTCGGGCAAGAATCGATAAAGCTGCCATTGCGCCCCATGGCATCGTTTCATGGCTTTTTGTTTTGCGCGGCACGTAAACATGCGGTGCGTGAGTTCGGCAACCCTTGGGTAGAAGCCCGGAGGGGCCCAGGTTCGCGATGTTCGCACAGTTTCGAGTGTGCTAGACTACCGCGGTGGCAACGGACCGGCAGCAACAGGTAATAGATCTAATCTACCAAGCGCTGGTCCCGTTCAAGGTCGATCTCGCGTCGTACCGCGTCCTTTTCTTCGGGTCGCGGGTGGCGGGAGCCGCCGGGCCTCGCTCGGATTTCGACGTTGCCATTGACGGCCCTCGCCCTGTCGATCCACGTCTCTTTGCTCGCATAGGCTCGGCACTTGATGAGTTGCCCACGCTCTACCACATCGATTGGGTGGATCTGACGTCCGTACCGTCAGCTGTGCGAAACGAGATGCTCAAGCACACGGAGCTTATTCTTTGAACCCCAAGCCACTCATCACTGACTTTCGACGTGCAGTCTCCGAACTAACGCAAGCGTTGCAGCAGCATCCGCGCAGCCGCCTCGAGCAAGCAGGCTGCATCCAGTACTTCGAGTTCTGCTTCGAGCTCGCGTGGAAGACGCTAAAATCGTTGGCTGTGTTCCACGGGCTCCAGGGGGCCGAATCGCCGCGCGGCGCTTTGCGCGTCGCCTTTGCCCAGAGTTGGATCAATGATGAGCTAACGTGGCTCGAAATGCTGGAGGCGCGCAATCGCATGTCGCATACCTACAGCTCTGACGAAGCGCTGGCCGTCTTCGATCAGCTTCCGAAGTTCCTTGCGTCGCTCGCCGAACTCGATCGGGCATTGCAGGGATTGATTGAATTGACGTAAGAAGCCGCGACGGCACGCATCCGTGCGACTTTGGCCCGCGTGCCTAACCACGTCGATTGAAAGATCATTGACTTCTCGGTTCAGGGGGTTCAGACTGCTCGTGTCGATGCAGTTTTCACTGTGCCTTTCACTCCTTGCCGGGCTGCTTCTTAGCGGCGCGGGCGAGGTGTGAATCGACGGCTGAAATCTAAAACCGCATCATTTACCCCTCTCCCGCGAACTGCCGGAGAGGGTTTTTTGCATTTTGCGGTCCTCTTCGGCCCCCACCTGAAACGAGGACAAAATGGCCTATTCCCATCGAAAATACCGTCGCCCGGACGCCGTTGAACTGCCCGAGCGCGGCTGGCCCAATCGGCGAATTACGGCAGCACCGCGCTGGTGCAGCGTGGATCTGCGCGATGGCAACCAGTCGCTCGCTGATCCGATGGGTCAAGACAAGAAACGCCAACTGCTCGACCTGCTCATTGCAGTCGGCTTTCGCGAGATCGAGTTGGGGTTCCCTTCCGCATCGCAAACGGAATTCGATTTCGTGTGCTCGGTGGCGAAAAGCGGCGTGTTGCCCGAGCGCATAACCCCGCAGGTCATCACGCAGGCGCGTCGACCGCTCATCGTTCGCACGTTCGAGGCGCTCGCGGGTTTCAGGCGCGCCATCGTGCACCTTTACAACTCGACCTCCGAGGTTCAACGGCGCGTCGTATTTAGCAAATCGCGGCGCGAAATCATCGAGCTTGGCGTGCAAGGCACCGAATGGGTCAAGCTCGAAGCCTGCAAATACCCCCAATTGGAAGTCATCTACCAGTATTCTCCTGAGAGCTTTACGGGGACCGAGCTGGACTTTGCTCTCGAGATCTGCGAGGCGGTGATTGACGCCTACGACCCAAGCCCCGAACGAAAGATAATCCTCAACTTGCCGTCGACCGTCGAGATGACAACCCCGAACGTCTTTGCCGACCGCGTCGAATGGATGGCTCGGCACCTGAAACGGCGCCCGGAAGTCATTCTCAGTGTCCACGCGCACAATGACCGAGGCACGGGCGTGGCCACGGCCGAGTTGGCGCAGCTTGCCGGCGCTGAACGCATCGAAGGGACATTGCTCGGCAATGGCGAGCGCAGCGGCAACGTCGATCTAGTGAGCCTGGCGATGAACCTCTATTCGCAAGGCATCGATCCCGAACTCGAACTCTCGCATTTGCCGGAGATGATTCGCACCATTGAGCAATGCACGGGCATCCAGGTGCACCCACGTCACCCCTGGGCAGGCGAACTGGTCTACACGGCATTTAGCGGGTCGCACCAGGACGCTATCCACAAGGGGTTGCGAGAATATCAAAGTCAGGAGAGCCCATACTGGGAGGTGCCGTACTTGCCCATCGATCCGACGGATATCGGCCGCCACTACGAGGAAGTGATCCGCATCAACAGTCAATCGGGTAAAGGCGGGATGGCCCACGTGCTCGAACGCGACTACGGCTACCGGATCCCAAAGGCAATGGCCGCCGACTTCAGCGAAGTCGTACAGGAAGTGACCGAGCAAACCGGTGAGGAACTGGCACCGACTGCAATCGTCCAATTGTTCAGGGCGCGCTATTTCAGGACTAACGGCGAGCGTCGTATACAGGCGGTGCAGATACGGCCCGGGCAGGGCGATGATCGATTCGTCGAGGCCGAAGTGCGCGTTGACCAAAGTTGGCGCAAGATTAGCGGCAGCGGGGGCGGCCCGATTGAAGCCTTCGCCCGCGGGCTACACCCGCTGTATGCAGGGTCATGGGACATCGTGTATTACTCTGAGCACGCGCGCAGCACGGGTGCCGCGTCCGAGGCCGTGGCTTACGTTGCAGTCGCTGAACGCAGCGACGCGCAACCCGTTTTCGGCGTGGGTGAAGACCGCGATGTCGTAATGGCCTCGTTCTTGGCGCTACTCGCGGCTCTTGAGCGAATGGCGGCGGTTTCCGTCTAGGGGCCGTCCCTTCGTCTAGCCGCTCTTTAGCGCCACACCCGTGAACGTTTGATTCATGTGGCGGTTGCCGAATTGCTCACCATAGGTGCAAAAGCCGACCACATTGTATCCAGCCATGCAGCGTCCCACCGCGACATCGAGGCGGCGTTGCTCGAGTTCTAGCCGTCGCAGAACACAATCGAAACCGAGTACGAGCGAGGGATTACGAACGGCGGGCGGAAGGCTCTCGAACGCCTCTGCCAGAACGATCAACGGATCCGGGGCTCCCCGATCCAAGCTGAAATGCCGCTTTCAACGGCGCTGTACAGCCTAAGCGATCCATCTCCGTCGACCCGCTGAATCGAACGCACGTAGTGGCGGCCGTTGTGTTCGACCAACAGCGGGTGCTTCGAGAACACGTTCGGATTCAGATCCGCCATCGAGACTTGCACCAGATCGGCGTACGCCAACGCGGCATTCTGCCCATTGATCTCGTAGATTGTGCGAACCTTTGCGTTCGCAGTGGTAATCTCAAGCTCGCGCTGGCCCGGCACGAAATGGTGCACGTGCAGCGGCTCAAACGGCATATCGGTCGTAACGATTGCCAGTATCGCAGCCTCTGAATGAAACGCCCCCGCATGCCACACGTGGGTGTCGCGCAGCCGCAAGTCATCTCCCGCCGAGCCTCCGACGATCGGGATGCCCTTCAGGTGCGTCTCGAGCACCTCCACCAGAGACTCTTCCATCTGCGAAAGACCGTCAACCAACAAGACCCCAAACGTCTTGCCCGAAGTGAACGAATCGGATGCGTGCGATCTTAGCGCCGCGGCAATTGCCGCGATTTGGAGCTGGCACTGGGAAAGCGGCTTTAGCAGGAAGGACTCAACGGCGTAAGCGGCCTTGGGCAGGCACGCTGCTGTGATCCCTCCCCGTTGATAGCCACGCAGTCCGAGCAGGCCGGCGCTTGTGCATCCTATGACGTTGCCGGAAAACCGCTGGTTGAGAGCATCGGCGATCTTTGCCAGGTTGTAGCGAGATGAGCAGAAGAAAAACACTGTATCATCGCTGGCCGCGCACAGCTGTTCGGCGATATCCGCAACAGCGAACCCTTCATCTTGGTCCTGTGTACTGGCCAATGACGACGAACTGTGTTTCATGTGGCCCAATGATGATATCCCGTTCACACCGACCCCCCCTGGCACAACCGCCTAGTCGCACTCAACTGCTGTGGGCTCCTACGGCCGGTGAGAGGGTATCCAATAGCCCTCGCGCGGCGCGGCTAGCGAATTAGCAAATTCTTGAGGGCTTGCAGATGGGCTTCCGTAACGTTGCCGAACAGCCCCACTCGAATCGAAATGGTAACGTCGTCGGTCCAGGGTGCCCACCAGGCCCAGGCGCGCACGCCTTCCATCGGGGGGGTGGCGGCGACGAATTGACCGTCGCGAAAGCCGCCGAAACGGTCAACAATTTGAGCGATGTCTGACGGCAGGTCCGGTGAATCGCGACGGGACCAAACGTTTGGAAAGATCTCGCGCATTTGCAGCAGTGCTTCCTCGGCCAGCGCCGCGTTCATTAGCTGAACGACGCAATGGGCCCTAGAATCCCAAATGGTTTCGCTGACGTGACAGAAGGTCGCACAATCAGAAACCCGCTGCAGAAATGCGTTGAGGGCGGCCATGTGAAGCACTGATATGTGCGGCACTCGAGGGTCTTCAGATAACGCCCCAAGTCCGCCAAATCGACAGAAGAGAGAAGCACATTTCCGTACACCTGATATGCTCGGTCCCAGTGTTCAATAGGTTGAAACACACCGCTTGTTTGCTGGCTGTTGGTCTTTCGGTTGCAGCGGGGCCCGCTTGGGCCCAAGCCTCCTCAGGGGCTCACGACCAGGGCCAGCATGATCCTCGACCGCGGCGATCGCACAAGAAACCGGCCCAGCATGCGCAGCCAGTCGCCAAAAAGAAACGGCCGACCGTGCCGCACAAGAAGAAAGCCATTGCCAAGAGGCCCAAGCCTGCGGCCAAGCCCGGCGGTTCCCAGGTTACGTCGAAGCATCGTCATGCGTCCGTCGCGCACAAGTCTACTTCCGCTCCGGAACGTCAAAAGCCTGTTGAGCCGCCCCGAGTTGCGAATGTCGCAGGCGGGTCTACGCCAGTAGCCAAGACAGCAACTCCCGAGGCCCCGAAGCCACCCACCGTGCCAACCGTGCAAGCACCGTCCAGTCCGGATTTGGATTGAGTTCGAGTCAGCTGCGATACGGGCTTGGGGACACCCCCTAGTCGGGAAGCCAAAACACCGTGAACGCATCGCCGCCATCGTCGGGTTCGGCTGGCGCCGAATCCGCGACGTGAGTACTGAGTCGAAGGTGTTCGCGAACCGCTTGTTTCAAGGCGCCGGTCCCATGACCGTGCAGTACAAAAGCCGTGCGCTCACCCATGTTCAGCATCTTGTCAACGAAAGCGTCGAGCTGGTCGAGGGCTTCGTTGACGCGCGTGCCTCGCAAGTCGAGCGTGTTGGAGTCGACGCGCATCGGTGTGGCGCGACTGACAGCACCGGCCGGTGATCGATGGTCAGCTGGTTGCTTTTTTGACTTTGCAGGACTTGGCTGGCGACGCGACTGGACCGGCACGACTCTGAGCGAATCCAGCGAAAACCAGGCATGCAGTGACCCCGCCACCACCTTGACCTCGTTCTTGGCGCTGACCTCGACGACTTCGGCATCCACGCCCCATTTTGGCACATGCACCTTGGTCCCTATCGCCACCTCGTCAAACTCCGGTGGCCGCTGCTGAGTCTGGGTTGCATTGCGGGCTTGGGCGGCATTCGAAACGTTGCTGCCCATCGATACGACGTGCGCCGCCGCGTCAATTGCCTGCTCTGCTTCGCGAAGCCCTTCGGCCGTTGGCGTCTGGTGCTTGAGTCGCTTTTCGAGCTGAGCCAGTTCGGCGCGCGCGCGCACGACGGCGCCAACCAGGTCGCGATATTTCGCCTGCAGTTCGCGACTTTCCTTGGCTTCGAAGGCGTCACGTTCCTGTTCCATTTGAAGGCGCAGCGAGCGCTGTTGGGTCAATTCGGTCTCAATTTGGCGCCGCATTTCCTCGGCCGCTGAGCGTTCCGCGTGCAGCTCGCGCAACAGCCGTTCGCGATCACGACTTGTTTTGGGGATTAGCGCATAAGCCCGCTCTACGATATTCTTGGGCATGCCGAACCGTGATGCAACGGCGAGCGCCGTCGATGGCCCGGCCAGATTGGGCAGCAGCCGAAACGTCGGAAGCATTGTTTGCAGGTCGAAACCAACCGCGGCGCTTCGAAGCCGTGGGTGTTGGGTCGCCAATTCCTTCAGCGGTTCGTGATGCGTCGTGGTCAACACGGTCGCGCCCCGCTCCGTCAACGCCTCGAGCACCGCTGCGGCTAGCGCCGCCCCCTCTTCCGGGTCCGTCCCAGCCGCCACCTCGTCCAGTAGCACGAGCGCGCTCGGCGTTGCGATGTTCAGCGTCGCTGACAGATCGGTGACATGGGCACTGAACGTAGAGAGACTCGACGTGATCGACTGCGCGTCGCCAAGATTGCAGACCACCGGGTCGAAAAACCCCATGCGCGATTCGACGGCAACCGGCAAGGGTATCCCCGTGCGCACCATCCAAGCGGCTAGCCCCACTAACTTGAGGACGACCGTCTTTCCACCGGCATTAGGGCCCGATATGACGAGGCCCGTGGCGGCCGGCAGTGTGATGTCATTAGCGACGACACCGTCGCGTTCGGCGAGCAGTGGGTGCCGCGCATCGCGCAACTCGACGAGCGGTTCCACGATGGGAACGATCGCGACGCCGCGCACGCGCTCGCTGTAGCGGGCAACGGCATTCAATTCGTCGGCCAAAATGCACGCAGACTCGGCGGCGCGCACGGCGAACAGGCTGCGCGCAATGAGATCACTCAGCTGCCTTAGCACGCGCTGCTCCTCGTGGTGAACCTCGGCTTCGCACACGCGCAGCTTGTTGTTGAACGGCAATAACTCGCGTGGCTCGACGTAGAGCGTCCCGCCCGAGCCGCTACTATCGAGAACTGCGCCGTCGAGCGCGCGGTGGGCATCCGATCGGAGCGGCAGCACATAACGACCCCCGCGTTCAGCCCAATAGCTTTCGCGCAAGATATCGGCGTACTCGCTTAGTAGCCTGTGCAGCTGCGCCGTCAACTCGCGGCGCGCGTCCGCAAGCATGCGGCGAGTTCGCGCCAATTCCGGCGAGGCCGAATCTGCCAACGTCCCATCGGCCTCTAGACTCGACGCGAGCCGCTCGGCAATGCGATCGAGCGACGCATCCGTGTCGAGCGCCGAGGCGAGCAACGGCCGCCGCGGGCGCTCTTCTTTCGCCGCCGCGCGCAGGCGGCGCGCTTGCTCGAGCAACTGCGCGATGTTGCGCAATTCGAGGCCGGTCGCCACGGTGCCGCGTTCGATGCGCTCGAGCAATTCAGCGGTGTCCGGGAAATTCTCGACCGGCAGCGAACGCCCGCTTTCGTAAAGATCCAATGCCTGCGCCGTCAGGCGCATTCGCTCGCAAGCGGCTTCATAGTCCGCTTCGGGTTGCCAGTCGCCAATCGAACGCACCGCCGCCGCGCTCACAGCGTGGTAAGCTATCCGCTCTAGCAACAAGGGCCAATCGAGTTCGAGCCTAGTCCGGCGAACTAGCTCGTCCAATGTCGGTAGGGTAACTGAATTCACGTCGAGAAACTGAGCGCGCCGATACTACCGAAGACGGTCGGCGACGAGCCCAACCGTAAGCCGAGCCGCACGCCGGCGTGCGCCGCGTCTGATTCCAGTGTTGCGACGAGCGCCGAAAAGGCCATGGCGGCACGTTCACGGATTGTGTCATTGGACAGCACGAGTTGACTGCCCTCGACGCTGCCGAGCGGTCGCAAAAGCCCGCGTGCCACGATCGCGCGCGCCGATCGCGCGGCGGCGTCGTTATTGGCGTTGCACACGAACACCAGCGTCTTGACGCAAGCGCCGTCCTGCTGCAACCGCATGAGGCGGCTCCTAATCTGCTCGAGCAATGCGGCGGGTTTGCCCTCGTAGTGCTGCGCGACAACCACAAGGCTTTCGCTGGGGTTCGAGTCCAGCCAGCGAGGCCAACTCGCGCCGTATTCGATGACGACCATCGTGGTTTCTCGCTGCCAATGCGCCATGGGACCGCTCCTTGCCTGCAACGTGCCGTCACGACATAAAGGTATCCACAGAAGTGGGCCAAGAATCCTGAGTCGGCCACGGGGTCGAACGAGAGCATGGCTCAGGATGTTCAGGGTTGTAAGGTCAGGCGGGCTCGAGTATTCGATTGAATCTATGAAATCTCGATTGTCTGCAGGGCTTCTTGGTTTTGGATTTTTGGGGCTTGCAGTCGCGTGCAGCCAAAAGAGCGAAGAGAACTGCACGAAAGCGCAAACCGTGATCCGTCAGGCGCTCGCCTCTAAGACGTTCGAAGGCATCGGGCAGTGGCGTGAGTACGCGTACAAGCAGTGCGCCGACAAGAATGTGCTAACTCAACTCGATCAGGAAATTGTAACGCAGCAGGCGCAGGCGGAGGCCGCCAAGCAGCAGGCCGCGCAAGCCGAGCAGCAGAAGCGACAGTTGCTAGGGCTCTTCCAGCAGTGGGTGGCCAGTGGGCGTGCCGCGCCGGAAAGGTCCGTACAGGGCCCGCAGTGCGAAGGCGACGAAAAGTCGGAAGCCGGCAAGAAGAAGGAGCGTTTCTGCAGCGGCAGTCGCCCGCTCAGCGGGCTTACGGGCGCGGCCTTTACGGTTCGCTATTGGGAGAAGGAACCGGCGGACATCGTGCGCTACTCGACGCGGCTTACGACGCCCACTAAATGCGATGCGCTCGGCTCTAACCGGGTTATCAAGGTCGTCGCGGCGCCTGCCACCAACGGTTCCACCGTGAATCGCTACTACTGCGAGTTCGTGGGTGGCGCGCTCAACGGTCTGCAAGGGCTAGTGTCAGAGGCCAATAACGCCGACGCATTCGTCTTCACGCCGAAATATCTCGAACACGACGCGGCGTTCGCCGCGCCATTGAAGTAGAACGACTCAAATGGCTGCCAAGCGAAAGTCAGCGAATCCACGCAAAACAACAGGCCGCGTAGCTAGCACTTCCAAAAAGAAGGTGGGCAACGTTCCCGAACTCACGCGGGCTGAACAGCGGGAGCTCGATCGCCGGATCAAGGATCTCGAAGATCGAACGCGCTACCTCCTTCTAAGTTCGATCGGGTCACGCGTCCACCTCTACTATAACATCACCGAGGATACCTTCAGTTGGGATGAACCCAAGCACGCTACGCTGTTCAAGCGCAAAACCGCAGCCGCGAGCATCAAGGCGCTGCTCGGTTCAGAACTCGCGATTGTCGAGTGTCGTGTTGACAAGCGCGGGCAATTGCTCAAAAATCCATGAAGCTGGCCGCGAAAACGCCGCGACACCGCAAGTAGCTGGGCCGACGGCTGTCGTTGCCGCACAAAGCGTGCAATAACCGCCAGCATCGGCGATGCAAGTCGAGCTGATTGCCCCAGCCAGCGAGGATTCCGCGTTACTTCCGCGGCTTGGGCTGGGCCTGTTGGCGGCGCAGACACCGTCCGATATCGAAGTCATCTACACGGACGACGTCGTCAAGCCATTCGATCTCGATCGCGATATCAAAGACGTAGACCTAGTCGGTATCAGCGTCGATAGCAAGACCGCCCGGCGCGCTTACGAGATTGCGGCTCGGTATCGGCAGCGCGGCGTGAAGGTCGTGCTCGGTGGCATTCACCCGACGGCATTGCCCGACGAGGCGCTTGGACACGCTGACAGCGTCGTCATCGGCGAGGCGGACAAACTCTGGGGCAAGGTCATTGCTGATTTCCGGGCGGGCCAACTGCAGCGGCGCTACGCTGCAGGGTGGCCCGCGATGGTCGGTCTACCCTGGGCGCGCCGCGACATTTTCCGTTCGCGCAAGTACATCCCGTTTCAAGTGGTCCAGACGATGCGCGGCTGCCCGTATCCTTGCGAGTTTTGCAGCGTGTCCACCGCGAACGGCAAGACACTGCGGATGCGCCCCGTTGACGACGTGATTGGCGAGGCAAAGACGCTCGGCAGCCGCCTGCTTTTCGCCGATGACAACGTGATGATCCACCGAAAATACGCGGACGAGTTGTTCAACCGGCTTGCGGATCTCAACAAGAGCTGGATCGGCCAATGTTCGCTCGCGGCCATCCAACACGTGCCCAACATAGCGTTGATGGCCAAGAGCGGTTGCAAAGCGCTGTTCGTTGGGTTCGAGAGCATCGATGAGGCAACCCTTGTCCACGCGGGCAAACGACAAAACAAGCCCCAGCGCTACGAGGAGGTCATCGCGCGCCTGCACGACTACGGCATCAGTACTTGGGCGAGCTTCGTGTTCGGTTTCGACACGGACGACACGGAGGTTTTCGATCGTACAGTGGAGTTCGGCATCAAGGCCAAGTTGACGATGGCGCTGTTCGCGATTCTCACGCCGTATCCGGGCACAAGGCTCTATCAGCGCCTTGCCGAACAGGGCCGCTTGACGGACAAGGCGTGGTGGCTGCGTCCAAACCACGACGCCGGCTCCCCTTACTACATTCCCAAACGAATGACGCGCGAACAATTGCGCGAAGGCTGGATGCACGCGTGGCAGCGTTTTTACTCATGGCCCTCGATAGTCAAACGCTGGACCTGGACCCCACAATCGAGCCTGATTCAAAGCGTTGGCTACCTACCACTCAACGCCATGCAACGCCGCTTGGCCGTGAGAAAGATTGTGGGCGGGCACCAGAGGTTTCTCCAGGGGCCTCGTTAGTTGCGTCGCGGCCGACGTGACTACGAAGTACTGCATGCCCATTGCGAATTGCCAGACGCGCAGCTGCACGAATACGTGATGGTCGCAACGGACGTCGTTGTGAGTAAACTGCACGAGTTGTCTTTGGAGGAATCGCATGGTGCAGACCCGGCGACTACGGCCGCGGGACATGCTGGTACAAGCGTTGACCCCGCCGTGCAATCCATGAAACTTGACACGCAGTCGCAGTCATATGTGACACTCACTCCGCCCGTCAGAGTGGCCTTGAGTGAACACGGCGAAGTGCACGAAACGACGCCGTTTGGCGTAGTTAGTACCGTCGCCAAACAATTTGGCAGCGACGATCCGCCACCAGGCGCGCCTGTACCACCCGCGCTTCTGTCGCCACCGATACCGGAGTTGCCGCCGGTACCAGTTGGGGGTCTGGCGCAGCTCCCATTTGCGCAGCAAACGTTCGTCACCGTGTCGCACGTTAGTCCGGCCTGGCAGCGGGCGTTGACGTCATTCGTGCACGAGCAACCCTGTTCGCCAGCCGGGCAGTCGCCGATGAACGTCTGACCGCCGCTGGCGTTGTTCCCACCTGTCGGCAATGCGCCGCCGGTCGCGGCGGAGACTACGGCCGTGGTCCCGCCCACGGCTGCGGTGCCCGCCGTGCCCGACGACGTTCCACCTGCAACCGATGTGTCGCCGCCGTTGCTGGAAGCACCGGCAACCGATGTGTCGCCGCCATTGGCAGAGGCGCCTGCTTGATTGCCGCCGGCGCTTGTGTTGGTCGAACCAGCAGCGCCCCCTGCGCCGGCTGTGCTCTTGTTACCTCCGGTACCGGCTGTGCCGCCGGTGCCACTCGCGGGTCTGACGCAGCTCCCATTTGCGCAGCAAACGTTCGTCACCGGGTTGCACGTGAGAGTACCATTGCAGCGGGCGCTGCCGTTGTTCGTGCACGAACAACCTTGTTCACCATCCGGACAGTTGACGATGACCGATTGACCGCCAGTGGCCGTGGAGCCTCCCGTTGCCTTGCGGCCGCCCGTTGCAACAGCTCGACCGCCAGTGGCTGCGTTGGCCGCTCCGCCGCCCCCAGTGTTTGGCGTTACGTAACCGCCGCCGAGAGAGTCGTCAAGACCGCTGTCGTCTGATTTGCTGCTGCAGCCGGCAAGATTCGCGATGCCCAACGCAAACAGAACAGTCCAGCCCCGCAAGTTTCCGCGCATGAAAACTCCATTCACGTGTGACATGTCAGCGAATCCCTTCTGGTTGCCTCAGGCAGCCGGCAGCCTCCCAAACAGCGCCCTCGAATCGTACTCGATCAATGTGATTTCGTCGCGAGGCTCCTCGAGCTTGATCAGTTTCGAATCAAACGCCTACGGTCGCCGGGCCTCGTTCACCGTCGCAAGAGACGTATGCCTGACGCTGCCCCGATCTAGCGTCTGCCGTGGCAAGTTTTCTTTATTGGCGTTACGGCACGCCCCACCCAGATTTGCGACAAATCGCCATTCAAATCAGCCAATAGGCCAATTTACGAGTCAAAGCGGACAATCAATATAACACAATAATATCACTATGTTGCGTTCTAATGTCGAACGAGAAGACCAGACCGTTGACGTCCCGTTAGTTGTCATTAGGTTCCTAAATAAGAATCACTGTGAACCAAGCCTACCAATATTTCCCAATACCGGCGTTCAGAGGCCCTTCATCGCTGAGCCCGTGAGTGTCGCACGCACTATGCAAACCCCACTGTTCGAAGCCAGAGTCGAAATGTTCAGGGAGGCTTGCGGACATTTGGGAATCAAGGCCACGCACCAACGGCTCGAGATCTTTCGCGAAGTGGTGCAAAGCCATGCGCACCCCGATGCAGAAGCCGTGTTTCGCGGCGTGCAGGGCAGGCTGCCCACCGTCTCGCTGGACACGGTTTACCGCACATTGAAGCTCCTGAAGGAACTTGGCTTCATTTCAACCCTTGGTTCCCGCTATGATTCGCTTCACTTTGACGCCAATTTGGAGCCCCATCACCATCACATTTGCGTTCGCTGCGGCAAGGTCCAGGACGTGCCAAGCCCATTGTTAGATTTGGAAAAAATCGGCCGAAACGTACAGGGGATGGGCACCGTACAAAGTGCGCGGATTGAAGTGAGAGGGTTGTGTACCCCTTGCGCCAGCCGTGAAAATGTTACACCGTCCACCTAGGGCGGGCGTCAGCCAGAGCCGAGGATCGGCGGCCGCAGGCCGCAATTGGCAAGTTATGGAATTAGAAATCAACGAATACCAAAGGAAGAACAAACATGTCGATCATTAACTCCACGCTACCCGAATTCACAGTCCAAGCCTACCACAATGACCAGTTCAAGACGGTCTCCAGCAAAGATCTAAAGGGCAAGTGGGCCATATTCTTCTTCTACCCAGCTGATTTCACGTTCGTTTGCCCGACCGAGCTTGGCGACTTGGCTGGCAAATACGAGCAGCTGAAATCGATGGGCGTCGAGGTCTACTCGGTGAGCACTGACACCCACTTCGTCCACAAGGCATGGCACGACGCTTCGGAGACAATCAAGAAGATCAAGTTCCCCATGCTGGCCGACCCCACCGGCGTCATCTCTCGTGCTTTTGGGGTCTACATCGAAGAGGAAGGTCTCGCGTACCGGGGCAGCTTCCTCGTCGATCCACAGGGCAAGATCAAGCTCGCGGAGATTCAAGACAACAGTGTAGGGCGCAACGCGGACGAGCTCGTTCGCAAGGTGCAAGCCGCCCAGTTCGTCGCGTCTCACCCAGGCGAAGTTTGCCCCGCCAAGTGGACCCCGGGCGCCTCCACACTAAAACCAGGGCTCGATCTGGTCGGAAAGATTTGAAGGGCAGTCGGCAATCGGCTCGCGGCAATCGGCTGGCGGCAATCGGCTCGCGGCGTGACTCTTTCACTTGAGCTCAAACGCGTTACGCGGAGAAATCGTGCCGAGATACCCAGGCCATAGAGGGCGGGGTGCGGGTGAGTCGTTGAACGAGCTCAAATCCGTCACGCGAAGGAATCGCGCCTAGATATCCCCCCAAAACTGGGCTCAGCATTGGTCTGATCTTTCCTGGTCTTCTAGGGCCTGGAGCAGCTGGGCAGCGGGTAGCAGCCTGTCTAGCCCCCTGCGGATCGTGATGGAACCCGGTGGTCCGCCGGATGATTTGCCAGTGTAGCCGCCTAGTTCAGCTATCCACAACGTGGCCTGCCCGATTGTGGGCATGGCGTCAGTAATGACTTCAGTTCGTTTTTTCTGCTGACGTTTGAGCACAATGAGTGCTCTGATCTCGTGGCGTGTCAGCTCAATGTCCGCTGGTTGTTGGGGTTCAGTTCGCGCCAGGATCTTTAGACGTTCGATGCGTACGGCCACGGCAGCAAGTAGAGTAGCCCAAATGCGCACTGCCTGCTGACTTCTTAGCTGTGTCTGCTCCACGTTGCAGCTGCCGGTCTTCCAGGTTCTGTGGAATTCTTCGATCCGCCAGCGTTGCGTGTAGCCATGAATGACAGATTGCGCCTGCTGGAAATTCCCCACCGGAGCGTTCGTCAGCAGTAGCCAGTCCACAGGCTTCTCACCCGCTGGACATGTACCCTCTTCGCGTGCCCATACGACAGTAACGTCGAGCCAGCATTCACCATAACGTGGCACATTGCGCAGTCGCAGTGTCACACAGGCCCAACGCACCACGATGCGCGCCAAGCGCGCAGTTCGCTTGGGTGCAGCGCTAATTTCGAGCCTATATTCGCCTCCTGGAGCCTCTCGGTCCAGCCATTGCCGCAAGTACTGCTTATCGTTGCCGGTTGCGTCAATCAATCGGTCCCACGACCCACGGACCGTGAATTGTTGTCCGCAGTCGGCAAGTTCGAGCAGGATATGCTTGTTGTCAGCTTCGCGGTCGAGTTGCAACCAAAGCTTCGCATTCGTTGCCTTTGCGTGGGCGCAGGCGTCTTGGATCGCTTCCAACCAGTATCGCGTCTCCTTCTCTTGGACGTCACGCTTGAGGTTGCGTTTACGTTTCTGCTTTTTACTTTGTCTCCTGGCCTGCGTGCGAGCCCACCAGACTTGCGTGAACAGACCCAGCGGCATCCCTTTGGGGCTAATCGCCAGTGCGCTGATTACCTTCAACCCGCGGTTGCCGTCGCTCAGAGTCCCCACACTACCGAAGTCTTTGCCCGCAGTACGGTCAGCCAGTGTCACACTAGAGCCATCAATTGGCACAAACACGAACGGTTCATTGGCGCACTGTCGAGCCGTTGCCTCTGCCTGCGCCACGACCAACGCCACGGGATCCACCTGACCGCTTTCGAGCAAGTCGTAGGCACCCTGCCGTTCCTTATCCCGACAAAACACGTCAGAAACCTTGCCTGAAGGCGACTGAGCCGCTCGAGTCGCCATCGCGACGAGCCGGGTCGTCCGCCGACTATCTCCCACACGAACCTGTCCGAACTGATCCTGAGCCCACGCCGCCTGCTCGCCTTTGAATTGCTGCATGCGCAAACCGACGAGTTGTCGGTCCAAAAAATTCACCTACATGGAATCACAAAGTGCGATGGAACCAGTGCTGAGCAAAACTGGGGGGATTTGGGGGGTTAGGGAGGGGAGAACAAAGTCCCGCGCAGGGATTAGGGAGGAAAATCCCCAGCGGACTGCTGCGCATCAAGCAAGTTGACTCGTGAGTAGTTATCGAAGAACCTGGTAGGCACTCCAATGCTAGACAACGAAATTCTCGAACAGTTGAAGGCGCATTTTGCCAATCTCACCGGAAAATATGTCTTTTCCGTGTATCCAAGCCAGCATCAAAGCCAAGCCGAGTTGCTTAGTTTGCTTCAATCACTGGCCACGACCAGCCCGAATCTGCAAGTCGTCGAACAGGGCCCCGAGGTGCCTGAGGTTCAATTCGACTTGCTCAAAGACGGCGCGCCGACAGGTGTCCGCTTCCGCGCGGTTCCAGGCGGTCACGAGTTCACATCGTTGGTGTTGGCGGTTCTCAACGCCGACGGCAAGGGCAAACTGCCGGACGAAGGCATCATACGTCGCGTCAAGGCTTTGAAAGGACCCATTGAACTTCGCACGTACATCTCGCTGTCGTGCACGAATTGCCCCGACGTAGTGCAGGCGCTCAATGTAATGGCGCTGCTTCACGGTGACGTTCGGCACACAACGGTAGACGGCGCGATTGCGACCGAGGAAGTTACACGACTTGGCATCCAAGCCGTGCCGACGGTCTATTCAGGCGACAAGTTGCTCCACGTCGGCAAGAGCACATTTGCAGAATTGCTGGACGTCATCGAGGAAGCCTTTGGGGCAAGTGAGCCTGAAGCTGCCGCCGACGCAACCGCCAAGAAGTCGTATGACGTCATCGTCGTGGGCGGCGGGCCCGCGGGTGTTTCTGCCGCGATCTACAGCGCGCGCAAAGGGCTACGAACCGCAGTTGTTGCGCAAAAAATCGGCGGCCAAGTGCAGGAAACTCTCGGCATTGAGAACCTTGTTTCAGTAACGTACACGGAGGGGCCGCGGCTGGCTGCGGATCTCGAGAAGCACCTGCGATCATATCCCGTGGAGCTCTTGGAGCATCGGCGAGTCGAACGCATTGTCAACGGCGAAGTCAAGGAGCTCAGGCTCAAGGGCGGTGAAGTGCTCACGGCGACCTCCCTTATATTGGCGACTGGCGCCAAGTGGCGCGAACTCGGCATTCCTGGCGAAAAGGAGTACCTTGGTCGCGGCGTCGCCTTTTGTCCACATTGCGACGGGCCTTTCTACAAGGGCAAGCGCGTCGCCGTGATCGGCGGGGGCAACTCGGGTGTGGAGGCCGCCATCGATCTGGCGGGTATCTGCTCGCATGTCACGCTGGTTGAGTTCCTCGACACGCTCAAGGCAGACGCCGTGCTCGTCAAGAAACTCCGGTCGCTGCCCAATTTCGAGATCATTACGAATGCGCGTGCGACCCATATTGTCGGAAGCGGCGACGCGGTGACAGGTTTGAAATTCCGCGACCGCTCGAATGATGAAGAACACGAAGTGTCGCTGGACGGCGTTTTCGTGCAGATTGGCCTGGTCCCGAACAGCGCAATTGCCAAAGACTTGCTCGACCTCAATCGCTTTGGAGAAATCGTCGTGGACGCGCGCTGCCGCACGAACGTGCCGGGCATCTATGCCGCCGGCGACGTCACGACCGTCCCGTTCAAGCAAATCGTTATCGCGATGGGCGAGGGCGCCAAAGCCGCGCTAAGCGCCTTCGAAGACCGGATGCGCGCGGCCTGACGGGAAGGTGGCGGCACCACAGCATGAATATTCACGGCGCTCGCGCCGTCGAATGATGCGGGCGTCATTTGCCATCAATGCTTGCTTTTGCGTGGTTCCTGGCAATTTCGGGCTAGGGTTTGCCCGCCGGAAGGTGCTGGCAACCAGTTCGCTTGCGTGTCTGAGAATGTAGGTCGATCGCAATCTGGGTGCTGCGAACGTTCGGTCGAATCCAATGCAGTTGCAAGTGGAGATCAACGGAATGTATTGAACGCGATAAGTACTCTTTGCTACGCTCCTTCAGCTTCAATCATCGGTCGAAAGTCGAGGGCTACCATGCGTCATTGTTTGTTCGTGTCAGCGGTTCTGGGTTTGTCGTGCCTGCAATGTTCAACCACGACGGAGACCAAGCCAAAGTACCCAGACGAAAGCTCGTTCTGCACCGGAGTGGCTACGGCCGAATGCAGTGACGCAGTGGTGGCCGCGTGCGCGGTCGCCGACACGAGTACCTGCATTACCAAAGAAACGGCATCATGCTACACTACATACATAGTGCCCGCGACTTCGGCTGGGTACAGTTACAATAGTGGACCGGCTGAGAACTGCGTCAACGCGATTAGCGCTGCCTACTCCGACGCGAAAATTGACAGCACGGATTTGGCCAATATAGCGGCTGCCTGCGGCCCAGTCTTCAGCGGCTCGGGTGCCAAAGGTTCAAGCTGTGCGGTCGATGCTGACTGCGCGCAGGCGGAAGGCCTGGGTTGCGTGATTCACGCAGCGTCAAGCGCAAGCGACGCGGGCGCGACAGAAGGCACTTGCCAAGTGCCCCAGACGGTCAACGGCGGCGGCTCGTGCAGCGCGGTCGATGCCCAGTGCGTCACTGGTTATCACTGTGGCACAACCTCGCACTGCGATCAGAACGAAGCATTGAACGCCGGCTGCAGCAGAGCGGACCCTTGTGACACGGGTCTGATGTGCACCGCAAGCACGTGCGTCGCCAAGATTGCCAATAGCGAGAACTGCACAACCAACGACGACTGCGCCAGTGGTATCTGTATTGCCGTCGCAGGCAGTAGCAACATTTGTAACAGTGTCGAGACGCTCTCCCCGAGTGAGCCGTTCTGCGCCGCAATTCGCGGATAGTCGTCACGCGCGGCCACGTGCCGCAGCGCCAAAGTTCAGAATGAATAGCCCACGATGGCTTTGACGATCCATTGCTGCGGCGTGGCCTCGGTCAATGATCTGCCAATTCCGAAATTGAGCTCCCAAGGTTGCTCAGCGGCTGGGGCTTGCGCAGCATCGGCGAGGTCGCATGTTAGGAAGGCCAGGTGCTCTTGTTTGCCGAGCGGCGCCGGTGCCGCCAAAAGGCCGAGCCCTGCGTAGTACTCGGCACCGAGCATGAAGCCCATTTGCGTGTTGAACCCGACTTTGGCGGCCGGCTCGAAGTCGGGCTTGAATTTGTCAGGGCCCGAGAGCGCGTAGCCAACGATCGGGTTGACATCGAGCAGCCAACGGCCATCGTAGTATCCGACGATTGGGCGAAACTCGTTGGCCCAGCCTTGTTCTTCAACGGCACGCGGCACGCGGCCCACTTCCACGTTGATTCCGAAAAAGAAATGGCCCGTATAGCGAGTCGGCAAAACGAATTTCGAGCGGAGTTTGACGCCCGAGAATTTGTATTGCCCATCCCCGGTGATCATGTTCTGCAGGTACCCAGCGAGCTCCATGAACTCCGTGATGCCAAGCGCCGGTTCGAACGTCACGCGGCTGACGTGATTGGGCGGCTGCTCACCGGAATAGGCAGGGGCCCGATGTCCTTCGATCGTGTAGTTGAGATGTGTCTCGAGCCCGAAGTGCCCCGGGCGATTGAGGTCGTCCTCATAGACCTGAATCTCGAACTGATCCATCGCATCGGCAAGGGCGCTATGGAACAGCACACTGGCGACGAACGCCAATCGAACGGCCGCGTGGACGTAATAGGTGTCTCTCATCATTCAGGCAGCTCGAATGGGACCGCAAGGACCTTGTAAGGCAATACGCCCTGACGTCCAACCCGTATTGGCAAAAATCCAAGCACGGGCACGCGCCGTAACTCTTCCCGATTGAGCTCAAACACAGCCAGACACCGTGACTCTTCTCGACCGATCTCAAATATGCCACACGAGGGATTCGCGCCTAGATACCCCCAAAGGATGCGGGGTTGGGGGGTTTGAAGTCCCGCCCAGCGGGCGGGATTTAGGGTGGGAGAAAAATATCCCTTGCAGGGATTAGGGAGAGAGCAATGGCGCGGCTGCCATAAAAATCACTCTGCAGCTTCGGCGTCACCATTGCTTCGTAGACAGGTCAGAATCGCGTCCACGTTCTTTTTCGCATCGCCGAAGAGCATGCGAGTATTCTCTTTGTAAAACAGTGGGTTCTCGACCCCTGCGTAGCCGCTGGCCATGCTGCGCTTCATGACGACCGCCGTCTTGGCCTTCCACACTTCCAACACGGGCATCCCGTAAATGGGGCTGGATGCGTCGTCGAGCGCACCCGGGTTGACGATGTCATTGGCGCCGATCACCATCGCGACATCCGTTTCCGGAAAATCATAATTGATTTCTTCCATTTCGAGAACGATGTCGTAGGGAACCTTGGCTTCAGCCAAGAGGACATTCATGTGACCGGGCAATCGCCCCGCGACCGGGTGAATGGCGAACCTGACGTTCTTGCCGCGCTTACGCAGCCAATCGGCCACTTCGTAAAGTGGGTATTGCGCGTGGGCCACCGCCATGCCGTAGCCGGGAATGATGATGATACCCTTGGCGTCCCGCAGCAGATTGGCGGTCTCAGCCGCCTCGATCGGAGTGACTTCACCGGCGGGTTCGCCGGATTTGCGCGCGGGTTTGTGGCCTTCCTCAGCGCCAAACCCGCCCATGATCACGCTGACGAATGAGCGATTCATGGCGCGGCACATGATGTAGCTGAGGATGGCGCCGCTCGAGCCAACGAGCGCGCCCGTAATGATCAACAGATCATTGGAAAGCATGAAACCCGCGGCGGCTGCGGCCCAGCCCGAGTAACTGTTCAGCATCGACACCACGACGGGCATGTCCGCGCCGCCGATTGCCATGACAAGATGAACCCCGAGCAGCCCTGCAATGCCCGCCTGAATGCCAAGCCACTGTACGCCCTCGGCCGGCGCGGCGCCGACGAAGCGCCAACCGAGCACGATGCAAGCCGCAAGCAGTACGGCGTTTAGCCAATGGCGGCCCGGCATGAGCAGCGGTTTGCTACTCACGATACCGCGCAGTTTCCCGAATGCGACGACGGAACCCGTGAACGTCACGGCGCCGACGAACACGCCAATGTAGACTTCGAGCTCATGGATGATGCGTTCGACGTCGCCTTCGGGCCCCGGCATCAAATAGCTGCCGAACCCGACGAGTACCGCGGCCAACCCGACGAAACTGTGCAGTGCCGCCACGAGCTCCGGCATTGACGTCATCTGCACGCGCAACGCGAGGGTGATCCCAATGATGCCGCCGATGCCGACCGCGATGGCAAGGGGTGCGTAGTGCATCGCCTGGCTCAGCACCGCGACGGTTACGGCGATCACCATGCCGGCAATCCCGAACAGGTTACCGCGGCGAGCGGAGTCCTGCGCGCTAAGGCCCGCGAGGCTGAGAATGAACAGAATGCCCGCCACCAGGTAGGCGACGATGGAGAGACTTTCAGGCATGAATCTTCATCCTCAACGATGGAACATACGTAGCATGCGGTGCGTCACGAGAAAGCCGCCGGCAATATTGATGGACGCTAACAAGACGGCTGCTGCCCCGATGAGTGTCACAGGAGCCGTAAAGTCGGAGCTTAGTTGTAGCAACCCCCCCACCACAATTATGCCGCTGATTGCGTTGGTCACGCTCATCAACGGCGTGTGCAGCGCGGGCGTCACGTTCCAGATGACTTGCCAGCCGACGAAGACTGCAAGAACGAAGACCGTGAAGTGGGATAGGAACTCCCGCGGTGCCACGGTACCAAGCCCCGCCAGCAACAGCGCTGCGATGATCAACCCCACCGCGCCAGCGTTTGATCTTTTGGGCTTGGGTTTGACCGCAGCGGGAGCGGTAACGGCGGTCGATGCACCCGGTTTGGCCAATGGCGTCGGAGCATCGATCTTTGGTGGGGGCCACATAAGCTCCCCCTCTTTCAGTACGAGGGCTGCGCGCACGACCTGATCGTCGAGATCGACGCGCCATTTCTCAGAGCCCCCCATGTCGCTGAGCAAGTGTGTAAGATTGGTCCCATACATGTGGCTCGCCAGCGGCGCCAGGCGGCTGGGCAAATCGACGTAGCCGACGATGGTGACACCCCGTTGAACCACGACTTCGCCGGGATGCGTCAGCGCGCAGTTGCCGCCGTTTTCCGCCGCCAAATCCACGATAACGGACCCGGGCCGCATTGCATTGACCATTTCTTCGGTGATCAAAACTGGCGCGGGCTTGCCAGGGATCAGCGCCGTCGTAATGATGATGTCAACCTCTTTGGCTTGCCTCAAGAACAGCGCCATCTCTTCGGCGATGAACGCAGCGCTCATGACTTTGCCGTAGCCGCCCGAACCCGCGCCGTCCTCTTGGATTGTGACCTCCAGGAACTCGGCGCCCATGCTCTGAACCTGTTCCCGCGCCTCCGAGCGCGTGTCGAACGCGCGCACGATGGCGCCGAGCCCGCGAGCGGCACCGACCGCGGCCAGCCCCGCGACCCCAGCGCCAATCACAAGGACCTTGGCGGGCGGGATTTTCCCGGCGGCAGTCATCTGTCCCGTGAAGAAACGACCAAAGAAACTGGCAGCCTCAATAACGGCGCGGTACCCCGCAATGTTCGCCATCGAGCTTAGCGCGTCGAATTTCTGCGCCCGCGTGATACGGGGGATCTGATCCATCGCAAGCACAGTGGCCTTTCGCTTGGCAAGCCTGTCGATCAGCTCCTTGCTTTTCGCGGGCCAAAGAAAGCTGACAAGCGTGCTGGCTTCGCGAATCATGTCAGCTTCGTGCCTGCCGTCAGCCCGCTTGTCTGGCGGCTGGACTTTGAGCACGATGTCGCTCGTAGACCAAATCTTCGCGGCGTCTGGCTCGACGGTGACGCCGGCTGCCGCGTAAGCTGCGTCTTCGAATGACGCGCCCGCGCCCGCACCCGACTCGATGGCGACCTCGAACCCAAGCTTGAGCAGCCGACCGACCGTCTCAGGCGTAATGGCAACGCGCCTCTCGCCGGGACGAACCTCTTTTGGAATGCCTATTTTCATGGGAATGTCGATGAGCGCGCTACCTTAGCCCCTCCCCGACAATCGCGCACTACCACTAGGCGAGCTGGGCAATGCCGGCTCGCTCACTAAACCGCGACTTGTGCATCGTGATGGATTTCAATGACGCTGGTGGGGGTTCAGTTTGACTGCACGAGCCTTCTACCCCCGTTTGTTCAGAACTACGCAGGTCAGATTTCCAGCTGCATTTTGGACTCATTAATTCCATTTTTTGTATATTATTGGAATCATGTATTCCAGATTGCTGCGGCCGCCTGATGGCAGCTTCTTTCTGTTTGGTCCGCGCGGAACTGGGAAGTCCAGTTGGGTTCGAACGACGTTTCCCAAGGGTCTGTATTTCGATCTATTGGATTCGGACATCTTCTTCGACTTTCATGCGTCACCGCGGCGACTCGGAGAGCGCGTCGCTCCCGGGTTCCGAGATTGGGTCATCCTCGATGAAGTGCAGAAGATTCCAGAGATCTTGGACGAGGTCCACCGTCTTATCGAGGCGCGTCGCTTGCGGTTCGTTCTCACCGGGTCAAGCGCACGTAAGCTGAGGCGCAAGGGAGTCAATCTTTTGGCTGGGCGGGCTGTGACGCGGTTCATGCATCCGCTTGCCGTTGCGGAGCTTGGTGCGGCCTTTGATTTGAAGCGTTCGCTGTTGGTCGGGCATCTCCCAGCCGCTCAAACGGCGCCCGATCTTGCGAAGGCGCGCGATTTCCTCGCAAGCTACGTCACGACCTACTTACGCGAAGAGATTCAGCAGGAAGGACTCACCCGGAATATCGGGGCATTCGCACGGTTTCTGGAAGCCGCCAGCTTGTCGCAGGGATCGCTGATGAACATCTCATCCGTCGCGCGAGAATGTGGTGTACAGCGCAAAGTCGTCGAGAACTACATGTCGATTCTCGAAGATTTGTTAATCGCCCAAAGGATTCCAATTTTCACGCGTCGAGCCAAGCGGGAGATGGCCAACCATCCAAAGTTCTATTTCTTCGATGTGGGCGTTTACCGCGCGCTGCGCCCCCGTGGACCGCTCGATTCCCCCGAAGAGATCGAGGGACCGGCGCTGGAAACGCTGTTGCTCCAAGAGCTGCGCGCACTCATCGACGTGCTGCGCCTCGATTATCAGATCAGTACCTGGAACACACGGTCGGGCGAAGAGGTGGACTTTGTCCTGTATGGCGAGAAACGCTTGCTCGCGCTCGAGGTCAAGCGAGCGGCAACGCTGCGTTCTCAAGACTTCCGGGGGCTGCGCTCCTTTTGCGAAGACTACAAGTCGGCAAAGCCTTACTTGTTCTACGGTGGCACGCGCAGCTACACCGAGGGGGCGTGCACGGTGATGCCACTAGGTGAGGCGCTGCGGAAGCTTCCTGAAATGCTCGGGTCTGACGCGGGACAGCCCTAGACGAGCCGGGTATCCTTCGAGTACTCATCGAGCGGTTTTGGGCATTCGCTACGCAGCTGGCAACTCTTACAGCGGGCACCAGTCCAAATCGCGTCGAAAGCGCCTTGCATCTCATCGAGTAGCCACTCATCGTCGGTGACGATTCCCGCCTCGAAATTGCGGCGATGTTCGCTCTTGGCGCCAAGACCTGCCCCCGTAAAGTTCGCCGAGCCTAGGTACAACGTCTCGCCGTCGATGGCGATCATCTTCAAATGCACTCGCGGACAGCGGCGCATTAGCGAGCGAGACTTATTGGACGCTTTGAGGCGCTGAGTCAAGACACGCGATGGCGGCCCCGCGTGCAGGATCCGCACATCGATGCCACGCGCTGCCGCCTGCCGCAGCTCGTCGAACAGGCTGACATAGCGTCGGCGTGCCCGGGCGCTCGTACCGAGCGGCGCTTCGACATGCACGTCCTTGAGGTTCGCCGTAGCAATCCAAACGCTCGTCTTGACCGCGCGGAATCCCTCGCTCGATGACCTCGTCGACATGTTGCCCGTCACGCACGAGGCGTAGCACCGCCGTTCGTCGGTCGGGTCTTGGCAGCGGCGCACGAGGCGGCATCGCCTGGCTAGTCTAGTTTCCGGCGACCACCTGGCAAGGCCTTCGAAGGCTTTCTTACTCCGCAAGCGAGAGCGCCGCGGGACGCTGGCTGTTGCGCTTTTTCGCGGGCGCGCCGCCACTACGCGGCGCAGACCCATCGTCAGTGCCGTGTCGTTCGAGAAAATCCTCGTAGTTGCCCTGCCAGTCTATTAACCCATGCTCGGTGAACGCGAATATCCGCGTCGCAAAAGTCGCTGCCAAGTCGCGATCGTGCGTCACAACGAACGCCGTTCCCTCATACTTGGTCAAGCCGTCGCCAAGCGCAATGATCGACTCCAGATCGAGATGGTTCGTCGGCTCGTCGAGGATCAGTACGTTGTCCTTGGTCAGCATCAGCTTCGAGAAAATCAAACGCACCGCCTCGCCGCCGGACAGAGCATCGGTCGGCTTCATGCCTTCGTCGCCCTTGAACAGCATCCGCCCGAGCAGGCCGCGGATTTCCTGAATATTCGCATTCGGATCGAATGAATGCAGCCAATCCGTCACCGTCACGCCGTCGGCGATCCCGTCACGATGATCCTGCGCCAGATACCCGAGGCTCGTCTGAGTGCCCCAATCGATGTGGCCAGCGTCGGGCTTGAGGTCTTGCATCAACATCTTGCAGAGGGTCGTCTTGCCAACGCCGCTGCGACCGATAATTGCGATCTTTTCGCCTTTGGTTATGACGGCACGGAAACGCTCGCAGACGGTCATTTCGGGCCAGCGCTTGGTAAGCCCCTCGATAATCAGCGTCTGTTTGCTCGAGGGTTTCTTGACCTGGAATTGAATGAAGGGCCGTTCGATATTGGAGCGCTTCAAATCCGTCAGCGTGAGCCGCTGGATCTGCCGTTTGCGGCTCTGCACCTGCGAGGCGCGCGTGCCGGCACCGAAACGCGCCACGAAGTCCTGAAGCTGCTCGATTTTCTTCTGGCGGTCGGAGTTTTCCTGTTCAATCTTGCTGCGGAACTGGCCCTTGGCAATGACCATCTCGTCGTAGCCGCCCGCGTACGTAATGATGGTCTCGTAATCGATATCGGCGATCTGCGTGCAGATCTCGTTGAGAAAATGGCGATCGTGCGAAACCGTCAACAGCACGCCGCGATACGACTGTAGAAAGCGCTCAAGCCAGCGGATGCTGTCGATGTCCAGGTTATTCGTCGGCTCATCGAGCAGCAACGCATCCGGGTTGCCAAAGAGCGCCTGTGCCAGCAGCACACGCAGCCGTCGCCCGCCCGGCAGTTCACTCATGCATTTCTCATGATCCGCTTCCGGGATCCCGAGACCCGACAGCAATTCGCCGGCGTCCGCCTCGGCGCTATAGCCGTTTTCTTCGGAGATGACGCATTCGATTTCACCCAACCGCACCCCGTCAGCCTCAGTGTGCTCAGGCTTGAGCAGAAGCGTCTGCTTCTCTTCGAGTGCTTCCCACAATGTAGCATTGCCGGATATGACGACATCGAGTGCACGCCAGGCTTCGTAGGCGAAGTGATCTTGCTTGAGCACGCTCGTACGCTTCGGGCGATGCACCGCACCGGTGTCCGGCTCAAGCTCGCCGGAAAGGATCTTCAGGAAAGTCGATTTGCCGGCACCGTTAGGTCCCGTGATTCCGTAACGGCGTCCAGCCGTGAAGTTGACGGAGACGTCAACGAACAGCTTCTTTTGGCCGTAGACTTTGGTGACTTCCTGAACCTGGATTGATGCCATGGGGCGCGCCTACTAGCAGGTTTGAGTGACATGACCGCTGCCCATCGCTCAACTACGGGGAATCTTGGAACTTTTGTCAATTGGCGCGGGGGCTTGCCCTTAGCACACACGTCATCCATTCGTTATGCCGACAGCGGACGAACGGTTCGCGGGTACGGGATTTCTGACTGAGCAATTAGGCGAATTCGCGAAGCCGATGTGTCACAGCTTGTCAAAGTGCCTGAATTTGCCCATCCCGTGGGCGCGTGGGGCCCCGGCCCCGCGCGCGGATTCGCGAAGCTCTCAAATTGTCGGCGGGAACTAACTGCGAACCCCACGCGAACCGTGAGACGCACTAGGCCGCGGTCAAGAAACGGGCGTGCGCGTCGATGCGTCAACCTGCGTCCCGCCGTGAACCGTAACCGTACCGTCGGCAGCCACATCGACCTTGAAGTGCTCAAGTGGCTGCGTAGCGGGGCCTGAGATGACGTCGCCATTATAATTGAATTGGCTTTGGTGACACGGGCATTGGATGTACGTGGCCGTGATTTGCCCGTTGCCAAGTCACATCCTTGGTGAGTGCACGTCGTGGTCATGGCATAGACGCCATTCGCGTCGCGGCCGATGAACGCTGGAGCACCCGGCACCGCTTTGACCTCATTTACGCTGAGGACTGAAACATTGCCGGCGTTGACATCGCCGAATGCCTCGGCTTGCCCGCTATTGTTATTGTTGCTCGAACACGCCGCCAGTGGACCGGCCGACGTGGCGGCACTCGCAGCCAATACCTTGAGAAAATACCTACGAGAGAATTCGCTGATCATGTGCGGCCTCCGAGCGCGCCAGTTCCCGGGGACCCACGTGGGGCGGAACGCCTGCGGCTCAATGACACGTCTTGTTGCATCGCAGATTCGCGCTAAGAGTGCCTTCGCCACCAAAGAATCAGGCAAGCACCTTCGCGACCGGGGCGCGTTCGTCTCAAGCGCCCAGGCTTGACGCTAAAAAACGAAGCCCAATGTCAAGTCGAGAGCCGGCAGTGTTCCGGCGAGAGAGATTTCCGGCGAGCCAGCCTCGGCACTGGCAGTTGCTGAGTAGTGCATGAGGCCGCCACCCAAGCGCAGGGAGAACGGCTGCCAATTCCATTGGTAACCTGCCGTTGCGCCGACGCCAATGAGGCTAGCTTCCGCAGTGGTAGACCCCGTTTCCTCCGCCTTGGCCTTTGCGTAGGCAAAACGAGGGTAAATGTACGCACCCTGCATCGGCCGATGACCGGTCAAGAATATCTGCACGCCGAGGTTGACTTCATAGGCGCTCGTCTTGACTTCAAACCCAAACGCCGAAACGCTATGACTGTAGTATTCGCCGGCAAGGTTGACGGACAGGGCGCGCATTGGGGCAAAATCCAACTCCAATCCGTAGAATCCAAACGCAATCGACAGGGGATTGAAGAAGATACCGACGGCGGTGGCCGCTTCCGGATCAGCGGGTGCGGCGACGGGCACTGCTTCTGCGGGAGCAGCGGGGGCTGGGGCAGGTGTGGCACCCGGCGCCATCGGCGCATCGCCTGTTTGCGCCCAGGCTGACGAGTTGAAGACCAGCAAAGCCAGTGCCAGAAAAGACGGTGCGACAATTTGAGTCTTCATAACCAGTCCCTTCCCGCATCAAGCAAAGTGCCCATCTTGCCCCGAATGCGGTTCCAAGTGAAACAACCCCGCACGGTACATGGCCGAGGTAGGCGAGTCAACACCGCATTTCCGGCAACTTGGGGCGCATTTTCCGGGTCACGCCGAATGATTTTCCGGCGCACGAAAATGGCGTGTAAACTCAAATTCGGAATAGTGTTTAATCGGACTCCCTCCCAGCCAGTGAGGGCGTATTGATCTTGGCTATGCCATTTCAACGTGAGCCGTCGCATCGCGGCAGCGCGGTACTACTCGCACAGAGTTGCCGCGCCGTTATATGCAATCCATTTGCCGGATGAGGACGACGTACAGGCAATTACCACCGTTTGAGGAATATGGCCTGCATCGGAAGCAAAGATTCCCGCGTCCACAGCAACAACGCCGCCATCGGCCTCGACTGCAAGACAAGCGGCTTGGTGGGTCGTTGCGTCGCAGGTGCAGCCAACGGCGCCAGGGTCTAAAGCATGTGCGGCGTTCTGGGTCGGCGAAAAGCAAGTTGTCGGGTCGGTACAGTAAGCAGTGTTACCAGATTGCCACATGCCGCCTTTGCAGGCCATGTAAACGAGAAGGCCGCTCGAGTCGATGCCGCAATAGGGCGTGCTCGTCGTAGGATCGCATTTGCATCCAAACGCCCGGTCAACGTAGGCCTTGTCGATGTTTTGCGTGGGTGAGTAGCAAACCGTCTGATCATACGTGTTGCATTTGCCCGTGTTCGGATTGACGACGTAGCCAGTGTTACAAACGCAGCAAGCGGGATCGCAATAACTGGGGTCCGAATTGCATTGCCCCATGAGCGAACTGACAGTTGGGTCGTCGTTGCAGGTTTGATCTTTGGCCCGGGGTGCAGCCCCGTTGCGTAGTACCTCCATTGGCAGCGCCGCCGTCGGCCGACTTGCCGCCGGTGCCACTAGCGCCACCGGCGCCGGTGCCGCCGGCGCCTCCAATTTGCGGTGTGCAGGTGCCCTGTACGCACGCCGCGAAGGCCGCCGGGCAACCGTGATACGAAACATAACAGTTATTCGCATCAGACGGCGCGCAGGCTTGGGTTGCCACCGAATAGGCAGCGGATGCGGCTGCGGCGTTCAACGCAATGCAGCCAGCGTTCACGCACAAGGCAAAGCCCCCCTGGTAGACGCAGTCGGCGTCTAGTGAGCACGCCCGATTCGCAGCGACGAAATTCGAGAATGTGGTCTGGGCTATGCTCTGCAGTTGGTCACAGGACACGGTACCGCCGGTGGGAGAATTGCCGCCGTCCCCGTAACGGCCGCCGGTGGGCGCATTAGAGCCGCCCGTGGCCCAGTTACCCCCGCTGCCGGACCACACGGTTCCGCCGGTGGCCCAGTCACCACCGATACCGGGCCAATAATCGCCTCCTGTGGCGTGCCCCTGACTACCGCCGTTCGGCGAGTTGCCTCCCGTGTTAGCGTCAATGCTCGTCGTGCCGCCCGTGTCCATTTCGGCCACGTTGACTTTCGACGAGCAGCCGAGAGCCAAAATCAAGCAAAGGGTCTGAGTCAGGGGGTGAGTGGGGCTTAAGTGGGTCATAACTTACTGAATGTGTGACAGGTGGCTGTTGCTTCACGGATTTCGCGCGGGCATGCATTTTAATTCGAGACTGGCTCTAAGGTCGCTCAGTCACTGCCGAGCAGTTGCGTCAGCCGGCGCTCGTAAAGACTGCCCGGCGCGCGGGCCCTGAGATCCGCGGCGCGTGCCACGGCTTGATCGCGGCGGCCAAGCCGCAACAATGCCTCGACCTCGAGGAATTGCCGTTCGAGCACGAGCGTGCCAGATCCGAATTCCTTTCGATGCTCGTCGAGCGTGGTCATGGCCAAAGCGGGGTTGACCTTGAGCAATTGCCGCGCGCGCTCGAGTAGCTGGATTTCACGGCCAAGATTATCGCTTGCAACGGCCGTCACAGCGGGTGCGGCGCGACTCGAATTGGGGCTCGGCGCCATGACCGTCGGCGCGGCACTAGGCTCTGCACTCGGCTCAGGCTGTTCCTCTTGAACTGCCGGGGCTTCGGGCACTTTCGCCACGGGCTGACTCTGCTTGTTCGTGCGGATCACGGGTACTGCAACGCTCGCGGATTGCGGAGCGCGCAATTGGGGCACCACTACCGCAACCGTCACGACGCTGCCAAGCACGGCGCCAAGCGCCACGCTCTTGACCCAAAACACGACGCCGGCTGCGGCCGGAATGGCCGTCATGGCCGCGATGCGCCGCCGCGAGCGCGCACGCGTGACCGCATCGAGCGGCCGCGGCGGCCTTGCTACGGCGAGTAAATCCGCAACCCCATCGGGTGCCTCGCCTGATTGTAGCCAACGTTGCAGATCAGTCATCCTAGGCCTATAGGGTTGGGTTTTGTGTCTTGGTGCGCGAGCGCTAAAGTGAACTCAGCACGCGCCTTGTGCAGGCGCGAATGCACGGTGCCCTTCGGAATGCCGAGTATTTCGGCAATTGCAGCCGCGGGCATGCCTTCGATCTCGAACATGACGAAGACGGCGCGCCGCTCAAGATCCATGGTTGCCAACGCTTGCTCCAGGCGCCGCTCCGCCTCGCGCCGCAACGTGGTTTGCTCCGGATCGGCCAGGGCCCTGTCATCCGCTCGGTCAGCTAGATCGAGCGGTCCCAGTTCGTGCTTGAGGTAAGCGCGTTTACGATGAGCGGAAGCGACGCGCAGGCAAATGCCAAACAGCCAAGTCGAGATCTTGCTGGTGCCGTCGTAGGAATCGAGCCGGCGATGCACGACGACGAACACGTCTTGCAAGGCGTCTTCGAGGTTGCCAGGCGCTACTCCGAGCCGCTGCAAGCTGCGCCAGACGAAGTCGGCATACTCGTCGTGCAGCTCGGCCACGTCGAGCACGACGTCCGGCTCTGCCGTTCGGCTGGCAACCATGGCACTTACCACATGAAGTGAATGCCCGCGAGGGCGCCAAAGCTTCACGAGCTTGTCCAGCCGAAGCCAAGAAACGCCACAGCGCTCACTGTTTTGACCTCGTGAACCGACGAGCGCTGACCCGAAGCGTCGGTGAGTTCAAAAGTCGGCCGCTTGAGCGCCGCCCAGGCCGAGGCGCCGAACTCGACATAGAACGGGGCCCACATCATGAGCCCGAGCTTTGGCCCTACGCTCAAGGCAACGTACGGGCTGTCACCCGGGTCCACGGCCCTCAGCTGCCTGACAACCGAGTGCACTGCGCCCGCACGTGCCTCGCCGCACACGCCGGCGACGAGCTGCCGTGAGCGAAACGCGTCGCCGCAAACGCCGGCATCGAGCGCCGTCAACCCAAACGAGAACCGAGTATCCCGTGCCGTCTCTTCAGGAAAATAAGAAAGACCCAATGTGACGTGCACGGCGCGTTTACCGACGGCGCCTGCAACGCCGAGCCCGGGCGCCGCCCCCGGTAACAGGCCCGCCGCAAGCAGGCCGCGCAACGTCAGCTGCGCGCTGAAAGGTTCAGTCAGCGGCGGCAAGGGTTGGGGCAGTGGTGGATACGCGTACAGCGGTGACGCGGGCGCAACAGGAATTGCGACAGGGTTCGTTGGGCCGTACGGACCTTGTTCGCGAGGTGCATCGCTTGGCGTGGTTGCCGCAGGAAGGCTGGCAATGCTTGCATTGGGATCAATCGCAAGCGCCACGGCCAAGCCGACCGCGTCAGCTACCTGTGCGCAGGATTCCGCGCGCACGTCGAAGACGCGTTGCCCCTGAACGGGCCCGGTTGCATCCCGCACGTGTAACTCTACATGCCATGCGCCCACGGCAAAGTCGATGCTCGCCTCGATGGTTCTCGGCGCGTTCGCGGCAAATGGATCGCGCCCAAGCCTCAGGCGCACGAGCTGCTCGAGCTCGGGCTGCTCAGGGCAACTGGCAGCGCTTGCCCCGCGATGCCAATGAAACCGGACAAACGCATCCGCCTCGGCGGCGCGAGCGGGCCGCGTTGCGGCGATTGCCCACGCAAGCCAACCAACGCTCCGGAAGATGGGGACCCACCGAGCCACGGCCACTCACTTGGCAGCCATGCTAGAGTAAGCACGCCCGACGCGCCACAGTTCCAGCGACCAGCAGACGAGAGCCGAATCATCCGCCGTTGGCCCGAGCGCAATCAAGCGATCGGCTGCGCAGCGCAACCGTTCCGCCACGTTGTGCAGATCGCCGTCGGGCCGCCTGCGAACCGCGCGGGCATCGTCGCTCTTCTCACCCATGTCCCAAGTTGACATCATGACTGCGACGGACTCGACGTGCTTTCCGATCGGGTGCTCTGGGTCCCCACCGACGAACGTGGCGTTGTGCAATGGGTGTGAGTCGCTCGGAAATTCCTTGGCAAGCGACTTGAGCCCATTGAAACGATCCTCGTCCGAGTGCTTCGCGTCAATCTTGCAGGTGTCGGTTGGGGCTACGCCGCATTCACCACCCCGCGGCGTCAGTGGTTCCGAACCACTACCGCCAGAGCCACCGCAGCAGACGGCAAGTAGTGCGAAGATCGCAAAGGCACAGGTTGGTTGACTCATTCGCTGCTCCAGACTTCGCACAGTGAACTCGCGAGGGCCGTGGCTCGTCAAGAAGAAGTCACCCAACTTTTCTGATTCCACAGGCGTCTGGGTCGGCGCTTCTTGAATGAGAGCTCAACTCTTTTGCCACGGCGGCACGGGTAAGTCCCTTGGCAATCGTGCCCGAATGGCTCGACGCCGGTTCGGCGGCCGTTGGACGCGACAGCGGGTGCGCGATAGGCTTAGCTGAACGATGCCTCGCAGTGACCGCCGCCGAGTTGACTGGCGCGTTACCGTGGCGGCCGACCCGCCTCAGCCGAAGCTTGTCGAGACTTCCACGCAGACGTCCGGGTTAGCCGAGTTCATGTCGGCGTTGCTAACGGAACCCTCGCCCGAGACGGTTGATCGCGTGTTGCGTTGCTCTGTCGAGTTCGCAAGGAACGTGATCCATCTCGAACGCACGGCGATCTATCTTCTGGATACCAAGGCACAAGCCATGGTCGGCACTTGGGGCACCGACGCCGAGGGGGCCACGGTCGACGAGCACGACCTAATGTACGACTACGGCGGGCTCGACCGGGAAATCTACGAGCGCGCCGAGAAAGGCTACGCGTGGACCGTCTATGAAGATTGCCCGCTCATCGCTCAGTTTGAAAAGCAGACGCGCGTTCTAGGGCGAGGCTGGGTTGGCTGCACGCCGATCCTGGGTCCGCGCGGCCCGCTCGGGACCTTGTTCAACGATACGGCGCTGTCCAGCAGTGCGCTCGACGAGTCCAAGCAGGCACGCGCCGCGGTGCTTTGCTCGCTGCTCGGTCGAGCCCTCGAGCCGCACCGCGGGCAACTGATGCAGCCTGGTGCGAGCCTGAAGAAGCCGCAACACCCGATAGTTCGCGAGGTTACGAAGTTGCTCGTGCAGGACCCTACGCTCAGTTGCGAAGCGCTTGCCAAGCAAGTGAGCATGAGCGCAGGCCAGCTTGCAAGGACATTCAAGAAGCACACCGACGTGTCGATTGTCGAGCATCGCAACGAGTTACGCTTGGCTCGCTTTCTCGGCCGCATCGACACGCAGGCGAGCAACCTGCTCGACGCCGCACTACAAGCCGGCTTTGGCAGCTACGCCCAATTCCACAGGGTCTTTCGCGCGCGCTTCGGGCAGGCGCCGCGAGAGTACTTGCTCGAACGCCGCCAGAGCGAACAGGCACCGCCGGACACGAGCGAACCAAGTTAGCGCCTATTGCCCGGTCGCCGTGACCGTAAAATTAGCGCCCGTCGCGGGGTAGTTTTCGATTTGATCGGTCGTGCATACGACACCCGAGTAGTTACCGGTGAAGCGCAGGGCGAGTGCGCCGGTGATCGATGCCGGAGTTGCGCTAGAATCTAGGGTTCCCGAGAGTACCGAGCGTATTTCGAGATTGCATCCGCTCAGTTCGACGAACGCAGGTGCGTAGAGGGTAAACGCCGGAGCCTGCCCCCGAATCTCGGCGTTGGAGACGTCGATTGAAAACGACGGAATCGTTACAGTGCCGGAAACCTCGAGATTGGATTGGCTAGTGATGTTCGTCGAGAAGGCACTTGTGTTGTCCACGGCCCAAAGCGCGTTGCTGCTCAACACGACGACGGCCTGCCCGGTGTAGCTTCCTGTCAACTGCGCAGGGGCTTCGGCGGTCGCGCAGGTTATTCTGCTCTGGGCACAGAGCACGCCATAGCCGGCAAAGGGTTCGCCGGGACGCGACAACGGATCCGGCCGGCAGTAGCCGCGACTGCAGAAAAAACTCGAGCCGAACGCGGCGCAATCTTCGGTACTCGCGCAGGGTACGTCGCAGTGGGACGTCGTTTGAGCTTGCGCGCAAGTGGAGCCCGCGTCCGCATCCGGCGGCGCCACGCAGGTGGCAGCCGGGTTGAGCCCGACGCATTCGCTCGCGGCGCTACAGCTCGTCGTGCACGTGCCGCAGAGGCAAGAAAGCCCAGAGCCGCAGCTATCGGTGCACGAAGTGAGAAAGTGGCTCTCGCTGCCCGCCGTAGGTTCCGAAGGGGGCGTGCTGCATGCAACGGATGCCGCGCATAGGACGAATGCAAGGCTGACTCTCATGGTGTGAGATCCTCCGCGTCTCGCGCGATCGAACATTGTCCGGCGTAGCACGTGACGCGCTCGAAGCGCGCGGGCATGCCGACTTCGGCGTTGTGCGCTTCGACCTTCTTACGCAACGCTGAGAGCCGTTCGCGAACCAGTGCTAACGTCGTGAGCACCTCGGTTGCGTACGGGTGCCCCTGCCACAGGTCGAACGAATACGTGCTGCCCCCGACGCTCTCTTCGGGCTCGACTCCGTCGGCACGTAGCTCCGTCTGCTCGCCGCGCAGCCGGCAGCAAAATGTCTGAACCATGGCCTGAAAATGGTCAAAAATGGCCGCTTCGAACCCGACGCTTGCCCCGCGCGCAATGGAGAATTCACTGGTTGCATAGCGAGCGGGCGTGCCGGTTGCCACGATGCGGCGGCTTTGCACTAGGCGATCGAGTGCGCGATCGAGATCGGCGGCGGCTACCCCGCCGAGCGCGAACAGGTCGTCGCGCGTCACCGGACCCATGCTGTAGACGAGCACCCAGACGAGTTCTTCGAGGCCCTCGCCGCTGCGCGACTGGCGCATCGACTGGAGTTCCTGCTCGGTCGCGGCGCGGTAGGCCAGATCGCCGCTCGTGCCCGTGGCAAACACTAGGCCGCTTTGACACAGGTCATACAGCACGCTTTTGACTTGGGCTTCTTCGTCGCGGCAAAAGCGTTCGAGCACGCGGGCGCGCGTCACGACCGAGTTTTCCCGCAAAAAGCCGAGCACGGCCTGCCACAGCGAGCGACCGTGTTCGGTCGAACTCTCGCTAAGCCGCTGGATGCGCCGAAGAAACGAGCGCAGGCCCATGCCGAACATATCCGCGCTCACCTTGCGACTGACGCCTTGATGTTCCAGTTCCCTCACCAGATCGAGGAACACTTGATCGGCCACCTGGGCCAGCGGCGCGCGCACGCCTCCGACCGTTGCGACTTGAGCGATGAGCACCGTCGTTTGACGTACAAGGGCTGCAACAAGAAGCGGAACGCTCATCGTGCATCACGGGGCGCGCGTGGCCGTGTACTTGAACGTCGCGCCCGTCCCTGGGTAGTTCTTGATCTGGTCCTGCGTGCACCCCGAGCCCTGGATATTGTCCGTGAATTCTAGGGCTATCATGCCGGCGATGGTGGTCGTGCCGTCCGCGGTCGAGAGCGCTCCGCTGAGGACCCCACGCGCTTCGACTGAGCAATTGGCTTGGATCGACGCGTCTGCGTCATTTTCAACGGCTGAGTCGGTCCCGTAGATCGTAAAGGCAGACGCGCTGCCTTGAACGGCTGCATTCGGTACATCCAGCTTGTACCCGTCCATTTCGAAACTGCCGGTGAGCGCGTTGCCATTCTGTGTCGCGACGACCGCGGTGAACGTGCCCGAATTGCCCACGTTCCAGAGTGAATTCGACGTGATCGTGGTCGTGCCGGTTCCGGTGTACGTCCCCAGGAGGTTCGGCGGGGAATCGTCGGTCTGACAGTTCATCCCCTCCGAATTGCAAAGGGGCTCGTAACCGCTTGGTATGGCGTGTCCTTGAGACGTGTTCCCGGGGTTGCCACTGCTGCAGCCCCAAAGACCCACAAGCAATAGGCCCGCTGTAAGCTTCATGGTCGTTTGCATCATTGTAGTTCCTTTCGTCGGCACAGACCGCGCTCACCGAAGCTAGCGGAGGGGCGTCGTTGCCGGGAGATGACGGCAAGGTCACTCCACCGGCGGCACCCTTTGATTCCAGCTTCGGCCCGCAGTTCAACGGCTATGCCGCGCCTATTTCGAGATGCTGGCGTGGAGTTTGTGCCGAAAAATCCCAAGGTTCTCCCTTTTCGCCAGGCTGAAAGCCGCTGACCGCGGCGCTATTTGAGATTCGAACTGGACGCTTGCATCTCAGGCTGGCGTCGTGTACCAGTGGGCCTAGCCGTGACAGAAGAACACAACAAAGACCACGAAGAAGAACAAACCGAGTCCAGTGAAGCCGACGACGAAGGCGAGGAGGAACGCGGGAACAAGCCGAACCGGTCCCAGCTCAAGCTCTGGATTGCCATCGGCGTTGGCGTTGTGATCGCTGTGATGCTGGTCATGAAGCCCGGCACCAGCGCGCAGAACAGTCCGCAGTTGCCTGCGGCGGGCACGACGACCAAGGGCGATCTGACGCTGGTGAGTGCCGATCGGAATGAACTCGACTGCGCAGCGGCCAAAGGCTTCCAGAACTACCAATGCGGGTTTTCCGATGAGAAGCAAGCGCGCCAGGTGGAAGAGAGTCAGAAGCTGCGGCCCTACATGACAGTTGACCGGCAGCTTTACCTGTTCCCAGGTCTTTTCTTGGAACCGGCGATAAGTTCGCGTTTCAATTCGGAACCGCCGAACAAGCCCCGCAGCGAATTGAAGCGGTTCACCGCCAAGTGCACCATCAAAGTCATCGGCGAATTGGATGCCGTGAAACTGCGTTGGGCGCCCGACGGCGCGTGGGAACCCGCCAAGAAGTTCGCAATCGCGACCGCGTCGGACTGCAAGATCGAAGGCTAAGTCCGAACAATTGGCGCCCTCTTTGCTGACTAAGTAGTGACGGCACGGAAACACGAGGGGACCCGATGCCGGTTGCTGCAACTGCGGTGGGCACTGCCACATCTACTGTGACTGCAACGGATCCTGCTACGGCCACAGCTACTGCGAACGGTGACAGCACGGAGGCGCGTCAACAAGCGCCAGAGAATCCTTGTCGGCGGGCGGTGGCTTGGCGGGTGCATCCAAAGGCGGTGCAGGGGCCCTCGATCGAAGCCGGTTGAGGCGTTTGCGAGCCATCAGCACACCCACGTGCCGGTGTTCGGCGAGCTAGGAATGTCACTACGACGTCACGAACGGACGTCGTAGCTAAGCTGGCTTTTTCTTGGCCGCGGTTTGTGCGTCCCTAACTTTCTTGGACTGCTCCTTGGCAGTATCCTTCTGCTTCTTGCTCTTTTCTTTCGATTTCGGTGATTTGTCGCCCATGAGTCATCTCCTGCTAGTTGAAATGGCCTACCTAGCGACCGCTAGCATCGCCAAACTTTCGACAAAGCGCAAGAAGTTCGGCTTGATCTTGGTCGTCATTTGCCTCTTCTTTGACTTGGCGTGACTCTTGCGCCCGTCCTGTTGCAGTCAGAGTTGGCGCTCGGGGCGCGCTAGGCGCGCCGGTCGTGAAGGTGTCTTTGGTGGGGCCGCCGGGTCGTCAGGACTCGATCCTGCCCTCGGCCAAGTGATGCAGACGAGTTGACAATACACATGATCCGATGTATATATACACCGTGGACAGGACCCAAATATACCTCAGCGAAACACAGGCTGCCGTGCTGGACCGGCAAGCGGCGCGCACGGGGCGGAGCCGGTCCCAGCTAATTCGCGAGGCAATCGACAAAACGTATCTTGGCGAGACTGGCGCAGATGCGGAGAATGTTCTGAAGCGTACCAGCGGAGCCTGGAAAGGCCGCGGCGAAGACAGTGCAACCTATGTCAAGCGTCTTCGGCGCGGAAGGCTGGCCCGGTTGTACCGGTGACGTGTCGATGGCTCGTTGACACGACGGTTTTCATTGACCACCTGCGCGGTGTCCAAGAGGCCCGCCAGCTACTTCTGCGTGGCGTACGCGATGGCGTCGAGCTGTGGAGCGCCGCCGTGGTTCGCACAGAGGTTCAAGCGGGAATGCGCCGCAAAGAAGAACGAGCAACCCTTCAGTTGTTGGGCCTTTTTCATTGGCTCGACATCACGTTCGCAATTGCCGACCGGGCCGGCGAACTTGCAAGGACCTATCTCAGAAGCCACCGCAGCATCGACACCATTGATTACTTGATTGCGGCTTGCGCGTCCGAACTCGACGCGGAGCTGAAGACTACGAACGTGCGACACTTCCCGATGATCGCCGACTTGAAACCTGCTTATCAACGAAGGTGAGCTAACGCCAGCGCCGGGTGGTGCTCGCCACTTTGCGTCGTCGCCTCGACAATGGGCGCGCTTATCCAAGATAGGACAAGGGGGTTCAACGTCCGATGCGACGTGCAATGAAAGCGTTGACCGTGATGTTCTTCTGTTTCGCCTCCGCTTCGAGACGTTTCCACATCGCGACTGGCAGACGAATACTGCGTGCCCGGCACGCGTTTCCAAACGCTAAAGTCAATGGGCTCATCAGGCCATTGCATGGTACATCCTTCGCGCGAGGCTAGCCTTACGAGCGCTGACGATGCGAATGCTGTTGCCGGATGCGTCCGCACGCCGCTGTCAGAAAATCGGGGCGAATTCCGGCTTGGTCTGAAGTCCCTCCCGGCCAAAGCCGTTAAGTTCAGAAAAAGTGCACTTGCTTGCGACTGCCGGTTTGCGGACACGACAGTCCCTGACTAACGAGGCAAATCTCCTTGAAGCGGCGGCTTACATTGTCAGCGACCAAGGATCGCAATTGCGAGACGACTATGATCTCTGGTGCCAAGCGATGGGCATCAAACCGCGATTTGGTGCCATCGGACAATGGTGTTCGATCGCCATTGTGTCAAGGCGCGCGCACGTCAATGCTCACCATTTCCGACCGCTTGCCCTCGGGAACGCTTGCGACAAATTCATGATGCCCGGTTTGCAGCGGCCATTGGAACACGAAGGGGCGCGCTGCGCGCAGCGCTGGACGACCATCGACTTCGAGAACGACGCTGACCGTGTCGGGCGCAGCGGCCACCGTGATCTGAAGTGATTGCAACGCACGACTGCGGTCGGGGTCCATGACGAACCGCGAGCCATCGCCGGGCTCGACGATGCGCGGCGCCGCGACCTCACCGCCCAGATGGGTGTCGAGCAGTGGACAGTCAGGCGAATATTGGTTGGGCGGCAACTCGTGACCCGAAGATCTAGCCCAATCGGCATATTCGGGCGGGAAAATCTCGAACCGCTTTCGAATGGTGTAGCCTAGCGTGCAACTCGGGCCCGCGAGCAACCCATTGCGGCGATCGAGCGCGAGAGTCTGATGCCATTGGCAGCTGGGCAGTATCACGTTTGATGCAACGAACTCCGATATCGCGTGCGGACATTCGGGTCCAACCGCTTGCCCCGAAACCGGGCAAATCTGGACGCGCGTCAGGCCCAATGCTCGGCTTGTTTCTTGGATGTCGTACGCCCCATTGGCTATGGGCAGCCCCACGTCGCTCGAACCGGCCATTGCCGCGTCGAAGATTGCGTGAAATATCGGCCCCGCGCCGGTAATACCGCTCACCTGCTGCATGCTCGAGCCGTCGAAGTTCCCGACCCAGACTCCGACCGTGACCCTGTGGCAATAGCCGATGACCCAGTTGTCGCGGAAGCCCTTGGATGTGCCCGTCTTCGCAGCCACTTCAAAGTCGAACTGCAGCGGTGAGACCGGGCCAAACGCTGCGATGCGAGCGGTCTTGTCTTTGAGAATGTCGGTGATGACCGCGGCCGTCGCCGGCGATGTCACGCGCCTTACCGGGGCTGGCTCGAATCTTTGCGTGGTGCGCACGACCCCGTCGCCACTTCGCTTGGTGGAGTCTTCCTCCACCACGAACCGCAACGGCAGACCAACGCCGCCCCGGGCTAACGTTGCATACGCACGAACCAGCTCGACGAGCGTTACCTCACCGTCACCGAGCGCCAACGCAGGGCCGTAGTATTCCGGCTTCTGATCGAGCGAATCGAAACCGAAGGCATGCAACACTCGCAGCAACGTGGGCGCTCCCATTTGCGACGCCGTGTAGACCGCCGGTACGTCGAGCGAATTACCGAGCGCCTCGCGCAAGCGGACTGGGCCGCGAAACTTGTCATCGAAGTTGCGCGGCGAATACGGCCCAATCTCGGTATCCAGGCGCAACGCCAGATCGGGCAAAACGGTTGCGGCCGTGTAGTCGAGTTCAGCGAAAGCCGCCGTGTACACGAAGGGTTTGAGCGTGGAACCCGGCTGCCGACGGGCTCGCACGCCGTTGACTTGGCCCTGATGAGCCGCGTCGTAGAAATCGGGCGAGCCCACGTAGGCGAGCACGTCCCCGGTTGCATTGTTGACGATAAGAGCGGCGGCGGCGCTGACATGATGCGTGCGTAGAGTTGGGACAATCGAGGCGATGGCGGTTTCTGCAGCGCGCTGCAGACCTGGGTCGAGCGTCGTTCGAATGCGCGATGTGCGTTGCGTTTCCGTGCCGTCAAGTCCAGATTGAAATTCAGAAAACCGTCCCTGGATCAATGTAGCAACGAAATGGGGCGCGCCGAACGCAGATCTTCGCCTGTCGATGTGCACGGGCTCGGCCAGCGCGTGTTCGATGATGTCACCCGGCACTACCTTGGCGTCGCGCGCCCGGTATAAGACCCTGTTGCGCCGCGACAGCGCGCGCTCGGGGTAACGGTCGAGCGCATAGACGGAAGGACCCTTGAGTAGACCGACGAGCAAAGCCATCTCGCCGAGCGACAGTGCAGAGGCGGGTTTGCCAAAGTAGCCGCGCGCCGCAGCGCCAATCCCGCGCAAATTGGGACCGAAATCGACGCGGTTTAGATACTCTTCGAGGATGCGCGGCTTCGACAGTGACGCTTCGATGCGCAGTGCTAGCGCCATCTCGGCAAATTTGCCCCGGAGATTGCGCGGATGAGGACTTAGCGCGCGGGCAAGCTGCATCGTCAGCGTCGAGGCCCCTGACACGACGCGACGATGGACCGCCGCCTGCGCAAAGGCGCGCAGCACCGCGACCAGATCAACGCCGGGGTGATGCGCGAACCTGCGATCTTCCGTCGCGATCAACGTTCGGCTGAGTTCCGGTGGCATCGACGAAAGGGGCACCCATTGCGAGAGGGCACCCGTCGAGCTACGAACCTCGCGCAGCAGGTTGCCGTCGCGATCCTCGACGCAGATCGACTGCTCTGGCGAGCGCGCCATCAATGCTGCCGGCAAGCGCGTCAGGCACGCCGCGACGACCAACGCAAGCGGTAACAGTGCGCAAATGATGGCTGCGAACGCAATCAGCCGCCGTCGTTTCTCGCGGATCCACTCGAGTATTCGCCTTGCCCGCATTGCCGCCTGACTCACCGTTGCCAAACCCACTCGGGCCCGACGGGCGCCCTTACCCTAGCGCCTTATCACGGCACCCGGGTAGCGCGTCAGCCCGACTTCGAAATCCGCCGAGCTGGTCTGACCGAAGAGCTCGGTGTCGTACATGCACGAGGCGCGCGTCGGCGGGGCCACGAACACGCCCGGTGTCGTAGCCCGAGCCAGGTACCTGAAATGGAAGATACCGGCCTCGAGATGGGGAATGAAGTAAAGCACATGGTCGTCGTGCATCTCGCGGTGCACGTTGCGCATTTGGCTCATCTTCCCGTAGCGACTCGAGGATGGCGCCGCGTTGGAGGCCCTGCTCGCCGATGCGCTTTCGGCCGCTGACAGAGCCATGGCCGTTGTCTCGAAACTGAAGTTGACCGGTTCGAGCCCCGAAGGCAACGGATCATCCAGGACGATTTGGTCACGGGGTTCTGGGGTCTCGAGCAACACGTCGACGAGCACGAGCTGGCCGAGCCCTGCGTACGACTCGCCGTTCTCAGGGATGGACGCTGAGGCTTTCTTGAGCGCTGCGGGCTCGATGGCACGTGCCAGCTTCTCCACGGAGAACCCTTCGTCGATCGCGGCATGCGACGCGCCGTCTTTAGCCATTCGCAGCTGCATGGCGTAGTTGACGACGCCCTGGTCGATGACGCGAACCGCCACATTTGCGCTTGGGTGCTGTATCAAGATGTCGGCCGGGATGTTTGCGGTCTCCGAATGAACCGGCAACCCGCGAAATGCGAACTGTGCCACTTGATTGTCGGCGAAAAACACTTCCGCGCCGAAATGGGGGGGCTCTGATTCGACGACCTTGCGGTAGTCTTCGAGCGCGAGCAGCGCCCAGGCGTCTTCTTGCGTGTTTCGGTAGCTGGCGCCCGTGCGCAACTTGACCAAACCGCGGGCGAGTTTCACGGTGAGCGGGGACTTTGCGTCGATCGCGAGCACGGCCTGCAGCAGGATTGCAGTGCTGCGCGTCGGCGATTCCAGCAAATCGGAAAGCACCGGATCGGTCGCTTCGACTCGAGCCTCAGCGGGGCCCACGGTGACTTGCTCCAAAATTTCAGCAAGCAGCTGATTGAGCTCTTGGCGCGGCAGCCGTGTCTGCGCCATTGCAGCAAGGAGTTGAATCTTGGAAGAGAGCGCCATCTCGGGTTTTCGCGCGACGAGTTTGTACAGGCGCGCTTCGTCGAGGTGGCCCACCTTGGCGAGGATCTCGGCGATGAAGCTGGCCTCTGCGATGTTGACGCGAAGTTTCTCCTTGGGACTGGGGGACTTGGCCGCGAACGAATCCTCGATGTTCTCTTTTGTTGGCTTGTCGTCACTGAATTCCCCATCCGATTCATCGCGCGGCTCGGCGTCGCTTGGCGATGGCGTGCCGGTGAGGTTATCCAATCGTATTAGCAGGAAATCCGCAGCCCGATCCCGAACGCGTTTGGGAACGAAGTAGCCCGCTTTGCTGGCCTGTTCGAGTGCCAGCAAGGAATAGGCCGTCAGCCAAGTGCGACCCACGGGGTCATCCTCCCAATAGCCGAATGCGCCGTCGTAGTGCTGCCGCTTAGCGAATTCTGAAAGGGCTTCGTCGATTGCATCCGCAGTCTTGGCCGGCATTTGGAACTGCTGTTGCTCGGCCAGTTTCGACGCTAGAAGGACCGGTAGCATGCGGCTTGCCAGCTGTTCCGTGCAACCATACGGGTACATTGACAATTCCTCGAACACCGGCTTGAGTCCGACGAGCGCGCTCGACGAAAGCGTGACGGATAGTTCGCCCATGTCTTTGCGCAAGCCCTTGAGGTCACCTAGGGCAACCGCTGCCGACTTGTCCGTCGCGCCGTAAGCCGCCGCCGTAAGCCAGTGCTTGGGTTGTTCGATTTTGCGCGTTACCCGAACTTGATCGAGCTCGGTTCCGGCCTTCGCCGAAAACTCGAACGTTGCGTCCCCCTCGGTGGTAATCTTTACGGGGAACCTTACCTCGACTTGGCCGTTCTTCGGCAAGGCGACTTGTTGTATGGTCGGCCCTGTCGGCATAACGCCTTTGGCATTGAGCGCCACGTTAACAACCGACTGTCCGAGGCCTTTGGACGTGACAATGACGCCAGCGTTCACCGAGTCACCGACACGCAGCGCCCGCGGCATGGCCGGGCGCGCCATTAGCCGCCGGTTGGTCGTAATCGTGCCTTCACCGAAACCATAGCGATCCTCAGCCCCTGCGGCCACGGCCATCAGCCGAAAGCTTGTCAAGTTATCGGGCAATTTGAAGTGAAATGTCGATTGCCCATCGTTGCCAACGGCATGCCCGGCCTTGAAGTAGACTGTGGTGCGGAAATCGGAACGCATGTGTCCGGGCATCTCTTCGCCACTGCCGCCGACTTCGTTGCCCTTGTCCGAGCCCGCGGCGACTTCGTACCCGAGTATGGGGATATGCTCGCCGTTGCGCAGCCGCAGAATCTGGGCCAAGTGCTCGCGACTCTCGACGGGGAACACGCCCAGTGCCCGCGGTTCGGAGAATGCCGGCAGCGGATCCGGAGTCTTGTAGCCGGTCAGCATCAACACGCCCTCGTCAACGACGTAAAACGTGACGGTACCCGCACTCGGTGCGCCGTCGAGGCGATGCAACGCGACTTTGGCTTCCACTTGCTCGCCGGGGCGGTATTCCTTGCGCGTCGCGCTGACGTCGACTTTGAGCCGACGTGATTCGGGATCGACGCGAAGCGACGCGTAACCTACGCGATAATCCGGGGCACCCACGTCGGCTGCGCCCGGTTCGGGCTTTGGTGCGACCCTGCCGCGCAACATGTGAACCGAGACGAATACGTTCGGGAAGTACTCGTCTTTGATTGGAATGTTGACGACGGGCATCGTGCCGCGCAACGGCACGACCTTTTGATCGCGTACGCTCCCGCGTTCGACGGTGACCAAAGCGGTGGCTTCCTTGAACGGGCTCTTGACGAGAATGCGGGCGGTGTCGCCTGGCTGATACTTCTTCTGATCCGGTTCAAGAGCGAGCGCCTTGCGGTCGAGTTGCTCCCAGCCGACGGGCGTTGCGGTTTCGTCAGCGCGGTCGTCGACCGCGTAGACCCCAACGCTAGCGCGCACGGGGTTTCCAAGCGAATCCTTGGCAGAGGCTCGCAGGATGTAGTAGCCGGGCTCGGCGAGCCGCAAATGGCAGCTGACGGGTTGGCTGCTTGACGTCACATTGCAATGACCGGCGTCTTCGTCGCGTAGGTGGGTCTGGTAGTGCAACGCATCGGAAGCGCGATCTTCGACGACGGACATCCAAATGCGCTTGTACATTTCGAGCGTGATCGGCACGTTCTGCAGCCGAACGCCTTTCGGCGTCAACGCGACGACATCGGTGGGCATCTCCGCGCCGATCGCCAAGAAGCGCTTCTTCGGTTGTTTGATCCCCAAGTAGAATTGAGCCGGGTGCACGAGCACGTTGGCGCGACCCGCCTGTGTTTGCTGGGTGAGATCCTGCACCTCCGCTTCGAACGTCAGCTGTTCGGGCTTTGACTGTTCTGGCGCATCGAGCTCCACAGTGCGACTCATCCGCCCGTTCTTGTCGAGTTCACCGGTGGCTTGAGAGTAAGCCGTGCCTCGCTGCGTGATGAAGTGCAGGTCCGTTACGTACGCGGTGTCATCGACGATGGTGTTGGCGGAATTGGGCGGGACAAAGCTGGTTTCCGTGCGCGTAACGTACTGTTCAACGCGGGCTTCGGTAACCGGCGCGCCGAATAGGTATTCCGAATTCACCGTGAACGTCGCGGATTGGCGATGCACCGCCTCGCGATCGCGTGGGTCTACGTTGACTTTGAATTCGGCGGGCTTGTACGCGAGTATCTCGAAACCGGCCGAGAACTGTTCCTCGTTACGGCGTCCGAGGCGCACGGTCAACGTCGCATGGCCGAGCGCGGCGGATTTCGCCAACACGACGTCGGCGGCCATTGCGCCGTAGGCGTCTAGCAAGCTTACACCGGCGGCGATCGTTTCATTGTAAGTATCTTGAATGATGTATTGGTACTCTTGCCCGGGCAGTACCTTGAAACCCGTTTCGGCTGTGCGCCGGAAGTAGCCACCGACTTTGACGGTCTCGCCCGGTCGATAGACGCCGCGGTCGGTAAACACGAGGCCCACCCATTGGCCCGTCTGCAAATAATCAATCGGGCCGCTATAAAGACCATTCGCCTGTTCGAGACGCTGGTACGTGTAGTCGTCGCCGACGCGCGCCACGAACAACAGGCTCGACTCAATGCCGCCGCTGCGCTGTATCGGCTTTAACTCTTTTGCAGAAAACGCGACAAGGCCTCGCTCATCGGTCTGCCCGGCGCACACGATGTCGCCTTTTTTGTCGTGGACGGACACGGTTGCTTGCGCGGCGGGCGCGCCGGTTGCCAAGTGGGTTACCCAGACCAGGCTTCCCAAGCGGCTGATCCGTGCCGTAATGCCCAAATCAGTCACGTTGAGTGTGCTCTGCTGGTACGGTGCGCCCATCCCGAGCGCGGCAAGCCCAATGTACGCCGTGCCTTTATTGGCACCATTGAGCATCGAGCGCATGTCGAGCAATTTTACGGCGCGCGTGTTGCTTGGCACGCCCGGCGTAACCCAATTCCAGGTGATGCCGGAAGGAGCGGACGATTCGTTCGTCGTGCTATTTATCAAGCGCTGCACAAGAACCGACTCCGGCAACGCTTCCGTGTAAAGCCCATAGGTTGGCACGTTCACGGCGCTCACCGGGATCTTATACGCGCTTGGACCCGCCGAGCCGCCCCGACCGCTCAGCGCTTCGAGAATGTGGCCGTGCACGCCCACTTCCAAGCCATAGTCGAGTATCGGGCGGCGTTTGACGACGCCGGGCACGCTAGCGGCAGGCTCATCGCTTGAATCCGACTCACCCTCGACGCAGGGCCCGCGTTGAACCTTCGTTGCCGGCACGGTCCCCATGACGAACGGCTCTTCCATCGTCATGTTGACGCTGACATCCTTTGCCAACCTTTGGCCGAACAAATCGGTCATGCCGGCGCGCAGCGTGATCTTGAACCGATCGCCGAAGGTCGGGTCCAGTAGAAGCGGGTGCTCGCGCTGCGCGTGCGGCAACGACCGCGAAGCCTTCTTGTTGGGCATGGCTCTGCGTGACGGCCCAGATATCCGCAGGAAGCGACGGAATTCAGTGGGATGCACGGGGTTCGACAGGACCGCCGTAAAATCACGGTGCGCCTGGCAGCGACCGAGCGTTTGCCTGGCGCAGCGCAAATCGATGAGCCGCAGCGGACCAAACGTGCTCAGTGTCACATTGATCGGCTCCTCGGTCCCGAGCGGCCCTTGCACGGAACGCAGGCCCTTGGCGATTTGAATCTGCAGTTTGCTGTCGAGCGGCCACGGCTGAGTTGGAACGATCGCGAGCCATCGCCCGCTCGGGTCGTTCGTTTCGTGCGCCTTGTCGTACGCGAAGGCTTCATCGGGCGCGTCCCAGATTGCCGCCCACTGCGGCGCGCTGCTCTTTACCGTTACGGGCAGAATGCGCCCTGTTTTCTGCGCTTCGACAACTACCGACACTTGCAGCAGCTTCTGCAACTCGGCTGGATCGATCGGCTGAGTGAACTTGAGAAACAACGGGTCTTCGGAGCGTGCTTGCGCTGTACCGGCGCTGGGAAAGGTCGTCAGCAGCCGTGGGCGCACCGTCGAGAACTCCAGTACGTAGTCATTGGCGAGCACGCTATTGTCGAGCGCGCGCGTCCCGCGCGGCACTTTGACGATGTAGCGGGTGCCGCCCGACAAACTGCCTTGCGGCTGGAACAACATGCCGTGCGTGCCCACCCATCGGAAGTGCCCCTTGACGGGCCGCCCATCTTCGGTGCTGATCGTGGCGGCGGGCAACCCCGAGAGTGCGCCGCTGCCGACCTCGCGCATGGCACGGTTGAACACGAACGTGATACCGGGGTCATGATCGGTGTCGATGACCCCCCTGGGTCCTGCGGCGGCTACCGCAAAGGGCGCCCGCCCATGCGGCCCCGACGCGGCCTCCGACAGCGACAGTCGCCCGCTTGGCGGCACTTGGGGAGCCACAGTATGCAGACAGCTAACCAGGCCGATAGCCAGGGCAATGCTCAGGCGCATCCAAAGAGGGCTGGCTCGTTTCATTTGCCAGCGAGCGTATCAAATTCCCACGGGGAATTGTGGCTGGAAATCGGTTCCGCCCCAACCGAATCGACGCGGTTCGCGAGGGGCGGTGATCCAATTGCTCCGCTGGGAGCCCTTCCGGCACGAACCAACCGGCTGCTTCGCGTTAACCTTCAGGCGTTGCGACAGAAGCACTCCTCGAGCTCACGCGAGAAGCTTGACGGTGCGTGTACGTCGGGGGTGCTCAAGCGAGAAGCTTGACAGTGCGTGCACGGCAAGTGAACTCGCGCGAGAAGTACTTCGGTCGTGCCTGCGCCCGTGCTCGAAACGCCGTTGGCTATTCGTCGAGTAGGCCGGCGTCGTGGACGACTGGTGTTCGGGTGTTGCCGCTGCCCCACGTGGACTTCGGGGTGCGACCTCGCGGCTCTGCCATCGACTGGCTTCGCGTTGACTCCGCCCGCGCCGCTTCGGTTTTGGGACGGCGCAACTCCAACTGCCAAGAATCAGGCCGCTCTGGAGGCGGCGTCTCGCTCGACGAGCCGCCGCAAGCCGCGATGAGCAAGCCGAAAAGGCCAAATGAGCAGCGCGCGGCATGGGTGCGGATCCGCATGGCCAGTCGGTAGCACATCGTCAACTTGGACTGCAACCGAACAGCTCCAGATTGACCATGCAACAAGCCGTCACTGCGGCCATGGAGTGCTTCTGCTTCGCCTCCAACAGCTTTATGAGGTCTGGGTGTCATATGCGAGCTTGTGGTAGCGTACGCCAATGATCGGTCGCCTTGTGGGTCACATCGTCACGGAATCACCGGAAGGTACCCTGATCATCGATGTCGCGGGTGTCGGCTATGAAGTGCTGGCACCGCTAGGAACGACGGGCCGTGCTGCGAAGGACGAAAACGGCCAGATCACGCTGTTTGTCCACACGGCTTTTCGACAAGAATCGTTAGACCTGTTCGCTTTCGCATCCGAACACGAGCGCCGCGTCTTTCGCCTGCTCATCGCCGTTCCAAACGTAGGACCGAAAACAGCTGTAACTTTGATTGGCGCAATCCCGCCTCCGGAACTTGCGAACGTGGTTCGCAACGGCGATCTCGCGCGGCTCGGTCGTGTGCCCGGCATCGGGAAGAAAATCGCAGAGCGGCTTTTGTTGGAGTTGAAAAACAAAATCATTGAACTGCAAGGCCCGGGAGAGTCAGCGCATTTGGCAGCGAGTCTTGTTCCCGATACCACGGCTCGCGTCGTGCTGGCGCTGACGGGCATGGGCTTCAAGAGTGCCGAAGCCCAGGCGGCTGTCCGGTCGCTTGGTGAGATTCAGGAGGGCAAGACAGTATCGGAGCTCATCAAGGACGCTTTGGCACGGCTCAGTAGATAGTCTGCCGGGCTGGTACCGCCCAAAGCCGGGCGGCAATCCCAGAATGGACACGCCTGGTTATGCTCCTGCTTGACCCAGTTCAGGCTCCGTGGATAATCGCGGACGTGGCAAATCTGAGCGAATGCCACAAGATATTCCCGCTCCGAGGAGGCCAGGCGTGATCACTTGCCGCAAGTGCGCGAAGGAAAACCAGGACCACTACAAATTTTGCCTCGGCTGTGGTGCTGAACTTCCTCGGGAAGCTGGGCCAAAGCCGTTTGCAACGCAGACGCCTGCGCACGGCATGAAGGCACAGACTTCCCCTCCAGCAGCTCCTGCGGTAACTGGCGCCGGCATCGCGGCGCCCAAAGCCGCGATGGCCGCGACTGCACTAGTGGGTTCAGTGCCTTCTGCGGCCGCCGCTCCAACGGCTGCTGGCTACGCCCCGCAGGTTCGTCCTGCAGCACAAGCAGGCTCGTCGCCACCGGCCGCGGCCGAGGTAGCCGTCATCGTGAATTGTCCGCAATGCAGCCATGGTAATCCACGGTCCAATCGCTTCTGCGCAGCCTGCGGATACAACCTAACGGCAGCCGCTCAAATGATCCCATCCGCACCGCCGATGGCTGCGGCACCTGCGGCTGCGCCGATGCGTCCCGTAACGATGGTGGCGTTACGCGCTGATGGTAGCGAAGCGGGCAGCTATCCGTTGCCTGACACGCAGCAAATAACCCTCGGACGCGACACAGGCGCCATTTTCGCGGGCGACAGCTACCTGTCACCGCGTCACGCAATGATCACGCGGCGCGCGAACGACATTCTGGTTCGCGACGCCGGGTCACTAAACGGTGTGTACTTGAAACTACGGCCGCATGAGCCTTGGCCGCTCGATTTCGGCGATGTCTTCAGAATTGGGCAGGAGATCGTTCGCTACGAGGAACTCGTGCAACAGCCCGCCACCGCCGACGGCGTTTGCCGATTTGGCAGCCCCGCCAAGGGGTACATTGGTCGATTGGCGCTCGTGATTGGTCGCGATACGACTGGCAACGCCTTCCCGGTTCCGGAGCGCGGTGTTCATTGCGGGCGTGAACGCGGCGACATCTTGTTTTCGGAGGACGGCTACGTCTCAGGGCTGCACTGTCGGATCGGTAAGGCAACGGACGGCAAAACGACGCTGACTGACGTGGGCAGCTCCAACGGCACGTTCATTCGCCTAAAGACCGAACACACGTTGCAGTCGGGCGACATCCTGCTCATGGGGCAGCAGCTGTTCCGAGTCGATTTCTAATCGCGGACTGCAGAAACACGCACTATGTCACAGGGTCCGACCATTCGAGTCGTAGCAGCCGTAATCGAGCGGGACGGTACGTACCTGATCACACAGCGGCGCCCAACCGCGGTGCTGCCCTTGATGTGGGAGTTTCCGGGCGGGCGGGTCGAAGGCGGCGAAAGCGACGCCCAAGCGCTACGACGCGAAGTGCGCCACAGACTCAACGTCGATGTCGAGCCGGGAAAGCTCATCAGTTTCGTCAGTCACCCGTACGACAACTACGTCGTCGATCTATACCTCTACGATTGCACCATTGTCGAAGGTGAGCCCGAAGCGGCCAATGTTCAAGCGTTCCGTTGGGTGCATAGTGGGGAATTCGATCAGTACCCGTTTACGCCGGCGGACGAGGTATCAATGAGTAAGTTGCTGGGATTTGATTTGTAGACGAGGTGTTTACGATTCCCTCCCTAGTCCCTACAAGGGACTTTGTTCTCCCCACCCTAAATCCCTCCCCGCTGGGAAGGGACTTTGAACCCGGGTGATTTGATTGGCCAGACGTCACTCCAATCGCTGTCGCAACACCTGAAGGTTAGCGCGATCTTCGAAAAAGATCTCGGCATGCCTTGTGGTGGGGTCGCCGGGGCCCCGACCCCGGCAATGTTGTTCTGCAAGCCTTCTTCGAAACTGGCGTAGTCCGGCGCGATTTCTTCGCGTTACGTATTTGAGCTCAAGCGAGACGTGTGGCGGGGTGTGGCCGCAATTGAGCTCAAGCGAGACGTGTGACGGCGCGTGCGCGAAAAGTCAATCTCGGTTGGGTACTACGCAACTCGGCGTTTGCGTGACCGATATCCCCTTCGTGATTGTCTCACTTGTCGGTCGGTTGTTGGACTTTGTTGTGCCGCGCAGTTGCGCTGGTTGTGACTCGCCGATTCGTGGCTCTGAGTTGTGGTGCGCGAATTGCTCGAAGTCCGTTGTGACGTTGCCGCGCGACTCGGCGCTTGTGACAGCGCAGGGGCACCGGCTAATTGCGCCCTTTGCTTATGGTGGGCCAGTATCCCGTGCTATTTTTCGCCTCAAGTACAACCATCGACCAGAACTCGCATTGGCGCTCGGGCGCCGCCTTGCACCCGAATTACTTATGGCGGCAGTGCCGAATAGCGCGGCAATCGTGCCCGTGCCGGCAACCGCCGAGCGCATCGTCGAACGCGGCTACAACCAAGCGGCACTGCTGGCCTCGGCGCTCGCCAAGGCTGTCGGCTTGGTCACCATTCCAACCGCGCTAAAGCGTAGCAATTGTGCGCAGCACCAGGTGGGCGCCAACAAGGCCCAGCGCGCCCAACAAGTCGCGGGCGCGTTTGTCGCCACCCGTCGAATCAAGCAAGGCTCGAACATCATTGTCGTCGATGACGTGGTAACGACCGGAGCAACGTCGGCGGCTTGCGCCCATGCCATCGAGGCAGCCGGCGCCAACCTGGTGGCCATTGTCGCCGTGGCGCGCGTGCCTTAGAGCCAATCCCTACTCGCAAGCAACTCCCGAAGGCGCCAAGCCATGTACAACGGCAGACTCAGCAGCTGATACCGCGAGTCGCCGCCTTGCGTCGTCTTCACCGAGATATTGGCCAGGCTCGGGTCTCCGCGCGGCTTCCCGCAGTCTGCCGCGGCGAAACGCTTTGTCGCCATGCTGCCCTGCCAACCATTGATTTCTCCCCGATAGTCGGGTCAGCATAGTCAACGGCTTTGCGTTTCAGCGGTGGCCAAAGCAGCCACGGGAACCAGCAACAGGATGCTACGCCAGGCGCCAGCCGTACATCGCGATGGCGCGCGACCGCCGGGCCGATAGGATGCCAACGCTGACGTTTCTGACAACTGAAGCCAGTTCCAACCGATGCAATTGCACACCCATTCGCAATGCCCCTGCCAATTGAATTACCGGCCCAAAAACGCCACTTGTGCCAGAATCCACGCCAACTCGGGCGATCAGCGCCCCGTTCGCGAATCATCACAACAGGATTATGGACCGAATGTGATTCCGGTGAGGCACATACTTGATATTGTGATGGTGGCCGTACCCGGTACAATCTGCAATTGAACCCCGGTAATGTTTGAGCCAGTCCCGGCGTATGCGGTTCCATCTGCCGGCGCATCGTAACACTTCGTGTTAAAAGTGGAAAACGCAACCGCTGTTCCTAAGGTTGCCGCAGCGCAATAGTCAACTGTGCCGACACTGATTACGTAGCGAAAAGTTGCTCCTGAAGGAGCGCCAGTTGCGGAAATCGCAACTGTCGAGAACGTTTGACCGAGACCACTTCCTGACGGGTCTGTCGCATTCGCGCCAATGTTGATACCCCAGCTGGTATAGGGGGAGGGGTTCGTAGGTACGCTGCCCGTGACGCAGATGCCAGTGGTTGGCCAATTTGTTGTTGTGGTGCATGAGGCCGTGGCGCTGATGGCTACGGGCGGATTCCCGCATGTCGGTACAGAGACGGTATCCAGCGTGCCCATGGCCAAAAAGGCCCATCCCGTCACGGCGCCGCACGCTTTGCCGCTAGTGTTGAAAGTTACGGTCTTGCCCGTGTTGGTAGTGCACGACCCCGTCGCGGTCGAGCCGCCTGCCCCGGGCGGCGCTCCACCGGTGGCTGGAGTGATGACGCCGTTGCCGCCAGTAGGTAGACCCGGATTGTCGCCGCCGGTGGGGATGACGTTATAAGTTGTGCCTCCGGTGGCAGCGACTCTGCCGCCCGTAGCTGGCGCGCGTCCACCCGTGGGGATTCTGCCGCCAGTTGGTCCTGTAATTGTCGTCGTACCACCTGCATTGTCGATGGGCGCGCCCCCAGTGCCGGGCGTGACAGACGAGGTGCCACCGGTTACTACGGCAGCGCCGCCGTTGCCTTGTGCGACAGATGTGGTGGCACCAGCTGCATTCAGTGTGCCACCGGTGCCCGGATTGATGCCCCCGGTATTGGGCGACGTGCCACCCGCACCCGCGCCGCCGCTACTCTCCGACCCACCGAGGTCTGATGCAAGATCCGCGGTCAAGTGGGACACAACGCAACCCGATGCGAGCAATAGAAACGGCGTTACGTCGATCTTTCGCATACTGTCACCGATTGCCTTTGACGAGAATGCCATTCGAGTCGAGCGGCCAGCTTGCTTTGCTTGCTTTTTCCCTCAGTGGGTTGCGATGCGCCACTCGACGATGGCCTTCGCCCGGGTACGAATCGTATGGCTGCGACGGGGATATCTCCCTTGCATCGTTTGCATTGCGATTCCGTTGCGAAACTCAAACCGGGATCTAGTGGACCATCCGAGAAGGACTACGAGAATGTGATCCCCGTAAGGCACATGCTTGTTACTGTGATGGCGGCCGTGCCCGGTACAATCTGCAATTGAACCCCGGTAATATCTGAGCCAGTCCCGGTGTACGCTTTCCCATCTGGTGGCGAATCGTAACACATCGTGTTGAAGGTAGATAACGTAACCGCTGTGCCTAGGGTTGCCGCGGCGCAGTAGTCAGTTGTGCCTACGCTGACTATGTACCGGAAAGTTGCTCCTGTGGGAGCGCCAGTTGCGGAAATCGCAACATTCGAGAACGCTTGACCGAGACCACTTCCTGACGGGTCTGTCGCATTCGCGCCAACGTTGATGCCCCAGCTGGTATAAGGGGAGGGGTTCGTAGGTACACTGCCCGTGACGCAGATGCCGGTCGTTGGCCAATTTGTCGTTGTGGCGCATGCGGTGGTGGCCGTGATGGCTACCGCGGGACTCCCGCATGTCGGTACGGAGACAGTATCCGTCGCGCCCAAGGCTACGAATGCCCACCCCGTCATGGCGCCGCACGCTTTGCCGCTAGTGTTGAAAGTAACGGTCTTGCCCGTGTTGGTAGTGCACGACCCCGTCGCGGTCGATCCGCCTGCCCCGGGCGGCGCTCCACCGGTTGGAATGATGATGCCGTTGCCGCCGGTGGGTAGACCTGGGTTGTAGCCGCCTGTGGGGATGACGTCATTGGTTGTGCCTCCGGTGGGTTTGGCGCCGCCCGTGTTGGTAGTCACGTGACCACCCGTGGCGACGGTAACGTGGCCGCCGGTTGCTCCTGTAACTGTCGTCGTGCCGCCTGTATTATCGACAGGCGCGCCACCCGTACTGGGGCCGACAGGCGTGGTGCCGCCGGTTGCTGGCGGTAAGCCCGTGTTGACTCCAGTGGTGCCGCCCGTGGTTCCAGCGCCCGTGTCGCCGCCGGTATCACCAGACGTTCCTTGACCTCCGCCTTGGTCCGGCAACTGTTGAAGAGTTGACCCCGGGTTACAGCCCTGGATTGAGAGTACCAAAGTCGATGCTGTAAGAATCAGGCTGGACGCCAATTTCATGCGCTGCATTGTTTTACCTTTCGGCTCTTCCGCAACCTTCAGGGCTCCCACGGGCCGCGTTGACACTCGCTTCCCACCAATTCTGGGGAGCGTGGGCATTATAGCGCGATAATCGCCTGAATCATCCCCCGATATTTGGCCAAGGTATTTCACTGCTTTTAGGCAGGGTCCAGCGGGACTCGCTCCCAGCCGGTGAGAAGCCCGCGAGCATTGCACCACTATTGATGAAAAACGAATGATGGGTAGAAATCGCGCCTAGCGACGCGACGCAACTCTTCTCGTTCGAGCTCAAATATGCAACGCGAAGAGATCGCGCCTAGATACCCCCCAAGGATGGGGGGTTGGGGGGTTGGAAGTCCCTCCCCAGCGGGGAGGGATTTAGGGAGGGGAGAACAACTGCTCGATCTGAGATCGATGCCACATCGGCACTTGCAGCCACGTGACGTCACGAACAAAAAAAGACCACCGGACCGGTTCTCGGACAGCCGCTAGCCCGTGAATCGGACCACGACGAGCGTCATGTCGTCGTCTTGGTTGGCTGCGTATTGGCGAACGGCTCCAAGAATGTGGTCGCGAATCGTTCCAACCGATGCTTCAGCCACTTTGGTAAATTCCGCGCATAGTCGATCGATGCCAAACACCTGCTGATTTTCGTCCATGGCTTCGGTCAGACCATCCGTATAGAGCAACGCAACATCGCCGGGCTGCAGGTTCTGCTCGGTCTCGACCGTGCCAGCGTCGATGCTGCGCACGGCCCCGACCCATGTGCCAGGTGTCGGGATTAATTCGACTTTTTTGTCGCGCTGCCGATAGATGATGAGATCTTCATGGGCGCCTGCGAACAACAGCCGACCCTGCGTATCCAACCGAAAGAGCGTCAAGGTCGCGTGTTCGTCCTGCCCGAGGCGGCGTCGAATGTTCTCGTAGATAACCGCGTTGACCGTGCGCAAGAGATCACGCGGTGCAGCCCAAGGATTGTGGTGCACGAGCGCAGAAACGACGCTCTGCAACATCATCATGATGAGCCCTGTGCGAAGACCATGACCGGCGACATCGCCGATCGCTAGCCAACAACCGCCGTCGAACGGCAACACGTCGTAGTAGTCGCCGCCGACATCGGCCGAGGGCAGCATGACGGCCGAAATTTCAAGCCCCGCCGACTGTAGATTCTTGGGCAATATCGAGGTCTGGATGCGCTCGGCGATTTCCATTTCCTTCTGCAAGCGATCGCGCTCTGCTAGTTCGCGGCGTGTCGTTTCTTCTACCAACTGTTGCACGAGCAGCGCGCCTTTCAAGGAGCTGCTGATCTGATCGCGCAGCGTTTCGTAAACGACGCCATGCGTCGGACCCCACTCGAACAAAACGAAACCAAGCTGATCATGCTCGAAGAAAAGCGGCTCGAGAATAAAGGTCTGCCGCTCACTTTCATCGAAAACGCCCTCGGGGACCAACTGATTGGATGGGAATACCTCGCCGCGTCGCTTGTTGACGCCGCGCCCCATCGCGTCGTAGGCTAGTGAAAAGCGCGAGTTCTCCTGGCCGCCTTCGAACATCGACAGGTACGCACTGCGAATGCCAAGCCGCGGGATCTGCTCTTGGATTGTGTGCATCACACCGGCGACATCGAGCGACGTATACAGGGCTTCACCCGTCTTTCTGAGCAGCCGCGACCAGTGCTCTGCCTCGAGCCGCTTTCTTGCCTGAGCGCGCTCGGCGGCGCTGCCGACCAAGACCCGGGCTTCGTGGCACAGCTCTTCGGCTCGGTTCTGCAACTCGGCGTTGTCCACGGCCGCCGCTAAGGCGAACCGCCTCAGCGTCGTTACCACGGCTTGCCACGCATCGACATTGCCTCCACTTTCGGAGGCAACCTGTACCGCGGCGTCGAGCGTCGCAATGAACGTGTCCGAGTAGTCCGGTTGCAGAGACGTGGTGAAGGCTTCGACGATGTCAACGCCGATGCTAACGTCTACGTCCGGGGAAGATGTCCAGATGGCCTGCGTGACATCGGCCAGTATTCGCGCTTTGTGTTCGTTGAATACCGCGGCCAAGTTGCGGTCGTTTGGCTGAATATCTGGCAGCGGACGATCCGGAATCTCGTACGAGGAACAGCCGCAGGATTGCCGGCGGACTAGCTCCGTGTGAAGCATTATGTGTTCATCGATGACTTGGCCATCCAACTGCGCGAGCACCAACTCAAGCGCTTGCTTGCCCTGCCGATCCAGCGGCTGGCGCACCGTTGTCAACGGCGTTGGCGCAAAGCGGCCTTCGCGCATGTCGTCGAAACCTACGATCGCCACATCTTTTGGCACGCGAATCCCACGTGACTGCAGCGCATCCATAGCGCCGATTGCCATGAAGTCATTGGCCGCTACGATGGCGTCGAACGCTACGTGCCGTTCGTCGTACATTTGCCGAACCGCCTCCGCGCCGGAGGGTGCTTGGAAATTGCCCAGCGCTACGAGATCGGGGTTGAATGGCAGCCCATGCTCACCCAGCACCTCTCGATAAACGCGATAGCGCTCCTCGGCCTCCTCGTTGACGCCGGGTCCACGAATAAACGCAATGCGGCGGTAACCGTGATCATCGATGAGGTGTATCATCGCGTCACGCATGCCTTTGGCATTATCAACCAGGACGCTAGGAATACCTTGTAGAGCGACCCCGATGCTGCACATCGGCAGCGGCCGGTATCGCTCGCAGTAGCGCGCCAGCTTGTTGGGGCCAATGTAGTTGCCAAGCGTGCCGGACATGATGACGAGGCCATCCACACACTCCGGACTGACCAAGTCATAGATAAAGTTACGTCGCGCGCCGAACCGAAACGGAGAACGCAGCACCCCGCCGGCAATGCAGATCAGTCCCACGCCGTTTGCCTGCGCCTCTGCATCAACGCCCGCCAAGACCTTGTCCTGGTATTCATCTTCCAACCAATCCACCAAGAGACCAATTTTGCGAGTTGCGCGAGCCATCCGTCACTCGCCTTTCCAATTGGCCACCTGAACGACATCCGGTGCCATGCGTTGCAGTGCCAGGATACTTCGATCTTGCCAGTGCAAGTGCGCATCAACCAAAAAAACAAGCCCGTAGCGGGTTGACGCCTTTGAGTTCATGATCAAATTGATCCACACGATCAGCGACTTTAGACACACAGAATTGATGAAGTAGAGTTCGTGCAAATCGACGAGTACCTGGTTCACGCCTAGCCTTTCAGCCTCCGCGTGCGCCTGAACGATGAACTGGCTCAGGCTCGTGCGTGCTTCCATGTCCGCACTTCCGCGGAGCGCGACTTTCAGGACTAACGCCTCAAGACTCGATTTGATCGAGAACCCCTCCAAGAGCACGGGCGACAAGTTCATCTTGTTCACGACGGTTCCCTCACGTGCACAGGCATCTCCCCGAAGACGACGACCACATCCTTCTGTATCTGATATGAGAGAAGCACACCCGATTCGGCCCGTATGCGAGCCAGACCTAAAGACGAGCCCCCTTGAATCAAACTCTCGCGAATGACCGCATCGTAGTGCGCAACGGGATCGGCAGCGGCACTCAGTGCATCAATCCTGCGACTGAGATCCGCCACGTGCGACTGCAACGCTGAGTTCGTCGTGCGGATGTTTGCTGTGGCTTCATCGCCTTGGCGGTTCACTTCGAATTCGAAACGTATCGAATCGCCGCTTGAGTACTTGACGCAGTTCTCCAGCAGCTCATGCACGGCGATTGCCAGTCGATCGACAGCGTCCTTGTCGACAAGAACCGGCTGCAGCAGCTCCGCGACGTGACGGCGTGTCGGGCTAATCAGCCGTGTGAGCGGTGGCAACGAGTAGCTGAGCCTCATGACGCGAATCGACATGCCTGACGTTGGCCGGATCGTTGGGTAAACGAGACTGCCAGCAAACAGGGTAACATCAACACACGCTCAGCCGCGAGAGCTGTTGGAAGAGGTGGGGCGCCGTAGCGAAAAGACCCGGCTGGCTCGGGTCAAAGCCATCCGGCCGGGGGAACTCCCGCCAAGCGAGACCCCGGCCCTAAACTTCACAGCGCACGGAAATGGTTGACCCAGCAGGTGCGATGGGCACCTTGTTGCCGGAAATTGGCTTGCCGTTGACCTCGAGTTTGGGTGTGGTCCAGTGGGTGCCGGTATTCTTGACTTGAATCTTGTACGTGGCGCCCCGCCACTTGCGAGTGACGGTGAATTCCCCAATCTCAGCCGACAAGCAAGGCGACACGATTAGGCCGTCGAAGTCGGGGCGAACCCCCAACATGTGTTGAGATATCGCCACGAAATTCCAGGCTGCAGTGCCCGTAAGCCAGGAGTTCTTCGCTTCGCCGGCGATCCCTTTCGCGTCTTTGCCCGCGACCATTTGCGAATACACGTAGGGTTCCGTCCGATGAATCTCGCTAATGTCTTCGACGTAGGCTGGCGCGATTTGCTTGTAATACTTGAACGCCTTATCCCCGCGGCCGATTACCGTTTCGGCGATCATGATCCAGGGGTTGTTGTGACAGAAGATCCCGGCGTTCTCCTTGTAGCCGGGCGGATACGACGATATCTCACCAAGCTCCAGATGGTAGGTTTGGTACGCCGGGTTTTGCAACACGATGCCGTACTTCGTGCCCATGCGAGATTCCACCGCGTCCAAGGCAACCTTAGCCCGCCCATCGGCAACCCCAATGCCAGCCATGACGCAGTACCCCTGAGGCTCGATGAAGATCTGTCCCTCAGCGCACTCCTTGCTGCCGACCTTGTTGCCGAAGAAATCGTAGGCCCGTAGGAACCATTCGCCATCCCAGCCATGCTGGTGGACTGCCTTCTCCATCTTGGCGACCTCGGCCATGACGCGCTTGACCTCTTCGGTTTGCCCTTTGTGCTCGCATAGCTTCGCGTACTCGGGCGCGATGCCGACGAACATGCCGGCAATGAATATCGACTCCGCCGTCTTGCCTACGCGATTCCCAGTGGTTTGGTAGGGTTCGTCAGGGGTTTCCGAGAAACAATTGAGGTTCAGACAGTCATTCCAATCGGCGCGTCCAATCAGCGGCAGCGCGTGAGGACCAACATTGTTTATTACGTGTTCGAACGACCGCTTGAGGTGTTCGAGCAGTGACGCCCTATTGTTAGCGTCGTTGTCGAAGGGCACTTGCTCATCCAAAATACCGTAGTCGCCTGTCTCCTTTATGTAAGCTGCGGTACCGAGAATGAGCCAAAGTGGGTCATCATTGAACCCGCTGCCGACATCGTTGTTGCCACGTTTAGTCAGCGGTTGGTATTGATGATACGCGCTACCATCTGCAAATTGGGTCGAGGCAATATCGATGATGCGCTCACGGGCACGCTCTGGGATCTGATGGACGAAACCCAGTAGATCCTGATTTGAATCGCGGAAACCCATGCCGCGACCGATGCCGGTCTCGAAGTACGAAGCGCTACGTGACATATTGAATGTCACCATGCACTGGTAGGGGTTCCAGATATTCACCATGCGATTGAGTTTCTCATCCGCGGACTCAACCACATACTTGCTGAGCAAGTCGTCCCAGTGGGCCTTGAGTTTGCCCATTGCCGCCGTAACCTGCTCGGGCGTGGAGAACTCCTTAATCAGCTGCCTGGCCCGCGTCTTGTTGATGACGCCTGGCTTCTCCCATTTTTCGTCTTTGTGGTTTTCAATGTATCCTAGGACGAACACGAATGCTCGGGTTTCCCCCGGCTTCAATGTGACGTCAATGGCGTGCGAAGCTATGGGGGCCCAACCATTGGCGACGGAATTGCGCGGCTTGTTCTCGACGACGGCCTGCGGTTCGTGCATGCCGTTATAGAGCCCAAAGAAAGAATCGCGGTCCGTGTCGAAGCCGGCAAGCGCAGTGTTAGCGTGGTAGAATGCGTAGTGATCACGACGCTCGCGGTACTCGGTTTTATGATAGAGGGTGCTGCCATCAACTTCGACTTCGCCCGTGCTGAAGTTGCGCTGGAAGTTGGTGAAGTCATCCATGGCATTCCAGAGGCACCACTCAACGAACGAGAATAGCCGAATCGTTCGGGGCGAACCCCCCTCGTTCTTGAGCGTCAACTGATGGATCTCCGCTTGCGTTCCGAGCGGCACGAAATACAGAACCTGAGCTGACAGACCTTTGCGAATTCCCGTGATCTTCGTGTATCCAAGCCCATGACGGCACTCAAACGAATCGAGCGAGGCTTTCACGGGGCCATAGGTCGGCGTCCAGTAGCTGCCATCTTGTTCGCGAATGTAGAAGTAGCGACCGCCCGAGTCGACCGGGACGTTGTGATATCGATAGCGGAGCAGTCGGCGCAGGCGCGCATCGCGATAGAAGCAATACCCGCCGCCTTGCTGCGATATCAGCGAAAAGAACTGCTCGCACCCTAGGTAATTTATCCAAGGGTAAGGAGTCTGTGGCGTGGTTATTACGTACTCGTGATTGGGGTCGTCGAAGTGGCCGAAACGCATCGCTTGAGCCTCAAAAAAGTGGGGACTTAGTACGACGAAACCCTCCGTGTTCGCCACGAAGAGTCACCTCGGCTTGCGGGCTCAGAGGTGGTCGCGCCGAATGTAGCGCGACCTGCCCCGAAACGGCCAGCTCTACTTCTTCCTGCCTTTCGCCTGGCCCTTGCCCGGCGCAGTACCGGCCGCCTTTCTCAGGAGCGCATCCCTTCAGTCCCTTGGCCTGAACGCATGGGTCTTGCAATCCCGAATTCGGACCGCCGGATACGCAGCCAACTGGGGCGGTCGGGAAGCGAACTAGAACTTCGGGAAGAGCCAACCGTAAGTAGCGTAGGCCAGCGCAATGTGCGTCTGCGACCAGAACCTGTGATAGCGGAAATCCGGAACCTTCCCACCTTTTAAGAAGGCTTCCACCTTACTGTAGGCTGGGTCCTGCTTGTACTTCGAGCGAATGCTCAAGAACGTGCTCTTGGAATCGATGGCGTCCCCGTTCGGCATTTTGCCTTGCCAGTCAGCGGGCACGTATACCTTGTCGTTGAAGCGCTTGAAGTCCTTGCGCTGCTCCGGGTTCGAATCCCCTTGTCATCGCGGTACTTGGTCCACATTCGGTCGAGCAGTTCGCGGCAAAGCGTTCGGATCTCTTTGTCGCCCTTCTTGGCCGCGTAAAACTCGAGCGTGTGGACGAGGCCGGCGGTAGTGCCAACGTCATCGGTCGTTTGTGTGACCTTCACATGCAACGAGCCGTTGTAGTTGGGGTCCTTCGGATCCCAACTCTGATACCCTTCGTTCCAGTCGGTGGCGGGTTGGCCTGACCACTCGAGTTCGCCTGGGATCTGATAGGAACCGTCCGGCAGCAGCTTGGTGTTCCTACGAACCCATTTGACCCATCGATCAAGTATCGTCTCGGCTTTGGGATCGCCGCTCACATAGTAGTACTCGGCGAGGCGTTCAGTTGACCAAACCTGGAAACCGAACCAAGTATTGCTCGGCGGATCCATGTACACGGGCGACTCGACGTACGGCATTCCGTAGAATGTCTTGACGGTCGCCGGATAGGCTGCGTAGCGCCCATTCCAGCTGTTGGTGGCGCCCCCGGCAAAACCGCCTTCGCTCGACTGCAGCCAGCGATAAAACTCAAGCTGCCGGGTCATGCTGGTAGCCCAATCGCGAGCGCCATTGGCTGAGGTCGGACGCATCGCCCCTTCGTGCGAAAGCGCGAAGGCTGCCATTGGGTTCTGGTAGCCTGAATGGGCGTGGCTGGAACCAATCCGCCAAGCCCAAATGCCGCCGCCGGGAATGGCGCCGCCCCAAGCGAAGTACCAAGACAAGAGGTAGTGTGCTGAATCGTAGCCTGAGCCTTTCGGGCAGCTGGGGTCCTTACAGCCAAGTTTCTTGAAGTACTTGTCGAAGAACGCATAGCGCACGAAATCGCCCATGACGCCAGCCTTCTTGGCGAGTGCATCGACGGTTGGGTTACCGCCGCGTTCGTCGGCCCATTTCTTTGCCCAATACATGGCCTGAACGGCGCGCGCGTCCGCGTCGGGAGCGTTCGTGTATTTCCATTGTTTGGCAGGATGGCTATCGGCCACGAATAGGTCTAGATAGCCGAATTTGCCGCCCCAGTTGAACTCATCCCAGCACGGCTGGGGCACGGTTTCCCACACGGATTCCTGAATGCCACGTTGAAATGTGTTGAACAAGGACCCGTGACTCTTGCCATCGCCACGGTTTCCAAAGCCGTACCAATTGTCAACGTCCATCAGCCAATGCATGGCGTAGATGTCAGAATAGCCGTACGTGTCCTTGAGTTCTTTGCCGATTGGATCGACTCCGACGGCGACTGTGCCCTGTAGCGCGACGGGATAGTTGTCGGGCAGATCCATCTCGGGCGCATACGTGGCCGTCTTCGTCGGATTGTAGGCGACGTTAGTGGGCTGATCGACGTGCTTGGGAATCATGTAGTACTCAAGATTTCGCCATGCGCGATCTAGGTGAGTCCAGTCGTTGGTCACCTTGCCGTACATTGATTCGAGCCAAATCCAATAGCTGTAGGCTTCGGATGTCGTTTCGTGCCCGTAGTCGGGTGCTTCGACGAGGAGCGTCTCCACTGCGTGATACGGAATACCCTCTGGGCTGAAATACCCGTTGGACAGATTATGCATGTTAGTCCAAAGCTCGAGGAACCGATCCAAACTTACATTGCCGGTTTTTGGGTTCGACGGTACCGGCGCGGCTGGGGGCGGTGCGGGTGGCGCCGGATTTAGACCGTCGTTGGGGTTAACGGGCGCCACCGGCTGAGCTGCGGCGCTTGCCCCGTGTTTGCCTGCGCCTCGATGTCTTGGAACGCAGCTGACGGTCAGAGCCGAACCCCCCGCGATGACAGCCACCAGCAACCAAGTTGAATGCCCGAATGTTCTGCAAGTTAGCATCATGATGTCCAAACATCGTGCTGAGCAACAAACGCAGCGAAAGTTCCGCACGGAGAACTCTCGCTGTCTCGATTGAATCGAAAAGGGCGGGCCAACCGACGTCGGCCCACTCCCCGTGACCGGACTACTTGGCAGGAGGCGCAGAAGCCGCAGGCGGTGTTGCTGCGGGAGCCGCCGCTGGGGTTGCCGCTGGCGCAGCGGTCGCCGGTGTTGCCGCGCCGGCACCTCCCACGCAACCGGTGAAACCCAGGTCGTCGATCCAGACGTCGTACTTCTGCCCCTTGTCATTGACCTGGAATTGCGCGGCGAACATCTGAGTGTTGTCGATGCCGTGCGGATGGGGTGCGCCCCAACCGCGTTCCTGTTTCAGCATGTCCCAAAGAATGATGTATTGTGCCCACTCTTCAGTCAGTTTGAGGTTGATGCCAAAGTCGTTGTAGCAAGCGGAGCACACGCCGCCGTCAGGATCGGTGGCAACGTCGGGGATCTTGAAGCGAACATTGGGCGTCGTGCCGGGGCTCTTCTTGGCCCAGAACGACATGCCTCCAAACTTTGAACCGTCATAAGGCCCCTTCGGGTCGACGAAGTTGGCGCCCATGCCCGCATAAACGACCTGGGCTTTCGATATGCTGCCCTTCATGCGCGCAGCGTAGGCGGACCCATGCACGCCCCCCGGAGCGAAGCTAAAGATGCCGCCCGTTGCGCCAGCGGGTGGATCGATGGTCGAACCTTCGTTGTCTACGTACGTGTACCAATAACCGCCACGACCCTCCTGAACAAGGACCTGATTGTTGTTGTCTTCACCGTCGTCGAGCAGGCCCGAAGCGGGGCACGGAGCGCCTTCCGGCGTTTCTTTGAGAGCTGGATCGGTGGGGTTTGGCCTACAGCCGAAGGCACCGATCACGGAGCACGCTAACAACATTACCGACCAATGAGCTTTCGAGTTCATGGCATCCTTTCACAATGATGAGCTGGCTCTGACTGTCGTAGCAAGCCAACGCTGAACCCCGTGATTCGACCGTCGAACCCCGGATATGACCTTGGGGCTTGTCTAGAAACCCCGCGGATACTAGCCGAACACGCGGGTGAAGAACACCCGCGAACTGCAACAAAAGCTCCAAAATCTTGGGGCCCGGCAACCAGACCGATCCCCGGGACAAATCCTCGCCCCGCAATCCTTGCGTTTGGCTCGGACGCTACGAAAGGACTAGGGCCGTATTGCCATGTCCTGGTACTCACTTTGCGAAACCCGCCACGGCGTAAACGAGGGCACCGTTCCAGTTGATTGCAATTTCGTTGACATAGTAGTCCGACGCTAGGTCCCACCAGGCCTTTCCTGCCGGAACTTCCGGGTTCTTTGTTGACATCGGGTCGCTTTGGTCCTTGTTGGGGCCGCCAACGAGTAGCCCAGGCCAAGGCTCGTCTACGTTGTCGCTGTTGGATGGCCGGTGATGAGGATTTACGGGTGGGGCAAACCCAACGCCCGTGACCATCGATCGGCCAAACGGGTTTCGTCCCAACAAGTAGTCCACCTGCTGGGTAGCAGCGTCGAGATACTTTGCACCACCCGAGAGGCGATACGCGGCCTGCAGATTCATGACACAGCGCGCTACCAGCCCGTTCGAGCCCCAGTAATAGCTACCGGACCCTAGTGCGCGCCCGTAGCCGTGGCTCTGAGTCGTCGAGACCAAACTGTCAGCGACTGAAGTGATTGCACCGTTCACCTTGGCAACCGTCGCCGAGTCGCGTAGCAAGCTGTCGGACGCCGCATAGTCGAACATCGCGAAGTTACCGGCATTGGCCCAGTCCCAGTTGCTGGCGACTGTCATGGTGCCTAGCGTTGATTCGATCGACGCCAGATCGCCGTCACCATTGGCCCGCCACACTTCGACCGCTGCCCATGTGCGCGCCGGCGAGTTGTCCCCAGCGGCTACAGGGTATGGTCCCCCCGCGAGAAGTGGTGTCCCATAGGTTCCGTCCGCGACGGGCACGTCAGCGGTGTTGAAACCGAGCCAGGTCATGGCACGTTCGGCGGCCGCCAACACCTCGTCTGCGTAGGCCGCGTCAAATGGCCGAAAGACGCGTGACGCCATGGCCATTGCAGCGGCAAAGTAGGCTGTATCCGCCGCGGCGGGCATCAAGAAGAACCGTTGAGCGTTATCCCCTCCGGGCGATACGGAATCGCCCGGATAGTACTTCGGGCAGACCAAGTCTAGCACTGTGCCGTCCGCCAGCTGCATCTTCAAGAGCCAGTCGAGTTCGTGCCTTGCTTCGGCGAGTATCGACGGTAGACTTCCCGAGTAGTTGGGTATGTGATTGACGGCTGCCAAAGGCTGTCCAAAGTCTTCCCAGGCTTTGAGCAAGAACGCGACAGAAAACGCGGCATTTACCGTGTATTTCCCATAGTCGCCAGCGTCGTGCCAGCCGCCCGTTGCATCCCGCGTTCCGCTCTGGTCAGGTGTAATCGACGCATCGAATTGCGCATCATTCAGGTGGCAAGCTGAATGGGCAAATGTGTCGCCGTCATGATCGAGCGAGATGGCAACGCCGCAGCGCTGGCCGTACAGACCCAGCAAAGTCAATCTGAGCACGTCGTTGTAGACCGTATCGCCAATCTCAAATTGCGGTGACGCGGGCAAGCCGTTGACTTCCAAAACGTAGGTACCAGGTTCATCGAAGGCGGTAAAGTCGGCAAAGCGTACTGTGTCACCGGTATCGGGGACATCGGTCGCGTCGGCAGACAGGGAACCGCTGTAGACTTGTTGTTGTGTCGATACATCGCGTAGTGCAAATGTAAGATCGGACACGTCTGCCGGAACGCTGGCGGTTTTCTCACGACCGATCAGATACCCGACGGTATTGAGTTTCACCGCGGCGGGCTGCACGCAACCGTGATTCGTCCAAACTTCACCCGCGTCGCATGGGTTCACATTGGGGCTGTAGCCAGCGTCCGATGGCTGATCGTTGGATGCTTCTGGCTCGGCGGGTGGCGAATCGCAGCCTGAGAAAACGGTGACGCCCAGCGCGCACGCGACGAATAGCCAGCGCTTCGTGGGTGCACCGTGCTCTACTAGGCAAGTCGGCTTGCGTCGTGACAGTTTGTTCATGAGGTCGGGTCCCGAACTTCGGAAAATTCCCGCTAGTACTCCTTCAATGACTGGGCGTACGGCCATCGCGCGGCAACGATGGGGTCTTTCGCCTTAAGGTTGCCAACAAACAAAGGCCGCAGGAGCGTGTCCAGCAGCCTTTGGTTCTTTGCGCGGATTGTGGCGCTCAGGCCACTACCACCACATACTCGCTTCGATTGCAACGACGTTTACATCGGGCCGCAGTTGGGCGCCTGTGTAAGGCATGCCCCTCATACGCGGATCTTGGTTTTGCGTGCTGGCGCCCCAACCATCGGGAGTCACTGCTGATGGGGGAGGCTGAACGCATTGTGATTCCTGGACGTAGTCTTGACCGCTAGGAGCGTAGGCAACGCCCGTGAAATACGGATACGGCGTTTCCACGCGGCTGCCGGTGAGAGCGTGGGTAGCGTCCGCCGGGTTCCAAGCCGCCACCGAGTTATCCGCGGGAGTTCCACTCGGACAAGTCCGGTGCGCGTACAAGTAGCGCGAATACTGCAGCGCAATCGTCTCATGCGTGACAAAGCTTGACCGTAGCTCGATGCGCGGCGAGATTATACCAAAGTTCTGCTGCTTGATGCGGCTGTTCGGGAACAGGTAGTCGAAACGCGTTCCAATCGCCATCACCGGGAACACGTCGAATTTCCAATCCGTACCAAACTTCATCTTGGTGACGCCGTCCTGCAGCGGATCTTGACTCTTGATCTTGTTCCACATGCCATAGAGCTTGATGGTGAGATCCTGGCCTTCGCCGAACGGGGACTCACCGAGCAAATCACCCACTTTTTCCTCGTATTGACCGGCAACCGTGAGCACGTCGCCGTTGCCGCCGCTGCAGCGCCTGCCGTCAACAATGGCTGACTGCCATCGACATATGTCGCTGTCGAGGTAGTTGCCTGTGACGCCCATATTGTATTCGCCGCCGCCGTAGCTGTGAATTACTTCAATCGCGGGAGCGACCGTGACCGCATCCTTGAGATTGATGTAGGAGACGCCGGCCCAGAGGTAGCCGAACACGTCCGGCATATCGAAGCGGCCTTCGGCACCGAAGACCTTCATGCTTCCATCAGGCTGAGTTGCGCCTTGATACTGGGTTACGGCTGGGCCTGGGTACACCCAATTCGGCTGCGGCCCAGTGATGAGCGGCTCCGACTGCGACCAGGAATCCAAGAAATGGAGGCCGAACGAAATCGTTTGATCGTAATTGAGGTCTGCGTGGGCATGGTGCAACAGCGTGAAGCGAGATGTATTGTAAACACTCGGGTCCGGCTTCTTCGTGCCAATACCGTGTTCGAACCCCAACGTGATGGGCTGACCTTCTAGATCGATCTCTACACGAATCGTTTCGCCCATCGCATGGGTACGCCCGAATAGGAACGTGTCGTATTCGCCCGCGTCGTATCGACCCGCGCCGCCGTAGCGATTCCAGAAACTCCCCGCCTTCATCTTGAAGCGGATATTCTCGACGGGCATGTAAGGAGCAATCTCGATCCAACCTTGGCCGATACCGAAATTGGAGTGCCAGTCAGCCACGCCCGCATCGACGAAATTGTAGCCCTGGATGGCGACAATCCCTTTGGCCCAGGTGTTCCCATAACTAAAGAATAGTTCGGCCCAGTCGCGGTTGGCGTGCTTGGTGTGCTGCCAGCTCAGATACTGATCATCGGGCACCAGTGGCGAGTGCAACGTCATCGAGCTTTGCCCTGGCCCGGCCGTGCGCGAGCCCATGCCCACTCGCATTGGCGCGCGGAAGTAACCATTGTAGCCAAACTTCCAGGTATCGTCGTTCTCGGTTGCGGGACCGCTGACGGAACCCGTTGCCGCCCGTTCCTCTTCCTTCTTTTCTTTCTTTTCCTCTTTGGGAGCGGCTTCCGCGGCGGGCTTCGCAGCGGCATTGGCCTGCGCGGCAGGAGGTTGCGCAACGGGTGGCTGTACGGCGGGAGGCTGCGCAGCGGGAGGCTGTGCGCCTGGCGCTTTTGCTGCCGGGGCTGGCGCGGCAGGTGTTTCGTCCAGTTTGATGTCTTCTGGTTTGACGTTTTGCGCCATCGAGTGGGCGGCTATCAAAAGTCCAGATACGAAAATCGAGGTGCTGAGTCTACGCATCGGATTATCTCGGGTTTGGGAGAGTGAGCGTGTGAGGGTTGAGAACGACCATCCGAACAGAAGTCGTGGGCCGCCACTTGATACCAGCGTACCCCGTGCTCGGTAAAGTCTTTTTCCGCGGCTCGCAGCAGGGCAATTTGCGCTCTTGCGCGTTAATCGAGTTCTGCGAACGTTTACATGACGCTCAGGTCCGATTATTCCAGCGAATTGGTACAGAAATAACGGGACACAAACCATTGGACGCGGGCAAGAATTATTACTGAACGGGCGTTCGGATCGGTCATCTTGATGCGGAAAGCGTTTTTGTGCGCGCAAAGCGCGTACGCCTTGGGTTGCCGTTGGTTGGGTCAGGGCCCCGCCTAGCGGCGCGCTGACGCAAGGGCCACAATCGCGTGGCTCAGCGGGAGTCATTGATGGCGTTAGCGGTTGTCGGCCAAAAAGTGGAACTCCGATCGGAGATCGAAATTCGCGCTCCGCTCACGTTGGTGTGGGACGTCTTGACGAATTTGCGCGCCTACGGCGAGTGGAACTCGTTCATCGTCGAAGCCGAAGGGGAGATGCGCCAAGACTCAGTCATTGTCACAACCCTCAACTTCCCGGGCCATAGCGAGCGCAAGTACAGGCGTCGCGTGGTCAAACTCGAACCAACGGTAGAACTGCGTTGGAGCTGGACGGCGATGATGCGCGTTTTCGCGTACAGCGAGCAATTCTTTCAACTGCGAACCGTGGCTGACGACCGCGTTAGGCTCGCGGTGGGCGAAAACCTCACCGGCCTGCTCATGCCGCGCACACAGCGCGACCTTTCGCAGATCTCCCAAGGCCTCACATTGATGTGCCAGGCGATCAAGCGCCGCGCCGAAGCTCTACACGCACATCAGCGAGCTCAATGAGCTTCTTGGGTTGCCGTGTGCCGGGTCGAGCCCGGGTTTTCAGGTTGGCGTGGAGAACCTGACTCTGTCGGTTGGAAGAGAGACACATCAATAGCTCGGCGGCTTGCGGCCTTGAACCTTGGCCAACGCCGTTCTTAGTAATTTTGAATTGTCGTCACGCAAACAGGGGTTGCAGTCGTCTCGACCCTTGGCGCCGCATCCCGTCTTTTTGATAAAACTGACGGCCAGCGCCAGCATGCGTCGATCACCGATGTCGGTTGCTTTCTCCAGAAGTGGAAGGCGAGCTTCGCACGTTGTCGCGTCGCGCAGGTCGAGTGCTAGCGCTAGTGCTGGTGAGGCTTTGGGCCGCACTTCCTTATTGAGCAGGAGTTGATCGGCCAGTTTCGCCAACTCAGGCGACGTCTTTTTGTCGTTCGCAAACTCGAAGAGCAGGTCCGGACCTAGCGGTCCCGGCAACGTCGCAAAGAGACCGATGACTTCCCTGGCCGTATCGGGGTCTCTGGCAAACTGCACGAGCCGCTTGGTGGACTCGGCATCCGGCGAACCGCCCAGTTTTGAAATAGTGCTGCGCAAATGCGTCAAAGCCAGCCGCTTTTCAGCCGCTTGACCCTGCGACAATGCGAGTGCCTGCTCCATGCTGCGCTCGGCGGGCGAGATCTTCTCCAGGTTGTTGACGGCCTGGGGGTTCCCTTGCCCTGCAAGTTCCAGCGGTGTTGGAGCGCGCTTCGTGGGTTCAGCGCTGGAAGCCGTCGGCGCCACGGCAACAATCGGCGGCTCCTTCTTGTGCGCGGCGAGCAGGCTGACCGACAACCCGATGCCCAAACAAAGAAGGCTGACGAGCAACACGATCCATAGCGGTACACCGCTTGGAGTAGGCTTCATGGGCGCAATGGGTCCCGTTTCCAAAGGGACATCAGGCGACGGTGGCATGGGTCGTGGTTCGACAGGGATATCAGGCGACGACTGCGACATGAGCACCTCTTGTAGGCGTACGGTAATGCCCGCCTTCGCTCAACCTAACGTGAGTTTGCCGCCCGCAGCAATGAAAAGGTGCATCGAAAACGCTTGGCCAAGTGAAAGTCCCGGCACTCTTCCCCGTTATTGATGGATGATAGCGATTCTAGCCAACCCGATGCTCAGACGAGGTCGCCCATGAGTAACACACCTTTACCCCATCAAAATGGACCGCTGCCGTCGAACATAGGGCACACGCGATCGCTGGCGCTGCCGGTCGGGCTGGGCATCGGCGCTGTCGCGTTGGTATCGGGACTCTTGGTCCACCTTTGGTCGCCGCGTTCAGTGAAGCAATCTGCGCCTGAGGGGTCATGGTCGGGAACCGTGACGCGCCTGTGGCGGGCCGGAGGGGGCAACGGCGGACTCGAGATTTGCACTACGGGCGGAAGGGATTGTCAAGTTGCCGCGCCCAACAGCAGCGTCGCGGCCCCATCGCAAGTCAAGACCGATGACCGCACGCGCGCCAAGCTCGGGTTCGGTGAAAATGTCGGCGTCACGTTGGATCGAAGCACCGAGGTGTTGCTCAGTAGTCCGAATCACCGGCAGATCAAGATGATCCGCGGCAGTGCCGTGGTAGACGCCCAGGGTGGGTCAAGCGGGAACGTGCGGGTACAGGTGCCAGGCGGCACGCTGGATGTTGGTTCTTCGAGGGTGGCAATCACCGCGGACTCCATGGGCACGGTCGTCAACGTGGCGCACGGCGTGCTCAAGGTGATCGACGACGAGAACAAGCAAGCCAAAGTTTACGCTGGCGAGCAAGTGCGCATCAGCGGCGGACGCATTCGGACCCCATCGAGCAATGCGTCGCTTGGCGAGGATTTGGCATGGAGCGAGGACCGCTCACAGACGGACCTGGTCAACGCAAATAGCCGAGGCCTAGGCGAGCTCAAAGCCAAAAAACCGGGTGCCAACGATGAACTGAAGGGTGCTGTCACGCTGGCGTCGCACAAGGTTGACGTGCGAATTGTCGCCGATCTAGTTCGTACGCAGGTTGACGAAACATTCATGAACGGCACTAGCGACGTGCTCGAGGGTATCTACAGGTTTCCGCTCCCCGCCGACGCCAAGATTGAGCGCTTGGCGCTCGACGTGGACGGAAAAATGGAAGAAGGCGCGTTCGTGGATCGCGATCGAGCGGCTGCAATTTGGCGCGGTGCCATCGTCAATGCGACGCCCGTCAATCAGCGCGTGGTCAAGGACGACATCGTTTGGGTGCCTGGGCCTTGGCGCGATCCGGCGCTGCTCGAGTGGCAGCGGGGCGGCCGCTTCGAGCTGCGGATCTATCCCATTCCAAAGCGCGGCAGCCGTCGCGTCGTCATGACGTACACGCAGATCTCCAACCCCTCGGGCGACGTGCGCCGTTACACTTACCCGCTTGCCTACGACCCGAACGGCACGACGAAGATCGGACAATTCGACTTGGACATCCAGGTTCGCGGTCATGATCCTGATTATGGCGTGCGCTCACTTGGCTACACGTTGCGGCGGTCCACGGATGGCGGCGTTGCGCGGCTGTCGCTGTCGGAGAATGACTTCATTCCGCACGGCGACGTCATTGTCGAGTATGCCCTGCCGCATCGCGACGCCGAGCTGAAAGCCTGGGCGTATAGTGCGCGCGGGGAGTTGAACGGCAGCGTCGGCCAGCGTGCCGTCAAGCCAACCCAGCATCAGGCAATCGAGCGGCCATGCGGCGTTGACACTGCGGCCCGTTTGGCCACGAAGCGACTCGGACGTGCCGCGCGACGTGGTGGTCGTCGTGGATGTAAGCCGCTCGATGTTGGGCGAGAACACCCAACGCGCGCGGGCGCTGGCGCTACGGCTGCTTTCGGAACTCGAACCAACGGATCGCGCAAGCGTGCTCGCGTGCGACGCGGCGTGCCAGGTACTTCCCGAGGGCATGATGTCAGCCGGCAGCGATCTTGTGCAGTCGGCAAACCGCTTCTTGTCGTCCGTTCGCGCCGAGGGCGCCTCTGATCCGACCGCCGCGATTCACTCGGCATTGGTGCTGGCAGGACGCGGACGCAGCGATCGGCCGTTGTCGGTTGTCTACGTCGGCGACGCAACGCCAACAGTGGGCCCCGTGCGTCCGGGCACCATAGAGAAAGCGGTTGACCACGACCTCGGCGACGCTGCGGCCACGGTGGTTGCCGTCGGAGTCGGCAGCGAAGCGGACCTGGAAACGCTCAGCGCGATAGCGCGTGGCGCGGGCGGCGTCACCGTGAACTATCTGCCGGGCAAGAGCGTCGATGAGGTCGCGTACAATGTCATCAGTGCCGTGCGTGGCACGAATCTGCGCAACGTGCGGGTGACGTTGCCCGAAGGGCTCGTCGATATTGCGCCGCGGCGCCCCGATCCGTTGCGTTCCGGCGGCGAGCTGTGGGTCATGGCTCGCATGCAACGCCCCAGCGTGCACGGAGAAGTCGTGTTGCAGGGGCGGCTCGGCAACGCACCGTTCGAACGGCGCTGGCCGCTTGATTTGGTGGCAACGAACAGCGACGGCAATGCCTTCGTGCCGCGACTATTCGCCGCCGCGCGCATCACGGATCTCGAACGGCTCGGCGACGCAGATGCGAAGCGCGAAATCATCGAGCTGTCGCAATCGCATCACGTAGCCAGCCGCTATACGTCGCTGCTCGTCCTGGAAAGTGAGGCCATGCTCAAGGCATTTCACCTGGCGAGAACCGAGGAAACTCAGCAGTGGTCCGGTGAGAGCGAAGACGAGCAGCAAGTGGCGCTGGACGATAACAAGAAAAGCGCTGAAAGCGAGAAAGTCCCAGCGGGTGACAGCGCACTCAAATCGGCGATGAGCGCACCAAAGGCCAAGATGGGAGCGGGCGCAGCGCGAGCGCGCCGTTCAAGTTCGCAGCCGAACGACCCTTTGGCGGACGACGGTGAGTATAGTAAGCCCGCTTCCGTGGCGGCGACGCCTCCCGCGATGGCCGCGCATGCGGCGCCTCTCCCCGCCGCCGCGCCAATGCCCGAACCGCTCGAAATGGCGCGCAAGGAATCTGCGGGGCCCTATGCCCAACCGCCGCCAGCTGCAGCACCGCTGGTGGTGCAGCCGCCGAACCACCAAGTGCTCATTCAAGAGCCGCCAACGCGATCCCGCCGTACCCTGATTGCGATGCGGCGAGTCTGGGAGCGCAAGGGTTCATTCACGAACGATCGGCTACCACAGGACGCAAGCCTCAGAGCGCTCACCAAGGCCGAAGACGATTTCGACCGCGATTCGGAACGCCGCAACGCGCTAAAGACGCTGCTGTCGCTGTACAGTCGTCGTAGCGAACTCGATCATGCCGATTCGCTCATCGAGCGCTGGATCGACAAGGAGCCGCTCGATCCAGACGCGTTGACCGCCCGCGCGGACGCCGCCGCTCGCCGCGGCATGCGTGACGAAGCCATCCGCATGCTCGGCAGCGTCATCGACGCGCGGCCCGACGATGTCAAGGCTCAGCAGCGACTAGCAAGGCTATACCGGTGGTCCGGAGAACGCGAGCAGTCTTGCCGGTTCTGGATAGCGCTGTCGGAGTTCCATGCGGACAAAGCGGAGTGGCTCGTCCAGGCTGTGCGCTGCAGCCGAAATACCGACGCCATATGGCTCGGCGACGTATTGCTCAGCAATGCCGGCGACCGCGTCCGGCAGCAGGCGGAAAAGACGCTTGCGCAATCCCTCGATCGTGGCGACGAACTATCCGGCGATCTACGCGTCGAGGCCAATTGGTCCGAAGGCGCGGACCTCGACATCGCGCTCATCACCCCTGACGGTCAGCGCGTCTCGTGGCTGGGCGCGCCCACCCGCCAGGTAATTACGGCGCGCGACGTCACAAGCCGATCGAGTGAAGGGCTTGCGGTTCGCAATGCGCCTGCCGGGAGCTATGTCATCGAGCTAGTTCGCGTCTCCGGTTCGGGCCCCGTGCACGGCGAGCTGTCGCTAACGGTGGCCGATCTCAGGCGCAAAGTGCCGTTCACGCTCAGAGACGATCGCACGGTAGCCGGGATTGCCACGATCACCGTCGTCCCGAAGCTAGTCCCGCTGTGACCTGAAAATGCAGCGCGTCCAGCTCCACGAGATCCGTATCGAGTTCAGCGCGGCGCGCAGTCCAAGCATAAAGACTACGCAGTGCGTGGCGAAGCCGCAGAATTCGCCCCAAGGACTCGGACGTAGATTGTCGTGATACGGCAGGGCGTATTCCCGGTAGTTCGAGTGCCATGTCAATGGCCCAGTCGTAGGGCAATGGTGCTGCGGCTTGCCGGCACGGAACGCCCGCGAGGTGACGCGAGTTTTCCGTGCCGTGCAAAACAGACGTTTCAGAGTAGCTTTGGATTGGCCAATTGCGCGAGTTGGAGCGCTTGCTGCGGGAACCATACGCCCGCCGCTGGATCGTCCATGCCCCAGAGCGGATCGAACAGGCTCTCTGCGGCGGTGGTTGTCAGTTTCCAGGGATTGTATTGCGTATAGTCCCACGCGCGTGCGCCCCCCGCCGCGTCGCACGTGCCATCCGATCCGCCCGGAATCTTCACCCAAAGGTACGCATCGAGAAGTGCCTGAGTGGCGTCAGGGATTGCCTTCGGTCGAAGGCCCAGACCGGCACCGGGCGGATTGCACCAACTGCCATTGGTCAGCGCCGCGATGACGTCCGGGGGCTGATTATATTTACTCGGTGGCGCGTACTGTGAAGCGTCAAGCGGGCCATTGCCGTTGCGGCTGGTGTCGATGACGTAGTGCTTGAGCCCCGCGTCACCTGGATAGGGTACCCAAGACTGATTCTCGACGTTGCCAGCGTACCAGGCGTCAGTCGCACTCCAAGTGGAGAAATCACTGGCCGTCGCCGGGTAATATTGGCTGCCGCAGTATTCGGCGTGACCAGCGCCCCAAGAGCCCGAGTTGGGATCCGCAAACCAGATGCACTCGGCAATCCAATGAGCGTACTTCTCGAGTTGCGGCATGGGCTGGTAGTTCGAAATGTTCAGGAAGAAGCCGTCCGACTGTAAGACGCCGGCTTGCAACAGGCGGTCCGCGGCGTCCCCCGCGCCCAACCAGCCGCTGTGCGTCCCATCGAGATACACTTTCGTGCCTGCGTTTGCCTTGAACTTGCCGACCGCATAATTCATGATTGCAAAGCGGTCCGAGGCCGCCGTAGCCGGATCGGCCGCCGCGGGTTGACACGACTCCAACACATTCGGGTCGGTTAACCAGGTTTCCCGGCTTGCAAATGGATTGTACCAGGGAATGATCCCGAGGCCGTCCGGTTCCAGAATCACAACGGCATTGCCCTTGCCGATGCCCGCGGCAAACCCGTCGATCCATGCCTCATAGGAAGCCGTATCGGCGGCGCCGCCCGCCGAGTAGGACGAGCAATCGCGGAATGGGACGTTGTAAGCGACCAATACGGGGACGCGCCTCTCGAGAGCCGCCTCTGCCATTGCCTTTTTTACGCTCTTTTGCACGTCCGTCGGCGTGCCGCCCGTCAACCATACGGCTTGCGGCGTGAGAGCCATGGCGGTGATCCGAGCCGCGTCGACCAGTTTTTTCGACTTCAAAAGGTCCGCCACCTGTTTGACGGCGCCCGGATCCGCCTGTGGCACGAAGAATTTCGTGCTTGAATCCAGCGTCAGCGTACTGAGCGCACTTACGTTCGTGCCGAGGTTGCCTTCAGCGCTGGGCTCCGTCATGCCGCCGCCACCACACCCTGCGCACACGACAGAACCACTCATTAACGTCAGCCCAATAATTGCCCACTGCTTCATGGCTTGCTCCCTTCTTATCTTCTTATGGCGCCAGACGAACACATACCAAGACACAGTGTCATTGACTGTGCATTCGAACTTCACCGAACTTGATTTGCCCCTTAGCACTGTTCTCAAACAGTTGTCAACGCGCAAACTGTTTTAAATTATTGGGGGCCAGATTGGACGATCTTGCCGAATACTCAACCAAGCCACTTTGCATCTTGTTGTGTTGGTAATTGTGATACGGTTGTCATAGAGTGTGTGGGAAATCGATTGTGACAATCGAATTCCACAATTGCATTCAGAGCCAAGGGGCCTCCCGAACCGGTACCGGGTGCCACCGATTGGCTCGCAATTGCTCGGCATACCTGGAGCGCCGCGGTGTCATCGAAAGGTGCCATGAGTTGACGACGCTCTCAGGTGCTGCGGCGCAAGTTCAACGAGCTGAATTAGGTTCGTGCGGGGCGCCGCGCTTGACTCACGCACTTCGCGGCACTGGGTGATGCGAAGGTTCGTTCGAAACCAGACATTCCTTCTCGGAGCGAGCGGGGCGGCGCGCAGCTCCAGCTGCAATCGAAGTTCGGGCCGGTGCCCTTCGACAGGGCCTCGCTTCGTTGCGACAGCCTTCGAGTCGGCCATTGGCAAGGGCCCAAAAAGCCGTGCGCAATCGGAGCGCACCGAAGTCGGTTGGGAGCAACAAACACCGCGATAAGGTCGCTCTGCCGGCGTTGTGGCCCGCTGATTCTAGCTCTTGGGGCCGCAGCAGCCTCTCGAATAGTCCCAGTCTTCACAGGTGGATCCGTCGCTGAAGATGCAAGTAACTGCGTTGTTCTCGACTTTGGGCGTGTTACCTTGTGCGGCACAGAATGTTCGGGTGAGTTGACATTCTCCACTAAAGAATGCCCACTCATCGCATTGGCTGCCATCGGGGAAAACACACATGCTGCCGCTTAGCGTATAACCCGACCTCTCGCAGTAGTCAGAGGCGGGGTTAGGCATTCCATTTGCAGGAAACGTGCATGAGCCTGCGTCGGAATCTGGATCTGTGGTAGCTGGGTTGCCGCCACAGGCAAGAACAAGTTGAGCGCCAAGTACGAGCCATGCGGAATTCTTGAAAGTATTCATGAGAGTTCTCCGTGAGCAAGGATTGTGGTTGTGGCCTGTGTGCGGAAGCTTCTGCAGTTTGCGTGCCATGTGCAGATCGCGCGAAAAACGGCTCAGAGACTCGGAGTGTGTGCAGGCGCCTGCACGTGCAATTTGATGCACTGTGCAGTGGGCTGCACGCTGCACGATCCACCGTTGCGATCGCCAAAGATATCCCTAAATTGGCGCCAGGGCGAAAGGCCAATTGTTTGCGGTCGGGAGGTTATGTCACCTGATAGGCGCTATCCGTGCGGTACGACTTTGAATGTCTCGACGATGACTTTGCCGAGCGTGAACTCCGTGTCAAGTGCTACTTGATTCATGATCGAGATCCGCTGTTTACGCGTCGATTCGTGAAAATATTGGAAGCCGCTGGCGTAAAGTCGGCCAAGCTACCCGCCAGAAGCCCAAATTTGAACCCCTACGCGGAAAAGTTCGTATTGTCGGCCAGACGAGAGTGCTTGAATAAAGTCATTCCATTCGGCGAAAAGCACCTTCGGAAGATCGTTGTTGAGTTTGTCGATCTTGAGGCTTTGCGTCTCGATGCAGGCAGTTATCGCATCATCGGAGCGTGGAGCGGCGATGCGGTAGTTCACTGCGAACCCTTCGAATCTTTGGGCATTGCACTAAGGGATCTCTGGTCGGCGTAGCGCCTTTCACAACGACGCCGGTTTGCCAATGGGTTACGACCTCATTGAAGTCGCGAGTTTCCATCCGTTTTTCTACGTGCGGCGTCAACTCGAGCTCCCAGTCCCACCAGTTCGGCCAATGCACCCCCGATTTCAAGTACTGGGCTGTTGGCGTCCCGTCTAGTTCGCCTCGCCAGTCACCACTGATTCAACATGATCTTGCAGCCGCTGCTACAGCTGCCAGCCCCGTTGGCAGAACCCATGTCACACTCTTCGGGGCCGTTGAGCACGCCATCGCCGCAGTGGGGAGCCATCAGGCATTGCTTGGTGCAGCCGCCGTAGCTGCCATCATTGAGTGCAGTGCCGTAGTCGCACTGCTCGGGGCCGTTGGTAACGGCATCGCCGCAGTAGGGTGCTGGGGTACAGTTGCTGTTGCAGCCGCCGTAGCTGCCGTCGTTCATGGACGTGTAGTAGTCGCACTGTTCGTCTAGTGAAGGCTGCACTATGCCGTCACCGCAGTAGCCGGGCCGCTGGCAATCGGCCGTGCAATTGGGATCATTGGGACTGTTGGGCTCGCATTGTTCGCCCCAATCGGTCTGAACGACAGAATCGCCGCAACGCGGCGGCAACGTGCAGCCCACGCCACAAGTATTATACGTGCCATCGTTGACACCGTCATCGCAAGCTTCTGGATGCGCTGAATCGCCGTTGGGCTTGCCGTCACCGCAGTAGGCCGCGAATTGACAGTTGGCGGTACAGCCACCGTACGCTCCACTGTTCACGCCGTCGTCGCATTGCTCGCCGTAGTCCAATTGCACGAGACCATCGCCGCAGCGCGGAGCAGAACCGCAACTTGCCGGACAAGAACCGCCGTACGAGCAAGACCCAGCGTCACAGACTTTTGTTGAAGCGCATACACATTGTTTGCCCGCAATGCAGGTGCAATTGGCGTCCATCGACCGGCAGTCTGAAGAACAGCCCGGGCTGCCTTGATACAAGCCTTGGTCGCATTTCTCGCCCAGCGTCACCTGGACGATTCCATCGCCGCAATAGGGCAACTTGGAGCAAGAGCCTGGCTTGCAGCGCCACCCATTTTCCGCCTGACAATTGCCGTTGCAGCCGCTGCCGGGCTTTGGCGGGTCGCAGGTTTCGCCCGTCTCAATGCGGCCATTGCCACACGCGTACAGCGCCGCGCATTGCGCACCCGCACGGCATTGATAGCCGGGTGTCTGCGTGCTGCAATCTGCGGAGCACCCAGGATTGCCTTGATATTGACCCTGGTCACACTCTTCGCCCGGGTTGATGACTCCGTCGCCACAAGCGAAACTGGGCGTGCAACGGCCACCTTGAGGAGGGCATGTGGAGTTGGGCTCAGTCTGGCATAGCCCCGAACAACCATCGCCGGGTATATTGTTTCCGTCGTCGCATTGTTCGTTGGATTGAACAATGCCGTCACCGCAACCAGCTGGGCCGACCCAATGGCAACTTGACGGCGGAATCGTACCCGCGCAAGTGGTGTTGCCGCCAGTTGCTACCGTGCCGCCACCAGCCGGGCCACCGCTCGCGCCGCCGGACGCGTGAATCACCGAGCCGCCCGCTGACGCGGATGTGCCACCGGTTGGACCAGCGCCACCCGTTGCAAGCCGCACGCAAAGTTGGGATGCGCAAGTGAGCCCGGCGTTGCAAGTGTTGCCGATGAGGCAGGCGCAGGTTTCGGCGCCAGCCGGGCAAAGCGACTTGCCACCGGTATTGTTGGTGCCGCCCGACGACCTACCACCGGTAGCGTTGTTGCCTCCCACGTTGGCGCTGGCAACTCCACCGGTGCTGTCTGCCGTGTTGCTCACGGACCCCGAGCAACTAAGCCCCGAAGCGAAAACCAGGGTGACGAGCGAGCTACGTGTGAGGGGTAACAAGCGTATGGACATGTGCGTCACTCGTAAGCATCAGATGATAAACCGCAGCAGGCGTTGCGTCCAGCTCCGCCGCTCGACGAGCGCTGGTCAGTGGCGCGCGGTGCTGCCTCAGCCCGCGCCGTCCATGGCAAATGCTGCCGATTGGTGTCACTAGTGCGGTTTTGGCAAAACTCAGGCTGGTGCTGGCTTCGGCAGCCATGTTGTTCTCAGCAGAGACGGCTGTCGGAGCGGACGTTATGGGGCGTCCCCCGGCAGTCGTCGAAGCCAATTGGACAAGCACTTTGAGGACACAGGAGGACGCCTATGACCAGATATATCGGATTGGATGTGCACCAGACAAGCTGTACCTTGACGGTGGTTGGAACGAGCGGGAAAAGACTTGGTTCGCACGTGGTCGAGACCAACGGACAGGCATTGGTAACATCCCGACCGCGAACAAGTGGCCTTCCCTGGCGCCAATTTCGGGGAAATTTTGGCGCGATGTGAGCTGGCGCTCGATGGATTGCCGCAAGGCTACTGTGCATTTGTGTCTTCCAACCCTGTCGAGGCACGAAGTCGTGGATCCTCGGCAACAGCAGTTACAGTCCGGATTGGATCTGCGTCGAGAATGATGAATTCCACTCGGCGGTTGATGCGCCAGGCAGATTCGTCTTGCCCGAAAGCGATGGGTATTCGGGAACCGAATCCAGCGGTTTCGAGTCGGTTCGGATCTACGCCTTTGCTGGCAAGGTAACCCCGTACCGCAACTGCGCGCTGGCGTGAAAGCTCTAGATTGTGGTCGGGTGTACCGCGCGCGTCAGTATGGCCATCAATGCGAATCTTCTTCAGTTGTGGGTACTGCTTCAGCAGAGCAGCAACTCCATCTAGAATGGCATGCGACTCATCCAATAACTTGTCACTGTCGGTGGCGAACTTGACCTGCTGGGTGATTACAATTTGCCGTTCTTCAATGTAGACCGGTGCCGAATTAGGACAGGGGCTCGAAGGACAGTCGTGCGTGGCAGAATCGAGTCCCCCAGCCGCGGTGTCCGGGCCCCGCTCAGCTTTGGTAGAATCCACTTGCGGTCTTTCCTGCTTTTGGTTGGCAACGGCCTGACGACGTTGGGCCATCCTATCCGTCAGAGCTACGGCCTCGGCACATTGTGGATTTGGATTCGCACGTAGCAAAGACTCATGTTTGGCAATTGCCTTTTCGGTCTTTGAAATGTTCTCTTCCTTCAGTCCCAATTTCGTACCGACGGCCAGAGCGGCTTGCATCCGCTGGATCTCACTAAGATGATAGTAAGTTCCCGCGCTGCTCCCGAGGAATACTGGACCCAAAGCGATCGCAGGGGGAAGGTGTGGTGATGCTTGCAAGCGTACCGTGTCGAGTTCAGTAGTTGGAATCGTAACATTCTCTCCGAGCCAAAGCAGAAGCAGCCACGTACTGGCACGAGTCCTCCTGTGCTCATTCGCCGCCGCTTCGACATCGTAATGGACGTTGGTCGGCGGCACGGCTCTGGGCGATTCATACCAATTCAATGGAAAATCGTGGAGACATGACAGGGCCGTGAAGGAAGCGCGTGCGCGCGCCGCGCTATGTGGGCGACATGAGTCCTCCGCCGCATGATCGTTCAGATTGTCGCTGCTTACAAGTCTTGAACTTCCGGACGGCTTGGGCCAAATCGGACTCGTGTTGGCGAGCATCATTCGACATCTTCGATCGACAGCTGGCCGAATATTGAACCAGATTCGAACAGCAATTCGAGAAGCCAGCCGTCCTCTGCCTATGCTCGGCGGTTTTCTGGCTGACGTGATGCGAAGTCGCCAGCGCGTAAGCGCGAGTTCTCGTAGTTCAGGACGCCCAATCCCACGCCGCCAAGAAAGGCATCCCCATTGGACGCCACAACGATCGTGCGAATGTACGCGCTGCCGTCGATACGGTGAGACCACCGCGGATGACCATCGCGATCGAGCTTGGTCACAACAGTCCAATATTCGGGCCGCAAACTCATGTACTCTTTTGTGGCAAGCACGTCTCCCGAATCGTCGAGCGCAACCGGGATGTCATCGTCCCCTTGACACTTGCCAGCGTCATACCTCCACGACACGTGACCGGTGGCATCGACGCGCACGATCTCGTGCTCGCACGAGTAGCGCTCTTCGCCCGGGATTGCGCCGGAAACGACAGCGTCGCCGGAAGAACCGATCGAGGCGTGGCTAGGATTCAACCGGAATCTGCTCGACCGGATATGCTTCCCGTGTGCGTCGAGCCGGACCACGTAGGTGCCCGGAGTATCGCCAATCAGTGGTCCCCCCCCGAAGTCAGCATTGTTCCAGAGCGGGCCGACGAGCGTGACATCGCCGTTCGTGTGCGCCGCTACGTGCACTTTGCCGAAAGGGTCAGCTACGTCGAAGGCGCGGCTGAAGATATGACGGCCATTCGCGTCGAAGCGAGCCACAAAAAGCTGCTTTGGCAGACATTCATCACCGATTGGCGCGCCGCCAAAGCTCGTTGCCTTCATGAGCAACCCAGCGATAATTGCCCCACCCTCCGGCGTCGAGAAAAGCGTGCCGAGGACGGCATCCTCGTACGTGGCTCCCCACAAGCGGTGCCCGGCAGCATTGAGCTTGGCTAGATACAGCCCAAAGCCCTTGAACGTCCTATCACCGACGGTTGCCGTGCCCGAAAGGTTTTCTGCGATGACCGCGGCTGACGGGGGTGTGGCCTTGTCATTCAACACTCGACCGCGAGCATCGAGATAGAAGGTGCGCGCGCCTCTGTCAACGAAGCTCTTGCCGTCACTCCACACGAGCACGTCACGCACCTCGGCGCCACCCAGCGCATCGGGGATGATCGTTAATGCAGGATAAACGGTTGGAACGTCGAGTTGCGTCCAAAATAGGAGCGCTCCGTTTGCAGGACGGGCAACTTCATGAGTCAGATTGGCGACTCGTAATGCCGGCGCATCGTTCCCGCGAGCACGCGCGGAAGCCGTCGCGCGACACGCCGAAGCCGTGCCCACCAAGAGCGCAAGCAGCACGACGAGTTCGTCACGGTGGCACATCTCGTCATCGTATCATTCGTCGCATCGGCATTGCAAAGGCGAGGTGACGCCGACAGGGTAGGAGCTTTGGAATTTCGGTCAACAATCGACTTGCCTTTTGTTATGACGGCGCACAAAGCCACGTGCCGTCATGACCCACAATCCAAGATGAACGCGAAGTGGCTCGACTGGACAGGCGCATAGTGCTCATCGGTTTTGGACGGTGATCGCCAGGGTGACAAACTAACCCAGGGTGGCGAGATCGCCAATCTTGGACCGCGTTCGCCCAGGGCTACTCAACCAGAAACACCGAGATAGACGTACTGGACACCGCGTCATCCGCCAAGCTAACGTATCTGGCTGGCGGAAGATGGAAGGCTTCAGGTTACTCGAACACGGCTTGAAACTGTGCACAACGGCGGGTCTGCTTTTGGTTGTCGGCTGCCAAGCGCAACGGGCGGTGACCCCGACGTCTGACGCTATCTCCGATGAGTCCGGACATCGGCCCATCAGCGGCACGTCCTCGGCAGCGCCCAGTGCAAGGCTGGGCGTGCCAGTTGTATCGTTCGACGCCGGAACAACGCCAGAAGCGTCCGTGGCATCATTCGACGCCGGAAGCGCAAAGTCAGGGACGTTCATTCAAGTCGTCGAGACCGGAGCCGATGTCACGAAGTGGGACGTCCAGGTGCGCGGGCTGCCGGCGGTAGACCAGCACACCGGATCGATCATCGTCGCGGACGTGACCCGTGAAGTGCACGATCCCTCACTCGAGCTTTCGCTGCTCTGGCTGCGTCCAGGCCAGAAGTTTCCATTTCGCGTCTGGTCCGTGCTCGATTCGTATGACCCAGACTCTTCGATGGACAACAGTGGTCTCGCCGACGGGGTCCGGGTGCGAACACGCGACGCCAATGAAATGCTCGCTTCGCTCACGCTCCGTGCCACCGTACCTTGCGCTTCGGATCCCATCTCGTGGTGCACGCACCCGCAACGGTTCGCCTGTGGTGAGCTTTCAGCCGAGATAGCAGGCGACAAGCTCCGTTGGCGGTCAGGCCCTCAGTCGGGCGAGACGGCACACGGGTGGGGCACTGTACTGACGAAATCTGGAGAGGTAGAAACGAACACGTGCATTGAACAAGCTCACTTGGACGCGGATACCAAGCAAATCATCGCGCGGGTAACGACAGCTAGCCGACTGCCGAATGGCTATTCCTGGGTCAATGGTCGTCAGTGGCACATCATCTCGCTGGCAATACAAAAAGTCGAGCCCGCCGCCAAAGAACCCCGGTCGCGACCACCGAGTGATGCAACCGCCCCATCGAGTGCCAAGCCAAAAGCATCGATAAAGTTCATGGGCAAAGGTCCCGATCTTCAAAAGTGGGACTTTTCGGTGCATGGGCTGCCGGCAGTAGATCTGCGCACGGGCTCAATCGTGGTTGCGGACTTGCCACGCAGTCTTGGCGTTGTCGGCTCGCTCGGGTTGTCGCTGTTGTGGCTGCAGCCGGGTCAGAAGTCCCGGTCTCGCATCTGGTCGGTGCTCGACAAATCCGTCGCCACCGACATCATGTACGACGACCATACCCAACCTGATGCGCTCGCCGCGCGCGCCCGAGCGCTCGCGGATGGGGTTCGGGAGCGGACGCGCGACGCTAACGAAATGCTCGCGTCGCTCGAACTGCGTCCCATCGTGCGGTGTAACGTGCAGCGAATGACTGAGTGGTGCACCCACCCACAGCGGCTCGTCTGTTCCAAGCATTCCGGCGAATTGCAGGGCGACAAGCTCCACTGGCACTTGGGCACCGAGACGCACGAGGTGGTCCTAGGTTGGGGCGTCGCGCCGATGATGATTGGCGGCGATGGTCCTGCGAAAGAAATCATCACCTGCATCGAAGAAGCTTACTTGGACCCTGAGCACAACCTGATCGTCGCGCGGGCATGGGACTCCTGCAAGGAGCGGGCTGGCGATGTCTGTATGGGCGAGAGCAAGTGGCGCGTCATCACGCTGCGCTGAATGGACCATCGAGCTAAGGCTTGCGCGTGCCGCCGCGGGTGCCCAGGAGGCACTTGCAGCTGCATACACGTGGCTACTCGCCGCCGACCCCGGCGTCGATTTCATCGAACACGTAGGTCGCGACCACGCCCTACCCCGAGAGCGCGCCGCGAATCGCGAGCAACACCCGTGACAGCTCACCGCCCGAGGCCACCTTGGCCAACGGTGCCAGCGGGTCACCCGGGTTGGCCGTGAACAAAAACTCCACTCGATCGAGCCCGTGCGCATTCAGCTCTTTGCGCGGTAGCGGCTCGATGTGCGCCTCGAAACGGGCATGCGGAATGTGCAGCGCCCCGAGCTCGGCTTGCACGGTCTTGGACAGGGCGCGTGCGCCCTTGTCTTCACCGCCGAACGGGGTCGCGTCGAATCGATACTCGAACTCAGGAGCTTTAGCTCAAGATGCGCGAGCGACAATGCTGAGGAATGCTGACCCACCGAGCCGCTCATGGTGGCAAGTGGCGCCAGCACAGAGCCTCTTATGTCCGTGCCCGTCAACGTCGTAGCCTGGTAGAAGTTCCAGATCACGTACTGGGCTTCGACGCTATCGATAGTGTTGCCGTTTAGGTACGTAAATATCCCCGTGGCCGTCGTGCCCGCGACGTTGATCACCACGGTCGAGCCCTCGGGGAAATTGACCTTGGCCGAAACGGTGAGTTCAGACGCGTTGGTGCTAAATACGTTAATCACGGGGTCAGTCCCGGTAAACACCAGGCTCCCCGAGACGTCAGAGCCTTCAAAACTCACGGTGCCGTTCGATGGAAGCTTCGAAAGCGCAAGGCTGAAGTTCTCGACTTGCAATTCGAGGGCCGCAAAATCAATCGGGCTCTCGTGCGTAAAGCCTCCGCAGTCGAAGCTGGTGCCCGTTGCATTGACAGTGCTGCCGCCATAAGCGGCCTTGCCACCGCGAATGGCGCCATTGGGATCGGCGGCATTCCCGCCGACGACGAGCGCATACTTGGTGCAATCAACCGGCATAGAGTAGCCAACCACGTAGCTCGCTGCCGTCAGATTGCCGCCGACGAATAGGCTGCCTTCGGTGTCCGCGCCCGTAGGCGCTGCGTCCTTGATGACGTAGACGTTGACGTTGTTGTCCGTCAAAGTGGGAATGAAACAACCAAGCCGGCTGCCACCCGTTGCCGTCGTGCCGCCAGAGCTTACCGTGCCACCCGTGAGGTAACCGCCTGTCGCAGCACTGCCGGCTGCGCCCGTCGTGCCGCCGTTCAGCCCCATTCCGCCGCCCGCGACAGTCCCGCCGCCTGCTTGCGCCCCACCGGCCGCTAGCGTGCCAGCGGCGGTGCTGCCTGGCGAACCTCCGGATAAAACGTAACCGCCTGAGTTGCTACTCGCCGTCGTGTTGGAGGTGCCACCTTGGGTGCTAACAGCCGTGCCACCGCTGGACATTGATTGCCCTCCGGTTGCCGTGCCGCCCGAACCGGGGGCTCCGCCAACGCTCGAGCTGGCAGGTAACGTGCTGCTTGTCAAACCCACCCCGCCAGACGCGGGGGCTAAAGCTTCGTGCCTGTGCTGTGCGCAGTCGCGAGCCAAGGTGAATTGCGACCTGATCCCCTTCGACTTCCCCGGCGATGGCCTCTGACGCAAGTCCATAGTTGACCGCGACCTTACTTATGCCACTTCGGGGGTTACCTCCAGTTCTGCGTCCAAGGTCCCTTTGATCGGTGCCGGACGCAAACGTGTCGGATCGTAGTTCGTGCCATCGCGCAGTACGTAGAACGCGATGCGTAGTATGTGCCGCGCTGCGGCTACTACTGCGATCTTGCGCCGCGCACGTGCTATTTGCACTCGTTGGGCGATCGCTTTGAGCGGGGCTGAGAGTTCTGATTGGCATCGGAACAGAAGCACATGGCCCGATTGTACCGATGTGCGTCGAAGCTGTGTCGAGCCCATACGTGTAATTCTGCCAAGCGTTACGGATTCGCCAGTCTGACTTACCCACATGAACATCTTGTCCAAGATACTGCATGGTCTCCTCCGTTGTGGCCGCGCACGCTCACCGGCTCGACCGGTTTTTGGCCTACGAGGCCCTGGTTACTTCCAAAGTATAGGAAGTTGTGCCGACCGCGATGGGGGAGACCTCTTGTTCGCTTTGGCAAACCGGAGTTGGAGCCCAATGAGCCACCGTCCGCCGTCGCCCACGGTACTTGCCCGCGCCGCGCGCAGCCCGGGTCAAGGCCGCCCACGGCGCCCGCGAAGCGGGTCGCAGCGTCGCGTAGAGCCTTGACGCGGGCGAGCACGGTGCCACTCGCTGTTCCAGCGACGGCCAGCGCTGACCTGTCACGAAGCAAAATGTCCGAGCACCACGCCGCTGAATCAGGACCAACGGGAAGTGCCACCAGAGCGGCAAATACCAAGGCAATGACGTTTCCTCCCACGTCCGCCATCATGGCATCTAGGCGCGACGACGTTCTGGGCTCCTGTGCCGCGGACCGCTGTCAGCATCTCTTGCATGCCGGCAATCGTGTAAGTGCCCACCTGTTGTTCACCACCGCTCGTTATGGGTAGGCGGTCATCACCAACTTGGATCCGGTAGAGTCCGGGAAATTGCGCGGCCGAACTTGAGCGACACGCTCGAAAATACTGGTCTTCGACGCGGCAAGAACCAGCGCCTATGCTAGGGGGGCCAATTCTGCTAGCCTGCTGGCCAATATGTCCGTGGGGCTCGTCCTAGCGAAGCGCTACCGGCTCGTGGAGGAGCTGGGCCGCGGAGGCATGGGCTCGGTCTGGCGTGCCGTAGATCTCGAGCTGGATGCTCCCGCGGCAGTCAAACTGATTGAGCCGGAGCTGGTGCAGTCATCCGAGGCGGTGGCGCGCTTCAAGCGCGAAGCCAAAGCTGCGGCTGCGATTCGCAGCACGCATGTCGTGCAGATTTTCGGTTACGGCGTAGACAACGGGATCCCGTACATTGCCATGGAGCTCTTGAAGGGGGAGAGCCTGGCGCAGCGTCTCGAGCGCGTGCATAAGCTCAGCCCAGCAGACACGGCTTACATACTCGGTCAAGTTGCGCGAGCGCTTGGCCTGGCACACAAGCACGGCATTATCCACCGGGACATGAAACCCGACAATGTGTTCTTGGTGCGCGAAGATGATGCGGAAGTCTGCAAAGTACTGGACTTTGGCATTGCACGACACCCCGGCGGGCTCGACGACAGCGGCGGGTTGAAGACCAAGACCGGAGCCGTGCTTGGCACGCCGTATTACATGAGTCCGGAGCAGGCAACGGCAAAGCCCGTGGACCATCTGACGGACATCTGGTCATACGGGGTGATTGCAGCGGAGTGCATTACCGGCAAGCGCCCCTTCGAGAGTGATTCCGTCGGTGGGTTATTTAGCGCTATTTGCATGGAGCCCATTGTCGCGCCGTCCCAGCTGGACCCGGTTCCTGCAGGCTTTGACGCCTGGTTTGCAAAGGCTGCGGCGCGTGACAAGAGCGCGCGTTTTCAAACCATCAAGGAAGCGGCCGAGAGACTCGAGCTAGTGTGCGGGCGCCCGAGCGGCCGCCCTTCGGCGGTATCAGTTCCAGCTGAGCAGGGTGGCACGGTGTTGTCATCTGGGGTTGCCCGGCCAGGGGCCGCAGCGAGTTCGGCAGGCTCAATGATGCCGGTTGGCATGCAAACCACGAGTGCGCCGTCATCGCGCTCAGTTCCGGGTTTGCCCAAGCAGAAGCGCAGCGCGGCAACACTCATCGCAGCTTCTGTAGCAGTAGTACTCATAATCGCAGGACTCTACGCCCGCTTGCGTTGGATGCGCAAGCCGGACACCGCGAATGCCGCTGCATCCATTGCTGCGTCAGCAGTAGTGACACCTTTGCCCTCCCAGGTCGTCGCGCCACAGCCGTTGCAAACTGTGCCAGCGTTGTCGCCGGTCCTACTTGCGTCAGCTGTGCCTACGGCGCCGACGCCTGCGGACTCAACCCCGCCCGCACCTGCGAACAGGCAGGGCAAACCGAAGTCGACTGGGCCGTCAAACCATCCAAAGCTTGGCACTTCTGAGCAACATCCAAGCTCGCCTGCACCTGCGAACGCGCCTGGAACCAGGCCTGCACCGACAGTGCCCAGCGCCGATCGCCTAGGAATCTGAACGCCATGAGGACCATTGATGCGGTTGCTCTAACATTGTTACTCGGAACCTGGTCGCTTCGCGCGTTCGCTCAAGACGAAAGCGTGGTGGCAACCGCGCGTCAGCTCGGCGAAGAGGGATTGAGCGCCTACGACGCGGGCCGCTACGACGAAGCCGCGCAGAAATTGCTGCGCGCCTACCAGGCGGTAAGGGTGCCGACCTTTGCGCGCAACGCTGCACGAGCGCTGGCAAAGCAGGGCAAACTGGTCGCCGCATCCGAGCTCTACTTGGAAGCTAAACGCCTCGAACCCAATGAGCTTTGGCACGGCCAGATGCAGCAACAAGCTCTGCGGGATTGCGAACAAGAGCGGCAGGAGTTGCTGCCGCGCGTTGCCCGCCTAACGATCTTGCTAGACGTCGTTTCGGCGCACGATACGAAGGTTTTCGTAGATGGCGTCGCGATTCCCGAATCGCTGTTGGGCACCGAGCAATTCACCGATCCCGGCAGACGTCACGTAGTTGCCAAACGCGGCTCGGACGTCACCGAACGGGACGTAGAACTCAAGGAAGGTGAGCGGCAGCACGTCACTCTGTGGTTCGGCGCAGCTACTGGCGGCGCGCAAGCCACTACCGAGCACCCTAACGTGGCTAGCACTGTTGTTCAAGTACCTCCACAGCATCCAGCCCCACAATCCACTGCTAACGCGGCGAAAGAGTCCCGTGCGGCTTCTTGGCTAACCCCAGCAGGTTATGTGGTTGGCGGCGTTGGAGTATTTGGTCTAGGCTTAGGAACTTATTTCGTGATCCGTAGCGCAAACACGCGGGCGAAGCGGGATTCTGCCGAAGCATGCGCAAGCGACGCCAACGGTTGTACGAACACGGACTTCGCGATTATCAATCAGTACAACACGGTTAGTCTCCATGACAATCGGATCGCCCTTGTGAGCCTCCTCGGAGGTGGGGCGCTAGTCGTGACGGGCCTGGTCGCCATTCTCACGGCTCCCACCAATTCTACGATCGCGCAAACACTCAACCTACGACCTTGGGCAGGATTGCAAAGCTCTGGCATATGTGTTGACGGGCGATGGTAAGATCCATGAGCCGCGGTAAGATCGAGGTATAGTTACCAATAGCCAAAGCCGCGTGTCTCTAGTCGGCGCCACGATGGTGTACCACGCGTCTCCTAACCGCGCGACCTGAGTTCGACCAGCTCTTGCTCCGGCGCGTCGCGTTGTTGACGCAGAGTTTCGAGGTCATTTTCATAATCGAGCCGTGCGTGCTCTGACTGGCTCTCTTGTTCGATTGGTTCACCGCGTGTTCGCTCGAGCGGTTCGAGCAATTCGAGGCGTTGATCGTCGGCAGCGGCGAGCCTTGCGACAGACTCACGTTGTTGCGCAACGTTCACCGAACGAAGTTCCGCGAAGTCCACCTGCCACGACGCGTTTTCCTTGCGCAGTTGAAAGTTCTCTTGAATCAACCTCACAATGGCCAGCGGTAGGCCCCCGCCTGTAGCGCCAAGGCTGCTCGAAATTCCGCCTTAGGTGCACGGACTACTTCGCAGATTGGGCGTTATGCCTGGCACCCGTCTCTGCGGCGTGTGCTGGCAGCATGATGCGGTTTGGCAGGCGCTGTTGCAGCCGAACTGAACGTCACCATCGTCATCGAAAGTCAGCACGGCGGCCTTCGATAACGCTGCGGCGCTGGAAAAAATTGACCAGCCGCACTCGGATGACTTGTGCTCGGCGTGATTCCAGTCGAAGAACGCACGTCATTGACGCCATGCATTGGCCCGTTTGCCCCGTCCGATTCCGTGCCGAAACGACACAAAAATCCCCATTGATCTCTCGATCTGAGTCAGTGGCTGGTCAACGATTGCGCTGAAGTGGCCGCTCCCTGCGGGTTATTGCCCGCGTACCACCAGCACCGAGCAATGCGCGTAGCGCAGGACTTCGTCGGCGACGCTGCCCAACGCGAGCCGCTCGAGGCCCGTGCGTCCGCGAGATGCAAGCACGAGCAATTCAGCATGTTGATTGTCGGCCATCCGAACGATGGCCGCAGCAGGGTTGCCTTCGGTTGTCACTTCCAGTTTGGCAACTACTTCCAGCCGATCGAGCTGGGTCTGCACGATGCGAGTCAGCGCGGCCTCTTGATCCGCGAGCAATTCCTCGCTGGGCGCAACCGGGATCGGGCCGAGCAGAGCCATACCCGATGCGAGCAGCGGCCAGCGGTCGATGTCGTACATCACTACAAGCGGCAATCCGCGAGTCTTCGCCTGGCGCCCGGCAGCCATTACTGCGGGCAAAGACGGGTCGGATAAGTCGGTGGCTGCCAACACCACCTTGCCCTCGTCTGTTGGCCGTGCAACGAGGACGGAACAATGCGCGTTTCGCACGACCCTCTTGGCCACGCTGCCCAAGAACACCCTCTTGAGACCGGTCGCGCCCGATCCGCCTATTACCACCAGTGACGCACCAATCTGTTCTGCCTTCTTGACGATTACTGCGTACGGATCCCAAAATCCACGTCCACTCGGGATGCGTCCAGGTCACGCCCGGTACAGCGTTGAATTCTTGCCGATAACCGCTCCGCAAGTTCCCTCTCCAAGGCGACTACGGCAGTCGCGTCCTGTTCATGCAAATGAGGAAACAGGGCGTGCATGGGCACGGCGCCCGCTATCACGTGCAGCGCTGAAAGGTCGCAGCCGGCGCGCGAGGCCCAGAGGTGAGCTTGGCGTATTGCCTCGTCAGCTGACTCGCTGAAGTCGCTTGCAACCAGAATTGGCCCGGCGCCCATCGAATTGGGTTCCATGCGTTGACACTATCACTTTCACTTTTCTCAGGTACTCGGAGATCAGTCAGACTTTCGTTTGACGGGGCAGAAAGACGATCATTTAGTTCAGGTTTCCGGGCGGATTGGGCTCGCGACCGATTGTTAGTTGCTATTCACGTCTTTTGTGAACGTCTGTAGTGGCGAGTGATTGCATCAATATTCCAACGTGGGCGACACAAAAACGCATAAAGGCCCGTGATTTTCAACTATTGCAAATCTTCCAACAGCCGCTGTAGCTCGTTTGTTTCAGCTTTGAGAATATTATTGTACCTTGCGCTGTTTGACTTAGGACCCCATGATCGTCACCAGAAAAGAGGGCTGCGCATGACGCAACGGCACCAAGTGTTGATTGCCGACGCGAATGACGCTTCGGCACAATGGTTAGGAGACGGACTCACGCGAAAAGGTTGCTCTTGCACAATTGCATCGAGCGCCGACGCCGCCGTAGACGTCGTTAGATCATTTGGCTGTAACGTAGCCGTGTGCGACTTGCGAATGCTCGGCGCAGGCAACTTCGACATGCTCAAACGGATCAAGAATCTTCGACCGCAGTTGCCCGTAATTGTCGAGACGGATACTGATCTTGCTTTGCAGGCCTTTGAAGCCCTCAAGCAGGGCGCCCTTCAGTACGTCGAGAAGCCTTTCGACGTTGACGAATTGTTCAGGCTCATCGCGCCAGCGAAGCAGTACGCACGGCGAGCACGCACATTGACGCCAGTGCCTCAACGCCCATCGACGCCTCCGCCGCGGCGCAGTTCAACGCCGCCACCTTGGAAAGCTGAACTTGTGGCCCAGGGCGAACTGGTGCAGGCAAGTATTGTCATGCGCGAACTCGTAGAATCGATTGCGCTGGTGGCGCGCTCGAACTCGCCCGTTCTGATTCTCGGTGAAACCGGCTGTGGCAAGGAACGCGTGGCGCGCGCCATTCACGCAGGTGGTGTTCGCGCCAATCAGCCTTTCGTCGTAGTTAACACATCGGCCATTCCCGAACCGCTGCTGGAGAGTGAACTGTTCGGTCATGAGCGCGGGGCATTCACCGGGGCAATGCGGGCGCGCCGCGGGCTGCTGCAGGAAGCCCATGGAGGGACACTGTTTCTCGACGAGATTGGCGATATGCCGATGGCGCTGCAACCGAAACTCCTGCGCATGCTGCAGTTCGGCGAAACACGACCGGTCGGCAGCGATCGGATCGCACAAGTGGACGTTCGGGTGACTGCGGCAACTCACCGCAATCTGAGAAAGCTTGTGGATGAATGCCTATTCCGTCAAGATCTTCATTATCGGCTCAACGTCATTCCACTATTCGTGCCACCACTTCGCGAACGACGCGAAGACATTCCACCACTAGTCGAAGTCTTCCTGGCGCAAGCGCGAGAACGAAACCCGGATTCCCCCGTAAACGCAATCAGCGGCCAGGCAATGAGCTTTTTGACTCAGGCAGCGTGGCCTGGCAACGTTCGCGAACTGGAGAATATCATCGAGCGGCTTGTCGTGCTCGGAACTCGGGCCGAGGTAACTCTGGGCGAACTTGCATTTCTCAATGAGAATCCACCGGGGCATATTTGGCCCGACGACGTGAAAGGTTCGCCATGGACGCTTAAGCAGTTGAATCAGCATTACCTTGATTGGGTGCTTGAGCGAACCGGTGGCGACAAGGTACGCGCTGCCAAGATTCTAGACGTTAACCTTTCAACGCTGTATCGATGGAGTTACGCGAAGAACTAATGGGACTCCCTCCCAGCCGGCAACGCTATGGCTGCCGTGCCAACCTGAGAAGTCGGCAGGTAGCCCATGCGTTGGATTTTTCACTTCTAACCCTCACGTTCGTTCCGATGTCCTGATTGTGTGGGTGTTCCGGGGCCCGGCCCGGAACACGGCGTCCGGAAAACTTGACTCAAGATGAATGAGTTCTTCGCCTTAAGGTCACTAATACGGACGTTCCCAGGGCTTGGACGTCCCGTTCCATTTTGGGTGACTGCGCTGATCGCGCAACGGACCGGGAGACGATAAATGAGCATCACGCGGCCCCGCTGCCTGCGTGGGGTGTAACTGGCGTCTTCGGTCGGTCATCGCTATCCCAATACACCGGGCGCCTGTAATAGTCGTATAGATGGGCTTCATACTCGCGATTGATGGGGTTGCTCGCCTTCCACGGGGGGCTGTTCCCCGGATATTCCCAATAACAGGGATATCCATAGTAGCCGCTATAGTCCATCTCGTGCTGACGGGAAACGGGCTTGTCAACATCTACGGTCGGACTGTTTTTGATCTTGTTGAACGGTCAACGAAAGATGAAACCGCCGAGTCAACCAGTCGACCGCGCCGAAGGATATTGGTGAGTGAGCACCCGATGCCGGTGCAGAAAGCCGCCTGTCTCGACGATCAAATAACGAATGATCCAACGTTCATCGTCGATAAAGAAGTTCACTACGCGCCCGATGTCGCCATCGGTAGCACTTACCCTGTAATGCTCGAGATCTTTCAGGCTCCGCAACATGGGTATTCCTCACCACTAAACCAGGCTGCACAATTGGTGCCAAGACTTTCATCAAGACAGTCGCCTTCCAACATCAACTCTTGCTTTATGTCGCATCGGCACGGAAACGCCCCACACGATGCATATGAATATGGCGTTGTCAGCTCACCGCGCCTGACAATTACGCCGAAGTTCGGCATGAGGAACACGCAGGTACAGGTACACGACATTCGCAATTTGCAAAGAGTCTTTGCAGCCCGCAAAGGGTTGCGCGTGAAGGTCAAGCGAGTCGATCATTCGACACACTTGCCGCCGCTTGCGCCGTCACTCAGTCGTGGTAGCACAATCACTGATCGATACGTTCGAGGCGCGAAGTGAGGGTTTGCGGCAATTGGGCCAAGAGCGCATCGAATTGGAAAGAGTATCAATCATGCTGTAAGGAGAGCTGCTATGGTCATTCGAAATTCGCTATTGTTTCTTGCGCTAACCTCATTGTTTGCCGCATGCGGTGGCAGTGCTTCTCAGGCTGCGTCTCCCAAGGCGCCAGCCGCTGTAGCCGACAACTCCAAGGTAGACAACGAACCAACCCGAGGTAATATTAGTATATCGGAGGACGTGAAGAAGGCCTGTGGCCTATCTGACGATGAAGCGTACTTTGCCTTCGATTCGGCTCACTTGAATGACCAGAACAAGAAAATAATCCACAAGCTCGCTGATTGCTTCGTGTCAGGGCCGATGAAGGACCAACGGATGAGCTTGATTGGGCATGCAGATCCCCGCGGTACCGAAGACTACAACATGGCACTCGCAGGCAGGCGCGCCGACAGCGTCAAGCAACTCATTGTAACCGACAATATGCCCGATGGCAGAGTCGCAACAACCTCAAGGGGTGACATGGACGCAAAGGGGACGGACGAGGCTTCCTGGGCAAAGGATCGGCGCGTTGATGTGACAGCCGGGAATTGAGCTCCCGTACAGCACTTTTGCGGAATATCGAAGGCGCTTTTGGGTTCACAATTCCGAGATGTCGAAGACTAGCGAGCCATTGAAACCTCTCGGGATTATCGCCAAAACCGGAGCGATTCGCTTCGAACGTCTGTGTCCCGGTCCAACCGAGCTTGTGTGGGACTATCTGACTCGCTCCGATCTCTTGGCAAAGTGGCTGGCTAGCGGGGAGATTCAACTACACGTCGGCGGGTACGTTGACTTGCATTTCAATTTGGGAGCAAGCCTTGGATATGCGTTATCCAGCCGGGATATTCGCGGCGTCGTCACGCATTGCCACCCACCGGACTCGCTTGCCTATTACGTTACGGACTCGATCGCGGTATCCAATGTCATATTCGAACTCGAACGCCGCGGCAGCGAAGTGCTGCTGCTCTTGACGCACGCCAAATTGCCCAAGTCTGTTTTGGCGACTTGCGGCGCCAGTTGGCATGCCCATCTCGATATTCTGGTTGAGCAATTGCACAATCGAACGCCCAGTCCATTCCCTGCGCTTTACGAGAGCGTAGTCCCTCGTTATGAGCAGCTAGTCTTGTAGCAAGTCCAGTTTTCACATCCGTCTTTGTGAATTGCCCGTCATGCCGGTGCGCCGCGTTTGCAATTTGCTTTCCGCAGTATGCCAAATGCAAATACCTACGGCAATGGCCGCGATTGAACCTGACAGCTATGCAGCTCCAAGTTAACACCGCAATTATGTTCCTATCGCGCCACCCCACGCCATAGAGTCGCCTTCGGCTGCTATCCCTAAGCCTTGGCTCACATTGGCTGCAGCAATCGTCGAAGCAAGACCGGGATTTTACTCATCGTGTTGGTCACCGGGGCCCCTAACCCCGGCTGCTGCGTGCCCCTTGGGTTGCGGCCAAGGAATTGATGCAGCTCCAACCTGGACATGTTTAGTTTCGCTTACCAATCGGTTCGCGAATTGATCGAGCGACTAATGATTCTAACCCGCGAATCGATTCAGGCATAGACCTTGCTAGCCCAATTTGCACCGGCGTGCCTGTGGTGTGTCGGTCAGAAAGTACAGCCATGTCCAAAGAGAACTCGATCGTTGCAACGTACAAATCTCATGCGGAGGCCGAGGCCGCCGTGAAGGAACTCCAGCAATCCGGCTACGACATGAAGAAGCTGTCGATTGTCGGACGTGACTATCACACGGATGAACATGTAGTCGGTTATTACAACGCGGGTGATCGCATGAAGTATTGGGGAAAGCTCGGAGCGTTCTGGGGCGGGATCTGGGGTCTGCTCTTTGGTTCTGCATTCTTTTGGGTCCCAGGTCTTGGCCCGTTGCTCATTGGGGGGCCGCTGGTCGCCTGGATCGTCGGGGCCGCGGAAGGCGCTGCAATTACCGGTGGCCTGACTGCGATTGGCGCGGGCCTTTACAGCATTGGCATCCCTAAGGACAGCATCTTGCGTTACGAGACAGCCGTCAAGAATGGCAGCTTCGTTCTTATTGCGCACGGCACCGCCGATGACGTAGCTCACGCTAAGGGAGTCATCGGTCGCACAAGCCCAGCAGCAACGGAACAACACACACCCAGCCCCTAACGAATCCAACGTATATGATCACCCACTCCGGCCAGTCCAACGTTCACGCACCAAAGACCACTGCGAAGGACGATCTGAAGTCCCTTTCAATGCCCGATCTCCAATCAAAACTGGAGTCGTCGCCGGAAGGTCTTAGTCAAGCAGAAGCGCAGAAACGCCTCAGCCAATATGGGCCGAATGAGCTTACCGAAAAGAAGACTAATCTCTTCCTGAAATTCCTCTCCTATTTTTGGGGACCTATCCCCTGGATGATTGAGATTGCGGTAATTCTCTCGGGCGTGGTCCGGCACTGGCCGGACTTTTTCATCATACTTCTTTTGCTTGCGGCCAACGCCGTGGTCGGATTCTGGGAAGAACGCGAGGCGGGCAACGCGATCGAGGCCCTTAAGGCCAAGCTGGCGGTCAAAGCCCGTGTGAAACGCGATGGGAAGTGGGTGAACCCGGCGGCGCGCGAGTTGGTGCCGGGCGACGTCATCCGGATGCGGCTCGGTGATATTGTGCCAGCCGACGCGCGATTGTTGGAGGGCGATCCGGTTGAGGTGGATCAATCGGCACTGACGGGAGAGTCGTTACCCGCCACCCGCAATCCGGGGGAGGCGGTGTTTTCCGGTTCGATTATTCGTCAAGGTGAAATCGGCGCATTGGTCTATGCCACGGGTGGAAATACTTACTTTGGCAAGACGGCGCAACTGGTCCAAGAGGCCCACACGGTCAGCCATTTCCAAAAGGCGGTCTTGAAGATTGGCAATTACCTAATCATGCTGGCGGTGGCTCTGGTGGCAGTGATTATTACCGTCGCCATCTTCCGTGGCGACCCAATCTTAGCCACGTTACAATTCGCTCTGGTGTTGACTGTTGCCGCGATTCCCGTCGCGATGCCGACAGTACTTTCGGTGACCATGGCGGTCGGCGCACGCCTGCTCGCCAAAAAGAAGGCGATCGTTAGCAAACTGGTGGCCATCGAGGAATTGGCAGGCGTAGACGTCCTGTGCGCGGACAAGACCGGCACTCTGACTCAGAACAAGCTGACACTCGGCGATCCGTTCAGTTTGAACAATGTCCCGGCCCAGCAAGTGATCCTCTATGGCGCGTTGGCATCCCGCGCAGACAATAACGATACCATTGACCTGGCTGTCCTCGGCGGAATGAAAGACCAGGATTCGCTAAGGGATTATGCGGTTGTTCATTTCCAACCGTTTGACCCGGTGCGTAAGCGCACCGAGGCCACCGTCAAGGGCAAGGACGGAAAGACGTTCAAGGTGACGAAGGGGGCGCCGCAAGTGATCTTGGAACTATCGGCCAATGCCCCGCAAATGAAATTTGCCATCGACAAGGCCGTTAACGAATTTGCGGCCCGTGGTTTTCGTTCATTGGGTGTGGCCCGGACCGAGGGCGAAGACACATGGCAGTTCGTTGGCGTGCTGCCTCTGTTCGATCCGCCCAGGGAAGATGCCAAAGCAACTATCGCGACCGCGCTTGCAATGGGGGTAAGGGTCAAGATGGTTACGGGTGACGCACTGGCCATTGCTATCGAAACTGCCAAAAAGTTAAACATGGGCGCAAATATTCTCGATGCCCGCGGCCTGGGCGACTCTAAGCAACACGAGACAACGGCAATGGCCAATTCTATTGAGAAGGCCGACGGTTTTGCCCAAGTGTTCCCCGAACATAAATTCCATATTGTGGATGTCTTGCAAAAACGCGGGCGCATTGTCGGTATGACTGGCGACGGGGTAAATGACGCCCCCGCGTTGAAGAAGGCGGACTGCGGCATCGCGGTTTCTGACGCGACGGACGCAGCACGGGCCGCAGCGGCCATTGTGCTGATGACGCCTGGTCTGTCCGTAATCATTGACGCAATTAAGGAGAGTCGGAAGATCTTCCAGCGGATGAACAGCTACGCGATCTACCGCATTACCGAAACCTTGCGCGTCCTGTTGTTCATGACGCTATCGATCCTGGTATTCAACTTCTACCCGGTGACGGCAGTCATGATCGTGATGCTCGCATTGCTCAACGATGGCGCCATCCTGTCCATTGCCTACGACAACGTTCGTTACAAGGACCAGCCTGAGACCTGGAACATGCGTATGGTGCTGGGGATCTCCACGGTGCTCGGCGTCTTAGGGGTCGTCTCGGCCTTCGGGTTATTCTACCTAGGCGAGCGAGTCTTTCATCTCGACCGTGCACACATCCAGACGTTGATGTATTTGAAGCTGTCGGTGGCGGGACATCTAACGATCTTTCTCACGCGCACACGCGGGCCGTTCTGGTCCATGCGCCCCGCCCCAATCTTATGGGGAGCCGTGGTGGGTACGCAAATAGTAGCGACATTCATAGCGGTTTATGGGGTGTTTATGACACCCCTTGGCTGGGGCTGGGCTGGGTTCGTTTGGGGCTACGCACTGGTGTGGTTCCTACTGAATGACCGTCTGAAACTGTTCGCCTATCGAATATTCGATCCAGCTAACACCACAACACCGGCCGATGTGGCGCCATCTGATCACCAAGTTAGCCTGTCAACTACATGAGCGGCTGGGCCCCCGCGATGATCGCACAGTCTAGGGACGGGTTCTTGGACGTATGCAGCGACCTTCATCGACCAGGAGAGCATCATGAGCGAAACCGATCTTCAGCTATCGTCGTCGGACTGAATCGCACCGGTGTTTGCCGCCAACGTTCAAATCAGCTTGCAGACGGAGCACACCTGACGCATGTACCTGGTTGATGTCACTTGAGTCGGTTGTTGCGCACTACGGCTACTGGGCACTGATAGTAGGAACGGCCCTTGAGGGCGAAACGATTCTCGTAGTTGCGGGCTATCTGGCACATCGCGGCTATTTGCAGCTGCCTCTGGTGATCGCTGCGGCCATGTTTGGAACATTCGTCGGCGACCAAGTGTTCTTTCAATTGGGACGTCAATCCGGGGAAGCATTTCTTACGCGACGCCCCCATTGGCAAGCAAAAGCCGACCGAGCTCGGCACCTGTTCAATCGGCACCGTATCGCTCTCGTGATGGGTTTTCGCTTCATGTACGGCATTCGGACCATAAGTCCCTTCGTAATAGGGATGAGTGGCTTTTCGAGGAAGTTGTTCATGCTGCTCAATGCGGCGAGCGCCACGTTGTGGGCCATCGTAATCGGCAGCGCCGGCTACTTTTTCGGTCGCGTGCTTGAACAAGTGCTCAAGGATGCAAAACACTTTGAGCGACCCATCATCTTGGCTATTTTCGGATGTGGTATTGCCGTTTGGATTTGGCATTGGCGGCACGCGCACACGAAGCCCACGCACAATTAGGTCGGCCGCTACGAAGTTGATGCAAATTGCAACCGACGTTTTCAATCACTCGGGAATCTCGAACGGTTGATGCCGGTTACTGCTCCCATAGCGGTGCGCATCTTAAAGATCCGGGCCTTGGCACGGTCGAACCCGACCACACCGTGTAACTTTGTCCTCAGCCCAGCTGATTGGCAGTGCCTGTTTTCCAAAGTAAATTTAATCAACCCCTTCCGAAACGCCCGCCGACCATCGCATGGGCATTTACCGCAATCGCCAAACTCGGAGGATGGCGCGATACCAAGCGTACTGGGCGAGTCGGGTGGCAAGCCCTTTGGCGAGGATGGACCAAACTGCAGGACCTTGTGGAGGGGTGGAACCTCGCCAAAAGGCCGTCATGATCTACGATGAATAGACAGCCCTCGAGGGCTAGGTATCTCGGCGCGAGTTCTTCGCGTTACATATTTGAGCTCGATCGAGAAGAGGTGACTCACGGGCAATTCGGGAGGGGGGTGCCTGGGGTTGGGCAACCTGCGTCGACATCGTCCACGCGGGTGAAGCCGGTCGGTATGCACAGGTCACGAAAATAGAAGCACTGACCCGACTGATCGACCGCGTAAGTGTCCGCGGCGGGGCACGAGCTCGTGTACGGATTGCAACCTACGGGCTGCCAATCGCCGAGGCAGGCCTTCTCCTTGTTATAGGGTCGGGCCAGTATCTGCGCCTGGCAGTTTTCGCGCGCAGCCCAGGCGGCCAGCTGAAGTAGTAGTACTGAGGCTAACTTCCAAGACATCATGTGCTCCTATCAATACTAGCGTAAATCTCGCAAGCCGCTCAATATCTGAGCATGTTTGCGAGCAGTCTAGCCGGGTTTCAGTAGTGGACAAAGAATGAAAAGAATACTGTCTGGGTGCCTGTCACGCTGTAGCCGCGGATTCGAAGCTTCCAGGTTCCAGTTGCCGCTGTTGAATAATGCAGCTTCTCAAAAATGCTGGGGGTCGAAACGCTGACTGTCACAACTGTACCACTTGGATTGACCAAGTGCAGATCCACATCGTTGGGCGTCTGTGTTGTCGTTTCAGGCCACCACAATGTCGCGTCTATGGACGTGACGGGAGAAGAGACCGTGAACGGAATGTCAATAGTAGCGCCCGGTCCGACTGCCACGCTACCCCAACTTGACCAACCACTCGTTGGTAGAAGAACTAGGCCCGCGCCGCTGTTATTGTCAAAACCTGCGGATCTTCCGGTCAGAATCATCTAAGAATTTACCTGGCCCGGAGGGAAGTCGAAGCCGCTTGGACTACCGGTTCTTCTTCAGTATCAATCTGCGCAACCAGCGTTCAACACGCGCCTCATATTGCGGCCCGATACCGCGATTGATACGCCGCACGATGCCGTCACTGCCAAAGATGAAGGTGCTGGGAAGAGTCCGTGGATCAAGAGCCGACTTCGCCTTCTGATTTTCGTCCCATAGCCAAATCACTTGGGAACCAAGTTTCTTGACGATACCGGCGTCGGGAGGGTCGTCAGCCAGAATCACAACCATCCAAATATTTCCTCCGGTGTCGTGACCTACCCGCGCAACAACGCGCGCGAGGATGGGCAGTTCTCTTCGGCAGGGCTCGCAATATGGCGAGAAGAATGTCACCGCCAGAGCCTGCCTTTGCACCTGGCTCAGTCGCAGGTTTCCGCCGCCAAGCCGGGTGAGTTCAATGTCAGCCACCTTGTCGCCAATCCTGAGGCGGTACGGCTGCTGAGCATCAGCCGGGGTGGTGCCGCTGAGCAACAGCAAGAACAGCCAAAACCAAAGCGCCTGTTTGAGGTGCACCGGTTGGCTGCGGAGCTCGGACATTGGTTTACCAGACCAAGTTTGCCATTGGCCCAGTGAGAGTCCACTCCTCAACTCGGTTCAAGGCGCGAATTCGGGTCAACCCGCATTAGGCGACGTAGACGGACGCTTTGGCGTTGGCATCTGGCGTCCAGGTAACATTTCGGCAAGTTCTGGACATGTCGTCTGGCGTGGAGTTAGGCTTTATTCGCGATTGGCACGGCAGTATCGACGAGGAGCAGAGGATGAAGCACTTGCTGATCCCAATGGTAATCGGACTCGCCGTCTCTTCTGGGTGCCACAGGAGTTCAGAACCGTCGGCGGTCGATGAATCCGTAACGGCGAGCGCTCGCCAAGCGGCAGAGTCGTGGTTGGCGCTTGTCGATCAAGGCAAGTACGACGAAAGCTGGGATGAATCTTCTTGCGATTCGAGCCGGCCGACATTGACTTGTTGACCTGCTACGCAGTTGGCGCGAGGGAATTGAGAAACACCGAGACTGTGGTAGAGTTGCTCTTGTTGAAGCCAATAACTTCTTACCCTGCCATGGGAAGGCCCACATCATGGTCAAGCATTGGTACCCGGCTGCGATCTCAATAGCATTGATTGGTTGCGGAGGTTCAGTTCAAGATACCGGCGCGGGTAGTAGCGGCGGTCAAGGGCCACAATCAACCGGCGGCGTTGACAACGGCGTTCCCAAGGCGGTCGGCGGTTACCCCACGGGTTACTACGGCCCCTTTTTCGCCATGGCTGGCAATTCTTCTGTCGTCACCGACACCGGAGGTGCTGCCGCTACGGGTGGTGTCCCCAGCATTAACACTGGTGTGCCCGCAACCGGTGGACAGAATCTTGGCGTCGGGGGGTACGCTGTTATTTATGGTGTGACATGGGCTGCGGGCGGAGCGAGACCCTCATCCACGGGCGGGCAAGGCAACAGTACGGCGGGTACCTGCGGCACGGCCTGCTCGACAACACCGAGCTGTGGTGACGGCATCGTAGAACCACCGGAACAATGTGACTACGGTACCGCTCTGAACACAGGTGACTACGGCGGGTGCAACCCTGACTGCACCTTCGCTCCTTATTGCGGGGATGGGGTCATTCAAGACCCGCCCGAACGATGTGACTACGGTTCTGCCAATGAACCACCCGGCAACGCGCGCTATGGCAGTTGCTTGACTAATTGCACACTTGGACCCCATTGCGGCGACGGAATTGTGCAAGACCCACCAGAGCAGTGTGACATGGGTTCTGAGAACGGCCCGGACGGTCCTTGTGCCTCTGTTTGCCTGATAAACATCCACATGTAGTCAACAGCCCAAACATGACGACCGGGAATCGAAGGCTTCGATTGGCTGCTAATCTAGCTACCATGACATGTCCTCCACGCATTATACTTTACCACCATCGGCAAAGTGCTCGGCAATGACTGCAGCAAGACGTGCCACACTCAGCCCCAGCGCGGCGCGCAAACGGCGCTCGGCGTCGTCGATCCCGCCGCAACGGCGGATTGGCATCCCTGGCAATTGCCCATCAAGAGCCTCGACATCCCCGGCCATCAGCACCTGCTGTGCGCAAGCTGCCACAAGGCTGGGCGAGGCCCGAAGAGCGGCTGTGACGACTGCCATTCGAAGCACGACTAGATACGCGGTGCTGGCGCCGTCAACCGGACCCACGCACTCTTGCGTGCTGGGTTTCGTTAGCCCAACTTCCGCAGTTGGGCTAGGCGCTGGCTGAGCGTGTGCAATCGCCAACAACGCCAGAGCGAGTGTGCCGCGCCGGGGTCCGAAGCCGCGGCGTCTGGACAATCGGCGGGCTTTTGCATGATGGTCACGGGTTAGACCGGCGGGGATTCTGGCTCGCCGGAGCGCGCCCGGGCTAAGTGACGGGAGGCCAGGACGGCAGCGCAGACGCCACGGGTATCTCGGCCCGCATCTTCCAGTACGCGGCCAAAATCTCCGGGTCCCGAGTTCGCGTGTATTTCTCTTTCAAGGCATCACAAACCTGAAGCAGACGCCGCGTTCTCGGATGCGGTCCAAAAAAAACCCAGATGGGGCCCTGCAGAGTCTGGTCAGGCGCCACGATCCTGAAGCCGTCTTGTGGCAACAGGATGGCCGCGAATCGTTCCTGGATGAAAGTCTTGATCGGTGTCGGGCCCTCCTTGCCGTAATCGGTGTTCGTCCGGTAGCGCGGATCGATGTCTTGTCCATGCTCGACGAAATCCCAGAACTTCTCTGCAAGGCTCAGCCATTTGCGCCAGTAAGGCGCTCGTGCAATCACGTAATTGGAGAAGGCGGCATTGATCGTGTGATTGACCAGCTCGTGAAGGTTGACGGGATACCCAATCTCATCGAGGAAACGCTGGGTCAACGCGGTCAACCCGGGGTGCCAGCACTCACCCTGTTCGAACACGTTGACGAAATAGGCAAGCTGGTCCCACGCGGGGGTGAAAGTGGCGACGTTGGCGACCGAACCAGACTGATCCAGCACGTCCATGACGACGCGTGAAGTGAACCCCGTTCGCGCGGTAAATTTCGGCGAAAGGAACCCGTACCAGGCTTCGTCTCGCAGCGGATTCGATCTCAAGTAGTTCAGAATGACCCAGAACTCGTACCAGTCGGGGCGCGAGTTGGCGCTGTTGTCGAGGGGTATGAAACCCGGATCGAGATCGCGCCGAGTCGCCTCGTCGTAGAAGATCTGAAAGACGAACCTGTCGCCGGAACCGGTCACGCGTGTCCGTTCTACCCCGTTACGGCGCCAAGGTGAGTCTCCATGTGTCGGACCCGATCCAAGAGATTCGGCTGCTAGACCAGTCTGGGGCTGACCCAGCGCGAGGCTACTCACGTCTTGGCAATCCCGGGGCGATCGCTGCGGCGTCTTTGGCGCTCTTGCCAGGAGCATGGGGCGTCGTCCGGGCTCGTGACGCGCAAGCGCTGGGGCGTCGTCGAGCCTGCCGCAACGGCGGACTGGCATCCCTGGCAATTGCCTATTAAGAGCCTCGACATCCCGGGGCATCAGCACCTGCTGTTGCGAATTGTAGGACTCGGCACTGATGCGCGTTGCTGGCGCCGGCGCTGTATGGTTTTTTGGGCATCACGGCACATGCCCGCGGTTCACGATGAGCGAAACGTTGTGTCGGTTGGCGACGCCGCTGCTTGGGCAGGGGCCAAAACAACCAACACAAACAGAAGAACCGAGAAAGAACGCTTGAGTTTCGAAGGGTGTGCAAGGACATTCTGAAGTCGCAGCGTGCGTCCCAGTGGCCGGTGTTCCTTGCTGCAACTCGATGGGGTTCAGTATCTCGAGTTCCAATGATCGCGGAATCTGTGTGGTTCTCGGAGCGCAATATTAACTACGGCGCCTTTGTGGTCGATTAGGGAACAGAACCCCCGGAGACATCCCCCATGAAGAAGCTCCTGATAGTCGATGATAGCAAGGCAATGCGCATGATTGTGCGAAGAGCGCTTCGCCAAGCGAACCTTGGCGAACATCAAGTGGACGAGGCCACCAACGGCGAGGAAGCGCTCGAAAAACTGAAAGGAGGTCCTTTCGACTTGGTTTTGGCCGACTGGAACATGCCCCAGATGAGTGGCATCGACCTACTGAAAGCCGTTCGCTCCGAGGGTATGTCGATCAACTTCGGGTTCGTCACTTCCGAGGGCACCGATGACATTCGCGAACTGGCCATGCAAAGCGGAGCGCAGTTTCTCATCGTCAAGCCATTTACGCCTGAATCCCTTCACGATGCACTCTTACCACTCGGGTTGACATGACAACGTGCATCTCCGCCGAGGATTGGCTGAGCGCCACCAGGGAGGCTGCAGCAGAGTTTGCATCAACTACCTTGGATGCAGGTCTCGAAGCGATGGATTCGAATAGCGCCCTGCCATTGGATTTGACGGGATGCTTCGTCGCCCTAGTTGGAGAAGAAGACTCACTGCAAATCGGCCTAGCATCCGACGGCGCCGGCTGTCAGACCCTGGCAAAAGCCCTTTTTGCATCGGATGACGAGTTGCCCGCAGAAGACGTTAGTGACGCGTTGGGCGAGATCGCCAACATCATTGCGGGAGGCGTGAAGAAGCGCATGGCCGCCGTGCAATTGTCATTGGCTATCGGGCTTCCCATCGTCATGCAGGGACGATTGCGATTGACCGAACGGCAGCAAATTGGTCAGGTCGATGTCAAGCTAGGCGAGGTGCCCGCTCGACTGCTCGTTGTGTGCAACAAGAACAACCTCGGTACTCCTCATCAAAACGATTGAATTGAACCAACCGATGAGCCCTGTCAAGGACCCGAAAATCAATACCCTTCACACGTTGCTTGGCGGCATTTACGGTCGAGCTGTGCCTGTCGAAGCAATTGCCAAATTTGAACCCAGCTCCATGAAGGCCTGCGCCATTGCGGTCTACGTTGACAATCAGGATCAGGTCGTTGGCCTGTTAGTTTGCACGGTGGCAGCGGCGGGCTATATGGGCGCCGCGCTCTCGCTGCTCCCAAAATCCGTCGCCGACGAGTCCATCAAGCGGGGCGCTCTAGACGAAGGCTTGCTCGACAACTTCCAAGAGGTTGCCAACATCTGTTCGTCTCTGTTCACCGAATACTTGGGCAGCAGGGTGCATCTCAAGACCGTCGTGGCCAAAGCGGCAGCCCTTCCACCGGAGTACAAAGCCTTCGTGCAGTCCGCCATGCGTACCGACGTGACGGTTGACGTGCCAAACTATGGCTCAGGACAAGTTTCAATTCGTATAGCAAAGGCTGCGCCTGGTTAGCGACCCTAACGCGCGAGCAGAGACTCCTTGGCAGCTGCTGGTCATCTGCTTTAGCCTAAGTGGTTGCCGCAATGTCGAAGGTTGAGCAGTGCTACAGACGCGTGGGGAGGGAACGTTGTCATCGACACATCGGAACCGTTCAGAGCTCACGGGCGCTCGGCTGGTTGTTCTGGTTTACGTGGCGCTTGCGGTGGGAATCATTGCCGCTGCGCTGCTTTACCACGTTGACTATGCGCGAGAGTTCCGCGCCAAGGTCGAGCAACAGCTTGCGAGCATTGCCGCACTGAAAGTCAGCGACCTTGAACAGTATCGCAAGGAACGCATCCGGGATGCCGAGGCACTGCTGGGCAATCTAGTGTTCTCCGAGGCAGTGCAGCGGTTTCTCGAACAACCCACTGATGAAACCGCCAGGGGAAAGCTCCAGACTTGGCTCACTAAATACCCTGACCAATTCGATTACGTTGCGATCACATTGCTCGACGCAACGGGCGCCGTAAGAATGGCGATCCCTCAGTCGGCGTCCAACGGCGACTCTGACGCCAAACTTGTCGCCGAAGTCCTCGCGCGCAGGGCAGTGGTCTTTCGAGATTTTTACCGCAGCCTGAAGGACGGGCGCATCTATTGCTCACTGCTAGTTCCCGTCTTCGACGAAACTTCGAGCCTGCGCCCGTTAGGCGTCGTGATCTTGCAAATTGACCCGCATACCCACTTGTATCCGGTCCTTGGTCGCTGGCCCGCGCCGACTCGAAGCGCCGAAACCTTGCTGGTTCGTCGCGACGGCAATGACGCACTGTTTCTGAACGAACTGAGGTACCGCAAGAACACCGCGCTCAATCTGCGCGTCCCGCTTGTTGGCACCAACACGGCGGCCGTAATGGCCATCCTTGGGCGCCAAGGAAGCGTGCGGGCCGTCAACTACCGGGGAAAATCGATCTTTGCCCATTTGGAGCCGGTGCCCAATTCGCCTTGGTTTTTGGTGGCGCGCATGGACCAAGGGGAAGTCCTTGAGCCGCTCAGCGTCCGGCTCTGGCAATTGGTGGGGTTCGTTGCGGCGTTGTTGTTTGGAGCTGGCGGGGGGCTGGGATTCATTTGGCGGCAGCGAGCAACACGTCACTACCGGGAACAAGCGGAGCGATCGGCCGCTTTGCAGGCCGTTACCTCTCATCAGGAAGTGTTGCTTTCGACCTTGCCGGACATCATTTTGAAGGTGGACAACGACGGGACGTATACCTGGGCGAACCAGGCCGGTGTCGAGTTCTTTGGCGAAGACGTGATTGGGCGGACCGCAACGTTCGATTTCGCAGACAAGCTGATGACTTACCGGACAGGCCAATCGCCGTCCGAGGGGAGCTCACCGGTCATTTACACCGAAGGTTGGCAGCAGCGCCACGACGGGGAGAGTCGCCTGCTCGCCTGCCATCGAGCCCAGCTGAAACAAAGCGACGGGACCGTACTGGGCGCGCTTTTTTCCGCCCGCGATGTCACTCAACAACGAAAAACGGAGCAAGAACTGGCCGTTCGAACCGGGATCGCGAATGTCTTGTTGTCTAGCCCTGATGAGAACATGTACGAAGCCGTATTGCAGACGGTACTGGACGTTATGCGCAGCCCGTTCGGCATATTTGGCTATCTGGATGAGTCTAATGAAGTAGTCATTGCGGCCTCGAGAGATGGCATGGATCACGAACCGTCGAGCGCAGAAGCATCGGGTAAACTGCAGCTTTCATCGGCGAGTGAGCATAGCATTTGGCCCCAGGCGATCCGGGAGAAGAGGTCGATGTGCGTCAATCAAAGCGCTTCGTTGTCGCATGGTGGCAAGTTGACCCACGAGCGGCAGGTTTGCGTGCCCATTGTCTTTCACGACGAAGTAGTAGGTCTATTTCAAGTCGCCGACCGTGACACGGAATATACGAAGGACGACCAGCACCTGCTCGACACGATTGCAAAGTACGTGGCCCCAGTTCTGCACGCCCGGTTGCAGCGGCAGCGGCGCGAGGAAGAACTGCGGCAGCTCAACGGCGAAATGATGCGGTTTACGTACACCGCGTCTCACGATCTGAAGAGCCCCCTGGTTACTGTAACGACTTTCCTAGGGTACCTAGAGAAAGACATCAAGCAGCAAGCCACGGATGCCATCGCCAAAGATTTCGAATTCATCCACAACGCGACCGTGAAAATGTCACTGCGCTTGGATGAGGTGTTGGCGCTGTCTCGCGCTGGACGTCAAACGAACCCGTCCGTAGAGGTACCACTGCAGGCGGTCGTCAATGAGGCATTGCAACTGACGGCGGGCCGTCTCGCTCAACGTCGGGTCGCCGTAGAAGTTACCAACGAACCTGTGTTGCTCTTCGGTGATCGACCGGGCCTGGTGGAGATCTTCCAGAATCTGATCGACAATGCCGCAAAACTCATGGGGGCGCAACCCGCACCGCTCGTGCAAGTTGGCGCGGAGTACACCCGCGAGGGCCCCGTGTTGTTCGTGCGTGACAACGGCATGGGCATTGATCCGCGACACAAGGGTAAACTCTTCGGGTTGTTCGAAAAACTCGACCCGCACTCGGAGGGCACGGGCATGGGTCTAGCGCTCGTGCAGCGGATCGTGCAGGTCCACGGCGGCGCAATCTGGGTTGAATCCGAGGGATTAGGGCTTGGTACCACGTTCAGATTCACGTTAGCCAAGGCCCGACGCGCCACGGACAAGGAGTGGGCATCATGACCAAGGAAAAGGAATCAGCCGAGTTAGCCCGGTTGACCGCAACGAATGCCGCACACCTGCAATTGGCGTTGACATCCAGTGGCATGGGCCTTTGGCGGTGGGAGATTGGCCCGGACAAGCGCGTCTTTGATACTCAAACATGCCAGATATTGGGGATTGATGCAAGTGCGTTTCGCGGAACGCCGGACGAGTTCTTCTGCGCCGTACATCCCGATGACCGCGCACCGGTCAGGGAAGCACTGCGCAAAGCCATTGAACTAGATGTGCAATACGAAGTCGAATACCGCGCCATCCACGCTGATGAAAGCGTGCATTATGTGTCGGCGCGTGGGCGCTGCGTCCGCAACAGCGAGGGCCAGCCCGTCAGCATTCAGGGCGTCCTTTGGGACTGTACCGAGCGGCGGCTTACTCAGCAAGCGTTGCACAAGAACGAAGCCTTGCAGCGCGCGATGATCGCGAACATATCGGATGTGATTGCGGTAATCGATCGAGAAGGGGTTATTCGGTTCAAGAGTCCCAACATTGAAAAGTGGTTTGGGTGGCAGCCCGAAGACCTCGTTGGAACATCCGCACTCGCCAACATCCATCCTGACGAGCAGCAACACTTGCACGAGTTATTTAGCAGTTTTCTCAGCCAACCCGGGGGCGCGGTCACCGGCGAATGCCGGTACCGTTGCAAAGACGGCCGCTACAAGTGGATTGAGCTGACCGCGGTGAATCTAATTCACGATCCTGATATTGGCGGTGTTCTGCTCAATTACCGCGACATCTCCGAGCGCAAACAGGCGGAGCTGGCGCTGCGCGAGAGCGAAGAAAGATCCAGATCGCTGGTAGATAACGCCAATGAAGCCATTTACGTGGTGCAGGGAAGCAAGGTTGTATTTTCCAATAGCGTCGGCGTTGAGTTGTCCGGTTATTCTGAACAAGAACTTGCATCCAAGCCATTCGTCGAATTCATCCACCCGGATGACCGTGCCATGGTGGCAGAACGCCGTGCGCGACGACTCAAGGGCGAGCAGCTCGAATCCCACTACACCTTTAGGGTGATTAATAAGAAGGGGGACATAAAATGGGTGCAGCTTGGCGCCGCCCTGATTACCTATAAAGAAGAACCTGCCACGTTGAACCTTATCGCCGACATTACGGAGCGCAAGCAGGCGGAGCAGGACCTTCAGAATCTCAACCAATTCAATCTGGAGGTGATTGGGGGAGCGGCAGAAGGGATCGTCGTATACGACCGGCAAGCTTGCTACCGTGTTTGGAACCCATTCATGGAAACCCTAACCGGCGTTCCGGCATGCGACGTGCTGGGCCAATGCGCTTTCAGCGTGTTTCCCCATCTCCGCGAACAGGATGTGGACCAACTGATTGAGCGTGCCTTGGCAGGGGAGACTGTCCACTCACAAGACGTTCCGTTTTACACCCCAGGCAGTGGCCGTTCCGGGTGGGTTGCTGGGTCCTATGCGCCTCACCGTGACGGCAATGGTGACATCGTGGGTGTGGTGGCTACTATCCAGGACGTCACCGAGCGCAAAAAGGCCGAGAGTGCTCTGCGCGAGCAGCACGCCGAGCTGGAACGCTTCTCCTACGCGGTTTCCCACGATCTGAAGAGTCCACTAATAACTATCAAGACATTTCTTGCCTACTTGGAGACGGATTTGCAGGACAACAACCAGCCAGGAGTCAATAAGGATCTCGAGTTCATACGCAACGCTGCCGACAGGATGTCGCAGCTGCTAGATGAGTTAACCAATCTGTCGCGCGTTGGTCGCGTGAAGAACCCGAACGAAGAAGTTCTCCTTCAACAAGTCGTGCGGGAAGCCCTTGACCTGGTTGCCGGGCGGATTGCGCAGCGCGGCGCTACCGTGAAGGTTACTGAAGAACCGGTGCTATTGTGCGGAGATCGCCGGCGCCTAGTGGAACTGTTTCAGAACTTGCTCGACAATGCCGCAAAGTTCACGCAGAATCAGGGCTTTCCCGAGGTCGAGGTGGGCGTTGAGTCAACCGGTGAAGGACTGCGAATCTTCGTGCGCGACAACGGCGTTGGATTCCGGCCCGAACAAAAGGAGAAACTCTTTGGCCTCTTTCAGAGATTTGACCCCAGTTCCGAAGGCTCGGGCATTGGGCTTGCGCTGGCCAGGCGAATCGTACTGCTCCATGGCGGAAAGATCTGGGCTGAATCGGATGGGCCCGGCAAAGGTGCTACCTTCAAGTTCACCCTGGCAAGTGCCAGGCGAGCTTCGCGTGTGGAGACATTGTCATGACTGCGGGGGGGCCACTCATAATTCTGCTAGTTGAAGATGATGCAGCGCATGCCGAGATTGTGCGGCGCAATCTGGCTGACTTTCGCGTGGCAAACCGGATTGTACATGTCGAAGACGGCCAGGCTGCACTCGACTACCTGTTCCGGCAAGGTAGCTACAAAGCGCCAGCGTCCAGTCCGCGACCCCATCTCATTTTGCTCGATCTACGCTTACCGAAAGTGGATGGCCTGGAGGTCTTGAGGCAGCTAAAGCAAGATAGCGAACTTGGGGCCATTCCAACCGTGGTGCTTACGACTTCCAGTGCTGAGTCGGACATGGCCAATGCGTACGGTCACGGCGCCGAGAGCTACGTGGTAAAACCTGTCGATTTCATGAAGTTCACGGCCCTGATGGAAGCCTTCGGTTTTTATTGGCTGGCCTGGAACCGCTTCCCCGACCACACAGGCTAGACAATGCGCGGATCTCAGGCAGTCAACACCGTAGTGCCCGTCGCTGATCGACCTATGTCGATCCTGGTGGTCGACGACGAACGGGCACATGTTGAAGCCATCAAACGCGCGTTCCAGTCCTGTCCCAATATCGTTGTTGAATCTGCGAGCACGCTCGGCGAGTGCCGTGAAACAGTGGCTGCACGACCACCGGACTTGGCCTTGGTAGACATCAACCTACCGGACGGGCGCGCATTCGAACTCTTGACTGTCGAGCCTAGGCTATATCCGATCGTTGTCATGACGAGCTATGGCAACGAGCAAACCGCCGTGGAGGCAATGAAGGCGGGTGCCATAGATTACGTGGTCAAGTCGGCCGAAGCGTTTGCAGACACGCCGCACATCGTTGAACGCGCCCTGCGCGAATGGAAGTTGCAGCAGAAACACATTTTGGCCGAGCGAGCGCTACGCGCGAGCGAAGAGCAGTACCGAACTTTGTTCCAAGGCTCTTCAGATGCGCTAATGACGCTCGCGCCTCCTACATGGCATTTCACTTCGGGCAACCCAGCCGCGCTTGCCATGTTTGCTGCGCGCGATGAAGCAGAATTCACCTCGCGGGCGCCCTGGCAGTATTCGCCCGAAAGGCAGCCAGATGGTCGCGCCTCATCGGAAAAGGCGTTTGAGAAGATCGAGACGGCCATGCGCGACGGCAGCCTGCTTTTCGAGTGGACGCACCGGCGAATTACAGGTGAGGACTTTCCGGCCACGGTGCTGCTAACGCGAATCACGCTGAACGGCGTCGTGCAGCTACAGGCCACAGTTCGCGATGAGTCTGAGACGAAAAAGTTGCAGGCTAGTATGGCTCAAGCAGACCGCTTGGCAACGATGGGCACGTTGGCAGCGAGCGTGGCCCACGAGATCAACAACCCGCTAGCCTACGTTCGATACAACATTGAAAGCCTGGCGCAAGATTTGCCAAGGCTGGCGGACGCCACGCAGCGCGCCTGCTTGACCGTGCGAAGCCAGCTTGGAGACGCTGCGTACGCCCAAATCGTTGGAGACGATGCTGAGGTGCTGGAACCCGTGTTGCTCAAGGACACCGTGGACCGCATTCGGGAGGCACTTGAGGGAATCGAACGCGTCGTCGCAATCTCTCGGAACCTTGGCGCTTTCTCACGCGTCCAGCAGACTAAACGCACGAGCGTCGATGTCAATGTTGCTCTTGAAGCAGCCGTCAACATGGCGCAAAATGAGATTCGGCATCGAGCCCGGTTGATCAAGGACCTCGGGCAACCGCCAGCCGTTTGGGCTAGTGAAAGTAAATTGTCGCAGGTGTTCTTGAACTTGCTCATCAACGCCGCTCACGCCATCGACGAAGGTGACGAGCAAAACAACCGGATCACGATTCGCTCCTGGTCGGACCGGGGTGAGGTTTGTGTAGAGATCGCAGACACCGGCAAAGGGATCTCACCCGAGAATCTGGCGCGGATCTTCGACCCCTTCTTCACTACCAAGGCCGTTGGCGCGGGCTCCGGCTTGGGTCTATCCATTTCGCGGAACGTCATTACTGAATTCAACGGCACTCTGAGTGTGACTAGCGAAGTCGGCAAGGGCAGCCGCTTCGTGGTCCGTTTGCCGGTGGAGTCAGATGCCCAACCTGAGTCACGGCGCATTGCTGAGGTCGATCCGCTGACGGTGCCGCAAGACCGTGGGCGAATTCTCGTCGTCGAGGACGAAGCGGCGATTCGCAGGACACTGGAACGGATGCTTAGTCATGACCATGAGATCGTAGCGGTATCCAGCGGCCAAGAGGGCCAGGCCCTAGTTGCCAAGGATTCGGCGTTCGACGTCATATTGTGTGATCTGATGATGACGGGTGTGTCGGGAATTGAGTTTCACGCCTGGCTAGCTGGTCACCAACCACGGCTTGCCGATCGACTCGTGTTCATCACGGGTGGTGCATTCACGCCCAAAGCTAGGGAATACCTGGCCAGCGTTGGCAACTTCACCATCCAAAAGCCGTTCGACGTCGGTCTGCTGAGGCAACGGCTTGCGGAGATGGTTCGGGTGGCAAGAGGCGTTCTGGCAGACTGAGGAACTCCTGTTCGGAAACGAATGCGAGTGCCGGCCGTGCCATGCAAGGCATGGTACGCTGCGTCTAACCTCTGTCAACCTGACGCGATGCTCGCCTCGGCTTTCCCCGGCGGGTCGAACTTGCGGGGCGGGCAGATGGAAAAGTCGGACAGTGTACTAGGATCGGCCGCTTCGCGGCCAATCGCGCCACCGGGCCCATTATCCGGAATGCTGCCCCTAATCCGGCGTAGCCGGAATCAAACTGGACGCTTTGCTATCAGCGATCAGGAATCAGCGATCGGCCAGAATTCAGAAATCCTGATTGCTGACGGCTGATCGCTGATGGCCATGAAAACATTGAGGAATGTTCTTTCGGAATTGGTCAAGAGCTCATCGCTTAGGGACTAATTGTCGCGCACTGTTATGCCGTATGCCTTCGGTACTCGTTAGGTCAGGTGCTTGAAATCCGCGGGAGCGACTAATGACACCCATCGAATGCGCAAGAATCATGGTGATTGATGATGAAGCGGGCATACGCCAAAGCACAAAAAGGATGCTTGAGCGACAAGGCTATGCCGTGGCTGCGCACGATGGCGGGCCCGGTTGCTTTTCTGAAGTCGCCCACTTCAAACCTGATTTGGTTCTGGTAGACGTAAACATGCCGTTTCTGTCCGGCGACGCTTTCATTTCGCTGTTTGGAAATTGCCCGGCAATGGCGGAGGCGAGTCTCGTGCTGTTTTCAGGGATGGATGATTCCCGTTTGCAGCAGAAGGTTATTGAGTGCAGCGCGCACGGATGCATTTCCAAGACCGAATCTACGCTCGAATTCGCGCGAAAGATTGCATCGTTTCTGCGAATGAGCTCGTCCGCAATGAAGCGCGCTCAAAAGGCCGAGCTTGCGCGATGATAAGCAGGACTAGCGGGGCACCGCACAGTGGGCTTGTTTTGCTGAGCCAACCGCGCGAACCTACCTATGAACGACACTCCAATCGTAATCCTCGTGGTTGACGACGAGCCGGCGCACGCCGAAGCCATTCGGTACGCCTTCTTGCGCAGCCAGCAAAAAACCAGCGTCGAGCTAGCAGGCACGCTACGCGCGTACCAGGGAAGCGTGGCCCAGCGTGTGCCTGACATGGTTCTCATCGACATGCATCTACCCGATGGTCGCGCGGTTGACGTCTTGACTTCGCCCCCGGAAAATGGGGCTTTTCCAATTGTGGTGATGACCAGTCAGGGCAATGAGCAAATCGCCGTCGAGGCCATGAAGGCGGGCGCCATCGACTACTTGGTCAAGTCGCCCGAGACGTTTGCGGCGATGCCACGCCTAGTCGAGCGAACGCTACGTGAGTGGCAACTTCGTAGGGAGCGCCGCGAGACGCAAGAGAAGATTCTGCGCCTGACTGCATTGCTCGAACAGGCGCAGTCTATCGCAAAAATTGGCGGCTACGACTATGACGTAGTTAGCAATAGGGTTCACTGGACCGAAGAGGTCCACCGTATGCACGGAACCAACCCGGCTGAACACGAGCCTGACCTCGACTCGGCCCTAAACCATTATGCTCCGGAGTACCGGCCCGTCGTCAACGCCGCTGTCAAGAACGCAATCCAGTCAGGGCAGGGCTTTGATCTCGAGTTGGAGTTAGTGACCGAAGACAACCGCAAGCTCTGGGTCCGCAACATCTGCAAGGCAGTCTTGGAAAATGGCCGAACGGTGGAATTGATCGGGGCACTTCAGGATATCACCGAGCGCAAACAAAGCGAGAACCGACTACGCGCTCTTTACGAGATATCACAATATGTCGCGCCGGACGTTCAAACGCTGCTCGATTTCACCCTCGAACAAGCCATCAAGCTAACAAACAGTAAACTTGGTCTTGTCTATCTGTACGATGAAGAACAGCAAGTCTTTACGCTGAATAGTTGGTCCAAGACAGCCATGAAAGAGTGTGCCATCCGCGAGCCGCAGACATCGTACAATCTGTCGGCGACTGGGCTTTGGGGCGAGGTGGTTCGCCAGCGAAGGCCTATCTTGATCAACGACTACTCGGCAAACAACCCGGTAAAAAAGGGGTACCCGACCGGTCATGTCGTGCTGCATCGTTTTCTGAGCGTTCCCGTGTTCGACGCGGGGCGCATCGTGGCAGTCGTGGGAGTAGCGAACAAAGATTCCGCCTACGATGACACCGATACCATGCAGCTCTCTTTGTTGATGGCCGGCGCGTGGAAATCAGCAACCCGTAGGCTTGCCGAGCAGAGCCTGCGCCGCTCGGAAACGAAGTTCCACACGCTCTTTGATTCCACCAGCGACGCCGTAATGCTCTTGGACGAGCACCATTTTCTCGACTGCAATCAGGCGACGCTGGACGCCTTTGGCTGCGCCTCGATCCACGAGTTTTGCGCAAAACACCCGGCAGACTTATCGCCACCCACCCAACCCTGCGGCACGGATTCCTTGACACTTGCCAACCGGCGGATCGCGGCGGCAATGCAAAATGGCAACTGCGATTTCGAGTGGATTCACAGGCGGGCTGACAATGGCGCGGACTTCCCCGCCGAAGTGCGGTTGAGCGCCATGCTATTGGATGGCCAGCGAATCCTGCAGGCAACGGTGCGCGATATCACCGAACGCAAACAAGCCGAGGCACAATTGCTGGAGACGAACCGCCAATTGCAAGAAGCCACGGCTCGCGCCAATGACATGGCGATTCGGGCTGAGCTCGCTAGCGCCGCCAAGAGCGAGTTTTTGGCCAATATGAGCCACGAGATCCGCACGCCCATGAATGGAGTCATCGGGATGATCGGGCTTCTGCTGGATACGGCACTCACCGACAAGCAGCGGCGCTTTGCCGAAACCGTACGCACCAGCGGAGAAGCCCTGCTGGCGCTGACAAACGACATTCTCGACTTTTCCAAGATTGAGGCCGGAAAATTTACCCTGGAGACCGTCGATTTCGACCTCGGGTCATTGCTCGGAGACTTCGCGCAAGTTATGGCGGAGCGTGCCGAACAAAAACAAATCAAATTCATCTGCACGTTGGCACCAGAAGCTCCACAGCACTTGCGGGGCGATCCGGGCCGCCTGCAGCAGGTGCTCGTCAATCTAGTCGGCAATGCCCTCAAGTTCACGAGCCGAGGTGAAGTGGAAGTGCGGGCAGGTCTCGAGCAAGCAACGGCCGAGCAAGTTGTCCTGTGCTTTAGCGTGCGCGACACGGGCATTGGCATTCCCGCGGAAAAACAGGGCCTGCTATTCGAGAAGTTCACCCAAGTCAACGCGTCTACAACGCGCAAATACGGGGGGACTGGCCTGGGTCTCGCGATCTGTAAACAGCTTGCCGAACTGATGGGCGGCGAGATTGGCGTAAAAAGTGAAAAAGGACGCGGCTCGGAGTTTTGGTTTACGTCGCGGTTCCAAAAGCCAATGCCGCCAGACCTGCCGTCGCAACACCAGTCTGCCGGGGCTACCAGTGCCGTGAATAACCAGATTGTTGGTCAGCCCCTGCATGACATATGCCGGGCAAACGTCCGCGTGCTGGTTGCCGAGGACAATGTGACCAATCAGCAAGTGGCTTTGGGTATCCTGCATAAACTGGGGTTTGTTGCCGATGCGGTCGCCAACGGCCGCGAGGCACTTGAGGCGCTACGGCACGTTCCCTACGACTTGGTACTGATGGATGTGCAAATGCCGGAAATGGACGGCCTGCAGGCCACGCGACTGGCACGCGGCAATGGCATTCGGAATCGCGCCGTCCCCATCATCGCCGTTACTGCCCACGCTTTGCAGAGAGATCGGGAGGAATGCCTCGCTGCCGGGATGGATGACTACATCGCAAAACCGATAACCCCGGCGGCCCTGTCGCAGTTGATCGATAAGTGGCTGGCCAAGGCGGCTGCGGCTCGCGGCATCGGTGAGGCGCCGCCGACCGCCGATCACGAACGCTTGACAGACGCGGGTCCAATTGCCAAAAGCGATGCCTCAATCTTCGCTGAAACAGAGTTGCTCGATCGGGTAATGGGCGACCGCAGTCTGGGTCAAGTCGTCGCACGCACTTTCCTGATAGATATGCCCCAACAAATTGAAGCATTGAGCGGCTACCTGGACTCGAACGACCCGAAGGGCGTCGAGCTTCAGGCTCACACAATCAAGGGCGCCGCGGCCGCCGTTGGTGCCCCGGCCCTGACGACGCTCGCGTGGCGCCTAGAGCAGGCAGGCAAGGCGGGCAATCTTGCAGCGGTGAGAGCCGAAATGAAGGAACTATGCGACCAATTCGACCGGCTAGAGCAAGTCATGGAAGCTTCGACACTATTTTCATAGGGACTCTGCACAGGAGCAACCAGCATGAAGACACTAATCGTGGAAGACGACGTCACCAGCCGCGTGCTGCTACAAGAGCTGCTGCGAGGCTACGGCGCATCTAACGTGGCCAACAACGGCAGTGAAGCGGTGGCCGCCGTGGCTGCCGCGCTCGCGGCCAAGGAGCCCTACGACCTCATCTGCTTGGATATCATGATGCCGGAAATGGACGGTCAACAAGCGCTCCAAAAGATACGCGCACTCGAAACGCAGCACGGTCTCATGCCAGGACGCGGAGCGAAGGTTCTAATGATGACTGCCTTACGCGACAAAGACAATGTCATGAAAGCCTTCCGCGAGCAATGCGACGGCTATTTGGTAAAGCCCATCGACAAGGCCAAACTGCTCGGCGAGCTGCGCCAGCTGAACCTTGTGTAGGAATTTACTACTTGCGGAAATGGCGACTAAGCGCTAAAGTGAGGCGCTAGTCATGAGTATCGTGTTGCTGAGCGAGAAGGGTCAGGTCACCATCCCCCGCGAGATCCGGGAGAAGCTTCACATCAATAAGGGAGATCCGCTCGTCGTGGAGCTGGATGCGCAAGGTGTTATCCGTTTGCATCCGGCAGCGGTACTTGCGGTTGAGACTTATTCCGATGGGCGCCTGCAGGAGTTCGAGCGGGAAAATACGCTGAGTCCGGCAGAAAAGCGACGTTTCCGGAAGTACTTGCGTGGCTGAAGGTCTCCGCCTCTTTCTTGATGCGAACGTCATTTTTTCAGCGGCTCTTTCCCCGCAGAGCAGGGCGGCCGTGTTGTTCGGCCTAGCGCGCGCGGGACTATGCCAGCTCGTTACATCGGGCTACGCTTTGGAAGAAGCGCGCCGAAACATACTAGGGGCCAAGCGGCCAGACGCGCTTGCTCGTTTCACGGACGGCTTAGCTCTGATCCAGGTCGTTGCAGAGGCCGACTCAAAACGGCTTTCGGTAGCAGCCGCCACCGGCCTTGATCACGGCGACGTTCCCATCTTGGCCGCTGCACTAGGTCGAGCCGAAGCGCTAGGCACCGGAGACCGGCGGCATTTTGGTCGCTTCATGGGGAAGAAGATCCTGGAACTGAGAATTTTGTCCCTGGCCGATGCGCTGGCTCTTTTTTGAACCCGAGCTTGCTTCAAAGCAAGATGGCCCTCAGGCAGCATCAGCGAATCACCAGGCGTGCGGACCCGGAAGCAGCATCCTGTCGCAGCGCCACAGCGCCACAGTGATCCAGTCAATGGATTGACGCTGCGTGGTTCGCAAGAGCAAACGCACGGGTATCCCGATGGCCCGCTCCGTGTGTCCGCCCATGTGAGTGTGTCGATTGTTTCCGACGTTGATCAAACAGATTCCTATTTCTTATTCCATAACTGAGCGGTCACGGGGGGTTGAGGCCTTAAGCTGGGTTGGGGCTAGTCGTTCAACCAACCGCGGGTTTAGCATCGCTAAGGTGGCGGTTGGTTACCAGCGGGATGCTGTTTGTGGAGACACTGTACGCATGGTCTCTTCATTCAAAGAAATTGTCGATGAGCTGGTGACTCTGTGCCTAGCCACGTCGCTGGAAGATGTCGGCTCTGTCAACGAAGCCGGGCTTATATTGGAAAAGATCCTGGCGCAGGATCTACTTTCACACAATCCAGCGCTCGCGCAGGAAATCAAGGAAACTCGTGTCAAGCTCGGAGCATCTCATCGCCCGGGCAAGGCGCCGTCAAGGAAGAGCGCTCAGCAATTCGTGCAATGGCTCGAAGAGCTATCGCACAAGCTGTACACATTTGCAGCCGGGCAATCCAAGCGTGAACTCGGGTTACCCAGCAACCCGCTCAACTCGATGCTGGAGTTGCCGCCCGAGGTTAACGAGGCTATCTTCCGGGATTTCCTCAGCAATGCTCGGCTGACCTTGGACGATCTCGAACAGGAGATCGAGGCTTTGCGCCAAGGAAGTCCCGATGCCGTCGCCGCGGTCAAGCGACGCATCCACACGCTCAAGGGTGAGTCCGGAATGCTGGGTCTCAACCACCTTGAGCACATACTTCATGCGACAGAGTCCTTCCTCGACCGGCCCGCGCCACCTTGGGACCGCGCGGACCGCTTGTTGCTCGTTCGAGACTGGGTGGGCGACGCGATCACGGCCTATGCTGACATGCGTCACCCATCCATCGTTCCCGAGCAGATCGAAGCCCTGCTCGCCGTCGAGTCGATTGCTCCCGTTGCGGCACCTTCGATGAAATTTGGATGGCGTACAACCACCTGGACAAGGGGCGCCTGCTGAGTTCGCTGCCACGCGGAGTGCCCCGTTGCCCCCGGAAGGCGCCGCGCTACCTGGTCCAGCAGCGTCTGAATCTACGACGCCACTGCCAGCCGCGTTCGAAGCCTGCCCCTGGGCGGAAGAAGACCGAGATCTGGTCATCGAGTTTTTGCACGAAGTCGAAGAGCACTTGGCAGCGGTAGACCAAATCCTGCTCGACACCGAGCAGAGCGGCATTGATGCCGAACGCGTCAACCGGCTCTTTAGGGCATTTCACACGCTCAAAGGGGTTGCTTCGTTCCTTCACCTCCATCAGTTCCAGGAGCTGACGCACACGACCGAAACCATGCTCGATCGAATTCGCAGTGGGCAACCGATCCCCCCTCGCTTGGCGATTGATCTGGTGTTCGATTCGACCGCGCTACTTCGAGAACTCGGGACAGCCATCCAAAACACGCTCTCGAACCGAGCAGATCTGGAATTGCACCCAGGCTTGCCCCAACTACTGTCGCGCCTGCGTCGAGCTATCGAAGGAAAGTCCGAAGCCGAGGCGCACGGCGTCGAACCTGCCGAGCCCGGGGAAAAACTGGGGGAAATCCTGGTGCGTCAAGGCATGGTCGATACGGCGACGATCGCCCAAGTTCTCGAATCGCAAAAGTCAACCGGGCAAAAGCTCGGGGAGGGACTGGTTGCTCGGGGCAGCGTGCCAGCCAAAGCCGTGGCGCACGCGCTTCGCGCACAGCAAATGTCTACGGAGGCCAACTCCAAACTCAAGGAAGTCGTCAAGGTAGATCTGGAGCGAGTGGACAATCTTGTCGAGGCGATCGGCGAGCTTGTCATCGTAGAATCGATGGTGTCGAACGCGCCGGAGATCCGCCTACTACCGGCGCATTTGCGAAATTACCTAGGACAATTCGCAAAAATAACGCGGGAGCTTCAGGAGCTGGGCATGTGCATGCGCATGGTCCCGGTAAGGGCCGAATTCCAGAAGGTGAACCGCATCATGCGCGACCTGGCGCGCCGCGGCAACAAGCAGGTGCGCATGGAACTCGTGGGTGAGGGCACGGAAATGGATCGTGTAATGGTCGAGCAGATCGCCGACCCCCTAGTGCACTTGATTCGCAATGCAGTGGACCACGGCATCGAGCCAGTCGAAGAGCGACGCGCCGCCGGCAAGCCGGAGACTGGCACGGTCAGGCTCTCGGCTTGCCACGAAGGCGGCAGCGTCATCATCGAGATCTCCGACGACGGCCGCGGCATCAACCGCGAGCGCGTGCTGGCCAAAGCGATTGCGCAGGGCCTGGTTGACAAGAATGCAACATTGTCGGACGCACAGATTTTCGATTTGCTTTTTGCCCCGGGTTTCTCGACCGCGCAGCAAGTCACGGAAATCTCCGGGCGCGGCGTCGGCATGGATGTCGTCAAGCGGAACATCGAGGGGGTTCGCGGTCGTATCATAACGTCGTCAACACCAGGCCGAGGAACGACGTTTCGACTCGTGTTGCCGCTCACATTGGCGATTATCGACGGCATGGTGATTCGCTGCGGAGAAGAGCGCTTCATTCTGCCCACGCTCAATATAGTCGAATCGCTCCAACCGACAGCCGACATGCTGTTCAGCATATCGGGGACCAACGAACACATTTTGGTGCGGGGGCAAACGCTGCCGCTAGTGCGTCTCAATCGACTACTAGATGTTAGCGGCAGTGAAGACGACCCGACGAAAGCCTTGATTATCATCGTCGAGTCGCTTCGTACGCAAATTGCTTTGCTCGTGGACGAAGTCGTCATGAAGCAGCAAGTTGTCATCAAGACGCTGAATCACGAATTGGATTCAGCGCGCATATTTGCGGGGGCGGCCATCCTATCGAACGGTCGCGTGGGGCTTATCGTCAACGTCGAGTCGTTGATTGACGCCTCGCGCGAAAGACTGGCCCAAGCTGCAGATCTTAAATCCAGAGAAAAAAGTGCGATGGCACATTCACTCAACTAGCCCCGTGGCTCCATTCGAGGAACCAACATGCCAGAACCAAGTACCGTAGCAAATAAGACAATCGCCAACGACAGCGCGGCCCAAAATGTTGGTTCGCAGCTGGCGGGAAAATACATGACGTTCAAGCTAGCCAGCGAAGAATATGGCCTGGCAATTCTGCGCGTCAGGGAAATCATCGGTCTAATGGACATTACGCGCGTTCCGCGGACCAAGGAATTCATTCGCGGGGTCATCAACCTGCGCGGCAAGGTGATTCCTGTTGTCGATTTGCGCATGAAGTTCAACATGCCGGCCATAGAAGCCACGGATCAAACCGTGATCATCGTGGTTCAGTGGATCGTCAACAATAACGCCATTACCATGGGTATCTTGGTGGATGAGGTTCTGGAAGTGATGAATATCGCGGCCGAACAGATCGAGCCGCCTCCAGAACTGTATTCGCGCAATGGCGAAACGGACTTTATTTTGGGCATTGGCAAGGCCGACAAGCGGGTCATTTGCCTATTGGACATCGAACAGGTGCTCTCGAAAGACGAAGCGATGCATTTGCGTTCCGTAGAAGCCGGGGAGACGTAAAAGGCAAGCGTGTGGGTGAAAAGAAGGCTTTTGAAGAAAGCGAGTAACGGTGATGTTAAAGGATCTCAAGACCAGTACTAAGCTATTGTTTGGATTTGCGTGTGCATTCATAGTCACGCTCATCATTGGTTTGGTGGGACGCCAAGCCTTGCTGACAGCCAGCGAGCACATGGACAACGTTGGCAAGAAGCGTATGCCAAGTGTATATGCTTTGGAAATGATGGACGTGGGACAGATCCACGTGGCAGCTGGGGTACGCGGCTTGGCCAACAGCCGGATGATGGAGCACAATGTCCGCAAAGCGAATTACGAAGAAATTGCCTCAGGCCTGGACCGGGTTGCGGAGGGACGCAAGACGTACGAGCCGTTGATCCAAACTGACGAGGAACGACGACTTTGGTCTGGTTTGCAGTCGCGCTTGGACGAATGGCAGCACACCGTTCAGAACTCGGTGGACATTGCGCGAGAAAGAGATGCCCTCTTGAGCGGCGGCGCAAAGCTGGATGATCCGCGAATATCCCAGGTTGACAATCGCGCCATGGACGCCATGAACGTGTCCCGCGAAGCTCGGGTCGAGACCAACAAGCTGCTCGTGGATTTGATTCGCCTAAATGCCGATTACGGCAAGGCAGCCATAGCGCAATCGGAGGCTTCGTCCTCGAAGAACATCTCCTTCTTGCTCGCGGCAATGTTATTGGGTGCACTGGCTACTGCAAGTCTAGGAATCCTAATTGCGCGCAGTATCGCTCGCTCCATTTCAGCATTGCGAAGTGAAGCCACTCGTTTGGCCGAAGCCGCAGTTTCTGGGCAGCTGGCCACCAGGGCCGACGTCATGGCCGTACCCGCGGAATTCCGCGGTATCGTTCAGGGAGTCAACGACACGTTGGACGCGGTGATCAACCCGCTGAATGTTGCAGCGGAATACGTGGAAAAGATCTCCAACGGCAACATTCCGCCGAAGATCACAGACAGCTACCACGGCGACTTCAATATCATCAAGAACAACGTTAACCAGCTTGTCAACAACCTGAATCTGCTCATTGATGACATGTCGGTCATGTCCAAGCAACATGACGCCGGCGACATAGACGTGAAGATCCCCGAAGAAAAGTTCGAAGGCGCGTACCGCGTCATGGCCAAGGGCGTCAATGACATGGTGTTCGGTCACATTGCCGTCAAGAAGAAGGCCATGGCCTGCCTGGCAGAGTTCAGCCGGGGAAACTTCGATGCCGAACTCGAGAAGTTCCCAGGCAAGAAAGCCTTTATCAATGAGAACATCGAACGGCTGCGCACCAACATTAAGGCATTCGTTCACGACATGGCGCACATGTCCAAAGAGCATGACGCGGGTGACATCGACATCAAGATCCCGGAAGACAAGTTCGAAGGCGGATACCGTGTGATGGCCAAGGGCGTCAATGACATGGTGTTCGGCCATATTGCGGTCAAGAAGAAGGCCATGGCCTGCCTGGCAGAGTTCAGCCGGGGAAACTTCGATGCGGAACTCGAGAAGTTCCCTGGCAAGAAGGCATTTATCAACGAAAACATCGAACAGCTGCGCACCAACATCAAGGCATTCGTTCACGACATGGGTCACATGTCCAAAGAGCACGACGCGGGCGATATCGATATCAGGATCCCTGAGGAGAGGTTCGAAGGCGAGTACCGTGTGATGGCCAAGGGCGTCAATGACATGGTGTTCGGCCATATCGCGGTCAAGAAGAAGGCCATGGCCTGCATCTCAGAGTTCAGTCGCGGCAACTTCGATGCCCCGCTCGAGAGATTCCCTGGCAAGAAGGCATTCATCAATGAAAACATCGAGCTATTACGGCGCAACAGCAAAGCCTTGATCGCGGATGCCGACATGCTGGTCAAAGCGTCCATTGAAGGCAAGTTGTCTACGCGCGCCGATGCCTCGAAACACGAGGGTGACTTCCGAAAGATCGTGGACGGCGTAAACAAGACGTTGGACGCGGTCATCACGCCAGTCATGGAAGCGGCGAGCGCCCTTGAAACCCTGGCACGCTATGACATGCGCGCCCGCGTCGAGGGCGATTACCAAGGCGATCACGCTCGCATCAAGGATGCCCTCAACGGAACAGCGAAGGCCCTGCAGGACGCGCTGATACAGGTAGCTGACTCGGTAGAACAGGTCAGTGAAGCCTCGCAGCAGATTGCTTCTTCGAGTCAGGCTGTGTCGCAGGGCGCCTCTGAGCAGGCAAGTTCGCTCGAAGAGACGTCGAGCAGCTTGGAAGAAATGGCAGGCATGACCAAGCAAAACGCGGACAACACGATTCAGGCGCGTTCATTGGCTCAGACTACGAAGGAGGCTGCCGAAAAGGGCGGCCAGGCCATGACGCGCATGACCGATGCGATGGAGAAGATTCGCGCCGCTTCCGAAGGCACCGCTCGAAATCATCAAAGACATCAACGAAATCGCGTTCCAAACCAACCTTTTGGCGCTCAACGCCGCCGTCGAAGCGGCGCGTGCCGGCGACGCGGGGCGTGGGTTCGCTGTCGTTGCCGAGGAGGTTCGCAACTTGGCCCTGCGCTCGAAGGAAGCTGCCAAGAAGACCGAAGACCTCATTAGAGTGGCGGTAGGTCATTCCGAAAATGGTCGCGTCATCACGAACGAAGTTGCGGGTAGCCTGACGGAAATCGTGACGGCGGCAGCCAAGGTCAATGACATTGTCAGTGAAATTGCCGTCGCCAGCCAGGAGCAGTCCCGCGGCATCGAACAGGTCAATACGGCCGTTGCCGAAATGGACAAGGTGGTGCAAACCGCGGCGTCCAATGCCGAGGAGTCGTCGAGTGCCGCCGAAGAGTTGGCAAGCCAATCCGAAGAGCTTGCAAGTCTCGTTCAGCGGTTCGAGCTCGACCGGGACAATCGAACAGCGGCGCGACGGCATGCTCCTGCCGTAAGCAAGGATGCCGCGGCGCCACGCCGGGCAGCAATGCACCCAGCTACCATGCCACCGCCGAGGCGCGGGCCTGTGCACGTAAACCGTGCCAAGAAACCCACAGGTACCAACGGCACGACTCGCAAACCAACCCCTGAGGAAGTCATTCCACTGGAAAATGATCCGGAATTCCAGGACTTTTAGCTGAGAAGAGCGAACGGGCTTCGCGTGGGCGATCCGGGCTTACCGAGGTCGCCCACGCCCTACCCGTTTCGAGTTTGGGGCTCCAATCGTGGAAGCGCAGTTGTTTCAGAGATTCTGTGATATCGCCTATTGTAGGGCGGGCATCAAACTGCACGATGGTAAAGAAGCGCTGGTTTCGGCCAGGGTCGCCAAGCGCCTGCGCGCTCTTCATCTCTCGAACCCAGCGGAGTATCTTGCGCTGCTCGAAGGCGACTCGACCGGCAATGAAATCGTATCGTTTCTAGATGCCATCTCGACCAACTTCACTGCATTCTTTCGCGAACCTTCCCACTTTGAACTCCTCAGAGAATTCCTCGAACACCAAATCAAACAAGGCAAGAAGCGGATCCGTGTGTGGTGCGCCGCATCCAGCAGCGGTGAAGAGCCCTATACGCTTGCAATGACACTTGCCGAAACCATCGCCGATTACCCGGTTGATTGGCGGATCTTGGCTACCGACATATCCACCAAGATTCTCGCCGCCGCTGCCCAGGGCATTTACGATGAAGCGGCGCTCAAGGACGTGCCTCGCGCGCTGCTTGCCAAGCACTTCACGGCGCTGGACACACGGAAGGCCGCCAATCGACACTGGCAAGTCAATAGTGAGCTGCGTCAGAAAGTGGTCTTCAAGCGCCTCAACCTGGCAAAACCGCCTTACCCCATGCCAGGCCCGCTCGATGTCGTGTTCTGCCGAAACGTCATGATCTACTTTGACGACCCGGTGCGCCAAGGCTTGGTTGCCGAGATTGATCGGTTGTTGGCGCGTGATGGCCTGGTCTGCATCGGTCACTCGGAGTCTCTGTCTGGATTGAAGACTCGATTGGCGATCACTGAACCCTCTGTCTATCAACCCAGTGGTACCGTGTCCCCATTGACTCAGAGCAAGTCCGCCAAACGGCTGCGGCGATAGAAGGACAATGTGCAACGCGTCGTCGTAGACATTGCAGATTTCGTCGTAAGTAAGGACTGTGACGTCACGTTGACCACCTACGCGCTCGGTTCTTGCATTGCCATCATGATTCACGACACAGTGACTCCAGCCGCCGGGATGATTCACTACATGCTCCCGCTTTCGTCGACCAATCCAGAAAAGGCGAAAGTCAAACCGGCCATGTTCGCGGATACAGGCGTCCCTTTGCTCTTTCACGGCATGTATGGCCTGGGCTGCAAAAAGGAGAACTTGATTGTCAAAGTCGCAGGCGGTGGCCAACTGTACGATGACCAAGGCTTGTTCGAGATTGGTAAACGCAACTACACCGTGCTCCGACGCATGCTGTGGAAAACCAATGTGCTGGTCGCTGCCGAGGATGTGGGCGGAGCCAAGTCGCGCACGGTATCTCTGGAAGTCGCTTCGGGTCGCTGTGTCGTTAAATCAGGTGACGGGGAGCTAGTATTATGATTGACAAACAAGAGGTAGTAAGCCTGATTCGACAGCTTCCTACGTTGCCGCAGGCGCTGCTCGAATTGCAGAAACTGCTTACGTTACCTAACGTGAGCGTGGAACAAGTCGAGCGAGTCATTCGGACCGATCCGGCACTTACCGCCAACATCCTGCGGCTCGCAAACAGCGCGGCATTCGGGCTCTCTCGCAAAGTGGCGGACGTGGCTCAAGCCGTTACGCTCATGGGCTTCAAAGTGCTGACGAACCTTGCCAGTACAGCCGCTTTCTCAAAGGCCATTCCGCCAGAATTTCCGGGTTATCGTCTAACGGCTCCCCAGTTTTTGCGCCACAGTTTCGTCGTGGGCGTACTCTCCGAGTCACTCGCGAGTGCATTGGCCCAGAAGACACCTGGCCCGTATTTCACGGCGGGCTTGCTTCACGACATTGGAAAGCTTGTCCTTGGCACTTTCGTCGCGACTCACAACCAGGAGCTTTGCAGCCGACTAGAATCCGAACAACTGAGTTTCGTCCAAGTCGAACGAGAAGTGTTAGGGGTGGATCATGGACAGGTAGCGGCTTGGGTTGGGGAGCATTGGCATCTCCCGTCCGAGTTGATTGCCGCAGCCGAACTTCACCATTTACCGGACGATGCAGCGCCCGACGTGAAACCCATCGTGGATGTCGTGCACGTAGCCGACATGACCGCGCATTGTCTTGGGTTTGGAGCGGACTTGGGCGAGTTGGCGCGCAGCATTCACAAGGGGTCCTTCGAGCGGCTCAAACTTAGTCCTGATCTGCTGGAAAAAGTAGCGAGTGCCTCGCTCGAACGTCTAGTTCAGGAGCTTCCGACCGACGGACGCGACAGTGGCAATCAACGTTGCCAGAAGCTCTTGCAGATTCTCGTCGTTGACGATTCATCGATCATTCGGCAAATGGTTTGCAAAAGTCTTGGACTGGCAGGTCTGCCACCGCACGAGATATCGAAGCCAGCGACGGCGTGAAGGCTCTTGCATTGCTGCGTGAGGCGTCGCGCAGCTTCGACTTGGTCTTGGCTGACATTCATATGCCAAACATGACCGGGACCGAACTTGTGGGTGTCATGGCAGCGGATGAGCACTTGAAACGAATTCCCGTTATCATCATATCGTCAGATGGGAACACCACCAATCAGGAGCGGTTGCGCTCAATGGGCGTACGCGCGCTCTTGAAGAAACCCTTTCGCCCCGAGCAATTCAGAGCAGTCGTTCAGCCCATTTTGAGCGACCAAACGGTGCGGTCATGAATACGGCTCAACTAAGTCAAGTCTTGACTGATACAGTAACTAATGTCTTTGAAGAGGCCGTCTACGCATTGGTCGATCGCGATCAGGAGTTCTGCGACGACGACACTGTGGTGGTCGAAAGTTTAGTGTCATTCACCGGACCGTACACGGGAACAGTCGCCCTTGAAGTCGAGGAATCAGGAGTCTTGCCATTGGTCAATGACTTTCTCGGGTGCGATGAGAGCACGCAGTCCGAATCAAACCAACAACGACGCGATCGGCGAGCTAGCCAACATTGTTGCAGGTCGCCTGCTGGAGGCTTGGCTGCCCGAAGGCACTGATTACGACATTGGCATTCCCTCGGTTACAACAGCGCCCCATCGTGAAACGCGCCTGGCGACTGAACCTCAAGTGTGCGTGGCGAAACTGCTTACGGACACGGGCACTCATGTGGCTGCCGCAATACTCCTGGGAGTCTGGTCATGACGATTAGGGTGCTCGTGGTCGATGACTCGGCGCTGATCCGAAGTGTATTGTCGCGTGCCTTGGTGGCGGAACCCGACATCGATGTCATTGGTGCGGCCCCCGATCCGTTTGTCGCGCGTGACATGATCATTGAACGAAAGCCGGATGTCGTGCTGCTGGACGTGGAGATGCCGCGCATGGATGGCATCACGTTTCTCGGAAAATTGATGGAGCACTATCCGATCCCGGTCATTATTGTTTCGTCACTGACGCCGGCGGGCAGCGATCTGGCGCTGCAGGCGCTGAAGTCTCGGTGCGGTTGATGTCTTGTGTAAACCAGGCGCTGCCTACACACTCGGCAACATGGTTGGGGAATTGGTCGAAACCGATCGGGCTGCCGCCCGAGTTGAACGTTCGCCGTCATCTGGTCCAAAACCGATTGTGCCACGGGCGCCGTCAAATTCACTGCACTTTCGGAAACCACCAATAAGATCCTTGCCATCGGTGCCTCGACGGGCGGAACCGTCGCACTCGAAAGGATCTTGACCGTATGCCACCCGGGACACCAGGCACGGTCATCGTTCAGCACATGCCCGCCTACTTCACGAAGTCCTTTGCTGATCGGCTCAATAGCATCTGCGCCGTGGAAGTGCGAGAAGCCGAGGAGGGTGACTCGGTCGTGACCGGAGTCGTGCTGATAGCACCCGGCGGGTATCACATGATGCTCGACGCGACGGCGCCCGGTACACCGTTTCCGTCAAACAGGGGCCGCCGGTGAACCGACACTGCCCTTCGGTCGATGTCTTGTTCAATTCCGTAGCGCGAAGCGCAGGTCGCAACGCAGTGGCCGCAATATTAGCAATACGTAACGAACCAGTGCGGCAGGATG
>CAWEUH010000023.1:0-169990 GCA_963811985.1 uncultured delta proteobacterium
AAACATCAAAGACTGGAAATTTGAGTGCATCTCGCTTGGCTATCCGGGGCCCGTCATTAATGGTCATCCCCTGCGTGAACCGCATAATCTCGGCACCGGCTGGATGCGTTTCAACTTCGGCAAGGCCTTTGGCTGTCCCCTTAAGATGATTAACGATGCCGCGATGCAAGCGCTTGGCAGTTACCACGGCGGGGCGATGCTGTTTCTCGGGCTTGGCACAGGCCTCGGTTCCGCGATGATCGTAAATGGCGTTCTCGAGCCGATGGAACTCGCCCACCTGATCTACAAGAAGGGGAAAACCTACGAGGACTTCCTCGGCCTGCGCGGACTCGAACGGATGGGCAAGAAGAAGTGGCGCAAGTATGTTGCCGAAGTGGCCGCTTCGCTCAAGACCGCTCTCGAGGCCGATTACGTTGTTCTCGGAGGAGGCAACTCCAAAAAGTTGAAAGAGCTTCCCCCGGGCACGGAACTCGGCAACAATATGCACGCCTTCAAAGGCGGCCTCCGCCTCTGGGAGAATGCCCGAACCTAGCTTCTTCGTTGTAGTTTTGCTGAACCGTCGACGGCCCGATTTCAGCTGAGGTCAGGCAAATGAAATCGCATCTTCCGCGTATCGTTCTGCTGCTTTGCTGGGGCGCGACCGTTTTTGCACCGGGTGCTCATGCCTGGGGATGTACGGGGCATTTCATTACGGCTCTCATCGCCGAAAAACACCTCACGCCTCGCGCCAGCGCCATGGTCGCCCAGATTCTCGACGCCGGCCCGATCGATCCCGGACTTTCGCGTTACTGCAAAGAGGCGAATCTCGATGCGTTTGCCGATTCGTCCACCTGGGCCGATGATGAGCGGAGCGTCGATCCTTCCACATCCGGATGGCATTTCGTCGATCTGCCACGCGGCGCACCGGTCGGAGACGCCTTGCAATACTGTCCCCAGTCCAGGGGGTGCGTGATCAAGGCCATCGGCGATCAGCTCGCCCTGCTTGGCAATCCCGATACGCCTGCTGCCGCAAGAGCCGATGCATTGCGTTACCTCATCCATTTCATCGGCGATATTCACCAGCCGCTCCACACCACTTCAAATGACGACCGCGGCGGCAATTGCGTGCCGGTGAATTTTTTCGGTCGTGCCCCGGTCGAAACGAGCTCGCAGAAGGAATCGTTCCAGCCCAATCTTCATTCGGCCTGGGATAGCGGCCTGATTGATCAAATGAAGGGAAAGCGAACTCCGCAGCAACTGGCCGAAGAGCTCGAAGCCCGGTTCAAGCCGCAGATTCCTGCCTGGCTTTCCGGTTCGCGCAATCCCGTTTCTTGGGCATGGGAAGGCCAGGAAATCGCCGAACGGATCGTCTACGGACTGCTTCCCGTCAAGATCGCCATCGAAACTCCGGTAGAGGTAAGCTCCTGCGCGGGCGACGAGCACATCGCACTGCGAATGCGGGACCTGGACGAAAAAATCGCGGAGGATTACCTGAAGGCCGTCACTCCCGTCCTCGAGGAGCAACTCACAAAGGCCGGGGCTCGCCTCGCCGCCGTCCTCAACGATCTCTGGCGGTAATCCTCCCGCGCTGTTTGACGACGGTGTTTCGGCAAGATACGATGCGCGGCGATGCTTCGATTGGCGGGAACCATTCTCCCTTCTCCGCAACAACGCAGACGGCACCTCGGGCCGTGGGTGGGGCTTTTGGTTGTCTTCGTCCTCCTGGCCGCTTTTCTGAATCTGGGTCGCTGGTTGATCGTGGAGGATCCGCTCGAGCAGGCCTCCGCGATTGCCGTGCTGAGCGGCAGAATGCCCTCCCGTGCCCTGGAGGCTGCCCGTATTTATCGCGGGGGTTACGCACCGGAGGTCTGGATCACGCATTCGACGGAGCCCGGCGCTACGCTCGCAAAACTTTCTGTCCCGTTTTCCGGTGAAGAGATTTATGACAGACAGATCCTCGTCCACGAAGGCGTTCCGGAAACGGCAATCCGAATTCTGGATCCGCCGATTCTGAATACGGAGGACGAGATCAGGACAATTGGCCTGGCACTTCACGCCGAGGGCAGTGCCAGGGTGATCCTTGTGACTTCGAAGGTGCATACCCGCCGGACCAAGGCTCTTTGGAATCGCCTGTCCGCCCGGCCGGGAGAGGCAATTGTGCGGGGCGTTTCTGACGACAACTTTGAGGCTGCCCACTGGTGGCGAAATACGACCGATGTGCTGGACGTGGTCCGCGAAGTTTTGGGATTGCTCAATGTGTGGGCCGGACTTCCGTTGCGTCCTTCCGGCTAGAGCCCACCTTCCCTAGAAAAAAAAGAACCGCTTCCGCTTTGCGCTCTTCGGCTGATGGATGACTTCCGGCACGTACGGCAACGGTCTCCCCTCAAACGCCGCGAGGGGATTTTCCACCAGAAGCGCTTGCGCTTTTTCTTTTCCGTGCAATTCGGCAATGGCGTCGTAGGCAAATCTCAATTTAAGCGGCCTGCGTGCCGTATTGTGCGCATCGCTGGAAACGAAGTGGACCAATCCCTGTTCAATCCACGCCCAGGCCCGCTCCTTTGCGGCGGGTCCGAACACCCCCGTGAGTGACCCGGCTGTGACCTGCGCAAAACAGCCTTGATGGACCCAATCACGTAAACGATCGGGTTGCGTCCGGAGGATCCCGTTGCGCTCGGGATGAGTGACAATCGGACGCAATCCCTGCAGATGAAGCTCATGCAGGGTCTGGTCCATCGAGGGCGGAATCGAAAACTCGTTGAATTCCACAAGCAGATAATCCTTTTGGTTGATGCAGAACGGCGCAGGGTTCGTTCGTACGCTCAGGATATTTTCCGGGTTCAGGTGGAAATCGCAGCCGGTAGCGAGGATCAACCGCCCGCCCAACTGTTCCTGGAGTTCGGCACGAACAGCCTGGACCCGCGCAAAATCAAATGTGTGTTCATTGCTCGCATGCGGCGTGCCGACAACGTGTGTGATTCCATCGGCGATCGCATCTTCGGCCATCGCGAACGAATCCTCGGCGGTCCGCGCACCGTCGTCCAGCCCATACAGGATGTGGGAGTGTATGTCGATCATCAGCTAGTAGTATGCGTCAGGAATGCCACGCAGAGAAGACTTGCCATATTCCAAGCAGGGCCATTGCCGCAGCAAAGACCAGCCGCATCTTCTTCGGATTCAGGGATTTTGCAACTTTTGCTCCCAGGATCCCGCCCAAAAAGACGCCCGGGATCAGCAGGAATCCGGTCGGCCAGGACACGTAGCCGGCCCTGGCATAGAGCAGGAATGCCAGAAGTCCGGTCGGAGGAATCAGCGCGACCAGGCTGGTTCCCTGCGCTCTATGCTGTCCAAACCCAAACAGCAACCCAAGCAGGGGCACGAGCAATACGCCCCCGCCAATTCCCACCATCCCGGCCGCAACTCCACAGACAGCCGCGATCAGAAAGACCCCAAAGTCGCGCGCGTGGCTTTCTTGTTTTACGTCCGCCGCCTTCACCCCGGCGGCAGCGGTTTCCCGGGTTTTTCTCCACAACAGGAATGCCGACAGCATCAGAAAAAAACCGAAGATCGCCTGCAATTGCTGCGAGGGCATGGGAACGGCGATCCGACCACCTCCATATCCGCCCAGCGTAAATCCGATCGCACAGAGAATTCCGGCGCGAAGGTCCACTTCCTGATTCTTCCAGTACCCCCGCAGTGCACCCAGGCCGATCGGAGGCAAAAGGATAAACAGTGACGTCCCTTGCGCCAGGTGCTGGTCAAAATGCAGGAGGTACACCATCGCCGGCACCAGCACGACACCGCCGCCGATTCCGAGCAATCCCACCAGGATTCCGACGACGAGCCCAAGCACCGTAATTGTAAAAATAAAGGTCATTTCGCGGAGCAGTTTGCGGCCGGTTCGTTTCGGGACTGGCCCCGGGTTGCTATCTTGGCTGTACCGGTCGGGAATCGCAACCCGCTTTTGATTCTCCCGGGGAAATGTCAAGACCGTAGAAAATCCAGGCGCTCAGGTCGCGTGGTTGCGTCCGAAACAGTTATACTCTCTCCGGGGTTTGTCCCTTGCCTTTGTTGCCTGCCATCCCGTCCGGATGACTAGGAGTGTGTCGATTCCATGGCGTCAGAAAGAAGACCCGAATTTTTCAAGGGCAGCCAGTTGCGAGTTGCCGTGATCGGCTGCGGTTACGTGGGACTCCCGCTCGCTCTGCGGTTTGCAGAAGCCGGTCATAAGGTGACCGGATTTGATGTCGATCCGGAGAAGGTCAGGCTCCTCAACGCAGGCAAGTCGTATATCGAGCACATCCAGCAAACCAAGATCCAGCAGTACGTGAACAGCCGCTATTTCAACGCCACCGGCGATTTTTCCCGTCTGAGAGACGCCGATGCGATCCTGATCTGTGTTCCCACACCGCTCAATGAATACCGTGAGCCGGATCTGAGTTACGTCGAAGAGACCGTCAAATCGATCTACCCGCACCTGCAGAAGGGTCAACTCGTTGTCCTCGAGTCGACTACCTATCCCGGTACGACGGAAGAGCTGGTCCTTCCGATTCTGGAACAGAGCGGTCTTCGTTGCCCCATCAGCACGGGTGTGGAAGGCGAAACCTTTGCTTCAGATTTTTTTCTGGCGTTTTCACCCGAGCGCGAAGATCCGGGGAACAAACAATATGGCCTCGCGCAAATTCCAAAAGTTGTGGGCGGCGTAAACCCCGCCAGCGGCCGCGCCGCCGTCTGTCTCTATGCTCAGGTCGTCGCGAAAGTCATTCCCGTGAGTTCGACAAAAGCGGCGGAAATGACCAAACTGCTGGAAAACATTTTCCGCTGCGTGAACATTGCCCTGGTCAATGAACTGAAAGTTCTGTGTTTGCGCATGGGGGTGGATATCTGGGAAGTAATCGAGGCCGCTTCCTCGAAGCCGTTTGGCTTCATGCCGTTTTATCCCGGACCGGGTCTGGGCGGTCATTGCATCCCCGTGGATCCCTTTTATCTTTCCTGGAAGGCCCGCGAATACGATTTTTCGACGCGATTTATTGAACTGGCAGGTGAAATTAATACGGCGATGCCGTACCACGTAGTCGATTCCGTCGCTGAGGCCTTGAACCAGCAGAAGAAAAGTCTCAAGGGGTCAAAGATCCTGATTCTGGGTGTGGCCTACAAAAAGGACGTTGACGATCTCCGGGAATCACCAACGCTGAAGATTATGGAAATACTGCAACAGCGCGGTGCTGAGTTCGATTATAACGACCCGTACTTTCCGAAGCTACACAAGATGCGCCACTATGATTACTCGCATCTGAAGTCCGTGCCGCTGACTCCGGCGACCCTGGGCAAATATGATGCGGCCCTGATCGCCACCGATCACTCCAGCTACGATTTCGGAACCATCGTGGAAGGTTCGAAGCTGGTCATCGACACCCGCAACGCCACCCGGCGCGTGATGCGCCATCGTGAACGAATCGTTCTTTGCTGATGTCGATCGGTTTCGATGCGGCAGGAGATTATCTGGACTTTGTCAGCTCCACCCGCGCCGTCGTAATCGGCAGCACCGCCTCGAGCAAAACCGGCAAGTGTTTCCCGTCATTGGACAGGTACAGCAAAAAATGGGCGTCCTTCATCTCCGTCCCGTTATCCAGAACGTGAATTTCAATTTTTGTCGTATTGTATTTTCCCGCGGGAACACTCACCGGCTCCGACTTTCCTATCAGCACGGCGCGGACAGAATACAGTTTTCGGCCATCGTACACCGGTGAGTGGACTTCCGGCGTCTGGCTCCAGTCCACATTGCGCAGGAATTCCAGCATTGCCAGGGGATCCCGGGTTCCCGGCAACACCCTCGCGCCCGTCATGCCCAGCGGGGCGAAATCCTTCTGTGAACTGAGCAGTCTCTGGACTGAATCCACTTTCTCCCCACGTTCATTCAGGTGCATCTCATACTGCAGGCTCGCGAGCCCGGTCGGTTCGCTGTAGGAGTCGAACTGATCATCCAGTTCAAAAATCATGCGGTACGGATTCTCGGTGTGCGCAAACGCCTGCACGTGCCACAGGGCTCTGCCGCCCGCGCTCTTCTGATCGACCACATTCACTTTGATGTTCGCAATGGTGCTGTTCAGCTTTGCGATGTTCACGACATACTCCAAGCTCTCTCCCGGCCGCAACATCGGCCCGGCAGGAGCCGTCGGCTGGTTGCCGGCGGCTGTTCCGGCGCCCCGGTTCCCAGGCGGAGGCCCGGCAGGAAGAACAGGAAGATTCGCCGGGGCATTGGCCGCAGGCACGGGGGTGCCCGATTCGCCGGGCAAATCCTTTTTCATCCGGTGCGTGACATACCAATAGCCGCCAAATAGCAGCACCACGAAGAGAATGAGGAGTAAAACTTGCACTTTTTTGCTCATGTTATTTTTGCGACGTGCTGCCTTTTCCTTGCGCGAATTGACGTCCTTACCATCGTACAATAAGAGAGCTTCGGGAACCGGAGGCACATATGCGCTACCTCGTCACAGGGGGAGCCGGCTTTATTGGCTCAAATACCGTCGATGAACTGGTCCGTCGCGGCCACGGTGTCGTTGTCCTCGACGATCTGTCAGCCGGCAAGGAAGAAAACCTTGCAGAGATCCGCAACAAAATCACTTTCGTGAAGGGCTCGATCACGGACCTCGAGGCCGTACAGAAGGCGTGTCATCAGGCAGACTACGTGATCCATCTCGCCGCTCGCACTTCCGTTCCCCGTTCCGTGAAGGACCCTGTCGATACCAATCGGATCAATGTGGATGGCACGCTGAACGTGCTGGTCGCTGCTCGCGACAACAAGGTGAAACGGGTCGTCTACGCGGCATCTTCTTCCGCCTATGGTGAGACTCCCACGCTTCCGAAGACGGAAACCATGCAGCCGCAGCCGATTTCTCCCTACGGCGTCTCGAAATATGTCGGGGAACTCTACGCAAAGACCTTCGGGCGCTGCTATGGCCTCGAAACTGTCTGCCTTCGCTACTTCAATATTTTTGGTCCGCGTCAGGATCCCGATTCGCCGTATTCGGGAGTGTTGTCCCGGTTTGCGGCTGCCTTTCTCGATGAGACCCGGCCCACGGTTTACGGGGACGGCGAGCAGACCCGGGATTTCACCTATGTCGAGAACGCGGTGCAGGCCAATCTGCTTGCCTGCGAAGCACCGGCAATTTCCGGCGAAGTATTCAATATCGGGACCGGGCAGTCTGTAACCCTGAATCAAACCCTCGAACTGTTCCGCCGGATCTCGGGCAAGCACTGCACTGCCCAATACGATGCACCGCGAGAGGGAGATATTCGTGACTCTCTCGCTGACATCTCCCACTCCAGAAATCTTCTGGGCTATGAACCCGTGGTGCTGTTCGTCCAATAGGCCATGGCGGCACGGAAACGCGCATTCATTTCAGCAGGACAAGCCTCTCGGAACTTGGCAGTGTAAACAACCCCTCCCACTGCGACAGAGCGTAGCTGGATGCCAAGTTCCAGGGCGGGAGGCCCAGTAGTATTCAGCTCATGAAACGCCAGTGCGACGAGTTTCCTGTCCTCGGAGATTGCAGGAAATCCCGTCGCTTCCAGGGCAAATTCGCTAGCCGTCGTTGCCCGCCCGTGAAACGCGATGCCCGGCGCTGTTGGTTCGATAGGAGCTGATTCGCCGAGTGGTGGTGCAGTAGTGCTCGGAGTGTTGTGCAATTGAGAGTCACCCGCTTCAGCAGGTGTACCGGTCTGCAAGCTTGCACTAGGCTGTTGCTGCGAAGCGTCTTTGCTTGGGGCCCTGTATACGGCACTCGAGTCAGTGGGCAAACTGACGGATTGGCTCGGCGTATGATGGCAGGCCAGAACCAGCAGCAACCCGACGCCTGCGGCACGAGAGTCGAACCCCGAACCGTAGGCGTTTGCACCGAAAAGCTTCCCTGTTTCGTGCTTCACCGATGCGATGCTAGTACATCGATTCTCTTGAATCCACACCCTAGTATCGCGAAGCGATTTTGGGTTTGGCGTTGTGTCTTGGACAAAAACTGCGCTACACTTGCGGCCAAGATGGCCTCGGACATGAATCGCTCCACAGTGTTCATCATAGCGCTCTTCACCTCGGTGCTCACAGCCGCGGGCACGTCCATCCTGATGCCGCGGCTCCTGCCGCAGCGTGAACCGCCGCGGATGGTGATGGTTCCCGCCTTGTCCGGCCTGAGCGAGGCCGACGCGCGGACGAACCTGCAAGCGATCGGGCTGGTGACAATTGTCGGCCGTCACGAACCGAATGGCAAAGCGGCGCCCGACGCGGTGATTGGGCAATCGTTGCCGCCGGGTCAAATGGTGCAGCCGGGCCTACCGGTGAGCATCACGCTCGCGACTGCGTTGCCGAAGGTTCCCGACGTTGCTGGCCGTACGGTGGAGGAAGCCAAGCGCGTGCTCGAAGAGGCGGGCTACGCAGTGCAAGTAGGCGCTCCGCTGCCCGACCCCACGATCAAGAAGGGAATGGTGGTCGCGCAATCGCCTAAGGCTGGTACTGCGCTCGAGGCTAAGAGCGCCGTCGTCGTCCAGCCCTCTGCAGGCCCCGACGCGGTGGAGGTCCCAAAGCTGGTTGGGTCCTTGCTGCCCGGCGCGAAGGCGAACCTGGAGAAGGCAGGCCTCAAGGTGGCGCCGATCCAGTGGGTGGATCTGGGTGAGACGGCGAGCTATCTGGTGCTCGGGCAGAAGCCAGAGCCCGGCGCGAAGCTGCCTCCCGGTTCGGAAGTCACGCTCACTGTCAACCGCGGTGACTGAGGCGCGAGCAAGAGTTTCGCGCTCATGCATCGTTATCTAGAAGATGCGGTACGCGTTCGACCGTCTGCGCGGCAGATGGCTTGGCAGCAAATGGAATTTTATGCGTTCATCCATTTTGGGATAAATACGTTCACCGATCGGGAATGGGGCACGGGGGCGGAAGACCCGAAGCTTTTCAACCCGACGAATCTCGATGCGGGACAATGGGTAGCAGCCTGCAAGTCTGCGGGGATGACTGGCCTCATCCTGACTTGCAAGCATCACGATGGTTTCTGCCTCTGGCCGAGCAAGCTAACTTATCATTGCGTGAAGAACAGCGCCTGGAAAAATGGCACGGGAGATGTCGTCAGAGACGTGGCTGATGCCTGTCGCGCCGGCGGGATCAAGCTCGGGGTCTATCTTTCCCCCTGGGATCGCCATGAGGCATGCTATGGCGACTCTCCTGCGTATGACCGGTTTTTCGTCGGACAGCTGCAGGAGCTGCTGACGTCTTATGGTCCTGTCTTCTGCGTTTGGTTCGACGGCGCGTGCGGGGAGGGGCCGAACGGCAAACGGCAAGTGTACGACTGGGATGCGTACTACGCGACCATTCGCAGGCTTCAGCCAGATGCGGTCATCAGCGTATGCGGACCCGACACCCGCTGGTGCGGGAATGAAGCCGGGCATTCTAGGAAGAACGAATGGAGTGTGGTGCCTGCGCTGTTGCGCGACGTCGAAAAAATCGAGGAAAAGTCGCAGAAAGTGGATGATGGCGAATTCTCCAGGCGCATCATGAGCTCGGATGCCGATCTCGGAAGCCGTGAGGCGATCTGCCATGCCGGCCCCCTTGTCTGGTACCCCGCTGAGGTGAACACATCGATCCGGCCCGGATGGTTCTATCACGCTGAGGAGGATCAAAGGGTTCGCTCGCTTGCCGAGCTTCTGGAGATTTACTACCAGTCCGTGGGAGGCAACGCGACATTTCTGCTCGGAATACCTCCCGACACCCGGGGCCGCCTGCACGAGAATGACACGGCCCGTCTCGCTGAGATTGGGACCGCGCTTCATTCTGCGCTTGGAAAGAACCTTGCCGCATCCGCGACGATTACCGCAACGGAATCGTTGGACGAATCACATCAGCCTCACAATGCGCTGTCTAGGGATCAGAGTCTCTTTTGGAGACCCTGCGATGAAACCGACTGTGCCGATGTCACCCTGCAGTTCTCAAGGGAACAGACAGTGGACATCGTGATGCTCATGGAGCACATCGCATCGGGGCAGCGGATCGAATCCTTTACCCTTGCCCGTGAAGGCAATGGCCAGTGGCTTCCCTTCTTCTCGGGTAAAATCATTGGTTACAAGCGGATCTGCCGGTTTGGCCCAATCCGAACGAAGGCGCTCAGGATCCGCATCGACGCCTCACGCGGCTATCCGACACTGGCCTTCGTCGGTGCGTACGGGAGCGAGGACGTCTAAGGCACGAGTCAGGTTTCAGGAGCGCCGTCGTTTGGGCCGGGGCCCGAGGGAGTCCCGTTAATACTTGCAACTCGGAAGTTTTCTAGCGAGCCTAGAGCGGACCTATGGCAACGACAGATCGACTCTTCGGAAACGGAATTCTGCATGGCGGCGACTACAACCCGGATCAATGGCGGCACGACGAGCGCATCTTGGAGCAAGACATCCGCCTGATGCAGCAGTGCGGATGCAACACCTTCTCTACGGCGATCTTTGCCTGGTCCGCGCTCGAACCCGAGGAGGGTCGATACGATTTTGATTGGCTCGACGCCGCGATCGAGCGCCTGCACGTTGCCCACCGCCGCGTAATCCTTGCGACTCCGAGCGGCGCTCGGCCGCTGTGGATGGCACAACGGTACCCGGAGGTTCGCCGTGTTGGTCGTGACGGCCAACGTCGCGTCATCGGTGAGCGCCACAATCACTGCTGGACTTCGCCGGTGTATCGAGACAAGGTCCGCCGAATCAACACCGAACTTGCGCGGCGTTACGCTCATCACCCCGCCGTCGTACTGTGGCACGTGTCCAACGAGTATAACGGTGAGTGTTACTGCGATCTTTGTTTAGCGCGATTTCATGAATGGTTGAGGCAGCGGTACCATACGCTCGACCAGCTCAACCGCGCCTGGTGGGCGGCATTTTGGAGCCAGACTCTCAGCGATTGGAGCCAAGCTGACCCCCGCGCGTATGCGCTCGACGGGCTGCTGCTCGACTGGCAACGGTTTTGCTCAGGCCAAGTCGCAGATTTCTTTCAGTGGGAAGTGGAACCGCTTCGCGAGGCCAACCCCGATCTGCCAGTTACCACGAATCTGATGGGTTTTCACTTTGGTGTGGACTACCACGCGCTAGCCAAGATCGCTGACGTCGTTAGCGACGATTCATACCCTGGCTACCGCGCTGACAACCCCGAACTCGTACAAGCGGCTGCAATGCAGTCGATGCGGTTCGACATGATGCGGTGCCTGAAGGGTTAACCAATGCCCTGGTTGTTGATGGAGAGTTGCATCGACGGTCGATCCTTGTGGTTGAACGTGCGGCTCAAGGCACCGGGCTTGCATGAACTCGAGATGTTGCAAGCCATCGCTCACGGCAGCAACGGAACCCTCTATTTCCAATGGCGCCAGAACCGCGGCGGAGTGGAGAAGTTCCACGGCGCCGTTGTGCACCACAGTCACCCCGAACAGACTCGGTCGTTTCGGGAGGTAACCGCGTTATCCTCCCGCTACACGCGAATTGGCGAGATCACCGACGCAATCAATCGATCCAAGGTCGCATTGCTGCTGGATTGGAACGTGCGCTGGGCCTATTGCACGGCGCTTGGATTGCCCGATCATCGCGAAGAGTCGGTGCTGGTCACCGAGGCTGCCGCGCACTACCTTCCCTTCTGGTCGCGAGGGATTGGAGTGGACGTGCTGTCGAGCGACATGGATTTCTCGAGTTACGCCCTGGTTATTGCGCCCAAACTTCTCTTGCTCAAGCCTGGCGTGTCCGCCCAGTTGCGTCGATATGTTGAGGCCGGGGGCACGTTGGCTTTCACACACCTGGGTGGCCTCGTGAACGAGACGGGTTTGTGCTTCAACGACGGAGCACCCGGCGAGGGACTGGAGGAGCTTTGCGGAGTGTTCGTGGACGAGACAGATCAACTGGGCGCGACCGAGTCCGTGGGCATCAGTGCGCTCGCGGGCAACCCGCTGCGACTCGACGGCGTGTGGCGTTCGACGCGTGTGTACTCGCTCGGCCAGCTCAAAGGGGCGACGATGCTTGCGGCGTACACGGACGGTTGGGTGAAAGGGCGTCCGGCTTTGACCGTGCGGCACACAGGCCACGGGGCAACCTATTTCTTTCTGGCGGACTTCGACGCTGCCGGCTACGAGCGCGCATACGCAGCCATCATCCAATCCAGTGGGCTTACCGGCGCTTGCGGGACTTCTGACCCGCTCCCGCGTGGCGTGACCGCTCAGCTTCGACATAGCGCGACGGCGAAGTACCTGGTTCTGCTAAATTTCGGTACCGCACCGGCCGAAGTGCCGTTGCGCGGCGAATGGCAAGATGTCGAATCGGACAGGGTAGTTTCCAACACCGCAACCCTTGCAGCCCTTGGCGCTCGCGTGCTCATAAGTCGCTCGTGAGCTGCGGATCGCACGCGTGAGTCACCCGCAACTCCCATCAATTCTCGCGGTGGCGTTTGCTCCCACATGGTGCATCGCCGCACCGCTTTCACTCGAAATCACGACCGACCGCACGCAGGCTGCGGCGGATTGCGCTGACGACGCACGGCTTCGGGAGAAGGTAGAGCGCGTGTCGCAGCGAGCGCTGGGTCCAATCGGGCCAGAATCGGATGTGATTCGTGTGCATGTGCGATTCGCTCGAACCAACGATGAGTATCGGGCCGATCTCGAATTCAAAGGTCCAAAACCCGGTGAACGCACCCTCAGCGACCGCAGCGAACAGTGTGGTCCTCTCGAAGACGCTGCTGCCATAGCCATTGCGCTTTTACTCGATACCGAACTCGAGCGGCGTGATCGCGAGGACCGTGCTGTTCCGCGTGCCGTGCAAACCATCCAGATCACCCATCGGGAAGTCATTCCGAGATCCCGCGCGTCGCGGGTGCTCGCCCTTGCGGTGGAAGGTGGTTTACAGTTGGGCCTCAACTCGACTATGAGCCAGGGTTTTGCGCTAGATCTGGGTACGAGAGCCGTTCCTGGGTGGCTCTTCGAGTCAAGTGGCGACCTCTATTTGCCCACCCCGACCAAGTACGCGGTCGGGCAAGTCACCGTTTCGCTCGTGACAGTGGCGCTACGCGCTTGCCGACTCTGGGGCAATGATTGGCAGTTCGGGCCATGTGCTGCCCTAGCCCTGGGACGGCTGCATGGATCGGGCGCGGGCTATGACGAGTCTCTCTCGTCGAACCTGCTGTGGTCCGCCTTTGGAGCCTCGATGCTGCTGCAGCGAACTATCGCTGGAAGGTGGGATTTGGGCCTATATGCGACAACGTGGGCACCGCTACGAAAGCAGAGCTTCGAGGTTCAGGGTCTTGGAACTGCTTGGAATTCCCACACATTTTTGGAGGCCTCGGAATTCGTCTGGGCGTTCGGTTCTAGCCGCACCTTGATCGCTGTTGAGCCGACGATTTGTTAGGAATTCCAAAGGGCTCGCGGCTCTAATGGAAAGCCGGACACGTGCACGGTTCGCTCGAAGCCATCTACTCTCGTCACGCCGATTTCGTCTGGCGGACATTGCTGCGCATGGGTGTGCCCCGCGCAGATATCGGCGACGCGATGCAGGATGTCTTTCTCGTCGTTCACGAACAACTCGTTCGCTTCGAAGGGCGATGTGCCTTGAACACCTGGCTGTTCACGATCTGCCGCAGCGTTGCGACGCGGAGACGCAGGCAATATCGGCGCGAACGTGAAGCCTCGACGGAACCCCCCGACGACGAGATCATCGATCTGCGGGCTGACGTCGGGCGTGCCGCCGAGCACAATCAAAAACTGGCGCTTCTCGAATCGATACTCCAGTCATTGGAAGCGAACCAACGCACCATCTTCATCTTGTTTGAACTCGAAAAAATGTCTGGCGAAGACATTAGTCAAGTATTGAACATTCCGCTTGGAACGGTGTACTCGCGCCTGCAGCTTGCTCGAAGTTCCTTTCGTCAAGCTCTGACGCGACACGAAGCAAAGGCGCGCTGCGTAGCCTTGCGCGCAGGAGGCGGCTCATGAGCGACCCCGTACGTTGGTCAGACTTGGGTGATGCGGCAACCGAGTCCGAGCAGTTGCTCGTGCGCTCAGGGCAAGAATGTTCGATGCCGGCTGCTGAAAAGCAAGCTGTCTGGAGCCAGATCTTGGGTGCATTGCCACCCATTGCGGGTGTCCCAATGCCGGTGAAAGCCGCTGCCGCAACGCAGACGGGCTTGGCGCTCAAGGGCCTGAAGCTGCTCTGCTTGGCTGCAGCCGCGAGCGGGCTCACCGTGGGTGGGTATCACTGGCTTCACAAACCGAACACGGCCGTTGCAGTAACTCCGCCGACGTTGTCTGCTTCGTCTGACGTGGCGCCACCGTCGGTGGCACTGGGCGCAACTGAAGCCGCGCCCGCCTTGAACCAGAGCGCAGGGCCAGTGCAGTCGGCGACGCCAATGGCTACCCCAGGTCGCGCCAGCTCGCTGCGGGAAGAGAGCCTTGCCGTCATGGCCGCGCGAAAAGCATTGCGCTCGAATGACACGGCCGGAGCCCTGCGCCTTTTGGAGCAAGCACAACTGCGGTTCAAGAAGGGAGCGCTGACCGAAGAGCGCGAATCCCTTACCATCGAAGCGCTTGCCAAGTCTGGGCATAAAGCACAGGCATCCGCTCGTGCAAGTGCCTTCTTGAGCCGGTACCCGAGGAGCCCTCATGCCGCTGACGTACAGCGCTACGTGCTCGAATAGTCAACGCGGGCCGCTGCTTTGCGCGGCATCGTTCGCACTAATGAGCCTCACGGGGTGTGGTCAGCAGGCAGGGATCGTGGGACGCCAAAATGCGCCCGAGGCCGACGGCGGGGTTTTCGAATCGGAGTTCAGGACCGGCGATGGTCCATGGTCGGTCGAGACCGCCCTGCCCGGCGCGGGCGTGAGCTTTGGCAACGCCGACCCCAATGCCCGTGACGGCTATGCGGCAAAGCTCGTGTATCCAGGCGACGCGACGCTCTCGTCGACCGACAACGTGGGTCCAAACTACATGACGCAGCTGCAAACCACTGAGCGCTTCGGTTTTGGTACCTTGCGCACACGGGTTGCATTTGGGGGTTGTTCCGGCACGGAAGAGGTAGTGCAAGCTGTACTTGGCTATTTCAGTGATGGCCTCGACCACAATCAAAATGGCATCACGGATGACGTCGAGATCGATCTTCAGATTGCCTGTAGTAGCCCGCAATATGCCTACCTCTCGGTCTACACGGATTACCAAGCCGATCCGGCCGGTGATCGGTTTCGTAAGCTGAGCCACGTCGTCGATTTCTCGACGGGCGCCGAATATGACACGCCGCAGGACGACTCGGACACATTCGTCCAGAGCGGTACGAACGCTAGCCTCCTGCGCCCGAATCTGTTGGCCTCCGAGACGTACTACGAAGTCGGTTACGAGTGGCACCCGAGCAGCGTGCGGTTCTTTCTCGACGATGGCACCGGAGAGCTGACGCTCTGGGTGCTAAGCGATGCGAGCCGCGTGCCGCAGCTGCCAGTCTACCTGACCTACAACTTGTGGCATCCGAGCACGCATTGGTTTCCGAGGGCTGGAGACGCGGACTACCCCGCGAGTGACGTTGTGATGTCAGTCGACTGGATTCGGTTCGAACCGAGCAACGAATGAAGGCGGGTGCCGAGAACTGCGACGACACGCAGCGGCCACCAGGTTGCGTGGTTTTCACTTGGGCGTTCCGCGCCGTCATGCGCACCCGGTGCGCTACTTGCCATATCCGGCGGTAACGATGTTCTCCTGAATTGAGTTTTCCGTTGCATCCGTTGGGTAACCGGTGACAATGGCTCCTTCGTAGAAGGTCCCGGCGCTGGCGTTGGCACCGCCACTTGGCTTGCAGCAGTCGCCGCCGCAGCCGAGGATGAGCGCGCCTTGTTTTTTCATCGGGCTCCATCCGCCGGGCAGGGCACCTTTGTAATACGTGGTCAAGCTGCCGGTCGTCGCGTCGCCGCCCCGCAGGGCGTATTCCGTCGTCCCATTGTTCTTCATTACGGCGGTGACATACGTGGCCGTCTGGGTTGGATCGTTCGCATTCTTGCCGCTGCTGCCTTCGGCGAACAGCCCGTACTCGAGATCGGCCATGACCCATGGACCGTTTCCGGCGCCCGTGCCCCAGGCTGAGGTCGTGCTGAAGTTGAGGGCGTCCATTGCGCCGGATCCATCTGCACTTCGGTCGGTTTCGCTGTTGCCATAGTCGAAGCAGCAGCCCGCATTGGAGTGCTTGCTGCTCGTCACCATGTACATGCCTTCAGGTTGGGATCCGAGTGCCATGCCCGACTTGGAACCGTCATGCCAGTAGCAATTTCCGGGATTGATATAGACCGAGTAAACCTTGTGACCGCTGACGTTCAGCGACTCAGTGGTTGCCTTCGCGGGGCTACTCGACGTTGAGGCGGGAACCTGAGTCGACCCCTGGTACCACAAGTCGTTTCCCTTCCCAGTCTGGTCGTAGACAACGGTGAGGACGCACGTCGAACCCGTGCAGAAGGTGTCCTGTGGTGCCGTGTCGGCGATGCCACCGGCCGCGAGAGTCAAGACGTCCTTTGTAGTGCTGTCCGACGCGCGCCTGACCTGATAGAGTTTTCCGTTGTACGAACTGAATAAAGCGCGCACTGTGCTGTGTGCTGCGACGCATGGGGTGCTGGCTGCTGCGTAGATGTCGCAAGGCCCAGAGTTTTGCCCTGTGGCGCCACCTGAACTGGTTGCGCCGCCCGTAGCGTTGGCACCGCCCGTAGCGTTGGCACCGCCGGGACTGGTGGCACCGCCTGTACTGACTCGCCCGCCAGTGCCGTTCGCGCCTCCAGTAGATTTTGATGTACCAGTGGAAGATCCACCCGTTGCTACGATGCCCCCAACGTTCATGACTCCGCCGGTTGCTACGACGCCGCCTGCGTTGTTCGCGCCGCCGGTCCTGGCACCCCCGGCGCCCAGGCTTGCCCCCCCGGTCGGCATTGCGCCGCCCGTGTCGGTTTGACCGCCGTTGCCCACGGCGCCACCCGTAGCGGCCTGCCCGCCGCTACCGGGCGCGCCGCCCGTACCCGAAGTGCCGTTCTTCTGGAGCGTGACAGTGCCTGTCAGGGTTAGGCTCGTGGTCTGTGGCGTGATGGTCAATGTGTTTCCCGAGACACAATACGAGTACTTCACCACGTCGTCGGTCGTTAGAACGCTACCCGAAGTTGCGTATGCTCCGCTTGGCGATGCGTAATAGGATACGAACCCAATTCCGCCACTTTGATCGGCGGTGACCGAGCAACTGCACTGGCCGCTCGTATTGGTGCAAACGGCCGAGGTCCAACCTAGTGCGGTGAAGACGTTCGCCGCTTTTTCGCAGGTGACGGGGGTCGACGAAATCGTCAGGCACGAGGGGGCCAACGGAAACGTCATGGAGCCCGTCGTGGTTGTGTTGTCCACGTACGAACCGTCAGCGTTGGCGGTCCACGTCCCGATCACATGTAGGGACCCAGTAACCGGCACAGTCGGGCAACCCATGCCGATCGACAACACATCCATGTTGCCCGACAAGCTCAGACACGATGACGTCACGTTCCAGGTTCCGACCACGTTGCCGCCGCAGGGCGCTACATTGGAACAGGTCACTCCCGTAGTCCCGCCGTTCGAACCTCCACTGGGGCTCCCTGCATTGCCTGCGGCTCCGCTGCCGCCAGCGCCCCCAGCTTCCCCGCTGCTCGAGCTGTAGTTGCCGCTGCAGCCATTGGTTGCCATGGTCGAGGCGAGCACCACCAAGCTTACGAGTCCGATAAGTCCGCTTCGCATGAATACCTCCAAAGAAACCGACGATCAGAACTGCCAACAACCGAATTGGATCAGTCCTTGGAGCTGACAAACAGTGGCACTAGCGGCGCGATCGCACCTGATGGCACGCCGCGACAATTGAAGGGAAACTACTACAGGTGGGAATTGTCTGATGGGCTGCCGATTTGTCACAACAATCGAACAATTCGCCTTGATCCACTGCGATCTTCAGTTGGCCCCAACTACCCACCTAAGCCATCAGCGTTCTGCGCGACGAACACGCTGGACCGCATTTAGCGGACGATTTGAAGGGGTGGATCCTGGCAAACGTCCCGCGTCGATTTTGCGACGGAAACGGCCAACGTTTGCCACTGCAGTCGCTGGCTAAGAATGAACTGCCCTGAGCCGGACGCATTGCCCAAGAGGTGGACAATTGGCCGGAGGAACTGGTGTCGGCGGAGTCGTGGCGGCGAGTGGGAGAATGGCCGACGGCACAATGAAGAAGCCCGTTCGAACGCACAAGTAAGGGACAAGTGAGGCAACATGCGCAAAGAGAACCACGTTGATCAGCTTATTTTGGTCTGTGCTGCACTCGTCAGTGGAGCATGCTCGGGTAGTTCGCCTACGTCTGGGGAAAATGGCGACGTCGGCGGAATGGTCACAAGTGGTGGCGCAGGTGGATCTGCAGTGGGAACGGGTGGAACCGGTCAGAGCGGTGGTACCACGGTGCAGGGCGGCGCGAATGCAACGGGCGGAGCGCTGGCTACCGGCGGAATAGCACCCGGCGGTGGATCCGGCGTCGGTGGGCACGCAGCCACAGGCGGTACAACCGCATCCGGCGCTGGGGGTACGTTGGCCGGTGGCGCGTTGACTGGTGGCGCATCCGGCGTTGCTGGGCACGTGACGACAGGCGGCACAACCGCGTCGGGTGTTGGCGGGACAGTTGCCGGCGGCGCATCCGGAGTTGGCGGGCGTACGGCAGTGGGCGGCGCGAGCGCCAACGGTGGCACCTCGGCCAAAGGCGGTGCGGCGGCCACGGGTGGTCTTACGTCGGCAGCAACGGGTGGTGGCGCAAACGGCGGCACGGGCGGTGTCCCAACGACAAGTACTGTCATCAACACGGGGCAAGCGACGTACTTCGTGTCACCCACTGGGAACGACACAAATCCCGGAACGATCGACTTGCCCTTCCTGACGATCACGAAGGCTCGGGACGTGGTGCGAACCGTCAATACCAGTATGACCGGCGACATCTACGTCTATCTGCGGGGGGGCAACTACGGCATCACCAGCACCATCTCTTTTGGAACACAAGACTCGGGCACGGGCGGCCACAGAATCTACTATCAAGCATACCCGGGTGAAACACCGGTCCTGAATGGTGCCACCAAAGTCACCGGTTGGACCGTGTCGAGCGGCAGTATCTACAAGGCTACGCTGAACCGTACGACGAAGTTGCGCAATCTCTACGTGAACGATGCGAGGGCCTTGATGACGAGCAAGACCGTCACCTCTCAAGGAGGCTCCGGGACCTATTCCGTAACCGCGGGACAGGCAACTTGGGCATGGGTGAGCGGCAGCAACAGTGACGGGGTCCAGTACAACGCCAGCGATGTGCCGAGCATCGCCAGCAACACGGACGATCTCGAGATCGTCAATGGCACCACGTGGAACGAAAACATCGTCTGCACCAGAAGTGTCACTACTTCCGGCAGCTCCCGTGTCCTTCTCCTGCAGCAACCCTACGGTGCCATCGCGCAGTTGCCGGGTTGGAGCGCAGGATTCAGCGTTACAGGCTCGCATACGATTTACAACGCGTTCGAGTTCTTGAACTCTCCGGGGCAGTTCTATTTCGATAAGACGACGGGCACGCTCTATTACTACCCGCGATCCGGCGAGACAATGACCGCCGCCGATGTCGAGGCCCCCATCGTCGAGACGCTGGTTGCCGTTGCAGGTACGTCAACCACGGCGCGAGTCAAGAACCTGACCTTCCAAGGCATCACCTTCGAGAATACGGACTACAGCCTGTTCACGGTCGGAAGCTCGCATGGCAAGGCGACCGTGCAGGGTGCAACCGGCTACATCGCCTATGGCGACGGCAACTGGCACAACAGCCAGTACGAGATTACTGACACGTTGCCGGGCATGATCACGGTAAACAGCGCTGACTCGATCAACTTCATCGGCAACGTGGTGAAGCACAGCGGCAACGAAGGGATCTCGATGATAAACGATGTCATCAATTCGAGTATCACGGGCAACTACATCACCGACATCGCAGGAAGTGGAATTACTATAGGTCATCCGCAGCACGTTTCCGCGACGGATACGGGTACTCACGAAAAGTATCCAAACGGCGTCAAAGGAATTTGCACAAAGGACTCGATCACCGACAACTTGATCTACAACGTGAGCACTGTGCCCGGCTTCGGTGGGCATGCGGGCATTACGGCGTTCTTCGTCAACACGCTCTCGATCACGAAGAACCAGATTCAGCTCACGGCCTACAATGGCATCAACTTAGGTTGGGGGTGGAGCAACTTCCCCGATTCGACGACATGCAAGAACAACACGGTGAACAACAACCGGCTCATCGATACCGTGCACCGGCTTCACGACACCGGCGCGATCTATACCATCGGTCAGATGTCTGGAACGAACATCAACCAAAACTACGTCAAGGGAATTCCGCCGGCAACTAGCGGCCCGACGTATGGGCTGCATAACGACGAAGGAAGTGCCTACATAACCGAGAACGACAGCGTTCTCGATATCGATCCCGGGGTCAAGTACACTATCAACGCCGAATTATACGGCAACAAGCACGACCTGACGATTCTCCGGACGTATGCGACGGTCAACAAGATGGGCGTGACCCCACCCAACAGCACGATTGACCCACCTGTGGTGGTCTCGGACAACGTGTGGCCTGTGACGCAGTATGGATATTGCCTAGCCTCGGGTGTCGAGGAAGCATACCGCTCGATCATTCCGAGCAATCTCATGTCAACGCAGGACTATGTCTTCCCCGCTAGCTGCGCGATTGCGAAGGGAACGGCCACGATCAACATCCGAAGCAGTGGCAGTGCTTCCAATACCGTGTGGTTTGCGCCTGCCGGAACGACGACGTTCGCCGAAGGAGCGACGATGACCAAAGCCACAGGCACGGCAACGTCGATCCCCGTTCCCGCCAATACTGGGACGTACAAGCTCAGTGTCGTCAACTCAACGGGCAAGAAGCTAGGCGAATCCGCTGCGCTGTTGAGAGTGCAATAGGCGTCACCCTGGCCGCAGTGCTCCCGCTGCTCGAACCGAGGGACTAGCCAGCCTCTGGCGAATTAACGCTTGCCTCTGCGCCGACGGATGGTGAGCAACGCCAACGCGCTCGCCAAGAACAACGGCATCGACCTGGTCGTGCTGAATGGCAGTGAGCAAGAACAACTGCCGGAATTGGTAGCTTCCGAGCTGCCAGTCGTGGCTGCGCTCTCGCCGCCCGAAGCGTTGGGACTACCCGCAGCCGGCGCGCCGCCCGCAGCCAACGTGCCGCCCACGCCCGGGACTACCGCGGTTGTTGTTCCACCCGTGGCTTGCACGCCACCTGCTGCATTTATCCCGCCTGTTGCGACGACGGCGTTCGTCCCGCCTGTGGCCCCGCCGCCGGCGCTCGCTCCCGCGTGATTGCTGCCGCCCGTGCTGACCACGGCGACGCCGCCTGTAGCACTGACGGATCCGCCATCGCTTACAACGCCACCGGTGGCGTTGCTTCCGCCGCGAGCTGTTGTTCCTCCCGTTGGGGGTGCACGACCGCCCGTGCTATTGTTCCCCGCGCTGCTCGGGGTACCACCGGTGGCGCTGGTTCCCCCACGGGCCGCGCTGCCGCCCGTGGCCGCCGCTGCGCCACCCGTTGCGCTAATGCTGCTGGTGCCGCCAGTGCCACCCACTCCGCCCGTGCTGCCCGCCGCCGAAAGAGTGTACATCAGCGCGCCGTCATGCGGCACGTTCACGGACAGTGACGTGGTCATTCCGGTCACGTCCGCTCGGTGCCACAGATCGCGAACGGCCGGCGTGCCCGTTACTCCGAGTTGCGAATACGTGACGGACACGGTCGCGTCTGCCGTACTGCGATTGAACAACGCTACCGCCTTGCGTCCGCCGGACAAGTCGCGCGCCCAAACTTCCGTGCTGTTCGCCTGTGAGATCCGTGTCGCGCGAGCGCCTAGGGCATCCTGATTGACCGCCAGCACCTCTTCGTTCGTCAGTAGTGGCACCGTCCAGGTGTCCCCACTAAGGTTGCTGGGATTGCCGCCGAAGATTAGCGGCGACGGCATGATGCCCCACAGCGTCATGACGGTCACTTGCTGGTTGTGGCTGAGCGCGCTTGCGCCAGAACTGTGAGCCGGGCAACGCGGCCCTAAATACCCGAGCGGTAACATGTCAGCGTCAGGCCAGTGCCCCTGCGTGATACCGCTGGTCGTTGACCAACTGTACGCCGAGCTAAATTCATCCGTCAGCGAGCTTAGCCCACTGGTGTCCCAGAAGTCGTTCACTTGCCGCCACATGTTGGCGTTGAGGTTGAGGTTCGCAACATCGTGCGTTTGCATGGGCCCGGGCGACAGACTCAGGACGATCGAGCGACCCGTCTTGTTGATGGACGCGCGGATCATGTCGCATTCCGCCTGATGATAGAGATTGCCCGAGTAGGGGTTCATCATGTCGTCCACCTTGACGAAATCGATGCCCCAGGCGGCGTACTGCGTGAAGATCGAGTCGTACCAGGCCTGCCCAGCCGCGTTGTTGTTGACGCCCCACATGTGAGTGTCCCACGGACAGGCGTCGCTGGTGTTGCCCGCCTGCGACGCCGTGTACGTCGAGTTAGCGATGGGCGAGTTGGCGCTCACTGCCTTGCGGGGAATGCCGCGCATCAGGTGAATGCCGAAGGAAAAACCTAGCGCATGGATCGTGTCAGCCAGCGGCTTGAACCCCAGCGTGCCGGTTGCCGACGGGAACCTGCTCAGCGAAGGTAACCATCGACCGTTGGAGTCGATCGCGTCTTCGGAATCATACCAAAGGTAATCAATCACAACCGCGCTCCAACCAAACGGCTGCAGCTGCGTCTTCATGGCCTGGGCAATCGACGTTACCTCACTCTCCTTCACACCCGCGCCAAATGAATCGTAGCTGTTCCAGCCCATGGGCGGCGTCAGCGCGAGCGTCGAGCCCGCTGTCAGTGTCAAGGTGGCGGACGCGCTTCCCGAGCTGTTGGTGACGGTTACGTTGATGGGATAGGACCCTGCCGCGGGCGTGGTTCCAGAAATGATCCCCGTGCTTGCGTCAATCGACAGTCCGCTGGGCAGCCCGGTTGCCGCATACGTAAGCGGCGACTGTCCGGTTGCCGGCACCGCGTATAGAAATGGGCTCGCTGGAACTGAGCCAATCAGCGTTGGACCCAGAATCCGCGGAGCAGCCGGCGGTGCCGTTGTCGAGATGGTGATGTCAGTTTGCGCAGCCAAGGCAGCAGGACCGCCCATTGCAATGGCGAATAGCGCTCCGACTCCGAAGCGAGGCTCAAGTTTCATGCGCAGTTCTCCTCACGATATAGCTTCTTGGATCTACGTGTGCGGTACCTGTGACAGCTGCCGGCTAGGATACAACCCGGCAAAGCAACCAGCTATGGTTGCATTGTTCGAAGTAGGGTCTATTTGTGAGTGGACAGCAAACCCTCTGTCACAACCGTTGCGCTCGTCTCGCCGGATGCTCCACCCGCCGCTGCAGTCACCGCGGAAGTTCCAGTCGCGGCCCGGCGAACGGACAAAGACCTCCATTGGTCGAGCCATATCCATTAGTTGTCTTGACCGGGCAATAGTTGCCACTGGACGCCATTGAAAACAGACAACGCGTCCAAATAAATGGTTGTCTGCCGGCCAATCGTACCAATTCTCACGGCGCTTTGGGTTATTCGCTACCGATCTTGTTGGCCTAGGCGGCCCTGCGCGTCGTGTTCGATATTCGTCCGCCCCGAGGCTTTGGCCAAACGCAAAGCTTCGCGCCATTGCTGCGCGGCCTCGTCCTTGCGTCCGAGCCGCGTGAGGATATCGCCGAAATTTAGACGGACTTCAGCATCATTGGTATCGGCCGCGACGGCGCCTTTCATGGCGTCGGCCGCCTCCGCCAGATGTCCTTGGTTCCGCTGGATCACGGCTATGTTGTTGAATGCCCTCGCGTTCGTAGGATCGAGCGCGACCGCCTTCTTCCAGCTCTGGATGGCCTCGTCGTAGCGTTCTTGCCGCATTTGGATGTTGCCGAGGTTGTAGTAGGCGATACCGTTGTTCGGGTCGAGTTGTATGGCGCGGGTAAGGTGCTCGCTCGCTTCTTGAAGCTGGCCCCGCTCGGTCAGAATGCCGCCGAGAAAACTGTGCGCCAAGGCGCTGTCGGGATTGGTGGCCAGTGCCGTGCGATACAATGCTTCCGCATTCTTGAGATCGCCAAGTTTGATGTTCTCGAGCGCCGTGCGCATGTAGGAAATGTCGTTGACGAAGTCCTGCCCGATGTGCGCGATCGCAGAGGGCGGTAGGTTCACGAACTCGGGGATGTTCGCAGCGCGATCGGGCGTCGTAAACTGCGACAGCACTATGGGCTTGGCACATTGGCCCTGCTCGTCGATGTGAGCGAGAAACAGTTGTGTGTAAGCCGTATTGGTCTTGGAGGAAAATACGAGCCACCTGCCGTTTGGCGAGAAGCTGTGCCACGAGTTCATGCGGTCGGTATTGCAGCCGAGCCGACGCGCCTCGCCGCCGTCGGCGGGAATGATGTAAAGGTCTGAGTCTGGTTGCAGGAGCATGAAGCTTGCGGCCTTGCAGAAGACAATCCACTTTCCGTCGGGCGAGTACCGGGCAAAGTAGTTGCTGCGGCCGTTGCCCGAAGCCCCGGCGAGAGGAACCGCTTCGCCACCCTTGCCGTCGTTCCAAGGGATTCGGTAAAGATCGAAGCGGAAAATCCGCCCCCCTGACAAGAATTCCTTGCATTCCTCGGGGCTGAGCAGAGCCTGGGTCTTGTCTTTGATCGCAAGATTGTATGCTTGGGCTCGTGCGAACACGATGGTCTTGCCGTCAGGGCTCCACGTGGGGTTGCTCTGCACGTACGCCGGATCATCGGCGCCGGGCAAGGCACGGAAAACGCCCGTCTGCCGATCGTAAAAGGCGATGATTCCCTTCAAGGGAAAGAAGAGTTGCGAGAACATCAGGTCGGACTTGGGCACGAATACGGATTGGTCCTTGATCGTGCTCAAGACGTAACGGCCGTCGGGCGAGACCTGGGAAAGCAGACCGAACGTGGGCTGCTTGTCTTCCCTGCGAAAATCGCTCCAGCTGATGATGTTGCGCTTCGACAGCGTCATCTCCCGCGCGGTCTCGAGCACGGCGTAGGAGCCCTTGTCGTTAGCGTAGTCCACGTCCATGCCCAGCACGCGGCCGTCGGCTGAGAAGGAATGGCAATTGCCGCATACGGGCAGGTTCTCGAGCACTACCGGAGGTTGGACGCGCGAATCGATGGTTCCGAAGCGCCACCGGAGCTTGGACGGGTCCTTGACCGCTTCGACGAACGGCAACGTCACGTCACGGTAGAATATAGGCGCTAAGACCGGATCTTTCGACGTCCCGAGTGCGATCGAGCCGCGCGCGAGCAGAGTCCGAGGCAGCGCGGCCGCCACGCCCAGCACGGTCACGCGTGCCTGCCGATCCGTCGAGCGCGCTTTGAAAGCCGCCCAAGTTCGCTCGTCCGGCGTCCACTCGGTGGCGTGGACGAGCGCGTCCAAAGGCTCACCGCTGTCGAACGCTACGTGGACGAGCCACGTATCCACATTCGCTGCGGGCGATGACCAGGTAAACGTTGGCGGAATACTTTCAGGCGGGAAGATCGCTCCGTCGTAGGGATACTGAATGTTCACGGCCGAGTCCGCGGGAGCCGTGCCGGCCAGAAGCTCGCGCGCATTGGGCGAACCAGTGCGGCCAAGCAGCAGGACACCTGCCGCCGCTGCCACAACGACGCCACCTACGATTCCGAGAACTACAATCTTACGCATTCGCGTCTCCCGCTGCGAATATTGGACCCATCCGCGGTCGGATTGTCATGATTTCTCGACGGAAGTCACGTTGAGCTCCTACTGCTGCGTTGCTAACCGGTGTCGGCTCCGGCGAGGCACTAGCGAGAGATTTCGAGCTATCCGCCCGCAGGTTGGCTTGGGACTTTTCCGTAACAATCACGCTCGCCTCGCGACAAATACTCCGTAAGAAACGTGTATGCGACTTGGCTATACCGACCGCTCGAACGGCTCAAAAGTAGCCTGCGGCTGCGGAACGCCCGGTTCGGTGCGTAGTCGGAGGGTTGTGTGATGAGGAAGCGATTTCTAGTCATCCTATCGCTGGCAGCAATGTCGATGGTCTCTTGGGCAAGTGTGTGCTTCGCGGACAATCCAATAATCCAGACGAATTTCCACCGCTGATCCAGCCCCGATGGTCTATGGCGACACCCTATACCTCTACACCAGCCACGACGAAGACACGGCCTCCAATTTCGTAATGTACAATTGGATGCTGTACACCACAACGGATATGGTTAACTGGACGGATCATGGGATGATCGGGGGTGTAAAGGCGCCATATAACACGTTCCCTTGGGCGGCGGGTAATAACGCTTGGGCTCCGCAAGCCATCGCGAGGAACGGCAAGTTCTATCTGTACGTTCCGATTGCGGGGCCCGGTGGCAGCATGACCATCGCGGTTGCAGTTGCAGACAGTCCACTGGGACCGTTCAAGGATGCTCTCGGAAAGGCTCTGGTCAGCTCCGGCACGTCGGACGACATCGACCCAACCGTATTCATCGACGATGACGGGCAAGCCTATCTGTATTGGGGGCACCAGCCGCCAGTGTTTTACGTCAAACTCAATCAGGACATGATTTCCTATTCCGGCAGCGTCGTTCAGCTCACGAGGCCGGACACTTACGAGGAAGGCCCATGGTTTTACAAGCGAAACGGCCAATACTATCTTGCATTCGCGTCTACCTGCTGCCCCGAAGGCATCGGCTACGCAATGAGCAGCAGCCCCACCGGACCCTGGACATACAAGGGGTCGGTAATGGACGGGAATTCCAATTCTTCGGGAAATCATCCGGGAATCGTTGACTATAAAGGGAATTCTTACGTTTTCGGCTTCAACTATTATCTGAACAACAACTTGACGAACGGCGTTCATGAGGAAAGACGTTCGATCAACGTAGCCCAGTTCACTTACAATGCGGACGGCACGATTCCAAAGCTTCCGTGGTGGACCCTGGCGGGTCCCGCTCAGATCGGCCATCTGAACCCCTATGTTCAAACGGAAGCGGAGACCATTGCCTGGGAATCCGGGGCGGGAACCAGGACATGCACCTCTCCGACGGACTACAACAACTGCTGGAAGACGGGTGTCAGGACTGAAGTGTGCAGCGACACGGGCGGTGGAATGGATGTTACGAGCATTCAGAACGGGTCGTATATCAAGGTAAAGGGCGTGGACTTTGGCCTCGGTGCCACATCCCTTGACGTCCGCGTCGCCTCGGCAAGCACTGGCGGAAACTTCGAAGTCCGCCTTGAGAGCCAGACAGGAACGCTGGTGGGAACTTGCGCTGTTTCAGGCACTGGTGGCGCGCAGACTTGGACCACCAAATCGTGTGCCATTAGCGGCGCCAGCGGTGTGCATGACCTCTTTTTCGTCTTCACCGGTGGCACTGGGAGTTTGTTCAATTTCAATTGGTGGATGTTCCATGGCGATCCAGGTGTTGACGCCGGCGTGGGAACCGGCGGATCGACGAGCACTGGTGGAGGACCTGCGACGGGTGGAAAGAGCGGATCGAACGGTGGCAATGGCGCTGGCGGGCGCAGCACCGTGGTCAGTTCAGGCGGGACCACATCGATCGTGTCAAGTGGTGTGGGTGGTAGCAGCACGGGTGTTGGCCAAGCCACAGGTGGCCATGTTAGTACCGGAGGGGCAACCTCGGTCGTGGTTGGCACCGGAGGAATCAACGCTACCGGTGGGCGCCTCGGCACAGGCGGTGCAACTTTGGTTGTGACTGGCAGTGGAGGCATCAACGCCACAGGCGGCACGAGTCCCGCCGCGACGAGCAACCCTCGTGTGGGCGGCAACCCCATCGGCGGTGCATCAGGCACCACGGTCGCGGCGGGAACTGGCGGGATACTGAATGCTCCCGGTGGCTCCAGTGCCACGCCTGGGGCGGGAGGCAATGTCTCACCCGACGCGGGTATCGCGAACGGCACGACCGGGAACTCGGGTAGTTGCGGGTGCACGCTCCCCGGTAGAAACAGAACTGCACAGGGTTGGATTTGGAGCCTTGCTTCGTTACTCGCCGTCCGCTTGGTGCAACGGCGATCGAAGTCAAGGCGACCGTTGGGTCACTCCACGCGATTGAGTTTGCGGGGTGACCAATCGAACCGATTCAACAGATTTGATCTTCAGTAGCTGCGTGTTGGAGGAACAAATGAACGAGATTGGCAATCGACCCCTGAAGTTTTCCGGTGGTTCTCAGTTCCACGTGCGGAATATGAGTTCGGGCGCGGCGTGCGCAGTGAGTATGTTGGTGCTGGCATGCTCTGGGTCGGGGCAGTCGGGCAACGAAAACGGAGGTATCGGTGGTGGTGCGGTTGCCAGTGGTGGCCACACGGCTACAATTACCGGTTCGGGTGGCGTTACGGGGAGCGGGGGCCAGCTGGGTACGGGCGGAACGACCGCGACCGGTGGTCTGTCGAACAGCGGCGGACGGGTTTCGAACACAGGGGGAGCCGCAACCGGTGGGGCACCACTCGCGAGCGGCGGCAGTCCGGGTACCGGAGGAGTCAAGCCGACAGGTGGGAGTGCAGCAACCACGGGTGGCGCCAACGCAACGGGTGGCAAGGCGGCCACGGGTGGTGCCAACGCCACGGGCGGAAGCGTCGCCGCGGGCGGCGCCAGCGCAACGGGTGGCAAAGCTTCCACCGGCGGAACCGCTGCAACTGGAGGAACCACGGGCGCGGGCGGTTCGAATCGAAGCGGTGGTGCGCCGTCTATTGGCGGTGCGGCTGCGGGTGGACCGGCAACTGGCGGCGCTACCGCGGCGGGAGGCTCGGGTGTTGTAACCGGACCCTGTGATATCTTCGCGACCGGCAACACACCGTGCGCTGCTGCACACAGCACGGTGCGCCTTCTGCTCAGTACCTACAGCGGGCCACTTTACCAGGTTCGGCGCGCCTCAGACAGCAAGACTCAGGACATCGCGTTTTTGGCGGGGGTGGGCGTGGCCGACTCCGCCGCGCAGGACACCTTCTGCGCCAGCACGACGTGCACTATTTCTGTCATCTATGACCAGTCCGGCAAGGCGAATCACCTCGTGAGATCGAAGGGAGGTGCGGAGGTGTGCAAGCACCAAGATCTCGAAGCGGTGGCAAACGCTCTACCATTGAAGCTCAACGGTCATCAGGTTTATGGGATCAAGGTTGTTTCGGACGATAACGGCGGCTGTACGCCACCGGCAGGTAGCGAGGGTACCGGCTATCGGCTGGACAAGACGACGGGCATAGCAACTGGCGATGACGCAGAGACGGAATACTTTGTGACCAGCGGCGACACCCAGGCCTACCAGAACAGCGGTTGCTGCTTCGACTATGGCAACGTGGAGACCGACGACAAGGATGACGGTGCTGCGACAATGGAGGCGGTCTATTTTGGAGGCGGTGCTGGCTGGGGCCACGGAGGTGGCAACGGGCCCTGGGTCATGGCTGACATGGAAAACGGCATTTTCTCTGGATCGACATCGACTTACTCTGGCAATACGTCAGTGCCTTACACCTATGTCACGGCAGTGCTGATCGGCAGGTCTGGTGGAACGTACAGCCTCAGGGCAGGGAATGCCCAAAGTGGAAATCTTACGACCATGTGGGACGGCGCGCGGCCAAGCGGTTATACCCAGATGAAGAAGCAAGGGGCCATTGTGTTGGGCACGGGTGGCGACAACAGCGACCATGGTCGGGGATATTTCTTCGAAGGCGTGATGACGGCAGGCGCGGCTACCGACACCATCATGAACCAGGTTCAAACCAACATCGTCAACGCCGGTTACGGCAAGTGATTCGGATATCGAGTTTACGAATTCCGTCCGGAGCGCTGCGGCATCTTGGAATCATGGCGGCCGTGTTTCTCGCGCCCACTAGCCTTTGCAAAGTCGCTGGCGCGCAGACGACCACCAAGACATTCATCAATTATTTCCAACCGACACCCATCACGTGCCCCCGCCGCAAACAGCGCAAGCATTTATCCCAATAGAACGAAGCATACGTCGGCTGATCCCTACGCACCGTCATCGGTCGAGTCCACGTACACCCTCGCCGAAGATCCGGTAATTTGGTACAGTGGGGGAAAGTATCACGTCCTTTACGACTACCCAGACGATCGCGTTGGCTATCACCTCACGTCCGTCGATGGCATCCACAACTGGACGGACGAGGGCCTGGCCAACGATCCACGGATGGCAAGTACGCTCTTCAGCTACGTCGGAAGCACGACGGTCAATCAGTGGTACAACAGCGCCGCCTGCTTCGACGCCTGGCGACTAGGCCCAGACCGATCAAAAGTCCGATCGCCCAACGCTTCGTCGAAGGGGTGTTGGCAAGTTTGCAGGAGCATGACCCTGCGTTGTTTTGGCTCGTATCACCGCTAGCCACCACGGCCGTTCCGCCAACGGGCGCGCCGCCGTTGACGCTGCCGCCCACGAGTACACCACCCGTTGCGTTGCCGTTGCCGCCCGCTAGTGCGCCGCCGTTGCCGTTGCCGCCTGCGAGTACACCGCCCGTTGCGTTGCCAATGCCGCCCGTGGGTGCGCCGCCCAAACCTTGAATGCCGCCGGTGGTGAGTGCGCCGCCGCCGCCGATTCTGCCACCTGTGCCTTGAGCACCACCCACGGCGCTAGTACTGCCACCCAGATTCGCGATTGCGCCGCCGGTTGCGACTTTGCTGGACACTACGGATGTGCCGCCGGTACCTTGAGCACCACCCACGCCGCTGGTGCTACCACCCTGGCCTGAGGTGGCGCCGCCCGTTCCGGCTTTCGTGGTCACGCTAGTCGTGCCACCGTTGCTCGTGCGACCCCCGGTGCCGCTGCTTGCGCCGCCGGTGGAAACACTAGTCGCTCCTCCCGTGCCCGTGCACGCGGGAGGGGAAACCGTACTGCCGGTAGTCCCGGCGAGTTTCCAATAAATGCCGTACCTGTCTTGATACCTCGAATAGTGAGGAATGAATGTCAACTTGCTATCCGAGTCCGTGTTCTTGGGGGTGAATTCGAGCTTCCCAGCAGTTTGCACCAGGTTACTATTAATGTTGGCGAGCCAACTGTTGATCGTCGTGCCGCTGTTGATCGTGATGGTGTCCTGAGTACCAGTAGTCGCGTTCGCAATGAGCACCTGCACGCCGTGCGTCGAGGTGGTCATACTGGCGGTTCCCAAACCTGCGCTGAGAACGAGCGGCCCGTACGTGAACGCCACGGCGTTCTGATTATCCGGCAGTCTCGATACCTGAACTTCCGGCGGAATCGTGAGTTCCACCTGGTCGCCCGCCTGCCACACCCGGCTCACACTGAGAAAACCGTTGGAGTCAACGGCATTGAACGACTGACTATTGACCGTAACCGTCATCGACTGGCATGACGCAAGCCAGTAAGGCTTTCGGAAGTTCACATTGACCGCGTCGAGCGGCGCAGCGCTGACGGTGAAGGTAACTTTGTTGGAAAGCGGTAGATTCGTAGTTTGCGTTAGCGATAAACCACGGTCTTTCCAGTTCAGTGTCGAGCTCACATAGAAGGTCACCCAGAGGTCCTTGCTATCGTGGAAGTACACGCTGTCGCCGAGCTTCGTGAAGTTCTCCATCCCCGTGCCAGTGCAACACCAGAAGGTGGAGTCCGTCGTGCCGAACACCTTGAAATACCCCGTCCCCATGGCTTTGAAGTACGTCGTCATTCCCGTGTCGGGGTTGATCGAGGACAGGATCTCATTGATGTGAATTCTCTCGTAGAAGTCCGCGTACTTGACGTCACCCTTGGTCTTAAATAGATCGTGCGCGAGCTTCGACATGTTGTAGGCATTGCACGTCTCGTTGTTAAGGTTGTCGCGCTCCGCATCGAGCTGCCCGGCTGCGTGGAAATGCTCGTCCTGGCTGTTTCCACCCGTGATGTAGGTGTGACTCTTAAGTACGATCGTCAGAAACTGGTCGGCCGCGGTGAAGTAAGAAGACTCGCTCGACCCTACGGTTCGATAGCGGTTCAAGGCACCGATGAACTTCGGGATCGTCATGTTGGCGTGCAACCCGTTCAAGTTGTCGGTGCCCGCGGCAATGGTCGTAAAAAGGCTGGTGTCATCGAAAATATGCGCAACCGTTAGGTGATTGGCGCTGTTCGTGTACTTGTAGAGCTCGTACAGGGCGTCGTTCATGCCCCCGTATTCCTGGCCAAGCACCCGCGATTTCGCGGCCGCACTCCAGCCATTGGCTCGGGCGTAGAGCCAGTCTCCCAGCTTGCTTGCAACCGTAAGCGCGTCAGCGTTCCCCTCGAACTTGTAGACATCGATCAGACCGGCGAGGATCTTGTGCATCGTGTAATACGGCACCCAAGTGCTGCCGGTCCCGGCATCGAAGTCGTCGAACTGGGACATGGGCGTGGCAAAAAGAAACCCGCTCGATAGCTGATAGGACTTGAGCTTCGATATCACGTCGTCCAGCTTGGTCTTGATCTGACTGGCCAAGGTCGCGTCGCTGCCCTGGGCTTGTTGGTAGGCATGTGCCACCGCAGAGAGCCAGTGGCCCATCGTATGTCCGCGTATGTTCGTGTTCTCCCAACCGCCGTAGAGGTTGGTTGGGTTCGTTCCCGCTGACACCGCCTGGAATCCGGCTAGAAGGCGGTTAGAGTCGAGCGTCGTGATGAGGTACGTGATGTCCTTGGTGAACAGGTTCTGCTGGTAAGTATCCGTGATCTGCACTTGATCGAGGGTGAAATCCTGCAGTTTCTCCACCGTGCTTTGGGCCAAAGCAACCCGAGGGACCAGAAGGGCGAGAGGCGTCAGCCCCACGATCGCAAGAGGGAGAATGCGGCTGCAGTTTCGGCTTGTTCGAGTCATGTATCCACCTTTCCAGGTCGCGCGAATTGGTTGCTTGGCGACGGTCCCTGACCGTCGGGTTGAGGAGTTGGGCATTGGGACTCTGCCTAGCTTTGGTCCAAGACAAGTCTTCTAGAGTGCCTGAAGATTTCGCTGTCGCCATTGCCCCGCCGCTGCTTGAACCACACGTGCCGTCATTTCCCCAGAAGCTTTGGACTCAATTCCACGCGGTTGGCCTTGCCTGTGGGTGCGGGCGTACTGTCGTTCAAGAGCCAGTTCCAGCTCCTGGCGTGCGGCGCGGAGCCGCGAGTAGACGGTGTTGAGAGGAACCTTGACGGCCGCAGCGACCTCAGGCGCCGTCATATCCTCGAGTTCGGCAAGTACGAAGACTTCACGTTTCGGGGCATCGAGTTTCTCCAATAGTGTCAAGAGCAGTCTCATCTGTTCGGACTGTTCAGCTATTCGCTGAGGGGTGCACCACTCACACTGCAGCGCATCGGGCTCCACACGCGTAGTGCCAGTCTCGATCAACCGCGTGCGCTTCGTGCGGTGGTACCCGCTCACCGCTCGCCGAACAATGCTGTAGATCCAGCTACGCAGTGACTCTGGTTGTTTAATTGTGTGAAGCCGCCGGTGGATGACGACGAAAATTTCCTGAACGATGTCGTCCAGTTCGGACTGTTGGACACCCAAGTAACGCGTCATTGACCATACGAAATCTAGGTAGGTCCTATACAGTTCCAAGAAACCTGGCACGCAAACGGCCGTTTGCTGCCGGGCAAACTCCAGTCTCGCGTTGCTTGGCTCAGCGCTGTCCAATCCGCTACGCCGGGTTACAACTGTGGCAGGAAATTCCACGCTTCCCCGCATAGCTCTGCCGTCAGTGATTCCACTGTATTGCTCTTGGCGATTCGAAGCAGCCGCCATGCGGTTTATTGTCTGTGCGGCACGGAATTGTCATTGGGCGTGTGTGAGGACAGGACGAATTGTCGCAACGAACTGCCGGCCGAATTCTGGAGCCCGGCTCGAACTTCAGTGGGGGCTGCGGAAGACCCGGCTGGGTGTGCAGCGCTCAGCGTGCGGTCCGTGGATTTCCCGACGGAATCTCGGTGTAGCCACCACTGCTTCGTCTGCGGTCGCTGGGAAAAGCGATATTTCTTCCCAAGCAAATCGGGCCCGAAAGTTTCTGATGCCAGGAGAACACAATGAATCAGCCTTGCGCATGCAACTTAGGATTGGCAATGGGCCTAGTCGTGCTCGCCATTTCTTGCGGCGGCAGCGACCATTCCAACAATTCGCCGAGCGTCGGTGGCACCGTTAGCGTTGGCGGCCCGCAAGGAGCATCCGGCGGCAATATCGGTGCTGGAGGCACCACGCCTGTTACAGGGGGGCAATCGGCAACCAGCTGGCAATCCTCTTCCGGCGGCCAAGCCCCGGGCGGTAGCGCGACGGGAGGATCCGCGACCGGTGGTCAGAGCAGCACCCGCACAACGATTGTGGGAACCCCGACCGGCGGAGCCCCGAGCGGCGGAGCCGCGACCGGAGGGCAACCCAAGGGGGGTGCCGGCGGCGCCACTCTCGGAACCGGCGGAATCGCGGGTGGCGGCAAGACAGCGGGAACCGGTGGAGCCGGAGTCGGCGGCGCGGGTGGCAAGTCGAGCACCGGCGGCCCCGGTGGGGCAAGCGGCGGACCCGGAACCGGCGGCGCCGGCACCACGGGTGGAACGACAAGTGCGGGTGGTGCAAGCGGTCTGCACTATTACGTCTCACCGAACGGCACGGGAACCCAATGCACAAGCGCGGCACCCTGCTCGATCACCCAAGCGCAGACGGTTGTGCGTAGCGCGGCTGGCTCGATGCAAGGAGATATCATCGCCGAGTTGGCAGACGGTGTTTACACGCTGGCCGCGCCTCTTGTCTTTACCAACGCGGACTCAGGAACTAACGGCCACACGATTAATTGGCAGGCTGCCACAGGCTCACATCCCGTTCTCTCCGGCGCGCAGAAGATCACGGGGTGGACAATCAGCGACTCTTCCAAGAATATCTACAAGGCGTCTGTGCCGACCACCTTTGCCACCCGGCAGCTCTATGTCGCCGGCAAGATCGCGACGCGTGCGCGTTCGAGTTCGATTAGCCGCGATGACATGAACATGCAAACCAACGGCTGGTCGTTCACCAACAGCAGCTTGAATTTCTTGAACAGCCTGCAGCAGCCAGGGCGCGCAGATTTGCACGCGATTGGGTCCTGGACGGATCGGTACTCCCCGATCCAGAGCGTCTCGAACGGCACGGTGACGATGGTGCAGCCTGCATGGGAGGGAAATACCTGGGGTTGGGATGTGATCAAGTGTCCGACTGGCGCTTCAATGTGCAACGGACCCTATCGGAACGGACCTATCTACGTCGAGAATGATTACTCGCTGCTCGATCAGCCCGGGGAATGGTACCAGGACACCACAGCCGGCGCCCTCTACTACATACCGCTCTCCGGCCAAGACATGAGCACAGTCAACGTCGAGCTGCCTCAATTGCAGCTGCTCCTTGCGGTGGGCGGCGCTTGTCCAGCTGGAACGCCAACAGGCGGAGCGGATTGCGTTTCGCCATCCACCGCCGGCAGTCCAACGGTGGCCGTGCCCTACGCGGCCCCGGCTGGAGGCGACCCCTACGCGCAGCCCGCGCATGATCTTACGTTCAGCGGGCTAACGTTCTCGTACACGAGCTGGCTCGAGCCGAACTCGACCAGCGGATACAATGACCAGCAGACGGGCGGGTATCTCGTCGGTCCCCGGTCGGACTACCCGGGCGGCGGTCAATCTCCCGTGTTCGAATCCGTGCGGCCACACTGGAGCCAGATGCCGGGTGCCGTTCAAGTGTCGAACGCGAACAACATCTCGTTCGTGGGCGACAGGTTCGTCGATCTTGGAAGTGTGGGCCTCGGGATCGGCAATGACGCCAACGCACACGCGACGAGCGTCGGGCTCGGGGCGAGTGGAATCAATGTGGTCGGCTGTGTGTTCTCACAGATTGCCGGTGGCGGCATCCTCATCGGAGGGGCCCGGGCTTGGTCCCATCACCCGTGCGGCGACAAGGTGTGCACCTCGAGCGATCCGGGGTCGAAGCTCATCAACCAGAACATCACCATCAAGGACAACCTCGTCCACGATATCGGGATCGACTACCGCGACTTTGCTGGCATCATGTTCACGTATACAGCGAACGTCGTCGTGTCTCACAACGAGGTCTACAACGTGCCGTATTCGGGGCTCAACAGCGGTTACGGTTGGGGCACCAACGATGCGGGCGGCAATGCCGATTACAAGACGCGCAATACGGGCGACCTTTACCTCTACCAGCCCTGGTACGTGAACCCGACAACCGCCAAGAACAACACGATCAGCGCCAACTACGTTCACCTGGCTATGCTCCAGATGAACGACGGAGGGTGCCACTACAACCTTGGGTTTCAACCTGGGACGATGGTTACGGAAAACTACTGTGAGGGCAAGGGCTCCGGACTTTCCGGTACCTACTGGGGAGAGTACAACGACGAAGGCTCGGCCTACATAACGGAAACGAAGAACGTGTACGCGAACTTTGGTGCTTACGTTACGGCAAACGCGAACGCCTCCAACAACACCGGCCACATCACGTTCACCAATAACTGGGGAAGCTCCGCCAGCCCGGGACTTGGTGGCCCAAGCAATACCGTCTCGGGCAACATCGCCATCAGTGGAGACACCTTCCCTGCGGACGCCCAGACTGTCGTCAGTGCAGCGGGTCTCGAAGCGGCCTATGCGAATCTGAAGAACACGCCCTGACATGACTTCGCGGAGTGGCGCATGCCTGATGGTCCAAACAATGGGGCCCAGTCGTAGAAATGGGCCCGGTATCGACGACCTCAAAGTCACTGCCATGGATCTGGCTCAGGTTGAAAGCTCCGCTTTGGACAGATGGCTCGCCTGTCTCCGACAGTCGCCGCGCGGCAAGAATCAAGCCTGTGCTCGCTAGTCGGTAGCCGCAAGCGCCTTGTCTGTGAGAAGCCCGAGCCTCCATGGAATCTTGTTGTAGTCGGACGTTTTGACCTTCGCGTCGAAGCCTTGGTAAAGGTACTGATGGTGAGTTTCGTCGATCAACATCGTCTCATCGAAGCCGGCTCGAATCATCTCACCGTGACTGATATCGTTGGTCCACGCCCCGGCCGCGAACGAGACGTTTTCTTTCCCGGCAAACGGTGACGAGCCGTTGTCATTGAAGGGTTTCCAAGGCCCATCGAGGCTCTCGGACGTCCAAGAACGAAAGTAGCGCCGATAATTCGACGTGCTGTCGAAGGCCTCGATGAGCGCCAAGTATTTGTTCGTTCCCTTGATTTTGTAAACATTGCACGCCTCGAACAGTCGCCCCGCTTCCGAGTCTTCCATGGCCACGACGGGCTCGCTGAACCCGTATGGAAACTTCGCGATGGTCATCTTGCTGTGGTACCAGCGGCCCTTGTCGTTCGAGAAGAACATGTGGCAGAGTTGCGCGTCACAAATCACCCAGAAATCCAACCAGCCGCCATTTTGGGTAATGATCGGTGGCTCCTTCGCGAAAAATGGCGCAGGCTCGGCCCATTTGGTGGGATCTCCCGGATCGTCATTCGTCGAAAACATGGGCGGCCCGGACTGAAAAATGAGGTACCACTTCTTCTGAGGCGTAAAGAAGAAAATTTGGGGGGCAGCCACGTACATTTTCCAGCCGGGTGTCTGGTCCATGTAGTAAAATGGCGCCTTTGACGCATCCTTCCAGTCTGCGAACGATACGTAAACGATGTTGTAAGCGCCGCCACTCGAGACCGAACTTGCGTACACGTGCCAGCGGTCGTTGAAGCGCACGATCGTGGGGTCTTTGATCGCCACGAGGTCGTGATTGTCATCCGAAACGGGCGCAATGATTGGTCCGGTCGAATTCCACGCAACCGACGAGGTATTGGACGCCGACGAAACGTCTGCGGCCGCGATCTGCCATTGGGCATTGGGCGTCAGGCACGCTGTCAACAGCGCGCCCGACAACAAAGTTGCCAATCCTTCTTCAGCGATGGAACGTGCCGTCGTCATAGTTAGCTCACTTAGGCATCTCGCTAGTCTTGCGTAAGCACGGCACACGCGCAACCTTTGCCGCAGTTCGCCCGTCGCTCGCCCAGTTGCTACTCGGCGGCTAAGACGGCACAGCCTTGGCAGTTAGGACGGCTCAGCAAGGCAGCGATCGCCGTCTGAGCGATCGAGCGATCATCACACCAAGCACGCCCAGCATCGCGAGTGACTTCGAGTTCGAGCGTTCACCAGCAACGCGGCAGCCACAGCCACCGGCATTCGACGTGTCACCCGTGTTCGTGACACCGGTATCGGTTGTCGTCGTACCCGTGGAACCCAATTGACCGCCAGTAGCCAGTGCTCCACCAGCCGCTAGCGCCCCGCCAGCGGAGTTGGCTCCGCCCAACCCCACTTGCCCGCCCGTGACAGCGCCCCCGCCGTTACCAAGGGAACCTCCCGTGGGCGCGACGTTGCCGCCTGTGCCGTTCGTGACACCGCCCTTCGACACTCTGCCACCCGTAACTGCAAAGGTCGTCGTACCGCCGGTGTTCGAGACATTCGACGCGCCACCAGCCGCTTTGGAGCCACCCGTTGATGCCACTCCGCCCGTGGTCAATGCACCTCCCGCCGCGTTGCTTCCACCAGTGGCTCTGGACCCGCCGGTGCTTGAAGCGCCGCCGCCGATTGCTTTCGTCCCGCCCGTTGGCGAGGTACCGCCCGCGGACGAGGTCCCGCCTGTTGACGAAGACCCACCCGTGCTTGAGCTGCCGCCGGTTCCTCCGGTGCCGCCTGTGCCACAGGGGGTGTTGTTAACGCACGGAGTTGACGCAGGCACGGTGCCGCCCTTGCTGATCTTTATGGCGTACGCCAGCGCCGTGTACGGTTGTGTGCTGGGCAACGTGACGTGCAACCCCGAGGTGTCCTGCGTGAACGACAAGCTAATCGCAGAGCCGCCAACCGGCGCAAACAGGTACACTTTGCCCGAGCCAACCGCGAAGGCGCTCGTCGTTACGGCCGTCATGTTCACAACTTTGCCGTTGCCTGGCCAGCCACCGAGGATCGCGTACACAGCGTCGCCGTCCTTGGATTTCGTGTAGCGAATGTCACTCGTCGTAAGCGCCGTCGGCGAGGTGAACTCGCCGCCGCCCATCTTGGTCGGGCCTTCGCCATACACCGAAAACGCTCGGGTATTGTAGATCGCCGTACCCATTTGCTTCAAGAACGTGCCAAACGCCGTCATGATATCCTTCTGCCGCTGCGGGAAGGTTCCGTCAGGCATGGGCGAGACGTTCAGGATCATGTTGCCGCCCTTACTGATTCGGTCGACGAACGAGCCAATGAACTGAGCGTCGGTGTAGTAGGATAGACCGGTTACGTAGCACCAACTCTGCGAGCCAACGGAGTCGTCGGTCATCCAATACGGCGTGGTGATGTCGGCCGGACCACCGCGTTCATAGTCGTACAATTGGCCGCTATGTGCAGGAGGGGTTATGGTTTCTTTTGCTACCGCGACCACCTCCTTATTCGCGGCGAGAGCCGCATTGTAATAGTAGGCTAGGAACGTCCTCAGGTTTACATCGCTGATTCCAGAAAGATAGCGGTCTTGGTAGAGAATATCGGGCAAAAACTCGTCGATGACCTCCTTCAGCTCGTTCAACCAAAGCGTCTGCTCCGTGGCATTGGGGAGCAAGCCATAGAGCTTTTGCAGGCTCGGGTCAGTCGTCGTTGGTGTCCCGTAGGCCCAGTAGCCCCCGAAGTTCCATTCCGTGTGTAGCGACATGAACAATTTGAGGCCCTTATTTCGTATCGCGTTCGCGTGTAGCTGGGCCAAGTTGAGCTTCGGTCCCAAGAGCACCGAGTTCCACTCGTTCACCTTGCTGTCCCACATGGAGAACCCGTCGTGGTGTTCCGCCACCGGTCCAGCGTACCAGGCGCCGGCGTCGAGGAACATCTGGGCCCAGGCGTCCGGATCCCAGTTGCCCCCAGCCGAGACCAGCTTCGGCGCAAACTGGACGAAATTGCCCGCCTTGTCGTTGGCGCCGATGAGAAACTTCTCGTACCCCCAGCTGCCGTATGGATCGCCGTAGGTTGCCATGTGATGTTGGTACTCAGCGGAATTACCCGCCTTGTTGAACATATTCCGCGGGTACCACTCCGACCCGAACATGGCCGTGCCGAACGCGCCCCAGTGAAAGTAGATACCGAACTTGGCGTCTTGGAACCAGTTGGGGGCCGGATTGTGCGTGTCGATCGAGGCCCACGTAGTCGAGTAGGTTGTTTGGGCCGAGGCCTGTGGCAACCATGCGGTCAGTGCCGCGGCACAAGCAAGCACCCAAGGTGCACGATTGAAACCAGGTCGAGTCCTAAACATAGAATACCTCACCAGCGAAGGCTAAGGCGCACAGCGTGTGCGCAAGAGTTCGCTCAAACGATACGGGGAGAAGGGAGATCGGTACGAAGGGGTCGGCCCCGTTCGCGTCAGTCTGGGTAGCAGTGAATAATGACGGATACTTCCGTTAAGGAATCGTCGCCACGTTCTTGCACAACTTGGCAGTAGTCATACCCAGAATTCACATCATAACGCTAGTCGAGACGAATCGAGTATCGGCCACGGTCAACTCGCGTTCGAAGGACTGTTTTTCGCTAGGGATTTCGGGTGGGCCGGGGTTCGAATGGACGTGAGATCGCTTGAGCCCTTAATAGGGGGACGAGGAGGATTGATCGAGTCTATCGATTTTCGTGGCGGTGACGATTTTTGTGGGTCGCGCTTCGCCGCGGGCCGGCTTGTCGCTGCGCCCTGGGGCGCTCGCACTTTCGCGCACTCACCTGCGATAGAGCGCCTGGACCTCGGCGGCGCTCAGTGCGCGGCCGTAAATCCTGACGTCATCGATTTGTCCCTGCAACAGGTTGTCCTGCTTGGCACTACCACCGATCACCCAAATCGTGTTGACGTTGACTGCGGCGCGGTCGTATCTGCAGTAGCCGCCGCGAGCGCGCCGTTGCGATAAATGTGGTACGTGTCGCCGTCGAACACGCCGCAAAGGTGAACCCACGTTCCGACGTCGCTGCTTGGAATTGTGGCCACGGCTTGGTGGTTGACGCTGTCCCAGGTGGTAAACACATACGTGCCGGTGTCCACACGAAGAGCAAAGTCATAGTTGGGGCCGAAACGATAACCGTGCGCCACAATGTTGCTGCGGGTGTCGATTCTGGTCGCGCGAATCCACGCTGCCACGCTAACGGGCCCTCCGACATTCAATAGGCCAGGATTTCCGATATCAATCCACTGGTCTTGCCCATTGAAAGACAAGCTGAACGGATCCTGAAACCGTACGGGCGGCACGTCTTCGGTTGGAACCGGCGGGTTCTGCGACGGCAGCCCGTCATTCCCGAAACCGGATGAATCGGCGGCAGTGCTGCCCGGCTGACTCTCGTCGAGCGCCCAATGTGCCAAGAGGCCAAGGTCGGGACTGCCGAGCTCAGGATTGCCGAGGTCGGGATTTACAAGGTCCAGCGTGGTATTGTTGCAGGCAACACCGGTTAGAAACACGGCGCCGAGCCAGGCGACTGCGAACCATTGAAGGCAAGATTCGCCGCGCGTCGTCGGCTGATGGCAGGATTGGGTTTTGGTTCCCGTGTGGGTCAAAACGACACCACCCCACCGAAACTACCTGACACAATGAGGCCCGACATGCCACGGGTTTCTGTCCCCTGCGTTCTGACAACAATTCCGTGCAGCGGGAAGCCGACGCCCGCGGAAGCCTCGAGCAAAAAGTGGCGCGTCAGCGTTACTGCGATCCGGGGTTCCGCGGCAAGGGTCAACGCACCGAGGAGAGCGGTCGGAGCACGGCCTTTGCCGAATTGTTCGGCGCGAAACTGAACCAAGTACCCCTGGGCGCGCAGAACGAGCGCAGCCCCGACAGGGCGGCGCTGCGACCAGAGATTAGGTCCAACTGCCGTGGTGGCCGTCGCAGCGCGCGTAGTCAGACGCCCGCCTGGCAGCGGCTCATCGGCACCGATGCGACCGCCCGCGCGCAGTTCCGCCGAGAACCAACGTCCGAGGCCCGAGGCCACGAGGAGGTCGCCACCGGCGAGCGTTTGCCCGCCCGAAAAATACTCAAATGCCGACAGAAGACCGAGCTGCCATCGGCCATCTGGCGTTGGCGGCGCTGCCGGCGTGGCAGGTGCGGGAACCAATAGCGGGGGAGTGGACGATGGCGTCGGCTTCAGCGACTCTCGAGTGGGGGGTTCGGCAGCGTCTAAACGCCGAATGTATTCTGCGATCGCCAGCGCTAGCTCACGAGATCGGGCCTGGCGCACAGCCACGTCATCGCCGTCCGCGACAAGGGACAGCTTGATCGTGCGGATGCCTTCAGTTTCAGGAGAAATCCAGGGCAGAATCCGTATCTCCTGCGCCCCATCGACGCATCCAACGCTCACGGAGGTGGGAAGCATTCGAGCGCCGCGGATCTCCAGTTCCATCACCTCACGAACCGTCTTTTCGTCGACGGCGACGCACGGATCAATGGTTAGGGAGGGGCCGTTGCCGACCGCCCCGGGTGTCACCTCGCTGCCGAACGCAGCGAGCCAAAGCGCGAAGAAAGTGCCAGTCAATTCTCGCCGATCAAGCCATGCATCAACGTCATGTACCGCCCGGATGGATATACCCGTTCGTAGTGACGGGCAGCTTCGGCGGCACGGCGCGAGTCGCCCGCCTTCTGCCAAGCTTCGGCCACACGCGCCGCCGCATCTTCTGCCAAGCCGCCGCGCGGCGCGCTGCGTTCGGCTATGGCAAAGGCCGCAGCTGCCTCGCGCGGCCGACCGAGGTCCGTGAGCAGAACCCAGCCCAGTGTGAACGCAGCCGCCGGAACTCGCGGATCCTTCGGGTAGTGCTCCAACAGGCGTTGCAAGGGCGCCACCGCCGCCTGCGGCTGACGTGATCGCCGGGCCAGGTCTGCAGCCATCAGAAGTTCAGCGGGGTCGTCTGCGCCGTGGGCGCGGGATTCGGCGCGGCTTGTATCTGCCGCGGCGGACGGCGCTGGTACCTTGGGCGCTTCCTTCACTGGTTCGGTGACTTCGGCCGCAGCGAAGAATACTCGGTCCTCACCGGCGCCGAGTTCGACACGCCAGCCATTGGTAACGTGCAGAACCGCGACCCGCCCTTCTGAAACCACCACACGGATCTTGTCTCCCGCGTCGTGATCCACGCGAAACGCAGTTCCGATGTCCTCAATCTGTATCGGCCCTGTATCGACGCGAAACAGCCGCCGACTGTCATGGCGGACTCGGAATTGCGCGCTGCCGGACCGCAAACGCACTGTCGCGCGCGCTGGCGTCTGCTCGACGAGCTGAATGGCCGTCCTCCCATCTGCCGGTGTGACTTCAGAGCCGTCATCCAGAATGAGTAGTCGCGAAGAAGCAACCGGCGCGACCACTTGTCGTTGCGGCCACCGCGCGTAGAGCAGGGCAAAGCCGACCGCAACGATTGCCAGGACGCCAAACAACGCAGTCGCTGGTCGCGGCAGTAGCTCCAGAGTAAGCTTGTGTCGCAGCCTTTCGACAAACGTCTCACGCGCCTGCAGGCGCACCAGCGACTTCATGACCGCGGCGTGATTGAGGGCATTGTCTTGTTTTCCCGGAGCCAAAGCGGCTCTGAAGATGTGTGCGCCTTCGAGCTCCGCTGCGCACTCGGCGCACTCGGCGAGGTGCCGGTCGAGTTGGGTCTGATCACCAGGGCTCAATTCGCCCCGAATCGCGCGTTCGAGCAACTGCTCGGGGTGATCTTGCAGCTCGCTAATACCGTGCACAGCTCCCCTCCCTTCTTCGCGCGAGCCAGCGGCGAAGCTGGTTCTTCCCCAAGCGCAATCGCGTCTTGACCGTGTTTACAGGCGCGCCCGTGATGCTGGCGACTTCGTTGATCGAGTGACCAAGCACGAGGCGCAAGAGCAGGACGGTCGCTTGCGACTCACTGAGTTCGTCGAGCAGATTCTGAACGAGATCCTCGCTTGCCTCTCCCGCGTCGTCGGGGCTCGCGAGCCGCAGGATCCGCGAATCCATCGCCAGGTACTGCTTGGATCGAGCCCGAGCGCGCTGTCGTGACGCGATCGCGCGCCGCATCGCGATCTTCGCTACGTAGTGGGAAACTTCGGCTTCGAATCGGAACTGGGGCAGCGCGCGCACGACATCAATCAGGCAGTCCTGTATCGTGTCTTCGAGCTCCTGGTTCTCGCGGCCTAGAATGCCCCGGCAGATCTTGCGAACCAATGGCGCAATCGCTCGGAGGAATTGCTGCACTGCGAACGGATCACCCCGAAGCGCCTCCCGCGCGGATTCATTCAGCCTTTCGCCAGCTGTTCTGGTGTCCTCTTCCAGTACCACCGTGTCGATGCCGTCAACCGGCGCAGCAGTGGGCACGCTGTGCATATGTCGAGGATGTACGCACGCCCGTAACCTGTCAATTCGGGCACCGCGCCGATTCGTGCGGCGACTCCAAGAAGGGCTTGTACCGGAGGCGCGGGTCAAAAACCGTGTGCCCAGCAAAATCGGTAGACCTATTTCGTTGCGATCGCGCCCCTTTAATATGGGGTCGGATTTGTTCATGTCCGTTCCGACGAGTGGGCTTGCGGCGTGGCTTCAACAGCGCCGCAGATTGAAGGAAACGGGCATTGTCAGGAGGCGGGGTGCCAGATTGTTCCGATTTCTCGACGGAAGTGTTGTCGAGCTTCCACTGCGCGGTTGTTAGCTGGTATTTGGCTTCGGCGCGGCATCGACGAGAGATTTCTAGCCCTCAAGATCTCGTCGGCTGCAAGTTCGGAAGCCGTAGGTGTTCGTCTATTCGAATCTACGCAGGGCGACGCCGAAGAACTGGAGTGTAATCGATGAAGGACTTGCTGCTGGCCTGTGTTGTCGCAACGCTATCTCTTGGCTGTTCCGGTTCAAACTCGGGTAGCGACCTAACCAACGGCGGCGCGACTGGCAACCCAAGCGTGGGTGGAGCGGTTGCATCCGGTGGAGCAAACGGCACAGGGGGCGCATTCTCCGGAGCCGGAGGCACCGGCGCTGCTGCTCAAACAGGCGGAGCTGGTCATGCCGGTGGGAGCCAGGCAACTGGCGGTGCCATGACGGGAGGAGCAGCTCAAGCTGGAGGGAGTCCCGCGACTGGCGGGGCTCGACCCGCAACGGGTGGCGCCAATATGACGGGAGGATCTCGCAACACAAGCCCTGTAATCACTGGGGGCTCAAATGCTACAGGCGGCGCAGTTTCCACGGGCGGAGTGGCCCCTACTGGGGGCACGCTGGGAAGCAACCCAACCGGTGGAAAAGCTTCAACGGGGGGTGCCGTTGCAACCGGCGGCGTAACGGCTGGCGGTGGTTCCAAGTTAACAGGAGGAACGAGTGCCAACGGGGGCGCGAGCGGAGTGGCCCCCACCGGAGGCGCATCAGCTGCGGGTTCGTCCAGCACGGGACCATGCGACATCTACGCCGCCGCCAACACGCCGTGCGTTGCTGCGCACAGCACGGTCCGGGCACTTTATAGCGCGTACAGCGGAAAGCTGTACCAGGTAAGGCGCGCCTCAGACAAAACAACCCAGGACATCTTGACGCTGAGCCCTGGAGGCGTCGCCAACTCAGCCACTCAAGACACGTTCTGCACCGGCACGACTTGCACCATTTCCGAGATCTACGACCAGTCGCCGAACGGCAACCATCTCACCAAATCGCCACCTGGTGGTTGGTTGACAAATGGAGGCCTGGAAGCGAACGCAACCCAGGCCTCGATAAAGCTCAATGGTCACACGGTCTACGGCGTCTATACGACGATGAACTGGGACGACAGTGTCGGCGCCGTGGGCTATCGAAACAACACCACCAAGGGCGTCGCAACTGGCGATCAGCCAGAGAGTATGTACATGGTGGTTAGTGGAAAGCACTATAACCAATGGTGCTGCTTCGACTACGGGAACGCAGAGACGGACAACACGGACGACGGCAACGCCACCATGGAGGCGGTCTATTTCGGAAATAGCACCCAGTGGGGCAAGGGCAGTGGCACTGGCCCCTGGGTGATGGCGGACCTCGAGAACGGCATCTTTGCTGGCCAATCCTTCTCCGCACCCGCGACCAACACCTCCCTCGTAGTCAACTATGTTACCGCAATGCTCAAGGGTAACTCTGGAAATTCCTGGGCACTCAAGGGCGGCGATGCGCAGTCCGGCAGCCTCAAGACCCTGTACAGCGGAGCACGTCCTACCGGCTACAACCCTATGAAGAAGCAGGGTGCCATCATCCTTGGAACGGGCGGTGACAATAGTCACACGGGCGAAGGAACCTTTTTCGAAGGGTGCATGACAACTGGCTTCCCTTCGGATGCGACCGACGACGCCGTGCAGGCCAACATCATCAACGCGGGTTACGGGAAATGAAATCGTCACTGCGCGTCGTGCGGTGAGGCCACGATAGGCCGCGTAGCGGCCGGGCCGCAGGACCCTCACTTTAGTGGAATCGCGGCACTATACCACACCGGCCTACGCTGCCCCATCGCGGCACTTCAAGGCCAAAACCAGAGCCCAGCGGATGTCGGTTTAAACATTTCCTGAACGCGTTTCCGCGGGTTTATCATGAATAGCGCTGGGAATCGGCAGCCGCGCAATCGTCAACTCGGCCTTGTTGGAGATTGGTCATGAGAACTTGGTTCAGAATTGCGACTCCGTCGATCATCGTGGGTCTGCTTGCAGGTTGTAGTGGCCTGGACACCCAGCAGGAGAATCTCAGCTCTGTCCAACAGGCGGCAAATGTCTGCGATGAGACCGTGCCCACCAACCGGTTCGTAGACGGGATCCCCGCATATGCTCAGTGCGCAACCACCACGGGAGCCATCTACTCGAACAACGGTGTTGATACTGCAACAACCTCGGGTGGCACGGATTGGATTCGGACGCAGTTTTCAGGCGGCTATCAATGCACGGAACTTGCCCATCGGTACCTGTACTTCCACTGGAACGTCAACTGGATCCCCAATGGCGATGCGGGAACCTGGTGTGACACGACGCCGCCGACTACCAGTGGTGTCGTGCAAACTACGACCCCTGTTCACGGCGATTTGATCGTATTTCCACCGGGCTCGTGTGGGGCTGATGCCACCACGGGTCATGTTGCACTGGTTGACGTCGTCGTCAATTCGACGACCGTTACGATCGTCGAGCAGAATTCCGCGGGGCGTCGCAATACGGCGATCAGCTGTGCCAAGTGCTTCCTGCACGTCAGTGCGAACACCGGCTCCGGTGGCTCGGGCGGCGCGTCTGGAACCGGTGGAGGTACTTCAGTTGCAGGCGCTGCGGCAACTGGCGGCGTTGCAGGCCCGGGTGGAGCCAGAGCCACGGGCGGAACCAAAGCCGCAGGAGGCTCTGCGCAAGGGACAGGTGGCGTCAGCGACTCGACGGGCGGCACAACGAATCCTGGCAATCCAACCGCCGGTGTGCCCGCAACCGCAGGAACCAACGCGATGATCTCCAGTCCCGGCGGTACGAGCGCTGACTCCACGGATACTTCCACGGGCAGCCCAGGCAAGGACACCGAGGAGGGCAGCTGCAGCTGTCGAGTGCCGCGGCATGACTCACGCACGCCCGTCTTGGCCAGCCTGGGCCTGCTCGGCCTTATGGTAATGCGCGCGCGCAAACGCCAGCGGGACTCCGCTGCTAGTGCCGCGATTCATCAGAACTGATGGGTCCTTTGGACCGGCCGCTGCGCGGCCATCGCGGCACTATCCTCATTACCTTGGGCATTCGCCCAAACCCAAAATCGCTTCGCGATTCTCTAGTACCCCTCATCTCATAGATTCGGGGTACTAGTTACACGTCGAATTGAGTTGCGACTTCAATGCGGTGATTTGCGATTGATAGTTGGGCTCCAGTGAAGCGCAGTGGCTGAAGGCCATGACGCCTGACGCGATGCGCGCGTTCAACGTGGCCGCCGACGCAGGTGCCCAATCTTCCGCCGTGTTGCCCCCGCAGCCATCGTCAACGAGGATCTTCTTGCCCGATACTTGGTGCAGGTACGCATACGTGGCGGTTGTTCCGTTGTAGGTGCTGGTCGTGACGCCCGTGTTGAAGAAACCATTGCTGGTCGCAACGCCCGTTGTCCAGGCCAAGTCGTATTTCACGCCGCCGCTGTTCATTGCGTTCCAGTAACTATTGGTCACGTCATTCGCGTTCCAAGTGGAATGGTTGATAGCCACGACGGCATTGGGCATGTTGCCTTTGATGGCGCAGGTGATATCCGCGGCTAATTGCGCGAGTTCGGTCATCGTGAGTGGGCTCGACTGCGCGCTATCCGTAAACTGGACGAAATCGCCCTCGAACAGCCACACGAGCGGCTTCGTGGGCCACGCCGCGTACGTCTGCTTGGCGTAGTTTGCGTAGGCCTGAATGATAGTGCTGCGATGGGCCTTGACGAACGACGCCCCGTCGTTCGTTAGATTCGGGCAATTGGGATTGCTCGAGGGGCACTGATTTCCATCAACGATGTTGTTCGCATGCGCGTAGTACCCGATGATGTACGCGTAGTACACGGGAACTAGGTTCGTGGATGCGAACTTTTGCAGCCAAGTGCAGCCATTGCACGTGCTGAACGTGCCGTCGGCAGCAATGCCAGATTCCACCCAAAACGTTATGAACTGCAGGAAACTATAGGTACTTAGAGAGGTCGGCGGGTCTGACACGCCCCAAGCAAAACTGCATCCAAATGGATTCGGATTGAGCGTGCCGGGGCCACAACTCGACGAGCCGCCGCCCGCTGCAGTCGATCCGCCGGTTGCGCTCGCCGTGCCTCCGGTGCTCGAGCGTCCGCCAGTCGCATTGCTGCCTCCCGTTGCTTTTCCGCCTGTATTCGTTGTGCCGCCTGTGGCTTTTGCGGAGGAGCCGCCCGTTTGCGTGCCGCCCGCGGCTGCACCGCCCGTGGAAGTTGGCGGGGCACCTCCCGTTGCTTTTGCGGTCGTTCCTCCGCCTGTGTTCGTTGTGCCGCCCGTGGCTTTTGCGGACGAGCCGCCAACAGGCATCGAGCTTGAGCCACCCGAGCCCGGCGCAGTTGCGCCACCCGTGTTGGTGTTGCCTCCTGTGTTTTTTGTCCCACTTGGACTCGAAGTGCCCCCGGTAGCGCTATCACCGCCCGTTGCAGCGATTGCCCCGCCGGTGCTCGAACCCGCGCGCGCCGTCATGCCCCCAGAAGCCGACACTCCACCGCTTCCCGATCCGCTTTCGGTATTGCCCCCAGTTTCGGAATTAGATCCGCCACACGCCATAACCAAACTGCAGATCGCTAGGTGCAATTTCATGTGAGTCTTGTTCATGTCTTCCCAGTATAGGCTAGCACATCGCGCCAAACTCAACTCGCCCGTGCCGAAAGTAAGGTGGCAAAAAACTATAGCATCAACGCGGGCAAACTGTGGGCTCAGAACGCTCTGCTCACGGTGGACGCCGCAGCCAAGAAGGTACGTTAGGGAATAAGCGCCAAGTCGTCGATGACAAGATCGAGCGAGTAGGGGCTAACGGTACCCGACCAGTCAACCGTCGGGCTGAAGGAGATCCCAGTGATCTCCGACGGGTTCGGCGAGGCACTTGGCAGCCCATTGTTGAGATCGGCCCAAAGCAAACGCACGGTTTGCGGCGTGGTAGTGATGTTGCTCACCGTCAGACTTGCGGGAGTGCACGTTGCTGCGGTGCACGTCGCGACGTTCGAATAGCAAGTGAAGTCCGAGCTTGTGGTGTCGGTGTTGGGCCTGGTGTTCGCAGCCGTGGAAATGCCCACACTGATTGAGCCGCTAGGGCCTGCGCTGCCGGCGATGGTGAACGACAGCCCCTGGTAGGCACTGAAGTCTATGACCGCGCAGCTTGTGCCAAACCAAAGACCCATTCCGGCCCAGCTCTTGCTGGCGATGGTTCCAGTGATGTGCCAGTCGCCGTCAGCGAAGCTTTGCGCCAAGGGGTACTGGGGAGGAGCGGCTGGTGTAGTGCAGAGATCAACGGTGGCGGAGGCATCGGGAACGGTTGGAGCGACCCAGGTGCCGCCGTAGAGTGCCGTCCAGTCATTGACACCGCCCGTGTGGAAGATGTTCGAGGAATCGAGATTGCTTGAAAAGTCGGTCAGAGTCGTAAGTCCGCTCGGTACTGCCAAAGGAGCGCACGTGGTCACTTTGGTGCACTTCGGTCCACAGGCGTTCCCACCCGTCGTGGCCGGGCCGTATCCCGCCGCTACGATGTTCGCCTGAACAGCATCGTCGGTCGCATCCGAGGAGTAGCCGGCGGTCATACAGCCTTCGAAGAAGATGCCGACGTCGCCGTTGCTGTTGTCACCGCCGGTCCCCAAGATGATGGCACCCTCCTTGCGCATAGGGTCGTATCCGTATGCAGGGCGCGGCCCATCGTACATGGTTTGCAGGGTTCCAGATTGTGCGTCACCGCTTTTTAGCGTAAACCCCCCGGCTCTGCCTTTGAGCACCGCCGTTACGTAGTCATAACTAACCGGTACGTTGCCGGCGTTGAGGGAAAAGGATTGCCCAGCAAAAAGGCCGTTCTCGAGGTCAGCCATGACCCAAGGACCGCTGCCAGCGCCCTTGCCCCATAGCGAGCAGTTCCCCACGTAGACAGCCTCCATAGTGCCGTTGCCGTCGTTGTCACTGGTGGTCTCTGCGTTTCCGTAGTCGAAACAGCACTGATCGTTGTAGTGCACGCCACTTGCCACCATATACATGGACTGTGGTTGGTCACCCGTTGCGATGCCCGCGGTGTTGTTGTTCCGATAGCCCATTCCGCTGTCGAAGTAGGCCCCGTAGACCGGGTGGCCCCCGACCATCAGCTTGTAACGAGCTGCGTTGACTTCTCTGTCCGACGTCATGATGTAGCCGCCCGGGGGCGCCACTGTCAGGTGGTTACCCAGCGGCGATTGATCATAGATGATCGACACGCCGCATATCGTGCCCGCGCAGAACGCATCTTGCGCGGCGGAATCGGCAAAGCCCCCAGGGGTGAGGACTCCAATGTCCTTGGTTGTCTGATCCGATAGGCGCGTGACCTGGTACAGGTTCCCACGGTACGACGCATACAGAGCACGAACCAGGCTGTGCGCCGCGACACACGGTGTGTTGCCGGACGCATAGATGTCGCAAGGCCCACTGACGACTGTCGTTCCCGCCGTGGTCGCGCCACCCGTGCCCACAGCAGCACCAGACCCTCCAGTGCCCGCCGTGGCGTCAGACCCTCCGGTTCCCGTTGTGGCGTCGGACCCTCCGGTTGCGGCCACACCTCCTGAACCGCCGCTAGCCGTGGTGCCCGAAACCGTCTGGCTGCTTGAGCAACCAGACAAGCACGCGAGTCCGCCAGAGATCGCGGCGACGAGCGTTTGCCAAAGCGGTCCTTCGTGTTGCATGCGATGCCTTTCTTCGTTTCAGTTCGCTTTAGCTTGAACCCGAATTTACCAGGATTGCACTCGGCGTCCCGTGGATTCAATCGCTCAACGTTGGCACGCTGGCACAACCAACTCACCTAACGACCCGAAAACGTATTTCGACGAGACGAAATCCGAAACGTTCCCTTCGGGGCGCTCCTCTCCACCGACCCAGCTGTCAGCGCGTGGCAGCAATCAGCGTGATCGTGTTTGCCGCGATCGAAAGCCCCGAGATCGAGCCGTTCGAGATAGTGGCATTGGCGGCCGTTGTGGGTGCGGCACCGTTGACAGATTGATACACTTTCGCGGCCGCAGCAGCGGTGAAGTTGTTGATCGCGATCGTCATATTGCTCTGAGCGCTGGTGCCGATGTTGACAAGCATGATCCACAGCTTCGTCGGGTTGGTCGCGGAGTCCATCGCCGCGTACGCATGAACATTCGAATACGCGCTCTGGGCGCCGACCGAGACGCTACCAAACTTGCCGCCGGCGTCGTCATAGTTTCGGAACATCGCAAATGCGTTGTAAGCGTAACTGTGAACGTAGTTGTTGTTGGAATCCTTGGGCGAAAGGGTCGTCCAGTATGAAGCGACTCGAATGCCCAGCACGCCAAATGTGCCAAGGTAGTCGGCTTGCTTCGTAGTCGCTGTTTGGTCGGAGGTGTCGTTGGCGACATTGTACTCGCTCACGCAGATTCCGGTGCCCGGATAGGTCGAATTGATCCAGCCTTGGAAGTGCGAGACCGTATTGGTCCACATCTCCTGAGCGCTGCCAGGATAGTGCGTGTCCAAGCAGTCGAAGATACGTTGATGGTGGGTGGTTTCGTATTGCTTCCCTTTCGCCATCATCGCCATCGCATACGAATTGTCGATCGTGTAGGGGACGGCAAACTGGCTGCCCCACGATTGCCCCACGCCGCACTCGTTGTGCAGCAGGTTGATCATGTCGTCGGGGCCCATGACCGATAAAAACAACACCTGCGCGGTCGGATCCGCGCCCTTGATGGCAGCCGCATACGCGACGGAGCGATTCATGATGTCGTCGTTCGGCGACACGCCCGACTCATTGCCCGAAGTGATCTTCACCGAGTAGTCCAAGCAATTGGTGCCGGGCGCATACAGCGCGGGGTAAATGTCCTGTCGAAGGCCTTGCCAGTTGTCAGGCTCGTTATCGAGTTGGTAGTATCTAATGCCGCCGTTGGCTGCAGTTCCAAAGGTCGAAACCAAATGGGCCACCCAGTTGCCCATGAAGCTCGTATCGAGATTGTTCGACCCCTTGTCGAACCAAGATCGATTCCTGCGTTCCAATGGCTTTACAACACGTGGCTGACGTAGGAGTCGAGGTAGACGGGCTGTTGCAGGTGCTCAAATTTTGACCGAGCGTGGCACTATAAGTGCTGTCCGACGAGGTGGCGACATTGGCGAGCCAGCCCGTGATTGGAATCGTCATTAACGTATTGAGACCCCACGATTTGTTCGTTTGCGCGAAGGTGTCAGCATCGTGTCCGCTACCTACGTAGTTAGCGCAATACCAGTCTCCCCCCGAATTGTGCATGTCTTTTTGCCAGTTGTAGCTCGTCTCAGCGTCGCCTCCCCAGCGGTCGAGTGTGGCGACATTGTGGGAGTCGTCGCCAGTGTCCGTCGCAAAGGCAACGCCGTAAATGTCCGGCGAAATCGGCGTCAACTGCGAGCTTGCATCGACGACGATACCCGAGCCGCTCTTCGTCTGACAGGTGCCGTTCGCGCCACACATCTGCGAGGGTTTGCAGCCGCCGCACGTGCCATTGCAACCGTCACTTCCACATGTCTTGTTGGTGCACGAAGGATTGCATGTCGAACCACCCGTACCGGTCGCGTCGCCTGAGCCTGTCGCGCCGCCGGTACTCGCTGTCCCGCCAGTACTTGCTTTGCCCCCCGCACTCGCGCCGCCACCTGACATGCCCAAAGTATTGCCGCCGGTGCTTGGCACCGTACCAGCTGTGGCGCGACCGCCGGTTGCTGAACCGCCAACGCCATTTGACGCGCCGCCCGCGGCATGCCCGCCAGTGCTCGGCGCCGTGCCACCTATGGCGCGACCGCCGGTTGCTGAACCGCCAACGCCATTTGACGCGCCGCCCGCAGCATTTCCGCCGATGCTTGGTGCCGTGCCGCCTGCGGCGCGACCGCCGGTTGCCGCGGCACCGCCGTTGTCCAACGCGCCTCCCGTAGCCGCCATTGTCGTTTGACCACCGCTGGCTATCGTGGCGCCGCCCGCAACCTGGCCGGGCGATGACGATGACTGGCCGCCCAGTGCTCCACCAATCCCGGATGCCGATTGTCCGCCATTTCCTCCGCGACCACCCGTTGTTCCTCCCTGGCTACTCTCACCGCCTGCAGAGGTGTTGCTATCAGAACCTGAGCAGCCAACAAGGGTGAGACACAGAAGTGAAGTACCCAAAATATAACGCATTGATGCACCTTCGAGAATAATTGAGATGACGTTTTCGTCGAGCGAACCCGAAGTCTGGATGAATCAATACGGCCGGAGTGTTGTTCGCTGGGAGAGCGGAGTTCCTCGTTCGTTTCGTCTGAGATGGGCGCCCATAGCTAGAGCTAGATGCACGAACGAGCCAGAATGGCTCACAACGTGTTGCTTTCGGTATGGGAACGTTTCGAGCGAAGCGCCGCTATTGCCTGCAGAACTCGAAATCGAACGGGCCGTTCAATACAGAAGCGTTATCAGATGTTTGTGCCCAATGCGGGGTGCGCCAAGTTCGCCTGTCTTGGCTGATTATGCCTTGACGGCACGGTTTCACCGATCTGAAAAATCGCGTGTTTGCACCACGGGGCTGCTGTGACTGCGTCGTGACAAAGGCCCAATGTGATCTGTTGCCGGTCGTGGCCGCGGCATACGCTGCACGCAGATCATCCAACGAAACGATGCACTTGCCGTTGACGTGCCACCGGTGGTACTGCACGCCCCAATCAGCGTGAGCATTTCCACGGCTGCGAACACAAGTCCCAACACCGACATCACGAGCTCGAATTTCACGGACTACTCGAACGTTGTGACCTGCAACGCAGCAACCTGCACGCCCGCGAGGACAGCGCCCTAGTAGGCACCGAAGTCCTGGCCGCACAGCTCGTGCTGTTCCGGCTCGGTGAACGGTCCTTCTCGTGATGGGCGTCTGCGATGGTTCACACGGATTCAGTAGCGCACCGTGACAATTCCGTGCCGTCAAAACAAACAAACAGGCGTGGCTATGACGTTTGAGAGGAAACCATGATGTTGCTCCCTGCCCAATCCCAATGGGGTCACGGCGTGAAAGCCGGACAATTTCTAATAGTAATGATTGGTCTCGGCGCGCTTTGCGCGTGCAGTGGCAGTGACGCGGGCGGGCAACCCACCGGCGGCACCAATGTTGGAGGCTATCAGACCGCCACAGGAGCCGGGGGTGGCAGCGCTGGTTCTCCCGGTTCTGGGGGAGTGATTTACTCTGGAGGAGCGAACAGCACAGCAGGCGGCTCCCCAGCCACGGGTGGGGCCAACACCGGAGGAACCACTGTGCAGACCGGCGGCAGCCAGGGCACGGGTGGGGCAAGACCAACCGGCGGAACCACGTCCAACGCGGGCGGCACTAAGGCAGCCACCGGCGGAGCCACTACAGGGGGGCAGCTCGCAGTTTCAACGGGTGGAAGTGCCACAGGCGGAGCCAAGGCGGGCACCGGCGGATCATCCGTTGGCACCGGAGGGCAGTCGAGTTCAACAGGAGGAACTATTGCCAATACGGGTGGAGTGAAGGCGGGCACCGGTGGCACCAACAATGGCGGGGCTGGAGGATCGAAAGCAACTGGCGGCAACGCTGGAGTCGGTGGAACCACGGACAATAGTTGTCCAGCCGCAGGCGCCGGGAATATCACCGGCACCATCAACAACACCGGTTCCTGGAACGACACTACGGGCAAGCATATCCAGGCGCACGGGGGCGGGCTCATCAAGGTCTGCGATACCTGGTACTGGTTCGGCGAAGACAAGACTCTGAACACGAATGGTACGGGCAACTTCCACGCTATCAGCTGCTACGCCTCCAAGGACCTTGTCACCTGGGAGCATCGCAATTCGGTCGTTACTACCACCACGGCCTCCGTGCTGAACAACACCAACCTTATCATCGAACGGCCCAAAGTCATCTACAACGCTTCCACGAAGCTATACGTGATGTGGGCCCACTGGGATATGGAATCCTGCACTGGGGCAAGCGGTGGCTACTGTGACTCCGAGGCCGTTGTTTTCACCAGCCCCACCGTGGATGGCAACTATACGTACGTGAACCACTTCCTGCCCGGGGGGAACGCTTCGAGAGACTGCACCCTGTGGCAAGAGCCCGACGGGACTGCCTATTTCATTTCTACGGGCGCGCAGGGCCAGACCTCGGCGGGAACTTTTAGCCAGACGGAGGTCTACCAGCTCTCAAGCGACTATTTGTCCGTCACGAACACCACGAAGATTTGGGCTAATGATACGCGGGAAGCCTACGCATTCTGGAAGGTCGATGGCAAGTACTACGGTATCAGTTCGGGCCAGACCGGCTGGGCTCCGAACCAGGCAGCGTACTTGACCTCCACCGGCTCGATTACCGGGCCGTGGAACAATAGCTTCGTAGGCGTTGGCGTGAACAACTCGACGTGGAGCTCACAGCCTACCTACGTGATCCCCATCGTGGGCAGCCAAACGACGACCTACATCTACGCGTCTGACATATGGAACTCCAGCAACCTGAGCCTCTCGACGTACCTCTGGTTGCCGTTCACCTTTGACGGCACGACGTGGAAATTGACCTACTCCGCTCAATGGTCCATCAACCTCGGGACAGGTGTCGTGACGACCAATTAGTAGAAGTGACTGGCCCCCCCTTTGAATCTCGCCACCCTGTCGCATTTGTACCTACTTCGTCCGTTTGAACCCATTCGGGCGACGCTGAAGAAGTGGAGTGTCATCAATGAGAATTTCATCCAAGAAGTTGGGTTTTGGCTTAGCGGAAGGTGCGTTGCGCTTTGGGCGGCTGCCGGCCTGCATTGCCACAACGCTGCTTTTCGGCTGTTCCGGCTCGAATGGGGGTAGCGACGAAACCAGCGGACTGGGCGGCTCGACTGGCAACCCGAGTGTCGGGGGTGCCGTTGCATCGGGCGGAGCCATCGGCACGGGGGGAGTACTCTCCGGATCCGGCGGGGCGATGACCGGCGGAGCTGCTCACACAGGCGGAGCTGCACAAGCTGGAGGAAATCAAGCGACCGGAGGAGCGCTGCCTGCGACGGGCGGGGCGCATCCTGCAACCGGTGGTGCCAATCCTACTGGCGGCTCGCGCAATACCAGCTCTGCAGTCACCGGAGGCTCAAATGCGACGGGCGGCGCGGTTGCTACGGGTGGCGTGCCAGCTACCGGGGGCACGGTGGGGACTAACCCAGCCGGTGGAAAAGCCTCAACCGGTGGCGCGCAAGCAACGGGCGGCGCAACTGCGGCTGGTGGTTCCAAGTGAACGGGTGGCTCAAGTGCCAAAGGGGGATCGGGCGGTGTAGAGGCTACCGGTGGCACCTCGCCAGGGGGATCGTCCGGCACGGGGCCCTGCGACATTTACGCGGCCGCCAACACGCCTTGCGCTGCCGCGCACAGCACGGTTCGCGCCCTCTACGGGTCGTACAGCGGCCCCCTCTACCAGGTGAGTCGCGCGTCGGACAACACCACCAAGGACATCACCGCCCTCACCGCCGGAGGCTTCGCCGACAGTTCTAGCCAAGACTCGTTCTGTTCCGGCACGACGTGCACGATTCCGATCATCTACGACCAGTCCCCGAACGGAAACCATCTGCGAGTTACGTGGTTTGCGAATTGGCTGCCAAAGGGAGGCAACCCAGCCCCTGCCACCGCCGCGAAGATCACCGTGGGCGGTCATGTCGTCTACGGGATCAAGGTCTCGTCTGGGTCCAATGTTGCCTATCGAACGGGCGCCCAGCTATCGGGGACGGCTTCGGTCACGAACGGTTCGTCAACCGTCACATTCTCGAGCCCGCAAACGCTCGCCAAGGGTACGCCCCTCATGTTCGCCGCGGAGCTGTCAAGCTGCACGACATACAACTGCCCTTATTTCTCCGTCGCAGCCGCAACCACCGCGTCGACGACCGCAACGCTGACAGCCAATTACAGTGGTTCCTCCAACACTGCGACCACAGCCTGGAATGAAGGGACTCAGGGGGTCGCGACTGGAGACCAGGCGGAGGCCATCTACGCGGTGCTCGACGGAACGAGCCACAACGCAAGCTGCTGTTTCGACTACGGGAACTCTGAGATAAACGGCGTTGACGACGGCGCAGCCACGATGGAAGCGCTCTACTGGGGAGCCGACACCCAGTTTGGAGAGTCCGGCGGCGGCAGCGGTCCATGGGTCGGAGCGGACCTCGAGAACGGGCTGTCCTTCGGGTACGCAAACGGTTCGGCAAACGTGTCAACCAACACCCCCGTAAACTTCCCGTATGTGACGGCAATGTTGAAGGGTCAGTCGGGGAGCAAGTGCCCTTCGGGCCTCACCTCTTCGGGGTGCTTCGAGCTCAAGGCCGGCAACGCGCAGTCCGGCACCCTAGCCGTCAAGTTTGACGCCACAACAGGTGGCTACGGAGCGCGTCCACCCGGATATAATCCGATGAAGAAGACAGGTGGCATCATCTTGGGCACGGGAGGCGACGGGTCTGCTAGTGGCATCGGCATATGGTTCGAAGGGGCCGTGACGGCGGGCGTCCCGCCCGATTCCACCGACGACGCCGTGCAGGCCAACATCGTGACTGCCGGGTACGGAAAATAACGCTGATGGCCTCGGGTCGTTTCGATAGAAATCGTCCACATCGAGGCGGTTAGTCCGTTAGTCCAACATGTCTGCGCGGACTTGGCCTGGGTCAGGACATTGACCTTATGCTCCGGCAGCGCCAGCTCAGGGTTTGAGCAACCTGGAGATGGCGCGCTGTGCGCGTGCTTCAGTTCTTCGGCGACTCCGGCATCGCAGCTACCGGCCCTTGGGGCCCCGATGTGACGCCGAACCCGGTCATGGGGAAGTTAGTAAACCCGAGCGTCAGCGCCGGCGAACCGGTCTTCACAGTATAGTCGCCGGTAGTCGGACTCGTGAACATCGGGTCCGCCAGGACCGAGTGGGCATCGAGTCCCGCTGCTATCCACTGTGACCAGGTGAAGGGGAAGGTGCTTCTTGCCAGCCACTGACAGAGGTGTGGATCTTGGCCGCTATTGTAAAAAAGGTTGTAATCAATGGTTACACCCGTCGACACGATGTTCGTACTTAAATTGGTGATGCCGTAGAAGGAATAGGCGACGTTGCCCACGACGATGTTGTTCTTGACAACATGGCCGTTCTGGGTCCAGGGGCTGTGGACATCGACGACAGCCCCGTTAACGAGGATGTTGTTTACATACGTGTTATCCCTACTCCACTGCACCTTGAGACCGCCACCGATGAGGAGGTTGTTCTGCTGCAGGTAGTTCGACGACTGATCGTCGAGGTCGATGCCGAACATGGGGGACGCGATTTCGAAACGGTTGTTCTGGATCGTCGTCGTGTCCACGGCGTCGAGTTTCGTCGCGGTGGGATCGCGCTGGAAGATGAGGTTGCGGTCGCGTCCCCAGGCGTTGAGGGGGCCGTGGTCGCTGGTTTCGAGCACCGCATTGTACACCCAGTTCCACTCGATGAGATGTCCGCCCCAGCAACCATCATTGAAGTTGATGCCTGCACGCGGCATCGTGTGAATGGTGTTGTGGCGCACAGTGTTCTTGCTCGTCATCGACATCTCGACTCCGGCTACCTGCTTTTCGAAGCGGCCGAAATTATTCATGGTGTTGTTCTGGACGAGATTGGAAGCCGGATAATCGTCCGTTTGCGGGCCTGGCGTTTTGTCGCTGCAGGACGGCGCGTTGCCGTAGGACGTGGCCGCGCAACGGACCGCCTTTTGGAGACCGACCATCGCGACGCAGCTCGCGCCCGCATCCTCAAAATCGCTGTTGACGACAGCGTCATTCCGGTTGTGACCGCTCATGAAGACACCGTTGCCACCGATCTGATCGAAAAGGCAGGTGTCAACCTGGATGTTCTCGGCGTTGTTCATCAACACCGCGCCGGTGCGGGCAATGGCCCAGTCCCCCTGTAGCAGGTCCTCATAGGGTTTGCTGAAGAGCGTACGGTATGTGCCAGTGAACGTGAGACTCTTGAAGGTGAGGTACTGAACCGTCGCGGTCGCCGATGTCCCGATCACATCGAAAAGCTCGTCTTGCGACGCGAGCTCGATAGTCGCGCTGGTGAGGTCGGTCCCCGCAGGCGGATAGAAGAAGAGCTGCCCAGTAGATTTTCTATAGTACCATTCTCCGGGAGCATCGAGCTCCTCGAAGATGTTCTCGACCATGCGGTAGCTGGCATGCGGTTGGTCCGTGGACGGGTTAAAGCGGTTGTTGTCGCCCACCCATTTGTAGGTCACCGTCGAGCCGCTCTTCCCGGTGATGATGAAATCGACGCCTCCCCACTGTGAGGGATGCATAGCCCGGATGTAACCAGGCCCTTCGGTTGGATTAGCCCATAGGCTGACGCGGGCGGAGCTGATGCAGTCGGATGCGTGGCCGTCGAGTATCTTGGTGGCGTCGTAATTCGGATACCGCGCGAGTATCTGGCGTTGGCCGTTCAAGAATAGCTGGTCGACTTTGAGATTGGTCGCGATGGTGGCCACCTGCACGGAACCCGAAGAGGTTGACCATGAAGGGGTCACTTTGACCGCGCCGCTGATGACCGGCTTCTCGCTTCCGTAGGCAGTGTAGACGATTGGTGCGGTGGAGGTCCCGGAGTTCGAAGGCCCGAACACGACCGGCGCACTCAGGTAGTAAGTGCCTCCGCGCAGGAAAACCGTCACCGGCGTATTGTTGGCTTTGCGCTTGTCCGCCAAATCGCGGGCCGCGGTAAGCGACTTCAGAGGATGGTCGATGGACCCGTCGTTGGTGTCGTCGCCCGATGGGGAGATGTAGATAGCTGCGCTATTCCCCCCAACTCCTGTTGCGCCCGCGGCAGTGCCTCCGGTTCCGCTTGCGGTAGTGCCTCCGGTTCCGCTTGCGGTGGTACCTCCCTTTCCGCCTGCGGCAGTGCCTCCGGTTCCGGCTGCGGTAGTGTGTCCGGTTCCGCTCGCGGCGGTACCTCCGGTTCCGACCCCCGCGGTGCCTCCGGTTGCGCCCGCGGCAGGTGCCCCGCCCGTTGAGACAACTCCGCCGGCGCCAGCCGCTCCGCCCGTTGAGACAACTCCGCCCGCGCCTGGCGCTCCGCCGGTGCCTGCACCGCCTCCGGTGTCGCTACTCACATTGTTGGGCCCTCCGCCGGTGCGGATCGCGGTGCCGTTCGCCGTGCTACCGCCAGTTGCGCCACCGGTGCCGGAACCTCCGCCCACGCCCGGCGCCTTTCCTCCGCTCCCGACCTGGGTATCCGAACCTCCGGAGGAACACGCTCCTAAGAGCATTTCGAATGCCACGACCATCGCAAGTTTAGCGGACTGGGTTTTCATCGAATGCCTCCTTAGAACTCCATGATTCAGTGCCCGTACCCCGCCGCGACAATGTTGGCCTGCACGGCATCGTCAGTCGCATCCGGTGGGTTACCGCTTGTCACGGCTCCTTCGAAAAAAGTCCCGATGCCGCCGGCGCTGCCGTCACCACCAACTCCCAGTTCAACGGCGCCCTCTTTCTTCATGGGGCTGTAGCCGGTCGGACGTGCTCCGTCCCACATGGTAGAGAGCGGACCTGACGCGTCGCCGCCCTTGAGAGCAAACCGGTTTCCAGACGAGCCCTTGAGCATGAGCGTAGCGTAGTTGGCGACTATGGGCTTATTGCTCGACACCACGCCACTTCCAGCTCCCCCAAACACGCCGTTTTCGAGGTCCGCCATAACCCAAGGGCCGTTGCCAGTGCCCCAAGATGAAAGCTCGAGATTGCCCCACTCAAGCGCCTCCATCGTGGCGCTGCCGTCGTCGTTGCCCGTTGTCTCAACGTTTCCGTAGTCGAAGCAGCAGCGGTTATTGTAGCGCTTTCCGTCTACCACCATATATATCGCTTCTGGCTGGTCGCCGGTCGCAACGCCCTTGGTCTTGTTGTTCCGATAGGTATTTCCGACGTCTGATTGGACGTAGACGCCGTAGACGGTATGACCGCCCACCGTGGCCTTGCCGAGGGTCGCACTTGCTTCCGTGCCTCCGTTTGACAACCAATGTACCGGCGGCGAGAGTGGGAGGTCGTTCTTCAGCGAGGACTGGTCGTAGATGTACGAGATGGTGCAAGTCGTGCCAGTACAAAACGAATCCTGCACGGATGAGTCGACGTAGCCTCCTTTGGCAAGGAGCGGGATGTCCTTGGTGGTCTTGTCCGAAGCGCGCCTGACCTGATACAGGTATCCATCGTACGCGGCAAAAAGGGCGCGAACCACGCTGTGGGCTGCCACGCACGGTATGTTAGCGGCGGCGTAGATGTCGCAAGGCCCAGTGCCGGACGAGCCTCCAGCGGTTGCACCACCAGTGGTTGCCGCGCCGCCGGTGCTCCCATGAGTACTTGTTCCACCTGTCGACTTCGAACCAGCGGCTGCCGTTGCGCCACCGGTTGCAACGGTTCCACCTGTTGAAGCCTTTCCACCCGTTGCGTTGGTTGCTCCCGCGCCCCCAGTCGCTGGCAGTCCGCCCGTGGAAAACACACCGCCAGCGGCGTTCGAGCCACCCGTGGTCGCAGGGCTGGTATTGCGAGAGCCGCCGGAGGCATTTGTGCCGCCGGTCGCCCGTGTTCCTCCCAATGGCGTCGCTCCGCCCGTCATGGCACCGCCCGTTGCGGGCCGAGCCCCGCCAGCAGCATTACTACCACCCGTTTGAGTAGCTCCTCCGGTCATGACCCCGCCGGCCCCAATGGATACGCCCCCAACGCCGTTTGCTCCACCGGACGAAATGGCGCCACCCGTGCTGTTGATTTCATTGCCAACCCCGTTATCCGGCGAGCTTGAGCCAGAACAGCCAAGAACTAGCATTGCACCAACGCAGGCCCCCAATAGGCCGCGTCCAGTTGGGCGCCGATGATTTTCGCGATTGGGACCGACAGGTCTGTCGAAAGTAGTTCGCATGGTAGTTCTCCCGGGAGCCAAGGTTCTCACTGAATCGGTCTCGCAGCTTCTGCAAAGCCAAGCAGCAACGCACCGAACGGTTCTTCCATTGATGACACCCCACTTTTTCAGCGTCGCGTGGGCAGATTCGAATAAACGAATATCTGCAGCCCTCGTGATTTGCGGCCGACGAGACCACAGTGCTCAAATTTTCCTGTCAGTGCCGCAATGAACCCAGATACCAGCTAAACAACCCAGCAGTGAGAGTTCGACCAGATTCCGTCAGACAAATCGCAAGAATCGAACCGTGACGCGGCTGACCCCAACCGCGGTCGGATTGTCATGATTTCTCGACTGAAGATGCCGGCAACACAGCAAAGTGCGGTTCTGGCATACCGAGTACGGTCGGCGGCCACCACACGGCGTCTTTCAATTGCGGCGTCAGCTTATAGACGTTCGCCGCCGTACCGACTGAAGGACTAGCGCGCCAAGCGCGCCCCAAATTGCAAATGAAATCGGTCGCGAGCGGCTGCCAACGACACGGCAACCGCAACTGCCGTTGTTACCACTGCCCGTCTCGTCAGTTCCCGTCGCCGAGCCACCGACCGCAACCGTTTCGGTCGAATTGGGGGCTGTTCCGCCGGATGTCGCAAGCGTTCCGCCGACCGCAAAAGCACCGCCAGTGCCGCTCATCGCATTTCCACCGGTGCCTGCCACAGTGCTTCCAATCGCGAGCGAACCACCCGTGGCATTCACCGCTCCGCCCGTGGCTATTGCGCCGCCCGTGGCCGGAACGACACTCGTTGCACCTCCGACAGCGGCCCTCGTGCCACCGGTTGAGGCAATACCACCCGTGGCTTTGGCTCCGCCATTGGATGTGGCAGTGCCACCCGTCGTGGCAACGGAGCCACCCGTGGCTTTGCCTCCGCCACTGGCCATGACAGTGCCACCCGTCGTCGCGACGGAGCCGCCCGTCGCTTTGGCCCCGCCCGCTGCTGAACCACCCACTGCCGTAGTTCCGCCGGTCGAGGACTTTCCACCCGCGGATGACCCGCCGCCCGTGCTCAACGTGCCACCGGTACCACCGCCCCCCGAGCCGCCGGTGCCGCTAGTCGAGCAGCTCCAAGCGTAGTGCATACGGTCTACACCTGATTGGTTGGGAACGGAAAGGCTTATGCTTGAACCACTTCCGGTCTTCGTGGTCATGCTGTACCAGTCATTGTCTTTGAGACCAGCCCAGAAGAAGCTTCCCATGTTCCAGGTACACATTTGGCTGCTGACGCCTCGCACATAAGCCACGAAATATGAACCGGGAGGACTGTCATAGTCCTGAAGGCCATAGCTGACCCCGTTCTTACTGCCAGGGCTCATGGGTGCACCCCACTCCGTACAAACCGTACGGTCCGCGTAGCTTCCCACCTCATTCTTGAAATGGGTTATCCATTCGGCCTCAGTGGTATAAAGAGTTCCACTGAACATCGTATACTCGTGTACAGCCAAGAGACAACCGTCGAACCTGCTATCCCCGCCAATGTCACCAACGTTCTGAGCCATCCCGGTTCCATCAAGGATGACTCTTCCTTTTGGAATAGTCGTGAACTGCGATAGAAAACTGGCATACAGGGTACCCAGGTCTGCTTTGCTATAAGCATTGGGTTCGTTGTAGACTTCGAAGTAGACGTTGCTGTTGCTGCCGTATTTGTCCGTGGCGGTCTTCCACATGTTCCAGAAGGCAGTCATGTCTGCGGGTTTGGCGCCATGGGCATCGGACCAATAGCAGAGTATGACGCTGCCCTTGGTGAGGATGGTATCGATAACACCGGTATAGGTACTCCAATATTGTGAGACGGTTGCCTCATTGATCGGCAACCGGACGCTATTGACGCCAAGCTTCGACACGAACTGGCCCATAACCTGCTCGGCCACTGTAGAAGCTGAGCTATACGTATCCGAGGAAGAGAGGCCCGACACGTGGATGACGCCAGACTGGAAGTTGTCCCCTGGATCGGCCCAGTTAACGCCCCTGAATTGATTGGTTGCGGCCGATGCATTGGATGTACCCAAACACGCGATGCTGGCAGCAAGGATACTGGATGCTGCTTTGCCTTTCGTCATACTTCGTGGCTCCCTAGACGGCCCTTGTCTTCGCGTTAGGGTGCCGCCGTCGTGATGGTGACCGAGCTGCCCGTGAGCGAACCGGAGGTTGCGTTCAACGTGATCGTTCCCGCGGTTGTCGTGGACTGAACGATAGCCATCAGCTTGCCGCTGAAAGCGGCATGCGACGTGCCCTTGTAGGAGTCATGGTTTATCGAGTTTCCAGCGTCGAGTCCCACAAGGGCGCCAGGACCACTGATCGTGAAGGCGACCGTGTTGCTAGCTTGGGGAACCACGACTCCCTGCGCGTTGACAATGTCCACTTCCACGTAGGCCAAGTCGCTCCCATCGGCCGCGATCGACGCGCGATCAGCCTTGAGCGCCAACTTTGCCGCGGCTCCGGCTGTCTGCACGGTGTCGGTCGCGACCACGGTGCCGCCCTTTGTGGCCTTCGCCTGAAGCGTGCCGGTTGCAAACGGCACCGACCACTGAAGGTGCGCGGTGGTGGTGGCGTTCATGGTCTTCGAGCCCTGTGAAGTGCCGTTGAGGAACAGCTCGGCACTGTCCGCGTTGGTGTAGACCCAAACAGTCACGGCTTGCCCCGCCGTCCAACTCGTCCAGTCCATCGGCACGATGTGGACCATCGTCGGGCCAGCGGCGTTCCACTTGCTCTGATAGAAGTAGAAGATGTCCTTTGGGAAGCCTGCCGTATCAATCGCTCCGAAGTACGAACTCTTGGATGGCCATGAGTAGGGTGTTGGCTCGCCAATGTAGTCGAAGCCGGTCCAGATGAACTCGCCAGCAATGTAGCTTGCCCCGTTGACGCTAGACCACGAGCCTTCCGCACTGGTTCCCCAAGAGACCACGCTGTTGTCGTAGGACGAGCACTGGTTGTCGCTCGATGTTAGGATGTTGGATGTGACGGGCGTTTTGTACACGGTACGACTCCTTACCGCGGAGGACGACTCGCTGGCGAAGAGCTTCCAGGTCGGATTGCTCGAGTGCGTCCCGGAATAGGAATTGGGCCCGTAGTTGAGGCCGACGACATCTTCCAACGGAGCCGTTGCGTCGCCGGGGGTTGCGCTCTGAAAGGCTTGACCGATTACTCGCGTGGTGTCCTTCGCCTTGACCGCCGTGATGAGCGATTGTGCGACGGTGGCGTTGTTGTCATCGGGGATCTCGTTTCCGATGCTCCAAATGATGACGCTCGGATGGTTGCGGTCGCGCATGACCATGTCGCCGATATCGATCGTGGACCACTGGTTGAAGAACCGTCCGTAGTCGTACGTGTTCTTGCCCTGGTCCCAGCAATCGAACGCCTCATCCATCACGAGGAAACCCATGCGATCGGCCATGTCCAGCAACTCTGGCGCGGGCGGGTTGTGGGACGTACGAAGGCCGTTGACACCCATGTCCTTGAGTTGTTGCAGACGTTTCTCGATGGCTCGATTGTTCACGGCTGCGCCGAGAGCGCCAAGATCGTGGTGATTGCACGTGCCGTTGATCTTTACCGCAGTGCCGTTCAGTGTGAAGCTGCTGTTCGCGTTGAACGCGAACGTGCGAATGCCGAACGGCGTCGTGTACGTATCGACGACAGCGCCGCCCACGGATACGGTCGTAACCACGGAATACATGGTTGGCGACGCGACCGACCAGAGCTTGGGATTGGACACGGTCACGGTTTGCGCCACGACGGCGGTCTTCGCAGCGGTCACTGTCGTCGCTGCTGAAGTGGCTTTGCCCACCTCCGTCCCACTGGAGTCGCGAACAGAACTCGTCAACGTCACTGATTGATCCGTTGTTGCGTCATTTTGGACCGTAACGGAGATATTGACAGTGGCGCTCGAAGTCGAGACCGTTGGCGTTGTCACCTGCGCGCCGGTGTATGCGACGCGGACCGGGTTCACGGTCTTGAGCCAAGTGTGGCGATAGATACCGCTTCCCGAGTACCAGCGACTGCTAGGCTGTTGGTTGACGACCTTGACCGCGAGCACGTTGGACGCGCCAAACTTGGCGTTGGTCCCGAAGTCACATTCGAAGGAGGAAAATCCGTAGGGACGGGCGCCAATTTGCGTGCCATTGAGATACACGGTGCTGTTCATGTAGACACCGTCGAACTGCACGAGGACCTTCTGTCCCGAGCTTGCAGCAGGCAACGTGAAAGTCTTTCGGTACCACCCAGTGCCGCCATCGAGGTACCCACCGCCAGCGCCGGACGCCGAGCTTTGATTGAACGCCAGCGAGATGCTCCAATCGTGGGGCACGTCCAACGAAGTCCACGCTGAATCGTCGAAAGTCGTAGCCTGCGCGCCGCTCACGTCGCCTAGGTGGAACTTCCAGGTGGAGTCAAAGCTCACGGTGGTCGTTCGCGTTCCGTCGTAGGCGTTGACCAAGCCGGACGGCGCGGGGCTCCCTCCAGTGCCGCGTACCAGCGCCCGCGCTCGCGCCGCCCGTCGCGGACAAGCCACCCGCGGCGGTCTTTCCGCCCGCCGCAGAAGCGCCACCCGTTACCGCGCCACCTGCTGCTGCGGACTTTCCGCCCGTCGCAGCAACGCCACCCGTTGCCGCGCCGCCCCCCGCTGCAGACTTTCCGCCTGTCGCAGAAGCGCCACCCACTGCGGCGCCCCCGCCGGTCGCACTTGTGCCCGTCGAGACCAATCCGCCGGTGGCGTTGGCGCCACCCGTTGGGTGATTGCCCCCAACACCTGGATTCTGACCACCCGTGCCTAGGCTCGTTGCGCCGCCGCTACCTCCGCTGCTCGCCGTTGTACCGCCGCTCGCCGTTGTTCCGCCAAGGGACACGCTGGCGCCACCCGAACCCAAAGTGCCCCCCACCGTGCCCGCGCCACCGGCCGATGAAACGGAACTGTCACTTCCGCTGCACCCCAAAAGTCCGGCAAGGCTCGCCAGCGTCAGCAAAGAAATGCTTCTGAAGCGAATAGCAGAATTGGCACTTTGCGAACAATTCATGATTGCAACCTTTCCTGTAAGCAGTGGTGAGACCGATCCGGTTCCGTCGCGAAAACTACCGCAGCCGCTAGCCTGACAGAAGCCCTAATGATGGATTTTCTGCCACGTCGGAACGTGGCTCCATGGGCCGTCATGCCAGAAAGAACCGACCCACGAACTAAACTAACGGGACGCCTTCCTAGCCAGCGAGGTCATGTTCACTAGCCAACCCGAGTCGTCGGTGGGTCATGTCAACCGGCCGCGCAGCGGCAAGGGGGCACAGGATCCGTCACTTCGGTGGAATCGGCCACAGTATTGTATCGCTGCTCGCTACGCGCTCACTTGGCGACGATGGCATCCACAGCGACCGGTCCAGGGCCGCGATTGACAATGCTGATGGTATGTTGGCCCGAAGTCAGGCCGGTCACTTGAGATACCAATTGTTGAGCCTGGCGCGAGCCAGTAGTGGACAGATCCACCGTCGCACTGGTTTGGCCGTCAATTTGAATCTCGATCATTCCATCGCCCGATTCCTTCGGCGCGTAGACTGAAACACCGGTGCCGGTAAACGTTGAAGTCCAGGTGTCACCGGTGGTTGTGCTGGTGGTGAGGTCGTCGTTGTAGTCGCCTGTGCCAAGGGCGACTTTGCGAAGCCATCCGGGAGCTGCCGCACCCGAATCGTCGTCGTTGAACCAGCCCTTGTTGTGGGTGATTTTCAGGACGCGCATCTTCGACGCCAGAGTCGAATCGGAGATCCCCGACAGCGCCGGTACCGATCCGCCGGGCGTCACCGTGAGTCCTGAAGCGCTTTGCGAGAACGTAAACGCCACGGTAGAGCCGAGCAGCTCGACTTTGGACACGGTTCCCAGGGTTGCCCCGCCCGACTTCAGCGCGGAGAGGGTGACCGCGCCGCCGTTCCAATTGAGAAGCGTGGCATAGACATTGCCGCTGGCGCGTGTATATAGGACCGTGTTGTCGCCCCAGACTTCGAATGGGCGGGACGCGTACACGGCTTCCCCGTTCACGGTTAGCCAGGCGCCGATGTCTTGGGCGTTTTTCGTGCACTGGGTATCAAGATTTCCCCGGCCGTGCTGCGTAAGGTTGAGCAGCAAGCTTCCATTTCGGGAGACGTTCTGCATCAGGGTCGTGACCAGAGATGATGCACTTGTGTATCCCGCCCCAGTCATGTAGTGCCAGTTGCCGCCCTGGATGTCGAGCTCGGTCTGGAAGGGATAGGCACTGATCGCTGTTTCGGTAGCTGCCTCTGTGCTCCTCACCAAGGCGCGCTGAACGTAGGGGAGCAGGGCTTCGTTGTCTTGGAAGCTGTCGTATTGTCCGCCGACGCCCTTCATGTTCATGACGACGTCGATCTTTCCCTGACTCCAGGCTAGCGACTTGTTGTAGTAGTTCGCCAAGATAGTCGTCGCGATAGAACCTAATCCCATATGAACTCCCAGATCCGTCTGGGAATCGCCAGCGTGGTCATCGAAGTAGACGACGTCAGGATGATATTTGCAGATGGCTTCATCGACCCGATACATGAACTGGGTTCCATAGGACGACGTGTTACACGAATTGTTCGAACAGTCGCCGCTGTGCTTGGACCCATAAAGATCCGCAGGATTCATGCCCTGCCACCATTTACCTGTGCCGTCCGCTGTCGTTTGCATCGCATCGTAGGGTCCCACCGAGTCGCTGGTGTAACGAATCGGCATCCACTGACCCCAAGTGCGCGCCGGCGTGTTGTGAAAACCAATGCCGAAACGCAAGCCCTTTTGGCGCGCGATCGGCGCCCAGGTGCCCACCATGTCCTTTTTTACTCCGACCTTAACGGAGTTCCAGGGCTGGTAGCTCGAATCCCAGTTGTCAAAGTTGTCGTGGTGTGAGCCCATGGCCATGAAGAACTTGGCTCCCATCTGGACGTACAGATCCATCAAGGCATTGGGATCCCATAGATCGATCACCCAGTTGTGGCAGATATCCTTATAGCCGTATGCGTTCGGACCACCCGGATCACCGAAGTGGGCGACGTTATAATTAAAGTCGGCCGAACCCTGTTCATACATGTGATAGGCGTACCAGTCGCCTTGCTCGGGCATCGATTGCGGATCCCAGTGAGCCCACGCCCCGAACTTGGCGTCGCGCCACCACTGGGGCGTCGAATACGTGAGACCCAATTTCTGCCAGTCGGCGGTATAGGGACCTGACGCGGCCTTGAATGTCGGCAGGTTCCAGATGTCCGGCGTCCCGGTGGGCCCGCACGAGGCCTGCTGGCCCCCGGTCCCAAGCGAACCCCCAGCACCGCCGGTCGCGCGGCTGCTCGTGCCGGCCGTACCGGCACCCGCGCTCGAGCCGCCCGCTGCGGACAATCCACCGGTGGCGGACTTTCCGCCTGCCGCAGAAGCGCCACCCGTTACGGCGCCACCGGCTGCTGCGGACTTTCCGCCCGTCGCAGCAGCTCCACCTGTTGCCGCTCCACCTACTGCTGCAGACTTCCCGCCCGTCGCAGAAGCGCCACCACCCCCCACTGCGGCGCCCCCGCCGGTCGCACCTGGGCCCGTCGAGACCGATCCACCGGTGTTGTTGGCACCCCCGGTTTGGTGAGTGCCTCCAATACCTGGATTCTGACCACCCGTGCTTAGGCTCGTTGCGCCACCGCTATTTCTTCCACCGCTCGACGTTGTTCCACCAAGGGACACGCTGGCGCCACCCGAACCCAAAGTGCCCCCCACGGTGACTGCGCCACCGGCCGATGAAACGGAATTGTCAGTTCCGCTGCACCCCAAGAGTCCGGCAAGGCTCGCCAGCGTCAGCAAAGAAATGCTTCCGAAGCGAATAGCAAAACTGGCACTTTGCGAATAATTCATAACTGCAACCTTTGCTGCGAGCAGTGGTGAGACCGATCCGGTTCCGTCGCGAAAACAACCGCAGCCGCTAACCGACCCACGAACTAACGGGACGCCTTTCAAACCAGCGAGGCTATTTTCGCCAGCCAAGCCGAATCGTCGGTGGCTCATGTCGATTGGCCGCGCAGCGGCAGGGGCCGAAGGACCCATCGCTGCATTCGAATCGCGCTACTAGGGTGCCGCCGTCGTGATGTTCACCGAGCTGCCCGTAAGCGAGCCGGAGGTTGCGTTCAACGTGATCGTTCCAGCAGTTGTCGTGGACCGAACGATGGCCATCAGCTTGCCACTGAAAGCGGCATGCGAGGTGCCCTTGTAGGAGTCGTGGTTCGTTGAATCTCCGGCGTCGAGGCCCACAAGGGCGCCAGGACCGCTGATCGTGAAGCTGACCGAGTTGTTGGCTTGGGGGACGACGACTCCCTGCGCGTCGACAATGTCCACCTCGACGAAGGAGAGATCGCGCCCATCTGCCGTGATCGACGCGCGGTCGGCCTTGAGCGCCAACTTCGCTGCCGCTCCGGCTGTCTGCACCGTGTCGGTCGCGACCACCGTGCCACCCTTGGTGGCCTTTGCCTGGAGCGTGCCCGTTGCGAACGGAACCGACCACTGAAGGTGCCCGGTGGTCGCAGTCATGGTCTTTGAGCCCTGCGTGTTGTTGTTGAGGAAAAGCTCAACACTGTCGGCGTTGGTGTACACCATCACCTTCACGGATTGCCCGTTCGTCCAGTTCGTCCAGTTCATGGGAACGATGTGAACCATGGTCGGCCCGCTGGCGTTCCACTTGCTTTGATAGAAGTAGAAAACGTCCTTCGGGAAGTACGCGGTGTCGATGGCACCAAAGTACGAGCTCTTGGAGGGCCATTCGTAGGGCGTCGGCTCGCCGATGTAGTCGAACCCGGTCCAGATGAACTCGCCGGCAATCCAGGCGCGCGTGTTGACGTTATTCCACGACGCTTCTGCCCCCGCTCCCCAGCCTGCCCAAGAGTCATCGTAGGACGACTCCTGGTTGTTATTGTTGTTGTAGATACCTCGACTCCGCAACGCCGAAGATGACTCGCTCGCGAGCATCTTGTAGCTGGGGTTCGACGTGTGCACTGAGTCGTATCGATCGGGTGCGTAGTTGATTCCTACGAGGTCTTCGAGCCCAGTGATGCTGCTGACGTCGACCCACGCCGCATAGGCTTGGATAGTCGGGCGGGTGGTGTCTTTGGCATGAACCGAGGTGATTAGCTTCTGCACCGTGGTCTTGTCGCCGGCCTGTGCGACCTCGTTGCCGATGCTCCAGATGATCACGCTCGGGTGATTGCGATCACGCGACACGTAGCCCTGGACGTCCGTGTCATACCACTGGTTGAAGAATCGCCCGTAGTCGTAGGTGTTCTTGCCCGCGTACCAGCAGTCGAAGGCTTCATCCATGACGAGGAAGCCGAGGCGATCGGCGATGTCCAGCAACTCGGGCGCAGGCGGATTGTGAGACGTGCGCAGCGCATTGACGCCCATGTCCTTGAGCATCTGCAGGCGCTTCTCGATTGCGCGAGTGTTCACGGCCGCACCGAGTGCGCCGAGATCGTGGTGATTGCACGTGCCGTTGAGTTTCATCTTGGTGCCGTTGATCGAGAACCCCGTATTGGCATCGAAAGCAAAGGTGCGAATGCCGAGCGGGGTCGTGTACGTATCGACGATAGAGCCCCCTGCGGACACGGTCGTGACGACGGAGTACATGTTGGGACTCGACGGCGACCACAGCTTTGGGTTGGAGACCGTCACGGTCTGCGCCACATCGGCGGTCTTCCCATTGGCAACGGATGTTGCTGCAGAGGTCGCCTTGCCCACTTCCGTTCCCGCGGCGTCACGAACAGAACTCGTCAAAGTAACCGATTGCGCGCTCGCGGAGTCGTTTTGGATTGTCACGGTTATGTTGACGGTGGCGCTCGAGGCTGAGACGGTTGGCGTTGTCACCTGCGTGCCCGTGTATGCGACACGGACTGGATTCACGGTTTTGAGCCAGGTGTGGCGATAAATGCCGCTGCCCGAGTACCACCGGCTGCTTGGCAATTGGTTGTTGACCTTAACGGCAACGACGTTCGAACTGCCAGCCTGCGCGTTGGAGATATCGCATTCGAAGGACGAATAACCGTACGGACGAGCGCAGATTTGCGTTCCGTTGAGGTACACGGTGCTGTCCATGTACACGCCGTCGAACTGGACGAAGAGTTTCTGTCCGGAACTCGAGGCAGGCAACGTGAAGGTCTTTCGATACCACCCGAGGCCTCCATCGAGGTACCCACCGCTGTAGCTAGCCGCCGAACTCTGGTTGAAAGCTAGCGAGATGCTCCAGTCGTGCGGCACGTCCAACGAAGTCCAGGACGAATCGTCGAACGTCGTGGTCTGCGCGTTGCTCACGTCGCCGAGATGGAACTTCCAGCCAAGATCGAAGCTTAGGGTGGTTGTTCGAGCGCCGTCGTAAGTGTTGACGAGCCCGGAGGGCGTACTGGTCCCTCCCGCTTGGCCCCCCGTACCAGCGCCTCCGCCTACCGCGACGCTGCCAGCTTGGGCACTCGATCCTCCGGTGACTGACACACTTGTCCCGCCGGTGCCTCCCCGGCCAGTGGTGCCTCCGGTGGTTGCGAGTGTACCTCCCGTGTTCACCCCCGTCCCGCCCAAGCCGCTCGCGCCACCGCGGCCCCCACTGCCACCCGTGCCGTTGGGTCCTCCTCCCACTGCAACGCTACCTCCAGTCGCATTGGCCCCCCCGGCAGGTCCAATGTTGCCACCGGTGCCGTTGGCGCCTCCCCCTGTTGCCCGGCTACCGCCGGTGCTGATGGCACCACCGCCGGGAGTCCCGCCGCTCGCCGCGACAGCCGAACCACCTTGGCCAACGATGCCACCTTGGCCGTTCAATCCGCCCGAGCTGGGGTTCCCCTGGCTCCCACCCGATGCGGGCTGACCGCCTGTGTTCGCAGTGTTGGGAGGGTTGTCGCTCGGTGCACTGCCCGAACAGCCCGCGAGAGCCAACATTGCGACAACGGCTGATAAAGCGACCTTTGATTTCATGAGATCTGCTCCCGTGCGATAGCTTCCGGCACCTAGGTGGGCCGATCCAGAAAAGTGGCGCACACATGGGGTGCAATTTCGCTTCGGAGGAAAACTACACGGTCGGCGCTTCGAGCGGTCGCGGGCCGACTGCCGGAATCGCTGGTCAGGAGCCGCTCGCCAGGGCCTGGATTTCGTCAGGCGATAGGGCGCGGCTATAGATGCGAAATTCGTCGATGTCGCCGTCTAGATAGGGATCGTCGGAGAATTGGGAGCGGCCGACATAGCTGTTCACCAGGCGACCCAAATCGGCCGGGCGAAGTGTCATGGATGAGTTCGTCCCAACCGGCGCGCCGTCGAAGTAGAGAGTGCCACCCGAAGGCCCCAACACCACAGCGACATGCGTCCATTTGAGAGTGGGCACGGCCTCTTGCGCTTTGATATCTTCTTCGTGCGTGTTGCCACTGATGCTAATCCCGAACCTAGCTACGTTGTCTGTATTCGTGATCGGAGTCAGGAACATGTAGACGTTCGTGTCTTGGCCGAAATCCCAAATGCGCGTCCAGGCATTGACATTGCTGTTGACGTAGACCCACGTAGCGATGGTGGCCTCACAAGCATCTGCCAATAGTCCAGCCGGCAGCGCCACGTAGCCCTTGTTCGCGTATACTAGATCGAGCGCGTTGCCAATTTTGCCGGCTGCGAAACTGTAGCCCAGACCTCCGTCCGTCGCCGCAAGCAGCGTGCCATCGTTGCCATGCCCGCTTGAATCTGGCAGCAACGTTCCCGACGTGCCCGCTGCGGATTCGCATTGATACCAGGCGACCAGGTTCTCCGTGAGTCCGACCCCAGCGGGGATCCCCTCGTGGTTGGTGCAGGCACCGCCGTCCCCGCCACCCTCATGACTTGCACCCGTCCCGCCACTCTCATGAACGGAAAGAAGAGCGTCGCTCCACTTGCACGCTGTGCCCGCGAGAGCCACGACGGGCAGGAGCGAGAGAAGAAAAGGGACGTTCGGAACTCCCACGATTTGCAACAATGGGCTCACAGACGGATGCTACCTCCAAGAAAGATCGCCGCCCACGGACCGCGAAGAGAGATCGCTGTGGCGCTACCGGCCTGTCCCTCGGGCTCAAGCAACGACTGGCCCGCTTCGGCAACCAAGTTCACTGCGAGCCGCCCGAATCCACCAAAGAAGCTCGCAGCTGCCATCGGGCCGCCCCATGCACGCCACACCGTCGCAGCGGATACATGTACGGGATCCGCGCTACTTCCCGACAAGCGGGCGACCCCAATGCGTCCCCCAAGACCGAAACCGGTTCCGAGGTTTCTGCCCACAGTGCGTACGCCAAACGTGGCTCCGCAAGACAGCAGCAGTGCGCTCGTTTCACCGAGTGTCACCTTGTTCTGGCCGCTGGCGACCTCAGCGTCGGCCGCGAGCTGCCACATCGGGCGGACTCTCGTGCCGGCTTGCACTTGGCCACCCCACATGGACGGTCCGTGCTCAACCAGAAAGGTTCGCCAACTTCCAGCCAATCCGACGCGCGTTTCGCGTAAGTACGCCGTCAACTTCGGACTCGGCCCAGGCGCCGCCTTTCTTGGCGTGGTAACCGGCGTCGTCGTCGTTGGTGGCGTTGCTGCGGGCGGCGGCAAAGTGCGGTTGCCATCGATACGTTCGCGCACGGTCGAGCTTCGGGCAGCCATCAACTCAAGACTCGCCAATGCCAGCGCCCGAGGGGCAGCATCGCCAGGAAAATCGTCGAGACGTATGAGCTTCTCGAGCGGCATAGTTTCGGTCGCTCCGGCGGCTTCGACCCACGCAAAGTTGCCAGCACAACGTATCGTCAGGCGGTCGGTACTGGCTGGCATGCCTTCCTGTTCCCCGTACAAAAGGTCGCCCACCTCAATGCCGATGAAGCGGCGAACACTTTCGCCCAACGCCTTGGGACACTCATTGATCTCAAGCGCGAAACGCCCATCCGCAGCGAAATGGTCTGGTTCAGCGCTAGCGGGCGCTGCCATCGTCATCATCCCCCAGGCAAAGCGCAACGCCAGACTGACCACCCATCGGTGAGACAACTGGCACTTCACTTAATTCCGCCCATGACTCCTACAATAGCTGCACGTCGGCCGTCAGGGTAGAGGCGCAGGTATTCCTCTGCGCGGGCGTGTGCCAGCGCGGGCACGCCGGCCTTGCTGAAGGCCTCGACCTCTCGGGCCAGGGCATCCTCGGCAAAGGGACCCCCGGGCGCCAGCCGGCGAGCCTCCGCGAACACGGCTGCGGCTTCGAGCGGACGCGACAATTCCATGAGCAGCATGCGGCCCAGTGTGAAAGCGGCCAACGGCGCACGTGCATCGGTTCGATGCTCACGAAGCAGCCTGCGCAGCAGTTCTGCCCCCTGTTCGGCGTGCCCGGATATGCGCGCCTTGTCCGCGGCGAGCAGCAAGTCAGCAGCGCTCTCCGCTTTGGAGGCAGCGCTGTCTGCCTTGGTCGCAGCGGCCTCGCGTGCCGCAAGTGAAGGCGAACTTCTCGGTGACTGCGCTAACTCTTGGGACGCGGTGCGATCATCCAGTCCGCTGATAACCAGCGGTGGATACCAGCCACTGTCACTTTCCTCTAGGAGCGCCGAGCCTACGCCCCAATCAATGCGGACGGTGCCGCTCTCGACGGCGACGCCCACTCGATCCGCGACGCGCTCGACCGTGAACAGCGTGCCCAAGGCGGTGACCGTGACCTTGCCGACGTGCACCGTGAAGGTGCGGCTCGGCCTCGGCTTGACGTCGAAGCGGCCTCGCCCGCGCGTAAGCACAAGCTCGACGCGATCGTTCTTGTCCTCAGCGACAGCGATCTCAGTTGTGGAATCGAGCGCAATCGCGGTCGAGCCATCCGCCAAGCGGACGATCTGATTGGCCACGGTCAACAGCGGCGCTTGGGGTTGCGCAATGAGATCCGGCCGGGGCTTCGCCGCGAGCTCCGGGTGGGGCGACCGAGGCCTGCGATAGGCCATCACCACCAACGTGACAGCCAAGGCGCAGGTTGCCCCACCCGCGAAAGCCACTCGCCGCGCCCGGTGGCGCTGACGGCGCTGGCGCGCGCCCGCGACCAAACGTTCGACGTCCCGACCCGACAACCCAGGATCCATCCGGGCGCCAGCGCTGGCAATCTGCCGCATGAGATCTTGGCCGCTAGACATCGGACAACTCATCCTCGATTCGGTGCTGCGCGCGGGACACCCGCCGCTTGGCTGTCGCGAAAGAGCAGCCGCAAAGCTTCGCGACCGCTTCCATGGTTTCGCCTTCGATCACGTGCAGACCGAAAGCTAGGTGATCCTCAATCGGCATTTGGCCGAGCACGCGATACACCGCGCGCAGCAGCAGTCGATCCACCGGAGACACCGCAGGATCGATCAACCCGGCTTGGCCAGCGTCGCGGTCCAGACCTAAGAACCGCCACATGCGTCGCAGTCGCAGGCGCCGCCGGACCCTACGCACTGCAATGGTGGCGAGCCAGCCCTTGATCGCTTCGGGATCTCGTAGACGCGCGATGCCAGCCGCCGCCTCAACGAAGACCTCCTGAACGAGATCGTCTACCTCGGCCGCGCGTCCGTCGAGCCGCACGATGACTGCCGCCACGTACCGGCAATAGCGTCGGTAGATGTCGTCGAGCGTTGCCCTTGGCTCGTCGCTCTGGACCAGCCGCAGCACGAGTTCAGTGGATTGCTCGGACTTGGGCACGTTGGACTTAGGTTCGCCTTCCAGCACCCTAGGTGTAGCGCAGCGAAAAAGTGGCGCACCCGTTCTGCCGGCTTTGGGTAGGTGTTCGGCTTTCCGAATTTTCGACGGAAGTTTCAGTGAGTTTCCACTGCGGAATCGTTGGTTGGTAACTGGCCCCGGTGCAGCATTTGTCGAGACATCTCGAACCATCTAGGTCTCGTCGGCCGCGAGTTCGGCAACCGTAACGGGCGACGCTGAAGAAAGTGGAGTGACATCAATGAGGAATTTGCGCCGAGCGTTGCCGGCCTGCATTGTTGCGATGCTGGTTCTTGGCTGTTCTGGATCAGGGTCGTCGAATGGGGGTGGCAACCTAACCAACGGCATGGGCGGCACGACTAGCACCCCAAGCGTGGGTGGAGCGGTTGCATCAGGTGGCGCCAAAGGCACAGGTGGGGCGCAGGGCGCTGGCGGACAAACCAGTTCTGGCACTTCCATCGCCGTAGGTGGCGGATCGGTAATGGGTGGAGCCTCTGCCATTGGTGGAGGACCGGGAAGTGGCGGAGCCAGTGGCATCGGCGGCCATCCAAACACCGGCGGCGCGATTGGCACTGGTGGCAGCTCTGTTGGTGGCGGTACGAGTAGTAGCGGCGGCCGTTCAAATGGTGGCGGCATTGCTGGCATCGGTGGCAGTCTCAGCAGTGGCGGCACGAGCGGTGGCGGCCGTCCAAATAGCGGTGGCGCAAGTGGCAGCGGTGGTAGCAGTGGTGGCACGAGTAGCAGTGGCGGCCGTTCAAGTAGTGGCGGTGTGATTGGCAGCGGCGGCACTGCCGGCGGAGCAAAGGGCGCCACGGGCGGAGCGGCAGGCACAGGGGGAGGGGGTTCAGGCGCGGCAACGTCCATGCTGACCGGGATGGCAGACGCGGCCCACGTGCGGTTGCTATCGGGCAGCCCCTTTTACGATCGACAACAACTTCATCGTACGGGCTATCTCGCTTCGTGGAATTCTGACAAGCTTTTGTACCCGTACCGAAGTTTGGCGAAACTGCCCCAAGCCAGCGGCGTAACTAGCGGGTACGCAGGGTGGGATACAGGCTTCCTCGTGGGCCACATGACGGGGCACTATCTTTCCGCAACCTCACGCATGGCAGCCGCAACGGGCGACACCTCGTTCACTACGAAAGCCAACTACGTCGTTACTGAACTGGCCAAATGCCAGACTGCACTTGGCAGCAACGGCTACTTGGCGGCTTTCCCAACGACGGTATTTGACTGGCTCGAAGGCAAGTCCACAGCCAACAACGGCATTGTGGTTCCCTACTATACAGTCCACAAGATCATGGCCGGGTTATTGGATGCCTATCACTACGTCGGCAACCAGCAGGCGCTCGACGTGGTGACCAAGATGGCTGACTACTTTGCGGCCCGACTTGCTGCACTGCCAGCCGCGACGATTGAGACCATCTTCCGTACGGATGGGAGTGGCAACCCACAAAACGAATACGGCGCCATGAGTGACGTGTACGCAGAGTTATTTACCATCACGGGCCAGCAGAAATATCTCGACACCGCCAAGATATTCAATCGCTCTTGGTTCATGACACCGCTAGCCGCGGGCCAGGACAACCTCAAAGGCCTTCACGGCAACTGTCATATCGCTCAGGCGCTGGGCATCGCGCATACCGCGAACCTCAGCGGCGATTCCACTAGCCTTCAAGCCTCCGAGAATTTCTGGAAGCTGCTTACTGGAAAACATGCATTTGTCATTGGCGGAGACTCCTTCCACGAATGGCTCGACAAGGCCGGTGTGGAAGCTGGGCCATCCATCGATGGTAATGCAGTTCTGCCGCCCACGACCGCAGAAACCTGCAACACACACAACATGCTCAAGCTCACCTCGGCCCTGTTTGAGCGGGGCCCCCGTATCGACTACGCCGACTACTACGAGCGAGCCCTTTATAACCACATATTGGCATCAATCGCTCCCGACACTGGAGATGTAACCTATTTTACGCCCCTGTACGGCAACTTCCGCACGTACCTCAACGGCACATTCTGCGACAACGGTACGGGTATCGAGAATACTCCGCGCTACAACGAGGGCATCTACTTCGAGCAGGGTAGTTCACTCTGGGTCAATCTCTATATCCCGAGCGTGCTCACTTGGGACGCAACGGGTTTGACGATACAAGAGGGAGGCAATGCCGCCGCTGGCGAACAAGTCAGTATAACAATTACCAAAGGTAGCAACGGGACTCAGGCCACGCTTAACCTGCGCATTCCGTACTGGGTTTCCGGCGCACCGACAGTGGCGGTCAACGGTGTGCAGCAGCAGTCAGTCAGCACCGGGACCTACTTTCCGATCAGCCGCCAATGGGAAGTCGGCGACGTCATCACACTCACGCTGCCGACATCACTGCGTCTTGAGCATGCGCAGGATGTCACGTCGATGGTTGCGGTGTTCTATGGCCCCATTTTGCTTGCTGGGGCGCTGGGCAGCACCAACATGCCCAACGACTACACTGACAAGGATTCAAACCTTACTGTCGCGAACGTGACCGTTCCAACCATTGCCAACAGTTCGACAAATCCTGCTGATTGGCTGCAAGCGGTTACCGGCACGCCGTTGACCTACGAGGTCCAAAACGCCGGTGCTGCTAATGGCGTCACGTTTCAGCCTCTCTACCAAGTGCATCACCAGCGCTATTCCGTGTACTGGCCGCATTAGCAACCGGACGCAGTCGCGCTAATCTTATTACAGCGCACGTACGAGACGCCACGGGATGGCAGTCTCACTGCGGATGGAATGTCGCAGGATCTAGCAGCATCTGCCAGAAATACGCGGTGGCAAGGGCGCTGTTGATTTGTGAGACAAGCCAAGTGGACCCGTTGGGATCGTTGGACAAAAGTGGAGTGCTGCCAGAACTTTGAACTTGTTCCACAACCCGGGTGACCGACGAAACGAAATCCGGAATAGCCACTGCGGCGACAGCCACCTGATCCGCGGCGTAAATGTCGTCATAGATCCGGGACTGCTTGTCTTGGATCCAGGTTGTGAAGGAGTTAGTGGGCAATTGCGGAACAAGGCTGTCCGAGACGTCGCTTATTTGGTCGTAGAAGGCGCTGACTTGAACATACCGGTATTTCTGCGCGACAATGGTGTCAGCCCAGGGGTCTAGTTCGCCGTTCGGGACCCCCATCTTGGCGCCATCCGATGTGACGCTGCCGAGCATCGAGACAACGACAACCCTATCGGGTACCGTGTGATCCATCAGGTAGGCATCCGCTAAATCGGTCAACCTTCCCGCCGTGACTACCACCAGGGGCCTGAAAGACCGGGACAACTGCAACGAGGTGTCGATAATGAAACGGGCTCCTTCGGAGCGGTTGGGCACGGTCGAGTCGATGGCTCCATCGCTCGGGCTAACGAGCACCGGTCCAGTGCTAGCCATGGGATCGGGGATATTCTGCAGTCCGCTTTGTTGGGCGGCTGCCACCATTTGCCGCCATCCTGCCATGTTGGTAGCGAGGTCCGTCGATTCGTTTGGGCCCGTGCTGATGACGAGGCCAGCCACCGACAAGATACCCGCGTTTGCGAACAGCATCGCGTACTCGCCAAACCAGTTGTCGGAATATCCGTCGTTGCACAGCACGATTGGATTGCGATTGTCCACGGGGAGCAGCCCCCTGGGCTCGTCGTGACCAGCGTCCAGCGTGCCCCCGCAAGCGGCTATTGTGAGTGAAAGGACAAGGCACCAACTGACACCCGGCGCCGGCTCACTTCGACGGCAAGCGGATGTCACGCCGGTCATTTCTGCGTTCCCAGCATTTCATCCATCCGCCCGAGCAGGACGCTATGCGGGAAATTCTGGCGGAACCCGGCGCCCGCGCGCTGAGCTTCCGCTGTGCGACCAAGACCGAGCAGCGCTTTCACGCGCAAGGCCTCGCGTTCTTCGGCCAGTTTCCCAGAAGGATACCGGCGTTGATGCTCTGCGATGGGGCCGAGCGCAGACGCGAAGTCCCTCTGGGCTACGGCCTGCCGGGCTGGCTGTAGCACGCGGAGCTCCATGGCATAGGCCTCGCTATCGATGGCGGATTTCGCGGCCAGTGCAGGCTTGACCTGCGCTGCGTGCAAGGCTCGAAGCACAGGCTCGGAATCCGCAGAGACCGGGTTCGCAGACGGCACCACCGGAACTAGCGCGACGACCACGGAAGGAATCGGAACTTGTTGCACAACGACAGGCGGCGTAAGAGTAGATACCTTGACGGGTCCTTCGGCGCTTCTGCTTCGGTATCCGGCGAAAAACGCAGCGGCACACAGCGCGGACAGAACCACTGCAGCCGCCACAGCGACGCCGATTCTCACGCGTCGCGGACTTGGCGAGCGCGACGCGAGCAGCAGCTGTTGATCGGTCGGCAGCGACGCTCGCGCACGCTCGATCACGCGATTGCGAAGGTCGTCCGGTTCAGGAACAAGTTCACGTTCGGCGGCGAACAATGCGCCAATCTCTAGTTGATTGAGATCGAGTGGTACGCGATTCATGGCTCACTCACTCCGAGAAGAGATGTCACCGCCGCCGCAAATTCCTTGCGCGCTTTGCGTAGGCGGGAGTAACCGGTGAATTGGTAAATCGAGAGACTGGAAGCAATCTCACCCATGGGGAGCTTGTCGATATCGTGCATGACTAGAACCGCACGCCGTTGCATCGGAACCCGCTTCAGAGCGTTCAAGACTAGCGTGCGCGCCTGGTTTGCGTCGAGCGCTTGGTCTGGTTGCATCCCGCCATCGCTCGCTTCCACGACCGCGTACAGGACCTCTCGTTTTCGTTTCCGGAGGTGGTTACAGGCAACCCGGAATGCGATGCCGAATAGGTAGGCCCGGAGTGGCCGCGTGGAGTCGTACTTTTCCCATGATTGGTAGAGCACCAGGAACACCTCGTGCGCCAGATCCTCCACGTCGTTGGGGGAGACGCCCAAACGCCGTAGCGTTCGCAGGAGGTAGTCGAATTCGCGCTGAAATGCTTCAAGGCAAGGGTGGTCCGCTGGCTTGCCCGAGCTACCGGGGTGCTGATCAGGGCGGCTCGAAACCAGGCGTAGATGACTCATCCTGTCCTTGACCTTCAAGTACTATTGTCGGGCGGGCTTTCAGGTTGCTATCAAAAGCGAATGGCAAGATCGATTCCAGCGACAGCGTTGAATCGGGGCATAGTCCAGACAGCCACATTGTTCAGATCGACCGTCCATGGCGTGACTAAATATAGCCCGTCCACGTGCCCAAGCAGGATGAAGTGGCCACCCAGGCCCAGTGAATACGCAAAACGCGGGCCGATTTGCCCAACGAGCCCACCGGAAGAAGTGGGCTTGTCAACCCCCACTCCGTGCACCTGCAAGCGCCCAAGCTTGCCGAGCCCACAGGCCGAAAACGACCTATACCAGCCGCACGCTGCCAGCGTACCTAGCAGCAGTTCGTGGCGGAAGCCGCCACCGTAATCCTCCCGTTTCGTGGATGGCAGACTCGCCTCGGCCCCGACTTCAAGCTCGGCCCATGCGCGCTGGACCGCTAAGAAGAGCCTGCCCTGCGCCACGGCACCCGGCCCCGGCCCGAAACCAATTGAGGGACCCGCACCCACCATAGTCATCCAATTGGTCTGGTTTGATAGGGGTGGCGCTCGCACATCAAAAGTCTTGACGCTCAACGTCACCGTCACTTCACCTGGCACGAGGTCAGCTGGCAAACCGCTTCGTCCACTCGACCCGGCGTCTATGGGTGCAGTGGGTTCGGTTGCCTGCTCGCTGGCCATTAGCTGGATTTGGACCGCCACCACGAACCCGACGGTCGTCATCATCTCGCGGCAGTCGTCACTCCGAGACGCAAAGCGTCGTTCACCCAGCCTTTTGCCCGCGGCGGTGCTCCAGTCGATGGCCCCCTCGATCCCAGTTTCGGTAGGTCGGACATGAACCGCCAAGCCGACGGTCGAGTCCACTCGACAGGGATCGTATCCGAGTTGCTGAGCAACCAGGGTTCGAAACTCGATCGCGCTCGGGCAACCTTCCAACGCCGAATCGACATCGTATGTCAAGTCAACGAACAGCTTGGGGACCGGCTGCGCTTGCGCCCGCGCGGCCAGAAGGCACACCAAACACAGCATTTTGCAAGATTTCCAGACACCAAACATGCAACCCAGCAGTGAATGACCACCCCCTGTATAGTGCGAGGTTCGCATCTTTCCGTCGCACAAATGGGCCACACTGTGAAAACGGTCAGCGCCATGGTCTCCCTTAGCGGGCGGATAACTAGTCGATCTTGGGTCGAGCCAGTTGTTTGCGCTGGCATTCGGACTGGTGGTCAGAAGGCCGGCGTACGCCGCCAGCAATGACTGACTTTCTGGGGCACAGCGGCACGGAACCGTCGCATGCACCCGATGCCTGGTATTCCGTGAGTCAAAAACCAAATCAAGAACTTGGTTCACTGAACACCCGTATCTCATAGCGGCGCCCCCTCGCAATAAAGGGAAACCCCGATTGTTGCTTAATTTCTGCAAGCGTGCCGGCGACGCCTCTCAGCGGTTCACCGGCAAAATGCGGGCCCGCACCCGGGCTTCTCAAAAGTGGTTCTCGGATTTGCCCAAAATGCCATTTGGCCGAGGGGAATCGGCGAGACATTCTCGCTTGCCTCGAGTCGCGCCTCGTTGGATAAGAGTTCGCGCTCGAAGAAATGCGGGTGACTTGGCTGTCCCCTCAGCGCAACGCCGCGGAGCTCGAAATGACTTCTAGGAATCTGACGCTTGGGATCGATCTGGGCACCCAAAGTACCAAAGTCCTCGTCTACGATGCAGACGAACGAAAGACGCTTTCAGTAACGCAGGCTCCGCACGACATCGTGCAGAAATCAGACGGGACCAGCGAGCAAGACACACAGTTCTGGATTACTGCTCTTGAGAGTTGCCTTGACCATACCGATCCGCAATTGCGCAAATTGGTAAAAGCCATCGGCGTTTCGGGGCAGCAGCACGGTTTCGTGCCGCTCGATGCCAATGGCCAGCCGCTCTATCGCGTCAAATTGTGGAACGACACGTCAACCGCTGAAGAGTGCGAGCTTATTACCAAGGCCTACGGTGGACGTGAGCGGTTGATCTCTGAGGTTGGCAATCCAATCGTGCCCGGCTACACGGCGCCCAAAGTGCTTTGGCTCAAGCGGCACGCGCCCGAACAATACCGTGCACTTTCTCACATTCTCTTGCCGCACGACTACCTCAACTACTACTTGACCGGCAAATACACGATGGAAGCGGGGGACGCTTCCGGGACCGGCTGGTTCGATGTCCGTGCCCGAAAATTCGCTCCAAAGGCCCTAAACGCCATCGATCCGGAACGAGCCCTGATGGACTGTCTGCCCGAACTGATTGCGCCGCAGGCTTCAAGTGGTCGCATTCGTCCCGAGGTTGCCCAGCGCTTCGGTTTGTCCGAGCAGGTGTTGGTTTCCGCTGGCGGCGGCGACAACATGATGGCTGCCATCGGAACGGGCTGCGTTACAGCGGGAAGCTTCACCGTGAGCCTGGGGACTTCCGGCACGTTATTCGCCTTTGCCGATGCACCCGTTGTCGATCCCCAGGGTCTGGTTGCGGCTTTCTGTTCGTCAACAGGCGGCTGGCTGCCGCTCGTCTGTACGATGAACTGCACCGTCTCGACGGAGCTAACGCGCGGTCTGCTGGCGTTGCACGTGGCGGAACTCGACCAACTGGCAGGGTCAGTTGCTGCGGGAAGTGACGGCCTTCTAACACTTCCATTTTACAGCGGAGAGCGCACTCCCAACTTGCCAAAGGCAAGGGGCGGGCTACTTGGCATTACGCCACAGAACTTCCAGAAGGCGCACTTGGTTCGCTCCGCAATGGAAGGCGCACTGTACGCGTTGCGCTTCGGGCAGGACGCATTCACGAGTCTGGGGGCCAGCCCTCGACAGATTCGTCTCACCGGCGGTGGTGCCAAGAGCCGGGTTTGGCAGCAGCTCGCTGCGGACATTTTTGGTTGTAGCGTCGTGGTCCCGGATGTTGCCGAGACTGCCGCGTTTGGAGGGGCGCTGCAGGCGCTCTGGATGCTCGGGCACGCAAACGGTCAATCTCCGTCAATGGGTGCGATTGTGGATGCCCACGTCCCGAGTTCCGGCGCCGAGACGCATCCGAATGAAGCGAACCGCTCGCGGTATGCGGAAACCTACAAGACTTATCTAGAATTTGTCGAGCTACTCAAGCCGAAGTTCATTTAGCGTTGTCGAGGTGAATGAGATGTCCCTATTCATTGGTCAGAGAGAGTTTTTTCCCGGCATTGGTGCGATCCCCTACGAGGGAAAGGATTCGAAGAACCCCCTCAGTTTCAAGTTCTACGATCCTAACAAGGTCGTGCTGGGTAAATCCATGCGTGACCATTTGCGCTTCGCTGTCTGCTACTGGCACAGCTTCTGCGGCACCGGTTCAGATCCCTTCGGGGACGGCACCCGAGACTTCCCTTGGGAAGTAGAGGGCGCATCCGACATGGATAACGCCAAGATGAAGCTCGATGCGGCATTCGAATTCGTCTCCAAGCTGGGCGCGCCCTTCTATTGCTTCCATGACCGCGATATCGCACCCGCGGGTGGCACCGTGGCTGAGTCGGAGAAGAACCTGCAGACGATGATTGCGCTGGCCAAAGAGCGTCAGAAGGCCACGGGCATCAAGCTGCTTTGGGGTACCGCGAATCTATTCTCCCATCCTCGCTATATGAACGGGGCCGCAACAAACCCTGATTTCCGCGTTGTTACGCATGCAGCAGCTCAGGTGAAGGCCGCGATTGACGCGACGATCGAGCTCGGCGGACTGGGCTACGTGTTCTGGGGCGGCCGCGAAGGCTACACCTGTCTTCTCAACACTGACATGAAGCGGGAACTCGAGAATATGGGGCGTTTTTTGGCGATGGCCCGCGACTACGCCAGGTCCAAGGGGTTCAAGGGCGCGTTTTACATCGAGCCAAAGCCGATGGAGCCCTCCAAGCACCAATACGATTTCGACGCGTCCACCATCATTGGATTCCTGCGCGCCCATGGGCTCGACAAGGACTTCAAACTCAATATCGAAGCCAACCACGCCACGCTCGCGGGCCATTCGTTCTCGCACGAACTTCAGGTGGCGGTAGATGCCGGACTGCTCGGCAGCATCGACGCGAACCGCGGTGACGTGCAGAACGGCTGGGACACCGATCAGTTCCCGACCGATGTCTACCAAACCACCGAAGCCATGATGATCGTCCTGGCTGCGGGTGGCTTTGTTACGGGCGGTCTGAATTTCGACGCCAAAGTGCGCCGCAATTCGACGGACCTCGAGGACCTATTTCTGGCTCACATCGGCGGCATGGACGCGTTCGCCCGCGGCCTTGAGCTAGCGGTCAAGCTGATGGCGACGCCGCCCTTCTCCGACATCAAGCAGAAGCGCTACGTGTCGTATACCGAGGGTGATGGCCTCAAGTTCAGCCAAGGTCAGCTCAAGTTGGAGGATCTGGCCAAGCTTGCCGCAAAGAACGAGAATCTCCCAAAGATCAGCGGCAAGCAGGAATTGCTCGAGAACGTCATTAATCAGTATTTATGACGGGATCGGTGCCACCGGGCGAGGCCACGGCTGCTTTGCCGACTTGAAGCGTCGGTGACCTTTACCTTGTCGCTATTCGCGCTACCTGTTCCTCCGTTCCGACGTTTTGATCATGTTGGCGTTTGGGGCCCCGGCCCCAAACGCAGCTTTCCAATCGAGCTCAAGAGCGTCACCCACAGCACTCAACGACCCTTACCCGACGCCGCTCTGCTCGATTGAGCTCAAATATGTGACGCGAAGGAATCGCGTCGAGATATCCCCCCAAACCTGGGCTCAGCACTGGTTCCATCGCACTTTGTGATTCCATGTAGGTGAATTTTTTGGACCGACAACTCGTCGGTTTGCGCATGCAGCAATTCAAAGGCGAGCAGGCGGCGTGGGCTCAGGATCAGTTCGGACAGGTTCGTGTGGGAGATAGTCGGCGGACGACCCGGCTCGTCGCGATGGCGACTCGAGCGGCTCAGTCGCCTTCAGGCAAGGTTTCTGACGTGTTTTGTCGGGATAAGGAACGGCAGGGTGCCTACGACTTGCTCGAAAGCGGTCAGGTGGATCCCGTGGCGTTGGTCGTGGCGCAGGCAGAGGCAACGGCTCGACAGTGCGCCAATGAACCGTTCGTGTTTGTGCCAATTGATGGCTCTAGTGTGACACTGGCTGACCGTACTGCGGGCAAAGACTTCGGTAGTGTGGGGACTCTGAGCGACGGCAACCGCGGGTTGAAGGTAATCAGCGCACTGGCGATTAGCCCCAAAGGGATGCCGCTGGGTCTGTTCACGCAAGTCTGGTGGGCTCGCACGCAGGCCAGGAGACAAAGTAAAAAGCAGAAACGTAAACGCAACCTCAAGCGTGACGTCCAAGAGAAGGAGACGCGATACTGGTTGGAAGCGATCCAAGACGCCTGCGCCCACGCAAAGGCAACGAATGCGAAGCTTTGGTTGCAACTCGACCGCGAAGCTGACAACAAGCATATCCTGCTCGAACTTGCCGACTGCGGACAACAATTCACGGTCCGTGGGTCGTGGGACCGATTGATTGACGCAACCGGCAACGATAAGCAGTACTTGCGGCAATGGCTGGACCGAGAGGCTCCAGGAGGCGAATATAGGCTCGAAATTAGCGCTGCACCCAAGCGAACTGCGCGCTTGGCGCGCATCGTGGTGCGTTGGGCCTGTGTGACACTGCGACTGCGCAATGTGCCACGTTATGGTGAATGCTGGCTCGACGTTACTGTCGTATGGGCACGCGAAGAGGGTACATGTCCAGCGGGTGAGAAGCCTGTGGACTGGCTACTGCTGACGAACGCTCCGGTGGGGAATTTCCAGCAGGCGCAATCTGTCATTCATGGCTACACGCAACGCTGGCGGATCGAAGAATTCCACAGAACCTGGAAGACCGGCAGCTGCAACGTGGAGCAGACACAGCTAAGAAGTCAGCAGGCAGTGCGCATTTGGGCTACTCTACTTGCTGCCGTGGCCGTACGCATCGAACGTCTAAAGATCCTGGCGCGAACTGAACCCCAACAACCAGCGGACATTGAGCTGACACGCCACGAGATCAGAGCACTCATTGTGCTCAAACGTCAGCAGAAAAAACGAACTGAAGTCATTACTGACGCCATGCCCACAATCGGGCAGGCCACGTTGTGGATAGCTGAACTAGGCGGCTACACTGGCAAATCATCCGGCGGACCACCGGGTTCCATCACGATCCGCAGGGGGCTAGACAGGCTGCTACCCGCTGCCCAGCTGCTCCAGGCCCTAGAAGACCAGGAAAGATCAGACCAATGCTGAGCAAACCTGGGGGGATTAGGGAGGAAGACATCCCCGATAGGGGACCCGCAAGGCGCTAGCCTTGCATTTCCTCCAATTCCTTGCCCTTGGTTTCGTGCACGAACTTCAGAATGAAGAAGATCGAAATCACCGCGCACACCGTATAGAAACCGTAGGCGCCACCGAGGCCGATGCCCGTGAGCATGATCGGGAAGGTCATCGTGATCCCGAAGTTGGATAACCACTGGGACAGACCGCTGACAGCGAGGCCAGAGCCGCGCATCTGGTTCGGGAACATCTCACCCAGCATGATCCACATGACCGGACCCCACGACGTGTTGAACAACATCGAGTACAGAACTGCGGAACAGAGAGCTATTGGCCCCTGGCTTCCCTTGAGCGCCAACGTGCCGTTGACCACATCCGCCGTGGAGAAGATCACGGCGAGGATGCCCAGAGTGATGGCCATCCCGATTGAACCGACCAAGAGCAAGGGCTTGCGGCCGACGCGATCGACCAGTGCCGTGGCAATGAAGCAGGCCAGGATGCTGGCACCACCGCTGATGACGTTGATGAGCAGCGCGTCACTCTCTTTGAAACCCGCGGATTGCCACAATACCGCACCATAGTAAAAGACGATATTGATGCCGACGAGTTGCTGGAAGCTGGCAAGCCCAATTCCGACCCACACAATCGGTCGAAATACGGTCTTCGGCGCGAGCACGTCCGCCAGTTTCGGCCGATGGTGGGCAGCGGCAAAGAGGCCTCAATCTCATCGACCTTGGCTTGCGCTTCGCGACCCATTAGACGCGTCAAGACCGCGAGAGCCTTCTCTTTCTTGCCGCAGGCAACCAAGTAACGGGGGCTCTCTGGGATCAACAACAGAGAGAAGAAGAACAAGACCGACGGGATGACCATCACCCAGAACATCCAGCGCCAGGCTTCGAAACCCATGGCCAGGATCTTCGTGGAGCCACCTGCTACGCGCGCTAGAACATAGTTGCTGAGGAATGAGAAAAAGAGGCCGGCAATGATTGCAATCTGCTGAATCGACGAGAGCGATCCACGGTACTTGGCGGGCGCGACCTCGCTAATGTACGCCGGTGCCAACACGCTTGCCGCGCCAACGGCAAGGCCACCGAGAACCCGAACGAAAATGAACTGCATCGAAGTCTGAGCGACGCCAGCCCCGAGCGCACTGACCGTGAAGCAGACCGCGGAGATGAGCAGAATCGTCCGGCGTCCGAACTTGTCGGCGAGCCAGCCCGCCATGAATGCGCCCGCTGCGCAGCCGAGCAATATGCTCGCTACGTTGAAACCTGTGCCGGCACTGTTGGAGTGGAAGGCCAACCTTAGACCATCAACGGTTCCATTGATCACGCCACTGTCGTAGCCAAACAGGAACCCTCCAATCGTCGCTACGAGAGTGATCAGAATGATAAACTTGAAGTTCGTTGAGCCATTTTCGGGCGGCATGGTTCGTTCTCCGTGGTTTTCGGCAAAGCACTGTCGCCTTCCCACGCCGCGAAATCAAGCTGGCTTTGTCGTTTGGCGCGTCTAGTCGTGGCCCTTGAATGGAACCACCAGATTTTGAGTCGGCCGAATGGCCGTTGATGCGTCACCCTTGTCGAGATTGGCTTGTTTGATTGGCATCACGGCACATGGCTGCGCTTCACGATGAGCGAGACGCCCGGAGCAAGCGACAGAGCAAACCCGCTGCCGGAGTACCGCAAAGCCAGTCTTGCACGGGTTGAACTCACCACTTTGCCGGCCGCTGTCAGTGTTCGGCAAGTGTAAGGGTCTGCAGACCGGAGAACCGCGCAAAGTCGCGATCCGCTGTAAGCAGCTGAGCTCCCTGTGAAAGGCAAAGGGTAACTATTGCCGCGTCGAATGCCAAATTCCCCCTGGCGTCGGCTTGCAGACTGACTTTGCGAAAAATGGCCCAATAGTCCGCGTCTGGAACGAGCAGCGCCACGGTAGGCGATTCAAGCACCGCGTCTATGAACGCCAATGCCGTTGCCAGTGGTGAGGGCGGGCTGAACACTCTCGGATGCGTCACCACTCGAACGAACTCACTCAAGCAGAATATTGGGATACTCCAGGGCGCAATGCCCAGAGCCAGGCGCTCGATGTGCCTCTTGGCTGATGCGTGTTGCGGCACTTCCTCTCGGTGGGCGTAGATGAGCACGTTGGTGTCAACGGCAATCATGATGTCTCATCCAGCAGGTCAAGTAGCGCTTGCCGGTCTGCTACGTCAACTGCCGGCGGCCGGTTGCCCCGCACCGTGGGTAGCTTCAGCCTAAACTCTTTTGCAGTTTTTGGGCGCGCTGCCACACGCGCGCGCAATGCGTCTTCGACGAATGCGGTGAGCGTGACACCCTCGGATGCCGCGAGCCTCTTAGCCCGAGTCAGCAGCCTATCATCGAGATTCAGCGTGGTCTTCATAATATGGCTAAACCATATCACGAAGCCATATAGCTGGCAACACGGCCCGAGGCTGAACAGGCCCGGATGCACGCGGGCCCATTATCGCCATTCACGTCTACGCCCGTCGCGCCGAGAATTCGAATACGGTGCGCGAACGATATTGCTGCCCCGGATCAAGCCGGGTCGAAGGAAACTCGGGTCGGTTCGGCGAGTCGGGGAAGTGCTGCGTCTCTAAGCACATGCCTTCTCGGTAACCGTAAGTTTGTTGCCCGCGCGCCACCGAGCCGTCCTTCGGCAGGAAATTGCCGGAGTACAGTTGCACTCCTGGCTCGGTCGTGCGCACCAATAGCGTGCGACCGCTACGCGGGCAATAGAGCGTACAGGCTTTGCGTAGCTGTCCCAATTCTCCGTTTAGAACGAAGTTGTGATCATACCCGCTTGCGAGGCGCAGCTGTTCCTCGGGCGCCTGGATACGCGCGCCCAAGGCCATGGGTTTTCGAAAGTCAAAGGCCGTTGCAGCGACTTGCCTAAGCTCCCCGGTCGGAATCGAGGAAGCGTCCGTGGGCGTGTAGCGCTCGGCTTCGATTTGAAGCTCGTGATCGAGAATACTGCCCTGTCCTGCCAGGTTGAAATAGGCGTGCTGGGTGAGGTTGACGAGGGTAGTCGCTGTCGTGACCGCTGCGTAATCGACGCTCAGCCGGCATTCGTCGTCAAAGGCGTAACGCACGGAAACCTGTAACGCGCCAGGATAACCCGCTTCTCCATCCGGGCTCTCGAGGGACAACTGCAGCGCTCGCTCGCTGTCGAGCCAGCGACTCTTCCAAAGTTTGGCGTAATAGCCCTCAGGACCACCGTGTAAATGGTTGGGCCCATTGTTCTTCGGCAGCTGGTAGCGCTTGCCCAAGAGTTCAAATTGCCCGTTCGCGATGCGGTTTGCATAACGGCCCACCACAGCGCCCAAAAAATACGTATCATGCAGATAACCCGCGAGGTCATCGTAGCCGAGTGTCACCTCGCCGAGTCGTCCCTGCTGGTCCGGCACGACGATGCTCGTAATGATTGCGCCGTAGTCAATGACACTCACCGACGCGCCGTGGCGATTGGTAAGCACGTGACGCTCAACGCTGCGGCCGTCGGGCATCACACCAAAGGGTTCCGAGTAGTATCCAGGCTTGGAGGTCACGAGCGCATCGTTCCTACGCCCCGCCGGCCCAGTCAAGCATCATTGTGAACGGGGCATGCCCTTGGGGCCTGGGACGAGCAGGTCACTCGTCCAAAGCAAGGCCCTGGGTCTGTGCGGTCGGCGTTGGCGTGCGAGCGATGCTACACTGATCGTACGTACGAGGTGCTTTCATGGCCGTGCCCGCATCCACTCTACGTGCAAATATCTACAAACTGCTCGATCAGGTTCTCCAGACAGGCGTGCCCATCGAAGTCGAGCGCAAAGGCAAGATTCTGCGCATCACCCCTCTATCACCGCCGTCGAAATTAGGCAGGTTGATAAGACGTGCCACGTATGTTCGCGGCGACGCCAACGCCTTGGTGCATATGGACTGGTCCTCAGAATGGAAACCGTAGCCCAGCTTGACACGCATTGGCGCGTTGCCGAACCCTCCCAGTCCGTAGTTACCGCGCTCGAGACCACCCTTGGACTTACCGTAAGCGCCCTGTCCTTTCAACGGGTCGTGGCGATTGCGGTCCAACAAACTTGGACGCGAGATCCCTTCGATCGTCTGATCGTCGCGCAGGCACAAGCGCAAGGCGTGTCGCTCGTCACGGCCGACAAGCTGATACGCAAGCACTACGCTCGCGCGCTGTGGGGCAAGAGACGGCGCTGAATAGCAAGCTTTCGGGAGGACTCGCGGCGCATGAGCTGCCTTCACGCGCCGGGTCGCGTGCCGTCTAGAACAAATACATCATCCGCAACCGCCCGCCCGTTTCCGTGTTCCGGAAGGAATGCGCCGGTTCCTCGGTGTTGTCCTTGTAATGGAAGCGCGCGTAGTTCCCCACGAACTTGAAGAATAGTTTGTTCCAGAAGGAATACTGGATGGCGCCGAACATCTGAGTATGAGTGAAGTTGTCGGACTCGCCGGATTTGTTGCTGCCCGGGATGCCGTTGACGACCTGGTTTTGCATCAGCGTCTGATCGGCACCAACGCCGAGAAGCAGGGCACCATACACGCGACCGTTCAGAAAGCCGCCGTAGCTCTTGGTGGTCGTGGAATTTCCAAGGTTAGCGACTGCCTGACCCCCTTTATTGTCCCAAGAGTCTATGTAGCCAATTGCGCCATTGATACCGCCTTCGATGTAGGGGTCGAGCACGAATTGAAGCGCGCCGCCCACGCCGTTTCTCCTTGAATGACTTTCGTTGCCATCCTGTTGGTTGTGGGCAACGCCGTATTCATACCCCACTTTGGCCTTCAGGTAGCCAAGATCCAAGATCAGGACCGGCCGTGTTCCCCGGGAATTCTGGCCCGCTTGGGTGCCGATTTGCCCCAATAGCTCAGCGCGCAGGTAATCGGTAAAGTAGATGTGCGCTGCATAGTTGCCGACTCCGCCGTCCGCGCGGTCCCAGTAATAATTGAGGCCGTAGATTTGCGGTGGCGCTGGGCTCTGGCCCACAACTTCGGCGCCGCGCCGTTCCAACGTATTGAGGTCGAGGCCCATGCCGTAGTGGTACACTTCCCAGCCCTGGTAGCGGCCGGCAGTAACGTCGAACACGTTCCACTTGCCGGCTCGCACCCAGACGTCATCGACGCCACCCATGATCTGTGACGTGGGTAGGGTCTGATCGCTGTTGGCTACAAGTTCCGTCTGGCCTTGAACGAACCACCCGTCATGAGTGGTGTACGCCGGCGTGAGGCGGAGCACACCGCGGCCCTGGTTCGTCCAGCGTGTCAGATTGGGTTGCGTCGTCCCCCTGCCCTTGATCCGCGCGTAGGCAGTGTCATCCCAAATGCTGCCGGATATTGCGACGCGCGTCTGAGAGTGGCTTGTTTCCGGTGCCATGTACGGGAACTGGCTTCCCGGCATGACCAACCAGAGCGAGCCCCCGACGATGCCGCGTACGTGCTGCTCTGGATAGCCGGAGTCAGGCAGATTCTCGACCATAATCGACTGGGGTTCTTGAGGCTTGGTAGGTTCTGTTGCCGCAGCGGCCGGTGCCGTTGGCGCCGCCGGAGTCGTTGCTGCTGCCGCCGCTGTGGCTGTTGGCGCAGGCGCCGCGGGCGCGCCTTCTGTGGGCGCGGGCGCGGCTGCTGAAGCCCCTTCAGCCGCACTGGCGCTGGGCGCGGTAGCCGCCGGTTCGCTTGGGGCTGACGGCGTGCTCGCCGTGTTCGATTGTGCAGCAGCCACCTGGCTTGCGCTCAGTGCAAATACCATCAGAGCAAGCCCGAATTGGGTCCCGCGGAAATTGAATCTTGATGTCATGACCGTTTCTCGATTGTGCAAGTGGACTCGGGCGCGCAGGGGCCCTTCCCTGCGCGCGATGATTATGAACTGCCTCTTAGCTGTGAACGTGAATCGTACCGTTGAGCGTGAGATCGCGCGCGTTGGGACCGACCCAGATCTTGTAGTCGCCCTCGTCGATGACCCACTTGCCGCTGGCATCGCCTTCCCAGTGGCGCAGATCTTGAACGTTGATTGGGAGCGTGACGCGTGCGGTATCTGTGCCCCCGCTGCTGCCCGCGGCTTTCAGACTCACGCGCTGGAACCCCTTGAGCTCCTTTACCGGGCGCTCGCCCGTGATGCCAGCGGGCTTCGGAGGCCCTTCCACGAACATCATCACGACCTCGTCGCCGTCGACCGTGCCCGTATTGGCAACGTCAACGGTAATGTCTTTGACGACACCGGTCTTCGAGATGCTTCCACAGGGGACCTGAAGGTTCGAATACTGGAACTTCGTGTAACTCATGCCCCAACCGAAGGGGAAGACCAGCTGAACGTTGGGATTGTTGTCCCAAAACCGGTACCCGAAGAAGTAGTCTTCCTGAGTTGTGTTCCCGGTGGCGCTTCGGAACTGCAGATAATTGTCCAGATCAGTCTGTTGCGGCCAGGACACGGCCATTTTGCCGCTGAAGTTACGGTCGCCAAACAGCAGCTGGCCAAAGGCATTGCCTTGACGTTCCCCGCCGTAGCCGGCCCAGATCGTCGCCTGATTCGTACTGTTGATCCACGGCACATTCACGATTGATCCCGATTCAATGATGATCACCGTGGGCTTGTTGAGGCCGAGAACACTGTTGACGAAAGCTTCCTGGTTGTAGGGAAGCGTCAGCGACGTGCGATCGCCGCCAGATACTAGCGCGTATTCTTCGCCCTCGTCGGCCGCTGTGAGCCCCACGACCACGACGACCAAATCTGCGCCATTGGCCGCATCAACGCTGTTGCCAGACGTAACATTGGCGATGTTGTGCTTGGTAGCCCAGGTTTGGATGCCAGCGTAGGGGCCAACGGACTTATCCGGATCGGCGTTGACCCGGCTGCTGCCGCGATCACCGATGTTTACGTCGGTGGCGAAATGCATTGTACCGCCCGATGCGGGCGCGGTCGTTTCTTGGTTGCGACTGAAGAACTCTTCATCCAACCCCACGACGGCAATACTGCTCACGCCGCTGCCAATCGGCAGTACCGGTGTGCCTCCGGCGCCGTTGCTCAGCAGCACGGCGCTGCGGATTTCCGCCTCCTCGGCCAACTGCAGATGGTTGATCACCGGCCCTGACACGTACTTGGGGTCGTCATTGTTCGTGATCGAATCCCCGGTGAGTGCTGTTTGGGTGAGCGTCTGCCCGTTGACCGTAGCGGTTCCTTTGCATACGCCATACCCCTGATTCGTGTAGGCTGTCTGGAAACGGAACTTTTGTTCCAGAAGCCGGCCAACGGTTGTATCCAGCTCGGCTGAGGTAACCTCGTTGCCCAACGCTGCGGCGATCTGCGGCATGTTCAGGCCCCACGGTACCTCCATGTCGAGCCCGGCTTGCAGCGCTTCCACGGCTCTAGACCGCGCAGTGGCATTGTCGGGGTCTGTCTGGTCTCCCGGCATGGCCCACCAGTCGCTGAGCACCATGCCGCGAAAGGCGTAGTCGCCCCGCAAGATGTCTGTCAGAAGATGCCCGTTCTGCGTGCACTTCGTGTCATTGATCAGGTTGTAGGCGGCCATGATGCACGCCACACCGCCGTCTTGCACGACCATCTCGAAGTGACGCGTGAAGGCCTCGCGCAGCGTCTGCTCGGACATTTGAACGTCTTGATTGGCGCGACCATTCTCGATGTTGTTGGCCGCATAATGCTTGGCGCACGCTGCCACGTGCTTTTGGATGCCGGCTACGAGCGCTGTAGCCATGCGCCCCACGTGATACATGTCCTCGCCGTAGGTCTCTTGCACACGGCCCCAGTAGGGGTGGCGGATAATGTTCATGCAAGGCGCAAGCAGCATGTTATTCTTCGAAGTCATGACCTCTTCGCCCATGGCCTCGCCGACTTGCATCTCCAGAATGGTGTCCCACGAGGCTGCGCGGGCCGAGGCAACGGGGAATGCCGTAGCATAGTTCTTGCCCTGGCTCGGACGGCCATTCGTAGTCCAACTGGAACTAGCCTGTACCGCGTCCAAGTTTACGCCGCGGTCCGCGTCCCGGAACTTCCACCCGCGCACCATCGTAGTGCTGCCGGGAGCACTTGGCACGTCTTCACCCTCTTCAATGTCATCGTAGTTATGTTGGGGTTCCGGCGTTGGAATGCCATAGAGTTGCTTTACCTTGTCGCCTTGCGACATCGACTGCAAAAGGTCAGCAACTCCCGGATCGCGCTGCGCGCCGTAGCCGGGTCGCGTCGGATCGTTCGGCATGGTGGCAGCGGGACATTCGCCCGTGCCGGTTGCGTTGGTTGTGGAGGGTGCAGGCACTTGCACCAGTGCAGACTTGTCGAGTGGGGGGACGGTACAGTCAGTACCCGTATTACCGCCACCGGAGAACGTGCCTCCAGCCGACGAAGTGGTCCCTTGTGACTTTTCGATCAGGTGACCCAGGCAACCAACCAGAAGCAGTGACAAGAGTCCCGCGTTCAGACCGACCAGGCGAAAACGAATACGACGGCGCATGAAAAGAACTCCTTCAAATGACAAATCTAGAACGGACGACACCAGCCGCTAAAACGTGTGCGGGCGGATGCTAGCGCAAATGACTGCGAGTGGGATCAAGTTTGTGGAAATATGAGAAAGGCGTGCAACTTTTGGAAAATGCTCATGAATCACACTGCAGTGAGCCGGCGCACAGCACGAACAACGCCGCGACTCTACGGCGTTTCTGGGAACCGCACGCTGGGGCTGGCGAGTGACAATGAGTTCGCAGGCGGTTACGGGGAGCATCGCACCGTGGCCAAGTTCTGGCAGTGATGCGCGGCTCCCCGCGAACCGTCGAGGTCTACAGAACTACGGTGGCCCAGCCGTTGGCTGGCATGCTGAACTGCAGCTTCTGGCCGCCGATTGAAATAACGTAGGCGCTGTTGGCAGAACCGCTGTTGTACATGACCGCAACGATGCTGCCGTCCGGGTTCTTGAACGCCACTGCGTCGCCGCCGCTGGTTGCAACCCTCGTGGCTCCTACCGCGACGAACTGGGAGAAATGGCGGAAGACGCAATAAGCCGGTGTAACGTTCAGCGCCTTCGAGGACGTGTTTACCGCCAATAGTGCATCCTGGTTCCACGAGCGGTGCGTATCGATGCCGTTGCCTACCGTGTCCAGCGCCATGTTCCAGGCGTTATAGGCCGTTACCTTGCCCTTGGTGATCGCGTTTCGGATTTGGTACCAGCTCTCCACGGCATACGCCTGATCATTGGGGGCTTGCGTGCTGTTGTAGGCGGGGCAGGACGTAGTCAACCCGTCACCGCAGCCTGTAGCGCCACTCCACGGATAGTTTCCGCACTTGTGTTCGGTGGCCCAGATGGGAAGGCTGCCGAATGTCGTGCCGCCGTTCACCTTGTCGAGCACATTCCACTGCACGCCGGCGACCTTGAGGAAGCCCTTTGCGGTGGAATCGGCCAGCGCTGCATTCCCGAGGTCAATGTCCGCGCCGCTGTTAGCATTCGACATGGTGCCGAGCATGATGCCGACCCCAGTGCCATTGAGCGCCGGCCCTAGATACTGACCGACGAACTTGGTGAAGAGCGCTGACGTCCAGAGGCAGGAGGGATAATGTAGAGCGTAGTTGGGCTCGTTCTGAGGCGCGACATAGGAAATGTTGATGCCCGCGGTCTTATACGCTGCAATGAACTTGACGAAGTACTGCGCATAGGCGGTCAGATTCGCAGCGACATCGTTCATGTTTCCGCTGTCGAAGTTCGACGAGGTTGTTGCGCTGTCGTCGGTGGTTGCCGTGAATGGCCCGGTCTTCATCCAGGTCGGAGGCGTCCAGGGGCTGGCCCAGAACTTGATGTCTGACTTCACAGCCAGCGCAGCCTTGATGTACGGGATGAGGTACTTGTTATCCTCGGTGGTGTTGAAGTTGGCCATCGAGGTGTCTGTGCCGCCCTCGTCGTCCGTGTAGCGGGCGATGGCGTAGTCGCTGGCGCCCATGGGAATGCGTCCCATGGCGAACCGAGCCCCATCCGTCCCGAACAGGAGCTGCATGGCCCGGGTTTGGTCGCTGGAACTAAGCTGCGAGATGTACTGCCACCCCTTTTCGTTGAAGCATCCGCCGAAGCCTTCCCACGTCTGTGACGTGGAACTGTCGTTGACGGTTACCGTCGCGGTCCCGGTCAACGTCGCGATGGTCCCGGGTGTCCAGACAGTACTAGTCCCCGATACGCAGCTGCCATTGGTTGACGTGTACACGGCGGGTCCGGATGACGTGGCCCCACCGGTTGCCGCGCCGCCTGCTGCTGCCGAGCCGCCCGTGCTCGCCTTGCCACCGGTCGGGCTGTTGCCGCCGCCCGGGGTACCGGTACTGCCACCGGTAGTAGCTGCCTTGCCACCGGTTGGGCTGTTGCCGCCGCCTGGGGTACCGGTACTGCCACCGGTAGTAGCTGCCTTGCCACCGGTTGGGCTGTTGCCGCCGCCCGGGGTACCGGTACTGCCACCGGTAGTAGCTGCCTTGCCGCCGGTTGGGCTGTTACCGCCGCCTGGGGCAACCGAAGTGCCGCCAGTGGCGGCTCCGCCTTGACCGTTCGGGACCCCGCCCGTGTTCGCGCCCGGCGTCCCGCCCGTGTTTCCGAGCATGATGCCTCCGGTTCCGGGGCTGCCGCCAGTAGCCATGGTTCCGCCTTGTGGGCCTGACTGGCTTCCCCCAGTCGGGGTCGGCGCTGTACCGCCGCCTACGCCTGGGTTACTGCTGCCCCCGTCCTGCGGACCTGTCAACGGCGAGGAACCGCTGCAAGCCCCCACCAAAGCCACAATCCAAGCACTACTCATCGACAAAAATATCTTGTTCATTGCCGCTTCCCTTTTCCCTAATCTACGCTGACTGGCGGGTGGCACATGTTCAGCCACCCGTTCCGAAAATCAATCCAACGGACTCCAAATGCCCAAGAGGCGTCCGAGTGATCACATTGGCACACAAACTCGCTCAAAACAAACCCGCACGGCTGCCAATGACTTCTCATTAATGGATCTTCTTCTCATTCGAAGCGAATAGCGCGAATGGGACTCACTCCCAGCTGCCGAGGCCCTTCGAGTCTCTGCGCCATTCCAATCTAATGAGAGTTCCCCCAGCCGGTGACTCAGGCTGAGCTCGAGACATTCGGTTCGAGCCAGCCCCCTGGGACCATGGAGCTTGCTTCGGCAGGACCCCAAGATCCTGGTTCATATTCGCTGGGTTGCTGATCAAGGTTCAGTACGTAGTCAACGATGCGCCAGGCTTCCAGCACGTAATCTTGCCGCGCGAAGCGGAATGTCTCGCCATGCAAAGCGTCCCCCAGCAGTTCTGCGTAGGGGTCGTCTTCGGCACCGTCGTGGTGGTGCGTTGCGATGAGCTCGAGATCATGTCCGGCAGCCGACGCGCCCGCGACCGCGGATCCTCTTACCGTGGCCCCGAGCGCAATGGTAAATTCGGGACTTAGGCGAAAGCGGATGTAGTTGGACGCATGCTCGCTTCCGAGCACTATCGGTGGCGGCCGTTTGAGTTTGACCACCACCTCGGTGCGGTCAATCGGCATACATTTGCCGGCACGAATGAAGAATGGCACGCCCTGCCAACGCCAGGACCGCACCTGCAACTCCAAGGCCGCAAATGTTTCGGTGTTTGAAGTGGGGCCGACGCCGGCCTCGGAACGATACCCGCTGAACTGACCGCGAATCAGTTGCCGAGGCAGAAGCGGTGCAATCGCCTTGAGGACTTTTACCTTTTCGTCGCGCAGCGTTTCAGTGTCATGGCTAACGGGCGGCGGTTCCATCGCGATGTTCGACAGAACTTGCAGCAGGTGGTTCTGCACCACGTCGCGCACGGCGCCCGTCTTGTCGTAGAACGCGCCCCGTCCGTGGATGCCAAAGCTTTCGGCCATGGTAATCTGGACGTTCTCGACGTAGCGATTGTTCCAGATTGGCTCGAGAAACGTGTTGGCGAACCGAAAGAACACGAGATTCTGGACGGCATCTTTGCCCAGGTAGTGATCGATTCGAAATACCTGCTGTTCAGGAAAGTATCGGTGAACCACCTGATTGAGGTGTTGGGCGGACGCCAGGTTGTGGCCAAACGGTTTTTCCAGGATAAGGCGTGCATGCCGGTCGCACCCGGATTGGTGAAGATGCTTGACGACCGTTTCGAACAATGCGGGTGGCACCGCCATGTAGTGGATCGGCGACTCGGAATTCTTCAGTTCGCGACTCAGTGATTCGAACGTGGCGGGCGTCGTGTATTCCCCTTCGACGTAGCGCAGTAGCTGCATCAGCTTTGGGAACGCCTCGGGATCCAAGCCCCCCCATGCTGCTCGACACTGTCCTTGGCGCGAGCCTGCAGTCGTTCGAGGCTCCAGCCTTCGCGCGCCACCCCGATTACGGGCGCATCGAGCTTGCCGCGCTTCACAAGGCGCTGCAGAGCGGGAAAGATTTTCTTATATGCCAGATCACCCGTCGCGCCGAAAAAAACGAGGGCATCCGACTTCGTCTCCGTCATTGGGGCTTCTCCGCGTGGCCGCCAAACGCCGAACGCATGGCAGACAGTAGCCGATTGGCGTAGTCCGCTTCGCCGCGCGACGCGAACCTTTGTTGTAGTGCAACGGTCAGTACCGGTGCTGGAACCCCTTCATCAATGGCTGCCTTGTTCGTCCACCGACCTTCCCCGGAATCAGAAACGCGCCCGGCGAACGTGCCTAGATCCGCATTGTGAGCGAGCGCGGCCGCCGTAAGGTCCAATAGCCATGAAGCGACGACGCTGCCGCGCCGCCACAGCTCTGAAATGGCTGCCAGATCGAAGTTGTACTGGTAGTGCTCCGGCTCCCTCAAAGGCGTCGTTTCCGCGTCCTTCTCATGCGTTGCAAGGCCCACGTTGGCGTGACGTAGGATATTGAAACCCTCTGCGTAGGCTGCCATCAGGCCGTACTCGATACCATTGTGGATCATCTTGACGAAATGGCCTGCACCAGCCTGCCCGCAGTGCAAATAGCCGTGTTCAGCCGTTCCTGTCTCGCCGCTGCGACCCGGCGTTGGGGGCGCCGACGCAGCACCGGGTGCCAATGTTGCAAATACCCTATCGAGGTGTTTGACGACGTCTGGCTCTCCCCCAATCATTTGGCAGTAGCCTCTCTCCAAACCCCAGATGCCGCCGCTCGTGCCGACATCTACGTAGTGGAACCCCTGTGAGGCGAGCTGTTTGGCACGTCGGATGTCATCGACATAGTACGAGTTGCCACCGTCAATAATAATGTCACCCACTGACAACCTCGGCGTCAGCTCTGCGATGGTGTCATCGACGAACGCCGCGGGCACCATGAGCCGAAATCGCCGGGGTGTTGCCAACTGCGCGACCAAGTCGCTAAGCGAGGTCGTGCCTTGGGCGCCCTCGTCCGATAAGACGTGGACCGCTTCAGGCGACCGAATCAAAGACAACCGCCTGGTGGCCGCCGCGCAACAGGCGACGGACCATGTTGGCACCCATTCGACCTAGGCCTATCATTCCAATCTGCATACAATGTGCTTTCTGTTGTAGGCGAAGTGGCGGATATACCCGCTTCGCCGCAACGACGGCAAGAGCTTAGGGCCGATCTCGGCAAGTGACCAGGCGGTTAGCCCCGATGCGAGTGCTCAGCGAGCTCGAAGTCATGAGCGACCGCCAAGCAGCCAAGAGCGCCAAGTTCGCCAACGGAGATTTTGGGGCGCGTGCTTCAAGCGCGCGCTAAAACCAAATTTCCTTGGCGTGCTTGGCGTCTTGGCAGTTTTGCCAAGACGGTGCACCCGCCATGCAGTCTGCTTGGACAAACGCCGCGACCGCGGAAATGACAAGGCAGCTCTGCTCTTCAGTGCCGCGAAAAAACACATGGAGGAACCCGGCACCGTGATTTTAGGCGGCTTTGGTTGCCGATTGTTTCACGGCTTCGATTTCGATCTCGACGTCGATTCGCTCGCCGACCAATAGCCCTCCGGTCTCCAGTAATTGATTCCAGGCAAGGCCGAAGTCCTTGCGATCGATGGAGGCCTTTGCTGCGAAGCCGGCGCGCTCGTTGCCCCATGGATCTTTGGCTCGCCCTGCGTACTCCGCATCGAGAATGACCTCGCGCGTGACTCCGTGAATCGAAAGGTCGCCGACGATTCGCAGATGCTCATCGCTGAGCTTTTCCACCCGTTTGCCCTCGAAGACCAAGTCGGGGTACTTGGCGACATCCAGGAAGTCGGGTGACTTCAAGTGCGCGTCACGATCCCCAACGCCGGTATCGATACTCGAGGCATCAATGACGACGCGTACCGTTGCGTGCGAAAAGTCGTCATCCTCGGCAACCACGGTGCCACTCCAGCGCGCGAACTGACCGCGCACCTTGGCAATCACCATGTGCCGGACTGAGAAGTGGATTCCAGAGTGTGCACTGTCGATTTCCCATTTGGCCATCTTGTCTCTCTCCTGTTGCGCCCTGCCGGGCATGCACTTGCTTTGAGCAAAGAGCGGGCCACGGGTAGTTCTCCCATATAAGCAAGCCATTTCAGCCAGAGACTGGCATAATGGCTATCATTATGATAGGTACACATATCAAAATGATAAGGAGCTCCCATGCGGGCGGCTGACCTCAATCTGGGCGAATTGCTTCAGTACGAACCCAACGGCGGTGTGATTCGTTTCGGCGACCAGCGCGTGCTGCTGCTGGACTCCGTAGCACTCGGTATTCTGCGACGCGAGCTCATCGAGACGCTGGGAGTGTCTGCGGCACGGGGGTTATTGACCCGCTTCGGCTATGCCCATGGGTGGCGCACGGCGGAGAGTCTTCGCTCGGCATTTCCCTGGGACGACGAAAGTGAATGGAGGCGTGCCGGCGGGCGTCTTCACGCGTTACAAGGTCTTGTTGTCGTGCATCCCACTGAAAAGGACGGGCGCGACGCCGAGCACCTCGCGGATGCCGTGTGGCACGATTCATACGAAGCCGAACAGCATCTCTTGCACTTCGGTCAGTCCGAGGATGCAGTCTGTTGGACGCTCACGGGCTTTGCCGGCGGGTATCTTTCATTCTGCAACCACCGCGAGGTCATCTGCGTGGAAGAGCGCTGCCGAGGCAAGGGCGATGCCGTGTGCCACATCACCGGTCGCTTTCGGGAAGACTGGGACGACTCGATTGAAGAACAGTTGCACTTCTACCAAAAGGAATGCCTGGATTCAGCGCTAGCGCAAGTAGCCGATCAGCTCAAGAAGTTGGAGTTGAAGCTCCGCAAGCGAAAAAACGAGCTCAAACCCCAGGGGCGTGCGTCCGATGCGTTTGGCATCGTGGCTCAAAGTGAGGCAATGCGGCGTGTCGTGCAGCTGGCGCTACGCCTGGCGCAGGTGGACTCGACAATCCTTATCACCGGCGAGAGTGGCGTCGGAAAAGAGCGGATTGCGCGTCTGATTCACGATGAGTCCACTCGCTCACAGGGGCCCTTCATTGCCATCAATTGCGGGGCGGTACCGGAGTCTTTGCTTGAGTCAGAGCTGTTCGGCCACGCCAAAGGCTCTTTCACCGGTGCCTCGCAGCATAGGCCAGGCCTGTTTGAGGCCGCCAATGGCGGCACGTTGTTGCTTGACGAGGTCGGTGAAGTGCCGCCGGCCATGCAAGTCAAATTGTTGAGGACCTTGCAAGAGCGCGAGGTGCGCCGCGTGGGGGAGAACACGAACCGCCCGGTAAACGTACGGGTGATTGCGGCAACCAACCGGGATCTGGCTGCGGAAATCAACGCCGCGCGTTTCCGCCAAGATCTGTACTATCGCTTGCGTGTCGTTGAACTGCGCGTGCCGGCGTTGCGTGAACGGCGCGACGACATCTTGCCGCTGGCGCGCGCGTTTCTCGGTGAAGCCGGGGTTCGAGTGGGAAGGACCTTGACTGGCCTGACGCCACGCGCCGCGAATCAACTGGTTCGATACGGTTGGCCCGGCAACGTTCGTGAACTCCACAATGCGCTTGAACGAGCCGCGGTGCTGGCAAGAGGGAATCGAATCGACACGGACGATCTACCCGACGAGGTGGCGCTTACGCTCCCGAGCGCGCGCACGTCCGGAACAGTTTTGCCGCTCGAGCAGGTTGAACGCGACTACATCCTTTCGGTGGTAGAGGCCAACGACGGCAACCGGGCAGCGGCCGCGGAACAGCTCAAGATTGGGATTGCGACGCTCTACAGAAAATTGAAGCAATATGGAGCCGATCTCCCAGCGGACTCGGGGCCTTGAGAAACCGCCACGACGCCAAGAACGCCAAGTTCGCCCAGGGGGTTTCTTATGAAATCAAGAACTCCTTGGCGCCCCTCGGCGACGTTGTCTTGGCGGTTTTCCGAGAAACGCGTCAGGTCAGCTCGACCTCGCGAGGTCGCGCCCGAATTCCGCGTCAAGCAAATTGTACCGATCGCTTCGTGAACGCGCCGTCCATCCACCAGCCCGTGATGGGGAATGTGGTCCTTGGGTGCGCGTCCGCTGCAGCACCCGCGGCGACGAGCAATGGCGCGTAGTGATCCCACCTCGGATGGGCGATTTTGGCTGCGGGGGCGCGCGTCTGAAAATCCATGAGCGCCTCCACATCGAAGCGCGCAAGTGCGTCCGCTGCCCAGCTGTCGAATTCGCGTGCCCAATCGGGAACCCCGGGTACAAAGGCAAAGTGCAGGTTATGCGTGAGGAAACCACTGCCAAAAATCAGTACGCCCTCGTCACGTAGTGGCGCCGTTGCGCGACCGAAGGCAAACAGCTCTTCGGGCACAAGCCCTGGCATTGACACCTGCAGCACGGGCACGTCAGCGTCAGGGTACATGGCCACGAGCGGAACATAGGCGCCATGGTCCAGCCCCCGTTGCGGATTGTCCTGAAAATCTATGCCGTTCCGGCGCAGTATTTCGCCGAGCCGCACGGCAAGCGCCGGTGCGCCCGGCGACGGGTATTGTGTCCGGTAGTAGCGCTCCGGAAAACCGTAGAAGTCATACACAAGCGGGGCCGCGCGCGTTGCGCCAAGCACAATGGGACGTTCTTCCCAGTGCGCCGAAACCATCAGGATACTCTGCGGTTTCGGCATCGCCCTTGCCCACGCGGCAAGCTGTGCCATCCATTCGGCGTCGTCGAGCAGCACGGGGGCGCCATGAGCCGCAAAGATGACAGGCATTCGTCTATTGGGTACCTGTTCCTTGTTGTCTTTGGTCATCGTCTTTTGCTCCGGCTGCCAGCACGACGTTGTCATGTACGGCAACAGGCTAAGGGTGCAGATGAAATCCCTTCGGTTCATCATGCTGACGTGGCAGGGCTGCAACGTTCGCGCCAACCCCCGAATTCAGCATAGGTTGGGGCAGCCTTCGCTGGCTGAACCGATCTCTATCAGACTGATAGGCGGCGTCTGCGACCAAATTTGGCGATTGACGAGTCTCGGGGTAGGCTTCCCCCATGAGGTGTGGAAACAGTCAGTATCTGGCGGTGCTTGCATGTGTCCTTTGCGTAGCATGCGGCCATCAACAGCAAGCCAATCAACCCAAACCGGAGCCGAATACGGACCAGGCACCCGAGAACCCCCAGCAAGCCAATCAAACCAAGTCAGAGTCGGAGCCGAATGTCGCAACGGACCAGGCACCCAATTCTCAGAAGCAAGGCATGGCTGACAAGCCTTCACACGGAACGATTGACGACGTCTGCGACGACCTCGTTGAGCGCGCGGCCCAAAAATGCACCAAACAAGTCGCAGGCCTGTATCGCGCCAGTTGTTGACGCTACACGAGAACGCCGGGCAAGTGTGAGAAGGAGATTGTCAACGCGCTTGCGTGCCAGCTCAAGGCTGCCGATGATTCGCTCTGCGCGCACCAAGCCGATCCGAATTGTCTGCAGGCCAATCGCGAGCTCAAGACATGTGAACACGGTACGGCGCCGGTTGAACAGACAACGGCTGAGGATCTGACGTTGCCCGCGGGGTGGGCGAAGATCAACGATTCCCAACAGGGCTTTAGCGTGGCCATGCCACGGGGCGCGGCGCTCGACACCAAGAGCAAGCGACGTACCTGGCAGGCCGAAGAAAGCGGCATTACCTATATCGTTGCCGAGGTCGATCCGCCTGAAGGCAAACTCAATAACGCGGCAATCCTGCGCACGGTGACTGCCTACGTTGGCGGGCGCTGTCAGCTGCGGCTGAAATTGCACGGCGAGCTGGAGCTCAAGGCGACGACGGTCGTGCAGTATGATTCCGGTTGCACAGATGGGACCGAGTGGCACGGCATGCTTCACTTCTGGAACGGCAAGGCCGTGTCAACCGGATTTCACTCACCCGCTGGAGCCAAGGGCGTGACGGAGCCGTACTACTATAGTTTTGCCGCTGGAAATTAGCGGTACGCCCGGCATCGGCAGCGAGAGTGCCGCAGCGGGTTGCGAGCCAACGGGCCAATTTGAGCGGGAGCGTGGCTAACCCGTTGAAAGCGCCACGCGTGCTCGACGATGATGGCCGATCTCGGGAGTCGCAATATGACCGAACTGGACCCACAAGCATTCGAATTCGCCGAAGGCTTCATCCCAACCGCTGAGCTGCTCGGTATTGAGCTTGGGCCGCTGGAAATTGCCTATCAGGAGTTATTCGCCGATGTACTCGCCGATGGCGTGATAACGCAGCAAGAGCGCAGGGTCCTCGAGAAGGCCGCCGCGCGAATGGGGCTCGATCGGGAACGCCTTGCGAAACTCGAGCAGGCCATGATGACAGCCTTCGAATCGCATCATCGCGTGCGCGTCGTCGAACACTATGAACGCCCGACGAGCCCCCCACCCGCCGCGGCTCAGGTTCCAGGTACCGAGACGTTGCTGGCGCGCATCCATGAACTCGAAGCGCGCGTGCGCGATCTTGAGGAGGAGTTGCGGCGCGCGCAGTCGAGCATCAACGTCGAGATCGATCTCACCGATCTCGAACCGGGCGAAGAGGTTTCGGCGACGGACGTGGAAAACGCTTGGCGCAAGGTGCGTCGCGATCCGACCAACCCCCAAGCATTGCGCGAACTAGCGCAGGCCCTTGAAGCGACCGGTGACACCGACCGTAGGCTGTTCGTCGCCCAGGCCCTGTGCGTTCTGGGCGAGGCAAGCGCTGAGGACGAACGATGGGTCGCTGAACACAGCGACACGACTTTGCCGAAGCCCTCGGCAGGTCTGTCGCAAACGGCCTGGAACGATCAACTGTTGCATCCCGATCAAGAAGTCACCACCGGCAACATCTTCGGGGTCATAGCGCCGGCCGTGTTGCTCGGGAAAGTGGCGGCGCTCGGCCGCGACCACGCGCTCTACAAGCCGACGCCGGATCAACGACAAGATCCTGCTCAAACAACGCTTACCGCCGTGCGCGCGCTTGCTTGGTCTGCGGCCGTGTTGGGCGTTGGCACACCGGTCGTCATCGTCGATCCGAAGTGCGAAGGTGTTTACGTGCACACACCGGCGCTGCCGCCGATGACGCTAGTGGCGCATTCGGCCCTCTCGGGTCGCGTACAGCGCGAACTGGCTTTCATGGCAGGGCGGCACCTGACCATGTACCGCGCCGAGCACTACGTGCGTGCGCTGTTTCCAGCTGTTCCCGATCTCGAAGATCTGTTTCTTGCCGCCATCACACTTGGCAACCCGTCGGTCCCGCTGTCCGTCAACGTCAAGCAGCGCGTCGGGCCCATCGCGTCCGCCCTTGAACCGCTCCTGCAACCCGCGCAGATCGATGCGCTGCGGGGCTATTTGCTGCGCTTCGTCGAGGAAGGCGGGCGCACCAATCTGCAGCGCTGGGGGGCTGCCGTTGACAAGACGGCGTGCCGGGCCGGTTTACTGCTTTGCGGCGACTTGACGACTGCGGCGTGCGTACTGAAAGTCGAGGAAGGCCCCAATGGAGAACTCTTGCGCGACCTCATCGCGTTTGCCACAAGCGAAGCACACTCCAAGTTGAGGCACCAACTGGGAATAAGCTTGCAGAACTAAGCCCCCGCAGGCGGGCTGGCTGAGACAAGCAAGGCTCAGTATAAAACACGTATACAACGTTGCTTTTCAAATACGGCGTCGTGTTGGCCGTGCTAGCCTTCGCTATGCGCCTGGACGATCACGACGAGTTAGCACCATTGACAAACGAACCGCGTCCCATCGAGAGCAAACACTTCGCCCTGAGCCGTCGCAGCCTCCTGATGCTGGGGGGCGGTGTGGCGGGGCTTGCTGCGGTCGGTGCCGTCTACGAAGCGTATCAGCGGCGCCTGTTTCAGGCATTGGCTGGCGGCACCGCCACGCCGGTGCCGGACCATCGCGTCAAGCTGCCCGCCACGACCCCGAAGCTGGTCATTGCGCACGGCAAAGACCCGGCGCGTAACGTGCGGGCGGTCCTCGAGCGTATCGGCGGGCTAAAGCAATTCCTCTCGAGCGACGACACGGTACTGATCAAACCCAACGTCGCTTGGGAACGTGTGCCGTTCCAGGGGGCAACGACCACCCCTGAGGTAGTCGCCGAATTGGTGCGAGCCGTTCGCGAGGCGGGGGCTCGCGAGGTCATCGTAACGGAATGCCCCGTCAACAATGCCGAGCGTTGTTTCGAGCGAAGCGGCATCCTGAAGGCCGCGCGCGACGCGGGTGCCAAAGTCATTTTGCCCTCAGAGTCCACATTCGTTGACGTCAAGATCCCAGGGAAAGTTGGCACCTGGCCCGTGCTGGCTCCGTATGCTTCGGCGACGAAGATCATCAACGTGCCGATTGCCAAGCACCACGGCAGCGCGCGTGTCACCGCCGGCATGAAGAACTGGATTGGCATCACCGACAAGCAACGCAAACTCTTCCACACCAATCTCGACGACAGTATCGCGTCGTTGGCAACCTTGATGCGGCCCACGCTCACGTTGGTTGACGCAACCCGCGTTCTGATGCGCAACGGCCCGCGCGGGGGCAATCTCGACGATGTTCGAACGACGAACGCGCTTGCACTCAGCACCGATCCGGTTGCCATCGATTGTTGGGCAGCGGAGCTTCTGGAAGCCCGCATCGACGAGGTCAAGTACCTGAAACTCGCCGCGGACCGAAAACTGGGGACCACGGATTATCGGAGTCTGGCTGTCGAAGTGACGGCTTAGCGGTGCAACGGGCCTGTTCCGTGCCGCTGAAACAAAAAGCAGCCGGTGCACAAGCAGGCTGCAGCTAAGTCGCTGCGGCATCTTGTCAATCGACTCGTCAAGTCGGTAAACTACAAAGTTGCCGTTATGTCGGAGGAGCCATGGTTCAGTCACGACGTCTTGTTGCAAAGTTGATTGCCTGCTTGTCAATGGGTGCGACGGTGAGTTGTTCGGGCAGCAACCCGAAGAGCGAGAGGGCAACCGGTGGGGCAAGTGCCGGTAATTGCATGGGCGCGACGCTGCTTGCTTCGTTGGGCAAGACGTCACTCATCGTCGGCGCATCGTTTGGCGATGACGCCACGGCCAACTCCGCGCCGTTCGATGGCAGATACCTGTATCTTTCGGGCGGCTACTTCGACGGCACGGATCCGTGCACGTCCTGTGCGAGCGGCTGCACAACGAATGGGAGTTCCTGCGCCAACTCGAACCCTTCGGGCTGTGCGTGGTGGGGCTGCTGGCAATACGACCAGGACCCTCCAGGTCAATACGTCGTCAGTTTGATTTCAAAGACGAGCACCGCGACGTACAACGGTCAAGCGCACCCGCAGATCCCAATGTTCACGTACTATCAAGTGCTGCAAGGCAGCGGCGTCTCGGAGGGCTCAGCCGAAGTAAGCGCCATGAATAACCAGACGTTCCTTCACAAGTACTTTGCCGATTTCAGGTTGGTGCTGCAAAGAATCGGCAGTAGCATCGCTCTCTTGCATATTGAGCCTGATTTTTGGGGCTACGTTGAGCAGGCGGGCAGCGACCCGCATTCGATGCAGGCGCCCGTAACAGGCGCCAACCCGACCGATTGTGCCAGCCAGGAAAACAGTATCGCCGGTGTGGCGCGTTGTCTTATCGCGATGGTGCGCAAGTATGCGCCGAGCGCCAAAGTCGGCCTGCACGCTTCCGGTTGGGCGACGAACATCGATGTATTGTCGAACAAGAGCGCGAGTTTCAACGTGGTCGGCGAAGGCACGAAACTCGGCAACTATCTGGTGGCGCTCGGTGCCGACCAGGGCGACTTCATTGTGGCGGATATGAGTGACCGAGACGCCGGCTACTACCAACAGCAAGGCAGAAATACGTGGTGGGACGCAACGAACGCCAGCCTGCCGAATTTCCACCAAGCGTTCACCTGGGCCAAGGCGGTCTCGGACACAGTCGGTAAGCCCGTCATTTGGTGGCAGATCCCTGTCGGCAACATGTCGCTGAACAACACCGCGAATCATTATCAGGACAACCGCGTGGACTACCTGTTTGCTCACATGGACGAAGTCGCAGTGGCCAACGGCGTCGGGCTGTTCTTTGGGGCTGGCGACGGCCAGCAGACAACACCCGAGACGGACGGCGGCAATCTCGTAGCCAAGGTAAAGTCGTACGCAGCGGCACCGCGTTCGCCTTGTCTCTAGACGCGAGAGTTTAGCCATGCGAAGTGAGGAGTGAATTAGGACGCGCCACTATTCAATCTGATGAAGACTGTCCCCTCACGGCCCGCGCATAGGGGCAGCCGCGCCAGACTTTGGCACAGTGTGACACGGGTTCAGACGGCCAGGGTCCGTAAATTAGGCCGCAATGGGCTGAATCGTGGCTGGATGACTGTGGCCCGATCCTTGCGAATGTTGATGCTATGATTGGCACTATGCGCGGGTTACACAGGCTTCGGGTCGTGGGCGTCGGCTTGTTTTCATGGGTTCTCGTCAGCTGCGGGGGCACGTTGAAGCCCGAGCCGTCGCACGAGTCAGACGCGGGTAACCTGCTCGATGGCTCAAGCGACGCTGCCAACCCGCCTCAGAATGTCGTGACGGCCAAATCCGACCTGGCCCGCGACACGCAGCCGGACATCAGCGATGCCGATTACAAATCGGTAGTCGCTGCCACGAATCAGTATGGATTTGAACTGTTTCACAAGTTGGCCCCCGATGAGCCGGGCAATGTCGTTTACTCTCCAACGAGCACCGTCTATGCGCTAGCCATGACGTACCTAGGCGCCCGCGGCAACACGCAAACGCAGATGGCTGCGACGTTACACGACGCGTTCCCGTCAGATGTTTTCCACAAGGGTCTGAATCGCTTGTCAATTGACCTGGCGTCGCGAAACATCGCGCCCCACTCGACGACATACGGGCAGCAATCGCTCAACCTGTCGCTCGTGGACGCGATTTGGGTTCAGCAGAACTACGCGCTTTTGTCGTCGTACCTCGATGCATTGGCCGTCAACTACGGCGCGGGCGTGAATTTGCTCGACTTCATTGGCAATCCCGAGGGTTCGCGGGCCACCATCAATCAGTGGGTCGCCGATCAGACCGCGAACCGGATTCTCGATTTGCTTACGCCCGGGAGCATCTCGAGCGCCACGCGTGTCGTTCTGACCAACGCACTGTACTTCAAGGCCTCGTGGTCAAGCCCGTTCAAGGCGACCAACACCGCCAACGAGTCATTCAATCTCCTTGATGGAACAACGGCAACCGTGTCCGCCATGCATAACCTCGGATACTATTTGTACGCGGAAGGGGCCGGGTACCAATTGGTCGATTTGCCCTATGACGGCAACAAGTTGTCCATGGCGATCCTGCTGCCAAGTCAAGGGCAGTTTACCGCCATTCGTGACGCCATCACTCAAGACTGGCTTGCCCAGAATCTTGGGGCAATGGCAAGCGCTCAAATCGACCTGGCTCTGCCGAAGTTCAACTTCACTTGGGGAACCAAGAGCCTCAACCAGACGTTGCAAGCGCTTGGGATGCTCGATGCCTTCGATGCGTCATTGGCAGACTTTTCCGGCATCGAAGCCTCACGACAGTTCTTCATCGGTGGCGTACTACACAAGGCGTTCATTGCCATCGACGAATCTGGCACTGAAGCGGCTGCCGCCACGGCCGTGACGATGGACACAGCCGGGATCCCGACCCCAGCCATATCCTTTACCGCCGACCGCCCGTTCGTGTTCTTCATTCATGACACGTCCGGGGCCGTTCTCTTCACGGGACAGGTGTTGGATCCGAGCCAGAATTAGGCCAAGGTCGGACAGTCTCTACCTCGAAAGCACCTCCGCATCGAGCACCACAACGTTGAATGGCAGGGAACGCAAGGCCTGCATCACGTCCGGCGGATACTGCCGGTCCACGATGATATTCTTGAATCCGGCTTCCTGCAGGATGCGCGTATAGATGCCCCAATCATGGCTCGACCGCAGAGATCGAACGAATTCTAGTTGCTCCTTCGTCGGGCGCGCGAGGCAACCGTTGGCGATCGGATGGCCGTGGAACACCTGCAGGAGCATTTGGTTGCAAGCGCGCGGCGGCAACGCAGTGTGCACGACCGGTCCGGGCACGAGTTCGGCCAGATTCGCCATAGGCGGGGTGTACGGTTTGTGTTCCCTAAGACGCGGCGGATAACACTCCAGAAGGGTCCACACTGCCAAGGCGAACACAAGGATGCCAGCCGCCCTCACGTGGACGCGTTTTTCGACCTGGCAGGACAGACATTGCACCCCCTGTGCGCTGCAAAAGAGCAAAAAGAAATGGCCGAGCACGACGAAGCGCACGGGACAGCGGTTCTGATCGAACGGCGGGAGCTTCATCAGTTCCGCATAGGGCATCCAGATCCCGGTGTCCGTGGAGAACACTTTGAGAGTGGGGCCAAAGCTCAAGACAAAGAAGACTAGGGCGACGCCGAAGGCGATCCAGGCGATCGCCTTGCGCTGACAACAGAGCCCCACGAAGGCGGTGAGGATCGTCGGGTATCCGAGAAACGTCTCGTAACCCGGCATCGCCACGGTCACCCGATTGGACAGCGACTCTAGAAAGTCGCCGTATAGCGGTGTGCTCGTCAAGGAAGGGACGAACAGCCCGGCGGCGTTGGCCGACCACCGTGAAAAGTACCCTTCCGGCTGCGGGAGCGCATCAGAGCGGACGTAGGCGACCACGAACGGCATCACGGCGACGAGGAAACCGATGACGGCGAGCGAGAGGTCGTGGACGCCGAGCGTCTTGGCGCGGCAGATTAAGCCCTTGCGGAGCGACGGCACGGCCAATGACGCGAGCAGGAACAACAGCGCCGCCATGCAGATCGACAGCGCGAACTCCGTCAGATACACGGACCAAGCCACCGCTGCCACGAACGACAGCAGCCTCCCGCGGGTCGGTCTTTTCCACAAGCGCACGGCGAGCCACGTCGCGAACGGCAATGTGAACGCTGCCAGTTGGTTCAAGTGCAGCCAGTGTTGGTAGAAGAAATCGCAGAACGCGAATCCGAGCGACGGCGCGGCGCAGACCCAGGCGCTGAATCCCACCTCTCTGAGCGCGAGAAACGTGAACAGCAGAATCGCCGCGTACGCCAGAAACGTCGTAATGTTGTACGCGTAGACGGGGTACATTTTCGAACCGCCGGTCACGAGCTTCGTCAGCAGCGGTATTGGCACGTAGCCCGCGGACAGCGTGTGTTTTCCGAGGGCAGCCCCGCTCGGATGATAGACGCGATCCGTGTAGAGCGGGTTCTGCAGGGACAGCACGGATTCCGTCGTGGACCACAAGTTCCACACGGCTTGCCCGACGTCCTCGTAGTTGTTGCCAGGGTGGGAAGTTAACCCGTTGAACGGATACACGATCCCTTTGACCATGACGAACGTCACGAGCAGCACCGCGAGCGGAAGCGACATTCGACGGACTAGGCGCGTAGTCGATTTAGGTGCGATTTGCGCGTTGCCGGATTGCATCCCAGATCGGCAGATAATACCCATCAATCAACTTCGTTCCGAGGAAATACAAAAGCGATTCTGCCCGGTTCTTGGGCCTCCGGCGCTCAACGGCTTTGGCAACGCTTGGCCTTTGGGGTGGCCACTGATATGCTTTCTTTGTTGTGTACCCAAAGGAACGTTTATGACGGGCAAGCCCTCCGTAGATGACTGCCTCAAGGTACTGGGACTAGCGAGAGGTGCCATGCCGGATGACTACCGTCAGGCCTATAAGGATCTCGTGGAGGTCTGGCATCCGGATCGGTTAGCCCACAATGAGCGACTGCAGCTGCTTGCCACGGACCGTCTCAAGGAGATCAACGAAGCGTACGCGTATCTCATGGAGCACTGGAAATGCAGTCGTCCGTCGATCACATTGTCCCGCGACGGTGCTCTTCCGCGCGTGCTGTGCGTTGACGACGAAGCGCTCGTGCTCAAGGGTCTGAAACGTCAGCTTTCACTGAGATTCGACGTGGCGACGGCGTCGGATGCCCAGGCTGGCCTCGATGTCCTGCTTGGTGACGAAGAGGTTGCCGTCGTTCTCAGTGACCTCAAGATGCCCGGCATCGACGGTATCGCATTCTTACGCCAAGCCATGATCGTAAGTCCGCACACCACTCGGATACTTCTGACCGGTTACAGGGAAGCTGTTGACATGGCGGTTGCCGTCGATCAGCGTTTCCTGTTCAAGATTCTCGACAAGAACTGCGGGGACGACCTACTTTTCGATACCGTTCAGCAGGGCGTAGACGCATGGCGGGCGCGTAACGAATACGCTACGAGCGGTCACTGAATCCAACTGAATGCAGCGGCCAGGCAAGCACGCTTGATACGCCGCCTGATGCGGAGAGAAAGCGGCCGTGAACACTGCCACACGTCATAACCAGGACTACAAGAGTCGCTCCTTGCCCGGATAAATGTACGGCCAGGCCTTGCTCAGGTCCGTCGCGCGACAGCTGGCTCCATTGCTGCCGAGGTGAATTCCGACCACTTCTCCGGCACCGTTGAGCACTGGAGCGCCGCTGGTCGCTTGAAAGGCCTCCGCTGACTGTGGCTCGTCGAGGCGAAACCAGAATTGGCTATTGTCGAATTTCTCCACTACCCCACGCAACAGCACGGGAGTTGTGGTCTGAGCGAGAACAGCAAAAAGCCACACCGGCTCGCGAGAACCAAGCGCGTGGGTGTTCAACCGAAGCGAGCGAAACTCCCCTTCGACGCCAAAAGCAGCGATGTCTCCAGGGTCGCCGCGACCATCCAAAGAGGCGCCAGGGGGCGTGAGGAACTGAGTTGCTTTGATCGGTCGCTCGCGTGGCCGCCAAGTAGCAATATCGCGGACCGTAGCGCGTCTTTCCATCAGTTGCGACTGGTCAGTGGCGTCGTAGAACGAAACCGATCTGACGACGCCTGCGAGATTCTTGCCCTTGAACTCGACCGGTCCGATAGTGATGGGGTTCCGGTCGGGCTCGAAGATGTGAAGGGCGGTGAGGACGACGGCATGCGAGAGCTCCGGATACTCGACTCCAAACGCAGTTCCCGCTTGATGGGGAAGTCCATTTCGATCGGTGAACTCGATTCGGAGCAGTACTACCCCTGGAGGAAGCTCCGGAGGACCCTGGACCCGCGTCGAAGGTGAGTTGCAGGTGCAAATGGCGAGCAGCAATGGGAGGATGAGTAAGAAAAAGCGACGTTGAATCATGTCCAACCCTCGTCCCGGATCAAGTATCATGGTGGCAGTTGGAAGCGCAAGCCTTTGTCTCACTGAAATGCCGCAGTTATAAACTCCCCATTTGTGACCGACAAGATGAGTGATTCGTTCACCGGTCAAATCCCACTTTGGATCGATGCTGGCTACAGGGTGACGCCGAACTTTATGGCTGGGATTTACTTCCAGTACGGATTTGGAAGCATGAAGACGTCGCAGCCAGCCAACAGCGCAGGACCGAATTGTCCAGCTGGGGCCAGTTGTTCGGCGCATGACATTCGATTTGGGATACAAGGCCAGTATCATTTTGGTCCCCATGAGGATGTTGATCCTTGGTTGGGTTTCGGTATCGGGCGTGAGTCGCTGGGACTTTCGGCAACGCTCAATGGTGTCTCGAGTAGCGGCAACCTGACTGGCTGGGAGTACGCAATATTCCAAGGCGGCGCAGAATTCAGACTTGCTGATGGCTTTGGACTTGGACCGTTCGTTAGCTTTTCGCTCGGGCAATACTCTCATATTCACCTCGAAACCCCAACCGCAGTGGTCGATATTGACGTGCCGAAATCAATGCACGAGTGGTTCACCTTGGGTGTCAAGGGCACACTTGGGTTCTAATCGCCGAAGACTGCTTTCATGCAAGGGCAGCAAATCCGCTGCGGGCTTCGAGCGGGCGTGTCGGCCGACAGGTCACGGCACCTGCAACCTCCAGTAAGCCTTCCGGAGGCTTCACTAAAATGACGGGTGGCGGGCTGTTGCGGCCTCTAGGTCGAAACAAACCGATGTCCGGTTTCCAGGTCTGTGATTGTTCAGGGTTCGGCGGTTCGAGGGGCCACGTTGAGCAGCGCACTTAGTGCTCGGCGAGTTACGAGCGAAGTGCTCGTAAGTCTCGAAAACTCCTTGTTCCCAGACGCTGAATGTCAGGTGCGGCCCAATATCTGGCGCTGCAATATTTTGCGAGCAACCAACCTAGTATACCAAATAAATGTTAGCGTACGCCCGAATATCCGAAATCAGGCGGTCGAATGCAGGGCAAGGTTCTAGCGGGTCGGTATCGGCTAATCACCAAGCTGGGCCAAGGTGGCATGGGATCGGTTTGGCGTGCCGAGCACCTGACGCTGCACACGCAATTGGCCGTCAAACTCATCGACCCCACGATCGCCGAATCGAGCGAAGCCTTGTCGCGCTTTCAGCGCGAAGCGCAGTCTGCGGCTGAGCTGCGCAGTTCTCACATCGTGCAGATTATCGACTATGGAATCGACGAAAACACGCCGTTCATCGTGATGGAGCTACTCGAGGGGGAAAGCTTGGCTGCTCGCCTCGAGCGATTGGGCAAACTTGCAGCCAGCGACGCGGCCCAGATACTGTCACAAGTGGCCCGCGCGCTCACGCGAGCCCACGAAAAGGGCATCGTGCATCGCGACTTGAAGCCCGACAACATCTTTATCGTTCACGAGGGCGCCGATGAGGTTGCCAAAGTGCTCGACTTTGGCATCGCCAAGAAACTCGGCGCGCTATCGTCGAGCAGTGGCGTCAAGACGCATACCGGGGCGCTGCTCGGCACGCCCTACTACATGAGTCCAGAGCAGGCCCTTGGGCAGACGGACATCGATCACCGCACGGATATCTGGTCCCTGGGTATCATTGCGTTCGAGTGCCTTACGGGGATTCGACCGTTCGAGAAGGACACCCTCGGCGCCCTGCTGATGGCCATCTGTAACGAGCCGTTGCCGAAGCCTTCTACGGTCGCATCGGTGCCCCCAGGATTTGATGAATGGTTTGCGCGCGCCGCAGCGCGCCAGCTCGCAGCGCGTTTTCAAACCGCAGCCCAAGCCGCCGCTGAACTGCGCGTCATTGGTCGGGTGATGTCTGAGCGTCCTTCGCTGGTTGCGGATCCTGCAATGGCGGCGTCGCCGGTCAATGGCGGCGCAGCGTCAGAGCTGCTCGAAACAGCTAGCCCAGCGTCGGTGACCATCCCCGGACTGCCCAAGAACAAGCCGCGATTGTCGCTTTTGTTTTTGCCGGCACTTGGGCTACTGCTGGCTCTTGGATATCTGGCGTGGCAGCGGTTGCGCCCCGTAGCGCCGCCCATGACGGCCTCTTCCGTGCGAGAGCTGGCGGCACAAGGCGTACCCGCCGCGAGTCAAACGGTTGCTGCCATCGCAACTCAGGGCGCGGTGGTCGCGCCCGTAGCGTCCCCTCCGGGACCAGAAGAAGTCACACCGGAAGGCAGCGCGCCTGCACCCAATCAAGCACAATTGGGCAGCCATTCGAACCCGGCGACGGCTCAATTTCGGCCAACATCCAATGCGGGCGCAACGCGTGCTGTCCTTGCCAAAGCGCCGACATCGGCACCTTCGACAGTGACCGTGGCCAGCGCCCTGCCGCCAAAACCCGAATCCCCTCCAGCTGTCAAATCTAACAAACAAGGTTCTCGCCGCTCGCTAGACATGGATATCCAGTGAATCATGACCGATACGAAAACATGTCGATTCATCACGCCGGTATTGTTGCTCGATTTGCTTTGCGCGCCCCTGCATCCGAATCTCGCTCACGCGGCTGAGGCCGCGGCTGGCTCGGCTTCAGCATCGACCGAAGTCGCGGGAGCGCCTGCGGCGGTTGCAGGCACGTCTTTGTCGGAATCTCTGGCGGGTGTGGCCAAGGAACACTACGAGAACGCGCGGCTGCTCTTTGAAAACCATGACTATGCCGGAGCCCTATTGAAATTCCAGCTGTCCTACGATGCATCGCACGATGCACGACTGCTTTGGAATATCGCGGCCTGCGAAAAACAGCAACGACATTACGCAAGAATGACGGTACTGATCGAGCAGTACTTGAAAGACGGAGGGGCGCTCGTTAATGAAACAGAGCGTTCCAACGCACAGACGGTGCTCGATACACTGCAGCCATTTGTAGGGCAACTCGAGTTCAAGGTGAATGAGCCCGACGCCGCCCTTTACGTTGATGACGAAAAGGTGGGAACGAGCCCCGTGTCGGTAGTGCGAGTTGACATGGGTACGAGGAAGATAAGAGTAACGAAGGACGGCTTCGACGATTGGTACAGCACCCAGAATGTGGTCGGGGGAACCACGGTTCCGGTAGCGGTCGAGCTCAAGAAGGTTCACCATGCGGGCACTTTGCGAATCGTGACGGACGGCGCGTACGATGTCCTCGTCGACGGTGCGCGCGTCGGAGTCGGCAATTGGTCGGGTGAGTTGCCGAGCGGCACGCATACGCTGGACGTGCGCGGCAACGGAATGCTGCCCTACCAAAGTGAAGTTGTTGTCACTGACAAGCAGACGAATCTGGTGCGTGTGACGTTGCGCCCGGAACCCGTGGTAGCCGCATCCCAAAGCAGCGGAAGCCATACCTGGCTTTGGGTCGCCGGGGGAACTCTGCTAGCTGCCGGGTTGGCGACGGGCGCCGATTTTGTGTTTCGACCAAGTGACCCCGGGCGTCCGCCACCCGTCGGTGGAACCATGCGGCCTTGGTACGTCCAGCTGCCCTGAGCGAACAGATACGAAGGGACATGACCATGCTAATCAAATGGCAATCATTGAGACGGTTCCTTTTGTTCTTGTGCGTTTCTCTGTCGAGTTGCAGCAAAGACGCCCCTCCCGCCAAGGGCCAGTTGATGCTCGCCATCTCCACGGACATGGAGGTTCCGAAGGACTTCGATTCGATTCACGTCGAGGTGCTGATCTTCGGCAACACGCAGTTCAGCGATGATTACAAAGTGGGCAAGGGCAACCTGACATTGCCTGCGACGCTCGGGATCGTAGCGGGCAATGATCCCAGTCAGCCAGTGACGATTCGGGTCATGTCGAGCAAGAACGGCAAGGTGCGCTCGCTGCGCGAAATCATCACCACCGTGCCGAGCGATCGGCTGGCGACGCTGTCCGTGCCCGTCGAGTGGCTGTGCCTGGATGAGGTCAGCTCGAACGGTGCGGGGCAAGTGTCAAGCACTTGCGACGCGGGCGAGACGTGCGTGGCAGGGGCTTGCGTGGCATCGCAAGTTGACTCAACCGTGTTACCAACGTATCAGGCTGCTGACATATTTGGGGGTGGTGACGGCACGGGAACGGGAAGTTGTTTCGATACGGTGCAATGTTTTGCCAGCGGGCAAGACGCGATCGTTGACATGAGCGCGTGCACGATTCCAAGTGTCGCGGCGACAAAAAGCGGCACGGGAGTGAGCGTGGCGTTGGTGCGAGCACCGGGATCCGAAGGCATTTGCGGGCCCGATGCTTGCTTGGTGCCATTGGATGCGGATTCGGCGTCAGGCTGGACGTGGAACGGCGACAAGATCCAATTGCCGAAGGCCGTGTGTTCTCGATTGGCGTCGGGCGACGTGCAAGCGGTGGCAGTTACAACCGCCTGCCCAAGCAAGACGAGTGAGCTGCCCACATGCGGCGATTGGTCGAGCGTCAATACGAACGCAGGAACGTTCGACGCGGGAGCACCACAGGGCACGGGCAAGGGCGGAGTGACATCCACGGGTGGAGCGACGTCAGCACCCGTTGCTAACTCGGGCGGCGCAAAGACTGGCGGCGGCACCTCGATCGTGGGAGTGGGCGGCGCGATGGTAGCCACGGGCGGAGCGAAGACCGTCACCGCTGCGTCGGGCGGGAGCGGAACGATGGCGGCCGCGGGCGGAGCGCCGATGGCGGCCACGGGCGGCGCGAAGACAGGTGGCAGCACCTCGAGCGTGGGAGTGGGCGGAGCCCCCAGCGGATAGAAGGCAAGCGCCAGTACGTTGAGCGAGAGCGTAGCGGAACAATGACGGCCAAATGGCGGCACGGCAAGCACGGGGATGTGGGGGACTACGTGACCTGCACGCCCATTGGCAAGGTGCACAGTTTGTGGACTTCTGCACCGCGCACCGTGGTCTCACAAATTCGCGAATACTCTGGCATTGCCATAATGGCGACACCGAGATCGCTTCCGTTGCTCGCTGTCGTTAGTTGTCTACTACTTTCAGGCTGCCAAAAAGACGCTCTTCCCGCCAAGGGCCAGCTGATGCTCGCGGTCTCGACGGACATGCAGGTGCCCAAGGACTTCGACTCGATTCATGTCGAGGTGCTGGTCTTCGGCAACACGCAGTTCAGCAATGATTACAAGGTCGGCAAAGGCAACCTGACATTGCCCGCGACGCTCGGGATCGTGGCGGGCAGTGATCCTAGTCAACCGGTGACGATTCGGGTCATGTCGAGCAAGGCCGGCAAGGTGCGCACGCTGCGCGAAATCATCACTACGGTGCCGAGCGATCGACTGGCGACGCTGTCCGCGCCCATCGAGTGGCTGTGCCTGGATCAAGTCACTTCGAATAGTACCGGTGCCGTATCCAGCACTTGCGACGCGGGCGAGACGTGCGTGGCGGGGGCTTGCGTGCCGTCGCAAGTCAACTCGGCCACGTTGCCCGACTATCAACCGGCAGCCATATTTGGGGGTGGTGACGGCACGGGAACGGGAAGTTGCTTCGATACGGTGCAATGTTTTGCCAGCGGGCAAGACGCGATCGTTGACACGAGCGCGTGCACGATTCCAAGTGTCGCGGCGACAGAAAGCGGCACGGGAGTGAGCGTGGCGTTGGTGCGAGCACCGGGAACCGAAGGCATTTGCGGGCCCGATGCTTGCTTGGTGCCATTGGATGCGGATTCGGCGTCAGGCTGGACGTGGAACGGCGACAAGATCCAATTGCCGAAGGCCGTGTGTTCTCGATTGGCGTCGGGCGACGTGCAAGCGGTGGCCGTAACCACAGCCTGCCCAAGCAAGACGAGCGCGCTGCCCACTTGCGGCGATTGGTCGAGCGTCAACGCGACCGCGGGAATCTTCGATGCAGGAGCACCAAAGGGCTCAGGCACGGGTGGAACCGCAAATACTGGAGGAGCTACAAGCGTAGGGGGGACGGAGTCCATAAGCGTCACGGCTGGTACTGGTGGCACGACGAATTCCGGGGGCGCGACATTATTCGGCGGCACCACGACGATAAGCACCGGCGGGGTCGCAGGCAAGGGCACTGCCGCGTCCAGTGGCGGCACGACGTCCATCTCAACCGGTGGCACGACTAGTGCGGCCACCTTATCGATGGGTGGCACGACATCGATGGGTGGCACGACAAGCACCGGCGGTTTGAAGAGTACCAGCGGAGACTCGAGCACCGGTGGGACGCCAGCGGTCGTCGGCACGGTGTCCAGTGGCGGCACGACGAGTACCGGAGGTTACAAAAGCACTGGAGGCATTGCGAGCACCGGTGGCGCTCCAGCGATCGGGGGCAAGGTATCCACCGGCGGCGCGATGACCACGGGTGGAGCGCCGAATACGGGCGGAGTGGTGTCCACCGGTGGCATGCCCACGGGCGGGACAACAGATACGGGTGGCGCGCAGAGTACTGGCGGCACGCCGTCCACCGGCGGAATGCCCACCGGCGGCGCGCAGAGTACTGGCGGCATCGCCAGCACGGGCGGCAACACAGCAATCATAATCTCCGCTATTGCGGCTGGGCGCTACCACAACTGCGCAATCGTCAACGGCGGGGTGCAGTGTTGGGGCGACAACAGCTATGGTCAGCTCGGAAATGGGTCCGTAACCCCACCAAACCTCATACCTGTTCAATGCCAGGGTCTTTCTTCGGGAGTGTCGGCCGTTGCGGCTGGAGACGGTCACACCTGCGTAGTTGTCAACGGCGGAGTGCAATGTTGGGGCCTGAATTCCTACGGCGAACTGGGCAACAATTCTCAGGATTCCAGTACCCTGCCGGTGCAAGTGCAGGGTCTCACCTCGGGTGTCACAGCCGTCGCCGCCGGCGGAAGCACGACCTGCGCAATTGTCAACGATGGGGTGCAATGCTGGGGCAGGAACGATTACGGACAGGTCGGCGATGGCACCACGACGAACAGTCTGGTTCCTGTGCAAGTGCAGGGTCTTACCTCGAGTGTCACAGAAGTTGCTGCAAGTGGCAGTCACACCTGCGCGTTGGTCGATGGCGGGGTAGTGTGCTGGGGCTACAATGTCGAAGGTGCGCTCGGCGATGGCACTACGACGAATAGCCTGGTTCCCACCGGTGCTCTGTTCAGCGCGCCGGATGCTACGGCCATCTCAATTGGGAACGGTGGTGCCCATACTTGCGCACTGGTTACCGGTGGGGCGCAATGCTGGGGATACAATATGTACGGCCAGCTCGGCAATGGCAATTATTCGGGAAGTGATATTCCAGTCCAAGTTCAGGGCCTCGACTCGGGAGTCACTTCCATTTCCGCTGGCGACATGCATTCCTGCGCAATTGCCAATGCGGGAGTGCTATGCTGGGGATACAACTTCTTCGGCGAGATTGGTGACAATTCAACCACCAATCGGGCTTATCCCATTCAGGTACAGGGCCTCACCTCGGGCGTCTCGACCATCGTCGCCGGTGAAGGTGACACTTGCGCGATCGTGAATAGTGGGGTGCAATGCTGGGGCAACAACAGCTACGGCCAGCTTGGCAACAATTCAACAACAAGCAGCCCCCTTCCCGTTCAGGTTCAGCTTGCACCTTGCTCATCCGGCACATGCTGCAAGCCGGGCATTTCGCAGTGTAGCGGCAATGTCCCGCAAACGTGTGACAACTCGGGTCAGTGGGTGAGTGGCACGGCTTGCCCCTACGTGTGCAATTTGGGGAATTGTGGCGGCGTCTGCCCACCCGGTTCGAAGCAATGTGCTGTCGGCGACGTGCCCCAGAGCTGCACCGCAGCGGGCACATGGGTCAGTGGAACTGCGTGTGTTTTCGGTTGTAGTGCCGGCACGTGCGCGGCGTGTCTTTCGGGAACCCAACAGTGCAGCGACGCCAATACGTTACAGACGTGTGACACTACAGGCCAATGGTCAGGTGCCACGACTTGCATGTACGGCTGTACGTCAAACGCCTGCAACGTTGGTTAGGCCGAGCTGGTACTCCCGCGTTTTCGTGCCGTCACTCCAGGAAATCATCGAATCCGCCTGCGTACCAAACGACGAATCGCCGTAGCATACCTTTTCCATCCCAAATCTTTGCCAGCCTGGGAAGAACCTCAAATTCCGGGAAGCGCCGAGTCACCGCCTCGGCCTCAATCCGTCACGCTCTTTATGGCGCCGGCTCGATGCTCATCCAATTGAGCATCGTGTATTGGTCGGTCATGCCAGCTTCCATCGTTACGTTGCCGTCGCTGACATCGACAGTGATGGACAGAGACTTGGTACGGTTGCGACGGTGTGGTGGCGACGACATCGAACAGCTTTTGCCCTTCGATGGTCACCACCTGGCTAGAATACGTGTGGTCATACCAACCAATCGACACGGTCACCGTGTACTTGCCATTCTCGATGTCCCAATTGAACGTGTCGGTGCGGCCGTAGTCATCGTAGATGACGCTGCGCTGCAATTCATCGACGGGTGCATCCGAGAGGTAGCTGTAGAGCATGATCGAGTTGTCGCCGATGTAAGGGCCGCTCCAGCCATAGCCTTTCTTGGCGTCGTAGCCTTCCCAGCCGATTTTCGTCCAAGTGTGACCGTTGACGACGAGCGGAGAGGCTGTCGGTTGCCCCGCAGGATCTTGGAAGTTGATGTAGTAGGCGGCGCGCGGATGCGCCCCAGGGGGCGTGGAGTCCAAGACCGGGTATCCGTTGACTTTGCCTTCAATCATGGAGCCGAGTTGATCGCGCAGGTGTTTGAAGGCGGCGGCATCGCGCGTATAGGAGGTTGTGCTCGAGACCGCGCTCTTGACCGTCGTGTCCACGGCCGCCGTGTTGGCCGGGGTGGTGGGCATTGAGCCGCCATTGGCCAAGAGCAGGTATTCGAAGTCTTCGGCGCCTTCGCGCAGCAGTTCCCAGCGAATGCTGCTGACCAAGCCCGCGGCGTCGGGCGGGTAGAGCAAAAAACCATCGCCATTTTGATTCGTGCCTTGAGAGCGCGGATTGTCGTACGGGTCCGAGCCCCAGCCGGTGATTGAGTAGTACGCGAAGCCGCGGATGCGATACATCCAGGCTCCCCAGAAGGGGATTCTGGATTCGATACCTGCGTGGTCGATTGTGATCGGGTTGAAGTGGGGAGGCAGGTCACCGTAGAGGAAGTACCACCACACGGTGTCGCCCGCGGCTTGGCGAGTTTGGGCGTAGTCGGGCTTGAATTCGGACAAGTCTGCCCACCAGATGTCATAGCTGTGGCCGTTGGCTAGAGCATTCTCCGCGATCTCGGGCTTGGGTTCTTCGCTGATGGCAATCCGCAAATGGGGCGCGGCAGTCTTGGTTAGATTGGCCAGATACGCGGCAGTATCATAGTCAGCCTGGTTCTGCGGCTCGTTTTGGACATAGTAGTAGCCCTTGTTCGTCCAGTTGTGAGCGACAAGGTACGCATCAATCGCTGAGAGCAGCTTCGACCAGGCTGCGTTGTAGGCAGCCGTGCCGCGATCGTCCGCTCCCCGGTCCACGCCGCAAAACGTCTGAGGCCGCGGCGTCGAGTTGTCGACGAATTGCATCACTTCAAACGACGGGAACCCAACGCCGTTCCAGCCCGTGCCGTCGATGTACTTGGGTCCCAGTCTCGAGAAATCGTAATCGTTGGCTTCGGCAGTGAATTGGCCTGAATTACAGTCATACGTGATGCCCCCGTTGTAGTTGAGCCCCGCGGGCCAGGCGACTCCCGATGGGACCAGTCGATGTTCGTAGAAAAAGTCTTTCAACGTCTGCACGGCGGCCAAGCTCGCAGAGCCCCCAAGTGCTTCGAAGCTTGCGTTCCAATTGCCGTCGAAACCGATCGTGGCCGGCAGCGCAAAGTCGTACACGTGCAGCGCAACCGGGATGTCTTGTTTCACGCCGCTGACCGTGATCGAAAGCGTAGCGGAGTAGTCACCTGCCGCGGCCGAGGCGGGCACATAAACGGTTATCCAGAACGGCTGATTTTGCCCGGCGGGCAGCGACTCGCTCGCGCCGAACGTCGTCGGCCTGAGCGGATCGGGAATCGAGCTACTCGGAATCGACGAGGAATCGGAGGCTTGCTGAATCGACACATAGTCCACGCGCCGGATATCGGTTCGCGTGATCGACGAGGAAGGTCCACTGAAAGCGCTCAGTTGCAACGTCGCGGTGCTCGCCGCATCGGCGCGAACCACGATTTGAAATGGTTCGAACTCATTTTTCGCAGCCGACAAGGAAATCGTCGTGCCGGGCGTGGTGGGCGGCGTGGCCTCGCGCAGCACCTTGTCCATCGTCGTCGTTGTCCAGAGCGTGGCCCCCGCGGGCGAAGGCAGCGAAACCGTCATGTCGCCGGTCGGCGTACAATCCGTGCACGAGCGCCCGCCGCCGCTTCCCCCTGCAGCCGGATTGATCGTGCCCGAACAGCTCGACCCGAGAACTAGCAGTGGCAGTGTCGCGCGCAGATTAGCCATCGTGAAAGCGTATCCGATTGCGATGCGACGAGGAACCCCCGATTCCCATGGCCGCGTTCCAACGCGGGCGCCGCGAGCAACGCGTGCCGTCATGACATAATCAACGTGGCGTTCGGGGCTCCGGCCCCAAACCACGCGCGTGTATTTCTTCCGTTTGCCCACCTGTCGTTTGATCATCGCGTTTGGTCGAGAATTGGCGCGCGCAAACTGCCGGAACTAAACCGGTGTTCAGGAAACTCGGTCCGAGGTTGCCCCGCTGCATTGACACCATCCTGCGGCGCTGCTAACTCTTCGGCCGCTTTAGCCGGGCCGTCGTCAGTTTTGACCGTTTTGGGGCTTGTGGCATGGGCACTCGCGGAGTCACTCAGGTGAAAAACGTCAGGCTTTTTACGGGCAACTCCAACCCGGAGCTGGCCGAGGAAATTGCCCGCTTTCTCGGGATGGACCTGGGCAAGACGACGATTCGTCGCTTCAGCGACGGCGAAACGTTCTGCGAATTCCACGACAGCGTGCGCGGCTTTGATTGTTTTGTCGTGCAATCCACTTGCTCGCCGGTCAACGAGCACATCATGGAGCTACTCATCATGTGCGATGCGCTCAGGCGCGCCTCCGCGCAGAGCATCGCCGCGGTGATTCCCTATTACGGTTATGGGCGTCAAGACCGCAAGGTCTCGCCGCGCACGCCTATCACATCGAAGTTGGTTGCCGATTTGCTCGTAGCGGCGGGTGTCACCCGCGTATTGAGCATCGATCTGCACGCCGGCCAAATCCAGGGATATTTCAACATTCCCTTCGATCACTTGTACGCCATGCCCGTGTTCTTGGAGGACTACCTGCGCCGCAACTACGACAGCTCTGTCGTGTTCGTCTCGCCGGACGCAGGCGGCGTCGAGCGAACGCGCGACTTCAGCAAACGCATGGGTACCAGCCTTGCCATTATCGACAAGCGCCGGGCCTACGACAAGGCCAACGTGAGTGAGGTGATGCACCTCATCGGTGACGTCCGCGACAAGGATTGCGTTATCATCGACGACATGATCGATACGGCGGGCACGTTGTGCAACGCCGCCAAGGCAGTCATGGACAACGGCGCGCGGCGGGTTGCGGCCTGTGCGTCACACGGCGTGCTAAGCGGTCCGGCCGTCGAAAGAATCGAGGCCAGCGTCCTGTCTGAGGTCGTCGTGACCAACACCATCCCTCCAAGCCCGGCTGTCAGTCGTTGTTCCAGAATCAAGTTCTTGTCGACTGGAAGACTGTTGGGCGAGGCCATTCGACGTATCCAGAATGGCGAATCCGTAAGTTCTTTATTCGTGTGAGCGGCCGACGCATCTGTTAACCCCGAAGGAGTACCCACTATTTATGGAACTCATGAAAGTACCCGCAACCCGCCGTTCCGATTCGGGCAAGAGCGTTGCCCGCCGATTGCGACAAGCCGACCAGATCCCGGCGGTTGCTTACGGAAAAAAGTCTACCGCACAGCCCATAGCGGTTTCACCGAAACGGCTCTTGGACGTGCTCGCCTCGAGCCTCGGTCGCAATACGGTGTTGGAGATCAACCTGGACAACGGTGAGAACTTTCCTGCCTTGCTTTGTGACTACCAGTACCACCCCGTAACTCGCCAGTTGCTGCATGCGGATTTTCTCAAGATTTCACTGACTGCGCCGGTCGATGTAGAGGTGCCCTTCGAGGCAGTTGGGAAGTGTAAGGGCGTCGTAGCCGGCGGCATTTTGCACGTGGTGTTTCGCAGGCTGCCAGTTCGCTGTTTGCCGGACAAGATCCCAACGAAGATTACGCATGACGTGACCGAGCTTGATATCGACGGCCACGTTGCCGCAAAAGATTTGCCCATGCCCGAGGGCGTTGTGATTCGTCTGCCCGCCAATCAAACGGTGCTGTCCGTCGTCACTGAGAAAGAGCGGGTTGAAGAAGAGGCCGCGCCCGGTGCCGCTGCCGCGCCCGGTGCTGCCACGCCCGGTGCCGCCGCTCCTGCTGCACCCGGTGCCCCCGCTGCTGCGCCCGCTGCTGCGGCGCCAGCGGCCGAAGCGAAGCCCGCCGCAGGCAAGGCGCCCGCTGGCAAACCTGGCAAACCCTCAAAAGGTAAGTGATTCTAATCGTGGGGCTCGGCAATCCCGGGCCGCGATACGAGGCCACGCGTCACAACGTAGGGTTTCGTATCGTGGACCGGTGGGTCAATCGTCGCGACGCCCAGACTTGGCGCGCGAAATTCGAAGCCGAGTATGCGTCGGTCAATTGCGGCAACCGCGAGCGGGTCATCGTCTTGAAACCGATGACGTTCATGAATCGGTCCGGCTTTGCAGTAAGCGCCGCGTTGAGTTTCTTCAAGCTAAAACCTGAGGATTTGTTGGTTGTGCACGATGAACTCGACTTGCCGTTCGGTGACTATCGGCTGAAATTTGGCGGCGGGGACGCCGGCCACAATGGGGTCGGTTCCGTCATAGAGCAGCTGGGCACCGATGCCTTTGCCAGGCTTCGATTCGGAATTGGCCGCCCGCCCCCCGAGTTTACCGGGTCTGGCGCTGATTTCGTGCTAGAAGGGTTTCCCCTTGCGGACCGCACCCGTGTAGACGAGCTGATTGATACCTGCACGCAGGTTCTGGAACAGGTAGTCGAAAACGGGTTAAGTTCTGCAATGAACGCATCGAATCGAAAAAAGAAGCTCGACTAACTCCTTGCTCCGGCCTTTGTGTCGGGGCCACAGGCTCACGAGGAGACATCAATGGCAGCATCACAAGCCGCACAAGCACTGCGGCAACGCGAATACGAAACAATCTATCTAATGCGCCCGGACGTGACCAAAGAGTCCGCCGGAAAGATTGCGGCTCGCATCGAAGACGTGGTCAAGCGCGAAGGCGGGCGGCTGACACTGGTCGAAACCTGGGGGCGCCGGCAATTGTCGTACTCGGTCCGCCGCTGCAAGCGCGCCGTCTACGTGTACTTCAAGTACATTGGCGGTTCGGGTCTCGTCTCCGAACTCGAACGCAATCTTCGCATGCTGGACGACATCATCAAGTTTCAAACCGTTCTGATCAATCCCGAGGTTGACCTCGCCGAACTGAAGGTCGATCCAGAAGCGGTTCAGTTCGAAGCCCTCGATTTGCCGGAAGATGTGGAAGACGAGAAGGCTCTCGAACGTGCCCTTGGCTTCATCGAACCGCAAAAGCACGCACGAGGTGCCGACGCCTATGCCGATGACGACATCGAGAATATCAGCGACGACGACATTCCGGACCTGAACAACACCAAGGATGGTGGGAAATGAAAGAGGACAGAGACCGGATGGATCGCGATATGGACCGCGAAGCGGCCGGCGCTTTTCGTAGAGCGCGACGTCGCGGTTGCCCCTTCTGTGGAGACGAGGTCGTTGCGATCAACTACAAGGATCCGCAGGCGCTCAGGTATTTCGTGACCGAACGCGGCAAGATCGTGCCGCGTCGCATCTCCGGTGTTTGCGCGAAGCACCAGCGTGAGCTCACCAATGCCATCAAGCGCGCTCGCAACATCGCATTGATGCCGTTTACATCAAACGAGTAAGGAATTTGACGATGGCGACGCCAATCAAAGTAGTCCTGCAGAAGGACGTGGATAGTCTGGGCAGCGGAGGCGACGTGGTTCGCGTGCGGCCTGGTTACGCTCGTAACTATCTGGTTCCGCGCGGGCTTGCCGTTCCCGCCACAGCGGCCAATCTATTACGAGTGGACGAACTCAAGAAGGCGGCACAGGCTCTCGCGCAAAAGACGCTTTCGGAGGCCAAGGAACAGCAACAGAAGATCGAAGCCGTGTCCGTCCAGATCGAGCGCGCAATTGGAGACGAAGGCAAGATGTATGGTTCGGTTACCGCGCGTGATATCGAACTGGCATTCGCGGCGGCCGGCATAGCAATCGATCGCAAGCGGATTGTGTTGACTGAACCTCTAAAGACGCTTGGCATGGCAGAGGTTCCCATCAGGTTGCACTCTCAAGTCACGGCCAAACTTCGTGTGAAAGTACTGAAGAAGTCGTAGCGACTTCTAGTCGCATTTCAAAACTGCGTCGTGTTGGCCCTCGATGGCCAACGCAACAAAGACGCGGACGCATGATTTGCAAATCTTGGAAAGCGTTTGCAAATTGCAGCGCGAGGGGGTCGGGTCCCTGGACCAATGATCTGAATTTTGGGCTTGCACGTATCGCCGCGACGGCAAATGCGCTAATGGGTTATGGGGATGACGCTGGATCGCGACCGCGGGGCACGAGGCCCGGAAGACTTCGATGCACGCACACCCGCAGGCCGCGTGCCGCCGCACGATCTCGATGCCGAGGCAGCCGTTCTCAGCGCCATCTTGCTGACCCCGGAATCATTTGATGAAGTGGCCGAGGTATTGAAGCCTGAGCACTTCTATTCGGACGCCAATCGTCGCGTTTTTGACGCTATTTTCGAATTGCAGCGGTCGCAGCGAGCGGTCGATGTCGTCTCTGTCGCCAGCTATTTGCGTGACAAGAATCGACTTCAACAAGTGGGTGGCTCAGCCTACTTGGCCCAGTTGACTGATGCGACGCCCTATGTCGCCAATATCGAGGCGCATGCCCGGTTGATTCGTGAGAAATGGCGGCTGCGGCAAGTGATCGCGGTGTGCCAGACCGTCGCGGCCGAGGGCTACGGTGATTGCGGCGAGACACAGCCTTTCATCGATCGTGCGGAGCAGCGGCTGTTCGAGATTGCTCGCATTCCAGAAGCCAGCACCGTTGTCGCACTGCGCGATGCGGTTCGTGAAGCGTTCCACATCTTGACCGAAGCGACCAAGCGAGGCGGCGGGATTACCGGAATTGCAACAGGCTATGCGCGGCTCGACCATATGTGCGCGGGCCTGCACTCCGGAGATCTGTACGTTGTGGCGGGGCGTCCCGGGATGGGGAAGACTTCATTCGTCCTGAACCTTGCATTGAATGTGGCCCATTCGGTTGCCGGCTCACGGGAACCGAGCGATGACCTATACATTGAAACAGCCGCCGATGAGCCCGGGTACGCCGTGGCATTCTTTAGCCTCGAGATGCCGAAGGAACAGCTGGCGGCGCGCTTGCTCGCCAGCGAAGCACGGGTAAGCATGGGCGACATTCGTAAGGGAACGATTCGGCGTGATGATTGGAGTCGGCTCACGGAAGCTGCGGCGCGCCTCAGCGCAATGCCGATCTGGCTCGATGACACGCCGGGTCTTGGCTTGATGGATCTTCGCGCGAAGGTTCGCCGACTTCAGGCAGAGATCAGTCGAAATGCCAAGGACGGGCGCGCTTCGGCAAAGAAGCTTGGGCTCGTGGCCATTGATTACCTACAGTTGATGCAGGGGCGGCGCGAACTTGGCAGTCGTGAGCAGGAGATCAGCGAACTTTCCCGCGGTCTCAAGCACCTAGCAAAGGAGCTTCAGGTTCCGGTCATTGCGCTCAGTCAATTGAACCGGTCGGTCGAGACTCGGAATATCAAGGACAAGCGTCCGCAGCTTAGTGATTTGCGAGAATCAGGGGCCATCGAGCAAGACGCGGATGCAATCTTTTTCATCTATCGCGATGACTACTACAACATGAGCAGTGATGAGCCGGGCGTAGCGGAAATCATCGTTGCCAAGCAAAGAAACGGCCCGACCGGCGTCGTGAAAATGCGCTTTACGAAAGAGTTCACGCGCTTCGACAATTTGGAGCAGGACGAGTACTACGACGAGCTAGGCGACTTCGAAGCAGACGCCGGTTGATATTATCTCCCACCCTAAATCCCGCCCTGACCATTCATCGCATCTTGCTGGGACGCCCGCCGATCTCGGCCGTTGGCTGCGTTTTCCCTGCGCTCCGGTGCTCAAGTACCCTCGTATGTTCCGCTCCGGTGCTCGGGAAAGCCTCGCCATCGAACGAGCTTGGCGGGCGGGTTTTCTGAGAAGAGACCAATGCTCAGATCCCGCCCGCTGGGCGGGACTTCAACCCCCCTAATCCCCCCATCCTTGCATCCTTGCTCAGCATTGGTCTGATCTTTCCTGGTCTTCTAGGGCCTGGAGCAGCTGGGCAGCGGGTAGCAGCCTGTCTAGCCCCCTGCGGATCGTGATGGAACCCGGTGGTCCGCCGGATGATTTGCCAGTGTAGCCGCCTAGTTCAGCTATCCACAACGTGGCCTGCCCGATTGTGGGCATGGCGTCAGTAATGACTTCAGTTCGTTTTTTCTGCTGACGTTTGAGCACAATGAGTGCTCTGATCTCGTGGCGTGTCAGCTCAATGTCCGCTGGTTGTTGGGGTTCAGTTCGCGCCAGGATCTTTAGACGTTCGATGCGTACGGCCACGGCAGCAAGTAGAGTAGCCCAAATGCGCACTGCCTGCTGACTTCTTAGCTGTGTCTGCTCCACGTTGCAGCTGCCGGTCTTCCAGGTTCTGTGGAATTCTTCGATCCGCCAGCGTTGCGTGTAGCCATGAATGACAGATTGCGCCTGCTGGAAATTCCCCACCGGAGCGTTCGTCAGCAGTAGCCAGTCCACAGGCTTCTCACCCGCTGGACATGTACCCTCTTCGCGTGCCCATACGACAGTAACGTCGAGCCAGCATTCACCATAACGTGGCACATTGCGCAGTCGCAGTGTCACACAGGCCCAACGCACCACGATGCGCGCCAAGCGCGCAGTTCGCTTGGGTGCAGCGCTAATTTCGAGCCTATATTCGCCTCCTGGAGCCTCTCGGTCCAGCCATTGCCGCAAGTACTGCTTATCGTTGCCGGTTGCGTCAATCAATCGGTCCCACGACCCACGGACCGTGAATTGTTGTCCGCAGTCGGCAAGTTCGAGCAGGATATGCTTGTTGTCAGCTTCGCGGTCGAGTTGCAACCAAAGCTTCGCATTCGTTGCCTTTGCGTGGGCGCAGGCGTCTTGGATCGCTTCCAACCAGTATCGCGTCTCCTTCTCTTGGACGTCACGCTTGAGGTTGCGTTTACGTTTCTGCTTTTTACTTTGTCTCCTGGCCTGCGTGCGAGCCCACCAGACTTGCGTGAACAGACCCAGCGGCATCCCTTTGGGGCTAATCGCCAGTGCGCTGATTACCTTCAACCCGCGGTTGCCGTCGCTCAGAGTCCCCACACTACCGAAGTCTTTGCCCGCAGTACGGTCAGCCAGTGTCACACTAGAGCCATCAATTGGCACAAACACGAACGGTTCATTGGCGCACTGTCGAGCCGTTGCCTCTGCCTGCGCCACGACCAACGCCACGGGATCCACCTGACCGCTTTCGAGCAAGTCGTAGGCACCCTGCCGTTCCTTATCCCGACAAAACACGTCAGAAACCTTGCCTGAAGGCGACTGAGCCGCTCGAGTCGCCATCGCGACGAGCCGGGTCGTCCGCCGACTATCTCCCACACGAACCTGTCCGAACTGATCCTGAGCCCACGCCGCCTGCTCGCCTTTGAATTGCTGCATGCGCAAACCGACGAGTTGTCGGTCCAAAAAATTCACCTACATGGAATCACAAAGTGCGATGGAACCAGTGCTGAGTGCATCCTTGGGGGGATATCTAGTCGCTCAGTCGAGAAGAGTTGCGTCGCGTTGCTGGGAGTGAGTCCCTTCAATCGAATACTTGGCGGGCGAGCAGATTCATGAGGTCACTGAGCCCTTGGTGCGTTGCGGCGCTTACCAGCTGCAGATCCACGTTCAATTCGGCGAAGCGTTCTCTTAGTGCCGGATAGGCCTCGGCGACCTCCGGCAGGTCAGCCTTCGAGAGCGCTACGATTTCCGTCCGGTACTGGAGCTCATCGTTGAATTGGCTGAGTTCTTTGCGCAGCGCCTGGTAGTCTCGTAGCGGTTCGCGATCGGCCTCGTCGGCAAGGGTGACAAGGTGCAACAGCACTTTGGTGCGTTCAATGTGACGAAGGAAGCGTATGCCTAGACCATGGCCAACGCTGGCACCTGGAATTAGTCCCGGGATGTCGGCAATGACGAAATGGCGGCCGAAACTGCCATGCAAGTCGCCGATGCTTACGACACCCAGGTGGGGTTCGAGAGTCGTAAAGGGATAGTCGGCGATTTTGGGCCTGGCGCGGCTCACGCTGCTGATCAACGTGGACTTTCCAACATTGGGAAAGCCGACAAGGCCGACATCGGCCATAGACTTGAGCTCGAGCCGCAGTTTGCGCTTTTCCCCGGGTTTGCCCGGTTCCGCCCGATGCGGCGCGCGATCGACGGGGGTCGCGAAGTGGATATTGCCGCGGCCGCCACGGCCGCCGTGCGCAATGACCAATTCCTGATCCGTATGCGTGAGTTCTCCCAAATTGGCGCCACTCTCGCGATCGAATACGATCGTACCGAGCGGGACTCTAATCTTCGTATCCGTGCCGCCGCGACCAAATCGATCTTTCCCACCACCGGCAGCCCCGGCTTCGGCAGTGACTTTGCGCGTGTAGTACAGATCGTACAGCGTGTTCAGGCCCGAATCCGCAACGAAGATCACATCGCCGCCGCGGCCGCCGTCACCGCCGGCAGGCCCACCGAGTGGCACGTATTTCTCGCGCCGAAACGCGATGGCACCGTTGCCGCCGCCGCCGGCTTCTACGTCAAGGGAGCATTCGTCGATGTAGCGCATGAGCGACGCCCGCGTATAGCTCGGGCGACCCTTGCCTGCCACGCGCGTGGTTTCATCCTCGAGCGGCGACGGGCGGTTTGAGTGGCTTAGCCGGTTGGGCGACGGCGATGCGCGTCTGGCTTTCCTTTTCGCCTTCGATGCTCTCAAGAGCGGTCAGCAGACCTGCAAGCCCTATGTCGCGCGCTGCTGCTGCTTGAAATACCTTTGGAATTCGAACCAACCGCAACGCCGTGGCCTTGCCAAATTCCAGCTCGCGTTCTGCAAAGGCCTCGAATGTCGCATAGCCCTTGGCTTCGTAAAGCCGTTGGTCCATCACCTGCGCTAGGATATTGGCTGCTTCCCAGAAATCCTTGGCAAGTGTCCGCTTCAACGATCGGACGCGAGCGATGGCATTGGACAGTTCCGTCAACCGAGCTTTGAGTCCGACTGCATCATCCGGGGTGCGCAGTGTGGCGCGCGCACTACCGGGCAGCGGCGGCGTCGCGTTGCGCGCGGCTGCCTCCGCTGCGTGTTTGGCGGCGTGCCTGGCCGCCCAAGGCGCAGACCCTCGCGGACCACCGCGTTTGGTTTCAGTAGCTGGAATGCCGCGACCTGTTCCGACCGCCGGGACCAGGACCCTCGGTTTTGCGTCGCGTACACCAGGACTAGATTCTTTTCTGGTTGAGGTTGCTGCGCCCCGAGCCGTCAACACCGACCTCACCACTTTTCCGGAATTCATTGTCGATTTCGCCATTGGATAGGTCACACGCCAGAGGCCCAAGAAGCCCGCCCCAAAGATCTGACTTGGCGTCAATAATACAGTTGGAGGACTCAAGAGGCCAAATTCGTACAGCCTGGGCGCTCGGTCCAAACAGGCACCGAAGCGCTTCTACTGATGGCGACGGCCAGCTACCGGATTTCTTGAGTGGCCCCGCTTGCCAATTTTGCTTGTAAAACGTTGGACTGGGGGCAGGATTAGGCCGGCAGGGCCGTGGAACCGCAATCCGAGCATCTTTCCGAACCTCCGCGCTCGCGGCCGGAGTCCACCCTGCCCGGGGCGCCTCGAATAGCGGTCGTTGTGAACGGAAACGCTCGCAGCGTCAACGATGAGGTGATCTCCACGCTGGACCGGATACTTGCCGGTGGGGATCTTTTCGTTTCTCGCCGGCTGTCGGACTTGCGGGAAATAGCCAAGACAATCCTTGGCCGCGGTTACAGCACGGTGCTAACCGGGGGCGGCGACGGGACATTCACGGCGGTTGTGACTGCAGTCATCAAGGAGGCGCGCCACCAACACGGCCCAATTCCCCGCTTTGGTCTGCTCAAACTGGGTACCGGCAACGCGTTGGCTTGGGTGGTCGGAGCCACGTCGAGTGGCCTACGCGGGCTTTCGGCCGATATCGAGCGGTTGCAGGCCGATGCCGGCAGCCGACCCATGCATCTAGTAGAAGTGGAGGGACAAATTGCGCCCTTCTGCGGTTTTGGTGCTGACGCCCAACTCTTGGCCGACTACGACAAGACCAAGAGCTTCCTGCTGAAAACTCCCTTGCGCGGCGTGGCGCCGGGCCCGGTTTCGTACGGGTTGGCCGCCGTCACTCGGACCATCCCAAGCTCGGTGTTTTTGCCGATGCCTCACGTTCGGATCTGCAATGCAGGTGGCGAGGCATACCGAATCGGCGCCAAAGGTCGCCGAGTTGGCGGCCCTTACGCTCCTGGCGATGTCCTTTACGAAGGGCCGGCAAGGATCGTTGCACTATCGACTATTCTCTACTGGGGCTTTGGGTTTCGCGCGTTCCCGTACGCCAACGAGCGCGCCGACCGAATGCAGCTCAGGCTGTCAACCATATCCGCCGGGCCGTTTCTCCGGAATTTCAAGGCGATCTGGCGTGGCGACTACGAGGCGTCGGATCATCTCTTCGACTACCTAGTAGAGGCCGTCTCGATCGAGGTCGATCCTCCGTCTCCGTTTCAAATTGGAGGCGACTACTTTGGGATCCGGGAAAAAGTGGAAGTCTGCCTCACGGAAGAGACTATCCGTCTAGTCGATTTCTACGCGCCGCCGAGTGCCTCATAGGTTCGCGAGCTTCAGAAAATGTTCGCAAATTGCCGCGCTCCGGGCCGGGGTTGACGCGGCTAACTTGCCCATTTCGCCCGTAAACTGGTACCGAACCAGCATGGCGAGTCGCCGTCAACCTTCGGATTTCGGCCACGGAGGGCCACAGCCTTGAACCTCAGCGGTCGATTGGCACTCACCACACTCGGCGACCTGCTCGGGACACTGCACCGTTCCAAAGCTCGGGGCGCGCTCGAACTCGTCGAAGACGCGGGGCCCTCCGCAGGGCGCACTCACCGTCTGCATTTCGACTCCGGGAGCGTGCGTTTCATCGAGTCTCCACTAGGGGCTGAGCGCCTGGGCGAATTGCTCGTGGCCAAGGGGCTAATATCGAGAGCACGGCATCTCGACCTTTTGGCAAGCCTCGAGGACTTTCCAGGTGCTTCGACCGGTCAGCGCTTGATAGAGCTGAACTGGGTCTTGCCCGCTGCCATCGGCGAGACTGCGCGCGAACAGGCGAGCCGCCGCCTGCACGCTTTGTATCAACTAACCGACGCGCGTGTTGCCTTTCGCATTGCAACGCCGATGCCGTCGGGGCTGGTCGCGGCCATGCCGCTTGCGGCGTCGGAATTCCTGCACGGCCGCCCGCGAACCCGCGATCGCAGGCAGAACGCACCGCCGCCCGCCTTCAGGAACGCGGCAAGTGGGTTGCGACTCGTTAACCCGCAGCGACGCCGGGCCTTGCTTGTATTGGGTCTTGCGCCTCACGCGGACACACTAGACGTCAAGCGAGCTTATCGTCGCATGGTCGCCAGACTCCACCCCGATCGTCACCTCATAGCGCCCGAACACCAACGAGAACTCGCACGCAAACGATTCTCGCAAGTCACCGAGGCCTATCAGCTGCTGACAGGGTAGTGGCCTCAGTGCAGCTCTCGCCCAGTGCGGAAGGCCTTGCCATCAGCGTTGCAGATTAACTGGGTGACGAAGTTGCCGTCGGTTGCGGCCGGTGGCAATCCGCCGCCGGGGTTCACCCATTGTCCAACCCTATAAAAGCCACCAAGACCCGGCAGTGTCTTCTTCATGTGCATTGTCAGAGTATCGGTTGTGATTTGCCAACCCTCGAATGATCCGCGCCAGTTGCCGGTATAGCGCTCAAAGGTCAAAGGCGTTGCCACATCGGTCATCTCGAGGCCAGCGCGGACGCCGCCGAAGCGCTCCTCCAATTGATCGACGAACCATGCCATGACTGCTTGCTTTTCGGCGTCGTACAGGGCGCGATCCGCAGCAAGCGCCTTCCAGTAATCATAGTCGGAACGAAGCATTCCTACAATGACGGTCTTGCCAGGGGGTGACAGCGTCTGATCATAACAAAAGTGCCGGATGCTCATTTGCATGTGACTGCGACCGGCGAGGGTCACGGGCTTCCGGAACCGGCGAACGATACTGTGAGGTTCGGCGGACAGGTCACGCGCCACGCCGACAGCCAGGTACACCAACGGATCGAACGGCTTGAGCTTAGAGTGTACGGCGCGCAGATCGTCGTCGATGTATTTGCCTCCGAGCATTTCGTAGATCGTCGCGTGACCGTCGGCCGCGGACACGACCCACTCGCTTCGATGTTCCTCACCCCCCTTCAGTCGGACTCCGACGGCGCGGTCGCGCTCGACCAAGATCTGCTCGACACGCGCGCCATAGCGGATATCGCCCCCCAATTCCAGGTAGCGTTGCTCGACGGACTGGGCGAAATCGAGCGAGCCACCGATCGGATAGCCTGCATTCTTCGCGTTCATCCAAGCCAGGGTAAAAGCCATGGCCAGAAACGGAAAACCGTCGAGATTGTAGAAACTGCCAAACGCTTCACGGAGCAAGGGGTCGGAAAAACGGTCGGCGAATTGGGCCAGCGTGGTCCTTTGGTACTTGATGAAAAGCGGGGCGACGCGTAAAAGCGCGGGAAGGCCGCGTGCGCGATCACGTAGGGTTCGAAGTTCGGGCGCTCGCTCTGTCGGCATGTCGAAACCACTCAGCTGACGAATGGCGCGTGTCAGGTCGGTGATGGGTTTGCGATCGCGGGGCGAAAGCTCAAGTAGATGCCGCTCCAACCGCTCAACGTCTGTGTAAAGAATGACGGTGCGGCCGTCGGGCGCTTCCACGCGAAGAAACTCCTCATGGTCAACGATTGCTTGCCCGTGCAGCGCACCGATATCTTCCCAAATCTCGCGAAGCCCCGTGCCGGGTCGCGAACCCACAAGCCAGTGAATACAGCCGTCAATCGTGTACCCGTGCCGCTTCCATCCGGTGCACAGGCCCCCCGGTGCATCGTGCATCTCGAATATCGTAGTCCGATAGCCGTTGATTCGCGCGTAGCACCCAGCGGACAAGCCCGCGATGCCCGCACCAATGATAATGATTGACTTCTCCATGCGCCCGCTGACCATAGGACGCGAGTAGCCCAAATGAAGACCCGCCGCAAGGGGCTCACGAACCCGTTGACCTAGGGCAAGTAGCGCTCACCGGTTGCGCTGGGAGCGGTCCCATCAAAACCACCCCAAATGAAGATCTCATCGCCAACCGCGGCGGCCACGCCATACTTGTGCGGCTCCCGTGAAGGCCACGGCGAGATGGGAGACCACGTGCCCGTAGCTTGAGTGAATACTGCGCCATCGGTCAGGGGATTGCCTGTCAGATCTAGTCCGCCAATGATCGCGATGCTGCCGGTTGTTAATGCGAAAGCCCAGCCAGTATTGCGATTGGGCGCCCATCGTGCTGAAGGCGCGCCCGTTGCGCTAAGACCTGCCCAAACGGTGTTGTACGTGTGCCCGTCATTCATGGCCGTGGACTCGTCACGACCACCCCAGACATAGAGGTTTGTGCCATCGGACGCCGCATAGGCGCCCCAACGCGTGGAAGGGCCGTTTGTCGTTGGAAGCTGGCTCCAAGTAGATGTCGTGAAGCTAAACGAATAGCCGAGCTGCGTCTTCGTGGTCCCGTTGACCTGCCCACCAAAGTAGTAGGCTGCCTTGCTCGAATAGGCCCACGCACCATCGGTAACAGCCTGCGGTGTTACTGTGAACGTCGGGAAAGTCCAGCTCATTGCACCAGAACTGCCGCTCGGGTAGTTCAACAGCCCCCCTAACGCGTTTGGCGCACCGTTTGTTACGGGAATGCCACTCCAGACCAATAGGTAACTTGACGCGGACGCCAACCACGGCGCAATGCCACCGCCGTACGTACTTGGAAGGGCCGTCCACGTGTTTGTTGCGGGGTTGTACTGGCCGCCATCAGTGTAAGCCACGGTGGAGCTGGCGTTACCTCCAAACACGACATACACGTTGGTTCCCGACCACGCTGCGCTCGCAAGTTGTCGCACGCCTGGAAGATTGGTCGCTGTTTGCGACAGCGTGGTCCAGCTATCCGTGGCTGGGTCATAGATGGCAGACGAGTTGAGCGCGTTTCCTTGCGCGTCCAGCCCGCCGAAAATGAATAGTTTGCTGCCCATGGCGCAGTAGGCAGCCTTCTGTCGGCCGACGAAGCTGCTCGGAGGCTCAGCCATCGACGCCCAGCCGTGGCAGGTGCCGCCAATGCAGACGCGTTGTCCGGGACATGCGCTCCCACACTGCCCGCAATTGGCAGAATCGTTCTGAGTGTCAATGCACGCATTACTACAACAAGTTCCGTTGCACGTCGCCGCGCTGCAGTCGACCGCATTCGCACCGCCCGTTGCGGTAGCGCCAGTCAGACCCCCGGTGGAGGCGTTGCCCGCCGTCGTTTTGCCCGGTGACGTAGCCCCTCCCGCATTATTCCCTGTGCCGCCCGGGTTCTCTGAAGGATCCGACTTGAGGTAATAGTGATCCGACAATGGGCAGCCTGTTGAGATTAGGCCGGCTCCGATGGCTAACCAGAGCGAAGCGCTTGCGCGAGATCTGGAGGCCCTTCGCATTAGAATGCTCCCCAAAGGCTTGCGTGGCCGAGACCTAATGCAGCACCTAGCGAATGGTGTTCGCCCATATGGGTCAGTAGAACATACCCGCCCACTCCGACAAGCGCCGAACCCACGAAAAAGCTTGTGTACGAGAGAGTCCGTGCAGTTCGGAACGCAGTAATGTCGCTGGCCACATTCTGAGGACAACCCGACTGACATTGCGCATCGAGCGAAGACTTTTTCTCGAGTGCTATCACACCCGAAATGCCCGACGCGGCAAGGCCAGCTGCGCCAACGCCGACGGCCGTCCAAGCCCACGGCTGAAACCTGTTCGCACGAGAACGGTCAGCGCTCGATGCGTCAACGGCAATCGTCGAGCCAGACTCAAGGGTTGGCGAGATTGAAGCCAGATCCTTGGCTCTTCGATTGGAGTTCAATGCGATATCCAAAATCACGCTTTGCCCGTAATCAATTGTAAGAGTTCGTGCCTCGGGCACGTAGCCGTCCGCGCCCACTTTGACCTCATGCGAGCCAGGGTTGACGGGTTGGGCCACTTCCAGCATCGCCACCGGCAGTCGTTTCGAGTCCAATAGGACCTGCGCATCTTTAAGCGTGGTGTTGAAGGCGCGCACGTGGATTGTCAGCCGAGGCACGCGCGTCCACAAAAGATCGCCTTCTTGACGCGCGTCTTCGACAGCCTTCTTGAAGGCTGGCGGCGCGTTGTCCGCCAGCGGCGCGTTGCGGGTTCTCGCGTATTCGTCCAAGGCCTCCAACACACGGTCCAGCTTGGCAAGCGCGCGCGCCCGCACGACCGAAATGGTAGGGGCTGGCACCAGGTCATAGGCGCGGGTAAGCCGGTCAAGAGCGACTGGATAATCCTGCTGTTCAAATGCCTCCACTCCTTGGCTAGCCAAGTCCCGCGCAATCGTCCGTGTTTGGGCGTCAGGCTCCTCGGCTTGCGCGAGAGACGCGAGCGCGAGCGTGAGCGTCGCGGCCATTGGCCTGCAAAGATATTGGAGCAACTTGCCGATGCTGTGCTCCTGATCGTCCACCGAACCGGACACTTTATTACTCGAAGACCGTCGCTTCAAATCTTGCAACGGCCCACCAAAAGGAATGCTTTAGTGGCCCACGATTCGGACGCAAATCAAGTGCTCCAATGGCGCACCTGATCGCACATTCGCGGTCTAAGCTGTGTTGACTGACTTCCGCCACCTGGCCCGTCAAGTCCGCCGCCTCGACCACGACCATCACGGAAGCCGACGCTGCGCAACACGTTGTCACATAGCGCCAATCACTCGAGTTGTGACCCACGGCGACGGCCGCACCCTTTTCCACGAGCGATCCGTCGTCGTTGACAATCGTGACGCTGACTGTCTTGACCTTGACGTTGTCCACGGCCGTGATCGCAATCGTCTCGGCGACTTTGCCGTGGTAGCACGACAAATCAATCTTCTGAATCTCCGGCGCGTGAAGGAAGTCAGCGACGGCAACATTGAATGCGGTCAGGCCGCGCGCCTCGGCAGCCGCCTGATACTCCGCGGCACCCTGGGCACCCTTCGCGTAGTGAATCGCCCGGCGAAACGCCTCTACATGCCGCTTCTGAGCGTCCGACAACCGGCGCGTGCCGCGCCGCTCTAGAACGCACGCGCAGGCATCAGTGGCCAAACGCAGGCGCCCTCGCGCGAAGCGCGAGGTAAGCAGCCGGAAGGTTCGAGCCGGACAGGCTCCCGGCGGAGCAATTGGATCATGACCCCTCGCGACCGTCCACTCGGGTGTGCATCGTGTCCCCCCGTGCGCAGGGTTCAGGATTGGGAAACGAGCCCTTCAATTGCTTTCGGCAGTTCCCACAGGGACTGCAAAACCAAATCAGGACAGGCTGCCATTAGCCTTTCGGGAGCTGCGATGCCGCCGCGCACGCCAATGGTTACGGCGCCTACAGCGCGGCCGCATTCGATGTCTTGAGGGCCATCGCCGACCACGGCGAGGGACTCCGGGGTGCAACCGATTCGCTCGGCAATCACGCGAAGCGGCGTTGGGTCGGGTTTGAGCTGCGGCAAGTCGCCGCCGCATACCAGGGTGGCGAAGCAATCAATTGCGCCGAGCGCTTGCAGTACGGCGAGGGTTGTTGCACGGGGCTTGTTCGTACACAGGCTCAGCGGATAGTGCCGCAGAGAATCCAGGGCCTGTGGCGCACCCGGCATCCACGTTGTCCTATCGGCTGAATGCGCCGTGTAGTAGTCGAGAAACTCGGTGAGCAACGTGGTTGCTTCTGGGGCGTCATCCGACAAGCCCGCGGCGCGCATGATCAACTGCTGCGCGCCATCGCCCACGTAGCCCATCACGAGTTCCAGCGGCAATGTCGCATACCCGAGCTTGCCGAGGACGTGATTGACCGCAGCGGCAATGTCCGCGCGGGAATCAATCAGGGTTCCATCCAAATCGAAGACAATGGCGCCGAGTTTCGGCAGCCGTACGATCGGCGTCATGCTGAAGAGCGGTATACTACGTGCCCGACGAAAAATGGGCCCATCTTTTCCATGAACTCGGCCGTTTGGCGCGTACGGCGCATTGCCTGGACCACGTGCGAGAGCGGGTGCAGGTCCTCGCCGAGCAACCCGATGACAAAATCATTATCATTGCGGTCAAGGCCGTGACAACTCAGGCGAATGTCGTGCGCTAGCTTCTGATCGCCATAGGCGCGGCCGATGCCGCCGTGTTCACGCATGATCGCGGAACGTTCCGCTGGGTCTAACCGCTCGAACCCCGACTTTCTTCGCAGCGGGTACCAAATGCCGAACTGATTGGCACGGTCGAGCAGCGTGCGCCGCGGACGGTGGATCAGCCAATCCTCGAGGTCCGGCTCGAACCCGCTCGAATAGGTACGACCGAGCATGGCGTAGTCATCGCGAACCTGTAGCCCCGCAGGAAGGTTGGCATTGGCAAAGACGTTGCGCGAGCTTTTTACCAACTGCGAAGGCTTTTCGTCGATGAAAACTGCTGCAAGCCCGAGCGGGTTGTTCACGTCCTCGTAGATCACACCCGTCATCGAGAAGTCAGCCATCAAGGCACTCAACGTTTTGGCGATGGCGTTTGGCCCCGGCATGCGCGGGCATTCGAGCGCCACGAGCTGCACGAACAGGCGACGATTGCACACTTGCGGGACGCCATCGCGCGGGGCGCCGTGCTCGGATAAGTCGATTTTCTGCGATTCGCCGCTTGGGTGGTCGTGAGTGCTCATGGGCTGCCTAGGCATAACGCGTCGGGCAACGCTTGAGAACCCATATTCTAACAGAGCCAGAGTCAAACAGGGCGTTGCTCCGGGGTTGCAAAGGCGTGTGCGTACCTTTGCCTGCTCGCTGGGGTTTTGCTTGTATGGCGTTTGGGGCCCCGGCCCCAAACGCAGCAATCTGAAAAGCCGTGCCAAGATTGGTCAAGATTTGACTGATAGAGAATCATCGCTGCCGAAAAGCGGCCCGCTACCCCTCGCCTGGAATTTCCATGGCCTCGGGTGCCTCGCGCCGTGGCCTGCCGTGGGCTACCTGGACCAATTGATCGCACAGCGTCGGGAAATCCAAGCCGAACGCGGCCGCTGCTTCGGGGTAGAGGCTCGTCTCGGTCATGCCCGGCAGTGTGTTGATTTCGAGCAGCGTGATTCGAGCTGGCGTTTGGCTTTCATCCACGAAAAAGTCCACGCGCGACATATCGCGTGCTCCAATCGCGCGGTGCGCCGCTACGGCGTCGTTGCCGATTCGCGCAGTGACTTGGCCCGATAACGGGGCAGGGCACACGTGCCGACTGCCACCCTTCGCGTACTTTGACGCAAAATCGTAGAAGTCAGCGAGCTTGGGAATAATGAGCGTCGGCGGCAATGCAACGGGAAAACCTGGCGTCGATTCGAGCACGCCGCAGGTCACTTCAACGCCCGACAGCAAAGGCTCGATGAGGGCGTGGCCGTCCATGCGCAAGACTGCCTCAATGCCGGCGACCACGTCGGTGAGGGCACACTCGGCGCTCAGGCGGTAGACGCCAATCGCCGAGCCGCCCTCGGCCGGTTTGATCACCAACGCTCCGCCCAACTCTTCGCGAGCCCGCTCGGCTGCCGCATGGATATCGTCGCCGCGCGCCACGATGACGTCGGGCGCAACGGGCAGATTGCTTTCGAGCCACAGCTTCTTTGTGAGGGGCTTGTTCGCTGCAATGGCGCTTGCGAGCACGCCGCAGCCGACATAGGGCAGGTTCAGAACCTCGAGCAGCCCCTGCAGGCAGCCATCTTCGCCCAATGTCCCGTGCGTGATCGGAAAGACTACGTCGGGCTGTTCTGCGACTAGTCGGGCCGCAAGTTGTGCGTCCAACTCGTGGCGTGTAACCGAATGGCCCGCGCTTTGCAGTGCCGTCACGACCCCAGCAGCGCTCTTACGACTGACATTGGCTTCAGCAGAAGCGCCACCACAGACAACCGCAACCCGCAGCTTCATATTTTCGCATCATACCTGCGGCAGGTGGACTAAATCAAGGTTTAGCGCTTTGCTGAATTCGAAAATACGCTCGTCGCGATAGAATTCTCCGAACACGATGCGCGATAGGCCCGCGTTGGCTACCAACTTGAAACACCCAAAGCACGGCGACGCCGTGACATAGATGCATCCGGATTCGATGCGCACGCCGGTTCGGGCGGCTTGAACGATGGCGTTGGCCTCTGCGTGGACCGTGCGCACGCAGTGGCCGTCCTGCATCAGATGACCCACGTCATCGCAGTGCGGGAGACCCCGGATGCTGCCGTTGTAGCCGGTCGCCAAAATGATGCGATCGCGCACAATGACGGCTCCCACGTGCTTGCGGTCGCAGGTTGACCTAGTGGCAACGACGCGGGCAATCGACATGAAGTAGTCGTCCCAAGAGGCACGCTCGGCGCTTTTCACGGCCAGGCTATACCGCGAAGCGCTGTGCGGTTTCCAGCGCGACATGGGCCAGGATTGACGCAAACTCGACCCGCCCGATGCAGAGCCGTCTGTACGCACTGCGCCAACTCCACGAGCGGCACGCCGGTCCGGCCGCTGGGCTCAGAGTGAATTTGCCTCTTGGAACAGGCTTTCTCGCTAAGATACCCGGCAATGCGCCCGCGAATTGTTGAGATAGGTGTCGCGTGAACGGTCATTTGAGTTTCCTAAGTGGCCCTGCCTCCAGCAGTTCCGCTCAGCGGCGGTTGGGCTTGGCAATAGGCTTCGTTATTGTGGCAGTGCTGGTCATCTACTTTACCAACCGAGTATTCCCCTGTGTCAATTTCGCCAAAAATCTCTGGACTTGTCCACAGACTGTTCCGGTTATGTCACCCATCGGGAATGACTTCCAGGTGGGCCTTTACGAGCCCGCGCAGCAGCTGCGAGTCGGCAAAAGCCCGTACGACGTCCCCAACGCGTACCCGCCGTTCGTGTCGGTCTTGGCGCTCCCTTTCACGCTATTCAAACTGCATACGGCTTACCTGATTCACTTGTTTTGCCTGGTCGCGGCAAACGCTGTGTCGTTGTGCTTGGCAACACACATTGCTGTCTCCATGTTCGCAAACTACTGGAATCGGCTCACGGCTCGAATGGTGGGTTTTGCGCTTGTGATCGCTTTGGCGTTCACGCACTTCACGAGTTACCCGTTTGAGTTCAGCATTGAACGAGGCAATTGTGACGCCTACGCAACTCTGTTCGGCGTTCTGACGCTCTGGTTACTGGTGAAACGGCCCACGTGGCTTTGGTTGCAGGTCATTCTGACGTCCCTGGCCTTCCAGTTGAAACTGTATCCGTGCATCCTGTTCTTCTTGATCTTTTGGTGGCATCGTTGGCGTGCGATCATGCCGATAGCGGCACTCAACGCGGCGCTATTTCTGTGCCTTGGATGGGCACCTCTCCGCGAATACTATCGGATGGTTTGGCTTGTTGGTGGGACGTTCCCCGTTAACGCACTTTACCACAGTTCTGGAGCTTCATTCTGGATTACTGTTATGGTTCCGTTCTTTGGGTTCCCCCAGCAGTTGAGCTACTTAGCGACGCTGCTGCCGATCGTGCTATGGTGCATTGCGGCTGTGGTGTTGTGGCGGGGCCGTTCCAAAATGAACTTGGCACTGCTCTACGCGGTCTCTGTTCCGGTAATGAATCTTGTTCCGAGGAATAGCCACGACTACAAGCTCGTCAATCTCATCGCATCTCTGGCCATGATCCTCACAGACTCCGTATTCACATTTGCCGCGCAAGGGTCGCTATGGGCAGCTGTCAATGTTGTGGGGCTTATGCTTTTGGCAGGGGGCCTTTCGAGATCTTACATGATAACCGAAACTCCCTGGCTGGCACACAAGTATCCGATCGTTCTCTTGATGCAGGTCTTGTTTCTGGTCGCTGCTCTAGCGCATTGGAGAGCACTGCCGTGTGCCCGAGTTCGGGGCGGCCCTGACGCTCGCGCACGATGACAGCGCCCGCGCCGCGGGCAATCGACATGAAGTAGTCGTCCCAAGAGGCACGCTCGGAGCTTGTCATGGCTGGGCTATAACGCGAAGCGGTGTGCGGTTTCCAGCGGCAGATGGCCCCAGTTGCGCGCGGATTGGGCTGCCTACTCCGCGATACTTGACCGGCTGGCGGTGTCGTGGCTACTTCCCGAACGTGAAAACCCGATTTGAAGCCATAGCCTCGGCTGGTTTGTTGGCTGCTTTGCTCGCAATGGACGCCCCGTCGTTTGCGCAGAGTGTTCCCAACAGCGACCAGCTGCACGCGCAAATTGCAGAGCTCGAGAAGCCTGCGGGTCAGGCGGCTAATCTGAAGCAACCCTTGGACGCTGCCAAGAGCGCGCTCAACCGCGCGCGCGATGCACGAGCGGCAGGGGATGTCGAACACGGCGTGGAACTGGAAGCGCTCGCATTCGACCACATCACGATGGCGCGCGATTTGCTGCGGGCCATGGCGCTGGAGGCCTCGCTTAATAAGGCGCAGACGGACTATACGGCGACTGAGACAGCGCTGCGCCAAACCGAGATATTGCTCGAAACCACCGTGGCGCAACGGGAGCGCACCAAAGCCGAATTGCTTCAGTCGCGTGCTGAGCGTGACGCGAAGAAAGCTGCCGGCAGCGTGAAGCCAGAGCCCAAACACAAGGAGCCAAGGCACGGCAAGGGGGCCAAGAAATGACGTACGCTCGCCGACCCCATTATAGCAGACAAGCAAGCGTGCTCCTGGCTCTCGCCATGATAGTCGGTTGCGCGCAGCCGACGCGGCCTGCCATCTTGAGTCAGCTCGATGCGACACGCCAGACGCCAGCGGTCGCCGAGGCGGCGGAGCTTATACCCCAGGGCAATTTGTTGGCGGAGAAGTATCGCGAGACCGCAGAACGCGAGTGGAGACAAGGCCACATCGCTTCCTCGCAAATTGCAGCGGAACGCGCGCTGGCTGCGTACGAGCGAACCCGCACGCTGGCGCGAATCGTCCGGGCCGAGCGTGAACTGTCGAGCACGCAATATCAACTCGACAAGTCCCACAAGGCCCTTGTTGAGCTCGAAGCTCGGCAGAAACAAGTCGCGGCCGAACAGGCCGACTTGGAGATGCAGCTCAAGGTCGAGCGCGATGCCGAGCTGCTGGCCTCGCCAACGCCTGCCTCCCCCGCGCGTGAAGCCGCACGTCGCGAAGCGGGTCGCGCGCTTTCGGCTCAAGCTCGACTGCTCTGCGCATCGGCGCGTCTGCTCGCAACGAGCCCGGAATCGTTGGACGCCCACTTCAACGAATTGGACGCATTGGATGAGGAACTCGCTAAGGAGCGAGTCCCCGCACCGATCGACACGGCTACCAAACTGCGCGCGGATTGCCTTCATGAACTAGTCGAAATCCGTCGTCCGATGATTGCGGCCAGCCCTCAGGGAATTGCAGGCGATGAACTTTTCGTCCAATTGAGCGAGGCGCATTTTTTGCCCACGCGAGACGACCGAGGCATATCCGTTACCGTTCACGAGGCCTTTTCGGGCAATGCCCTCACGCCAGGCGCGCTCACAGCCATCCAACGATTGGAACCAATCGTCAAGCAACGGACCGCGGTGCCGCTGCTGGTCGTTGTGCACGCAGCGCGCGGCAATGCGTCCCGCGATGAAGCGCGCGGTCGGGCTGCGACCGACGCCTTGAAGCAATTGGGTGCCACCAAGACCGGGTTTCGCGTCGCGGGTGATCGCTTGCCGTTGCTCGAGCGTGGCGCCGCGGGCGCTGCCGCGCGCAACGAACGGCTGGAAATCGTGTTCGTGATCCCCGCAACGTAGTACTACTGCCGCAAGTACCGGGCCCGAGCATTTCACTCGCAACGGAAGTGCCCAACAATGCTCGGCGCGACGACTTTGCCCACGGCGAGCCGTGCCTCATGAGACGTAAGGGACGCGTGACAACACTCAACCTTTGAGTCGCTAGGCTTGCCGCAACTTGAGTCCACCCTCAATGGAAACGGTGCCTTCTCAACAGTGTCATCGGAATGGGCGTCCTGAAACGGGCGTGACTGGAGCTATGCAGGTTTTTTTAGCCGATTCCGCAACTTATTCACGGACAGTGCGTCAGATCTAAGCGAGGACACTGTATGCCCAAGCACGGCTACGACGGCGAAGAGATTCTGTGGACCGGTGGTCCTCGAGAAGCTCCTACACCGCCGCTATTCGAAGCCGTTGCCTGGGTCAATTTCGGCATCGCCACCGTGGCGACCGCATTTGCTTGCGTGCGTTCGATCGGATTGGGGCAGTCGCCCACGAGCTCGTTGCTGTTCGCAGCGTGGGCGGTAACCGTCGGCGTGCTCGCCCGCTCGGTGCCCGCGTGGTGGACTGCCGGTGCAAGGTACACGGTCACCGAGCGTTCCGTCATCTGGCAAAGGGGGCCTTTTAGACGCACGCTCGATCGCGCCGCCATTAGCTACGCTCGCATCACGTGGAGCGCGCGCTCGCCGCACGTGGGAACGCTCGAACTGATTCGCGCCGTGCCGACCGGAGCGTTGCGGCGCAGGTTGGCGCTTCGCCTCGATGGGCTGGAGTCGCCCGACGGAGTTCTGGCGATCATTCGTGGCGCAGAAGCGGTCGCGTCTCCCGGGCATGGTATGTTGCCCATCGCGCAACGACTGGACCACGATGAACGAGTGCTGTGGGCTGCGCGTCCATTGCCAACCCTTCGCTCCTATTTGCCGCGTAATGCCGAGGAATGGTCGCTGTTCGCCGCCACGCTGGGCCTGCTGGCTGTGTCCATTGCGTTGAGCCTTCGCACGGTTGCGCTTGAGCGTCGCGTGCTGCAGGCTGGGTTTACGATGCGTTCGGTGCCATTCTGGGCGCTGACCTGCGGCATGGTCGTGGCGGTCGCCGTGATACTGGGGACGGCTATCTTCTTGGCCAAGAGCACATTGGTGAGGCGCGCGCGAGCCTTGCGCGAAACTCGCTACCTCATCAGTAACAAGCGAGTGCTTATACAGCGTGGCCGCGAGGAACTCCACCTGGAACTCAATCGCATAGTGGACGTGATCGACGCGCCCGCCGGAGAGGGGACGCGGAATCTATTCTTGGTGATCGACGGGCCACGCGCGCGTGCGGTTGCCACCAGCGGCGCTTTCGGCGAACCCGAGCGCGGACCGGATCTGCGCCCCGTGTTCGAGTGCGTCAACGACAGTGACGGTGCACGGCGCGTGCTGCGCGGAGGGAAGACCTCCGTGCCGCCGCCGCAACGCCACGCAGCGTAGTTATTTATGCTGCCCCACTTCTAGTGGGCACTAGCCTACTGATTCAAGCCAAGCCATTGCGGACTCTAGGATGCCGAATAGTTTCACGACCACACCTCGGTCGTGAAACTCATTGGACAGACGTCGCATCTGTAGGCTTCCGGTTGCACTTTGAGGAACTACAATAGCCCAATGCTTGAATGGCCTGACCTGGTCTGACGGCCTACGCACCCTGCCGGCGCCACCTTCGAAGCGCAAGTACAGCCCCGAACACCAACGCGAGCAGTTTGCCGGGCAGGGTCTTGTTCCCGACCCTGCACGAACAGCCGCCGGGATTGGCACTGCCGTTGCCGCTCGCGCCCCCAACGTTGGCCGCAACACCACCCATGCCGTTGTCACCACCCGCCGACGTAGTTCCTCCCATCCCGCTTGTGTCGCCACCAGTCGTTCCGCCATTGCCAGCGCCTCCGGTGCCTGTCTGTCCGCCGGCTGCTGCTTGTTGGAACTGCATCCAATTGAGGTGCAGCGCGGCGCCAGGAACGACATACAGGTCGTGTACGCCGGTGGTCTGGCTCAGGCTACACGTTTGCGTGGCCCACGAGCTGCCTGTAGAACTGACGCTGCACGTGCCTAGCAGCGTGCCCGTCTGAGAATCCTGATGCAACTCCAAAGTCGTGTCGCTCGACGCCATGACACGCAACTGAACCGAATCGACGCCCGTGTCGCTGAAGTCCACGTTGTCGTAGAAAATATAGCCGCCGCTGTTGATCGATATCGACTGCCCCATGCTGGTGTCGCCGCTGTCTTCTTTGGCGGCGGATGATTGGCCGTCATAGTCCTCACCCTCGAGTTCTACCAATGCGTTGCGGCCGGTCACCGGACGATTCACTCCAACGAGGATGAGCGTTCCCGCCTGTCGATTCAAAGTGAACGTGGTGCTGAACGACGTGTTGACCGTCTGCGTGGCGACCGGTTGAGCGAGCGCCAAGTGCTGCGCCGCGCGCATGGCTTGCCACTGCGCTTCAGTTGGGCTCGCGGGTTTTCCCTGGCCCGCCCAGACGTTGTACGGGTTGCTGTGAGTCTCGTCCACGAGGAACCGCGTAACGAAGACTGACTTGTTCGCGAGTGCCGAGGGCAGGTTGCTCACGTTCACGGTTACGTTGTCCGCCGGGCTGCTTGCAGTGTTGAGGGTCTTATAATAGTTGTATACGAGGATTTGTAGCTCGTCGCCGCTTGCGGACTCAGTGACCATCGCGTCAACGCCATCCGTGCCAACGGTGCCGCCGCTAACCGACATGCGCTTGGGCCCGGTGTAGTTGAGCAACTTGAAGGCGTTGAAGGCGGCTTTGCGCATCCCCTGGAAGGTCATGGTGCCAAACACCCCACCAAACGGCGTGTTTCCGCTGCTCATCGTTGTCATGTGTATCCCATCGGTACCGCCGTCCTCGTCGAAGACATCCGTCAGCACCCAGTACGAGAACACGTCGATCGCCGGAGTGTCACCCGAGTTCTTGTCGGCAAGCAACTTGGCGGCTTTGAGAATGAACCCGACGTTCCAATGATTGTCCATGCTCGTGGTCGCGTCGCCAACTTGGCCTCCCTGGCCGGAATACGATGAGTTCCATTCCGTGTTGAACGATTTCACATTGGCTGTGGAGTAGCCTGCGCTGATGATGGCCCCGGCCCGGTAATTATTGTCACCGACAAGCGAATTGGCATCCGCAGCGGTGCCAGTCGCAGAGCCGCCTGGGTAGTTGTGATTCGAGACAAAGGCCACGGGCGCACCGGAACTCTTGGTGTGCTGCAAAAAGGCGGCAATTGGGCCGTTACCGGTCGTTGCCGGTCCCCCAACGAGGGCGTTGGGTAGCACGGAGGTAATAGCGCCGGCTGTGTTGTCGTAGAGCGTATAGTACGCATTCATGTCCGTGTTGACCCAAAACCCAGAATAGTCCGGCTCGTTCCAGATCTCGAAGTACCAATTCCCCACGTCGCTGGTACCATACTTGTCGATGCAGTGCTGGACCAGAGCTTTGATGAAGTTGTTCCACGCTGTGTAGTCACTGGGCGGGCTATGCATGGCGTCCGTCGAAGAGCTACCGAGAGCCGTGGGCATGAAGTCAGTTTCAATGATTGGACGCATATTGGCTGCGACGATGGCCGCCAGGTATGTGTCAAGATTCGTCCAGTCGTAGGAACCCGCCCCTTTGTACAGACCCATCTCGTCGTTGAGCAAGCCGTGGCCGCGTACACGAAGAGCACCCAGTTCCCGATTGCCGATCTTGTAATGTGTCTGCCAATCCGACCGCAGAGCAAGTTTCGCCTTGCCAGTACCGAAGGCAGCAGACCAAAAGTGCGGATTGCCAGAGGCCTGTTTTCCTGCATCCACCGTGAGGGTGTAGTCAATCGCGCTGGCTATATGTGTGCTCGTCAAGGCCGCGAGTCCTATCGCGGCGGTCGTCAGAACGTGCGGTGAAGAGACGTGACGAATATGACGGTGGCCCCTGATGTTCCGTTTCTTCATAGCCATCAGCATATAACTGTCGGTATCTAGAACAAGAACAAATCCTGCTTAGGCGTGACGAGAAAGACCAAAGCAAGAACAAACCCACGACCCAAAACCGCATTTGGGCGAGACGAAATGCGAACCCTGCCCGAGCGCGTGTGGCTGCGTTTGCATCGCCTCGCTTGCGAGCGGAATTGGGGCCTGGTAGTGTCATTACGAAGCCAATGAGGGCAACGCGTCGTGCAGAAACTTTCAAATGCTGACATGGGCCTTGTCCCATCCGCATCGAGCATTGGTCCAACGTGCGACGTTCGGCAACGGAGATAACGCATGCCTAGCGTGAATCAGCAGAACAAGTCTCTCCTACGCACCTCCGTCAACCTTACCCTGGTTGCCGGCATTACCGCGAGCTTCGCTTGGACTTGCAGCAGCTCAAGCAGCAACAACGGCGCGGGCGGCAGCACGAGCACGGCCGATACCGGTGGCATCGCGAGTACCGGCGGCAGCGCGAGCACGCCCGATACCGGTGGCGTCGCGAGTACTGGCGGCAGCGCGAGCACGGCCGATACCGGTGGCAGCCCGAGTACTGGCGGTAGCACGTCAGCCCCCGCTCAGGGTGGCAGTAGCAACAATGGCACCGGCGGCGCTGCGAACTATACGCCGTGCACAGGCGATGCCGCGACGGGCAACGTCACGACCGGTCCGGTGTGCACTCTTGGTTCGTCGCTATTCGCGCTGTCAAACACGTGCGGCTTTGGCAACTGGGACCCATCCTCCGGCATCATCTCTGGCGGCTTTGGAACCTGGGGTGGCGTCAATTCCGATTGCGCCACCACCGCGGGCGCCATGCATGTCAGCGGAAGCTACATGGGTACTGACTATGTGGATGCTGGGACCAAGGGCTCTGGCATCGCTGGAATGAATACGTATTTCAACGTACCTGGCGATGCGGGTGGTGGCTGTTCGATCCTCAATGCCTCGTCCTATAGCGGGTTCACGTTCGATATCGATGTTACGGCAGCTCCTGGCAACTTGATCATCGTGGGCCTCGACTCAGCCGATGGAAACGATGCTGAGTTGAATCAGGTGCTTCCCATGGGCAAGAGCACCCAGAAGTTCGATTTTGGTGTATTTACCAAGAAGACCTTCTGCGGGCCGCCCACGGGCAGCAACATCACGACCATCTACTTGGTGTTTCCGTGGTACTCGGGAACGGACAAGCACGTCGTTGACGTCACCTTCTCGAACATCGGGTTCTATTGAACCCCCTGAGCCTGAACCTGGGCCCTTCGGGATACAATCGCGAGCTAGTAGGGGATCTCGATTGAGCATCGATTCCGAAGGTTCGGTGATCGCGAGCTGCGCGGACTCCGGGCAAGAAACTCAGTGACGACGGAGCCGTCACGGTGACCAACAATTCCTTCACGGCTTCGCTAGCCGCCCAGAGCGTGACAACGTTCGTCGCGGCCCAGGAGCGGCTTGCGAGCGACGCCGCTGCAAACAAGAGAATGATCGTCCAAACGACTCAGCTACACGAGAGGATTGTGCAGCACAACGGTCTCGTCCCGCTTTGGCCCGACGCTAACCAGGTACAACGGAACCCCCGTCTTCTCCGCGATGAAATCCAGATAGGCGCGCGCCTGGGCGGGCAGCGACTCTAGCCTTCTTACACTTGTGATGCTTTCAGTCCAGCCGGGCATTTCGTGATAGACAGGCGCAATCTGCCCGGGGATTTCGATCTCATCAATTGGGAACTCCTCGGTACGCCCGGCCTTGGCGTCGTAGGCAATGCAAACGCGCAGGCGTGGCAGACCTGTTAGTACATCGAGTTTGGTGATTGCCAACCCATCGAAACCGTCAACCCGCGCCGCGTAGCGCAGCGCCGGCAAATCGAGCCACCCGGTGCGACGCGGCCGACCGGTGACGCTGCCAAACTCGGCACCGACTTCCCGTAAGTGAACCCCACTTGCGTCGTCTAGCTCCGTTGGAAAAGGCCCTGCGCCGACGCGAGTCGTGTAGGCTTTGGTGATTCCCACGACGTTCCGAATGCGATTGGGTCCCACGCCCGCCCCAATGGCCGCGCCTCCGGATACAGCCGAGCTGGATGTGACGAAGGGATACGTGCCATGGTCGATGTCGAGCAGCGTTCCCTGTGCGCCCTCGAACAACACATGGGCACCGTCGCGCAGCGCCTTGTTGACAATCAGTGAAACGGATGACAGAAGCGGGACAATGCGCTCTGCCTGCTTCAAGAGCGGCTCGACAATCGCATCCACGTCGGGAACCGCGCCTCCGAGTGCCTGTATCGTTGGTGCCCAAGCTTCAATCGCCAGCGCAACCTTTTCTCGTAAGCGTTGCGAGTCCCGCAAGTCCAAAGTGCGTATTCCCGTGCGCCGTGCCTTATCCTCGTACGTCGGCCCAATGCCTTTCTTGGTCGTTCCAATGGCATTGACGGCGGCTGCTTTGGACTCTCTGAGGCAATCGATGCTTATGTGGTACGGAAGGATCAAGTGTGCGCGGTCACTGACCGAAAGCCGCGTTTCGATGCCATTTCTTCCCCGCTTGATCAATTCGTCGATTTCTGACAAGAGCACCGTTGGGTCAATGACCATGCCTTGCCCAAGGACACAGCGAGTCCCTTCGCGCATGATGCCGCTCGGCAGCAGCCGCACGATAATCTTCTCGTCGCCGACTACCAACGTGTGCCCGGCGTTTGGGCCCCCGCCGTAGCGGACGACCCAATCGGCACGTTCCGTATAGTAATCGACGATCTTCCCCTTTCCCTCGTCGCCCCATTGGGCGCCAACGATCACGACTGCTGACATAGTGGGCTGTTTCCTGCTCTGAGCCTTGTCACGGTCAATTGGAACTCCTTGATCACGACCCCCGGATCAAATCCAATCAGGGACAGACAAGGCGACGAATACTATCAGCTTGGGCCAGAGCTGCACGCCCCGGGAACACAAACCGTGCACGCGATTGCAGGGCTGCAACGGCCCCGTGGCCGCGTCGAGCAACCCGCATGCGAGTTTCGCTATTCCGAAACTTCGCCGTCGTCCGTTCCACCTTTTGTCTTTTTCAATTCGTCGTCCGTAAGGTAGACGGCTCCAGCCGAATTATTTGCCCTGGCACCTGGCGCGGGCTTGGTGGGCGAATTGTTTGCCGAGGCGGACGGAATCGCGTCAAGTTCTTCACCTTCAGCGACGGCGGTCGACGACGCGGATGCTGCCGGTGCGGACGCGGGCGCTTGCAATTCAGCGGGCAAGGGTATTGCTTCCAAGAGTCTGTCATATTCCGCTTTCGTCTGTTCGAATTGACCGCGCTCCTTCACCGCGAGTGTGCGCAACCCATCGAGGTTGAGTGTCTCGGGGTCGAAGAACTTGCCGGCGCGTTTAGCGGAAAAATGCAAATGAGGTCCAGTCGAGCGACCCGTAGATCCAACGTAGCCAACGATCTGCATGCGTTTGACTTTGTCGCCGACCTTGAGCCCTTCGGCAAATCGCGACAGATGGGCGTAGCCGGTTTCGATGTCACCTGGATGCGACAAGCGCACGAAATTGCCGGTCGGTCCCGCGAAGCCCACGAACGTTACGGTCCCGTACGAAGAGGCGCCGACCGGCGTTCCCATTGGCGCTCCAAAGTCGATCCCTTCATGGGGCATGATTCGCTTCAAAATCGGGTGGAACCGGCGCGGATTGAATTTGCTGGTTATGGGGGCACTCGGAATCGGTTTTCGCCAACCGCCCGAGTACGGCGCACGACCGGCGCTATCGAAGTAGCCTCGCGAATCGGGCCCGTTGAAGTAGTAGATCCGCTCGTGCTTGTGCTCCGCGCCTGCGTAGTCGATTTCCAGCGCCTCAATGCCCACATAGCGTGCAAAATCGCCGAGGACTGTGAGCTCCTGGGCGATGACACGTACTCGAGTCCCGTGATCGAGCTCTTCGAGCGCTGCATGCCCGGACAATGCTTCCCGCATCGTGCCGATTAGCGCTTTTTCGAAACCGCCCGCAAGTACCGCAGCTTCCAGACCCTCGTCCCCGACGACGAACGCGTTCGAGACCCGCGCTTGCTTCACCTGAAGGTCGAGCCTTTGCACGGAGAGCAGGCCGTCGCTGCCCTCGTGGGCCTGGAACACCTCTTCGGGGCTCGGCAAATACTCGAATGCTTTGATTCGTTTCGAACTTCGATCCAATAAGACGGCGTATCGGTCACTCTTGCTGCAGTTGTTCAGCGGCCGCACTTTGGCGAATGCCGCGATGACCCGGTAGAACTCCTTGAGTGGAATGCCGGCCTTTTCGATTGATTTCACCAAGGGGTCGAGTCCGACTTTGCCCTCGACAATGCGGGCCGTAGTATCACTCTCGGCGTCGTGAATACGCCAAGGTCCGGGGATTCTCGTCCGGGGGGGCCGCCTATCGATGGGTGGCGCCGAAGCTACCGAAGGCTGCGGCTTGGCCGGCTCCTTCTCTTGAATCTCGGCGACCTTCGGCGGACGCTTGTCCAATTGAATTGCAATCGCTATGAAAGTTGCGACGGTACAAAGTCCGAACAGCGCGGCGAATACGGCAGTCCACCCCGGCGACAGCCGATGCGCGGGGCGACCTCCAACAAGACCTGGCGTCAGGGCGTTGACGCGCATGGGCTGGGTACCCACCAACTCCAGCTCTCGATCTCGATTGGAAGTCTCGGAGGCCCCTAGCGGTGACGTCGAAGTTAATGACGGTGGGTGCGAATCAACGTTCGGATCCGATTCCAACGTTATCGTCAGAGATTTCCGCTCCGGGGATGCATCGCCTAAAGACTCGGGATCATCCGGGACGACGGCGGGCGACTCGGCGCTCCGGACGGGTGAGACCGCCAATTGAACCTCGGGTTCGGGCTCGCCGTCCTCGCGCACTGACGGATCAACGACTCGGCCGACGTGCAGCGCCGTTTCGGGTTCCGGGGGCGAGCTCACCCCCTCGGGCTAGCAGTCCTGCCGCAGCCGGGCAAGGCAGGCACAGAACAGGCGGTCAGGTAGTTTCCAAGATCAAAGCAATGATGGTAGAAATCGGCGGTCTCAAGCACAATCGAGCTTTCATGGACGATCACGTAAGGCAATTGCTCTTGCTCGGCCGCGAGCATTATCACCGAGGCGAGTATGAGAAAGCCGAATACGTGCTGCGCCAAGTGATTGCAAAATCGGATCGGCATGCCGACGTCCATAACATGCTGGGCGTCATTGCCCACAGTGCGGGCGAGTTCACGAGGGCAGAATCGCACTTCGAGAAAGCAGTCTTTCTCAATCCGAACTACACAGAAGCACAACTCAACTTGATGGTTACGTACAACGACCTAGGAAAATACGACGCAGCACGTCGCATCTACTCCCAAATTCGTGCACGGACGGTAGCGTCGCAACCCGACCCGTTTATCAAGGGCAAGCTCGCGAACATGCACGCCGAACTCAGCCAAGCTTATGTTGACGTGGGGATGGTACCCGAAGCAATTCGCGAACTCGAAAAGGCCGTCAATCTCTGCCCGCACTTTGCGGACTTGCAGACCCGCCTGGGGGTTCTGTTTCGCGACGCAGGGGACTTGTCACGGGCCACGCAGTGCTTTTCCACTGCAAAACAGGCCAATGCCCGCTACGTTCCCGGTCGGCTAGCGCTTGGCACGCTCCTGCTTGGTTCGGGCGAGATGGAGGCGGCACGCCGAGAATTCGAAGCGGTTCTGGAAGTGGAGCCCGACAATCGATTGGCGCACACCTATCTGCGTCTCACACACTCCGCACCCAGAACATCGAACCCTCCCCCGGACGAATCCGCGTAGGCTAAGGTGATCTGACGTTCAAGAATCTTACGAGCGGCTTCCGTTGGTTGATTCGCCGCTTGCGCGGCGGGCGTTTCGAGCCTTGGCGGGCTGCCTTCAGCGTGGGGGTCGGTCTGTTCATCGGAGTGCAGCCGCTGTACGGGCTTCACCTGCCATTGTGTATGGCTATTTGCCTGCCTTTGCGGCTCGACGCGCTTGTTGCGTACGCAGCGGCGAATATTTCCAATCCGCTGCTAGCCCCGTTGATAGTCATGGCCGAGCTACAAATTGGCAGTCTGGTCGTCAACCGAAGGCTATTGGAGCCTCGGGCGACGCCGATTGACGTGCACCGCATTGGGCATCTCGCCTGGCAACTGGGAGTTGGCGCAATCGTGCTTGGCTTTGCGCTGTCGATTCTTGGTGGATGGTTGGCTGCGGCGATAGTGCGCTTTGCCGCGAGCGCAAGGCGAAGCGATAACGCAGCTTTGAGCTTACACGATCTAAAACACGCCATGGCTCGAACGCGCGCACGCTATCAATCTGCGGCGTCGTTCGATCGGCATTACGTAGCCAATAAGTTAAGGTTCGACCCGATCGTCCGCGCAATCTGTGAAACTATGTCGGACATGGGCGGCGTGGTTGACATCGGATGTGGCCGCGGTCAATTGGGTCTCGTCCTATACGAGCTAGGCCGGGTACGCACGTTGTTGGGCTTCGACTGGGACGAGCGCAAGATAGCGGTGGCCAAACGTGCGGCGAACGACGCTGCACAGTATTCGGTGGGTCTAGCGCAACACGCTGCAATCCCCGAGGCGGACACAATCCTCATCGTGGATGTCCTGCACTATTTGCCCTTTTCGGAACAAGATGATCTCATTGCCCGAGCCGCTTGGGCGCTAAGAGCTGGTGGCACTCTCATCGTACGAGATGTCGATGCACGACACACGCTACCCAGCGCATTCACCCGATGGTGCGAGCGGGTCGGGGTTCGTCACGGTGTCAACCGCGGACATACCCTGTCATTTCGATCGCGCGAGCAACAATACGAAGCCCTCAGCCGCAGCGGACTCATCGTATCAGGAACCGTGGTGACTACGGGGTTATGCTTGGACAATGTCCTGTTCTTTGCCGTACGACCAGGACCCTGCGCGCCGACGCGACAAAACAATCAGGGCAAGCTAGGAAGTCAATCCAGCGAGTCGTTAACGTGCCACTCAAGTGGCTCAGCGCCAAATACTTCTGCAAAATGTTGAAACGCCTTTTCTACTAAGTCGGCCACGCGTGGGCAAGCACCTGTTGCCTGCTGAACGCTCGTAACCGGGTACTCGCGGATTCCGCAGGGGACTATTAGATTGTAGAGTTGCAGATTGGTACTCAGATTGAGCGCATAACCGTGCATGGTGACCCAATGGGACAGACGAACGCCAATTGCCCCAATCTTGGCTAGATCCGCGGCAGCCGCCGCGCCCGGCCATTTCGAGGGTGACGCACGATCGAGCCACAGCCCGACCTTGCCATCCACAAGTCCCCCATCCAACTCGAAGTCAGCCAAGACGCGGCGCATGCAGTCGGCCAAGTCGGTTACGTAGCGACGCACGTCGCAGCGATCAGGACGCAAGTCCAAGATTGGGTAGCAAACCAGCTGTCCTGGCGCGTGTAGCGTGATGTCACCGCCGCGTTCGACGGCCAACAAATCAACTCCGAGCGACCTCAGAACCTCCTCGGAAGCCAGCAAATGACCCGCCTTGGTCCCACGCCCCAATGTTATGACGGGTTCGTGTTCGACGAACAATACGGTGTCCTTGATTTCACCCCGTTGGCGGGATGTGAACATCTGTCGCTGCAGTGCGAGGACGGGTTCATACCGGCCGCGGCCCAAGAAGCGCCCAATAAATTGCCGTCGCACCACTTTGGTTACTCAGGTATCTGATACCCTTCCGCGCGCAATTGCTCGCGAATGGCCTCAATGTTTGCGATGAATGTGTGCGCCACTTCCGGATCGAATTGAGTCCCCGAGCAGCGCTCGATCTCACTGACGGTGGCCTCGTGCGGCAGAGCGGTTCGATAAGCCCTGTCGCTCGTCATTGCGTCGTAGGTGTCAGCGATCGCAATGATACGCGCGACCAGGGGAATCCCCTGACCTTTCAGCCCGGCGGGGTACCCGCGACCGTTCCAATATTCGTGGTGTGAAAAGACGCCGGGTATCACCGGCTGCAGAAACCTGATTGGGTCGAGAATGTCCCGACCATACACGGGATGCCTCTTGAACACCTCGTACTCTTCGGGTGTGAGCCGGCCCGGCTTGTTGAGATTGAGAACACAGCCGATTTTGCCGATATCGTGCATTAAGGCCGAATGCCTTGTGACTTCGATCTCGTCATTGCTAAGGCGCAGCGCTCGCGCCAACAATACCGCGTAGCGGGCGACACGCTCCGAGTGCCCCGCCGTGTAGCGATCCAACTTGTCGATGGTCCGCGCCAGGCTTTGGATAGTTTGTTGAAACGTTGCTTGTAGATCCTCATACAGGCGTGCATTCTCGATGGACGCGGCCGCGCGCGAAGCAATGATACTCAAGAGCTTGCGCTGCCCTTCGTCGAAACGTCTGGATTGAGTGATCGAAGCTGCGCCGATCCATCCTATCAGGCGCTCGCGCGCCTTCAACGGCACCGCCAAGAAGCTTTCGACCGGTGGCTCAGGTGTCTGCACGAAGAAGCCCAGCACTCGTGAGCCGTGTTCGAGCAATGGCACCCCAGAACTCAGTCGTTCTTGAACAGCGCTCGGCTCCAGCTGAATTCCCTCGGTGTCTTGCTCGATATTTGGCGCAACAGCGCGAGCGCGTTGAAAAACAGCTCCCTTGCCGTCCTCGAGCCACGTGAACGCAATGTCGGCGTGCACTTCCGCAACAACGCTATCGCTAGTTGTGCTGATGACTTCGTCTAGCGACAAGCTTGCGGCAATGGCTTCTGTTACCTTGTACAACGACACCGCCTCGCGCAGGCGCAGGTTTTCGGCGGCCAACCGTCGCTTCTCGATGCCCCGTTGCACGATGTGCACAATTTCTTCGGCCTTGAAGGGCTTTAGAATGTAGTCGTACGCCCCTTGCTTCATGGCGTCGATGGCGGTCTCGACCGTTCCGAAGCCCGTCATGATCACGGTCAGCGTCTCGGGGTAACAGATCGAGATCTCCTTCAACAAATCCAACCCGCCGAGCTTCGGCATCTTGAGGTCGGTGATCACCAAGTCGTACGGAGCGTTGCGCAATTCCGTAATTGCGGCCGAGCCATCCTGTGCCGTGCGCACGGTGTAACCTTCGAGGCTCAGGAAGTCCGCCAAGATATCGCGTATGAATTTCTCGTCGTCAACAACGAGAACTCTCGGTTTGTCACTCGGACTTACAGCAAGTGATTCCGTCATCTTCGGGTTCGCGGCGGCGGGTCGAGATTGGTAAACGGGTGAAAACCTTACCAAATAACGTAGCGCTATCGTTAACCGCGTGTCGATCTCAACGACTTCGGTCTTCCTTCAGCGCGATAACAGGCCCCCGAGACGTCGGGGTTCCCGGTGGGGATCGAATGACTTGAGGTGCGATAGATTGATAGCGTTGATGAGTGCATGGGCGGCTAATGGGCCGACCAAGGAACCGGTACACTGGTACATGGCCCCCAGCGTGAGACCCATGATGGTTGCCCACCCCATCCATGCCCAGCGGCTGGGCCCACCCATCTGATGCAGCGAACCAAAAATGATTGCCTGAGGCAGAAGTCCAATCCACGGTTCGAGCAGCCCACGAAACAACAACTCTTCGCCGAAGGCGCTGGTTAGGGCCAGATACACAACCGTGCCGGCCGACATGCTGCGGGCGAGCGGTCGAAGCTCGTCATGCAAGCGAGTGGCAAAAGTCACTCGGCCGACCAAAGCACGCGTTGCCATGACGACCAGGCCCCCGATGGCCACGCCGAGCAAGCCACTGTAGAGAAATCGCTCCGTTCCGAGGTTCAGCAACACCCAAGGTTTGGGATGAGTCCAAGCGGAAATTCCCCGCCACCCCGCGCCCAAATTGGCTAGAACGCCGATAATTAGGTATGCAAGTCCTACGAGGGGCCAGCGCATGGCCGGGTGAATATGGCAAACCGGCGCACACGCGGCAATCGCCTCATCCAAGTTGCTGCCGTCGGGGTTTGGGGAAGACGCGCGGTAGGGTAAAGTAGCAGCGTGGCTCAGCCGGCGGATTCATCCGAAGTCCTGGAGCGTTTTCATGCAACGCTCGATTTGGTTCGGGCGATTGCCGGGCAACTCAAAGCCCACGTGGGCTCGGCTGTCGAAATGGACGACTTGCTCAGTTGCGGCCGGGCAGGACTGCTCGACGCAGCGCGCCGATTCGAAAGCCACAGGGGAGTGCCGTTCAGGGCCTACGCAACGCTGCGAGTGCGCGGCGCCATGATCGATGGAATCAGGGCGCTCTCGCCGTTACCTCGCCGTGTCTATGATCGACTGCGTGGCGTCTCGGCCATGGATTTCGTCCATGAGGGTGTGATGGACGATGCGTACGCAACCGCATTCGCGGACATGTCGCCTCGAGCTGCTGACGTTGCGTTGTCAGAGCACTTGGCAAATCTCGCTACGGCGATGGCTCTCGGAATGGTGGCTACGCCTGCGAGAGGCGAGGACAACGAGGTTGCTGCATTGTCACCGCATCCATCACCCGAAGAAGCGGCTAGCGACGTGGAGATGCGAGAGACCCTACGACGAATGCTTGGCGAACTGCCTCCTCAAGAGTCCGAATTGGTGCGGCGGCACTACCTCGAGGGCGATCGATTCGACGAAGTGGCAAGCGAACTGGGGCTTAGCAAGTCCTGGGCGAGTCGCTTGCACGCCAGGGCCATCGCGCGGCTTTCAAAACGCCTGAAGCTGGCAGGAATCGAACCCTAGTGGCACGAGTATTAGTGGCGATGAGCGGCGGCGTCAACTCGTCGGTTGCTGCCGCACGATTGATGAACCAAGGCCATCAAGTAGTGGGAGTAACCTTGCACTTGTGGGACTACCCTGAAAAGGAGTCGCCAAAGAGTCGTTGTTGCGCGCCCGAAGATATTCACGACGCAGCCAGAGTCGCGGGTCACCTGGGTTTTCCCCACTACGCATTCGACCGCCGGCAGTTGTTCAACGACAACGTCGTAACGCCGTTCATTGACGGCTACCTGTCCGGGTCCACACCAAGCCCATGCGTGCTCTGCAATCAAACCGTCAAGTTCGCTGAACTGCTACGGACGGCCGAGCGCCTTGGTTGCGCGCTGTTGGCAACTGGACACTACACGAGAATCGTGCAGCGGGGCACTCGTTACGAACTTTACCGGGGCCTAGACAGTTCAAAAGACCAAAGTTACTTCCTCTATGCCTTGACCGAATCAGAGCTCGCGCGCTTGTGTTTCCCGCTCGGCGAAAGCACCAAGTCGCAAGTGCGCGCCGAGGCGCTCTCGCTTGGGCTGCCCGTTGCCAACAAGGGTGAGAGTCAGGAGCTATGCTTCGTGCAGGTGGGCCAACACGACGGGTTCATCGAGCAACGCGCCCAAGTTCGCCCGGGCCAGATCGTGCAAGCGGACGGACGAGTGCTGGGCCCGCATGGGGGCATCCACAAATTCACGCTCGGCCAACGCAGGAACCTTGGGGTCGCAACCGGAGAACGCAGGTTCGTGACGGCTCTGGACCCGGCTACGGCCCAGGTCACCCTGGGGGACCGCTCCGAGCTCTACCGTGATTGGGCCCGGCTCGAAGACGTCAAGCTGGCATCCGATATCGGCCCGCCAATTGCCGTGGACTGTATGGTTCGCTACCGCGGCCACCTTCAAGCGTCCCGCCTGGTCTGGGATGACCCGGGCTATTGCGTTCATTTCGACGAACCGCTCGGCCCCGTCGTTCCGGGGCAGTTCGCCGTGTTTTTTCTTGGGGATCGGGTCGTCGGAGGTGGCAAAATAGTAGCCACGGGCCGTAATGCCCTATGATCGCCAGCCTGGAGCCCCCGTGAGTTCACCGACGCAACCTGAAGTGACGAAGGCGATCCGCAGCCATGCCAGCGACTCCAAAGCGACGCCGTGTGCCGGGTCGGGCCCCGGCACACCACGTGATCAAGAGAATCCAGGATCGACGTTGGTGAACGGTACGCAGTCCCATACGTTAGAAGATGGTTCGGGCGCGCAGAGCGGTATGGGAGGGGGCACGGGGAGCATGTTTCGAGGATGCGGACGGACCTCCATTAGCACAGCGGGTCTCGCATTATGTATTGCCGTCACGGAGCTACTCGCATCGGCGTGCTCGCAAGGTGCCGGTGACGGAGCTGTTCAGAACGTGCCCAACAAGAACTTGTTCATCCACGACTGTTGGAACGGCCCGTTCAGCTTGCAACCCACGTTCTTCGGCGCCAATCCCTTTTCCGAAAACGAGATGGCGATTCGCGTGCAGCGTGGGGACGACAACGAGGAAGTGTCGGACGGCCTGAGTGTGATGGTCAACGACGTTCAGACCATTCGCACTCAGGACTTGAACCAACCGTTGAACGTCGGGCTGCCGCCCGGCGTTTCGCCACCTGGCATCCCACTCAAGCTCAACCCCAATCCACCGCTGGTCAGCCTGACGCTCTACCTGCACGACACGTGTCACCTGCAAAACGGCGCTATTTACTCGATTGACGGCACGATCACGTTTGTCAACCTATTTAGCGGTAACGAGAACGAAACCAACAGTGACGACCGGCTTACGTACGCCCACTTCGAGGACATTCGATTTGCCGATCCTCGTGACATGACAACGGACTACACCATCAGCGAGGATGTATCCAGCCACATCATGGGTTGGTTCAAGTTCTACTTTCAGCGGGGTCAACCGGCCCAACCCTTTCCATGATTACTCGGGTGGACTCGCGTCTCTGCGACGATCTGGCCACATTAAAATCTGCGGTATTGTTGCGAGGATTGCGCGCATTTCGAGGCGGAGAAGCATGAATGTTCGTTGGGGTTTAGGTGTGCGCAACATCGCGCTCAAGCCGTAAAGCCCGGCGACACTCTTGTGTTCTGCAAGACATTTGAGTTGGCCTGATGCCTCGCTCACATCCCCCCGCGCTTCAGGTGGTTGTCGAACAAACCCTTCGGCAAGCCTGCGCGCTGCCGAAGGGTTCGAAGGTCCTGCTGGCGGTGTCGGGCGGAGGTGACTCGACGGCGATGCTTCATGCGATGGCGGCCCTTGCCGGTCGGCTGCAATTGACGCTGTTCGCCCACGGAGTCGATCATGGGCTGCGCGCTGAAGCGCAGCTTGAACTCGACGGCGCCGAGCAATTCGCCAAGTCGGTCGGAGTGCCGTTCTCAAGATCCAGAATTCAAGTGCGGTCGGGAGCCAACTTGCAAGCGCGAGCGCGCCACCAACGCTACGCAGAACTGCGAAAAGTTGCACAGGCGCTCAGTGCTCAATTCATAGCCACCGCGCATCACGCGGATGACCGCGCCGAGACGGTTCTAATGCGACTCATGCGGGGCTCAGGGCCCTCGGGCCTCGCGGTGCTCACTCCACTGTCCGGCGACTTGCTACGGCCCATGATCCGCGTGCGAAAGAGCGATATCGTAGCGTATCTGCATCGGCACAAAATTCAGTACTTCGAAGACTCCTCGAACGGCGATGCCCGCTTTCTTCGTTCGCGTGTCCGCCACGTCTTGTTGCCCCGCCTGCAAGCCGAGTCGCCGAGCATTGTGACTCACTTAAATAAGTTGGCCGACCGAATGCTCGAATTCGCCGACAATGGCAAGGCTGCACCTTGGGGTTTGACGCGGTCACAGGCGGAATGCCTCGCAACCACAATCCAGTGTCCGCGCGATGGGCTGGAAATCGCCCTCAAGGGCGGCTGGGTATTGAAGTTCGAGCGGAAGAAAATCCGAGATGTTCGCGGAGGGGGCTAAGAAGCGTTAGATTTGTGGTCGTAGAGAGTTGGCAGCGCAACTTTCCGATTGTCGGGGGGATGCGAAACCCCTTGGAAGTGCTTAATTGAATGAAACTGCGAATTCGTACCCCTTTCCAAGCTATGAAGTTTGATGTCTCCGCTCGACCCTACAGCTGGCTTATGACTTCGAGGTAGCCCGTGAAGCAACCGCACAAAACATTCATCGTGTGGGGGATTCTAATCCTTGCAATATTCGCCATCTGGCAGGTGCTGAACCCCGAAGCCAACCAGCGCCAGCCCATGCCGTTCAGCGACTTCATGGCCATGGTACGCGCGCCGACCGACAAGCCGCGGGTCGAGGAAGTTGACGTACGCGATCGCGAATACACGTTTCGGTATCGCGACCAGAAGGGTCAGCTCGAAAAGGGAGTCACCGTAGGGCCCGAGGGCGGCGACAGCGATACGGTGCTGTCGGAGCTTTTCAAGCACAACATCAAGATCACGTTCCACAAGGAGGAAGGGAGCTCGGTTTGGACTCCCTTGGTCACCATTGCCCTGCCCATGGTGTTCCTGCTCGTGATGTTCTACCTGTTCATGCGGCAACTACAGTCAGGGGGCGGTAAAGCCATGAGTTTTGGCAAGAGCCGCGCCCGGTTGCTCAGTGAGACACAGAACAAAGTCACGTTCGCCGACGTTGCCGGCATTGATGAAGCCAAAGACGAGGTCGAGGAGATCATCGCCTTCTTGAAGGATCCGAAGAAGTTCCAACGCCTCGGCGGACGAATCCCGAAGGGCGTGCTGATGATGGGTCCGCCCGGCACGGGAAAAACCCTGTTAGCACGCGCGATTGCCGGGGAGGCTGGGGTCGCCTTCTTCAGTATCTCGGGTTCTGATTTCGTCGAAATGTTCGTTGGCGTGGGCGCCAGCCGCGTACGGGATCTATTCGAGCAGGGCAAGAAACACGCGCCCTGCATCATATTCATCGATGAAATCGACGCAGTCGGTCGGCATCGAGGAGCGGGCCTAGGGGGCGGGCATGACGAACGCGAGCAGACGCTCAATCAGCTACTGGTGGAAATGGACGGGTTCGAATCAAATGAGGGCGTCATCATCGTTGCCGCCACCAATCGCCCGGACGTTCTCGACCCCGCGATTCTGAGACCTGGACGTTTTGACAGAAGAATTACGGTACCCAGGCCCGACATACGCGGTAGGGAGGGCATTTTCGCCGTCCACACGAAGCGCGTGCCGCTGGACAAGGACGTCGATCTTCACACGCTAGCGGCGGGTACGCCCGGTTTCGTCGGCGCAGACATCGAGAATCTCGTCAACGAAGCTGCATTGCTAGCGGCTCGACAGGACAAGGAGCGCGTAACCCAAGACGATTTCGAGCTGGCCAAGGATAAGGTCATCATGGGCACGGAACGTCGCTCGATGGTCATGAGTGACGAGGAACGACGGGTATCCGCATGGCATGAGGCCGGTCACGCGATCGTAGGCAAGCTAGTCGAAGGCAATGATTCCGTACACAAGGTGAGCATTATTCCTCGCGGGGCGGCGCTTGGTGTGACCATGTCGTTGCCCACGGAAGATCGGCACCTCATGACGAGCCAACAGGCACTGGCTCGCATTGCTATGGCGTTGGGTGGACGCGTTGCCGAGCAAGAGGTGTTTGGCGAAATCACGACGGGCGCGCAGGACGATATCAAGCGCGCCACGCGAATCGCGCGGGCCATGGTATGCGAATTGGGCATGAGCAACCGCATGGGTCCCGTGGCCTACGGCGACCACGACGAGAATGTGTTCTTGGGGCGCGATTTTGCGACACGGCGTGACGACTATTCTGAAGAAACCGCACGCGAGATCGACGAAGAAGTGAAGCGAATCGTCGAGCAACAGTACACTGTCGTGTGCGACGTAGTTCGCGGGCATCGCGATCAATTGGACCGGTTGGCAAAGGCATTGCTCGACCGAGAAACTCTCGATGCGGAGGAGATCGATGCGGCTCTGGACGGGCGAGATCTGCCCGACCGGCAGCGTACGGTGATACCTACGTGGAGTGAAAAGCAGAAATCGATGTCGGACAAGCGGCGCCCCGCGAGCATTTTCGGCGCACCCAAGCCTGCTACCGGTTGAAGGCGTCGGCGTGTCGGTGCTTGCCTTGGCCGCAGAGGCTTATCTGCCGTGTTGGCTGGGCCGTTTGCTCGTAGAGTGGTATCCGGACGCATTGTCGTTGCAGCGAGCGTCATCGCCTTGACGTCGTTGGGCTTGTGCTTGGTCAGTCCACAGGTCGGTCGCTGCCAATTGTACAGTGATGATTCAACATCTCCAGACTTTGCGAATACTCAGTCGTGCAACACCCGCTGTCAAGAACAGCAAACCGACTGCGCGCTCAAATGCGATCAGGACGAAACCTGTATCCGAATGTGCCGCTTCGCGGCGGAAGATTGCGTCAAGCGGTGCCTAGCTGCGGCGGCCGACGCCGGAACGCCCATGGAGGTTGATGCCGGACGGCGGGCTTCGACCCCTGGGGGATGATGGCGCCCTTGGACGCTGTTATGCCTACAGAAGCGTTGACCAAGGCACTCCCAGTTCATCGTGTGCGGGGGCCTTCAGGCAATCGTCAAATGGGCCGTTGACCAACGAAGACGATCATGGTCGAACGTGCTCCGAATGATGAGGGTCACCCGTCGCCCCCTTGGGTGCCACAAGCGAACCTCGCGCGTCAACCGATCTTGGACAAGCAGCTCAAGACGGTGGGCTACGAATTGCTGTTTCGGGGCGTCGAGACCGATCGGGCGCTGTTCGAAGACGGGACCCGTGCCACATCGACGGTTCTGACCAATGCAGTGTCCGAATTCGGATTGGAGACTGTCGTTGGAACGCTGCCGGCGTGGGTCAACTTTACGGCACAGTATCTTATCGATGAGTTGCCAATACCCATCGGTCCGAAGAACCTCGTGCTCG
>CAWEUH010000024.1:0-199211 GCA_963811985.1 uncultured delta proteobacterium
CAAGGCTGCTCACAATTCCACTTTAGACGCACGCATGGCTGCGCAGATTGAGCGTTATGTCCACTCGCACCTGTCTCTGCGGCGTGTGCTGGCAGGACGATGGCGTTTGGAATTCCTACGCTCCGGCGATGCTGGCTCGCTGTGAGTGGGAGCAGCGGCAACGGCTCGATGAAACCGAACTGGCGGAATCGGCCATTCGAGAAAATGCAGGCCCGCGCTGAGTGGTTCCCCTAGTATGTTGATGGTATCATCATCCAATGGCGAAAACGTCCAAGACAGAGCAAGTTCAGCAAATTGTTCTGCGAATCTTGCAGCTTTCCCCCGCTGTACCAAATAACCGGATCTTCAGCGAGTGTGTACGTGGACTCGACCGACGCCGGCGCGTAAGGATCAGCCGACGTATGCTTCGTTTTGTTGGGATAAATGCTTGCACTGTTTGCGGCGGGAATGGCTTCGGAGGAGGGATAGGTGTTGGTCGGCTGCTGCGCCTTGTAAGGGCCGCATATTCCCGTAGTGCTGAGCGCAATGAGCCCGTGGCGCTGAATGATTTCGAAGTTGCCGTCCGGGCGCACCACAAGGCTGACGTTCGAGCCATAACTGGTATTACCGCCGAATCCAGCGGGGACGCTCAGCCCGGCGCCCGGGTTGTTGGCGCACGGTGTCCAGGGCCCGTTGAGAGAGCTCGAGGTGAATATCGTGAATGGCACGACTTCGCTGACGACAAAACAATACGTGCCATCCAGAAGTGTGCACGCCATGCTGTTGTGGCCGTGGTGTGGGTCACTCCCGAAGCTTGCCATGCTGTAGACATAACCGCTGTACGTGAAGGGACCGAGCGGCCCCCACGCTGCCAACAGCGTGGATGGGATCGGAACCCGTCCAGCCGCCGAATCCCGCGGAGTTAGGCCAGCGGTCGGCGAACAAGTGGTAGGTGCCGTCGGAAGCCCGGATGATGCTGCCGTCCCAGTAGTAGTAGTCTGGCGGAACCCCAGCGCCATTGGCACTCTCGATCCCGTTACAGGTATCGCGCGGAAGCACCGCTGTGACGCCCCACGTCGCGGAACTCAACGGGGAGCACGTGATGGGCGTCGGTTGAAAATAGTTGATGAACGTCTTGGTGGTCGTCTGCGCGCCAGCGACTCCGCAATGGCTAATGGGCGCAAGAAACAGGGCCGCCTTGATTCCAAGATGCCGCAACGCTCCGGACGAAACTATCACGGGTTGCATCAACTCTACAGGTGGTCTTGGGTGAGTCCGAAACGGGCATTGAGGCTCAAACATGAATGCGTATCCTGCTTCTGCCGTTGCGTGTGCCGATTCGAAGCGAAGTTCGCGAGAAAATTCGCGTACCAAAGTCCTAGTGATGGCTACTGGCCCGTGTATGGCCGTGTGTCCGCGGGCGGGGTCTGTCCAGGCACGTACGCCGGGCTGCCTTGGGAAGTGATGGTCACACTGTCCGAGGTCAGGCCTGGCGAACTGGCCGTGATGACACTGGTGCCTGAATAGTACGTCCGAAACTCGGTGGCGGCTTGACCGTCGAGAATGGCGATATCGCTGGCCGGCTTAGCCGTCCCTGGGGTGAACGTGATGCTCGGCCCAGTCGGAAACTCGCCTGGACCCGACGTCACCGCGAGTGTCACCGTAACGTTGTTGTTAATCGGTTTGCCGCTCGCATCGACGACCGTGACCAGCAGCCACGCGTCCTGCGTGCCGTCCACCGCCGAGAGCGTCGTCGTGCTGGCCGTGAGCTTCAACCCTGCGGGCGTGCCCGACGTCGGCCAGGTTGGCGGCGCGACCTTCGCGTAGGTGTTTCGGTACCAATAGTACGCTCGCTTCGGAATGCGGAAGTAGTCAACGATACCCGTGTATATATACGTGGTGCCCATCTGGCTGCCATAGTCGAACATGCACCACTTGGATACTCCGCTACGCCACGCGGATTCGGTTGGCATGTTGTTAGTTACCGTCAGGTTTCCCCAGCCGGGATCGTAGGCGCCGGGCCGAGCCACATTCACGGTGCTGCCGTATTCCGACACCAGATTGGGCATGCCGGGGTTGTCGTACCCAGTGCCGTCGCCGTTGAAGCCAGCAACGTCGCCAAGCGTGTCTGGCTGCGTGCCGCCGATGGCCGACTGCGCGCCGCCGATGGCCGCGGGCCGTCCCGTTGGCGCAGGATCGAGCTGGTGAGTCAGGGCGACCTCCTCCTTGAGCAAGGCGATCACCCTGTCTGCAGGACCGCCACCGTTGAAGAAATCCTCGTTGCCCATGCTCCACGCGATGATGCTCGGGTGATTGCGATGGATGCGGATCATGTCCGTCAAGCTGGCGAGGACGTTGGCATCGTAATTGTCGAAGTCAGCGGACGTGCTCGGGTAAGAGCCGCTATACGACCAACCTCCCGGACCGCCACCAAAGCCGCCCCAGAAGCAGTTCTCCGACCAGAGTAGGACTCCGAGCTGGTCGCAGGCATCTGCAAAGGCCGGCGCCTTCGGATAATGCGAGCCGCGGATGAAGTTCAGCCCCGCGTCCTTGACCATCTTGACGTCGCGGTACAGCGCGGAGTCGGCCACACCGTTGCCCCAGCCCGCATGGTCCTGGTGAACGTTCGCGCCTTGGATCCAATAATGCGAGCCGTTCAGGGAGAAGCCTTGCGTCGCCGACCAGCTGAACCAGCGGAACCCGAACGGCGTCGTGAACGTGTCCACGTTCCCTGTGCCGTCGGAAAGGTAAGAAAGCGCCTGGTACATCGTTGGATGGTCGGGGTGCCACAGTGAGGGGTTGCTGATAGCGGGCGTCGTCTGATCGAAGGTCACCGTCGTGCCCGCGGCAATCTGCTGTTGCGACGAAACGGTGGTGACCACCTTGCCGCTGCTGTCTACGATGTCTGTCTTCAGCGTGGCGTTGACGGCGGCGGAGCGATTGTTTTGCACTTCCGTTTTGATCTCCACGGTGCTGGACGAGCCCGAATTCGTCGCCAGAGTGGGCGTCGTGACCCAGGTGCCATACCAGGTCACGTGTAGTGGATCTGTGATGACGAGATTTACGTCACGATACAGGCCGCCCTGGAAGGTGTGATCGCCCGTGATGGGCGGGATCTGCGCATTCCAGTTGTTGTTCAAGCGAACGGCCACGACGTTGTCGCCGGTCGTGATGGCGGAGGTGATGTCGATCGAAAAACCGTTGTAGCCGCCGATGTGTTGGCCCACTTGCTTACCGTCTACATAGATCTGTGCTTGATCGAACGCTGCCTGGAACTCGAGAAACACGCTCTTGCCTGACCAGGACGACGGCACGGTGAAGTGCTTACGGTACCAGCCGTAACCGACGTAGAACGAGGACGACATGAAGTAGGGCAGACTGAACGAATGCGGCAGGCCAACGTTACCCCACGAGGAGTCATCAAAGGCGGTCGCCTCCGCGCCAGAAACGTCCGCTCGTTTGAACTTCCAGGATTGGTTGAAGTTCTGAATGGTGCGTGGACCCGAACTGCTTCCACCCGTGGGCGTGCCACCCGCGCCCAATCCGCCGGTTGCAGCGCCACCGACGGCGGACGTCGTCCCGCCGATGTTGGACAGTGTGCCGCCCGCGGCATTGGTTCCTCCCTGAGAACTAGCGTTGGTGAGCCCGCCCGTAGCGTTTGGCACGCCCCCGGTGTTTGCAACGCCGCCTGAGTTCGGGATACCACCAGACGGGGCGCCGCCACTCGCGGGCTTGCCACCTGTCGCGCCGCCAACGCCTGTAACTGCCGTTTGAACCCCACCGCTAGCCTGCGCGCCCCCTGAAGCAGCTGCTTTTCCGCCCGTGCCGGCCAAGGACGACGGAATCGTTGTTGCCGAACTTGAGCTCCCTCCGGTTCCAAGCACGGAAATGCCACCGGTCGCACCGGCCACAGGTGCCGTGGTGCCGCCCTGACCGACATTGGTATCGCCAACGCCATTTGACGACTGCGAGCATGCCCAAAGCGCTGAAGCTACGACGGCCAAGATGAAGGTCTGTTTCATAAACGGTTACCGTTTCGTGCTCGGTTTATTTGACACCCGTTGCCGCGCACGCGACGGCAAGGCACCAGCCGTTCGTTCCCTGCCTGGTCTGAGTTCGTCTCTTTTTTCGGTCGATGCGGGCGATTCTTCCGACCGGAATCCGGGCGAATCAGCGATTCTGCAAAATTACATCGCAGCCAGACCGCGTTTCCGTCCGAATAACGACTTTTCGCGTGAGGCGGCCAGACGTTTCCTTGGCTCGCGTGTCCACGCGACGCAGTGACATAAAAGTCGCAAGGATAATGGTCAGTATGCCCCGAACTCGGCTATTGCTGGCGGGCCTTTGGCTCCATCGATCACGAGTGCGATAGCGTCGGCGGTCGTCTGATTGACTTGCCAGAGTTGGCGTTGACCGATGACCGTACCCGCAATCGTCGTACCGGAAATGTCAGATGGGGTTTGGTTCCAAGCACCGTTTTGTTTGATCTCGACATGGTAAGCCGTGGTGCGCTCACCGAGTTCGATAGGCTCGCGAATGCTGATCAGGTTGAACGTGATGGGAGAGGCAGGCGTTACCTCCAATCGCCCCGACGTTTTGCTGCTGTCTGACGCCCAATACGTACAGATGTCGCCGTCAACGGCTTTGGCCGGTTCGAAACCCGGATTAGCCCACGTGGTGTCAGCGGTCACGGGTTGCGCCTGAACGAGGTTCGTCGTGTAGAGCGAAGAGTACCAGCCGCCGAACTGCCGCAGCAGGTCCAGGTCTGGGGATTCGAATTGTCCGGTTGTCGCGGGCGGAAAGTTCAGAACCAGCGTCGAGTTTTGGCCCACCGAATCGAAGTAAGCCGTTTGCAGTTGGCTCAACGGGATGACCGAAGTTGTCGTGTTCCAGAACCAGGTATTGTTCGTACGATCCGTGACCTGAGCCTCGCCTTGGTACCAAACATTCGAAGGCCCACCATTGGGTACGTCGGCGATACTCGACGTGGTACGTGTGGGCTGAAACGTGTACCGGCCGTCCACGCCCGTGGTCGCGATTTGCGGGCCCATCCAAACGATGATGTCTGGCTGCAATTGGTGGCAAAGCTGCGCGATGCCCGCCCAGTCGAGCGTCGGCGCGTTGTCGCCTGGAAACTCGATCTCGTAGATTGGACCATAGTTCGTCAGGAGCTCCGTAAGTTGATTACGAACGTATTGTTCATAACTCGGACTCGAACTCGGGTAGGCCTGATCCCATGGCGAAAGATAAAGGGCAGGTCTCAGCCCTTGGGCGTGCATCGCGTCCACGAATTCCCTAACCAAGTCCCCTTGTCCATTCCTCCAGGGACTATTTTTCACTGAATATTCCGTGTACGCCGACGGCCAAAGGCAGAACCCGCTGTCGTGCTTGGCGACCAGAATCACTTGACGAAAGCCAGCGTTCTTGTACTCCGTCGCCCACTCGGTAGCGTCGAGATTCGTCGGGTTGAACAGCGTCGCCGACGGTGTTGTGCCCGAATCAAACGTCGTCACGCCGAAATGAATGAATGACATTAATTCAGCGCGCTGTAGGGCCACCTGCTGGGCGCTCGGAAGGGGTGGTATGCCCGGGGGCCTACCGGGCAAATCGGGGCAGCTCTCGAGCGCAAGCGTCGGGTCCCCAGCGTCCGAAACGACGGAGCTGTCGGCGGCCTCTCCGTACTGCGCGCCAATGACGACCTTGTCGCTGCACGCAACCATCACCCAAGCAAGCCCTGAGCAAACGATAACTGCTTCGTTTCGAATTGTCCGCTCAAGCAACCTCATCATGTCTTTGCAACTCAACGAGGCGCGCTCGTTGTCGCTTCGCATGCAGAACGCACGCGATTGGCCAGCGGAGATTCGGGAGCACTTCGCAGGAACTGCGCTGCACGCGCCTGGGCATCGGAACCCGGACGCCACCGGCAGAGCGCGATGGCCTTCAGTGCCTGCCTCTCTTGCGTCAGCACGCCTTGACCGTGTTCACGGTCGTAGTCGCTGAGGCGACGAAATGCGATTTCGGGCTGGCCCCGCTGCAAGTCTTCCCGAGCCTGCCGAAGCAGTTGCAGCTCAGGCTCCGGACTCAGCGGCGCCGCGACAACAGCGGATGCGCTCACAGCGTCTGGGGCAGTCACGATTGTTGGGTGCTTGACCGTTCGCTTCGCGACGTCAACGCGCGCGGGACCGACCGGCAGAGAATTCGCCGGAGCGGACGAAGGTTGTGGTGTCGTTTGGGGTGAGGCGACCATGTCCGCTGGGGTCGAGTGCCGATCGCTTGCACTTCCAGCCGCAGCTTGCGGCGCGACCACGTCAAGGCGGGTTGGGACAGACGAATGCTGAGCCATGCTGCTCGGATTTGCCGTGTGCCCGCGCAGCACCCAAGCGGAAGCCCCTCCCACGATCGTGAACGCAAGCGTAACCCACCCGATCTTCGATGCCAAAGACATTCCCACGGCCGTGCCTGCGGTCGCGCCAGCCGCTCCCAATGCCGTTACGCGCATGAGTACGCCCTGCTTTATGCGACCCCGTTCGGCGCGGGTGAGCACCTTGGAGTTGCGATGCGCCTCCACCATGGCTCGAGCTGCCGGGCTCAGTTCGTTCATAGCTTCCTCCCAGGCCCCTGATTTTGGAACCGCGCAAGCGCTTTCTCGAATGCCTTCCTAGCCGCACGCAACCGCGTAGCGACCGTATTAGCGTTGCTCCCGACGACTTCGGCGATATCATGCAAGGTCATCTGTTCGAGTTCCGCAAGCACGAAAACGACTCGCTGCCGTTCGTTCAATTTGGCTAACACTCGGTCGAGCGCGTCCAGCCCTTCCATGCGTTCGAGCTCGCTAGCGGGACCGCGTTCGCGGCTGTCTATGAGTGCATGGTCCTTCGACCATTCCTCAGCGTCATGGATGTCGTTCGCCGTGGCGCGGTTACCCGGTTTGCGTGCGTGCGTTCGAAAATAGTGCTGTGCGAAGTGCACGGCGATGGAGAACACCCAGGTCTTGAGCTGCGCACGGCCCTCGAAGTCACCCAGCCGGCGATAGACGGTAAAGAATACCTCCTGCACGACATCTTCCGCGTCGGACCGGGGCACACCCATGCGGTACACGACGCTCCAGACATACTGCACCATGCTCTCGTACACGCGGTCGAAATCCACGCACTCGCTGACCTCTCCGGAGTTCTGCGTGTGCCGTCCGACGCTGCCCAGCATCGCCCTGCGGTCTTCACTCGCTAGTGAGCACTCCATCAACGGTCTTGGTTCCCAGCTCGATGCCAATTCATTGTCAAAAATGACATGCAATCGCGGCCAGGGCGCGGGTCCCCACGGCTGGGGCTCGGAAAACCACGCCGGGCACGTCATGAAAGACGTAATCGGGACGGTACAGTGGCAAAAGGACGTCCACTTCGAGTAGCATGCGCAAATACCGCCCCCACGACGAGGACAGGTAGACGCCGCCTCCCGCTGCCAACCAAGCGGCATGTTTGGAGAATCCTGCGCTGGCTCCGTAGCCGCTCGATGAAACTAACCCCGGCTCAAGAACGGCACATGGGCCGAAGGCTGGCCGCTCCTGGCCTAGGTTCAGGCATGCGGAGAGTGATCCGGTCATGATGCCGAATCGGCCGGACGCGCCTGAAGGCAGTGTTGCGACTTGGTTCTTAAGTCCGTAGGTCCAGCGTAGGTCAGTCCGCCATCGTCGGCCCGTCAGGCCGACTCCGATGCCGAGGCCGATATCGGCGCCAGGCAAGGTTCCAATACGACCCTGCACGTGCGGGCCAGCTAGGATCTCCATCGACTGGTGCCCCGCGCTCTGTGACGCCGAGGGAGGCACGTTTTCTTTCGGCCCTTGCAAGACGCCGGCAACGGCATCCGGGTCAATCATAAGCGCGATGATGAGTGCGGAGGCATCGGCTACCGACTGACACGAGGGCGCCTCAATGAACCGACGCCCGGTTTGACCTGCGTGGAGCGTCGAGAGATCCGCTGACCAAATATCGCCATTTTTGACCGTTACACGAACATCAAGATCGCCGCCTTGCCGGATCCGGGTATCCCCATGCAGCAGCCGCGATATCTCCATCCGCACCCTCTCGGCCGAAAGACAATCGGCGGGTGCATCCCACGTGAACTTGAGCATGCCCGGCGGCTCGTCAGATGCCGAACAAGGGCTGCCCACCAACGCACAGCCAAGTGCCCCCGCAAGCGACAGAAAAACAGACGGCAGGCGCCTCACACGTGGAAGATAGCCCACGGCAGACCTGCAGGGAAATCTCGCGTGACGGCGCGCCCAATTAGCTCTGGACGCGGCATCTGCATCCGGGCTGTTATGCCTGGCCACAGCGTTGCCCGAGCGGCTGTCCTGGCTCTTTCGTCGCTCAGCGTCGTGACGCAAGGGAAGCCAAAAGGCATCATTCTGCCAACCTACGCCTCGATCACCCGCCGAAGTCCACCGTCGCTCACTCAGCCGCTGCCCGACCAGATTGGAGCCAGAGGGGAGCAGCCTTGTCTCACCTACGCACTGTCCTGACGCGTGAGTCACACAGCAAATTCAGTTACATAGATTTCGCCGTTGCTGACGGTGCAAGAGGACACGCCAATAGATTGGAGGCACGTGCAATCGGTTGCTTGTGCGCAGCTCGGCGGTAGCGGCGCGCAACTGCTGGTACCGGCTGGGGGTAGATTTGCAGCCTGTAAAACTCCGGCGCCCACGATCGTAAAGCAATAACTGACCCCGACGAAGCAGGTATTGGCGCCGCAAGAAAATGGGTGCCCCAAACCAGTCGCCCCCGCGGTGCCGCCCGCGCCAACGAGCCCACCGATTGACGACAATCCGCCGATGCCGAAGCCTGCTAAACCTCCTGTCGCAGCTCCACCGGTACTCACGTTGCCGCCGGTACTAATGGCGCTCATGGGCGCCCCGCCTGTTGTCGGGTTGCCTCCCGCATTTACACCTCCTCCACTCATCGGCAGAGAATCGAGGCCCGATCGCGCGCCGCAGTCCGCCAAACATAGGCCTAAGGAAATCAAGATTAGCTTCAGAAAGCGCATGACGTATTGGCCTCGGCGCAAGGAACTTCAAAGTACTGCATCAACACATCAGGCTAGCAAGCAGCCACCGGTTCACTGCCCGCAACACGTCTGGACTCGAAGTTTCCCGACAAGTGCCGCCTTGGACATACGGACACACGATGGGGACGCTGTCGAGTCCCTGTCCCGTGACAAGGGCTGACACAAGCCGAAGTATCCACTTTGAGACGTTTCCAGCCTACGTTGGCAAGTACCCCATGCGTGGTATCAATGCGATGAAACTTCGTGTCCTTGCACGAAATGAGCACCTGTCGAAGGAAATGCGTTCAGCGGAAGCACTAGTCAGGCTCATGTCAGGGAGCTACTGGGCCATCGCTGCAAGCATCGCATTGTACGTTATTTCGTTTGCTGTCGAACATCCGTATTCGGGATCTTTTGTAGCGCTGCTATGCTTAGCTCCGATCGGGATGGTGATCCTGCGAGGTTACGTCGGACTGGACGCAAATCGTCGGGTTAAGACGTTCCACACCACGGTCGTGAGCGCTTTGTTTATGCTTGCGATCGTGGGTGGCGTAGTTTTGGCGCACCAATTGTATAAGCGATCTGTCGCGGCGGCTCTAGTGCCCGTCTATGAAGCCGCTCTTCTTCTCATCTGGTGTCGTTTCGGGATAGCGCGCTGCCGGGAAGCCTTTATTATCGCTACGGCGTATGCCTTGGTGCTCGATGAGGATTTGCAAGCCAAACGTGAAGCTGCGCCAAAATAGAGTTCTACGGCCACTCCAAAATGGTGGTCTCTAGTGCCTCAAGTCTCGTCGGAATGCCGGTTGTGCCTGAGGTCTATCTGGAGTCTATCTGGCTGAGGCAACAATGAGGTTTTATGCTGGGATCCATGACTCACTTGAAATTAAGTACGCCGAGCCTAGGGAAGCCAAACCCTATCATCTTGCAAGCACGCGCCGTAACCAGCCGCTCGGGGCCGTCATCGCTCAATAGTGCGATACCGTGTTGCCAGATTGGGCAGCCTTGCGATGACTAGCGACGCGCTCGCCCGCAAATCGGTCGCCATCACACTGGCGCCTTCTAATTGGCTACTATTCACGATGGCAGTGTTATTGCGGATCTCGATGTTGGCTCCCATGCGCTGCAATTCGGGCACGTGCATGAATCGATTCTCGAAGATCGTTTCAGTGAGTACGCTCTGACCGGACGCAATGCACATCAAGGCCATCAGCTGCGCCTGCATGTCCGTCGGGAAACCGGGGTGCGGCGCCGTCGTTACGTTGACCGGCCGGATCGCGCCCGCACGCCCGACGCGCACGCACTCGCCCTCGCGATCGATTGTCAACCCGGCCTTTCGCAGTTTGACGATGACCGGTTCGAGATCGTCAAATGGAGCATTTTCAAGCAATACGTCGCCGCCAGCGGCGCCAATCGCCGCCATGAATGTGCCCGCCTCGATGCGATCGGGAATGATCGCGTGGTCGAACGGTATCAACTCGTCGGCACCCGCGATGTGGATAATCGACGTTCCCGTGGTGTCCGCAAACTTATCGGCGCGTAGGCAATACATTTAGGGTGTCGAAAGTGATTGGCCGAACGGCTCTTGCAGTCGCAATGGATCGCGGCAGGTTTGTTGAAGGGCGGTGAGGCGTTGCGTGCGTGATTGGTGCTTTGAGCAACGATCTTGGCCGCTGGAGCGGTGCACAGCTGCCGATCGGAATGCACCTTCGCGTCACCCAGCCCGCAAAAGTGCGTGGGTCAAATCGGCACCCCGCGCGAACCTAGTTCAGCTCGCCGAACTTGCGCCGCAGCACCTGCGTTTTGAAGTACGGCGGGTCGCGAGCGGGCGAGCGACGCGGGGGCTCGAGAGGTTCGCCGAGGTAACGTAGCAATCGCTCGATATTGTGAGCTTCGATAACCAGGGCGCGCAACTTGAAGCGACCCCCGCACTCGCAACGCTCAACGTCAATTTGGAACGTGCGCTTGAGAAGCTCAGCGTACGGGCGATATCGAGACCGATGCGTGGGGGGATGCTCGCGGTGAGCATGTGACGCGCTCTGGCAATCAGCGGGTAACGGTGGCACGACGAGCGGGCGTAACTTCGATGCTGCACCTAGAATTCCTGAGTAATGCACGAGGTGACAAGCTGGGGGCGGAACTGACGCGGCTAACCGGCAAAGCAGCGAGAGAGGGTCGAGGTCGACTGCCACCGTGCCATCGCGAAACGGACGTTTGAGCTCAATCCGCACGAGGTCATTGGGCAGGATATGCAGGCGCTCTTGCGCAATCGGCGGTCTGAGTGCATAGCGTACGAGAGCCTCACGGCCGCGTGCGTCGTCGGCGCTCGCCGTGGTGGCCGCATGCAGTGAAAAGCCCATCTCGGTCACTGATAACGGGCCTGTGACGTCAACACCTGGCTGACCGCGTAGCGCAATGGCCTGGCGTTGGCGCACGTCAGGACCCGCAGGCAAAAGCCCGGCCACGGCAGCGGTAGCGAGCTGAGCCAGCGCCGGCTCACACTCGGCGAAGTCGTCATTCAGAAGCGTCAGTTCTTGGCAGCCTTCGATGACGCCGCGGCGCAGGAGGAAATTGACCAGCCGCACTCGGATGACTTGTAACAAGTCCGCGAGGTCTGAATCGTCCAGATGAGTAAGCGGATGAAAGACAGGCGAGCCGTTATCGGCAATGAACACACCGTCCAGCAAGATTGCGTGAAGATGCGGGTTGAGTCTGAGGTCCGAACTCGTGCGCTGCACCACGCTGACCGCGCCACTTTGACCGAGCACGCCATCGACTTCGCGCACGCGGCGCTTGTAGAAGCCAAGAACCGAGTCGATGGCAATACGCGTCGCGGCCCCTAGCACTCTACCGTCGTACGCCAGCCGCGCGCGTAGCTCGAAGGGGAACGTGATGACGAATTGTCGTAACGGCACCATCGGCAGAACGTGGTCCACCAAATTCGCGGCGCTTTGCGCCATGCGGCGGCCTAGACAGGATGGACAAAAAGCCCTACCTTTGCAGCTCAGCGCCACGAGCCGCTGCTCGTGACAGGTGTCGCACTGAAGCCAGGCGAAACCTCGACATAGGATTCCACAATCCAAATAACGCTCGAACTCGTCGCGCACGAACGCGGGCAGCGGTGCCGCAAACCCATCCTCAACCGCAGCGTAGAGTGTCTGCAGGTTGTCGCGCACCACCTGGTACAACGTGCCTGTCTCGGGCCGTCTGCGCTCATAGACGATGTCCCTCGAGGGTGTTGATGTCGCCCCAGGGTCCAGCGTGCCAGCCACGAGAGCAACCGCACGAGCACACCCTGTTCCGAGCGCAGGTCCGGCTCAGTTTCTGCTGTGATTCGCTCTGACCTCGGTGGCGCCTGCCAGCCAAAAATGGCGACTTGCCGATGCAGAAGGCGTCGCACTCGTCGGAGCCTAGGGAAGCCAAACCCTATCATCTTGCAAGCACGCGCCGTAACCAGCCGCTCGGGGCCGTCATCGCTCAATAGTGCGATACCGTGTTGCCAGATTGGGCAGCCTTGGAAGTGGCGCCGTGCGCTCGTGCCTTGTATCCCGGGAATGCTAACCAGCTGAACCCAGAGTCGTTCGCGCTAGTCCAATGGCTGACGAAAGCTCCTGCGATTCGGGCGTGTTGCAGTTGCATGTTGCAACTGCAACGCATCACAACTGCAAGGCGCGAGCGACTACTTCTCAAGCTTTTCATCCAGTATGCGGGTGCCGTCCATCGACCAGCCTCGCAGAAGCAAGTAATCCACGCCGAGGACCCACGTCAGTTTGACGTAAACATCGAAAAGATGCGCTGGCGTGCCAGCGATTGTAACCGTCGCAAGCGCTCGGCAAGCTCCGCTGCGTCCGCGTAGCGTTTCCACAAGAATTGTTCGACTGGGAAGTGCCCGCAACACTAGGCGAATCTTGCCGCCATCGGGGTCGTGTGTCGTGACGCGCTGGCTCGCGATTCCATAGGCCTTGTACTCGCGCGACAAGAGCGGCGCTACGCGAGTCGGGCCAAGCTCAAGCATATTCCAATAGGCGAAAACTGGTGCGCCCGGCATTGGCGCACAGTGGTCGTCTACGTGGACCGAGTATTGAACCTGGTTCTTGTTTTGGCTCTTGCCGATAGTAAATAAAGGAACCGCTTGGATAGTACGGGCGGGCGGATCGCCGAGTGCGGGAGTTACCCGAAGAACAAGGACAAAGGAAATGAGGGCGACAACCCCTGCGGGCTTCATGCATCAATACTCCCATCTCGCAGGGGTGAAGACAATCGCGCAAGCGCACTGCGGTCCGATGCATGAAAATAGGATCTATTGCAATCTGTCTGCATCAAGTAGCTGTAACATTAACAAATGCCTGTCCGACAAGCAGCATGATGTCTTCAACCCCACGCCTCGCCTAAGCTCTACCTCCGCTATCAGTGGATTCTTGCCTGAACCTCGGCGCGCTAGCGAGAACTTCATTTTTTGGATACGACTTGCTCAAAAGTGCGAGCAAGTCACGAGATAACAGGTCTGATCACCACCCGATTCAGACGCACAACGGTCGAGAGCATCATCCTCGACCTGAGTCATATTGTTCAGGCCAAAACCCGGCGTGGTCGCTTCGGTTACTGGGTACTGATCGCCGTACGAGTCTTCCGCTGTACAAGTGACGTTGTGGACATTGTTCCAGTCCCAATAGTAGGCGGGGCGAGAAAATTCCGGATGATTCCAGTGTTTCCACTGGTGCGAGCCATAGGGGACCGTACGCGGGCTCACGACTCTAATGGCGTGCGGTCGAACGATAGCCCCGTGCGGGTGTACACCGGCGGGATGCGGCTGAAACTGCGCCGGCTGCTGACGTTGCGGGACCTGGGCTCTTGTTTGACGGGGCTGCGATTGAGGCTGGCTGTGCTGTTGGCCTTGTTGAGTTCTCCTTGTCTCCTCGCAACGCGCGACCGAATAGACACATAAGGAAGCGTTTACGATTGCGAACGTTAATAATGCTCTGAATTTCATGGTTTCCTCCAATCGTGCTGGCCACGGCTCGTGCCAAATTCCGTAGCGCATAGGCAGAAGTCTGGGTTCAGCTGCACCCTTAGGACGAATTCCACTGGTGCTTTGAACTTCATGATTTCTCATTACTCCAGGTTCTTCCGTGCGCCACTAGCCAAGCTTAAGGACCGGGTTGGACGATGAGCAAATAGTCACATCACGATCCCGATGCGAAGAATACCTGTTGGCAATCGGACCGCAATTCAGAAGGTTTGTTCATCGAACATGTAGCTAAAGGATCCCCGTACGAAGTCGTTCTAGTGCGTGGGTGGAACGCATAAAGGACATGGGCCATGAACATTAACGCAATAAACGGTTCAAGCAGCTTAGCAAGCCTGCCCCAACTCAATTCGACAACAGATACCAATCAAACTTCATCAACTACATCAACCGGCGCGGCTGCCGAGACACACGTCTCGCCACTTGGCGAATTGATGAGCAAGCTCCAACAATTGCAGCAACAGAACCCGACAGAATTCAAACAAGTGGCGGGCCAACTAGCCAATAGTTTGCAGCAGGCCGCGCAGCAAAGTGGAAATAGCAGCGGATTTCTCAGCCAGCTCGCGAGCGGGCTCCAGCAAGCCGCTCAAACAGGACAAATGCCTACCCTGCAGCAGCCGAACGCAGCCGCTGGTCAATCCACTTCGGGCCAGGCCGTACATCATCATGGGTCGGGGCACCACCATCACGGCGGAGGTGGCATGAGCAGCGCCGTTACATCCGCGTTTTCGACAGCTCTCAATCAGATTAACGCCGCCCTGGGTGAAAGTACCAGTCCGACCGCAACCACCACCTGAGAGAAGCAGGAGCTACGTATCATTATGTAGTACTTGTGCTCCAATTCCGCAGGCCAAACTTGCCGAGCCATTAGCCTTACGCGCCTGCCGTCTCTGAAACCCGATAGGCACTACGCCACCAGAGGTGATTTCACTCGCTGAAAGGTTCCGGCACTTGTTGATTCGGCAATTCGCGGATACTGCCAACATCAATGTGAGCATCGAGATTCCAACCAGTGCAAGCGACGTTGGGGATATTGGAACGCAATTTGTCTATGAATTCCTTCATGGCTAAGTCGATATTTGGCCCAGAATACGACATCGCTACAACAACAACCGAATGACGGAGGCGATTTGAAAAGAGAGTGGCCGATATCTTGTAAGTTTTGCTGTCCATTTCGGCTTTCTGGTCGTCGGATGTGCTTGACTGCGGAGCAAAATTGCCCCTCATCCCTCGGCCACCCCCGCCCCTTGCAGGAAATCCGCCGCCCGGGCGCGTAAGCGGCGACGGCGTAGTCTCAACTGGCTTGTTGCCACCGTCGCTGCTCGAAGCCATTTGGCGACCCACCACTGTAAACGCCAGAATCGAGCCTCCCTTGGCCATGGGCGCGAGTCGTTCGAGCAGCTCATCGGTAACGCCGTCATCTTTGGTGTACTCGTCAATACTTGAAGCCAGCGTTGGGTTCGCACTCATGAAGTTGTCGTTCCATAAGGTTTCACAGGTACTCTGGCTAAAGCGAGATGACAGTAGGTGGCCCAGCTCCTGCCAAGCTGCTGGACTGAGCCGACCATTCTCGACAATTCCGAGAATCGAAATGTCTGCCGCAGGTCGGGCGTAGTCGGAGGCATACTTGACGATGATTTGCGTGTCACCATCTCCGCATCCGATGCTGGCAACAGCGGCAGCTATTACATAACTGATGTGACGGAACCGAAAACCGAATCGCATGGCTTCTAGTAACGCCACAATTGCATGTGCCTTCTCCAGTTTCCAGAGAAACAAAATAATCCGGGGCAACATATCTCGCCGCCCGTGCAGCATGGAGTGGCTTGAAGCCTGCTGCTCCAGACGCTCAACAGGGCAGATCACACCCTCTCGACGAGGTGCCTTGATTTGCTAGGTGTTCGAGAAATCGGATACCTGGTCCGATGTTGCTGGGTTCCACAGTTGAGATTCCGTTAGGGCCGCTTTGGTTCTCGGACGAACTCGCATGAAGCACGTCTTTGAACAATATCGAACGCTTCCTGCTTTCTCTTCTCAGGATCACGAAAAACGTGGAACGTGATTCGTGGTAACGTTCAGTTCAGTCGTTTCTTTCGCGGGGTAGGAAGCGATGGCTAAGTCTTTGGGGGCACCACCGGTAGCGACTCAGTGACACTTTTCGCATCAGGATAGCGTTTCGCCAAGGTACCCAAGAATGCTTGCATTTCATGAATGCTAGCGACCGCGAATGCCATGTGCTTTTCGCAGCTACCAATCCATTTCAGTGCGTGAAAGTCTAACCATAATGGCGGGAATATCTCAACTTCAATCCACGGCGCCTTCCAGCCTGTTGCGCGATTATCTCGCACACCAACAATGCACCCGCATAGGCGATGTGTCTCCCTAAAGATATCGAAGGCAGGCTCTGGCGAGTTTTGGGCTCTGAGTGTGTACCGGAGACAGCCGGGGATGCTGACCGGTCCACGTAACGCACCAAGAAGAATTTCAACACACTTGAATACATCTTCAGTGGCGATGCTTTTGCGTCGATGGTACGATACATGACCAGTGTTTTTGATGACGTGTGTTAGCGTGATGTCATCAGTAGACCAAAGACGCCTCGAAGTATCGCGATGAACTGCAACGAGTTCTTCTTTCGGAATGCCTAAAGTTTGGCTCAGTCCTGGTATGTGTTGCTCCGCGTACATAGTGTGTAAGACCCTCTCTTGGCCATTTTTGCTCTTGTCGAGAAAGTCTATATCCTCTCAGCGAAGCATGCACGGATTTGTCCGTTGCAAAATCTCTGCTCGTACGCGGCCCTTGCAGCCGGCACGATTCATTCATGAAGGTGCATTGAATTGGACTCGGATCCAGCTTGTCGATGATACGGCATTGACTTTCTGAGCGGCATATATTTGACGAGAAGTGGCCTGAACTGTTGCGAACACCTGTCACGGCTAGTTCGTCGGTCCGCGTCATCACGCAGCCACTAATAATCATGATGGAGTCCCCCAAGGACGGGCACCGAATGTAGCAAGGAAAGGCCAAATCCCGTCACCCTGCCAACCCACGCCGCTAGTTCACCGTCGCTTACTCAGCCTCTGCCCGATGGCAAATTGGAGCAGGCTAGGCCTGCTCGCTTCAATGATATCGCGACTGTTGCAGCAGCACACTTTAAGTTTCAGACTGGGACCGTCTGGAGCTCCATTGCCGATCTTAGAGCCAACCTATACTTCCGAATATCGTGACTCTGCCAAGACCGTGCTGGAAACGGCACTGTCAAGGGTGCCGGCCTACAACACCTGGCGCCGCTACGATCGTGGCCCCTCGACTGACATCCTCGGGCGGTACGTGGCGATGCCCGTGCTGACAAAGGTTGATTTGCGCGAGCGTCAAGTGACGGAATTCGTTCCCGAAGGTCAAGATCTCGTTTCAGCTCTCGCCAGGGGTGAGGTAAAACTTGTGAAGACAAGCGGATCAACGTCGGATGCCGTCACGAATGTTTGGTGCCAGCCTTGGTGGGACGCGTCCGAAGCCACCTCGTGGAAGCTGCATTCAGCCACGGCAGCGGCGCGATTGGGCGGTCACCGAGAGGCGATCCTTTCGAGTCCGCGGTGCGTGGGGTTCGCAAGCGATAACGGATACCTGAGCATGGAACAGCGCATGCTCGGCCACTATCTCTTTTTGACCGAAAAAGACGATCCAGTCGAATGGAGTGAGGCATTTTGCGATCGAATGATCGACGAGCTGGACCGGTTCAAGCCGGTGGTGCTCGAAGCCAACCCTTCGTTTCTTAGCGTGCTCTGTCGCCACGCAATCAAACATAACCATCGAGTCTATCAGCCTGCGGTCGTGACATTGACTTTTGAGAACCCGTCGCTCCTTCATTTGCGGCATATCCGGAGTGTCTTTCAATGCCCGTCGATCAGTTCCTACGGCTCAACTGAGAGCGGGTATGTTTTCATGCAGTGCGAAGCCGGCCAGTTTCATCAAAATATCGAGCACTGCCACGTCAACTTTCAGCCGCTTGCCCCTCGCCATGGCGGACCTGTAATCGGACGGATCCTGGTCAGCACCTTTCACAACCCTTGGCGAGCGCTGATTCGTTTTGACATAGGCGACCTAGTGCAACTGGCAACGGAGCCATGCCCCTGCGGCCGTCATGAGGGACTGACACTCGAGGCGATCGAGGGAAGAATTACGAATGCAACGCTTTCGAGTGCAGGCAGACTTGTCACTCAGAGCGAGGTCGATTCGGCGATCGCGCAGGTTGCTGGAATTGAGCAGTACGAGTTGGTGCAATCCGATCAGACCACGATTTCGGTCAGCTACGTGAGCGATCCCCGAGGGCCGGCGGCGATCGAACCCGAATTGTGCGCGTCGCTTCGACGATGTTACGGCGCTTTCGTGGACATCATACCCCGGCAGGTTCAGGCATTGTCGCCGGTTCTGGGCGTCAAGTATCGACTGGCGAGTGCCGATTTCAAGATCGATATCGACGAGTTTCTTGCGGATAAGCAATGAGCCGATCAAAGCCAATATTCCTGATTGCCGGTGATCCCCGTAGTAGACGCGCGGGAACGGATCCATTGCTGCGAACGGTGTTTGACCATTGCGGCGTCTCTTCTCCTTCTATTGCGTATATCGGCGCCGCAAGCGGCGACGATCGACATTTCTTTACTATGGTGGCCGGCGCTTTCACGAATTCGGGAGCCGGGGATGTAAAGCTCGTGACGACGGTTCGGCAATTCGCGCGTCGCTCCTTCGAAAACGTCTGCGTGGCTGCGGACGCAGTTTTCTTCAGCGGGGGCGATGTTGATGTGGGAATGAATGTCGTCACCCGACATCGCCTCGCGCCTTTCTTGAGCGAACTGTATCACGGGGGCAAGTTCTTCTTCGGAATCTCGGCGGGCAGCATTATGCTGGCTCGCGCTTGGGTGCGCTTTCGAGATGGCGACGACACCGTTGGCGAACTTTTTCCATGCCTCGGAATTGCCGACATCCTGTGCGACGTGCATGACGAAGAGGAGAACTGGGGAGAACTGAGGTCACTCCTGAAGCTTTCGTCCAACTCGAGCATCGGCTACGGCATCCGCGCAGGTTCAGCGATTCGTGTCGATCCCGATGGCACGATCGAGCCGATACGGAAGATCGATACGTTGGTCAGGCACGGGAATCTAGTAGAGCGAGGCTGAGCGCTCTATCAACGCTCGCCAATGAACGCTCTCATCAAAAGAGCCTCTGAGCCGTCATCGTAAAAACTGGGTATCGTGCTCACAGGGAAAAATCCCATCCGTTTCCAGAATGAGACGCCTGCTTCGTTAGTCTTTCTGACTTCGAGATCGATACTTGTGATCCCCCACTCTTTCAAGCGACTCACCGTATAACGTAATAGGGTCGTTCCGACATCTCTTCTTCGATAGGCAGGTGCGACGGCGAGAGAGAAGATGTTTCCCGTATCGGGCAGTCGACGGGTCATCATATAGCCAGCGATCCGGCCTTTGATCTCGGCAACTATGGAGAGCTCCGAGCACTTGCGATGCACTCGGCGAAAGTCCTCGACCTGATAAGCGTCAGTCGCAAAAGACGCATTTTCAATCTTGACGAGCTGCGCCAGCTCAGAGTCGGTCAGCGAAAATGGCCTGATGGTAACTTCTTCCGATCGTAATATATCACTATCTCTGCCTGCATGTTCCAGAAGCGTCTGTATCAGCTTCTGCTCATTCCACCCGGCGCAGGACGCTTGGCGTAGCAGTTCCCCACTCAGCGGATCAGGCGCAACGTCAATGCTGACTAGTTTCGGCGTATCCCCCCACACGAGGTCGAAGCGCACCAGCCCCCTGGCTTCGATGAGCTGATAGGTATCTTTGACGAGTGAACAGACCTCGTTTTCTACGGAGTCAAAAAGCGGTACTTGGTCTAAGGCGAATATCGTGACCTTGCGACCCTTGACTTGCTCGACCAGCAACCGCTCTTCATGCGGGCATTCCAAGCGAAAGACGTCTGGCAGCACCGCGTTGTTGGCGACAACGGAGCCTAGAGGGCCATTATTTCCATATAGCACCAGGGGATACCGCAAGTCATGCAGACTGCCGGGGTGCCCGACCTCAAGGACCCGGAAAGGCGGAAGCGGGATACCTGCTGCAAAGAGCAGCGGGAATAACCGGGCGTATTTCGTCCCAAGTGACAGCGCCAGAACCCCTGACCCTGTGTAGCGCAGCCCGGCCATTTCGATAATAGCCGGAACCAAACGTCCTTGTCCGGTGCCGTAGACGCTCGGAGCATTGAAGACGACGTCGGGATGTTGCTCGCGCAGCTCCGCGTAGAGCGTTGTGTTGCACGACAATTCGACCACCTGATGCCCAAGCTGCTCTAGCAAGCGCCTTATCTGTGCCTGCCTATTTTTGTCTGCCCGTTTGGCATGAGCATCCCTTGGTTCAAGGAGGCAGATTTTCACTTTGACCCACGTATTGCATTGTGAAGTATGGCATCGATCATACCGGTATAGTTAAGGCCATCCCGCTCGCACGAACGCACATAGCCACAATTCGCTTCAGCAATGCTAGGATTCTGATTGATCTCGAGGACGTAAGGGATGCCGTCTTTGAGGCGCATGTCTACCCTCGCATAAGAATCCAACCCGAGAGCCTTGTAACATTTGAGAGCCGTCTCGGTGATAATTGCCTGTTCTGCGTCAGACAAATCGGCCGGACATCGAGGAACTGTCTTTTGGCACTGCTCTGACTCTTCGAGCCATTTCGAGCTGTAATCCAGGTACCTGCGAGCGGGCGGCAGATCGCCAAAGTCGATCTCTGAAATTGGAAGCACTGCTGGTGTCTCCCCGGGGAGTATCGCCACATTGATCTCACGACCATCGATGTATTGCTCTACAAGCGCAGGGCTCTTGATTTCACCGAGAACACATTTGATCTGCCTTGTAAGCTGGTCCAGATTATGGACAAGAGAGTGCTCGCTGATTCCAATGCTGTTCTCCGAAGCTACGGATTTGACAAAGAGCGGAAAGCTCATGTCAGAACGTAGCGCTTCTCGTTCGCTTTGAAAGATCTGATAGATTGGCGTGGCGATCTGGTGAAATGACAAGATCGTTTTGATGCGCGCCTTGTCCACGCCCAATAGAATCAGCCAGGACGTCGTGCGCGTATGAGGGATTCCGAGGTACTCTAGAAGGGCCGCAGCATAGGCCTCCCCCCGCGAGTCATCATTGACTCGTTCGCAGACATCGAACGCAATCTCGATCTCGCTTTTGCATAAATCCTCGATACTAGTAGGGTTGTCCATATCGAAGAATTGCACCTCATGCCCGAGTATCCGCAAATGCTTGGCAGCCGCGAGCCCGGTAGATTTCATTTCGTATTCTTCCGGGCTCATGCTCTTGTGCGAGAAACTGTTGTAGATAACGCCGACTTTCATGGGACGGGGGCCGGTCATGTGTGGAATGAAAGCGGCCTAGAGCCGTGTAGCGGCCTCACTGACGATTCCTTCGATGAGCGACTGGTAACCAAAGCCGGATTGGCGAACAAGAATGGCAAGATCCGAGATTGCCGGGTTGAGGCCAGCAAGGGGGTTGGCTTCGATGAAGCAGGGTCTACCGAGGTCGTCCAATCGGATGTCAACGCGACCGGCATCCCGACATCCGAGCACACGCCACGCTGAAAGGGCCAAAGCTTCCGTTGCAGCGACCGCAGGGTCGTTCGCTGGCTCGATCCATCGGTATTCGACTTTGCTCATGAAATCTTTCTTGTTTTGGTAAGTGTAGATCCCGACGTCTGCGTCGCCGACCATGTAGATCTCGAGGGTTCCCAGTGATCGCGCGCTCGCCCCCGTGCCTAATATTCCGACGGTGAATTCGCGACCAGGCAAGTACGTTTCGAGTAACACGGGCTGTTTGTATCGGTTGAGCAGCCCAGTGCAAAGGGTTCGAAGATGGCCAGCCGTGTGTATGACCGACTTTGCTGTGATGCCCTTGCTGGTTCCCTCAGCAACTGGCTTGGCAAATAGGGGAAAGCTCAGTTCAACGCGCTCGAGATCATCGGGGGTGACTATCAATTGATAGTCAGCCGTGCGGAGGCCAGCGGCACGAACCAGAGTCTTGGCATAACCTTTGTGTAGGGCAATCGCGAGTACCAGCGGGTCGGAGAATGTGTAGGGAATGTGATACGCATCGAGCAACGCGGGCACCTGCGATTCACGGGCCGCGCCGCAGCAGCCTTCCGCAATGTTGAATACCAAATCCCAGCGCCGGCCAGCCACCAACCGGGCCGCAAGATTCAGGATGCCTCCGATCCGTTCCGGGATGTGACCCATCGTCCGCAGTGACTGCTCGATCCCCTCGATTGTGTCTTCACGGTCGAATTCCGCCAAGTCCTCCTCACTGCCGGCGACTGAACGGTGGTCGCTCGCCAGATCATAGGTCAGCCCCACACGAATTGCGGTTCTTTCCCGATTCAACATGGCTAGGTGTCTCCGCGAGTTTCATGAATCAGCTACACGACTGTACGAAGCCGCCGACGCGGCTCGTTATTGGGCGTGTCGTATACAGGGAGCTGCGGGCGGTCCGTATATCGGTAAAGTTGCCCTTGGAAATTGCGTAAGATGACGTCCCCGTTGTCTCGTCCGACGACGTACTCCGGCTGCAACGGGATTTTCCCGCCTCCACCGGGAGCATCAATCACGTATGTGGGAACGGCGTAGCCAGTAGTATGGCCGCGCAGACCATCGATGAGCGAAACACCCTGCTCGACACTCGTGCGAAAGTGGTGTGACCCCGTAATAGGATCACATTGATACAAATAGTAGGGACGCACGCGCATCATCAATAGGCGGTGCATCAAGAGCTTGAGTGTCCCCAGGTCATCGTTGATGCCCTTGAGGAGCACGGTTTGGCCGCCCAAGGGAATTCCAGCGTCCGCTAGACGAGCACAGGCAAGGGTCGCCTCCGGCGTGCACTCTTCGGGGTGGATGAAGTGAAGGCTCATCCAGAGGGGATGATGCTTCTTGAGAATCCTGACAAGATTCGTCGTGATGCGCTGTGGCAAGACTGCCGGCATCTTGGTGCCAATGCGTAGAAACTCGACATGACGAATCTTTCTAAGCTGGCCAAGGAGCCAGTCTAGCCGATCGTCGTTCAGGCTCAATGGGTCACCGCCGGAAAGCAATACATCGCGAATCGCCGTATGGCTTCGGATGTACTCCAATGCCTGCTCCCAGCGTTCGGTCTTCGCGGTCAACTCGTTACTGCCGACCACACGCGAACGGGTGCAGTAGCGACAGTAGGTCGTGCAGTAGTCAACGGTCAGAAATAGCACGCGATCCGGGTAGCGATGGATCAGGCCTGGAATTACGGCCTGCGCGTCTTCGGCCAAAGGGTCGTCGGCTTCACCTGGCACACGCACGAACTCGTTCACGCTTGGGATCACCGAGCGACGCAAACCGTGGCGGCTGTCATCTGGGTCCAGCAGACCGAGATAATACGGAGTAATCGCAAACGGTAGGAACGTACCGTTGCCCCCGAAGGCTTCTCGCTCCTCGGGGACCAACCGCAAGTGTCGTTCCAGTTGCTCGAGGTGACGAACGCGGTTTTGGGCTTGCCAGTGCCAATCATTCCACTCTCTGGTCGAAATGCCAGGAAAATGCAGCTTGCGAAATGTCTTTGCGCGTTCGCTCTGGTTGCGACGTTTGGCGTCGTCAACGAGATCCTTTGCGACCTGCGCATTCCCGCTCACCGAATGACCCGCGGGCGTTGCTGTTTGAGAAAGAGACTTAAGAACAGGAACGGTCGAGTATTTTGAGCCCTCGACCCGCGGCAGTGGCGGTTCGTCTTCTTGATCGGCTAAAGGTGAATCAACAGTACTTGCCAGAGCTTCACTCTGCTTTGGGGACATATGCGATTGCGTCGCTCCTTCCAGGTGTCAGCGGCCATGAGCGCAATGGTTAGATTTAGAAGGCGCACTTGTCGAGGTCAAAATGCTGTCGCTTTTCTCGATTCCGCTTCGCCCGCACAGCCTGTAGCAACCTGCCAACTTCAGGGTATGATTGTTGCGCGTACGCTGTGGGCGTGATTGGCTCATGCTCTCGGCCACAGGCAAACTGGCCCGGCTAACGGGTTCACTCAGACTATCCGAGCCATACCAGAAGATTCGACTGTCAACCTGCGCGGCGGGCCCGAGAAGAAAGTGAAGCGTCGGGGCAGCAACTGTTCGGCGATGAGCCGAAAGGCAACGTAGAAGTAGCCAGCCATGAACAGAACCGCGAAAGGGAGCGCTAGCCAGTGATTGGTCTGCACGGCAGCCAAAACACTTGCACCACTCAGGAACCCCAAGAACAGTTCGGCAATCGGCCATTTCGTGCTCTGCTGGTACCGCGATGCGTCACGTCCCCGTTTGGGGGTGCGCACAAACTCACCAGCCATCGTTCGTAACCCTTCGATGACCGCACGCGTTAGGCAAGGCGAGAGGCCAGCACCGAGAGCAATCACGCTTGGCATGGCGCCAATCGCTCGCCATACACTGCGCCCCTGTGCCCGTTCGGCCATGGCGTAATATATTATCAGCGAGCCTGTAGCGCTAACGCACAAAGGCAAGTCTACGACGAGCAAGGTTGCTAGATCCGTTGCAGGCATCAGGATTAGTGCGGGCAACAACAACACACTCAAGACCAGCATGAGCGGGTAGGCAAAGTGAGGCAGCATGTGGAAAGCCGCTTCGATACGCAGACGCAAGCTCAGATTGGACCTCATAATTCCCGGAAGTAGTTTGCGCGCGGTTTGGACCGTGCCCTTGGCCCAACGGAATTGTTGCGCACACACAGCTGCCATGTCTTCAGGCAATTCAGCTGGTGTTACGACGTCGGGTCGATAAACGAACTTCCAGCCAAGAAGTTGCGCGCGGTAAGATAAGTCGAGATCCTCGGTGAGGGTATCATGTTGCCAGCCGCCAGCTGTATCGATTGCCGACCGGCGCCAAACGCCGCCTGTACCGGAAAAATTGAAGTAGAGTCCGGCGCCAAATCGCGCCTGGTTTTCAACCATGTGATGGGCGTCCAACATAAGGGCCTGGATTCTAGTCAATAGCCCCGCTTCGCGATTCAAGTGACCCCAGCGAGTCTGGACCATGCCAACCGCGGAATCGCTGAAATGACCTACAATCGACTTCAGAAACCCCGGTTGCGGAGTGAAATCAGCGTCAAAAATGGCTATCAAGTCCCCTTTCGCCAATTTCAGACCGTACGCCAAAGCTCCGGCTTTGTACCCGTGTCGGTCTTGCCTCCTTATGTACTTGGCATCCAGGCCACGCTCCTGCAATTCCTTCACTGCAAGTTGAGCGATCTGACGCGTCTCGTCTGTTGAATCGTCGAGGACTTGAACTTCCAGTCGGTCGCGCGGATAGTCGATAGTCGCTACTGCGCGCAGCAGTCGCGCGACAACTGTGGCTTCGTTATACAAGGGCAACTGAATCGTGACGTAAGGAAGCTTGGCTGCTTGCAAGTCGGTAAGTTGACAAGCCGAGCGCACGCGATCCTGATGGCGCCACAAGAGCAATACCAAATGCGCACGATGCAGACCGTAGATGCACAGCGGCAGCAGAACCGCGAAATATAGGCCTAGGAATGCGAGCGACATGTTTGTTCGTCCTCGAGACTGGCGTAGCACCAAGGCCGCTATCAAACGTCACGAAGTTGTAATTCATTGCAGTGAAGTGTTGGCGCCGCGGGCCTCACGAACGATTGGGCTCAACGATCTCACGGTGAGTCCAGTTGTTTGTGTCTGGCCGGTGCGCTCCCTCACGTGCGTCGAGAATTGGCGCAGCGACACCTTCAACGTCTTTACAGCACCGAAAGCCGATTTGATAGCCATGATGCCAACGATTATGATCGGTTGTCATTGGACGACAACGATTGCGAACGGGACCCCAGTACCCACCCTTTAGACCACTTTGGAACTCAGGACCTTGGGGCGAACCGTGTTCATCGACGACCCACTCGTCCACGTTGCCGGTCATGTCATATACGCCGTAGTCGCTAACGCAACGCGGCCGCGAGCCGGAAGGCTCACTTTGATTTACGCGTGCGATTTCGGCGTCGTGGGTTCGTGGATCCACGTACGCGAAGTTGTCGGGCAGGATGTAGGGCTTGTCGAAATTACAGGCCGTGGCATCGCGTACGTAACCGAACGGATAGGGCTTTCGTTCAGGCCCTTCGCACGCGAGCGTCCACTCTTGCGCCGCGCACAACCGCTTGCCGTCATTTTCGCAAACATCCCGGGCTTCATCCCAAGTAATTGAGAGCCTCGGGGAACGTCCCGCCTCGTTAGGATACTCGTACCGATCGATGCAGAAATGCTTGGGCGCGGGTTTGCCAATGCATTGCACCGTTGTGCTGAAGCGCGCACAGCGGTCGCGCTTCTCGCTGATGAACTCCTGACAAATCTGTTCGGGCGCCGGACAGTATTGGCCTTTTACCTCGACCATGTCGTTCGGGCATGCGCCGATGACCGTCGGTAGTTCGTTGGCTGCCGACACGACCGAAGCAGGCGTTGTTGATCTCTCGGTGGCGACTGGGTGTCCTGTCCGAAATACCGTTGTTTGCGCCTTTTGACCGTGGGCAGTTGCACCATGACGCACGTCAACTGCGGCGAGCGCCCCCAGGACGAATACGGTGACGGTTAGCGACCAGCGTGCCTGGAACATTTTTCGACTGCGAGCCGACGCCATACGCCAGCTTGTCTCCATTTATTACATTGCAATTTCGATGACTCTCGTGACATGGCGATGCATGGGCCATGCCGAAGCTAGACACCGTCTGTCAACGAATGTGCGGCCAAGTCCTCTTGCACGATTAGTTTAATCGCGCGTTTTCCTCGTTCGCTACGCGGTCGGTACTCGTCCGGCTTGTGGATCATTGGGACACCGTGCACGTCACCCTTGCGCGTCATTACGCTGGTGAGATCGGCGAGAAGAGCGACGATGGTCGCATAGCGGTTGGCTGGGTCTTTGCGCATGGCTGTTAGAATGATGCGTTCGAGCCCCAGAGGAAGGCCATCGACTAGCCAGGACGGTGCGGGCGCTGTCAGCTGACGCGCGAACAATTCGATCATCGGGCCCGAATCAAAAGGCAAATCCCCAGTAAGCCATCGAAACAGCACAATCCCAAACGAATAGATGTCAGTTCGTACATCCAGAGGATCGCAGACGATTTGTTCAGGCGCCATATACTCAGGCGTTCCGGCAACTACGTCCCCTTGCGGCCGAGAGCCGTCGTTGACCAATTGCGCGCAGCCGAAGTCGATTAGTTTAATGCCGTCAGGTTTGTCCAGCGTGCCGCACAAGAACACATTATGCGGCTTGACGTCACAATGAACAATCCCGGCGCTATGAACGGCGTCAAGCGCATTGCCGAGTTGCACTGCTAAAGGAAGTGCAAGGGCGACGGGCATGGCGCCGTGTCGATTGAGGTATTGGTGGAGCGTCTCGCCGACGAGCGCTTCGAGAACGAGATACGGAGCATGCGCACCCGTATCCCGGAAGTCGATGAGTCGGACAACGTTTGGATGCCGAACCCGTGCCAGCAGGTCGGCCTCTCGATGCATCCTAGCTCGATACACGGGCTCGTTCTGACAAATGGGAGTCAACCATTTTACGGCGACGAGGCGTCCGTCGCGCTGGTCGCGAGCGAGGTGGACGCTGGCCGTACCTCCCTGGCCAATCTCATACAAAAGGAAGTACCGGTCCCCGATGATCCGGCCACAGTTCGAATCGTTGGTCATGTCACGTTCCTTTGGAGCCAATCGAGTCGATGTATGCCTCGACGGCTCCAGCGGCTGGGCCTGAAATCTGTGACACGACGCGCACGCCTGCAGCCTTCAGCAGAAACGACAGCTCACGTGTAACGGCGCCGCAGACGAGGACATCAACCTTCAGCGCTTGAAGATACCGGATGCGCGCCATCATTCCGGAGTCGAGAGGGTAGAGCTCTCGTCGCACGATCCGACCCCGGTTGACGATGACTACCTGCAAGCTCTTGGCTTCGTCGAACACGGGAGACACTCTGCCGTGCCAGACTGGAATCGCTATGCGCAACATGATCAATGACTGCCGCAAGTAGCGTGCCAAAATCGAACAATGGCGCGCAGCCAATGCAACAAGAGCTGCGTGAAGAGTTCCACGCACATGAACAATTCGCAGCTGAAGCCTCCAAATGACTCCGGGCAGTCGAACCCCCGCTAACGAAGAGAAGGCCCGCAGGATGCACAAACGGCGTCAAGGCCGAAGGCGGACTTGGTTCGGTCTTTGCACGCGGACGAGAACATGAACTCAGCAGTTGTGTCACTCCTTCGAGGACCCCGGAAATACGGCATCGCCCGTGACGAAGCGGGCGCCAGAGAAGACAACTTGGTTCGTCGCCTTGACGAGCTGGTCCGTTCATGGACGGCCAAGGTTGAAGAGCTGAGAGACCAGCGACAAAGGCTCGAGGAAAGACGGCATCAAAAGCAGCGTCAGCGTGTCGAGGCGTGCTCGCAGTTCGACGTGCTGCTGCGAAGCTGCATTATTCCCGCGCTGCATCGGATTAGCGATCGACTGCAATCCGTGTGTCAAACGAGTGTTACGTCCACTAGCGGGCACGGAGCCGCCCTTGTTGTAACGAGCCCGGACCTCGGCAGGGACATGACGATACACATAAGTTTCGATCCGGAAACCATCGACGCTGCAATGGCTATAGGTACTTGTGGCAATTGCATCGAACACTTCGAGGTCGTTGAGACGCGTCACTTCGCGTTGCCAGAACTCACGGCGGACCTCGTCGCTGACGAGGTGATCCGGGCGATCGAGACACATCTCATCGAACCGACACCACAGCGCAATGAATCGTAAGCTTGCTGCGCGCTCTGACTCGCGCCTAGCACCGCCGCGCACCATCCATCGTTAGCGCATGAATGTGAACTCGGAAAACGAAACAACGGAGGGCACTGCAGGGCGGTAATGCCCTCCGTTGCGTTCTTGCGTCTACTCATGTTTAAGGCCGGACAGCACGTGCGAAACGCCTATCCGTCCCGTCAGTCATCCTCAGGAGATCTTGACTTCGACGGACTTGGGAGCAGGCTTATTGGACTTTGGCAGGTGCACTTGCAGCACACCGTCCTTGAACTCGGCGCTGACCGCTCCCTCGTTCACGCCGTTCGGCACGACGAACGTGCGCACAAACGCGCCGTAGGCTCGTTCCAGCCGGTGGTACTTCTTGCCATGCTCCTCTTTCTCCTGCTTGCGCTCGCCTTCAATCCGGACGGTATCATCGCTGAAGGACACTTTCACATCTTCCTTCTTCACCCCGGGCAACTCCGCCTTAATGAGAAATTCCTCGGGCGTTTCGGCGATGTCTACGGCCGGTGACCAATCAGGAAGGGCCAATGCCTCATGACCGATTGTGTTGCGTAGTTCTGGCCGTGAAAATACGCGACCTAAACGGTCGGTCATTTCTTGTAACTCTCGAAATGGATCCCAGCGTACCAGGTTCATAACCTCGCCTCCAATCTCCAGAACATGTGGCAACCGACTAGACATTCGCACTATGAATAGCGCGTCGATCTCGGTGGCCGCGTATTGAGAAATCAGTGCATTGAATGTGCCGGGTATCCGTCTTCGGCGACCGCCCAAATGAGTTGGAGATTGGCCGGGCAGCCTCGGTTCTTCGGGGTGACGCGGAGCAAACTGCGACAAGAGGCGCAGCGACCATTGCAGATTGCAACGGTTGCCCCGCAAGGTCCGTTGCAAATCGCACCACAAGGCTTATAGCTAGGCTGAACGGGTCCACTCCACCGGGTTTTGGGCTTCAATCGGCTGACTAATCCGCGTCGGTACTTCCGTGCTCGTGGCTGCGGCCGTCTTCTTCGGGAAGCTCAATCCCTAGAGCTGCAGCTTTGCGAAAGAGCGTACTCGGATGGATACCGAGGGCTTTCGCTGCGGCCTGCCGGTTGCCATGGTGACGTTGAAGGGCGTCACTGATAAAGATCCGTTCCATTTCCTTTAGCGTTTGCCCGTGTCCAAGCGCGGGGGGGCGAGTTGTGGAATGCAGCCAACGCGGCAGGTGTTCCTTCTCGATGAGCGAGCCGCGACAAAGCACGAAAGCATGCTCGACGATGTTGTGCAGCTCTCGTACGTTACCGGGGTAGTCGTGCTGCAGCAGCGTGGCGCGTGCATCGTCGGATATCCCCACGATGTCCCGGTGCTTGAGTCGGTTGAAGTACGCTATGAAGTGGTCGACGAGAAGCAAGATGTCCTCGCGCCGGTCGCGCAGGGCCGGCAAAGTGACGCGCATAACAACAATTCGGTAATACAGGTCATCGCGAAATTTTCCTTCGCGGACCAGTTGATCGAGGTCGCGATTGGTGGCTGCAACCACACGCACGTTAGCCTTGACTGGTTCCACACTGCCCAATGGTTCGTAGGTTCGCTCCTGCAGAACCCGAAGCAGCCGGGTTTGCATGGCAGGCGAGATGTCCCCAATTTCGTCGAGGAAAAGCGTACCTCCCTCGGCGGCCGCCACCCGCCCGGGTTTCGCTCCATGGGCGTCCGTAAATGCGCCCTTTTTGTAGCCAAACAATTCCGACTCTAGCAACGTGTCCGGAAGTGCAGCACAATTGACTGCTACGAATCGCCTGTCTTTGCGAGGTGAAAGATTGTGAATAGCTCGAGCTACCAATTCCTTTCCGGTGCCCGACGGCCCTTCGATAAGTGCTGTCGTGTCACTCTCGGCTAGTATTGGCAGCAGTCTGAAGACGTCCTGCATTGCGGCGCTGCGTCCAACGATATCTTCGAATATGTATTTGTCGTTGACGCGTCGCTTGAGCTCTTCAACGAGTGTCAGGTCGCGAAATGTCTCTACTGCGCCCAGCACTCGGCCGTCCGTGTCCTTTAGGACTGCAGTCGTGATGCTCACTGGCACGCGCCGCCCGTGATCGTCCACGAGGTAAATGGCTTTGTTTACGATCGACTCACCCGTTTGCAGGCTATGTTCGAGAGCGCAGTCATTCTCGGCATCGCTGGCCCGCACGACGTCGGTCCAGAATTTTCCTATGGCTTGTTCTCGCGAAATGCCCGTTATCCGTTCAGCCTCTCGGTTGAATGACGTTATCCGAAATTCTAGATCTACCGTGAACACGCCGGCAGCCAGTGAATCGAGAATAATCTCTTGCACGTGCTGGTGTGACAGACCAACCAATGAAGGATCAACAGCGTGAGCAATTTCCGACGACAAGACTTCGATTCCGCGCCAAAAAACTGCGGCAAAGCCTATGGCCCAGCGCCGCTCGCGTCGAGCCTCGTCGATGCTGTCACCGAAACCGAATCAGGCCGGCTGATTATTTCCGTCACGCCATACGAAGTGCAAACCGCGAGTCCCCAACTGACGAAGGTCAACAGTTGGGGACCCCGGTGTCTAATTACGCATTCCCCTCGATCTAGGTTCGCGTGAGACTTCAATTGCCGACGGCAGCTTCGACTCGCCTATCTTTGGCCCAAGACGTTTCGTCGGTGCCTGTTGCATCCATCGCTCCGCGAGAAGATGTCGAGATTTTTTGCGCGCTCAACCCGAACTTCTCAATAACGGCCTTCACGTTATCAGCGCGCTTGCCGCCAAGGGCCAAATTGTAATCGGCTGCTCCTCGGGGGTCCGCGTAGCCCACGAGGCGCATTTCACGCCCCTTGAGGGCTCCTGCGGAGAAGCAATTGGCAAGTTTTGTGAAAATCTTTCGATCTTCTGAGCGCACTTTGGCCGAATCGAATGCGAAGAAGGTCTCCGAATCCGTCAGGCCACAAGCTTTGCGAATTTCGTCCGATATACTGAGACTCCCGCGAATTGCATCATCATCCGACTGGGGATTAACTATGTTCGGCGCGGTTAGGGAATTTGCTGCAGGCAACTCTGATGCGGCCGGCTTTTTTTCATCCGCGCAAGCGCCGACGACTATAGCCAGAGCAATCAGAACCAGCGAATTTCGATACGTCATGATGTTCTCCAATCCGAGCATCCCAGAATCGAGCCGGCTCATTGATTGATGGTCAAATTGCCGAATGACTGGAATTCTGGTTGCTGCACGTACTTGGATGTAAGTGCAAATTCGGGACCGAAGAACTCAATACACATTCCAATTGCACCGATGCTCCTCGGTGCGAGCCTCGCCATGAAGCCGCCCGCTTTTTGCCCACCGAGAGTTCTTCGTCAGGCCGTGAGGAACATCAGTCCACCGGATCTGCGGGGACGAGGCTCGGTCGCACGCCGCCGACACGGTTTGGTAGCTGTCGGAAGCGCGAGAGCACGAAGACGAGGCCCAAGCCGTACAGAGCCGCGGTCGCGACGAACACAGAGCGCATGCCCAGCGCCCCGGCCAGGAACGCCCCCGATAGCGGCCCGATCATGTTCGCCATGGCCACGGCGGTTGCCGCGAGTCCGAAAGCGGAGCCTCGCCGTTCGGCTGGCACCAACCCGGCTAGCAACGCATTGGTGCTCGGCAGAGCCTAGGGAAGCCAAACCCTATCATCTTGCAAGCACGCGCCGTAACCAGCCGCTCGGGGCCGTCATCGCTCAATAGTGCGATACCGTGTTGCCAGATTGGGCAGCCTTGCCAAGGCTAACAAGTCGCCGTGGCGGCACACGTGAAACGGACCATTGAATGCTCCCTTGATCGTGGCTCGATCGACGAGTTTGTTGCCCTTGACGCCTTTGACGATCAGAGCCGGGCCGCCCTCGGCCGGTTCAACCCAAGCCACCTGATCGCCAAGACTGACAGGAGACGCCGGGCCTTCTTTGATCGGCAATTCGATACCCTTGCCGGCTTTGCCTTTGGCAAGGACGAACACGGCATAGCCCTTATCGCCTTCGCCCCGTTCGACTGCCAAGCCATCGTGAAAAACATTGCCGGTCACGCCGCGCGCAATCGTGGTTTCGCCGCTGCGCATGTTGAATGCGGCCAAGCCGCTTTCCGTGAGTCCCGCTACATAAAAATCTTTGTCATCCTCGACTAGCTGAATGCTTTGCGGTGGGAGAGGCGGCATCTTGTCGGATGCGCCAAAGCATTCGACCGAGCCAAAGCCGGCTTTGAATTCGCAGCCGAAGGGGCGCATGCGCGCGCCGGGTGTCTTGACCAATAATTGCACGCGCCCGTCAGCGGTTTGCCGAGGACCGACAATCTGGCCCGACTGTTTGAGCAATGGTCGCCAATCCGCAGCCGTCATCAGCGGCGATTGTGTAACTTCGGGCTTGGGAGCCACAACGGCGGGATCGAGCTTGAGCTCCGCAGTCTTGGCGCCGTCCCACAACTCGCTTACAAGCGTGACGACGGTCTCGCCGTTGAGCACGCAACTGGGTTTGTCCGAACCGCAGCCAAGCTTGCTCTGCAGGTTGCGCTTGAAGCCAGCCGAATTGCCCGAACTGTCGAGCGCTGCGTACAATTGATGAGCCTAGGGAAGCCAAACCCTATCATCTTGCAAGCACGCGCCGTAACCAGCCGCTCGGGGCCGTCATCGCTCAATAGTGCGATACCGTGTTGCCAGATTGGGCAGCCTTGATCGAATCCAAAGCACACCATTGCCCTCGGTCGGCCGGTTCAGTGACCATCGGGTGCCTGTCTCAGTCTGGAGTTCAGTCCCAGTCGGCAGCGAACGACTCTTGGTAGAAGTCGGGTGATCTGGCTCTGGCGATTGGCGGCAGATCGGTTGGCAATCCCATACTCCCGAGGACTTCTCGCGCAGTGGTTGGCTCGGTGACGAGCTCGACGAACTTCAGTTTTCCGCCGCAAGAGCAGGCCAGAGAGTCAACGTCATGGGAGCAGTTTTCACTTTGCACCTCACGCAGTGGGATTGTCACTTCTATCAGTTGGTGGTTTCGGAGACGGGGACGTAGCAGAGCGGTGGAGCGGTTCAGGAGGCCAGTATAGCCACTCGCCGCTGTCATTGCAGATCCGCGCCTTGAGGCGACCATTAATGCGCCAATTGGCGATGGTGTTTCGACTTACGCCAAGTTTTGTGCGGAGCTCTTTGCCCGTCACCATGCCCGTGGCCAACAAGCGCTCCTTGAGGGTACTGAGCTTTGCGGAAAACCGCACCCAGTGAACACTGGTTGCATCGAATGCGTCTCCTGCTCCGGTTAGTAGCCCGCGCTCATTGAGAATGTGGGCGACCTGGGCGTCTGTGTACTCACCAAGCAGTTCGTCGATCTGTTGACGCGCCTCGACGCTGGTGGCGCGGATCTGTTGCGCAGTCAAAGGGCGGGGCAAGGTTAGCGTGGTGGTAGGGCCGCCACGAAACCGGATGGCGACGGTGATGTGGCGTTGTTTGATTAAGGCAACATCCTCGATCAAGAGTGCGAGCATCCGTTTGCGTTCTCGTTGTGGCGTCTTCGGATCGCGCCATGCGGCAGGGAAGTCTTGAGTGAGAGCAAGAATGCGTTGCCGATCTTCTCCAGTGATCGCACGTCTGTCAACAACGCACTGTCGTTGGTAATTTTCTTGTGCTTCCGCGAGGGCACGTAGCTTCGCATTCCAGTTAGCTTCGAGTGAGTCCGCCACAAGTCGATTCGCTGGGTCAACATGCATGTAGCGGGACCGAGCCAAGTCCGCTTCGTACTGTGCCCGTTCAACCTGTCGATGACGGAGACGATCGGCATCGTCACAACGAGATTGGAGCTCTTGTTCGACGGCGAGCGCCAACTCCAGCGCCATCGGCGTCACTGCTTCGAGTAGCAACTTCTCGACCGCTGCGTCGATTTGGGTTCCAAGCATGCTCTGGCAACTGGGATCAGCAAATTCTCTACCGCGCCCATGGCAAACGTAGCTGGGGACGAGCTGACCGTTATGAGTGGTGTGATATTGAGTATGCATCCGGCTGCCGCACAGTCCGCAGACAGCACGTCCTTGCAGCAGAGCAGTGCCTTCTCGTGGGGGAGTCTGAGGTCGTTGAAAACCGATGGCCCTGGATGCTGTCTCGAGTCGTTGCTGGATGTGCTCATACTCCTGCCAGGAGATGTATCCAGGATGCGCATCCTGGATGTTCACGTACCACTGATTGCGCGGCAAGCGTTCTTGTCGCGTTTTTCCATCGGCATGCTTGCGCCAACGGCTGCGACCGTAGACATATGCACCCGCGTACCATGGGTTGTGGAGAATGCTGCAGACGCGTCCCAAGCACAGCGGGGCCCAGACGAGCTCGCCTTTTCGTGTACCATGAAGCACTCGAGTCGGAAAGAGCAGACGCTGGTTGCGAAAGCACTTGACCGTTGCATGAGCCGCACCTGTTCGTGAGAATGTGTCGAAGACCAATCTCACACTTTCCTGAACCTGCTTGTCCGGATCGAGTACGACGTGTCCTTCGCTGTCGTGCATGAAGCCCACCGGCAGGGGAAGGCTCAACTCACCCCGACGCGCTTTGCTGAGGATTCCGCCGCGTAGGCGCGAGCGGATCAAGTGCAGCTCTGCCTCGGACATGGTTCCTTTTAATCCGAGCAATAGTCTGTCGTTAAAATGCGCTGGGTCGTAGATGCCGTCCTCGTCGAGGATGAGTGTATTGGTCAGTGCACAAATCTCGAGCAACCGGTGCCAGTCGGTGCAGTTGCGTGCAAGTCGAGATACTTCCAGTCCGAGCACGATCCCAGCACAGCCCATTGCAACATCGGCAACAAGTTTCTGGAATCCTGCACGGTCAACCGCGGAAGCACCTGACTGCCCCAAGTCGGTGTCGATGACGACGATGCTTTCCTGGGGCCAACCAAGTGTAGCCGCTCGTTGGCGCAGAGCATACTGTCGCTGCGTGCTCTCGGTGTTTTCGACCACCTGCCGCAACGTCGATTGGCGCACGTACAGATATGCCGCACGCTGTAGGTGGTTAGCGGTAACTTTTTGATCCGTCTGATAGGTCATGCATTCATCTCCTTTCGATTCGACATGGCCATGTTGGCCAGCACACGAACGAGCTCGGCTTGTTCGTAATTGGATGCTGATTGCGACGTCGCAATCAGATCGGTACAGGCAGCCTTTGGGCTTGTGTCCGAGCAACTCCAACCGTCCACGATCCAGCCGGCAACGCCCCGTCGCCACAACATGACCAGCCCTGCACGGTTACCTGTGGATGAGCCAGCCAGAACGCAACTACGCAGCTGCTCGTAGGCTGCAGTTGGGTCTTTGCCCGTGCTGGTGCTTGAAGCAGAAGTTGCTAGAGCCGTTTTTTTTTCGTCTGCGACAAGGCTCGTTCGATGCTGCGTGAGTGCACGTCAACGCCGAATTGTTGGCGCACTCGGCGCACGAGATCTGGTGAACCTAGCGATGGATCGTCTGATTGCTCGCGTCGGAGGAATTCCAAAACCGGCGCGCCTAACTTGTGCCGTCAACGCGGGCCGCGCTTCTTCGGCATCAGCGCTGATATGCCCCCTCGACTCAACGCAGACTGAGCCTGGTAAAAGGCGGGACGCGAAAAGCCGAACGCCTTCGCGGAGCCGCTGACAGACTGACCGTCAACCCCCACACGCCGGAGCATCTCGTACTTGACCTGCACGAGATCCCGCGTATCGAAGAAGTCCCCTGCGCAGAAGAGTGGGTCGACGACCTTTTCGGGATGCGGGTTGAGGGCGCCCAGGCTGCGGAGCGCCTGGAGCTTGGGGTCTGGAGCTTTCGTTCTGGCCATACTTCGCCCTACAGGGCAAGGGTCCATGTGTCAAGTAAATTACGCCCATATAGACCCAACCATCAAGCCGAACGTAATCAATATAGCTCCACGAATACCGCACCAATATGCATAAATTACTGGCAACAGGTCACTGTTGACCCATGAGCAGATTTTGAACGAAAGGCATAATGCACCTGACACATTGGACATAATTTACGTTACACCTGGGTCGTACAAGATCGGAGCATCCCGATCAATTGCGCCAGTTCGGTTAGGTCCGTTGCTCGAAACCACGACCGTCCGGCAGAGACGACCAAGAAGGGGTCTTCAGGCGCGGCGCTGGTCCACGCTGTAGGAACCGAGGCAAGGTATCCAGCTCGGTCGCGGTAAAAGATCCGATCCTCGCCCCAATGGGGACGTTGATAAACGACTTCTATCGCTTGCCCCACCAAGGGGTGGAATTCGTGTGTGATACGGACCGGCGCTGGCACATCGCCTGTACGGAGCGCAATTGATTCGCAGGACTTACACCCTCTTTAATAATGTGGCCCAATCAATACGCCAGCGCGGACTTAGGTGAGGTTCCTCCCTATCTTTGACGGCGGCTGGCTTGTTCGACTCTTTCGCAGACTGCATCAACACGTTCAACTCTGCCGTCGGGTCCGCCGAAATCTTCAACAGTGAATCAAAGTCGCCACCACTGGGAAGCTCGGCTGCCGGTGGGGCTCCTGACTGCCCGTGCTGGTGGGGCTGCTCGGCAACTGGTACGATACCAGGCACGATCGATTTTCGCCAAGATGAATGGGGCCCGAAGACTCCGAAGTAACGCAGTAATGGATGAAATGGAGGCGGAATTAATGCGACTAACCGGGCCATGAATTGCATCGGGGTCATAATACGTTGCGTCTCGATTCCGTGCCGCGTCGCTTTGACCTGGTAGATCACGTTGCCATCGGGTCCAATAGACAAGCGTTCGAGGCTCAGCGGCGCACGAAGGCAGTATCGCAGCAGGCGCTCGCGGGCGTCCTTGTCGTCTGCGTCAATCGCGTTGCCGGCGTACAGGCTGTAACCATGGCTCACGCCCACGCGACCATTGACCGCTCGTTGCTCGAATCCACCCTCGTCGGCATCCTGGCTGCTGCTTCGTGGCTTGCTGCGCTTCTTCACCAAATTGCCGAGTCCCAGCGATCCCTGGGCACAGGCCTCAAGGGCCGAAAGCTCGGGGGATTCATTCGAGGATTCGTCATCGGTCTCGTTCTTGACTAACCCTTGTCGTCGGAGCCAGTGCAGGAATCGCTGATGCACGTTGAAAGCAATGTCTTCGAGATCGTCTGGTACAGGCTGGCGTAGCTCGTGAAACTCGAGCGTCTAGGCAATGCAAAGGCTATGGTCCTGCCAACTCGCGCTCGCTCGAAACTACAGGGCGCTCACCAGTTATGGGCCCTCATCACCCATAGCTATGCACGCCCCATTGCGACGCCCATCTTGAATCTTCGGCCTGCACGAGAGACGTGCGAGCGGTGCCACTGGCCAGAGAAGTTCTTTGGCGCAAAGCTGCTGCAATTGCCTCACTACCGGTATGATGAGGCCAACACCCCCGAACAAATCACCCTCACGCTCAAAACCGGGGGCGGAACGAAAACGCACGGCGCTAGCGGAGGCGTGCACTGGCACATGATGATTGATAACCAAGTAACATTTGGCGCAACCGACCCTCAGCTTCAAGACATTCCGTGGGTCCAGGTTCGAAACTCGTCGGGACGCGTCACTACCTACGTATCAAAGTTGTCGCGTTTGAGCGATGATCAGATCGCCAAACTGCCGAAGCACGTCATGGATTGCATGGATTGCCACAACCGGCCGGCGCATAACTTTCCATCCCCGGACGGCGGCATCGACCAAGCGTTATACAAGGGCCAAATCTCACCCACGCTTCCTTGGATCAAGAAGCTCATCGTAGAAGCAATGATGGCCGATTACCCCAATCGCGAAGCGGCGCATCGCGTCATTCGCGACGCCGTGGTGGGCAACTATCAAGCGAAATATCCCGAGGTTCTGGCCCAGCGCCGCGGGGAAGTCGATCACGCCATCGATGTTGCTTCAAGCATCTATGATAGAGCCGTCTTTCCGAACATGCGCGTCAACTGGCACACTTATCCCGTGAACATCGGGCACCGGCATTGGCCCGGTTGCTTTCGCTGCCATGACGGGCTGCACGTGTCGTTCGACGGCAAAGTGCTCGGCAATGACTGCAGCAAGACGTGCCACACTCAGCCCCAGCGCGGCGCGCAAACGGCGCTCGGCGTCGTCGATCCTGGCGCAACGGCGGATTGGCATCCCTGGCAATTGCCCATCAAGAGCCTCGACATCCCCGGCCATCAGCACCTGCTGTGCTCAAGCTGCCACAAGGCTGGGCGAGGCCCGAAGAGCGGCTGTGACGACTGCCACTCCAAGCACGACTAGATACGCGGTGCTGGGGCCGTCGCTGGTTGGTTTTTTGGGCATCACGGCACATGCCCGCGGTTCACGATGAGTGAGACGCCTCGGGCACTGGCAAGTCGCCAGGGCGGCACTTCCTTTTCTTGGGCTGCTCGCTCATTCCCCGAAGTCCCGCCGCAGCTTCTCGAACTCCGGTCGCGCCTGCCTGCAGTCCCTGAAATCTGGGTTCAGGTTTGAAGTCGCACCCGCCATCATCCATTGTCCGGACGCTGTTCGTGTCCGGACGGTGCGCTCGAAGTGGTCTAGTCCCAAGGGCCTGCCTTAGCGCTGCTTAGGATTAGGCGTGTTTCGCAGGGCAACGGCAATGGACCTCGCATACTCCAACGCTGGCACGTCCGGTGCTTAGTGCCGCATGCGCCCAACATGAATTCTCTTTTGCCTTCTCCCAAGCACCTAGTCTTTACCGCCGCGTGCGTATCAAGTACGGTTTGCTCGGACGGTTCTACAATGTCTTCAGGCAAAGATCCCTAGCTCGGTTCGATAGACACGGTGCGCAACGCACGTTGACAGGAGAAAACTGGTGATAAAACGGGTTCAATTCAGTTCGATCGGATGGGTTGTTTTTGTCGGCACTTTGAGCATGGCGTGTTCGGGCCAAACCGCCAAGAAGTTGCTGGGCGACGGCTGCACGCTCAACAGCGACTGCTCGGGCAGCCTGGTGTGTTCATTTGCTCGCTGCCACGCCGCATGCGTCACCAGCAAAGACTGCCCAACCGGGCAGAGCTGCGTCAAAGACGGCAGCGGCAACGCCGTCTGTCAGTTGCCGGTCGAGACCAAATGTACGGCAAACCGTGACTGCGGCGCTCCGCTCATCTGCGGTGCAGACGGGCAATGCCGGAGCGAGTGCATCAAGGATTCGGATTGCACCTCGGGCCAAAAGTGCAGCACCAACAATACCTGCGCAGATCCGAACCAAGTGGATTCCAACAACAACCTCATTGCAGCAGACGGCGGCGTGATTGGCGTGGGCGGCAACTCCGGCACGGGCGGTACGGGCTCGACGGGTGGTACGAATGCAGCGGGCACCGGCGGCACGGGCTGCACCACGGGGGCGGAACGTTGCGCCTGCTTCGCAAATAACACCTGCTTTACCGGCCTCACCTGCGCATCGCAAATCTGCGTCAACTTGGGAACCGGCGGCGCGACGAGTGCCGGTGGCGCACCGAACACGGGCGGAACTGTTGCAACCGGCGGTGTAATCTCGACCGGCGGTGTAATCTCGACCGGCGGTGCAACGAGCACGGGCAGAACTGGTGCAACGGGCGGCGCGACGAACACGGGCGGCACACTGAGTATGGGTGGAGCGCTCACCACGGGTGGAGCGCGAGCCTCGGGTGGCACGGTCACCACGGGTGGGAGCATCAGCACAGGCGGTGCGCTTGCCACGGGGGGGGCGCGAGCAACCGGGGGTATGACAGGAACTGGCGGAGTTGTCGCCACGGCAACGACCGATGCCGGCGTGCCGGATGCGTCTGACGCCAGCCGTGGCGATGGAGTTCCTCAGGCACAGAACCTCATGCTCTGGCTCAGTGCCGCCACAATCACGAGCTTGGCTGACGGCGCAAATGTTGTCACGTGGTCGGACGGAAGTGGCAACGGACGGAATGTCTCTGCAGCAGGAGTGCCGCCCACCTACCGGGTCAACCAGATGAATGGGCTGCCGATCGTTCGATTCGACGGCAGCAATGATGAACTCGCGACCGCAGGCAACTTCGGCCTGTCTGGTGATCCTTCCTTCACAGTAACACTAGTCTCGAAGATATCATCGGCGAACTCCGGGCACTACTACCCGGTGATGTGGGGGTTCGACGATCCCTCGCGGGCACAGGGGGCCGCCGTCCTAGAATGGAACGTCGGTGTTCCAGAGTTTGAAACCGGAGACTTCTTCAACGCTAATGTCACTGCAGGCAGCTTCGCGACATACACGGACGTGCCATCAATAGTTACCATTCGTCGCAAACCCGGTGCGATCGGGCAGACCACTGAGTTTTTCTTTGACGGCACGAAACAGACCGTGACCGGTGCGTCGGCAGTGCCAACCATGATTGACAGTTCGTTCTATTTGGGGTCTTGGCGCGGCCAACGCTCGATCATGGACGCCGCAGAACTGCTCGCCTATGCAATCGCGTTGACGGATGCAGACCGTGCAACGCTGGAGTGCTCCCTAGGCGCCAAGTACGCCATTGCGCTCGATGCCTCTCTCGGGTGTAAATAGGGAGCTGAACTGTCGAGCAAGAAGAAAAAGCACGTGCTCGTGCAACCTGCTTAGGGCTTCGCGGGGGCATCTGCCGCCGGTGAGCCGCGATGCCAGCGGCGCGACAGGTGACTTTCGGCTAGCATTGCCCACCTGCGCGACGTCGATGGTGTCGTTGGTCAAAGCGGCGCTGTCAGCGTCGTGCAGCGCACCAACTCGGACCTCAGGCTAAACCCGCACCAGGATGACTTCTGTGAGCGTGAGCCGGCACTCGCGCACCTGGCCGCCGCTGCCGTTGCCGGCCTTTCTCCAGCTGGTCCCCAGAAGCGCCAAAGGCCACCCATCGCGCTTCGCGGTCAACCAGGCGCTGACATCACAGGCCCGTTGTCAGTGACCGAAATGGGCTCCTCGTTGCATGCAGCCACCACGGCCTGCGCCGACGATGCACAGGGCCGTAAGGCTTTGGTGCGTTGCGCGCTCCGGCCCCCGCTAGGGACCCGCCTTGCTTCAGAAGTCAGGTGTTGCGGCGCAAGTTCGCACCGCTGAACTAGGTTTGTGCATTGAGCCGCGCTTGACCCACGCACTTCGCAGGACTGGGTGATGCGAAGGTTCGTTCGAAACCAGACATTCCTGCCAACCCGACAGCCTCAACGTTGGCCACCACGCCAAAGCCCGCCGCCACACGGTTCGTCAAACCCAGACATCGCCATTCCTTCCACCGTCCCTCGACAAGTCATCAGGCCAACCACACTTAGACCCCTGCTCGTCTCACCTAGCGCCGGCTGCTCCCCGGGAAAAACGGGCCGTTGCTCGTGACGCGCCTCGGGCTCGTGGCGCGTTACCGTTTGGAGGGCTTCCTGAGGGCGCTCGTGAGCTCTGCCAGTGACCCGAAGTCCAAGGCGATCTTCTTACTGGTGCCCGCCCATGAGGGCCCCGGAGTGCCTGCCATCAATGGCGAGCTGGCAATTCCGGGCGTCCTCTCGTCACACGCGCTGTGGCTGACCGAGGCGTGGCTCAAGAATCTTCACAACGCTGCAGCGTGAAAAGTCGCGTTGTGCGACCCACCCCAGCGACCCCGATGCCATACGGAACTTTAGGCAGGTGGTGCGTACCGTTCCGAGTCTTGAAGCACGCCGTTCAGCTTCCTGTCCAGTGACCAGATCTGCGCCTTCAGCCGACGCGCTGCTGCCACGAGGGCCGCGTCAATCAGCCCCACGCCCTTTTGCGCAAAGTGCTCAACGCTGGCAAGCCTGCCGGCTAGCAGCAACAGCCTGGGGACTTCTACCTTGGGCAGCGACTCCCAAAAACGCTCGAGAACCCGTCGCTCGCGCTCATCGCGCGCGCCTTGCAGGAGCTCACCGAACACACACTCCAGCGTTAACACTTGCCCCTGCTCGATGAACGGCAGCAGCGCCGTATGGTAAATCGCCTTGCCTCGAAAGAATTCAATCCAAACCGAGGTGTCGATGATTAACATCACCTTCGATTCAACTCACGCAGGCCACCCTCGCGAGCGGTTTTCGTGAATGACAGTGGCTGCCTTCGCACAGATTGGGCCAACGTTACGGCTCTTTTGTTGCGAGTCCAATCCTCGAGTGCCGTGCGCAAGGAATCCGTCAGCGTTTTGCCTCGGGCCAAATGCCGCACGTCGGCCACGAGATCGTCCGGAAGGATTGCGGTCACTTTCATCGGATTGATGATACGATGCAGTATCGTATGGCGCAAGCGCCAGCCGCGGAAACATCCTCGCATTTGGATTACACAGGAAGGGCGGAAGCGCGGAAGGATTTGGGGTGGAACGACGCGCCTGAGCCAGTCCCACGGGCCGAGTTTGAGTCGTTTTCGGGGCCCAAACCACCACGTCACATGCTCACCGTGAGCATCCTCCTGCCCATCGCTCCGTTTATCGCTCGTACGCTGCCGCACATTTCAAATTGACGTTGAGAATCGCCATTCCTTCCACCGTCACTCGACAAGTCATCACGCCAACCACACTTAGACCCCTGCTCGTTTCACCTACGCGCCACGATTGGGCGGCACCCAGACCAACAAGTTGTGACGGTGAGCCCCCCCGCCGTTGCGCCAACGCAGCTGCACGGCGGGGCTCGCGCTTACCATAAGTGCTTGGATTGCAGGGCTGCCTTGCGCGTGGGTCATTGCGCGATAGGAAAAGGACGATGCAGTCTCTAACCGCCCGTCTTGAGGCGCGAGTCACACACCTATCGGGTACAATTGGTGAACGCCATTACCTCCGGCCCAACGCGCTTGCGGCTGCTACGCGCTACATCGAAGATCAGCTTTCGGCGATGGGCGTCGGCGTGCTCAGGCACGAGTTTTTCGTCAACGATCAGAGCTTCGTTAATCTCGAGGTGCTTGTTCCAAGGGCAGATACTTCGCGCCCAGAGCCTGCGTGCATCGTCGTTGGCGCTCACTATGACACGGTGCCGGGTACGCCCGGCGCCGATGACAATGCGAGTGGCGTCGCGGCGCTGCTGGAGCTGGCGCAGCAACTTGGGCGAGAACGCCTGAATCGTACGCTGCGTTTCGTGTTCTTTCCCAACGAAGAGCCGCCGTTCTTCCCTGACGCCGGGATGGGCAGCGCGGCGTATGCCGGCAAGTTACGCAGCGAACGGGTGGACGTGCATGTGATGATATCGCTCGAGATGCTCGGCTACTACAGTGATCAAGTGAAGAGCCAGAAGTATCCACCTGGTCTATCGCTCTTTTACCCCAACCGCGGGAACTTCATCGGTCTAATTAGCAACTTGACCTCGCGCCATCGCCTCCGTGAGGTCAGACGCGCATTCATCGCCAGCGCCAAGTTCCCTTGCGAGAGCTTGGCAGCGCCCGGATGGACGGTGGTGGTCGGTTTGAGCGATCACCACTCGTTCTGGAGCCAAGGTTACCCCGCGCTGATGGTTACCGACACGGCCTTCATGCGCAATCCGCACTATCATGGGCCGAGTGACTCTGCAGAAACCCTGGACTACGGACGATTTGCCGAGGTGACGGTGGGGCTCGTGTCTGCCGTTAGGCGCCTGGGGACAACCGACGAAGTCCCCGATGTGCAGCCTCGCACGCCCCGGAACGTCTAGGCCGAACCCGCAACACGCGCGCCGCGTCTCGGGCAGTTGCACTAGCGCCCTGCTCCAACGTGGGCGTCGCAACGCGCGATGCTTGACGCCTTCGCTTTCGGGAGCCAAGCGTCGAGCAAAACTCCCGAACCGGCTAAAAAACAACCCAAAACAAGAGGAGGAGAAAACGTCTCCTGCGTCGAGACCCCTTGAACCGATTACGCCCATCTCCGCGAACGCCATACGGGATATTGGCGTGGAGAACTTTGCCAGGATGAACATTAAGCGCGTCTGGGTCGAGTCAAAGCTTCATTGCTATGACAAGAATAAAAATATTGATATGGCGGACCTTGTCGGATCGCTTCAGAACTACGGAATTGCCGTGATACTCGACCATATTCCTTTTGAGGACTATCACGGCCAGACCAGGATCTGGTTCAGCCACCCGCGTTTACGCCCGAGGACTCACGTAAACTATTGAAGAGCGCCTTTGTGAAGGACTATCACACCTTGGGACCCTCGATGCTCCGGATTTACAGGACGAAGTTCAGAGGTTACAAGCACCTGATGAACAGTCCTGACCCGTGCTTCCGCAGAAGAAGCAATACCCTTACCGGATCGAGGAATAGTTGAACGGTGCTACTGGGGCCGCCATGGTCTGTCCGGGCGTTGCCGAACCCCTGTTGCGCCGGCTCTACCCCCTCGGGATTCGTCCGATTTTGCGTTGAGGCGTTGAGGCAACGGCACGCGGGCCTCGGCAATCCCCGGAACCGCAGCCGGCGCAGGGCGTAGATTGTGTCCACGTGCCGCTGTGACCCCAGGCATGCAAACTCCCACTAAGGAGACTGACGACGATCGGGAATGTATTCGCGCACAGCCGGGTTACGAAGTCCGAACAGACCGCGTCCGTGAGACAGGCAGGTGAATTCGAGGCGGGCCGTCGATTCCTCACTTGCATTTTTCATCTGAGTGAGGCAAAGGCTCGAAAGCGGTAGTCAGGCCGTGAGATCTTCTCACGCATACCGCGAAAGCGGACCACAAAGCTGGAGCTGATTAGACCGTGAGCAGTCCAACCTACTTCATGGAAAGCGAGGATGAGTCCCTGCGCCTGGACCTCAAGACCGACCCCGCAACGGTCGCGGAGCAGGCCCGCTGGGCTGGAGTCGTTCCGGGCATGCGGGTGGTCGACCTGGGCTGCGGCGCCGGAAAGACGACGCTTGTCCTGCACAGCCTGGTCCAGCCAGGAGGTGAGGTGGTGGGGATCGACCTCTCCCAAGTGCGAATTGATTACGCGATGGAGCACTACGCCGAGAGCGGCATCTTCTATGTCCTCAGAGACGCTCGCGAATCGCTCTCCGATTTGGGTCGGTTCGACCTGGTATGGAGCCGGTTCTTGCTCGAGTATTTCGCCGATGAATCGTTCGCTATCGCCAAGAACGCCTATGAGGTTCTCGGACCGGGCGGAACCCTCTGCCTGCTCGATCTCGACCAAAATTGCCTGGGGCACTTCGGCGCGTCCGAGCGTCTGGAAAGAACTATGCGGAACATGATGCTCGCCATGCAGAGGCAATATGATTTCGATCCCTTTGTTGGCAGAAAGCTCTACGCCTACCTCTACGACCTGGGATGCGTCAACATCGAGGTGCGGATGTCGGCCCATCACCTGATTTACGGAGAGCTGTCCGAGACCGACCGTTTCAACTGGCTGTCCAAGGCCGAGGCGGCGAGAAACGCTCCGCAACTCTTCGCACACGACTACCCAGGTGGATATGAGGAGTTCCACCGCGAGCTGGCAGCCTACCTCGAGCACCCCAGGCGGTTCATCTACACGCCCCTCATCATGTGCAAGGGAAAGAAAACCACCGCTGAGAGATGAGATACCTCTCGGCGGTCAATCGTAGGTGGTTGTCAACAATTCGGCTCTTGCAGGCGGTAACCGTCGCTTTTCGCGGATACCTTCGTTCCTTCTACCCGCTCGGAGAATCGCGTTCGTGTAGCGGTGAAAGCCGTCCGAAAAATCAGGGATCAGAGACCACATCACGTAGCGTTTCTCGACCGGCATGTTCAGGTTTTCGGCAGCGGCTTCGGGATAGACTAGGACAGGCATCTGCTCCTGACGTAAGCGCTTCATCAGAATGGAAAGTGCATTGTAGATTATCTCATCTGTCAGGCCTTCTGGCTCCAGCATGAACAGCGTAATGCAGTTGGTTAGATCGGAAAGGTTGAGCCCGATATCGGCGAGATTGACCATGGCGACGGCGTAGAGGCGGTCGTTCCGCTTTAGTGCGTGAAGCTGGCGTTCTCGCTTCAATCCCAACTGGCCATAATCTTCGCTCAGATCTCCAAGATCGATAGCGCCCGGTTCGAGGTCGAGCGCGCCTAACATCAACCCGCGCGATTCGTGCTGGTAGAAGCTGGACAGCTCGCGCAGATCGTCGTCGTCGGCCGGACTCAAGCAAACTTCGCTGGGTTCGCCTTGGACATCGCTTCGGTCGCACGGCACGTGGAGATAGGCGAAGACCGTCTCGGAGCATTTCCGGGGATCGCCGATGCTGCGGCATATGCCACCAAAGATGCTCTTGGGAAAACGGTTCTCTGGGCGGTAGAAGCAGATCAGGTACTCCATTTGCCCGTACGGGAAACGACAGGCGTCGGTGCAGAAACGGCCGATTTGATCAAGTACGTTCAGACCGGCTTTATGGGTGTAGTTGCTGCGCCCTGCATGGTGGTGAATCAGCCAAGTGCGTTCGTAGAAGCGCACCATGGCCACGTGGCCGAGGATCTTGCCCCGGTCCTGATAAATAAAGTGACGGGCAATGCTGGGGCTGCGAGTGTAGAGCTTCTCGTAGGTTTCCTTGATCTGTTCCCGGTTCTTCTGGATGAAACCGTACTTCCGGGGATAGATGAAACCCGTCTCGTCCATGTCAACCTGGTTGCAGACATAGGATCGACGGTCATCGACCTGGTGCAGAAGCCCCACCAGCTGAACATGGTTCGCGACATCCATGTCCAGCAAGGCCAGCCCGCACTTGATGCGAGGGTCTTCAGACTCCGGATCCAGAACCTGGCGGTAGATCACCTGGGCTCGACAGGGCAACCTCAAGTTGCGGGCAAGGCAGAGATCGAGCTGGGGGATCATCAGGCCCGGCATGACGACGGCGTTGCGCGCGTTCTCCTCCACCGCAAGACCGGAGCCGGAAAGGTTTAGCACCTTGAGTGATACCAGTCTGCCGGTGAGCGGGTGCTCGAACACGATGGTCGGCTGGGGAATGAATTCGTGACGCAAGCTCCGGTACTGCTTGCGTTCGAACCGCTGGATGCTGTCCTCCGTCGGCTCGAGCACGTACTCCCGGAATTCTGGTCCGCCGGTATGGCTGACAATCCTGCAGTCGCCTGAAAAGAGCATCTCCCGGTCGTTCGAGAGAATGACCATCACCGGAGCATCGGCGATCAGCCAACCGAAGGTTTGTGGCGGCGAGGCGCGAACGCGCACGCGGAACGAGATCGGGCTGAAATCGATGAGAGTGCCCTCGAAACGCGAGCCGCTTCGCAGCAGCTGAACCTGAATGCCTCTGCAGGGGTACCGCACGACCCTGCGGGAGTGGACCTCAGTGCATACCTCGGGAAGATCGATGACAATCCCGTCCTCGTCGATGGATGCCACCTGACAATTACCCTGGAGCAGCCTCTCTTCGTCCGGGACGAGAAGGGCGGAGAAGACGTAGTTGCTGGAGATGGCACGGACAGCGAGTGGGTCGACCCAGGTGCATTGCAGGCGGTTGTCCCGGCACGGTTGCGGCCTAGCTTCCACGCGCAGCGTGTGTCCGTACCTCACATGCTCGAAGGCGAGCAGGACGGTCCTGTTCTGGAAGTTGAGGTAGTTGAGCTTGTTGATCAGGCGCTCGCGGCTGACGGGTCGCGGCGCAACGGCGGCAGAAGCCGGATCCGTCGATCCCAGCGTCTTCGGCCGTGCGGATGTAGCACAGCCCTCTACCGGGGCGCCGATCTCGCTAACAACGAAGTGCCGTTGAGCCTGTTCCATGATCTATTGATGGTCGCCGCCGGATTTGTCGCGTCGTTAATCGAATTTGCCCCAGCATCTTCCATTCGCACGCACCTCGGCTTGTACACCTGAGGCTGCCTTTCCCTCAACAAGGGCTGCCGGAAAATTCTGCGCGATTGCCGCGCTAGGCCGTCCACGGGACGCTACACCTAGACTCGAATCGCATGCACGCGCTGGGCCATCTGTTGCTCGCTTCACTCGACTTCGAAACGCGCCGGAATATGGCTGGCTGCTGGACGATGCAGGCGCTCGAATTAAGGTTTCACACGAGCGTCATACGCTTTTCGGAGGAGCCTCTCCGGTAATCATTGAGCGACCTGCGCGATACTCAGCGGCAATCCCCGGGCGTGCGCTCCTGGCGTTGAATTGCCGGCAGGCTCTCAATCGCGAATTCAAGTGGCAAACAGTGCTCGGAGTACCAAGTTCGAATGTGGCTAGATCGCACAGGCGCAAAGATTACCGACGACGGGAATCGCACCCAATCCCATCCGCCTTCGCAGCGCTAACTGCAACATGGCTTTTAGCCATATCGGCATCCTGCACCATCGATCAGATAACGGGCAGCAGCACCACTGGCATTACCGCATGCGCTTCCGGTGATGGGTGTTGCCCCACTGGATGCACCACGGTGGAGGCGCGCTTGCGTGCGAACGCTGTTCGGTTTTCGGAATGGCGCCTCCAGATTTCGTCGAGCGTTGATTCAAGAATGGATTCACCGCAACCAGTGCTCGCCAAGATGGGGTCACGCAAACAGCCTCAAAACAGCTGACGCGATGCAAGCCGGCCCTCGATGGCCCCGGAACCCTCGAGCAGAAGTTATGGATGCGGGGTTGGGGGGTTTACCCAGCCTCACCGTCTAGGAGGATTCAAAATGGCAGCGGCACTGGGCTCTGGTAGGCTCATGCCGCCAATGGAGCCGAGCAAACCATGAAATATCTGCACACGATGGTGCGCGTCCGCGACCTAAATGAGTCATTGGAGTTCTATTGCACGAAGCTCGGGCTTCGCGAACTGCGCCGACATTCGTCCGAACAAGGCCGTTTCACGTTGGTCTTCTTGGCCGCTCCGGGCGATGAGGCCGCGCAAATCGAACTTACCTACAATTGGGATCCCGAAACGTACACGATCGGCCGCGCCTTTGGTCACATTGCCTACCAGGTCGATGATATCTATGCGACTTGTCAACGGCTCATGGATCATGGCGTCGTTATCAATCGACCGCCGCGCGACGGGCATATGGCGTTTGTTCGATCGCCGGACAATGTCTCCATCGAGCTGCTGCAGGCTGGCGAAGCGCTGCCCCCCAAGGAGCCATGGCTGTCCATGAAAAATGTGGGGCAATGGTGACTGAGGCCCAGCTAAGATTTCCGATTGCGAGCGATCTTGGCGAAGGCAGCCTGTGGGACGAGCAAGGGCAGGCGCTTTACTGGATCGACATCACGCAGAACAAAGTCTACCGGTTCGACCCGCGCAATAATTCCAACTTGGCTTATAACGTTGGCGAGAATATCGGCACCGTGGTTGTGACGGCCAACGACAAACTGCTTCTTGCGCTGCGTAGCGGTTTCGCCTGGCTTGACCCCACTACCGGTCGAGTTACTCACTTGACGGACCCCGAGTCTGACAAGCCGCATACGCGGTTCAACGACGGCAAATGCGACCCGCGTGGGCGCTTCTGGGCCGGGACGATGGTCGAGAACTCGCAGACCGGCGACGCGGCGCTCTACTGTCTCGACACCGACATGACGGTGACGCAGAAACTCGCGGGTGTCACTTGTTCGAATGGTTTAGTCTGGTCTCGCGACAGCCGGCACTTTTACTATATCGACACCCCGACGCGCCAAGTTCAATGCTACGACTACGACGCTGGGACCGCAGCGCTCGGGGCGTGTCGCATCGTTGCGGCATTGCCGCGTGAAATGGGTGCGCCCGACGGCGTGACGATCGACGCACAAGACGGGCTTTGGGTCGCCCTTTTCGGCGGAGCAAAAGTCGTCCGCTTGAATTCAACGTCGGGTGCTATCGACTATGAAGTGACCGTGGCAGCTCCTAACGTCACATCATGCGCCTTGGGCGGTGCTGACTTGGACGAACTCTTCATCACAACGGCCCGCGTGGGGTTGAGCGACGAGGCTCGCCGAACGTACCCACATTCGGGTTCGTTGTTCTCGGTCAAGGTACCGTTCCAAGGTGTTCCCGCGCGACGATTCGCGAAAGAGTTGTAAGCAAGCATGGTCGCCCCTCGTACCAAACGTCGAATGCGCAATGTAGCCATCGTGGCAGCCGTTTCGTTGCTGACGATTGCTTTTGGCTTTCAACCACTAGCTATTCACTTGGCTCAAGCGAGCGCCAAAGAGCGCGGGTGGGCCCTTGCGATCCGTCGCGTGCGCCCGGGGACACAGGGCATCTGGTTCAAGAACCTTAGCGCGTCGCGGCCCGCCATCAGCGATCTACGCGTCGAACTTAGGGCTGTGCTAGTGCCTTGGTCGCGATTGGCCTCGCGCGATGGGCTCGCTGTTGTGGGCGGTACTGTCACTTTGCCCGAACGGCTCGAGGCACTCAGCAGCGAGCTTTCGCCCAAGCCCGACGCCACTCGAAGCCGGGCGCGGCAACCACAGGTGCACGTGTCGGGAATCACGGTGACGTGGGCTGGCGCAGGCCATCATCAGACTCGGGCTACAGCTTGGGGTGTTGCCGGAGATCTGAAGGGGGAATCGGCAAAGTTGTCCGTCGATCGGGTGGAGGCCTTTCGCAAGGACGTCGCGTGCCTACTGGTTGGCGCCAACGTTGCCATGCGTCGTGAGCTGGCGGGCTGGAAAATGGAGAACTTCAGGGTTGATCAGGCGAAAATTGACGTGAGCACGGGTGGCGACTCAGGCGCCCGATCGAGTCTGGCGAACACGACTTCAGCCGTCAACCACGCGAAAGCGACCGCGGTGCCACCACCGGATGCAATCGAACGCTTCGTTGCGCTAGTGCACGGACTAGAGGCACGGGTCGGTCGCCTCCGGCGATTCGTGGCCAATCGGATTGCTGCTCAAGCGGGCATCGAGGCTTCAAGTGTGAGCCTCAGATGGTCGCACGCGGCGCAGTCGCTCAACGTCGGACCCTTTCAGTTGAAATCGGGCAACTCATCTGGCGGGTTGACGGTTACCCTGGAGCAAGCAGCCGCCGCCACAGACGAGCGTCGTTCAATTGAATTTAGGCTGCCGCCAACGCCATCGAGAATCGAATTCAAGAGCGATATCGGCTTTGTCTCGCTTAGAGCCCTCGGTGTACAGGAAGCTGACTTCGGTTTGGCGCACGTGGACGCCGCCAAACTCAGACTCAAGGTGAGTTCTTCAATTGATGAACTCGCCGCCTCGGCCACCATGACCGCCACAGGGGAGCTAACGGACCTAAGCATTCGACAGCCTTGGCTCGCGTCGCGGACCGTTTCCGGTATTCGTGCCGAGTTCGCAGGCAATGCAAGCGTCACGTGGAACCCTGGCATTAGCCTACGAATCGACGATTGGTCGCTCCAGATGGGTCGAGCGCGCGTCGAAGTCAGCGCCGATATTCGACGTTCAGGACGCGAGACGAGCGCCAGAATTGACCTAAGCGTTCCGTTGGCGGCTTGCGGAGATCTTGTAGAGTCGTTGCCCGACGGGCTAGCGCCGCTCGCCTCACAGGTCACGCTTGACGGCACGCTCGCGCTACACGCGGGTGTCAATTTCGATACGGAACACCCAGAGCGAACGGACGCCAAGTGGGAGTTGTCAAACGGCTGCCGCGTGCGCACAGCGAGCGCACTCGTTTCGCCTCAGCGGTTCCGCGAGCCGTTCATTCTCGAGGTGCCTGACGCGAGCGGCGTCATGGTAGAGCGCGCGTTCGGCCCGGGCACGCCCAATTGGGTGCCCTATGCGGAGATGACGAGGCTTCTGTCAAGTGCCGTTCTTGTTTGCGAGGATGGCAGGTTCTTCCACCACAACGGGTTTGACTCCCAGGCGATCCAGAATTCAATTCGCGATAACCTGTTACACGGGCGGTTCATGCGTGGCGGCAGCACGATATCGATGCAGTTGACAAAGAACCTGTATCTTAGGCGAGAGAAAACCGTGTCGAGGAAACTGCAGGAAGCGGCGCTGACCTTATTGTTGGAACAGTCCTTTTCGAAAAACGAGATCATGGAACTATACTGGAACGTGGCCGAGCTCGGCCCCGGCATCTACGGGATCGGAGAGGCGTCCAAGTTCTACTTTGCAACGACGCCTGACGCTTTGACTCCAGCCCAAGCCTTCTACATAGCGAGCATTTTGCCCAAACCCAAGGCGCTTCATTTTGCGCCGGACGGCAACGTGACGCCCGGCTGGTTGAGTCAAGTGCGCCGTCTGATGACCATCGCGCACGGGCGGCACTACCTCACGGACGAGGAACTGCATCAGGCACTCGAGGAAGACTTGCATTTTGGAAGTTCTCCCGACCGCCCGCCGCCACCCGCGCCGGACGCGCCGGATGCCGAAGGCATCGGTTCGGGTGACTCATATGAGGGGAGTGACCATGAACCTTCACCCTGACGCTCCTGATCCGTTGGAGATTCTGCCAGCTCACGAAGTGTGGATGCGCGAGGCCCTGCGCGAGGCCGATGCAGCCGGTGATGCGCAGGATGTTCCCGTAGGTTGCGTGATTGTCGATGCAAACGGTCGGGAACTCGCGCGCGGCCGCAATCGACGCGAACTAGACCAAGATCCCACGTCCCATGCGGAAATTGTGGCTCTGCGCGTCGCTTCTCAACGGGTACACAGTTGGCGCTTGGACGGCGCAACCGTGTACGTGACGCTTGAGCCGTGCCCGATGTGCGCCGGTGCGCTCGTCAACGCGCGTATCGGGTGCTTGGTGTACGGCACTCTGGACGCCAAAGCGGGCGCGATTGACAGCGCATTTCATATTGGCAATGGGGCAGCGCTCAATCATCAATTCAAAGTCGTGCCTGGCGTGCTGGCGCAAGCTTGCGCGGAGCGCCTGAGTCGGTTCTTCGAAGCATTGAGGGCCGCTGGCGAAAAATGAGAGAAACGGGCCCTATGCGCGACCAGCGGTGTGGCGAAGTTATCGGCCGGGCTAAACCAGGTGCTGTTCCTAGAACACCGAACAGGTAAATTCAGGCGGCTTTTTCCTGTCTGTCGAGTGCGTGGAGATTCTCGATCGCACAGGTGCGCCTAAGGTCGAACACATTCTTGCGGACGCCGACGTATCGGGCTCGTGGACCCTGACGCCGGGTAACATGTGCGAGGGAGTGCTCGATAGCGACCCTTTCTCGCAGGTTCCGCCGCCCTTCAGGGGTAGATTTCAGACTTCTCAGTTGAATTAGCAAACGCTCGTCGGGGTGGATTGTGATGGAACGTCCGTGCCCGCGCTGGGCACGAGTGCAACGCTCGCGTGAGGGACAGCTATCACAATCGCTTGCTTCAAATCTTGCCACATTGAGGCGAATGTCCGCGGTGCGGTCCTCGGGACATCGCACCACTGCGTGGTCGAGGTCAATGATGAATGCCGTCTTAGGAAATCGGTCGCCGTTTCTTGGCGTCCAAGGCTTTGCTAGAATCCGCTGCCCCGTCTCGAATCTGTCGTGGGTCCAATGACTGGCGAGATAGCCGCGGTCGATGTGTAGCTCAGCAATCTCACCGTGCGCTTCTATCTCGGGACGAAGGATGTCGGCGGCGTAGTGTTCTGGCTCGTTGGCAGGTCGAACCGTGGCTGCGAGAATCAGGCCTGAGTCAAGCTCGCGGGCGATGTGACGCTTGTAGCCATTGAACAGCTTGCTTTTTGCCTTTCGACCGTGGCGCATATCGGGATCGACAACGGAGATGAGTCGGTCCTTGGCAACTCCACGTTTGATGCGCGACCCTGTACCATCAGGGTCAGGCTCTGAAATCCTGCTCGATAATGCGTTCGACCAATGCAAGTGCCTCCTTGAGTGGCGGCTGATTGATCTGGTCGGGCAGCTTGGCCACGAGCCACAATCGGAGTCGCTTTACTTCGTCCAGCAGGCGCCCAAGCGCATCGCGTTGTTGCCTTTCATCGTCCCAATCGATATCGAGAGCTGCTTTCAGGCTGGACTGTCCAAGCAGTTTCATCTGGGCCTCGGCAAGCACCTGAGCGGTACTACATCCGAGAACCTGAGCCGTGCATTGGACAACTGTTTCGAGTGCGTGTCCCAACAGATTGAAGGTATCTTCAACTCGTCCAGCACCCCAAAGGGGCGCTGAATCGAGTGCAACGCGTAGTGCCTGGTGACCGAACTCGTTGGTTACACGAGCCAGCTCCACGGTCCGTTCCACCAAACGCCTATCCATGTCGTGCTCGATCAACCTGCGTCGGAAATCAACCAATGCCCCCTGCGAAAATGCAGGGTCGTCCATTCCCATGCAGTCGAGAACCATCTGCCAGCGGCGGTCAAATACGGCTTCCTCGACGGCTGCGGCATCAGACTTTCGCTCATATGCCTGCAGCAAGGTGACCATCGCGAGCAATGCAGGCGGTTTCGGTGGCGTTCCGCGCGGCATGTCCGAATACATCGCAGCGAGCTCATCCTGAAACGCGTCATCGAACAACTCGTGGCGATGCCTGCGCAAAAAGGCAAATAAGCGCCCCGTACGAGTCAGGCGTTTCATGACCAGCCCTTCGACTCGAGTCAGCTCCCTTGGAAACTCCCAACGTATACCTTCACTGGACTTCGACATGCCTATCAAAGATCACATCGAAGTCCTGTTGTCGATCCTGTTGGAGCCCCCCTTGCGCAACCGATCGAAATCACTTTGTTTCTAGCAGCAGGGGACACTCGATCGGTTAGTCGATCGGTGCCCTAGTAGTTGATGCGAGCTTGTCGGAGGGATTCGGATGATTGCACAGGAGAGACCCTAGGCCCCTCTACCCCAAAATGCGGCGGTTAGGGCTGCACGACTGCCCACCTTGGCGCGACGCAGGATGCACGTGACGTGATTCTCTATGGTGCCGACGCTGCAGTTCAGACGCAGAGCAATTTCTTTGTTTGCAAGGCCTTCGACCAACAAGGCCATGACCGAAGCCTGACGCGGGGTCAGTCGCCAAAGGCTGGCAATCTCACCCACCTTACTATTTCGCGCGGCGCGCATCCGTCCACGGCTGCTTGGCGGCGGTTCTGCGATGGGCGGTTCGTTGACTATGGCGGCGGTCCCGGACGAGAACTTGGCGTCGGCAATCTTCGGCACTGAACCCACCAGATTGGCTATGCGCTCGAGATACACGCCGGCGTGTTCGTCGAGTTCTGCGTTGATGGCCGACGGATCGCCGGAACTCTCGCGCTCGACGTCAATGCAGCCAATCGGGCGCGCGTCCATCCAGAGGGTTCTTCTCAAGCGCGCCCGATTCGTCGAATCGTGGTGGTTGCCAATCGGCAAGAGGCCGTCGGACGAGTAGGCCCAAAGACGAGCGAAAGGCACTTTGAGGTCGGCTTTGATTTGGTTCAACAGTTGCTGCAGCGCTGCCGGGTCACAGCTGATACTGCGACGCATGAACGTGCGACCCGCCAATTCGACGCTCAGCGTCTTGAGCTTGTCGCCCTTGTCAGCGATGTCATTTTGAAGCAAGTCGTCGAGCAGGTGGTCGCGAACACCCCGGCGGACACGGCTGGCGGCGCCGTGTTCTTCCTCGTTCAAGACGGGAGGCACGATGATGTATTCGCCGAAATGATCCCCGAATTCGACATCGACGGCGGCATCAGGCAATCCGAGATGTCTGGGCAAAGCCCGAAACTGGCCCAGCATGAATGTCCAAAATGGAAAGCACGACGGCAATTCCCGATCGATGGACAGCGTGATTCTGAAGGAATTGTCAGTCTGCCGTCGAAACGTAGACCGCAATATCGAGCCGTACATCTCCGGTAGGACGCGGGACGCAGTGATTTGGTACAAGTCCTCCAACCCGAAGTAGAGTTCCGCTAGCTGGCGATAGGGTCGAAAACCGAGGCAGGTGTTGACCCCCACTGCTTCGAGCCCCACACTGCCGCCCACCGAATCCTGCGTGACGCGAAGCAAATCGGCGAACGTCTGCCACGGCACCCTTTGGTCTGCGGCTGCTGATCCGTCAAGTTGCAGCGAGTGAGTCGCGCAGAACGATCGCGTATCGAGCCCCAGCGGCTGTGCAACGGCGGTCACCAGGCGAAGGATTGTGAGACGACAATGTGTCATGGCTGGGGGGAGGCGAGCGTTTGGCCCGCACAGTACGACCATGGTGGACCAGCCGGCCTAGTATGATCAGTGGCCCCGAATGGCTCGAGTATATCAACCTATTCAGTGGGAATTAGACCAAAAAGCAATTGGCAAAAACCAGGGGTTCAAACGCCTGCGCCAATTCGCTCAGAAGATCTTCTTGGAGTCGATAAGCACAGTGACCGGACCGTCATTGGCAATTTCCAAGTCCATGTGGCTGCGGAATTTCCCAGTTTTTACCGGACACTCCCCCTTTGCAAGAAGCAGCTCAGCCAGTTCATCGAAAAGGCGCTTGGCCACTTCCGGGGCCGAGGCTTGCGTAAAGCTCGGGCGATTGCCATGCCGGACGTCACCGAACAGCGTGAACTGCGAAACCAGCAGAAATTCTCCTCCAATGTCCCTCACACTCCGATTCATCTTGCCGCCGGAATCCTCAAATACTCTTAGGCCGGCCAATTTTGCCGCCACGTAGCCGGCGTCTGCCGAGGAATCGTCGATTCCGACGCCGACTAGCGCGCAAAGCCCTTGTGCAATACTGGCAACTAGTTCGCCATTGACGGAAACTTTCGCGTACCTGACGCGTTGGATGACCGAGCGCATACGGCCTTTGCGTTAGCACAAGCAGCTCGGCGTAGGTGGACGGCGTGTTACCCGGCACGTTGGAACTCGATTCGGGCATGCGCATGGGCATGGCAAGTGCAGCTGCACCGGCTGGGAGGACTCAGGTAAGTGTTTTTGTGCAAAATGATTGATTTATCGCGGGCGCTAATCGTGTATTCTAAGTGGACATCATTATGGCCTTCTCGCCCCCGACCGCGGCCGTTGGAGACCCTCTCATTGCAACGCCGATCCAATCTCAGCTCCAACCGCAAGTGGTCTATCGTCTGAAGCGGTTGCTCGCTGTTGGAGGAACGGCTCGCGCCTACTATGCATTGAGACAAGGACCTGAGGGCGAAGCGCCAGTAGTTGTCAAAGTCATATTGCCGAACGTCGTGCGAGACGGCGGCGATACGGCGCTGCTCGTCATTCGTAAGGAAGCTGTCGCTCTCGGCCGGCTCAATGAACGAATCCCCCCAAGCCCCTATGTCGTTCGACTTGTCGATACGGGCGTCTTGGAATGGAAAATGGAGGAAGTGCCATTGAGCCTTCCGTGGCTTGCCGTCGAATTCGTTGACGGCGGTACCGAAGGTACGGCACTGGACGAACGCGTTGCCTATTCAATGCGGCTGTCCGGCTATGGGTTCGATCCGGAACGGGCGGCGCGCGCCACGTACGCAATCGCACAAGGGCTGGACGAGATTCACGCCGTAGGCGTCGTGCACCGCGACATCACACCGGCGAACATCCTTTGTTGCGGCAGTGGCGAGACTGAGATCTTCAAGATTGCCGATTTCGGAATTGCTCGACCGCTTGGGCTAAAAGCCACGTTCGGTGAGTTGGCCATCGGCACGCCCGGCTTCCTGGCGCCCGAGCAATCGCTGCTGACCAAAGATGCCATCGGTCCTCACACGGATATCTTCGCATTCGCTTCGGCGCTCTTCTTCATCCTCTCGGGGGAACACTACTTTACCGCTCGCAACGTAATTGACGCTTATCAGCAAGCAAGGAGCAAAGAGCGCCGCAGCCTGCTGACGACTCGCGGGCTTTGCGACGAGCTACGAGAACAACCCCAAGCCGTACAAGCAATTGACGCGGCCTTGGCTCGCGCAACCAGTGCCGACATTGAGCAGCGCCCGCTGTCGGCGAGCCTGTTCGCCGACAGTGTGGTGCCATGGCTCACGCGAGACTTGCACAGCGGTAGACTGAGCAGTCGCTGGATCGATTCGATACACGCGGTGAGGGGCGCCTCGGTCGCGACGCGCCGCTCTTGGTTGATACGGCACACGCCAGGCGAGCAGCGCATCGTCTTGAGTGCCGCCTGGAATGCCGCCGGTCACTGTCTGGCGACAACCCCTGCGGGCCTGGACTACTTCGACGGCACGATGTGGTCTCACGTGTCCGACGAGTCGCAGCTGGCTGCAGAGCGCATGCACTTCGTCAAACGGCACAAGCCCTCGAGCTGGCTCGTTGGAACCAGCGGCGCGCGACTGGTGGAAATTGATCGCCAAGGCGTGTCCGTCGTCCTACAGGGTCCGGATCGAAGCTTGGACTTTATGGCGCTGGACGGGCCCCTTGACGACCTTTGCGTCATTTTGGCGCAGACCGACAAGAAGGTGCCGCTTTTGTGCCCGCTCGTCGGTCGTCGGTGGCTCAAGCCGTTCGCCATTGAGGGGGTCGCGCATATCTCCTCGCTAGCACGCATCGACGAAGAAATCTGGCTGCTCGCAGGGCGAAAGCTTTCGGGCGAAGCCTGGGTTGCCATCTATGAGCCCTTGCAGCTCGAACTGCGCCCCATGGAACTGCCGGGCGTTCGCGCGCTATTGGCTTGCGCGAGCCGACAAGGCGAGAAGCGCGCAGTCGCTGTCGGTACCGACGGCGCTTGGGTGAACGCGCGGTTCGATCAAGTCGAATGTGAGCGCGTGCCGGGCAATCCCGATCTCTCGTGCATCACAATGGACGCGACGGGGCGCTGTTGGGGCGCAAGCCGAGGCCAGCTGTGGGCTCGCGATCCCGACGGCAGTGTGCGTTGCATTTGGCACAATCCCCAATGGACGGCGCCGTTCGTGAGTCTGCATGCCGAGACCGGCAATGTCATGGCGGTGACCGTGGACGGCGGCGTTCTTGAAGGCCGCCTCTCGGCTAACGATTCTTACCCTCCAGCGTAAACGGGCTTGTTGGGTCATCGGCGGCGGCATGTGGCAGAGTGCCCGCCTCGATGCAAAGCAGCCTCAGTTGACCGAGAGCCAACAGGTTGCCCTTGCCGTCGGAGATTTGGGTGGTCCAGATCTGAGTGCGTCGCCCCGCGGTGATTGGTTCGGATACGGCGCAGAGCGTGCCTTGGCGAATTGCCTTGAGAAACGAGGTGTGATTGTCAAGGCCAACGATCGTACGCCCGAAGGCGCGCGCGGACAAAGCCGCGCCGATGGACCCCAACGTTTCTACAATGCTCGTGTAGACGCCTCCGTGCACGACCCCGTGAATCTGCGTGTGGCACTCGGCTATCTTGAGTTTGGCGCAAACGCGCACCGGTGTCGCCTCGGTAATCTCAAGACCGATGTGTCGGTCGTAGCCCGTCAGGTGCTGCTGGACTGCCGACGTGAAATCTTCGTGACTCATTCGGGCAACGTAACATAGATTGGCAGCGGCCAAAAGCCGACTAAGCTCCGATGCCGTGGACTATGGCCTTGCTGGGGTTGTCATGGCACGTGGCCACGACGCCTCACACTCTCAATTCATAGCGGCCTGTAGCGCGGCTAAGCAGCCTTGAACATTACTTAGCGCCATTAGCTTCGAAGAGCAGGTGCTGGTCAGCGACGGTGCAGGCACGGTTCCGTAGCAGGTCCAGTGAGACGCGGTCAGACCGGCTCCACATTGTAGGACGGCCAGAAACGCGGCTTGGCACCCGTTGATCCCAGCCACCGCGCTGCTAGCATACGCGCTGGCGCAACCTGTTGGGCAATTGGTGAGTTGGCAGCTAGCCAGGTTGGCCGCCCCTGTCATGATGCCGCAGTCGGTCGCGCAAGCCTGCTGAATGGCAGACAAGGCGCTGCTGCCGCCGATTCCCAAAGCGCCGCCAGTTGCGGCGGCACCGCCGGTTGGATTTGCGCCGCCTGTTGGGCGCACGCCGCCGGTCGCAGCGGCACCGCCGGTTGGATATGCGCTACCAGATGGACTTGATCCGCCGGTTCCCAATGCGCCACCACTTGCGTCCGCCGTTGCTCCACCCGTTGCCGATCCGCCTGCTGCTGAAGTCCCACCGCCTGGTGATGTCGCGAGTCCAGCGGTTCCGATGCCCGCGGCACTCGAACCTCCACCCACGGATGGCGATCCCCCTGACGTTGTCGCAACCGCAGTACTGGACGAGCCTCCGTTGGTTGCGCCACCATTGGCAGCTGGCTCAAGCCGCCGATTTTTTTGATAGATAATACGGCACGTACATGCCCAGCTGATTCCGGTAATACGCTTGCCTGGGTGCAAGGCCTTCGCACAGTGCACGCCAATTGCCGTGGAGCTGCACAAGTCACAATCGAATCGCCGCAGGGCCAGCCTCAGGCCGAGGTTTAGGTCAGCTCTGCTACACAGTGGCCCGGTGTATGAGTTCATTAACTAATGAGCGCCAATGTCCGTTTGTCGGACAGGGAGTCATCCCAATGCCCGCTGAAATTCATCGAGAACAGGCACCTCGCACGATGCAACCCAAGCCTCTATTGTATCTCACCGCTAACCGGCATCCAACGACGTTGCGGCTGGCTCGAGCATTTGTCTGCTCGATGTTAGTGGCATCGATTGCCGGCTGTGTCTACGACCCCAATCGTCGCTGCGATCCGGGCCAGCGATACAACGGGTTCTCTTGCTTGTGTGCGGCCAATGCCATATTGGTCGATGGGGGCCAATGTGTCGCGTGCGATGCTAACGAAGTTGCGGGAACCAATGGTTGTGTCTGTGCGCAAGGCACAGCCCGTCAAAGCCCGGATGCCGGTTGTGAGCCACTGCCCGCGGATCAGGGTGCCGCCTGCGATACAGCGACCACGCCGTGCAACAGCGACTCCATATATAACTATTGCTACGCCGCCTCGGGAAGCAGCGGGTATTGCACTACTTCAGACTGCGCGAGTGACGCGGGTGCGGCCTGCAGCGGCGGCTATGCCTGCGAAGTGTCTGCTTCTCCCAGTTATTGCCGGCGTCCACCGATTGGACTGGGCATATCCTGCATGTCGGCCGCCGACTGCGCGGGTACCGAAGCAACCTTGTGCGACACGGTCTTTTCCAATGAATGTCAGGTACAGGGTTGCACGTTGAGTCCCAATAACTGTTTTCCGGGGTGGGATTGCTGTGACCTTTCATCATACGGCATTGGCGTCAGCACCGTCTGTGTGCCGGCAGGGGAATGCCCCACATGAACCGCCGTTGCAACTCCGCCGGTTTTCACGGGTTAGCGATTGAATTGCTGTGTGGCTTGTCGTTGTGTGGCGCATTGGCGGCGGAACGCGCCAACGCTCAACAGATCTCAGCCCCTTCGGCAAGCGCTAAAAACCAGGTGCCCGATGCGTCGATTGCAGATGCCGGGGCAAGAACCGAATCGATCGACGCTGGCGCCGGAGCTGCCAGCGCGAACCCAGGTTCCGAAACACCGCCGTCAGCAGCTCCAGCACCGGATGCCACCACTGCCCAAACAGCGAGCCCTGGACCGGGTGCACCCTCACAGTCGCAACCGGGGGCACGCGAGACGACTGCCAACGCTGAAGCATCCACAGCGGATGCGTATGCTCAAGCGGCGGCCGACACAATAGCGGCGTCGAATGCAACCGCCGAAGAGTCCCGCATTTCGCTGTACGGCTTCGCCGATTTCTCTTACGCATTCGAACTGGACAAGAGCAAGGAGATCTACACTCACCCAACTTTTTCCGTCGGGCACCTAAACTTGTATTTGGCAAGCGAGCTCGGAGAGGGTTGGCGTTCTCTTATGGAGGTCCGTTTGCTCTACTTGCCGAATGGCAGCGGCACGGCCTGGGCGATTAAGGCGGGTAGCCCCGCCGATTACTCCTCGGCCCGACTGGCCGCGGCATCGTACAATGTTGCTTTGGGGCGGGCCAACACCACCGTGCCCGACTACACGCAGCCCTTCGGCGTTCAAAACCCGGTCCGCTGGGGCGGAATAGAGATTGAACGCGCTTGGATCGAGTACACCCGCAGCGAGTTACTCACGATTCGGATGGGGCAATTCCTTACTCCTTACGGGATCTGGAACGTCGATCACGGGTCACCCGTCCTTATCGGCACGCATATGCCTTATGTCGTTGCCGCGGGGTTGTTCCCAGTGAGTCAGACAGGAATCGAAATCTACGGAACCTTCAATGCAAAAGCCACTCAGATCGGCTACCACCTGACGTTGTCGAACGGTCGAGGTCCGGTCGATCAGTACATGGACTTGGACAACAACAAGGCGGTAGGCGGACGTATATACTTAAGAAACGACTCACTACTCGGTACCGTCACGCTTGGAGCGTTGACCTACCGGGGCAGATACACCGACTCGTCGAGCGAATATGGACTGGACGCATCCGGATATGGCACGGTCCTTGAGATGCTCAAGGTCCAGTACGATGAATTTAGCTTAGCAGGCGACGTCAAATGGGAATGGGGAGGCCTTTTAGCACAGGGGGAACTTATCATGAACGAAGTCGCGTACCGCAACGGCGCGCGCCCACTGAGCTTCCTCGGCAATTCACTGCAAGCCGATTACCGGCAATGGGGGACCTATGGACTCTTAGGCTATCGCACGCCCTTTTTCCAAATCATGCCTTACTTTGCGGTCGAGCATTACGCCATGCCAATATTGCCGCTTAGTACGCCGCCCACCGGGTTTTGGCTGGGACTCAATGTTCGTCCAACCGCTCGTGTCGTGCTCAAGGCGCAATACTCGTACGCCGTCATACACAGCGAGTTTGCGAAGATATACCCTTACCAATTCGTCGAAACCCAAGTCGCATGGAGCTTCTAACGGTGCCCAAGCGACGAAACTTCCCGACGTTTTGGTTGGTTGCAGCGGCAATCTGGGCTTTGTGTTTTCACGTGTCGCTGGTGGGTGCTACCGATGGTAAGTCGCGGTTAGTGGTTGTGGTCGCGGATAGCAGCCAATTGAAGGATATTTCGATGCACGATCTCAAGCGCCTGTACTTGGGCGAGCACGTGAGCGATCCAGACGGGCAAAAGTTGATCCCATTCAACCATCCACCGGGCGCCCAGGATCGGGTAGGTTTTGACCGCGTCGTACTCGACATGTCGCCCGAACAGGTGGGCCGATACTGGGTGGATCGCAAGATCAGGGGTCAATCTGGCCCACCAAGGTCGATTGATTCACCGATTATGATACAGCGTGTTGTGTCCCAACTTAAGGGTGGCATCGGGTACGTTCGCGCAAGTGATGTGCGCGCTGATGTTCGGGTATTGTCCGTTAACGGTAAGACTTACAAGGACGGAGACTATCCACTCGAATACTAGACCGACTGAGTCATTAATGAGCAATTCCAATCGAACCGATTCCTCACTGGCACCTCCCCTTGATAAAAAGGAACGCCAGCGTCTGTTGTCGGGATTTCGCGTCATCTTTGCCCAGACGGTGTTTGTCACTTCGCTTGTCCTTCTGCTATCGGGGCTCATGTTTGCCCTGGTATCCGGGATCTTCGGAACAATCACGCCGTCAATTCGAACTGACCTCGCGCACAAGGCGCGTCGCGGCGCCGCAGAGCTGTCGTACTCCGCGCAATTGGGCATATTGGTTGACGACCCCAATGAAATTCGGCGTGCCTGCGCGGACTACCTGTCCGATGCGGATATATTGGCAATAGTGGCAGTCGACAGCCACGGCCGTGTCGTAGGTAAGCACGGAACATTACCTGAGTCTGCGCAGGATCTGTTTCAGGGACGACCGGGCGAGCTGCGCAGCATGGATCGATACTTCGTGTCATGGGCTGAATCTTCAGTCGAAGGACAGCAGGTGGGCAAAGTGGCGGTCGTCGTCGGCACGGCTCGCCTGAAAGCGGGCAATCAACTTGAGCGCAGAATGTTGCTTACCACGGTGGCTGCCTGCGCAGTAGCTCTGTTAGCCAGTCTGCTTTTTGCGCGGTATTATGTTCGGCCTTTGCTGAAGCTAACCGCCGAGGCCTTTGTGCAGTTGGAAAAGACCACTCAGGCAGCCCTTGAGTCCACACGACTGAAGAGCGAGTTTTTGGCTAATGTGAGCCATGAAATCCGAACGCCGATGAACGGAGTCATCGGCATGACCGAGCTGCTATTGAAAACCGAGCTAACGCCTCGTCAGCAGAGGTTTGCCGACACGATTCGCGAATCAGCCGCAGCCTTAATGGCCATCATTAATGACATCCTCGACTTTTCCAAGATCGAGGCAAACAAGCTGACGTTACTGGAGGACGACTGCAATGTTCCGAGACTGGTTGAAGAAGTGGCGGAACTCTTGGCCACCCAGGCTCAAGCCAAAAAACTGGAGATAGCGTGCATTAGCGAGCAAAGGATCCCACGCATGCTACTTGGGGATCCGAAGCGCCTGCGACAGGTATTGGTCAATTTAGTCGGCAATGCGGTCAAATTTACGGAGCGAGGTGAGGTCGTGTTGCGGGCGTCGTTGTTGGAGGATGACGACTCCCGGGTGGTGATTCGCTTCGAAGTTCGGGATACGGGCATTGGCATTGACCCCAATAAACATGCCCACCTGTTCGAGTCCTTTACTCAGCTCGATGGGTCGCTGACACGAAGATATGGTGGGACAGGCCTAGGATTGAGCATTTCCAAGAAGCTGGTGGAATTGATGGGCGGGCAACTGGGGCTGAACAGCGAAGTGGGTCACGGCAGTACGTTTTCGTTCACTGTGCCATTGCGACGACTGGCGAATGGCACTGCCTGCGAAAGCATCCGAGCTGACCTCGGCACCCACAAGGTTCTCGTCGTGGACGACAATGAGTCCACTCGCGATATTCTCCACGAGTTGCTCGCAAGTTGGGACCTTTCAGCGCACAAGGCCGTCGACGGCTGCGCAGCGCTTTGGCAACTCAAAGAGGCCTCGCAATCGGACAGACCCTACGATTTGGCGCTCATCGATATGCAGATGCCTTCGATGAGCGGAAGAGAACTTTGTACTGGTATTCGAAGCGATCCAAACCTCGATTCCATTAAAATCATTCTGCTTGCCTCACTGAAGGATGAGATTGCGTTGCACGCTGACCACTCGGACTGGTTCGATGGGATTGTGACAAAACCGATCAAAGAGCTCGACCTAGACCGATGCATTCGTCGAATTATGCAGCCGCAGCCGGAAGCAATTGGGCCGGCGTTGCCATCAGTCCAGCCAGCTGGTGTCCGCGAGAGTTCTAAGCCAGGCGGGCTCACAATTTTGGCGGCGGAGGACTGCATCGTGAACCAAAAAGTTGTGACTGCTATGCTGCAAGAACTGGGATTCGGAGTCGAACTGGCGAATAACGGCATCGAGGCGGTGCGAGCGGTCAAGCGGGGAAGCCACGCGGCAGTGCTGATGGACTGTCAGATGCCGGAAATGGATGGCTATCACGCCGCCGCAGAAATTCGAAAACTGAACGATCATCGGTCTCAGATTCCGATCATTGCCGTCACGGCTCACGCTCTGGCCTCGGAACGCGATAGGGCATTGGCGGCTGGTATGAACGATTATCTTACCAAACCGATCGGCTCCAAGCAGTTGGCACAAACGTTGGAGAAATGGCTGGGGGGGAAGGCAACCCCACGCCGCGCGGCAAGCCATAAATCGATCGAAAACCCACTGACCGTGACAGCTGGATGGACCGATTCCATTGCTCAAATCTTCGTGGATAGCGTTCCAACGCAAATTGCTGGCTTGTCTGACGCAATATCGTCACAGCAAAGCCTAGAGCTCAAGCTAACGGCACACAAACTAAAAGGTACCTGTCTGGCAGTCGGTGCCCTGCAGATGGCTGAACTTTGCCGACAACTGGAAGCCAACCCTCCCGAGGCATGGAGCCTCTTTGAGAAACTGCAGCAAGAGTTCCACAGCGTGCGCGCAAACCTAGAGCGTGAGTCTTTGGCCCTAGCCGAACGTGTTCAGTCGCCGAGCGCGCCTGCGCAAGGGGGCCACGGGTGAACGCGCTAAAGGTCGTAATAGTGGACGACGATTTGGTCATCGGCCGGGTGATGGTAAGATGGCTTCAAGCGCGTGCGCACCACGCCTTTCTGTGTACTGACAGTGTCGAGGCTGCAAATACGATCAGAATCTATCGACCCGACGTGGTGCTGCTCGACGTACTGATGCCAGGCATCTCAGGACCCGAATTGGCCTTGCTCTTGAGACGGACACCAGAGACCAATGACATCGCGATAATTCTCGTCTCAGGAATGGAAGCTCATGAGCTGGAGGCGTTGGCAGTTAGGACCGGAGCGCTCGGGGGGATACAGAAGACCCACAACGAGCTTGCGTTTCTGAACGCTTTCGAGCGCCTCGCTACGGGGATACTCGTAATGACGTGAAATCTTCGCGACTCTAGGCCGCTCGCGAACGGGCCTGCCTGGCTGCCTCTGCGAGGTGATCGAGCATCGATTCCGTCGTCGCGAAGTTGACGCACGCATCCGTGATACTTTGGCCGTATACCATCTTAGACCGATCTGGGTTCAATGACTGGCGACCGCCGACGAGATTGCTTTCGATCATGACTCCAATGATGTGTCTTGAGCCATTGGCCACTTGACTTGCCACGGCATCCAGAACGTCCGGCTGACGCTCATGGTTCTTGCCGCTGTTATCGTGACTGCAATCGACGATCATGTGCGGCGCAACCCCCGCACGGGTCAGATTGGCAACAGCTCGCTCAACGGCCTGCGCATCGTAGTTGGGCCCGCCGGACCCGCCGCGCAACACCAAGTGCCCGTCGGGATTGCCGGAGGTTTGCACGATGGACACGCGACCAAAGCCATCGACGCCAAGGAAACGATGGGCGTGCGCAGCGGAGAGCATGGCGTTAATGGCGACTTCGAGGTCCCCATCCGTGCCGTTCTTGAACCCGACCGGCATGCTCAGGCCCGAAGCCAACTCGCGATGCGTTTGACTTTCCGTCGTGCGCGCGCCAATGCCTGCCCAGCTGACGAGATCGGCCATGTATTGCGGCACAATCGGGTCCAGCATTTCTGTTGCCGCGGGCAGGCCCATGTTGGTCACGTCCAGCAGCAACCGCCGGGCCACGCGTAACCCCGTCGGAATATCGTAGCTGTCGTTCAGGTGAGGGTCATTGATGAGGCCCTTCCAGCCGACATTCGTGCGCGGCTTTTCGAAATAGACGCGCATGACCACCAGCAGTGCGTCGCGATAGCGATCGACTAGGCCGGCAAGGCGCTGGGCGTATTCTCTTGCGGCGTCCGGATCGTGAATCGAGCAAGGCCCGACAATCGCCAACAGCCTCTTTTCGTGGCCTCGGAGAATTGCCCGAATCTGCTCGCGAGCTACAAAAACGACCCGCGCCGCCGGTTCATTGATGGCGATTTCTGCTTTGAGAGTATCGGGGGCGAGTAACGGCACGGTATCGACAACGTGAAGATTGTTGGTTTGATGCATGACGAGGTCCTTAAACGGCGAAACCCCCGGTCGCTGACCGCGACCTGGGGTTTTTCTGCTCGGTTACGCTAACGCGAGCCTAGCCCAGTGAGCGCGGCCAACTTGCCGGCCCGCACCAGTAAAAGTAGCCGAAATAGCTAGGATGCCTGAGCATTGCGGAAAGTCTAACCGACTTGGCTCATCGCGCAAGCCAAGCGGCGCAAAATCCTGCGCAAGACCCGATCTGGTGCCAACGGCGCGAAAATGGGCGATAATTCCCCACGCATCTCGGTCGGTACGTCATGAACCAGTCACGATTCAGCGGCCTTTTGCCATTATGCCTGGTCGGCACTGGGACATGGCTTGCTATGGGTTGCACGCCCACCAAGTCAGCAGCGTCCAATCCAAGCATGGTGGGTGCCGTCAGCGCGCCTTCGAGTGTCATTGCACAAGACGCTGGCAGCGCTGACGCCGGTGTCGCTGGGCAGGCGCCGGCAGCGGCTGTCGCAAGCGCCACCGCGTCCGTGTCGCAACCGACCCCGAACGTGCAGTGCCCCGAGACCGCGTACCAGCAGGAACCCGGGACGCCCTGTGGTGATCTGCATTGTCTGGCTTTCTCGAGCGAAGCCGCTGCGTTCGCTCACGTGCTTGAGTTGCAGCCAAGTGTGCTTGGCGTCGGCGAGTCCCACGCCCTGAAGGGCTCCGAGGCTATTCACTCCGCGACGCGCCGCTTTGCGCAATTGCTCTTACCCGTCCTTTGTGGTCGCTCCAAAGCCATGGTTCTGGAGATCTGGCTGCCCCGCAACGACTGCGGCGACAGGCGCGTCCAAGAGGTTCAAAAGGCGCAGAAACCCGTCACTTCGAACCAGTCGAAGTCGAATCAAGACGAGTACGTAACCTTGGGACACATTGCCAAACGGCTGGGTATTGCGCCAACGGCGCTGGTCCCCACCTGCGACGAGTACCAGGCGATTCTAGATGCAGGTCCCGACGCGATCGAGCGCATGCTGGAACTCATTGGCCAACGCTCGGGCGAGCGAATCGTCGAGGAACTGCATCGAATTGGCAGTCAATCGGCAGGTCCCACGGTTGTCGCCTACGGGGGCGCATTGCACAACGACGCCGAGCCCACACCCGACCATAGCGGCTACAGCTACGGCCCAAAGCTCTTACAAGAAACGCAAGGTAAATACGTCGAGCTCGACCTCATAGTGCCCGAGTTCGTAAAAGACACGGAAGTCTGGCAGCGGCAACCCTGGTACGCCGCATTCAAGAAGAACCACGAACACAAACAGACGCAGCTCTACCAATGGTCGCCTCACTCGTTTGCGCTTGTGTTTCCGGCGTCGGCGGGGCGTTAACGCGGTGGTTGCTCGTGTCTTGCGTCCGTACGCGCGCACAGGCACCCGCTCAGAATTGGCTATCGCGCGAGGACCGTGGTGTCCTACGAGGCCATCTCGCTTTCCAACTTTGGCAGCAAGCCTTCCGGGCACACGCGCTGAAGCTGGGCCAGTCCGCGGTAGCCTGCGGCGTGTGGGATGCCTGACGGCATAAACCCGCGGCTCAATAGGGTTCGGCTCATCCACTCGATGCGATCGTGAAGGTCGTGTGCCGTCACGACATCAAAAAACACCTTGGCGACCGCGCCGGCGACCGTGTCGCTTCCGAAGGCAAGACACAGCGCCACGTTCCACATGGCTTCGTCGTGCAAGAATGTCTCTTGCGGCTCGGTGGATAGGCTGCGAAGCAACGCGTGCTCGTCAGGCAGTGTAACATCCGAACCCACCAGGAAATAAGCCGAGAACCCGCGGTTCCAGTTGACGGGCTCATGGACGTCATCGACGGTGACGTCGATGTCCAAGTCCATGCTCGGGACCTTGGGACGTCCTTCGAGGAGTGCTACCGCGTGTTTGCCATTGCGCGGCTCGTCAACGTGCGTGTCACTTGCCGCATCCGTTGCGTCCCGCGGTTCTAGGGCTTGGCGCGCAGCGGCCTCCAACTCTTCGGGCCGCTGGCTCGTATAGGCCGCCGTCGTTTCCAGTTCCGAGTCGTCATCGGCGTTGCCAAGCGCAGATGACGCTGCATCTGGCGCGGCCGCTTCAGGTGACGAATAGCCGTGCCAGTCGTAGTGATGCCCATTGGGAGGCACGGCCACATCCAGTTGCCCTCCCTCGGCGAGCGCCTGGTAGAACTCAGCCACGTCCGTCAGAGATTGCCATTCACTAGCCCCGACCACGCAGACATAGGCATTCGTGGCGATCCTCCTGTGCTTGATGCCTCGAATCACCAAATCCGTCGAGACTGGACCGACGGCGTTGCCTTCAATCGTAACGTACCATTGGTTCTGATCATTCATAATACAAGCTTTGCTTGGCCCGACGCTTTCGTCGGGTTGTCGCGCTCGACTCACAAGTTGGGCGAATTTCGAATTTATGGCGTTGACCGAGGATTCGTCAAATAGGCTGATGGCATCGGTGCAAATAGCGTCACGTTGCCACTAGAATTCTTTTGCCCTGCCAAAATATGAGGATCTGGGTTATGGGATGAAAGCCCCTTTTCGAACACTAACCATAACCAGTTTTCTCTTACGAACAATGCGTCTCGACCAGGATTGTTAGCCGAAGTGCTCGCCCTTGCCGTGTGATATTTTATAGGGTCGTTGCGTCATTCGCCAGCCCGAGCGTGCGGACCTCATTAGCTTACTCTGATTGTTTCATCGTGCTGGCGCGCAGGGACCCGGCCCTGCGCGCGGCAATTTGCGAGTCTATTCCAAGACCAACGCGACCCTGTGCGCCGCAGTTTGCGAAGGCTTTCTGAGACTTGCGAATTATTCGCTGGGAACTAGTCTAGCTACGAGCTTGCCATGGCGCTTCGACATCGAGTTCTTTTTTTTCTATTCGCTGCGGGTTTGGGCGCCGTCGTCACGTTGACGCTCGTGCATCGTCGTGGTCGCGACCGCGTGCCCAGCCCCGCACAAGCGACGACATCGGCACCCGCGAGCGCGGCGACCCTAGCGCCATTGGCACCGCTGTCGCCAGAGGCCCGGACAGAAGACGAACGCAACACGATTGCCGTTTTTGCGCGCGCTGCGCGGTCCTGTGTCTTCGTCACGCAGCATCAGATGGTCGTCGATTACTTCGGCGGCTCGGCGCACGAAGAAGCCGCGGGCTCAGGCTCGGGATTTCGTCTGGGACGATGCGGGGTACATCGTCACGAACTTTCACGTCGTTGCCGACGCGCGCAGTCTGACGGTAACGCTGCACGATCAGCGAACATTCCCGGCTCAGGTTGTCGGGACCGAGCCCCGCAAGGACATCGCCGTGCTGAAGATCGACGCGCCTGCCGGCGCCTTGTCGGCTATCACTCGGCATCAGGGGCGGGTTGACCTGGAAGTGGGTCAGAAGGTGATTGCCATCGGCAACCCGTTCGGTCTCGACCAGACCCTGACGACGGGTGTGATCAGCGCGTTAGGGCGACAAGTTGACGGAATAGGAGGCGTCAAGATACGCGAGATGATACAGACCGACGCCGCCATTAATCCCGGCAACTCGGGCGGGCCGCTGCTCGACAGCACGGGGCGCCTTATCGGCATGAATACGATGATTTACTCCAAGAGCGGTGCATCGGCTGGAATTGGCTTTGCCGTGCCGGCAAGCACCATCGCCAGGGTCGTTCCGCAACTGATCAAGCAGGGGCACGTCGAACAGGTTGGCATCGGCATCGACATCGATCCCTCGCAACGGCTCGAACGTCGGCTTGGCATGCGCGGCGTCATCGTCATCGCTGCTCGTCCTGACAGCCCCGCCGCCCAGGGAGGCATCAAGGGGTTGAGCCGTACGATGAGCGGGCTCGAACTCGGGGATGTCATCGTGGGCATCGACGACAAGGCGATTGAGAACTACGACGATCTGTATAACGCATTGGACGTGCGCAAACCCGGCGAGACGATCAAAGTGACGCTGGTACGAGAGAACCACAAAGTCGAGGTTTCGGTGAAGCTAGTGACGCTACAGTAGGGGGTGATTTGCCTGACGAGTCCTTCAAGCATCCGCGCAGAGTCTTGACGGTGGCCGACCACGCTCGGGACTTTGCGGGGATGAGGTACGTGTACCCGGTGATATCGCGGCGTGCCCGGGGCGTGTCGATTGGTATCAACCTGAGCCCGAACAACGCCTGCAACTGGCGGTGCATCTATTGCCAGGTTCCAAACCTTGCGCGCGGCGCGTCCCCCCCGGTTGATTTTCCACTTTTCGAACGCGAATTGGACCAATTGACGACCGCCATCTGCAGCGGATCTTACCTTGTGGATCACGCGCCGCCCGAAGCAAGAACGCTGAAAGACTTTGCCGTGTCTGGCAACGGCGAGCCCACGAGCTGCCCGGATTTTGCGTCCGTCGTGCGGCACGTAGGCGAGGTTCGGGCGCGCTACGACCTAGTTGACCGTGCCGGCATGGTTCTTATCACGAACGGATCATTGGTTCAGCGACCGCAGGTCAAAGAGGGGCTAGAGAAGCTTGCCGCACTCGACGGCGAGGTCTGGTTCAAGCTCGATCGCGGTAGCGATCCTGATTTGGCAACCGCCAATGGTACGCCCCTGTCGCTCGACAATCACCTGGTTCGCCTGTGCCAAACATCTTCGATCTGCAGAACTCGCATCCAAAGTTGTTGGTTTACGATGGCGGGCAACGATCCAAGTTCTTCCGAACTCGATGGGTTCGTGGGGACGCTCCGCAAGGCGCTCACGCTAGGTGCAAAGATTGCGAGCATCCAACTGTACACATTGGCCCGCAAGCCGCAGCTGCCAGAAGGGGCAAATCTTGGGCCTGTCAGCGCGTCCTGGCTCACGGAACTCGGCGCCCGATTGACCGAGCTGGGATTTTCCGTAGACATCGGCGATTGAGCCAAAAATACCTCCTTTCACATCAGGGTGCAGTCCGTACTAGACTGGCCGCTGCCGTGTGCAATAGTCGCTTCTTCTTACCCACACTCAAGGCGAAGGTCTCCGACGCCCCAGGTTGGCTATCTTGCCTCAAGTCAGGTTTGTTAGGACACAGGTCACCGACGTCTCAGCTTGGCACGACGAGGCCAAACCAAGCGCGCCTTTACTGGTTGGCACCATTCGCATCGGCATTCATGGTTTTTTCGGCCCACGCGACGGCAGCTGAGCCCGAGAACTCGAGCCCCGCCAACGGTTCCGACTCAACGCCGAGCGATGTCGTGCCGCCGCGTGCGATCGAGACAAAGATTGTGCCGCCCGTCGACGTCACTGAATTGGTAGAGGTCGAACTCGAATTGGTCATAGACGCGCGCGGTCAAGTGACATCGGCCATGGTGAATAGCGGTCCCGAGCCGTTTCGGTCTGCGGCTGAAGCGGCCGCGATGCATTTCACGTTCACGCCGGCTCTTCGAAAAGGCGTTGCAGTTTCTGCGAAGGTCCGCTTCCTCGTCCGGTTCGAACCGACAATTCATGAAGAGCCAGAGCCCGTCCTGGAGCAACCACAGCCCAAGGCGACCGGCGCGCGCGCTGCTGCGAAAAAGCCGGCGCAGCCCGAGTTGGAGGTCACAGTCACCGGCACGCGGACAACGCAGGTCAGCACGCGTATCACGCGAGTGGAAGCCAGAGAGATCCCCGGTACGTTTGGCGATCCGCTGCGCGCCGTCGAGACCAATCCTGGGGTTGTACCCCTTTACACGGGCGTGCCGTTCTTCTTCATTCGCGGCGCGCCGCCGGGTGACGTCGGCTACTACGTCGATGGCATTCGCATTCCGCTGCTCTATCACGCGCTGATCGGTCCGTCCGTCATTCATCCCGGCCTCATCGACCACGTCGACGTCTTTCGGGGCGCAGCGCCTATGCGTTACGGTGGGTCCGCGGGGGCCACCGTTGCTGCCGAATCCCGTGAACCGCTATCGTCAGCAGGCGGCGAGGGGAACCTGCGCGTGTTCGACGTCGGTGGGCTCGTCGAGCAGCCATTCGATAACGGGCGATTGCACGTTCTTGTAGGCGGTCGCTACTCGTACACGGCGCTCATCGCGTCGCTTCTGAGCGGCGCTACCCTTGAGTACTGGGATTATCAGACTCGCGTCAGCTACGATTTGGATCGCAGAAATCGGCTGACAATCACCGCGTTCGGAGCCTTCGACAAATTCGAGGCCAACGGCACGTCATCGCTGCTGAACCAACAAAACTCGGCCAACAACACCTCGCCGGGCAGTACTGCCCCGAGCGAATCCGGAAATCTGTACGGTGGGGGACTTCAATTCCACCGTGTGGACCTTCGCGAAGACTACGTGGGGGCGCGTACTCGAGCGCGTCTGGCCGTAACGGCTGGCTATGATCGAACGTCAACGTCGACTGGCTTCCTTGACAATCCGGTACTGACCACTCGATCATTTCTTGAATATCGAGTGTGCCCGGAATTACAGCTGGAGGTCGGACACAATACGTCGGTCGCTGACTATCAACTGCAAGTACCGACGACCGTCGCAGGGTTCGACGTGTTGCGTGGGCTATTCCCGACGCGCCGTGACATGACGGCAGGCGGTTATCTCGAAGCAACTTGGTCTCCGATGCCGTTCTTGAATCTTGTCCCGGGCGTACGTGCCGACGCGTATCGCTCGGGCACCGACACCGCCACATCCACCGACGCGCGCTTCAGCGCCGTCGTGATTGGCAGTCGTCATTTTCGCGCTATCGAGACGGTCGGCACGTCCCATCAACCCCCAGGATTCGTGCCTCAAATTCCGGGTGCTCAGGTCGGCAGCCTGGCGGGCGGCCTGCAGCGTTCCCTGCAGATCAGCAGCGGTTTTGCCTTCGATATCGCCGATGAATTTACCGGCGTCGTTACGGCCTTTGAGGCTCAATACGACAATCTGGTTGATCCCATCAGCGAATACCGCACGTTCGACCTGACTATGTTGGATCCCAACGAGATTCTCAACATTCGCACCCACGGAACCGCCAAGGGCCTCGAGTTTGAGCTGCATCGCCCGCTCACGCACCGTTTGGGCGGGTTCATCGCCTACACGCTGTCCAGAAATGAGCGCGTTATCGACGGGTACTCTTCGTTGTCCGGGTTCGACCGCCCGCACGTTTTTCAAGGGGCGCTCGGCTATGACATGGGCCGCAATTGGCGCGCCGGCGCACGACTCATGGCCTATTCGGGGCTGGCTGCCAAGCAGCAGCTGCGCGACGGGAGCAACATATACATCTACGATGGCAAAGTTCGCGCGCCTCCTTTTGTGCGAGTTGACCTTCGACTCGAAAAGCGCTGGCGCTTCGGCACGCGAAGCTATTGGGCCATTGTGGCCGAGATGCTCAACGCGACCATGTCCAAAGAAGTTACGTCGCTCAACTGCAGTGTCACCAAGTGCATTCAGCAGTCGTCTGGACCGGTCGCAATTCCGAGCATCGGTATCGAGATTTATTCGTACTAGTGCCGCCAACTCACGTGCCCGAGCTTGGTTGTTCCCATGTGGTCGTGCTCGGTTCACTGACGTCGGGCTGCGACGGCGTGTCGTTGGCGGCCGTGTGTGCGGCTTTCGTCCGGCAATTGTCGCAGAGCCCGCAGGGCCGTTGCGCGGCTGTGCCGAAGTGCCGCCTCATGGATTCGTGGCGACAATTGCGTCCGATCACGTAAGCCGAAACGGAACGCATGCGTTGATGGTCACGCTCGCGAAGCGAACGTAGGCGCGCTGCCAAAGTGCGGGCACGATCCAACAGATCGGTGCAGGTATCCCGAACTCGCACCCAGTCGAGTTTGTGCTCGACCCAGCCAGCGCTTGCCAACAACGACAGCAGAGATTCGAGGCGTGCTCGATTGACACCGACCGAGGCCGCAAGCGTGTCAACAAGCGCCATCTTGCCAGGCCCTGCGTGCTGGTTCAACAGGGTCGCGACCTGCATCAGATCTTCGGACCGCGGTCGCTGGCGATCCAACCATTGTCGCATAGGAGGTTCGTCTTCTAATGCAGCCAGCACGATTGCCGTCGTATTGCCCGCCGACGTATCCAGTCTACCCAAGTCGCGTGAGTACTGCTCCAACGAACTGGGCGCATGGTAGTGGATAATCGTGCGAGGCGAGGGGTCGCGACTGGAAGGCATGCCACTGATGCCCACAGTGATGAATTGAGCGCCGCTCGTAACCGGCGGCGTGACGGGTGCGCGACCCAACCCGGACAGCGCCCAAGACGCGCGAGCTGGAGCGGAAGCGCGCGTAAGTACTTCGAGGATCTCGTCAACCTCTTCTGTTGCGGAGCACAGGACCATGATTGGATGCGTTGCCTGCCCAATGCGCTCAAGCAACGTTCCACCCCGATGCGGGATGTCCACGACGGGGACCTCGAGCGCGATGGTCTCGGGCAGCGGCTGCAGATCGACTCGCTGCGGACTGCGCAGCCCCAAGCGATGCGGCAGATCAGTGCGAACACTGGGCGGGGCCGAGCGCAGCACGGCAAGTGTTGGTGGCCTCCCTAACCGCGTGATGACGTTCGGTAATCGATCGTAGGCGACGTCGAAGTCAAACGATAACTCTGACATTCGCTGAGCCTCTTCGGCCACCAACCCGTTAAATCTTGCACTGCTGAAGCTCAGTAACCAGTGCATTGTCATCGAACGCTGACAGCGGAACGACCAGTGTGCCGCTGCCAGCCGTATTGAATCGACTCAATATCGCCTTGCGTTCGTTGACCGACCCGAGCAGCGCGTAGACGTTCAACCCAAGGCGAGTCCAATGAGCGGCGATCTCGGCCGCTTCGCTATCGGCGCGTTGGACCAGCAACGTCTTTCGCGCGAGCGCTTGGGTGGCGATGAAGTACCCATCGCCGCTGTTCGTCGCCGATTGAATGAGCGCCAGAGTGTCCTTCCCTGACAGCCAGGGTTCCAGCCAGCCTTGCACCAAGTCGCGGTCAAGTTTGACGGTTGCACGGCGCGCCGCTGCTACGATGAGTCTCCACTCCTTTTCGAACGATCCAGTCGCCGCAGTTGGACTCGACTGAGGCTCGGAGCCGGGACCCGAGTTGGGATCGCGAGGGCCCAAGCGTCCACGTCTGACGAAGCCGGCACCGGTTTTGGACTCGGAGCTGACCGCTCCATTTCCCGTACGTGCGCTCCCTTCGGAGGCAGGACCGGGCTCAACGCGAATGGTCGAATCATCTCTTGGCGGCTGCATTCTTCTGGAACGAGATTGCGCCAACTGCTGCGCATCCAACACCCGCTGAGCCGGTGGCACGTAGGCCGCGCGCACCACTGTTTTGCCGGGCGTCTTGGCTTGAACCTTTGGCGGATGGACGGGTTCGGGTATGACCGGCGGCGCAACAGATCGAGGCGTCAGCGGCCCGGTGCTGGCAGCGCTGCTCGATTCTCGAAGTGTGTTGCTCAGAGCCTGTTTGGCGATCCGCGGCTTTTTGCCTGCCGCCACCTGCTTGGGCTTGACCGCCGCCTTGCTCCGGAGTCGTCGATTGCCCGTAGCTTTCTTCGCTAGCTTGGCGGTTTGTCCGCCGCGAGCTCCCGCGGACTTCTTGGGCGAAGGCGCCTTGCGGACGGTGGTGGCCTTCGAGCGAACGACCTTCTTGGCGGAGGTTGACGCCCCTTTCTTGGTTCGACGATTTTTCCGCCCTTCACCCCAGTCGCCTTTTGGGACAAGCGTGGCTTGGCCTTTTGCTTTTCGGACGCCGAACGATTCGGCAACTTGTTCGATGATTTGCGACGTACGGCCGTTACACGTTTACTCATAGAGGGTAGCTTCCAGCGCGAGCGGCATAGGCCGCGGTCTTCGCGCATACCGCCGATTGTGATCAGGTCGGCGGAGTCAATTGCTCACCGCTAGCATCCATTGATGGAGTATGAAACGAAAATTCACGGATATTTTGCTCAGTTGAGCAAATGTTCAGTACTTTCAATCAACGGGTTTGGATTTTCGGCGAATCGATCGAGGCTGCCTCTGCTGCCTTTTTGGAGGCTGCCGCATGCCTTTTCAACGAAAGCAGGGCGTCGAGCAGCCGAATTAGCTCTCCGTCAACCCCCTCATAGTACCGACGAGTGGCCGCGATGGCTAGCTCTTCGTCGGCATCTCGGAACGCCTGCATCAGTTGGCGCAGATGGTCTGGAAAGCCCGGATCCAGCAACCACAACGTGGGAAATCGATCGATCAGGTCCCGGTAGAGCTCGAGAAACGGGTTGGCGACCCAACGAATGGTCAAGGAATGGCTTGCTTCCACCAATGCGTCGATCCACCGATGGAAACCATGTGCGATAAGCACACGATCACCTCGGTCAAAAGCGGCGATCAGCAGTTCAGTAATATCCTGCAACCGTTGACAATCGGTGTCGGTGGCGCGGCGAATGGCTAAGCGAGTGGCGAACTCCAGAACGATTAGGCGCGCCGGCAGCAGATCTTCGACAATATGCGTGACCTCGCCGAGATCCGGCGCGGTTTCCAAGAACGGACCCAGCAGTTCCAGAGTCCCGGTTCTCCGAAAATCCGTCACGGTGACACCCTGACCGTGGCGCACCGTCACTAAGCGCAGTTGCTCGAGCCGCCTCACCGCCTCCCGAAGTGTGTTGCGATTGGTGTCGTACGTCTGTGCCAACTCCCGCTCTCCGGGCAGACGCTCGCCGGGTGCAAAATCGCCCGTCAGGATCTGACGACGCATGTCCTCGAAGATTCGACCCGTCAGGTTCGAACTAACTACTGGGTCCTTGTTGACCGGCATTGGAGCAAGTTGCCTACGCTAAATGAATTTCATCGCGACGGCTCAACCTTGATCGGGTGTTTAGCGGATGATGAGCCGAAACTGAGTCGAATTGATCGCGGACTAGAGCAAAATTGAAGCACCAACCGAGAAGTAAGGATAGCCAAGTCGAACATTGAGGCCAACGGTTCTGCCGAACATGAACTTGGCACCACCCGCGATGACCAATAGTGGATCGGTAAATGAGGTTGAGAAGTCGCAATACACACCGTTGGGGCAACCCCCTGCCGGGCCAAGGTAGGTTCCGCTCACGTGCGCATAGCGAATCGCAAAGCCGGGTTCACCGAACACCGTGATGATGTCAGTGATATAAAAGTTCCACTGGAGCACAACGGGCAAGTAGATTGCATACGCCGAGCAGTCGTTGTAGGCGTAGGGCCCGCCCACGTAATAGTAGCCGCTATAGCAACTGTTGCCTCTGCTGAGCCAATCCAGACCAAAGCCGATTCCCATGTCATTGTTGATGGTGCAACACCGGGCCATTCCTGAGAAACGGAATGGTCACGCGCGCACCCAGCCCGAAACCGCCACCGCCATAGTAGGGGGTGTCATCCAGGCCAAGCGCCAGATGGGGTTCCAGGTCTGCTGCGTACAGGGGGTGGTTGCCTGGCTGTCTGATGATGCTTTCTGCCTGTGCGCGAGCGGAAAACAGCACACAGAGCGAGACCACGAATACGGACAGCCAGCGATACTTTTTGGATATCCGTTTTGACCAAAGGCGAGTGCAGTTGTTCATGGTATGACCTAGCTGTGAGACGGTTCTCGACAACTGAAATACACTTGGCTGGCTGCGAAATGAATGGATTTTCCTATCGAAGCGTCATTCATACGTCGGCCGACCGAAATAAGTTTCAACTCCTCGCCGCGCTCGTTCCACTCGTTCTTCAGAATGCCACGTGGGAACAATTCAAAATGACCTCCACAGCATTCTCGTCGCGCGCGCACTGCTCCGCTTAGATTCCAGACGGCCGCCCCGATCCCGGACCTCCATTGGAAATCTTGGGCCGCTTTGTCAATGCAGCTGGGAAGCACGTCACCCAAAAGCTAACATCCGGCAGCCATGTCGCAGCCCAGCGAAGTTGATTCTCCCGCCACTTATCCGTCTGATCTAGCGTCCACGTCGTCACGATTCTTGTCGCGAGCGCTGCAACATACGCTGGCGAACGCGTGGCAAACCTCCGACGATTTCCTTCAGCATTTTGGGCCCGACGCCATCATGCAAGCGTTGGCTGATGCAGACGAGCTTCGCTCCCGATTGTTGGTCAAACTGGCCAACGTTCATGAAAGAATTGCTTCGAAGAAATCGATCGGTTCGGCAGCGGAAGATCTGCGACTCGCCCTGGACGAGAATGTTACGAGTCCGGATGCGGTTCTCGAACTGTTTCCGGCTGATGACCGTGTCCGTTACCTGAAGGCGCCCCTATTGTGGCGATTCATGTTCGAGGACAAGTTCTATTCGACAACTCCATCCGACGGCGAATCGGCTCATGAACGAGCAGCCGGCAGACTTACGTTCCTGCTGAGTTGCGGTCTGGAAGAATCGCTACTGTCGTTGCAGGATGTCGTCGATGGCATTGGCCTCGAGCGAATAGCTGCGTTGCTTCCCCTGGACGAGTTGCGGCGTGTCGTTACTCGTGCGATGCAGGTTGGGCGCGAGAAGTTGCCGCTCGACGAGGAACGACTTTTCGACGTCGTGCCACTGCCAAAGCTGGTTGGCTACGTGCCCCTCGAGAGCATTTGGCAGAACGTCATCGTGAAACGAATTGCCGAACCCTACGGATTTGTGGATGAATCGAGCGCCGGCAAGTTCGCCGACAACGATTCGGGACTGAGTTCAAGAGCCACGACAGGCTCGTCCCGCCCGGCCTCCAAACGCCCCGCCAAACCGACTTCGAGCAAGCAAGACGAAGCGCTGTCGGCGGTTGACGCAGCGCCGCCGTCGTCCGCGGAAACGCGTGCTCCCGACGACGATGTTAGGGCTACGGTGGTGGAGAGCCTCAGAGAAATCGGGCGGCTGCCACCCAGTTTCGAGCAGCTTTCGACACCCATATTGCTGTCGATCGAGTCAATGTATGCTGACCTGTTCGAAGCGACGTCGGATGAAGAGCGAACAGAATGCATCCACGAATCGTTCCCCAACGAAAGTCACCTGCGCAGCGCCATGCTGGCGCTGGCTGAGCTACTCGAACCCAGCATCGACGTTACGCGGCCTCCCATTAGCGAGGCTGACACCGAGGCGCTCGTCAAGTTGGTCGTTTTCGAGGAACGTCGTCGCAAGGATGGTACGGTGGCGAACCGGTCGTCAGTTAGGCCCCCGCCATTGCCGCTGGGCCGTGCCGCGAGTAGCATTCCGGCCGCTGCCCGTGTTTCCGTGCCGCCGCCACTGCCTGGGTCAAAGGGAAGCCGTTCTGAGTAGGATTGCTAGCAAACTCGGTGCATCCAACCCTGCGTGTCGGGCGCTTCGCCATATTGAATCGCCATCAGGTGGTCACGCAGAGTCTTTGCTACGCGGCCACCTTGTCCGTTGCCCATCGTGAATTCGCCATGTTGGCTTCGCACGGTGCCGATGGACGTAACAACGGCGGCGGTACCACACGCAAATGCTTCGGTCATGCGTCCCGTCGTGGCTTCCGACATCCATTCGTCGAGACGGACCGCTCGTTCCTCCACGGCGTAACCCAACTTGGGACCCAGGGTTAGCAGACTGTCACGAGTAATGCCGGGGAGTAGCGAGCCTGAGAGTTTTGGTGTGACCAGAGTCGTGTGCGCGCCGTTCTCGTAGACGAAGAATATGTTCATGCCCCCCATCTCTTCGACGAAACTGCGATGGACTGCGTCCAGCCACACCACCTGTGCGCAACCGCGCTCCGCCGCCTGCGCTTGGGCGAGCAGACTAGCCGCGTAGTTTCCACCGAATTTGGCTTCGCCCGTGCCTCCTGGGGCCGCGCGAACGTAGTTATCGCATACCCATACATTGACCGGCTTCGGCCCCCCATGGAAGTAGTTGTCGGCAGGCGAGGCGATCAGAAAAAACAAATATTCACGAGACGGTCGCACGCCTAGGCAATGATCGGTCGCAATCAAGAGAGGCCGCATGTACAGACTTGTGCCCCGAAGGGTCGGGACCCAATCTCGATCGACCTCGATGAGCCGATCGGCGGCACCAATGAAGAGCTCGACTGGCATCTCCGGCATTGCCAATCGCCTTGCAGACGATTGAAACCGTTTTGCGTTTGCCTCGGGACGAAATGTGGCGATGCCCCCGGCAGTCTGACGAAATGCTTTGAACCCTTCGAAGATAGACTGCCCGTAGTGCAGAACAGCGCAGGCTGGGTCAAGCTCGATTGCTGCATAAGGCTTCAATGTGCCAACAAGCCAACCTTTCCCTTCCTGGAACGGAACTACAATCATGTGATCGGTGAAGATCTGTCCGAACCCGAGCGGGGACGACAATAGCTCTGAGCGTTTTGCCGGCGGCGTTGGCTTGTCCGTCAAGTGGACTTCAAATGTATGTTGAGGCGACATTGAACAATACCGAGTTTACATAAAGTGTCCGCAAGTCTACTCGCTTTTTTTGGTCCGACCATTGGGATGACACTTCCCGGACCAATTCAAGCCAAAGCTCGCCCAACATGTCGTGAATCCGAGTCTGCAAAGGGCCCACCCAGTCCGCAACCGTCCGTTCCTCTTGGTCCGTAAGTCCCAGTCGCGGCCTGGCGATGATGGGACAATGGGGCGTTGTGAACGACGGTGACGGCCTAGGACCAGCGTGCGGAACCGTGCAGCACGCCGTCGTCTCGCGATTGAAACGGCCATTGTTACGGCATCGTTTGAAAAAACTGGAAGGTGTACTAGCCTTGGTACGGAAGCATGAATGAAGTTCGACTCGACGTGTGGCTTTGCGCGACGAGAATCTACAAAACGCGAACTTTGGCTCAAGAGAGCTGTGGGGCGGGGCACGTCACAGTCAACCATGTTGTGGCCAAGAGTAGTCGCACCGTGCGAGTTGGCGACAGGATTGAGGCTCACGCGCCGCGCGGGTTGACAATCGTTGTTGTTCGAGGAATTCATGACAAACGGCTATCGGCTCCATTGGCTCGTGAATTGTACGACGACCAGTCACCTCCGCCGGTTCCACGGGATGAGCGTGTCGCAATCAGGCCGCGCGGCGCTGGCCGACCGACGAAGGCCGAACGCCGCGGGCTGGTACGCCTACGAGGCGACGTGGACCTAGCGTAGGGAACCGTCGGTACTAACGGGTCAACACAATTTCGTCTGAGCAACAACTATCAACTTCCAGACGGCGCTGCGGTTGGCAAGGCGTTGACTACCCTGGTTCCGTCACCGCGGATTGGACGAGTTACGGGCTCGGTGGCTCGCGACCGCTTGGCTCCTCGCACCGGCTTCTCCACATCCGCAGCATCACCTTCCGGCTTATCACCGATCTCCGAAGGGATCATCAACACGGCCAACGCGATGTAGAGCAACGTCCCCACTACGGGCAGAAAGAACGGCAACCATCGGTGCCCCTTCAGTTGTTTGAATCGAACCCACCACTTCATGCGACGTTTAGCCTACTTCGAATCGATGACTCGTCAAGTGACGCCACGGCATTCATCCGCCGTCCACGCAATCATGCTCCGCAGGCAGTGTCTCGTCGTTTGGGTTGTCCAAATAGCCAGGCGGCAGCATAACGCGCTGGGTTCCAGAGTCCTTACAACGCGGTACACGCAACGCAACCGCTGGGAATGGCGCGTTTCTGTCCAATTGCGAGACAATACGCTGCAGGTCCTCCAGGGTCTGCACACCCATGAGATCACGACGCAGCGGCGCCGAATTACGAAAGCCCTTCGTGTACCATGCGGCCTGACGACGGAATGAACGAATGCCGGAGAATTCTCCGAGCCACGCCACCTGCCGGTTCGCGTGTTCGAGCATCGTGTCAACGACTTGCCCTGCAGTCGGTGCACTGCACGGTCGTGCACCCTCAAACAATCGGGTGAGATCTCGGAACAGCCAGGGCCGCCCCAAGCAGCCGCGGCCGATGACAACGCCATCACAACCCGTGACCCTCATCATGCGAACTGCATCGGCGGCTTCCCACACATCGCCGTTGCCAAACACCGGAATCGACATCAGCTGCTTGAGTTCACCGATTGCGTTCCAGTCCGCCGTATCGCTATAGAGTTGCGCGGCCGTTCGAGCATGCAGTGTAACGGCAGTGCAACCTTCCTGCTGCGCCACTTGGCCCGTTTGTGCGTAGATGACATGGTTACTGTTGACTCCCATGCGAAATTTGGCCGTGATCGGCACGGAACCGGCGCATGTGACTGCGGCTCGAATAATCTTGGCCAACAGGCGCGGCTTGTGCGGAAGCGCAGCGCCGCCTCCTTGGCTCGTCACCTTTCGCACGGGACAGCCGAAATTGAGATCGATGTGACCAACACCCATTTCGGCGACTAGGTATATTACGGCTTCGGATATCCAATGCGGATCCGTCCCGTACAGCTGTATGCTCTTCGGATTCTCATCGGCCCCAAATCTAGCTAGCGATACAGTTCGGTGGACCCGTTGCGCTAGGGGCCGAGCCGTTACCATCTCGCCAACGCAAAGCGGTGCGCCATAGTCCCGACACAGCGAACGAAATGGATAGTTGGTGACGCCCGCCATCGGGGCCAGAACGATGGGCGGCCATAGCCGAATTGCTTTGAGTTGGACGGGGGCAAATTCCCCTTTTGACGCTGGGCACACTCTTTGCGCGAGCGGCGTCTCGGATATCGACAACACGATTTTGAGATTCTAGTACATCGACCGACCCGGGACGCGGCTTTGCGAACACTCTCCGAGACTTGCGAGTCCGCGAACGGACCCGACTTGGCGCTTCCCCCCAGTACCGGAACGCCGGCCGGAAAAACGGCTCTTGCACGCAACAGAGCCCGCGAACTTGTATGGGGCTTGCAGCCAACCCGTAAGTCGGTTCGAAGCATCCACGGTGACCGGCCATCGTGTGCCGCGATCCTTTGGGGGCGCGCCATTTGACCATTTTGAGAATCGACGGAGTAGAATAAAGATGAAATCCATGTCGTTTTCTTCTAACGAAACTCGCGCCGGCGCGCGTTCGGAGCCGCAGTTCAATGCACCAAGCGCCTGAACCCAGTCGAGGCCCACGCCCGGACGAACCGTTTTGCGCTGCTTGGCGTGGCAGGGTCCGGGTTCGTATCGATCCGGCGCAACCTACCCCGCGAGGGCCTGCGCGATGATTCGCATTCTCGTCGTCGAAGACTCGCACAGCATGCGGAGTTTCGTTCGCACCGCGCTGGAAACCGCACTTCGGGCGCGGGGGCCATTTGAGATCCTCGAAGCGACGAGTGGATTTGACGCGCTCCGGTTACTACCGCGCGGGCCTTGGGATTTGGTGATATCCGACATCAACATGCCCGATATCAATGGGCTCGAATTGCTCTCATTTGTTCGTCACAGCGATGCCCACCGTGCGACCCCAGTCGTGCTCATTTCGACGCAATCCTCGGACAAGGATCGACAGCGCGGTCTGATGCTGGGGGCCAACGCATATCTGGTCAAGCCATTTACTTCCCAGCAGCTTGCGTCCGAGGTCGCAAACCAGCTTGGCCCGACGAATGAGGGGCACAATGACTGACCCCGGTGACAAGGCTCGCGAGGACTTTTTTTCGGAAGCACAGGAAATCGTCGAGACCCTGTCCAGGAATCTGCTGGCACTTGATGAATTACATCGCAACAACGGCAGTGATCCATCGCTTATTAATGAAGCATTTCGGGCGGTGCACACCCTAAAGGGCCTATCAAGCCTGTTTGGTGCCACGATGATTGGCGCCCTGTCGCACCACTTGGAGGACGTTCTTGACGACCTTCGATTGGGTCGAATCCCTCTCAACGACAAGATTCTGGACCTCCTATTCAAAGCCGTCGAAGGGTTTGGTCGTGCGCTGGCCATGGAGCGCGATTCAACGCAGACGCGCTCGCCGTCGTTCATAGAGGGACTCGTCGCGCAAATCAGGAAGGTGGCCGCTGCTCCCGGGCCAGTGGTCGATGGTTCCAGCGAATACGATATCGACCCGGGTCTACTGGCTGTCCTTACGGAATACGAGGAACATCGGCTTCGCACGAACATTCAGGAAGGCTTGAAACTCTACAAGCTTCGCGTTCGTTTTGATCTGGTCACGATTGACAAGGGCCTGGAGGAGATTAAGGAACGCGTCAAAAAAGTTGGCGAGATCATTACCTACTTGCCCACGGGCGAAACTTCCAGCATCGATTCGATCGAGCTCGATCTGCTGGTGGCCTCATCGCGGGAGCTCAGTTCACTCGTTGCTGAGCTCGCAAACGCTGATCTCACAATTGAAGAAGTGCCCCGTCGTCAGAAGGGCGGTCAACCCGAGCAACAGGATGCGAGCCCGAGTCACCCAAGCATGCAGTCAAGCAACGCGCAGCAAGGTTCGATTGCACCGGCGCAGCCAAGTGCGGGAGGACTTGTTGACCCGAGTGCATCACTGCGCTCTGTCAGTCAGACGGTGCGCGTTGACATCCGCAGATTGGATCACCTAATGAACATCGTCGGGGAGTTGGCGATTGTTCGTGGAGCCCTCGCGCGTCTCGCCGAGCGACTGCGCGGTGAAGGACAACGCCAGAGCGCAACAGATTTGCTGCGTCTTCACCGCAACTTCGACCGGCGCCTCGCGGAAATGCAGGATGGCATCCTCGAAGTACGCATGGTACCGCTCGGTCAGGTATTCGAGCGACTCGGCCGCGTCGTGCGACAAATAAGTCGTGATTTGGGCAAAGAGATTCGTTTGGTCATTACCGGAGCCGAGACGGAAATCGACAAGCTGATCGTCGAGGAACTGAGTGACCCGCTGATGCATATGATTCGAAATGCCATCGATCACGGCATTGAGTCTACCGATCGGCGTGTCAGCGTTGGCAAGCCTTCTATGGGAACGATTGCCCTAAATGCCTTCCAGAAGGGCAACCACGTAATGTTGGAGATTGAGGACGACGGTCGAGGTATCGACGCTCAGTCGATATTGCGGCGTGCCGTTCAGCTAGGCAAGGTTGACGCAGACGAGGCCAAGGACCTTACGCGAGATGATATTCTGGGCCTCATCTTCTTGCCGGGTGTCAGCACCAAGGAAGAAGCCACTGACGTCAGCGGTCGTGGCGTGGGGATGGATGTCGTCAAGACCAACATCAGCAAGCTCGGCGGAGTCATTGATGTCCACAGTGATGACGGCATTGGCACAAAAATGACAATCACGCTGCCGATCACGCTTGCCATTGTCAGTGCACTGCTCATCCGTGTCGCTGAGCACACATTTGCCATTCCGTTGGCCAGTGTGTCCGAGGCGATTGGCTTTGATGACGCTGGTTTGCGCGTCATAGATGGCCGCGAAGTAATGACGCTTCGCGGCACCACGCTACCTATTGCCCGACTGGATCGTCTACTAACACTTGATCGACTGACGCCCCCACCGCGTCGCCAGTATGCAGTGGTAGCGGCACTCGGCACGAGACGGCTGGGCCTTGTTGTAGATCAATTGCTGGGACAGCAGGACATTGTGATCAAGCCATTGGGGAAGTCCCTCAATATCGTTCGCGGCTTTGCAGGTGCAACGGAACTGGGAGATCAACACGTGGGTCTCGTCATTGATGCAGCGGCCATGATTGACGAAGTGTTGGCGACCTCGGACGTGGGGGCGCGGTCCGCGCGGCTTACCTATGGGTGACATCGTCAATATTGCTTCCCAACGCGCCGTGCGCCGCGACGCTGGAGAACGTGAGTCAATTCGTGAGTTTCTCGCAGTCATGCTAGCCGGTCAGACCTACGGCGTGGAACTTACTCGCATCAGGGAAATCCTCGGCCCACCCCCACTTACAGTAGTGCCTAGGGCGCCGAGCCACGTCATGGGCATTTGTAGCGTTCGGGGTCAGCTGATCACGGTCATCGATCTTAGGTCCAGACTTCGCCTAGAGCAGGCGCCTTTGAGCCACAAGACGCGCATTTTGCTTACGGAAAGCGCTGGCGAGGTCGTTGGTCTTTATGTGGACGAAGTGCGTCATGTCCTAAGACTCACCGAGGCAGAAATAGAACTTGCCGCAGGTGTATTCGGCAACGAGGTATCCGAGCATGTCATCGGCATTGGGCGGCCGCCGGGGCACGTTCTGGTACTGCTCGATCTTACGTCTGTAGTTCCTCGCTAGGGTCTTGCGGCACATGATACCGTCAAAACAGCGTGCAGATCCCCAGAAAAGCCTAGTCGGCTTTGCCGTTGGCGACGTCAATTATGCGATCCCGATTGGCAGCGTGAAGGAGATCATCAACCCCATAGCACTGACGAAGCTACCCTACGTACCTGAGGCAATCTCTGGTGTCGTTGACCACCGTGGCGAGGTCGTACCCATCGTGGATTTGCGCGCTAGGTTCGGTGCGCCGCAGTCCGAAGAACGGCGGCGAACCAAGTGGATCTTGGTTGACGTGGGTAGCAAGACCATTGGCCTTGTTGTTGATCGCGTTACCGGTGTGTTCGGAACGAGTGGACACAGTCTTCGGCCGGCGCCTAGCCTCGGTGGTGGCGAGGAAGTGAGAGGAATAGCCGGCGTGACTTCGCATGATGGCACCATGGTATTCGTGTTAGATGTTGAGCGCTTGGAAACCATTGCAGATTCACTGCAGCTAACCAATCTTCAACTTGAGCCCGGGAGTTCGCGGGCATGACGCTTGAGAGCATTGAGCGGGCGTTGGCGTCGCAAGACCCAGAGGCGCGGCGTATTGCTGTTGGGGAGCTTGGGCGCTTGGGTCCGGCATCAATCTCGGCGCTCATTCGGGCGCTTGGCGATGAAGACTGGAGAGTGCGAAAGGAAGCATCGAGAGCAATTCTCGAGATGCCGCCGACCAGGGAACTTGCGCAAGCGGTGGCTCGTGCATTGCTGCCGAATGACAACGTCGGCTTGAGAAACGCCGCCGTGGAGGTGCTGGCGGCGTTGGGGCAGTCTGCGGTAGATGCCCTTGCGGAAGCTTTGGGTGGTCTGGATGTTGATGGGCGCAAACTTGCGGCAGACGCTTTGGGCCAATCGCGTCACCCGTCAGCCGTTGTGCCACTGAAAACGCTTGCGGCGGACGAGGAGCTCAACGTGAGAGTAGCGGCCCTCGAGGCGCTGGGTCACGTTGGTTCGAGTCGGACAAGCGAGTTTACTGAGATTCTTTATCAGGCATTGAGCGCGAAAGAGCCCATTGTACGTTTGAGCGCGCTGGGAGCCGCGAACGAAATCGGTCTGGATCTCGACTGGCAGCGTATTCGACCACTGCTGACTGACCCTTGGCTGCAAAAGGCCATTTGGGCAGCGGCCTGTCATATGTCCGATGCCGACTCAGCGGAGATGTTGGCGCGTGTGGTGGGCGAGTGCTCCGAATCGGACTTTCCGCTAGCGGTGCAAGCTAGTGCCAATCGTATTGGTCGGGACAAAAACATTGTCCCTCTCATGCGTCGCGCTCTTGGCGACTTACGCGTGTCGCGGCGCGAATGGCTCGTTCAGCTCCTGGACGGTGACGTGGTTGAACACAGGCAATCGGCTCTATTGGTGTTGGCGGCGATCGGAGATGACGTTTGCGCTCGGGCTGTTCTGGATGTACTCGACGACGATTCACTCGCAGCGACTGCGGAGACTTCTCTATCAATAATGGGCAGCGTGGCATCCTCGCTGCTATGTGAACGCGCGTCACAAGCGACATCACCTCGAACGCGAGCCTTGGCAATTGGCATGCTATCGAGGGTCGTCGGTGTAACGCCGAATGCCGAGTCCTTGGCGGCTGTCTGCGAAGCGTTGACATCGGACAACCCATTGGTGCTGCGCGCTGCATTCGAGTTCCTGGAGCGCTATAGCGACGAACGTTGTTTTGAGTGCGCATTCAATTCGTTCGGGCATGCCGCTCACCTACTCGAGGCGTCCGCCGTCAGCGCTCTGCAGTCAATGGCGAGTCGCCACCCGCAACACGCTGTGCGCCTAATAAGAAACTCGAGCGTTGATGGGCCTCACGTGTTGGCAGCCGTCGTGACAATGGCCACTTTGATTGGCGTAGCCGGATACGACACGGCCGTAAACACGGAGTTCTTGAGTCGAGCACTTGCTCACGAATCCCCTCACGTCCGACGTGTTGCACTGGAAGCCCTTGTTTCGTGCGGACACGCTTCCTCAACCGACATGGCTCTGTTTGCCCTTACGGACGAGGAGTCCGAAGTCCGTCGTGCGGCGGTTCGGGCTTTGGGGCGTGCATCAGGCGCGGCCGCGATTGAGCGACTGATCGACATCATTCGCGTGTCCGACGACATGGATCTCGTTGTTACGGCCATTCGCGCGCTGGGCGAGTCAGACAACCCTCGCGCATTGCCGGTATTGCGTCCAGTGGCGCGGGGCGGCACCCCCATCGTTGCTGTTGCTGCCGTTGAGGCGATTGCGCAGCTACATGATGCGCGCCGAATTGACGCGCTGATTGACGGCCTGGCCCACAGCGATGTCGAAGTTGTCAAAGCGTCACTTCAGATGCTTGCCAGAGAAAGTGATCTGCGTGCCGGCGCCCATCTGGGGGCTTGCCTGGATCACGAGGCTTGGGATGTTCGACGCCTGGCTGCGGATCTCCTTGGCAGAATTGGTGGCGATATCGCCAGCGGTTTGCTGCGCACCAAATTGGCGATCGAGACCGAGCCGCTCGTGAGAGAGGCGCTATTGCGCGCGCTTGGCGACGTCGATGTGGCCGGCCATGTTCGACGCAACACACCGAGTCTTGACCCCGGGAGCTGGCGACCACGATGACGGCAGAGCCATTGACCGGGGCACTGCTCAGGTTGCGACCCAATGAGTTTCGACTCCTCCGCGACCTTGTCAACGCGCACGCGGGCCTGCACTTCGACGACGAGGCGCTGGTTCTGTTTGATCGGCGCCTCGCGGATCGCCTTGCAGCATTGCAGCTGTCCGGCTATGACGAATACTACAAATTTCTTCGATTCAACGCACGCGGCCAGCACGAGCTGGACGAAGTGCTTGAACGAGTGACGACCAATGAAACCTACTTCTTCCGGCAAGAATACCAACTGCGGGCTTTCAAGAACGAAATCCTTCCTCGCATTCGTGACGCCAATCTTGCGCGTCGCCGGTTAGGCGTTTGGAGCGCCGGCTGTTCTACGGGTGAAGAAGCCTACACGTTGGCGATGCTGATCCATGAGAGTGGCTTGTTTGAAGGCTGGGATGTGCGCGTCATCGGCAGTGACATCTGCAAGCAAAACGTATCTTTTGCACGTCGGGGCATATACCGCGGCGGAGCCTTCCGCACGACTCCCCTCGAGTACCGCCGAAACTACTTTGTCGAGGCCGAAGACGGTTTCCATGTAGCGGAGAAGATCCGAAAGATGTGTTATTTTGGGCAGCTCAACCTGCTTGATTCCAGCAAAACTGCCATCGTCGGTCGCGCCGATGCAGTATTCTGCCGCAATGTCCTGATCTACCTGGATGTCCGATCGCGTCGAAAGGTAATAGACTGCCTCTATGAGCGTCTAGTGCCGGGAGGGATACTGTTGTTGGGCCATTCGGAATCGCTGCTAAATGTTACAACGGCATTCGAACTTGTCCACTTGTCCGAGGACCTTGTGTATCGCAAGCCTCCCAGTCAAGAGCGTGTCGAGCCAGGGGCTCGTTAGTCAGGGTACTTCGTGACTGCCAATTCCAAACTGCGCGTGCTTGTAGTCGATGATTCGGCGTTCAACCGTCGCAGCCTGTCGGAGATTCTCTCGTCCGATCCAGAGGTGGAAGTTGTCGGCAAGGCCTGTGACGGCGATGAGGCGCTGCGGCTGGTTACCCTTCTAAGACCTGACGCAATCACATTGGACCTAGAAATGCCGCGCATGGATGGCTTTACGTTCTTGCGGATTCTCATGAGTGTCAATCCGGTGCCAGTCATCATTGTGTCGTCGTATAGTCAGAAAGAGAATGTGTTCAAGGCGCTGGACCTTGGAGCACTCGATTTCATCGCGAAACCGGACCGTTTTGCCGATTCGGAGCTTGCGCGAATACGTGGCGAACTATTACAGAAGATTCGCGTCGCCAAGAACATGCGGCCCGGCGCGCTCGTGCTACGCAAGGCCACCGAAGTTGCCGCGACGCGTCCTGTCGCTTCGATGCCGGCAGGGACGCTTGCGCCCCGTAACTTCATAGCGATCGCTTCGTTGACGGGTGGCCCCACCGCGCTCATGGAAGCATTTTCCAAGATCCCCGAGCGACCGCGTAGCGCGATTCTAATCGCGCAACACATGCCCGACAAGTTCACACGAACATTCGCCGAGAGGCTTGATCGCCGTAGTCCCCTGCGGGTCAGCGAAGCTCAAGACGGCGATGTCGTCTCTGGTGGGCGTGGATTTGTTTGTCCTGGGCGGCGTTGCATGGAACTTGAGCGGCTTCGTTCCGGTGAGTGCCGGATCAAGGTTTCCGTTCCCGATCAGAGCGATAGGTACGCGCCCAGCGCGGACCGACTTTTCTTCAGCGTTGCGAAAGTGGCCGGCTCCAAGGCGATCGGAGTCATTCTCACCGGCATGGGCGACGATGGCGTTCAAGGCGCGCGCGCCATCATTCAAGCAGGTGGCACGGTTGTCGCCGAGAGCGCCAGCACCGCGGTCGTGTATGGGATGCCGGGCGCCGCCGTGCGTGCCGGCGTGGTGACACGATCACTGGCGATTCACGAGATTGCCGATTGGTTTAGCACCATTTGCGCTTAGCCTGAATGGCCCGCTATCGGGGGGGCCCGTGTCCAAGTGCCGTCACAACAAAAGACAGCCAAGAGCTTGCGGTCGGCGTAGGCCAGGCCCGTCCTGCGCCGTCCCAGTTGATGACCCGGCGTTGCGGCCTGTGCCAGCTCAGGACAGAACTTTGCCCCCCGGTGCGGACGCCGGTAGGCTTATGCGGAACGCATGAGTCGATTGGCTGGTAGTTTGTTCAGCGCGTCCCATCACGGCGGCGTGCTCAATGCCGGAGCAGGACGCTTGCCGAGCGTTCAGCCTTTGTCATTCGCAGTGCTGGCTCTGATCGTGATGCAAGCCGTTTGTGCCCACGCGCAGCCAAATCGCGACCCGCGTGGTGCGCCACAAACTCAAAAGACTAGAGCCAACGCTACAGATGGCGGCACCGCGCGAGGTTCGTCCCGCGCGACCGAAGCACCGAAAGCCAAGCCGTCCGGCACTAGTGCAAGAACGACGACTACCGTTCACCGAGGACGTCCGCCTAAGCAACCGTCGGCTCAGCTGCCCGAGGGTGTGCCGCGCAACGAGCCTAGTGCGGAAGTCAGACGTATGGTCGCGGGTGGATCCACGGACGACGATCGCGCATTGCCGCTCGACGCGGAGTTGCAGGCGCTGCAGGAAGCCGAGCGCGTGTTGTTTCCACGTCCTTTGCCTGGCGTTCACGCCGGTTGGTCATGGGACCTCGAGAACACGATCGTCGAACACCAGGGCCCCGCGGGAAGCCTGATCGTACCTCCCGATCTGGCGGCAGTTATGACCCTGGCACCCACTGCGGACGTTGGCAAATGGCTCCGCGAATTGACATTGCCGAATCTGCCGACGGAGTTTGAACCCAATGTCGTGACCTACCTGCAGTTCTTCCGCAACAGCCCGCAAGGTAAATCCATCTTGCGCACGTGGGCGAAGAAGAGCGGACGCTATTCGAAGCTGATTGTGTCCGAGCTTGCAAAAGCCGGATTGCCGACGGACCTTCTATGGCAAAGCATCATCGAAAGCGGACACAACCCTACCGCAAAGTCCGTCGTTGGAGCGACGGGACTTTGGCAATTCATGCCCGAGACGGCGCGTGCCTACGGGTTGGTCGTTGACCGTTGGACGGATGAACGCCTGGACCCTCAGCGCTCGACCGAGGCGGCTGTGCGCCTGTTGGCGGATCTACACCGTCGGTTTGGCAATTGGCATTTGGCGCTTGCGGCGTACAACATGGGGCATTTTGGCCTTTCTCGTGCGATTCGAAAATTCAATTCAAATGATTTCTGGTTGTTGAGTCACTACGAAGGTGGGCTACCTTGGGAAACCACGCTCTATGTGCCGAAGATTGAAGCGTTGGCTATTGCCATGGCCAACCGGGCCGTGTTCGGCCTTGACGACGCGGAGCCCGAGCCCGCTGCTCAATACGATGTCGTAAACATAGGGCCTGGGCAGCCGCTGGCGAGTATCGCCAAGGCGGCCGGCGTTGCCGAGTCGAGCATAGCCGAGCTAAATCCGCAGTTTCTGGCAGGGCGCACGCCGCCGACGGCCCCTGGCCAAAGGGCGGCCAACTACTCGATCCGCGTGCCCGTTGGAACCGGCGCTATCGTATCGCGCAAAATGTCCGGAATCAGCGCGACGGAAAGCGACTACGACACGTACACAATTCGCCAAGGCGACACGCTCGAAAGTATTGCCAAGACCGTCAACGCTTCGGCCAACGAACTGAGGGTACTCAATCGAGTCGGGGCCACCGAAGTCTTGGTTCCCGGCGACGCGTTGCTTATCCCAAGGCGCGATCGACCCTCAGATGTCGAACTCGCCGAAGATGAGCGCGTTGTTGTCGTATCCAAGGATGTCGCGGTCAAACCCGCAGAGCGGAGGGTCTTTTACCGTGTCGTGCCGGGCGACACGCTGAGTGGCATTGCAAAGGCATTCGGCGTCAAACGCACGGACATTCTGGAGTGGAACAGCATAGACACGACAGCTCGGTTGCAGGCCAAGATGGTGCTGGCAATCTGTGTGCCTTCCGATCGGCCTCTGACGCAAGTTCGATACTATTCGAGTTCGGATGTTCGAGTCTTAGTGGCGGGCAGTCAGGAATTCGGCGAATACTTCGAGGGGCTTCGCGGCAACGACCGACTAGTGGTGCGGGCACGACAAGGTGATACGCTAGCTAGCATCGCTGCGCGCTATCGTGTCGCCGTCGCAACACTGGAGCGCGTCAACCATCGATCACGTAACGAGCAACTTGCGGACGGTGATTCGGTGGTCGTCTACGTTCCGCACGCGAGGGCGCCCAAGCCGGCGCGGCCCGCCGTTGAGGCCAGCCGCACCGCCCCCACGAGCGACAAGAAACCCGCGCAGCCGTCAAACCCAACGCCCCAAGGTGCCCCGGCGGGCCCCGTCGTTCAACCTGATGCCGGCTGACGTCTCTTGAGTCGAGTAGCGAAAACACTCTTGCGTCCGCCGCAGATCCCAGTAAACCGGTTGGCTATGGATTGCATCATTCTGGCTGCCGGACGCAGCACGCGCATGAAGGGCCAACTGACCAAAGTCTTACATCCGCTAGCCGGCAGGCCACTTTTGCACTATCCAGTCAAAGCGGCCATTGATGCGGGAGCGGCGCGCGTCATCGTCATGTGCAATGAGGACAGCTTGGCGGCGGTTCAGGCAAGTCTTGTCCAGGCATTTAGCGGGGCGTGTGTGGAATGTCGCATTCAACCGGAGCCGCGCGGCACCGGCGATGCAGCGCGGCTGGCAATCGGGTTCTGCACATCTGACGTCGTGTGCATCTTATGCGGCGATACGCCTCTGGTTACCTCTGATGGCTTGCGCACGCTGTTGCGAGTTCTGGAGGGGCAGCAGGCGGCGCTCGTCGTGCAAAGCTGCATTGTGCCCAACCCCGAGGGCTATGGAAGAATCATACGCAATGCGGATGATAGCGTCGCCGCAATTCGCGAGCACCGTGACCTAGGAAACGACACGGAGCGCGCGATCAACGAGATCAACGCCGGCATTTACCTTGGCCGGCGCGAAGCACTAGCCAACGCGCTTGGTCGCCTCACTCCGAACAATGATCAAAGAGAGTACTATCTAACCGACGTGGTTGAAGACCTGGCGGCCAGAGCCTACGTTGTGGCATACCCGGGTGACGCTGAATCCTTAGTGGGAGTCAACGACCGCGTGCAATTGGAGCAAGCCGAGCGTGCCATGTACCAGCGCATTGCCCGCCGTCACGCATTGGCGGGCGTGACCGTGCGCGGCGAAGCGCGAATTGATGATGGCGTCCAAATCGAGCCAGATGCAGTGATTGAATCTGGCGCTGCGCTTAGAGGGAATTCGACGATTGGCTCGGGCACGGTCGTCGATGTCGGGTGCGTCATCGTGGATTCAACAATCGGAAGCAACGTACAGGTTCACCCCCACACCGTGATCGAACGCAGCTCCGTTGCAGAGGGTGCTCAGATTGGTCCATTTGCGCATCTGCGCCCGGGCAGCGTCATTGAGGAGCAGGTCCACATAGGCAATTTCGTCGAAACCAAGAAGACATTGATGCGGCGCGGTTCCAAGGCGAATCACTTGTCGTATCTTGGCGACGGCGACATCGGCGAACGCGCCAACATTGGCGCTGGAACCATTCTGCAACTACAACGGGTTCCAGAAGAACAAGACGATTATTGGCTCCAACGCCTTCATTGGCAGCGATTCTCAGTTAATCGCGCCGGTCGTGGTTGGGCCGGGCGCTTACGTAGCAAGCGGCACGACGGTTACCAAGGATGTCCCAAGTGACGCAATGGCCATCGCAAGAGTCAAGCAGGAGAACAAGCCAGGCTACGCATCGAAATTGCGCGCTCGCTTTGACAAAGGGCCCAACCGTTAGCGGCTGGCCCGCTGCGGGCCTACGATGTGCAGATTCCCCCGCACAGATTCCGGCGCCGCGCCTGCCGTTGTGTCCAGCATGGTTTGCGGAATCTCGTGCTGCATGCGTCGGCGCTTGACGTCAAGATAGTTTGCTGAAAAGGGGTTGGCCGCTACGAGGACGGGGATCCTCCGTTCAACGCGCACGCCAAGGGCCCTGAGCTTGTCGACCTTGTCGGGATTGTTCGTGAGAAGTTCAATGGAGTTGACGCCCAATTCACGTAGCATGGCGCTAGCCACGTCGTATTGACGAGCGTCGACCGGCAAGTGGAGCAGCTCATTGGCTTCTACCGTATCGGCACCCATCGCTTGCAGGGCGTAGGCGCGGATCTTGTTCGCAAGCCCAATCCCGCGGCCTTCTTGCCGCAGGTACAATACGACGCCATAGCCGCGCCGCGTAATTTCAGTTTGCGCTCGCTCCAGTTGATCGCGACAATCACACTTGAGAGAACCGAAGACCTCACTCGTCAAGCACTCGGAGTGCACTCGGACTGGCACGCACTTTTGACCACGTACGTCGCCCATAACGAGTGCAACGTGCTCGTTGCTCAGCCCGAGGCTCTCGTCCGACTCGAACGCGTTCCAGCGGAACACGTGCATTTCAAACATGCCGTATCGCGTCGGGATTGGGGCGCTGGCTAGCAGCCTTAGTTGACCTTCATACGAACCGCGGACACCGGACTCGTCCTTCATCGATCAGTCCTTCTAGACGACCGCCAAGCGGTCAAAGAGTAACGAAATTCTTATGTAGCCTGGACCGTGCGCGGTCAAGCGGGGGGTCGCAACGACGAGCTTGGCGACCGAGCGCCCTTGCACATTGACAGTACGGCGTGCTCCAACACGGCCTTTGGAGGGCGTTTGGACGCCCCCTTTAGGGCAAGGTCAACGCGTGCGATGGCTTCCAGCCAGCGCTCCAGCTCCTGACGCGTGGTTTTTCGGCATTGGTCGGCTAGTTCGTTTGCTCGGAATGGTGGCGCGCCCGCCGCTTGGGCCGCTTGAGAAGGTGACATGCCGCCACGAAGCGCGGATTCGAATCGCAGCAGTTGTCGCGCCGACCAGGCCAAGGTTCCCACGATGGGCAGGCCCCTATCTCGTGGATCGTAGACTGCGTCCAACGCCGCCAATGCCCGGCCAAGATCTCGTTGGCCAATGGCGCCCACTAGTTCCCAGACGGATGACGTTTTGACTCGCACTAAACACATCCCCACATCGTCCTCGTCGATCGCTCCCTTGTCACCGACATAGAGGCAGAGTCTTTCGACGGCGTCTACCAAGCCCGCCAGTTCCGTTCCGACGACTTCTGCGATCAATTCTGCCGTCGTGGGGGCAATTCGGACGCCACGCTCGTTGGCGCGTGCAACTATGAAACTGGGAATGGCGGCGCGCGAGATAGGATCACAGGCAACAAACCAATTGCCTTTCTTCGCCATGGTGGAAAGGCGCTTACGGCCGTCGATCTTGGCGCCAAGAAGCACAAGGACACAGGAACCCACCGGAGTTGCCGCGAACTGCGCAACGCGTTCGCAAGCATCCCCTTCGGTCTTCGTAGCCGCCTCCCAGCGCTCAATCTGACGAACGGTCACGAGCCTTCGCCGAGCCAGCATCGGCAGCGTGCGGACCGCGGAAATAATCGAATCGACCGTGGCTTCGCCAGCAATGAACTGATCTTCGTTGAGATCAGGCACTGCATCTTTCAGTACGATCTCGCGCACGGTCTGCAGAACCTTGGCCTGCAAATACGGCTCAGACCCGACGACGAGGACCACGGGTGGAATCGTGCCTGAGGCACCCAGCTGGCAGAATTCTTCGGGTGTCACGTTAAAGTCGAGTATGTCTGATCAACGCCCGCTCGCGCCAATGCTTTCGCGCAATGGGCTAGTGGGAGTTCCTCCCAGCCCCTGAAGCCATGTTTGCCACGCCAACCTGGCGCGTCGGTGACCTGTACCTCAGCGCCACTCGCGCTACCTGTTCGTCCGTTCCGACGTTTCTATCGTCTTCGCGTTCGGGGCCCCGGCCCCAAACGCGGCCTTCTGCAAACTTGAGTCAAGATCGAGTAGTTTCGTGCGTTAGAGCGCTTTTCATTGAAACGGATCAGCGAACTGCATAGCCGGCGTGCCTGAACCAACTGAGGGCATCCTTGGTTGTGATGGCCAACAATGCTTTACCAAGGGCGGTCAGTAGTTTGGCCCAGCATCGTGGCCCCAGCTCTCGGAGAATACTTTTGGCCTTGGACCAGGCTTGTTCGATCGGATTCAGATCGGGCGAGTACGCCGGCAGAAACACAAGGGAAGCGCCCCGCTGTTCGATTGCGTTCCTGAGCCGGATGTCGGTATGAACGCTCAGATTGTCCCAAATCACTATGTCACCGGGGTTCAGTGCCGGGGCGAGACTTTGCTCAACCCACATGAGCATAGCTTGGCCATCTATGGCGCCGGGAACAACCATAGGGGCCACGATTCCGTCAATTCCAAGGGCAGCAATAACGCTGTAGTTTGACCAGCGATCGCCGGGAACGTTGTCGACGGCTCGTTCGCCAACGGGAGCCCACGCCATGCTTCGGGTCATGGACAGATTCACACCACTCTCGTCTACAAAGACCAACCTGGCTGGATCCCATGCTTTTTGTGCTTTGCGGAAGGCTATTCGTGCTTCGATAATATCGGGTCGGTCGCGTTCTGACGCGTAGAGGGTCTTTTTTTTAGCGACATGCCCATCCGGTACAGGGTGCGCCAAATCGTCGTGTCGCTCACCTTGCGACCACCGCGGCGTGGAAACAGTCGAACCAACTTGTCCAAGGTCGCATCAGGCCTTTCCTTCACAAGGGTTCGCAGAATGTCCTCTCCCTCGGAGTCAACAATTCTCGGCTTGCCAGGTGGTGATTTGGCAACCGGATCTCCGGTCTGTTTCACTCTGACTCGCAGTTTTCGCACGAAACTTCCGCTAATTCCGAACCGTTCAGCAACAACTTCCGACGAAGATTCCGTCTCAAGTGCTGCCAAGACTTTTTGCCGTAGATCGAGGGAATAGGCCATTGCCCTCCTCTAACATGCGGTACGTTCCATGGAAAGAGGCTATAAGGTCGCTAATGGGACTCCCTCCCAGCCGGTGAGTGCTCACCCGATTCCAGCGACGCCAACGCCTGCTCTACTCGGTTGCATAGTTCCGGTATGGCGGCCCGCACAGTCTCGGAGACTTGGCCTCCAATCGTCTGGGCGTCAACAATCTCCACGGCAAATACCCGGATGTGCGCCGGGAACTCCAAGCCTAGCTGCTCTGCCAAAAGCAGCATTTCGGGCAACCCCACGTAGTGAGGCGACGGTGATATGGCCGGACGCAACGTCGAAGTATCGATCTCGATAACCGTTCCAGGTGGATGCATACCAGTTTGTATTGCGTCAATCACGATGGCTCTCTTGTAGCCCAAGAACGTATCGAGCAGTGCAACGCCGTGTACGGACGTGGCCACGAGATCCGCACGACCCGCGACTCGCTCCTCGAGCTCACGAATTGCGAGAATGCCGACTGCGTCATCGGCGAGCAGGTCGTTGCCAAGTCCGACTATCAAGGGCAGAGCTTTACTAGCGACCAATTCAGTCATTAGTTTGCTTCGTTCGAGATCGCTGAGGAGTGAACACGGTACTACAACCACCACCGCGTAAGCCACAACTCCGCCCCGCATGTCGGGGGCCATGGCCCCTGGCTCGACAAGTTCTCAGCTCTGGGACGGCCTTTGCAAATTGCCGCGCGCAGGGTTGGGTCGGCTAGCCCGTTCTACAAATTTCGCCGAGACGGTTTCGCTGAACTCGATACATCAACTCATGCGTCGGATTGTAGACGCTTACCATGAGCGGCATTTGCCCGGGCAGGGCGTGCGTTGCGCACCCGTGACAGGGATCGTAAGCGCGAAACGCCATTTCGACCATGTTGAGAATTCCGTCATTGACGACGCCCTTGTGAATCAGCGACCGCGCCGCCCGATCCACGGACATCGCAATGCGCGCCGCATTGTTCTGGGTGGCGACGATCAGGTTCGCCTGCGTGATGATGCCCTTTTCGTCTGTGACGTAGTGGTGATAGAGCGTTCCGCGCGGCGCTTCCACGATGCCGCGCCCGTCCGTGGGTTTGTTGGTGGGGATGTTCTTGACTTTGGGATCAATGAAACGCGGATCCTTGGCGAGTTCCAGCATCTTCTCGGCAGCTTGCAGCAGTTCAATCACGCGTGCCCAATGGTTGGCCAGTGTGTGGTGTACTGGCTTCCTCTTGAAGGTCTCACAGTACTGCTGGTAGGCGGCTTGGGCTTTCGGGGTTGCCATACCGTCGGCCGCGTTAAGTCGCGCCAGTGGCGCGACGGCGAACACGCCGCTATCGATGCCATCGGTGAAACCCTTCCAGCCTGGCTTCTTCAAGTAGGGGAACTTGATATAGCTCCACGGTTCGACGTGCTCGGCGACATGGTCCCCATACTCGCGAGCCGTGAACTTCACGAACTCTTTTCCATTCGGGTCAACGACTCGGATCTTTCCATCGTAGAAATCAACGCGATTGTCGGCGTCAACTTGACCCATGTAGTAGGTCTCGTGCGTGTAGCCCGAGGATACGATGAGATCCACGTACTGCTTGTTCTGAAGCACGATGTCGTTGAAGACCTTGAGCGTGAACTGCCCGAATTCGATGGCGTGCTCCGCCACCGCAATGCAGCGCTTCTGTTCCTCTGCCGTTACCCGCCGTGCCACACCACCCGGCAGTCCGAACACTGGATGAATGACCTTGCCGGTGAGCAACGAAATGACGTCGCGGGCTTCGCGGCGCATCGCAATGACCTTCTTACCGACCTCCACGCCGACTTTGCCAATTACACCCAGAATATTGCGCTGTGCCGCAGGCGCAGTTGGACCCACGACAAAATCCGGTCCGCCCAGGAAATAGAAGTGCAGTGCGTGATCCTCGAAGGTAAAGGTGTTGTAGGCAAATTCTCGAATGATCCTGCCGGTTGGCGACGGTTCGACTTTGTACAGATCGTCGAGGGCCTTGGTAGCCGCCATGTGATGCGCCATGGGGCATACGCCGCAGATGCGCGACGTAATCTGCGGCGCTTCCTCGGCGGGTCGCCCCACTAGGAATTGTTCGAATCCACGCAGTTCGGGCACTTGGAAGTAGGCCCGCTCGACCTCGCCGGCATCGTCTAAAATGACGTCGATCTTTCCGTGGCCTTCGAGCCGAGTGATCGGATCGACGGTAACGTGCTTGGCCATGATTATGCACCTCCCTTATTGGATGCGGTCGCGATTGACCGATGAATGAGCGTGCCAGGCAGGCCGTAACGACAGAACGTTCCTACTGGGTCAGGAATCGTCGCAATGGCTGCGTCGATTCCAGCGTCGTCGTCGGGTCCGATCAGTGACGCCACAGCGGAGATGTAGGCCGCGCCGTGGTTGACACTGCGACTGACGGGGCCCAAACAGCCCCCGCATGGCATGTTGCCCTTCATACAAGCGGAGTCGCAGCCGCTGCGCGTTGCGGGCCCCATGCACAGAAGGCCTTGGGCCAGCAGGCATTTGTCTGGATCGACATCAATCTCGTGAGGCCGCTTGAATTCCGTGATGGCAATGTCCTGAGGCTTGCTGTCAATGCGCGGACACTCATGGCATTGAGCAATGTCAGGAGCCAGGACTGCCCCGCGCGCCGGAAGATTGCCGGCCAATATGTTGGTCAGTGCGTTCTTCAAGAGCTTGGTGGGTGGCGCGCAGCCCGGAATTGAATAGTTGACTGGGACGACTTGCGACAATGATTTGACCGTTTCATCCAATGTCGGCAATTCGAGTTCGCCCTCGGCAGCTTTGAAATGCGCTTGCGGTCGCGTCCCTTCCGGATTGACCGTCGTGGGACTGCCTTCGTACACGAACTTCATCATTGTTTGGTGATTGCATTGATTGGAAAGGCCGGGAATGCCTCCGAACTGAGAACAACTACCGTACGCAATCAGTACCTGAGACTTGCGCCGTAGCAATTCGGCCATCTCCCGCTGTTCCGAACTGCGAACTGCTCCGTTGATGAAACACACGGCCATTTCCCCGTCCTGCATTGCTTCGACGTCTTTACGCTTGAAGTCCATAGCGACAGGAAAGAACACGAAGTCAACCTTGCCGACGACGTCGAGGATATCCTCGGCCAAGTCCACGACGGATTCTTCGCAACCACCGCAAGACGCGCACCAGTAAAAGCCCACCTTCGGCTTGCCGCCCCGCGCCGGCACGACTTTGGGCTTGTCGTCACCATTGACATGGGGTTCGGGAATGGGTGGCAGCTTCAGTGGACCGAGCTTTCGAAGTTGCTCGACCATCTCGCGAGTAACCCGCTGGACCTTGTCGCCCTCCGAGGCGGCAATCCATTCAAGGCGGACTCGTTCATCTTCCACACCCAGCTGCGCCAAGTACTTCTTGAGCAACTTGAAGCGCTTGAGGCATTTGTAATTGCCCGCTTGGTAGTGACAATCGCCCGGGTGACAACCGCCGATGAGTACGCCATCGGCACCGCGGCGTAGCGCGGTCAATATGAATTGAGGATCGATCCGACCGAACACATCACGCGTATGACGCGAGTGTTGGGTGGATAGGCTAGCCGTGAGGTGCCCGCGAGGTCACTCGCGGTGTACGTGCACCAGTTGCAGAAAAATGCCACGATGCGAGGCTCATGAGCCTGGGCTACTGGCAAGTGAACGGCGTTAGACATAGCTAAGCACCCCTTCGATCTCCTCGTAGATTTGCTCGTTGGTAAACAGGTGCTGCTGGGCCGCACCCGAGGGACACGCTCCGACGCAAGTGCCGCAGCCCTTGCAGAGCGCTTCGTTGATCACTGCGACGCCGCGCTTCTCGTCGCGGCTGATAGCCTTGAATGGGCACAGAGGAATGCACGTCTTGCAACCGCTGCAATCATCCGCGTCGATCCAAGCAGTATTCGGCTCGATTTCGACATAGCCACGATCGACGAGACACAAAGCCTCTGCGGCCGCGGCGCCCGCTTGGGCGACCGTGAGTGGAATATCCTTGGGGCCCTGGCAGGCTCCCGACAGGAAGATACCGTCGGAAAAGGTCGAGACCGGCGCTAGTTTCGGATGGCGCTCCAGGAAGAAACCGTCCTTGGAACAGGATATGTTGAATTTCCGCTGGACCTCTTCGGCATCCGCTTGGGCTTCGATACCGACCGCCAGTACGACCATGTCCACTGGGATGCGTCGCGGTGTCCCAATCAACGTGTCTTCAACGCGCACGATGAGTTTGCCTTCTTCGGCCGGAGTCATCGACCAATTGGTGACTTCGGCGGGGCGCCCGCGGATGAACTGCACGCCTTCCTCCAAGACCTTGTCATAGAATTCCTCGTAGCCTTTGAACGCCGCTCGCATGTCAATGTAGAACTCGTAGACATCCGCGCCAGTTCGCTCCTTGATGAGGTGCGCGATCTTCAAAGAAGCCATGCAGCAGACACTGGAGCAATGCGGGTTGAAGCGACGGTCCCGGGACCCGACACAGTGAATCACTGCCGCTGATTTCGGCTTGGACCCGTCCTTTAGAACGATCTCACCTTGCGTTGGGCCGGACGCATTGACTAACCGCTCGACTTCAAGCGATGTGTACACATTCGGGTACTTGCCGTAGCCGTACTCGGGTATTCGCTTCGGGTCGAACGTCTTATAGCCCGTGGCAATGACGATTGCGCCGACCTTGATTTCCTTGTATTCGGGCTTCTGATCAAAGTCGATGGCCGCGCGTTCGCAGGCATCTACGCAGGTCTTCGAGCATTTGCCCTTCATCGTCTGCAAACAAGTGAGCGGATCAATCACGACGCACGGCGGGGTAGCCTGTGGAAATGGCATGTACACGGGCTTGCGTTTGGAAAGGCCCACGTTGAATTCGTCGTCGAATTTAGGCCGCTTGAAAACGCAAGCGTCAATGCAATCATTGCAGCCGACGCAGAGTTCTTCTTTGATGTAGCGGGGTTTGCGCTGGACCCGCACCTGAAAACTACCGGCAAACCCACTGACCTCGTCGACTTCCGAGTAGGTCCACAACGTGATGTTCTTGTGGTTCTTCACCGAAGACATCTTGGGTGTCAAGATGCAAGCCGCGCAGTCCAGTGTCGGGAACGTCTTGTCGAATTGAGCCATGTGTCCGCCGATGGTGGGCTCGCGCTCGACGAGGTAAACCTTTCGGCCCGATTCGGCCATCGTAAGGGCTGCATGAATTCCCGCAATGCCGCCGCCTACTACCAAGACATCCGAGTTCACCGGCACGCGCTTCTTTTCGAGAGCGGAGGCGCGAGCCACGCGTCGCACGGCGCCGGCAATCAGCGCCTTGGCTTTTTCAGTGGCTAAATCGCGATCTGCCGTGACCCAGCTCACGTGCTCACGGATGTTCGCCATTTGGTAATAAAACGGGTTGAGCCCCGCCTTGGTCAGCGCGCCTCGGAAGGTCTGCTCATGCAGCAGCGGCGAGCATGAAGCCACCACGATGCGATTGAGATTGTGCTTCTTGATGTCCTCCAGGATGAGCTCTTGGCCCGGATCCGAGCACATGAACTTGAAGTCCTTGGACACGACCACGTTGGGCAGCTTGGCTGCAAAATCCCGCGTGGCATCCATTGATACCTTGGAGGCGATATTCATGCCGCAATGGCACACGTAGACGCCGATGCGCGGCACGCCACTTCCTGAACCGTTGCTCTTTAACATTCCGCGCTCCTTTACACCGTTGCCGCTGTCAGGTGAATGGGTTTCATCAGCCGTTGCAGGCCGAGAGCGTGGCCCTGTATGCCGAACGCAATCCCCATGAGTTGAGTGAAATAGGCGACGGGGGCTTCAGCGCCTTCTCCGTACTCTCTGGAGATTGCACCCTGATAGCACTCAAGATTGTGCTGGCATAGTGGGCAACACGTTGCGACGGTATCAGCGCCCAGGCGACGCGCCTCTCTGAGCAGAATGTAGCTTAGACGTTGTCCTGCCGCTTCGATGGTACCCATCAGTGAAGCCCCGCAGCAGCGCGTCTTCAAGGGCCATTCAATGGTTTCGGCGCCCAGAGCCCGCAGAACCTTGTCCATTGAAGTGGGGTTCTGTTGATCGTCAAAGGTCGCGTAGGGCCGCACGATTTGGCAGCCGTAATAGCAGGCCACCTTCATGCCCTTGAGCGGTTTGGTGACATTCTTCTTTATGGCGTCCAATCCGACGTCATTCAAAAGTACATCGAGCGGGTGCCGCACCTTTACGTCGCCCTTGTAGCTTAGACCAATCTCGCTCAACGCGTCAGTGACTCGATGGCGGACATCGGTGTACTCGGCGATATAGTGCTGAGCCTTGTTCAGCACCAGATAGCAGGCGTTGCACGGTGCAACCAGACACGCCGGCCCGCTGTCGTCGGACTTCTCGGCGATTGCCAGGTTGCGCGCCGCGAGTGCAAACGCTTGAACCTCGTCAACGCCCATGTAGGTGGTGGCACCGCAGCAGCTCCATTCAGGCAACTCCTGCATCTTGACGCCAAGCTTGTTGAAGACGGCAAGCAACGATTCCTCGTAAGGCTTGCCACTCGATTTCAACGAACACCCTGGATAATAGAAGTATCGCATGACTATGACCTCAGTTGCGCCCACGGCCTTCGGAACCTGTTGCAGCGAGCAGCTTACGCAATGCCCTACGGTCTCCGTCCATTCTGTGAATCGAGAACGACATGCGGCCCTTCAGCCACATACGCAGACCCAGAAAAGCCTGACGAAACAGTTCGAACGGCCGCGTCTTGAGCCAAGTCCACGTCATGATCCAGGCCTCGTTGCTGCGCCCGGTCTTCACGACGGATTGGATAAACTCACTGGCCAGCACGGGGGTCGGCAGATTGGCACAACACTCCTCTTGCATGGCGATGCGCTTCAGTGAGTACATCACATCCGTTATCTTGATCTTCTTCGGGCACTCTACCGTGCACGAGTAGCAAGAGGAACACAGCCAAATTGTGTTGCTCTTGAGCACGTCGTCGCGGAAGCCCGCGCGAGACATGGCAATGATCTTGCGCGGCGTATGATCCATGTACACGCTGACAGGGCAGGTGCTGCTGCACGTGCCGCACTGGATACAGCGGTACAAGTCCTCGCAACCGGGGAAGGCGGTAATCGAGCTGCCGAATTCGAGATCCAGCTGCTCCTGGTACTTCATCTTGGGTCGAATCTGAATACTGCCCATCGACGACTCCTTAGCTAGTGAATGATCGTAGCACACGTGTCTTGACGTGGGGTGGTTCAGCGTACGACCGCTGACTCACGCAGGATAAGCGTGCAACCCTTGCGCATCGAGTACTCGTATAAAACACGGAGTGTCTCTTAATGAAATGCATGGTCTACAAACGTGACCGCATGCGTTGCATGGGTGACGATTCCGACTCGCAGAGGCTGCGAGTTGCCGCTCCCACATATCCGATCGATCCAAGCGGCGCCAGACCCCATTGTGATCTCAAAGGCGTCAATGCTGCGCTCGTGAACGATTTGGGCGCCATTTTTGCGCGCCGCCCGGCTGCAATTTAGCGGTTACGCCAATGTACCTAAGAACCAGGCCTTTTTGACGGCAGCTGGGCTCGGCTGCTGTCAATGCGCCGACCGACAGTTCGATACCTTGAGCATGCAGCGACACCTGCGCACTCGGCGCAGGTTGCAAACGTTCGCGGCACTAGGGCACTTCCATTTCGATCCTTTCGAGCACGATGTCGCCGCCTTCAACGAGGCGAGCTTGGCTTCCGCAGAGGTTGCAGACCAAGGATTGTGCGCTATCGATTGGGCCGTTGCAGTTCGAGCATTGCCAGCGCGCTGGCACGGCGACAACTTGCAGAGCCGCTTTGCAAAGGAGCGTGCCTTCGCGTGCGATCTCAAACGCCGACGAGAACAGCTCTGCCTCGACCCCGCTGAGCTCGCCGACACTGACCCTGACGCTCTGTGCGGCGCTCGCCCCACGACTTCGAACCTCCTGCTCAACGCGCTCGATCATAGAAAGAACCAGGGAGTACTCATGCATGACGGCAGCCCGAGATGCTAATGGGAATCCTTCCCAGCCGGGGAGGTTACTTTGGACGGCGCGCAACGCGGCCAATTGGCCGATGGCGCAGCGCGGCCGCGGACTGCGTTTTCGATGGCATTGATTACGACCGAGTGCTGGGCAGAATAATCGCAACGTAGTAGATGCGAGCTGCGTGTTGGAGCCAGCGATCATCGGTTATCAAAACTTCAATGTACCGCCATCCGGAACGCTGGTTGCCGTGGGCAATTTCGATGGCGTCCACTTGGGGCATCGCGCGCTTATCCACCATGTGCTCGCGCAAGCGCAGGCCCGCGCTTTGATGCCCGTCGCCATGACGTTCCATCCCCATCCGGCAACGGTCGTAAGTGCCGTGTCGCCGGTGTTACTCACGTCGACACCGCGCAAGATCGAATTGATGCTTCAGGTAGCGCCGCAGTTGACGATCATCGTGCAGCCGTTCAACGCTGAATTCTCCAGAATCGAAGCAGAGCAATTCGTCGAGCGGGTCCTGCTGCAAAGCCTCCGGGCCCACCACGTCTTGGTTGGCAAGAACTTTCACTTTGGTCGCGACCGTCGCGGAACGCCGGAATTGCTGCGGGTGCTGTCGGCCCGGTGGGGCTTTTCAGCCGAAGCATTCGAACTGTCCGGCGACGATGCAGGGACGTTCTCAAGCAGTCGCGCAAGAAGCGAATTGCTCGCCGGCAACCTGGAGGGTGTGGCGCACGTCCTTGGGCGTCCGCACGCCATTACGGGCACGGTCGTGCGGGGTGACGGGCGCGGCAGGGGCCTCGGTTTTCCGACGGCCAACCTCGCATCAATCGAGGAAGGTCTGCCACCTGCGGGCGTCTACACTTGTTTTGTTTGTGACGTCACGGAAAAGCAATCAGTCACGCGCCTTGGAATGGGCGTCATGAGCATCGGGTCGCGACCGACAGTGAACAGCGGCTTTGCCGTGGAGGTCCACGCACTCGCATTCCACGGCGATCTCTACGAAAAGCGGCTACGGGTGCACATCATCGATCGCTTGCGCGGCATCGAGCGGTTTGCCGACGTGGAGGCACTAAAGAGTCACATTGCGGCGGACATTGAGCAGGCTCGGCATCGGCTCGAAGCGTGGCGCTCGGTCAATCGCGAACCTTTAGGATAAGCGTACCAATGTTCTCGTTGCTCTCCATGCGCCGGTGGGCGTGGCTAGCCGATTTCGAAGACTTGAGCGACGGTTCAAGGGCCCTTGGCCCCGGGCGCACAATTCAGAATTCTGAGAACGGGTACCCCCGTTTTGTTCGTCGTGAAGTCTGACCAAGTGACGTAGACGTGGTCACCAGCGACGGCCACCTCTGGATCGCGACGGTTGCCGTCGTCCGGAGTTTGGACCTCGATTGCGCGCACGGGAACTTGGGCATGTTCGGTGTCAATATCGCCGAGCGCTATGCGCCCGAGCCGAACCGTGCCTTTCTTTCCCCCGTCACCTTGCATCCAGACCACGACGAGCGAATCGCCCTGTGTGGCTATTCCGGGTGCAAACGCATTGCCCGTTCCGGTGTCGAGCGGCCGCGCTAAGTCAACCATTTCGTTTGCGACGCGTGCAACCCACAGCCGGTACGTGTCTGCCGCGCGGGCTCTGTATGCCCAGACCACGAACGCGTGCTCCCCAGCGAATGCCACTGCGGGGGCACCGATATCTCCGCCTGGGCCAACGACGAACGCCTTACCGTCAGGCTTGCCGTCGAGCGTTATCCATTGCGCCTTTAGTTGGTCATCGACGCGAAACGCGACGAGGCCGCGATCACCCCACGCAGCCACGGACGGCGCAAAACTCTTCTTCGGCGAGTGGATTGTCCCTCTGAACAGTATCTCGGAATGGGCCTGCTTTCCTAGCAGTGACAGCGAGCGCAGCGATTTTGGAAAACCTCGCTCTTTTACCGGTTCGAAGAGCTGTGGGCAATAATACCGATTGGCGCAGGGCGTTTCGATGCCGCCAATCACCGCCACGGGAACATTGGGTGCGGCCACCAATGCTTCCATAAGCATGAACGGCAAGGCCTTAGCTAGCCAGGGTTCGGGGCCCAAATCCTCGAAGACTTTGATCCCTTTCCACGCTGCGAGCCCGGCCGAATACGCTCTGAACTCTGATCCACCCGCCACCCCGCAGGCGAAGAAGTCGAGGTGTCCCTCTATCGTTGACGGTGCCAAGGTTGTGTACTCGGCTGCGGCATAGGCTCTGGCGGGCAACACCACCGTTTCCAAATCCGCGCCGTCGTTGGCGGTGGTCGCTCCAAAGCCCACCTGTGATGAATCACCGGTGTCCGGCTGGTTGAGTCGTTCCCACGTCAGAAGGGCTCCTGCGCCATTTGCGGCAACTCTGAGATTTTGAAGGTCTCCCGAGTCCGAGTAAAAGCCGATGCGCGCCGTACGCTGTTGGGTGCACGAAATGGCCGTCTCTACTGCCTCGACTGCCGCCTCATTCGGGGGCGATTGCGTGGCGCTCGGACTCCCACTCGGGTTGGTGTGTGCACGAGAGCGAGCGCTGCGGCAACCCGCAGCAACCCCAAGCCCTGCGGCGACGAGCAGCGTTGCCCCAACACACTTCTTTTGATCAACGTGCACTACAGGGATACCCTAGTACATCAATTCCCTTAAATCGATGGTCGGGGATAGGCGAGTTCCGCCCGACGATGGGCGGTTGGCCCATGTGGGCAGGCGATGCGACGCGGACGGGGGTGCGGTGTGCCTTGCATCGCCACTGCGTTTTGGGACAATATGAGTCCGTCCCAAGGGACTTGCCGGCAAGCATGGCCGGGCGGTTGCCACCATGAGAACTCCGATGACTTTCTTGTTCTTTGTTTTGGGCTTCACGGGTACGAACGGTTGCAGCACCCCAACGTTGTCCACAAACTCCCACGCCGCGAACACCGGTGGCGCAAGTGCCGATGCAACAAGCAAGAATCCAACCGGGGGTGCTTCCGAGGCGTCGGGGGGTGTATCGAGCGCACCCTCAAGCCTGGCGCTCGCAAGCACGGGCGGTAGAACGGACCATCGTGAAAGTCGTACAAGGGCTGGACATCGGGTCCGGGCCAAGCGTCACATTTCTTGTTGACTCAGCGCAGTACACTTTCGGCTATGGTGGCTTTGGCGACGCCATGCCTCCCTATTGCGCCATCGACACCGGCGGTGGCAATAGCCTTGCGTGCACGCAGCGCGACACGTCCTCAGCTTCTCTCGATGGGCTCACATTCTACTGCAGCAGTCCGCCCTAATTAGGCTACTGACCGGCAGGCTCGGCATTGGCAAGCGTGGCGCTCGGTCAATCGCGAACCTTTAGGATAATCTTGCCAATGTTCTCGTTGCTCTCCATGCGCTGGTGGGCGAGGCTCGCCGACTCAAGGTCGTAGACCTTATCGATGACCGGCTTCAAATGCCCGGATGCGAAGAGCGGCAGACTTTCACGAATGAACCGCTGCGTCATGGCGACCTTGTCGAGCAGTGGACGGGTCCGCATCACGAGCCCAATTAGTTGCAGGCGCCTAAACAGCAACTGGCCGAAATTCACTGTGGCCTGCGCTCCGCCCATCACGCCGATGACGACGCATCGGCCGCCGTCCGCCATGCATCGCGCATGCTGTTCCCAATAAGACGCGCCGATGCAATCGAGAACCACATGAACGCCGTTGCCGCCCGTCACTTCTTTGATCACGCTTGCAAAATCGGAAGTCTTGTAGTTGACGGCGAACTTTGCGCCGATCGACTCGACGAACTTGAGTTTCTGTTCAGAACCCGCCGTCGCAAACACGGTCGCACCATTCACCTTGGCCAATTGCACCGCCGCCGAACCGACACCGCCCGCGGCAGCGTGAATCAGCACAGCGTCTTGGGGCTGTAGCTTGCCAACACTGAACAGTGCCTCGCGCGCCGTCAGGAAAGCCTCGGGGATGGCGGCGGCCTCGACGAACGAAAGTGAACGTGGAACGGGAATGGCCATGCGGGCGTCGATGGTTACTCGTTCGGCATAGCCGCCGCCCGCCAGTAGCGACATGACGCGGTCGCCCACGTTGACATGAGTCACGTTCGCTCCGCGGGCAACGACGACCCCTGCGCACTCGAGCCCTAGGATTTCGCTTTCACCTGGGGGTGGTGGATACTTGCCGCGACGTTGCAGCAAGTCGGCTCGGTTGAGCGCCGCTGCGTAGACCTCGACGAGAACTTGAGTGTCCGTAAATGTCGGATCGGTGACGCTGGCAATTTGGAGGTTCTCCGGTCCGCCGAATTCCGCAAGCGTAACTGCTCTCATGGGCGTCTAAAGCGTCGTAAGGTAGGCGGCGCCGAGCAGTCCGGTTCGGTCACCCAATTCGCTTATGAGCAACGGAACCTCCGCAAGAGGGGGCCCGAATACGTATCGCGCAAGCGAGCTTTTCAGTGCCGGTTCGACCAAATCAAACGATGCCGATATGCCTCCGGTAAATACGATGGCATCCAGATCGAGCGTGTTCTGAATCGCAGCCAGGCCAATGCCCAAGGCCTCGCCCATCGCGGCAAATGTCGCGCAAGCGGCAGCCTCACCGCGGCGAGCCGCATCGGCGACGGGTTTGATTTCGTTGGCGCTGCCGCCTAGCTCCGAATACTTGCGCAAAAGGCCGCGGGTGCCGGCGTACGACTCGACGCAGCCGCGCAGCCCGCAGGCGCAGGGCCAACCGTTCTGCGAGCGATCGATTGGGGTATGGCCGATCTCTCCGGCAAACCCGTGATGACCGCGGCGCAAGCGGCCGTCAATGACGATGCCACCGCCGATGCCGGTGCCTAGCGTAACCATCACGAAACTTCGATGGTGCCTGCCGTGCCCCAAGTGCAGTTCAGCCAGTGCGGCCGTTGTAGCGTCATTTTCGACGACCACCTTGCACCCCAAACGCGACGACAACTCCGCGCTCACGTTGACCCCTTCGAAGCCAGGGACGTTGGGCAACCGCCAACAGATACCCTGCGGGTTCACACCGCCGGGAATGGCGAGGCCGACGGCGGAAGGACGCTCGTCCAATGTTCGAACTGCATCCGCTATGATGTCTAGCACGTGCGCCGGGCCGCGCTCCGCATGCGTGTCCACCGACAATGAATTCGCAAGCACCCCATCAACGACGATGCCGGCCTTGATGCGCGTTCCACCGAGGTCTACTCCAATCATGTTTGCATCCTTGGTTGGCCACCTTATCGCACGAAGCTCCCTGATCTTGAGTCAAGTTTCAAGATCGCAGTTGTTTGGGTTGCGGGCGGCCGAAGGTCCGGTGGTGCGCCGAATTCCCAAGTATTTCGGGCCTACGACGATGCAATCCGCCCGAATGGAAAGTGGGAGCAATTGCGGTTGGGCGCTAGATACGCTAATGGCGACGGCGCGCCCGCGTTCGGCACGGCTAGTCGTATGAAACACCAAGTCCCCCACGCACTCGGTCAGCAGAAGGCGAAGCAGGTCGCCGTCCAAGCATTGACGAGCTACCAGCAACGATTCAAGGAGTACGATCCGCGCGTTGACTGGGCCAACGACTCGTGCGCTAAGATTGGATTTAACATTAAGGGGATCAAGCTCAACGGTGCCATCGAGGTCTTGCCCGACACATTTGCGCTTGACCTTGACGTGCCGTTCGTTCTTCGGCCGTTTCGCGGCAAAGCCCTTGCTGTTATCGAAGAAGAAATCAAGAAATGGATTTCGAAGGCTGACTGACGCAAATCCAATGGGATGCGAACGTCGCACGAGTCGTGCGATATTCGTGCCCGAGACGGTTAGTACTGCTGTACTCTTGCTAGCCCATCTACTCACCCCGGGCGCAGTGTCTCGGATGGGGTATCGCTCAAGTCGCAATTCTCGAGGAATCGTCGCATGGCAAACCCAGAAAAGTTTGTAGCCATTCCCAATGAGGAACTTCCAGTCGATCGACCTGCGCTAAGGCGTAGTTTCGTTGACCACATTTTGCATACGCAAGGGAGGCACCCAAGTGCCGCGACGGATTTCGACCAATACATGGGTGCTGCGCGTACAACTCGCGATCGCATGGCCGATCGCTGGACGCGGACCTGGCACCAGGTCGTCGTCAAGCAACCTAAGCGTGTCTACTACTTGTCAATGGAGTACTTGCTAGGTAGGCTGCTGGAAGACGGTCTGCACAATATGGGGATATACGAGCCCATGAAGCAGGCTCTGGCGGACATTGGCTTGGACTTGGAGCAAGTGGCGACCAATGAGCTTGATCCGGGCCTGGGCAATGGAGGACTCGGGCGGCTTGCCGCCTGTTTCTTGGATTCAATGGCCACGCTGGGCATCGCTGGCATGGGCTATGGCATTCGCTACGAATTTGGCATCTTCAGGCAGGACATCGTTGACGGGGAGCAAGTCGAGACGCCGGACAACTGGTTACGACGGATCAACCCTTGGGAGGTCACTAGGCCCGAGCGCTCGTTCAAAGTGCATTTCAACGGGCGTGTCATTCGATACACGGGCGAGGGAGGGCAGATCGTCAGCGAATGGGTTGACACGGACGAAGTGTTGGCGATGGCGTATGACGTTCCCGTGCCTGGCTACAAGAACGGTGTCGTGAACACGTTGCGCCTTTGGTCAGCCAAGGCCGCCCGCGATTTCGACATCCACGTGTTTAACCGCGGACATTACTTGCAATCGGTCGAGGAGCGTTGCTACTCGGAGAATATCTCGCGCGTCCTTTACCCTAATGATGCGACGCCGGAGGGTCAAGAGCTACGGCTGAAGCAAGAGTACTTCCTCGTGTCGGCGACCCTGCAAGACGCCGTTCGCCGCCATCTCGGATCGCATCCTGATCTGTACAACCTACCCGATCAGGCCGTATTTCAGCTGAACGACACCCATCCCGCATTGGCGGTCGCGGAATTGATGCGCTTGTTGATCGACGAGCACGGGATGCTCTGGGAGAACGCTTGGGCGATCTGCCAAAAGTGCATGAACTACACCAACCACACGGTGCTGCCCGAAGCTCTGGAGCATTGGCCTGTGTACCTGATGGAGCGGTTGCTCCCGAGGCATTTGGAGATCATCTACCGGATCAACCACGGCTTCCTCGAGGCCGTTCGAGAAAAGTTCCCGGCTGACGACGACCGTATTCGTCGCATGAGCATCATCGAGGAAGGCCATGTGAAGAAGGTGAGAATGGCCAATCTCGCGATTGTGGGTAGTTCTCATGTCAATGGCGTGTCAAAGCTCCACAGTCAAATCCTCAAGAGCCAGCTGTTCCGCGATTTCGAGGAAATGACGCCGGGAAAGGTCATCAATGTGACCAACGGTGTCACGCCGCGCCGGTGGCTGCTCAAGTGCAACCCGGCACTTGCCGCCTTGATAAGCAAGTCAATCGGGCCAGGCTGGGAGCGAGATCTCGATCGCTTAGGAAGGCTAGTTCCGTTGGCCACGGACCGGGGCTTCCAGGACGAATGGCGCCAAGTCAAGCGCGAAAACAAGCGGCGTTTGGCCCAGTTCGCGAAGGAAAGGTTCGCCATCACGATCGATCCAGAACATGTTCTTGACACCCAAGTAAAACGCATTCACGAATACAAGCGGCAGACGCTGAACATCTTGCACGTCGTTGCGCTGTACCTTCAATACAAGCAAAAACTGCCTGACAATCCGACGCCGCGAACGTTCCTTTTCGGCGGCAAGGCGGCACCTGGCTACGATATGGCCAAGCGGGTCATTCACCTGATCGACGCCGTCGGGCATGTGATCAATCAGGATCCCGCCACGTCTCAATTGCTGCAGTGCTACTTTGTCCCTAACTACAGTGTCTCGGTCGCCGAACGTATTATTCCCGCAACCGACATATCCGAACAGATTTCGACGGCAGGCACGGAAGCGTCAGGCACGGGAAACATGAAGTTCGCAATGAACGGGGCGCTGACCATCGGAACCCTCGACGGGGCCAACATCGAGATTCTGGAAGCGGTGGGTCGGGAGAATATGTTCATATTCGGTCTTACCGCGGAGAACGTCGAACATCTCCGCAAGACTGGTTACGACCCGCAAGGCATCTACTACGCCGATCGCGAGATTCGAAGTGCGCTCGACGCCATTGCGAGCGGGATGTTTTCGCCGGATGACCGCGGCCGCTTCAGACCCATCGTCGAGAACCTGATTCACTACGATCCATTCCTGGTGTTGGCGGACTTCCGCAGCTACGCATCGTGTCAACGGACCGTCGAGAAAGCCTACCGCGACCCGGTCGAGTGGACTCACAAGAGCATCCTGAATGTCGCGCAGATGGGTCGCTTCTCAAGTGACCGGTCCATCGAGAACTATGCGCGCGACATCTGGAAGGTTCCGGTAGCGAGCTAGTGCCGGATTTCGCTGCGCATAGGCAGCCAGGTCTCAGCGCCCTGAAAAGTCAACGGCCTTCCGGGTTTGAGCCAGGACGTCGTCGTCGTTTGGTGCACCTGGGGCTACCAAGTCCTACATGGGGCTACTGATTATTGAGCTGTGACTCGATCTCGTCCGAGCTCAGGCAGGGGCCCCATGCTCCGTTCGTGCAAAGCTGCAGGCCCACGAAGCAATTCTGGACCGCGCCTTGCTGGGCCAATTCCACTCGGCATTCTCGGACCTGCTGATTCGTGCAAGGCGTAGCGCCGCTGTTCGTTGCGACGGCGGCCCCGCCGGCCAGAGCCGAATTCGCGGTGGCAGGCGCTGGCGCCGGGGGGGGGATCTCGTCACTGCCACACGCGACGAACAGGGGTGCTGCTAGAGCAAGCGCACCAGCGAGCATAGCTTTGCCAAATGTTCGAATCATGCACAACGCTCCAACTTCTAATAACGACATAGCGCGCCAGCCGTGTAAAGGCGTATTTCTCGAGCCAATCGAAGATAAGTGGCAAAATGCAGGTACAAGGACTACCTCTGCCGAGATGCTCTCAGGGGTGCTCGATGTGGGTCGATCAGCGATGAGCTTATCCTGTTGGTTGTTTGGGGCCCGGCCCAAAACAACTGCGAACCGCACAGAGTCCTGCTTGTTGTTTGGGGCCCGGCCCAAACAACTCCGACCCCCGTAACGCGATCCTGACTCCTTGCCCCCAGGATGCGATCTTCGCAATTCCGTTCGATTTTGGCGCTATCTAGCGGCGCTCAGGTCTCGAACGTGCAGATGTATTCTGCGATGCCTTCCGCGACGGTAATTGTGAACCCACTGTTTCCCGGCACCCTGAATGTCTCGCCTTCGCCGTAGCGGGTGCTTTTCTCTTCACCGTCGAGCACTACTGAGCAACGCCCAGCGATGATGTCCATGCGCTCAGGCGCGATGGTCCCGAAGTGGTACGTCCCGGCGTAGATGAGTCCGAGCGTTTTCTTCGATTGATCGCGGAACAACACGGTATGGCTGACGACCTTGCCATCGAAGTAGACGTTGGCTTTGGTTACGACACTGACGGCGTCGAATTGTGTTGGGTGAGACATTGTTTCGATTACCAATCTCGTGGACTGAAATGGGGCACCTAGCCTGAAGAAAAGGGGGGAGGCCCGGCAGCTATTAGCCAATCCAGCGTGGCATAACAAGTACTTTCCAATGCCTTGCAGTGCTCCAGCCGCTGCTCGACGATATGCTCAGCGGATTGCTGCCATTGGCCCACATCAATGTCGGATCCAGCGCCTTTCATGATCGCTTGTACGCTTTCGGGCGTGGCTTCGACATGAAATTGCAGGGCCAGTATCTTCTTGCCGACGGAAAAAGCCTGATTGGCGATCGCGTCCGACTCGGCCAATTGTATTGCGCCCGGCGGAAGATCAAAGGTTTCACCATGCCAGTGAAGCGGGGTGAAACTGGCCGGAAGTGGCCATCTGCAACTGCCGTCGGTTTGTGTGCACCGCACGGGCCACCATCCAATCTCTTTGGTTCCCGATGGGTATACGCGCGCTCCAAGGATTTTGGCAAGCATCTGTGCCCCGAGGCAGACTCCAAGCACAAGCTTGTCTTGTACCAGCACCCGTTCCAGAAATTCAGCTTCGTGCTGCAACCACTTGTGCGAATCATTGACGCTCATAGGCCCCCCCATCACCACGACGAAATCGTTGAAGGCGGGTTCGGGCAATGACGTAGTCAAATCGGCCCGGACAACCTGAAACGAATGGCCTCGCATTCGGGCCCAGGCTTCGATTCGGGCCGGGCCCTCGAAAGGTACATGCGTGAGACACAGGATTCGCATGAGGCGCCCCTTAGCATTTCGTTCGTGACGTCTGGTTGTCAGTGCTTCTTCGCAGAGCTTCGACAAGGTGGTTCGTGGGACCGACAATCCGTTCAGGATTGGGTGATCGGCCGAGGCTCTCATCCTCCGGCCGGCGAGCGCCGCTGAGAACTTGGCCGTGCGTGTCAACTAGTCAACGCGGTGGCCGTCTATAGTAAGGTCATCAGACATTGGAGACACGCCCCGTGAAAGCCAAGCTCTTGCTTGTTGAAGACAGCGCGACGCAAGGGAACCAGACGAAAGTCGAGCTGGAGCACTTGGGCTACGACGTGCGCTGGGTCAAGTCTGGGCTTGAGGCGCTCAAATGGGCGCGTCAGGACCCCCCCGATCTCATCGTGCTGGATGTCGTCATGGAGGACATCGACGGGTTCGCCGTGTGCCGCTGGCTGAAACTGCACAACCACACCAGGGACATCCCCATCATCATGCTGACGGTTCGGGGCGAAATCGACGACCGCGTCCATGGGCTGCAGGTTGGAGCGGACGACTACTTGCCCAAGCCTTTTTCCGACCGCGAACTCGAGGCTCGGATTTTCGCGGCGTTGCGCGCCAAGACTAGTCATGCGGAATTGGCGGAAAGAAACCGCCAGTTGGAGTCGATGCTGCACCACGTCGAGTCGCTGGCCATCACCGACCCGCTGACGGGGCTGTTCAATCGCCGTCGCTTTGGCGACGTCTTGCGCAGGGAAGTCGCTGTCACGCGCCGCTACAAGAATTCGCTGTCGATGCTCATGATCGATCTCGACCACTTCAAAGTCGTCAATGATCGGTTCGGGCACGATGCCGGCGACCAAGTGCTGCGTGCCATCGCCAGCGCCTTGAGCGGCACCCTTCGCGAAGTGGACTTGGCAGCTCGCTACGGGGGTGAAGAATTCGCCGTCATAATGCCGCATACGACCAAGGCCAACGCACTGACCGTGGCGCAACGGCTTGCCGGGCACATTCAATTGTTGGAACACGAATTCAACGGTGAGAAAGTGTCGCTGACGGCCAGCATGGGAATTGCCGAGGTTGCGGATCTGACCGAACCTAACGCCGAGAATATCGTGAAGGCGGCGGATATTGCGCTCTACGAAGCCAAGCGCACAGGCCGGAATCGGATCGTTTTGTTCGAAGAACGAATGCTCACGATGCCCAACAGCTACGAATAGGCCGAGGCATCTCAAGTCAGCGATGTAACGCATGGAAATGCGCAATCATTCTGTCGGTGGTTTGTCCGGCACGGAAGCGCGGGTTGACGGCCGGGGCAATCATGGCAAATGCCTCGCTAAGTGCGCTGGTTGACGCGGTTCTAGTTACCCAATTCCTTGGGCACGTGGGCGCTCACAATCCATGAACTCGATCGGCCCTTGACGCCGTCCTCGGTTGAATATTCGGTGTAGAGCTCGCGTAACGTGCGCACGACATCCGCTCGATGGCGCTCCGCGTCGTCAGCCGCGAGGCGCAGGATCTCTCCTGCCGGTCCGATCTCCATACCGAGATCCAAGGCCTCGTCAATGGTGTATCCCACGCAAATGTCTGCATCGAAGCGTTCGAAGCAGGGACGCTCGAAACCAGCGCGTAACAATTGGGCACTCACGACATCTGGGCTCGACATCGAGAAAGGACCCGGGCCACAAGTGACTTGGTCGCCCTTTTCCGGATGCGGAACGATTGCGAGCACGCGTTGCTCTGCTTCGCTCAAGAACGGATTCTCGTCTTTGCTGCGCCACACCACCATCGTCAGTAGGCCGCCGGGAACAAGCGCTCGACGAACGTTGCGAAGCGCTGCAACCGGGCTAGCGAAAAACATAGTACCGAACCTGGAAAATGCCCGGTCGTAGGGTCCGCCCAGGTCCGCCGTTTGAACATCGCCGCTGCGAAAATCGACGTTGGTGACCTTGAGGGATTGTGCTTCCTGTGTCGCCAATTCGATGAATCGCGCAGCCGCGTCAACCCCAACGGCGCTGCCGGCTGGACCCACTCTTCGGGCAATCTCGAGGGTGGTGTCCCCAAAACCACAACCGATGTCGAGCACCCGTTCGCCGGGCTTCACCGGATGCCGCTGCAATGTCGCCGATCCGTGAATCGCGAGCCCCGTCGTCAATGGTGCCCGAAACCGGAGGAATTTGTCGAATAGCACCGTGTTCCAAGCCTCGATGGCTTCATCGTTCGAGTTGAATGTAGCTTCGGTCATGGTCACTCCTGAGTGGGTTGGTCGTGCTGTGATGGATCGCGCATGCACGCGCGGTCTGCCGCTGCGATACGGTTGCGCGCGTGTGCTGATGGGAAAGGTTCTGTTTCGAGTAACGGCATCGCTGCCGCGACATGCCCGTGCGCTTCATCACAATGTCCTAGCGCGAAGGCAGATTGTGCCAGCAAGGCACGTGCCCAAACGATGTACGTGGGTCGTTCGACGATTTCGGCTGCTTTGAGGGCGTGCTGCGCTCTGCGCTTGGCCTCCGCGGCGTCGCCTGCTTGCAAGTCGGACTCTGCCGCCAAGCAGTAGGCTTCACCCAAATAGGCCTGTGCATCAAAGGCTATCAGCGTATCGAGTGCGCTCTCGATGTCGAGCGGAGCATTGGTCTTGTTGAGTTCGCGCCATGCGATCGCCTCAATAATTTCCCCTAAGGGTCCTTCGCTGGCCTCGCCTACACGGCCCACGACTTTGCGCAACTTCACGCAGTGTTCCAATGCGTGATCGGGACGTCCACGTTGCAGTTCACCCGTTGCCAGCCGAAGCAGGCACACGGCCCCCAGCCAATAGACGCCTTGTTCTTCAGCTAGCACGAATGCCCGCTTCAAAATCTCGAGCCCCGCTTCAATCTCTCCCCGGTACTGCAGGATGAAGCCTTCTGCTAAAAACAGCTCCATGACTTCCATGTCGTGTTGTATGGCCATGGACTTGGCCTCGGCTGCCATCGCCGCCGCTTTGTCCATTTCACGCTCCATCATCGCCAGGCATTGTGCCGCATGCGCGAGCGCCAGTGCCCTGTTGCTCGACGGACTGGACCGCGCTGCCTCGGACATGCGGAGCGAATCGAGTTGGGCCTCGTTGAATTTGCCGCGATCGAAATGCAGGTAGGACAGGGCCATCAGGCCGCGCGTCACCTCTTCTGCGTGGCCGGCGGATTGGGCTTGCGCGAGAGCCTTACGCATCGACGCTTCGAGGACTTGGGTTCTTCGATTGCCCACATCGGCAATGATGGCGACGCTTAGCAGTCCGACTTCGATGCGCGCACGTTCTTCTCGACCGAGGCGCGCCGCGTGTCTGAGGCCGCGATCCAGCCAACTCTGTAGCTTCTCGTGGCGCGCAGAGTCGTAGGCAGCGTTCAGCCGCAATCAGACTAAAGCGCGCAGCGAGCTCGGCGTCGTCGCCCATGGCAGCATGGTGTGCGACATCGCCAGCCAGAGATCCCATTGCTTCCGGCAACTTTGCGAGGCTTCGCGCAATGACAAGATGCATCAATCGCCGCTGAGGTTCGGAGATTGTGCGGTACGCCGCTCGTCGCAACAAATCATGGACGAAATCATAGCCGGACGCGGTTTCCGTAAGATTTGCCGAGCGTATGAAACCTCGTCGTTCGAGTTCGTCCACGCAGCGCAGAAAGTCGGCCGTTGCAATACCCGTCACGCGCAGCAGAACATCGAGCGAGAAAGCTCGCCCAAAGGTGGCGGCCCAAGTGACAATCGATCGGGGCGTCTGGTCCAGGCGGTCCAAACGATCATGCAACATGGCATCGAGCGAACTCGTGGGTCCCTCACCCAAGTCGAGCGCCCGGGCTACCTCCAAGGCGTACATAGGGTTGCCTCCGCTCTCTTCGAATACCCGGGCCGTGTCCACAGCCGGATAGTCCAAGCGCGCGAGGGTTGCAGTACTGGCGGCGTCCAACGGTGAAAGGCCGATCTGACACACGTTGCCCTCGCGTGTCAGGTTTCTCACCAGGCGCAGTGCGGCGGCATTATCACCGAGTTCACCCGGACGTGCCGCACAAGCTATCCGCACTCTCGAGCCGGCGAGCGCTCGGGCAACGTAGTGGACGAGTGCCGCTGAGGCCTCATCAATCCACTGTATGTCATCAATGATGATCGCCGTAATTCTTCCGTCGGCTTGGAACTGCGACAAGCGTTGCACGACGGACTCGAAAAGACGATTGCGATCGAGCGCGGTGTCAGCGGGATTGCTGGCACGTTCGACGAAGGGCGCGGGCGTATCGAGCTGAGGATCGAGCGCGCGCAAAGCATCGATCCAAGCCCCGTAGGGCCGCACCATTTCGGCTTCGAAGGCCCTGCCTTTAAGCACCCGACCGCCATCGGCGCGTACCAAGGCAGCCAGCTCAGCGAGTAGACGAGATTTACCGACTCCGGGTTCCCCCAACGTCAAGAGCAGTTGCTTGTGAGGCAGCAGGCGACCCGCGACGAACTCTCGAAGAATCGCGACTTCTGCTTCGCGCCCAATCATGGGTCGCATCGGAACATCGAAGTGTGAATCCATCGCCAAGGTGGCGATACCCTCTGAAATGTTTGGCACCGGCACATTGGCAATCGATCCTACGACGTGTGAGACGGCTTGCGGTCTATCGGTTGTCGGTACGCGCAGTACCCCGATCTCTATCCGGGCTTGCTCGACCTCTATCGAAGGTTTGCAATGCAATTCACTATTCAAGATATGTTTACAAACTTCGTATTGTCGAAGTGCTTCCTTCGACCGCCCGAGTTTGCCCAGCATTCGGATGGCTGTGGCGTGAGCAAATGGGTCCAGTGGATCGCTGACTGTCATGGCTCGTGCCAGGGCTAGCGCCTTGTCCGGATCATTTTCGAAGCGTCCAATCAGTTCCATGCGGATCGAACGAACCAGGCGGCGCGCTGCCTCGCGTTCGCCACGGCACCAGTCGTTGTATTGGTAGCAGTCTGGCAGGTCGAGGCCTTCGAGTAATTCACCTTGGATAACTCGCGCTGCACTCTCCAGATCCGGTGTTGCCGCTTGCTTCAACCCGGGTGACGTCAAAGTGTGCAGCTCGTGCAAATCAGTGGTGGCACCCAGTGATTCGAATGCGACTCGCTCGCGATCGGCGACGAGTCGCGTCAAGCCCGGTTCATCGATCAGGGGTCGGATTTTCGCGAGGCTCCAGCGCAAAGCTGCCCGTGGATCCTCGGGGCCTTCCCAAAGAAAGTCGCAAAGCTTCTCGCGCGTGTGCGAACGCTGACTGGCGACGAGGTAACCGAGCAATGCCCTGGTTTTCTTGGAAGCGGGCAGCGCCACGGCGCGCCCTGCGCGCACCACCGACAACTCGCCGAACAGGCGAATCTCGATGGCCCCAGTGCAGGCGGCTGGTCGCGCAGGCGAATCCATTTGAGGCAGAGTGTACACGCTTCACTCCGGAATACACGCCATGAAGCAACCGTTGCCGTCAATTCAGACTGGGTATCAATGGGGCCGCCAACCCGCGGATGCACGGCCCCATCAAGTCACACAATTACGGTCTAGCTTCGAGAACCATGTTGAACGGAGTCTGTGCGGCGCGCTTCATTTTGGAGAATCTCTCATTTCCCACGACGATTTGTCGCAGGCGAGCCTCGCCAGCCTGAGCTCCGAGGGCTGGCCCTTGATGCGCCAGTGAGTGCGGCACACAGAGCATCGTTGAAGCCGAGTACATAACGCGACCCACTGGATTATGGTTCTCCTCTGGGTTGTCACTCGCAAAGGGTTCGACGATCATCCAGGTGCCATCTCCGGCTATCTTGCGACGGGCGTATTTCGCCGCACCTTCGGGATCCTCCATGTCGTGCAGACAATCGAAATGGGCAATCAAGTCATAATCGCCGCCTGGGAAGTCTGTTGACTTGGCTACGTCGAACGTGACGTTGTCCGATACCCCCTGCGATGTGGCGCGTTGCCGGGCTGTTTCAATCGACCCCGCATGGTAGTCGAAGCCGTGGAATTGAGACTTGGGGAATGCCTTTGCCATCAAGATGGTGGACGCCCCGAGGCCGCAGCCGACGTCCGCAACTTTGGCACCCTCCTTTAGCTTGGTCTCGACCCCGTCGAGTGACGGAATCCAGGAACTCATGAGATTGCCGATGTAACCAGAACGGAAGAAACGTTCCGTGCCTTCGAATAGGCATGGGTGTTGATGAGCCCACTCGAGGCCTCCACCCGTGCGAAAGTTGGCTGTAATCTTCGACTCGCCTGCCCACATGGCTGCCAATACCTGAAACAGGCCGGCCACAAACGCGGGGCTATCCGAGTCTGCCAATGCCGCTGCCTGTTCGGGTGGCAACGTGAACTTGCCGTTCGTTGCGTCGTAGGTCACGTAACCGCCGCAGGCTTGAGCATTCAACCATTCGCGAACGTAGCGCTCACTCAATTCGGTTCGTTTGGCAAGCTCCGCCGGGGTGACGGCACCCCCGTCAGCCATTGCCCGATAGAGCCCCAGTTTGTCTCCGATGACTACGAGAACCCCACTGGCCGCGCTCCCAGCGTCCCCAACGACTTTGCCCAGGAACTCATGCAGCTTCTCTTCATTAATGGTCATGCTGACCTCCTTCGAACCGAGTCTGCCTTGCCGTCGTTTGAGTTACCGTTGTAGCGGGCGTGGTATTGTGTGGGGGCTCATACACCGGGGCGTATGAAGTCGAACGGCCACTCGCGGGATTGGGCCGCGCGTTGTATAGATTGGACAATTCAACTCGGGAGGCCCCATGTCACTGATCATTTGCGAGCGAAAATTCTCCTCACCCATTTCCCTGCAGCAGTTTGGCGAAGCCGGCAAGACGCTCGGGCCTTGTCTCGATGTGCGCGGCATTCGCTGGATTGGCAGCGCGTTCTCGACAGACGGCACGCAGAGTGTGTGTCGGTTCGAGGCAGCCGACGCCGAGTCGGTGCGGCAAGCCAATCGTGAAGCAGGCTGTCCGTTCGAACGTGTTTGGGCCGCACAGGAACTGACGGCATAGACCCATCGCCAGCAAACGTTGTGGGCGAACTCTAGCCCTGCTAATCTCGCAAGATTGAGTGGGCTCGGTCGGACAGCGTCTTCAACCAATGACCGCATGCGGCTTATGGAGTGGCAGCACGTTAGCGTTGCGCCGCTGTGGGCGCTTTTTTCTCCGTTCCCAGCCAGCGAACCTTTGGGGTAAGTCCCAAAAGCAACCCGTAGCGATCGCTGCCGTTGAGCCAACCGAGCAGCGCCACCGCAGACAAGTCGAGATAGCTGAACGGCGAGTAGCAGAGGCCTGCCGTTGTGAGCAGCTGGGGCGGGTCGGGGGAGAAGAAATGAACGGCGGATAGTTCGCCGAGAAACGCGTAGGTGTCGTCTTTGTCCAACGAACTGCGGATGTCCAAACCCACCTCGACGCCAAGCGGTCGCGAACCGGTGGGCGAGGGTCGCGGGTCGTCGAACGCTCCCGCATTGAACACGAAATGCGTTTTTTTGAACAAGATCCCGAGCAGAGCCAGCCCTTCTATCCCCAGCCCTTGACTGCCGCGGGCCACGGGAAGCTTCGGCCCTACTTGAAAGCCGATGGCCCAGGCGCGAGCTGTCTCGTCGTCAACCCAATCCACAACACCCACCTTGACCGAAGGCCACAGCGCGTCGGGTACGGCATGCGGTTGAGAGAATGGACTATTGCTCGACCCTTCGAGCGCATAGCTGCCGTCCAGATCCAATTCGACGTTGCGCAAGAATCCGAAGTTCAGCTCAAAATCAGGCACGACGATACGCCACGGGTCGCGCCCGCGAATCACACCCATTTGGAAGTCGAAATCAACGATTCCCGGTTGCTCGAGTTGCAAGTCCGTTGGCTCGAACAACGGGCGAGTGCCCGTGCGGGCACTCGCCCGCGTGCCAAGTACCACAACGAAAAGTGCCGGGGCGAATAGGACCGTGCCACGCGTTAGCCAGAGCAGAGAACGAACGGTCATTTCAGCCCATAGTACGACTCAAGAGCGTCCAACAGGCCATCAACCGTGTACGTTGACGCCGTCACGTCGGCCATGATGCCGTGGCCTTCTAGCGTTGCAGTTGTGATAGCGCCAATACTCGCGACACACACGTCCGAAAGCAGCGATGGGGCGTCCGGCGCCAACGCAGCGACGAGCGCGTCTGCCATCGAGCTTGAGGTTAGCAGCACGGCATCGACGGATTGGGATGTCAGTCGAGACCGTAGCTGCTGGCCCTGCTCGTCCGCAAGTTTTCTTGTTATGTAGGCGGCGACAATATCCACCTGCAGGCCTGCGGCCCCGAGCGCACTGGGCAGCGCGTCGCGCGCTTCGACCGCGCGAACCAAGAGCGCCGACCGGGCGGCGCCAAACCCTAGGATCTGGCGAGCCAACCCTTCGGCGACGTGTTCTTCGGCAACTAGGTCCGGCGTTATACCCCAAAGTTGGAACGACCTCGCCGTCCCCGGGCCGATCACGGCGATCTTCGCGCGTCCGAAAAGCCGCGCATCTTTTCCGGCTTGAGCAACGACGTTCTGAAACTGTTGGACACCATTGGCGCTCGTGAAGATCACCCAATCGTACTCTTGCACGCGGGGCAATGCGTCGCGCAGGGCCGTGTTGTCAGTGATGGGCTCAATTTCGATGAGCGGCAAGAGGTGCGCCACCGCCCCGCGCCGCCGGATGGCGCGCGCCGAATCGGCGGCCTGGTGACGCGGGCGGCACAACAACAACCGCTTGCCGAACAGCGGCTGAGATTCGTACCAATTCAAGCGCGTACGCCAATCAACGACGGCGCCCAGGATCAAAAGGGTCGGCTCTGGCAGCGGGTCTGATTCGAATAACGCGACCAGTCTTTCGAGCGGCGCCTCTAGGACGCGCTGTTCGGGTTGACTCGCGCGATGCACAAGAACTGCACGCGACTTGGCGAATCGGTCCATCGCTAGCAAGCGCTCGACCAACGAACGTAGCTGCGAAGCCACGAGCAAGACGCACAGCGTGTCGGCTTGAACTGCCAGCCGAGTCAGCTCGTCGAGATCCGTAGCCTTGCCCGAGGGATCCGTAGCAGCAGCAAAGGCCAGCGTGCCGTGCGAGGCGGTCAATGGCACGCCGGCAAACGCGGCTGCCGCGAGCGGAGAAGCCACCCCTGGAACCATCTCGACGGTGACGCAAGCGCTCAGAACGATCTCGATTTCGACCAAGGCCCGCGAGAAAAACAGCGGATCGCCGGTCTTGAGCCGCACGACCATGCCGCCGGAGCGAGCCGCTTCGATGACCTGTCGAGCCACCCGCGACACGGCGTCATCGGATGCAACCCCGCGAAGTTGAGCGTCGATGATTTGGGTGGTTGCCGGACAGTCACGGAACAGCTCGTGCGAAACTTCGCTGTCGTGAATGATGACGCTGGCGTGGTTCAACAAATCCTGGCCCCGCACAGTGATGAGCTCGGGATCCCCGGGGCCAGCTCCGACGTAGTAGACTTTTCCGGTTGCCATGGAAGTCGCCAAAACGGCTGCTCCACCGATGAAGTGTCCCAAGCCGAGCGGCTGCGCAACGTACATGGCGTTGGCCGGGGCTGTTAGCGGGAAATGCTTAGGTTCGCTGACCAAGGCAACCAGAATGGATCTGGGCCGTCAATCCTAATAACGGAAAACAGCCAAAATGACGTGCCTTGCTCTGCAAATTGTACGTCTAATGGAGAGGTATGTTGACAAAGGTAAGATAGTGGGGACAATTATGGGCGCTTGTGGGTCTCTGTGCTCATATCACCGCATAAAGGCAGACGTATAGTGCTAGCAAACTCCCGCTTACCGTCCGTCCCACCCCCCCGCGATTCTTGGTTTCTGACCAATGGCGTCATGGCAGCTGGTCCTACGCCGTTGGACGTCGTAGCGCGCAGTGTCGCTGAAGGTCGCGTGCCAAGAACCGTGTTCGTGCGTCACGCGAGCTGGAATGTCTGGCAACGCTACGAAGATATCGAATCGCTCGATACGCTCGCACTCGGGCGTCTCGTCGATCGCTTGGGCCGTGCCAGCGCAGCCGTTGAAGACGGCTCAAGGGAGTTGCTCAGTGATACGACGCCGCTGCCGTCGAGTGAGGAGCTGGTAAGTTCCATACGGTCGCAACGCGTGCCGCGCAGTTCGATTCGGCCCGTTTCCGTCGATCCCGTCGGCGTGCTTGGCCAAGCGCACAATCTCGAAGAAGCGTTACTATTGACGCTTTCAACAGCCGTGGCCGCTGCGTCTGCGCACGTGGGCTTGTTGCATCGCTACAATGACGATTTCAGAACCGCCGTTACTATGTGCGCCCACGGTGCCGGCGTTGAACGGTTATTGGGCACTCGCTTGCCGATGGCGGATCCGACACTCGTTGCCGCGCACGCCGGGAGCACCATCATTGGTGAGCCGATTTTGGGCGAAGCGGGGCGACACATCGCCGCGCGCTTCATTCTCGCCGGCTCTTCCCCCGTTGGCGTCGCAATGGTGCCGATTCGACTTTTCGACAGACTGTTGGCTCTTGTCGAAGTCGCCCAGGCCGCCCGCGCTTTTACGGCCAGAGAAATCTCCCGCGTCGAAGACGTAGCCGACGTGCTAACCGAGCGCCTGGTCGTCAACGGCTGGTTCGAGATGCCGGTCTGAAATCCCCGCTTCGCTTCACGGCGCGGCTATGCTAGGGGTTGCCGCAATGGTTGCCTTGCCCGAACGACTCAACAATTCGCGGTGGTTCGGTTCGCTTGTCGGTGTGAGCGCCTGCCTTTTGTTTTTTTGGCTTACAAGCGCGTGTCAGACGAGCTGCGCCAACAGCCACACGGAGCCGCTGCCGTACAAGGATGGCAGGAGTTGGACCCAAGGTAACGCGCACCACTACGAATCGACGCCCCGCAACGGCGAGTGGCTGGACTTTCCAGGCAACCGGCGTTTTCGACTGTATCACGATAATTTTGGGACCGATCAGATCACTTCGTTGACCATGTTCGTAGCCTTTAGCGCAACCCCCATGCCGGACGGCGACGCAGGCGACGTGGCGGTCGCTAGCGGCGATGTTGCGGTGGTCGAACAGATCGCTGCGGACTATCTACAGGTCTACAACGACACGTGCTCGGAGCAGTACTTGTGGGTGGGGATTACCGCTCCTGTCATATCAGGCAACGACGCGGGGACTGAGCCGTAACAGACGGGAATTCTCCCATCCGATGAAGCCGGACCGCCCTTAGCGAACTTAACGCACGAAATCATTTGTCTTGAGTCAACCGGCGTGTGGGAAGCCGGCGTTGGGTCGGTGCCCCAGCGGCCGCTCGAACAAAGCTACCGAGTGCTAATCCCATTCGGAAGTCCCAATTTGTGAATGCAAACCAATCTAGAGCGTGAACACAAATTCATAATAGTGAACAGCCCTCAAGTCGTTCGACATTTTCGCGAAGCCGCTTGCTATTCGCAACGGCAGGCGTAAGACTTGGCGCGGGAGTTGTTAGCGGCCGGACCAGGTCGCGTGTTCCTTGAGGAGGCTAAAATGGCGTTTGCAGCTAGGCGCGGTTTCACGATTCTAGTTTCAGGTCTTGGATTGGGTTTGGCGATTGGGTGCGGCGGTTCGGATGACAACGGTGGCGGCGCTGCAGCAACCGATACTGGTGGCAGCACTGCAACCACAAGCACCGGCGGCGCTCACACGGGTGGCTCGAATAGCAACGCGACCGGCGGCGTCCGGGCTACGGGCGGATCAACGAGTGTTGCGCCAGCGACCGGCGGCGCGCCAGCCACTGGCGGATCGTCGAGCGTCGGGCTCGCCACCGGCGGTGTAACAGCTACGGGTGGAGCCAACGCCACGGGCGGGTCCGTTGCTGCAACCGGAGGAGTTGTCGCCACGGGCGGCGCAACGACTGCGGGCGGAGCCAACGCCACGGGCGGCGTCACTACTGGCGGCGGCGCCAAAGCGACCGGCGGCGCAACGACTGCGGGCGGAGCCAACGCCACGGGCGGCGTCACTACCGGCGGCGGCGCCAAAGCGACGGGCGGTGCAACCACTTTGGGCGGAGCTTCGAGTACGCTTACGGTGACGGGTAGCAATACCGACACCAATACTATTTCTGATACGGGCACCGACACAGGGACGCTCACAGGCGTATTCACGCTGACAGCCATCGGCACAATTACCGAAACCGCAACTCACACGATTACGACCACGGAGACACTCACAAGGACGGCCAATCAGACCGCTACGGAAACGCGCAATTCCGCGACGGGCACTTACACAATCACTGGGACCACCACCGTCACCGAGACGATCACTGCCAACGGTACTGCAACCGCAACTGAAACAAGAACGGCAATCGGAACGATCATCGAAACCAGCACGAGCACTGAAACTGGAACGGGCACGGGCACTAGTACTCGAACCAACACCCGCACCGTCACGGACACCGCCACAGACACCGCCACCAACAGCAGAACCAACACCAGAACCAACACTGGAACGGGCACAGGCGCCTGACGAGGCAGCCGCGCGTCGTCGGCGCCAACCAGGGGTGGCAATCTGCAGCGTGCTGTAGATTGCCACGGCTTTCTAAGGCACATCCGCAGCTCTGCCTTGAGCCGACCCGCGGCGGGCACTAGCGCTGTGTGTCCCCCCTGCGTGCTGCGGGCGAGTGGGCGGTGACGCGGAATCTCAATCGACGTCCCAGCTTGGCACGACGAAGCCAACCCAAGCACGCCCCGCACCGGCTGGGGAGTCTCTTTAGTAGACTTCGACTTCACTGAGATGAAAGTAGGTCTTCGAAAGATTGACCAGACGCACGTAGCGAGCCTTAGTCGGTGCGAAATTCGCCGTCCAACTCTCGGGAAATACCTCGTTGCGCCGCGCCACTTCCTTGAAGTCTTTGCCGTCGATGCTGACGTCGACTCTCAGCGGGACTGCACGCTCCTGGCAGCAATCCGTTCGATTGTACACGACAACCCTTGATAGGCGATGGGGCGCGCCAAGGTCGATAGTCACATGTTGGTTTGGCGCTTCGATTGTGTGAAATGCCGTCTCCATACGGTCACCGTCAACGAGCAAACCTGGGTCTTTGCTCCAAGGCGCGTACATCGTCTCCACGGTAACAGTTTTGTGCAATGCCAAGTTCGGACGGTAGGTAATCTTGGACCATGCGAAACCGACGATTGACACAACGACCGCCGCAGCAATCGAAATTCTAGTCCAACGAACGATCCGCACTGCGGGTACCCGCCTTGATTCAACCACGAATGGCGCAGCCAATTGTTGCGCCAATTCGAGCAGTGAACGCGCAAGGAATTGGAATTGTTCCTCGGACAGCTGAGCCACGTACTCATGGCCGCGGACGGCCAGAACAGTCGCGAACAGCTTGCGCTGATTGGGCGACAATTCTGCCGCAGTTTCCGCCATCGTGGGCTGTTCGAGAAGCTGCGCCCAACAGGCGTCACCTGCGGCATCGCGACTTGGTTCGATTCCCAAACGGCTGAGGCGCGCGCGGACCAGCAACATTACCGCAGAGCGCAGCAATAGCGCGGCTGACCCCAAGCCTTCACCCTTGCCGCCGAGCATTGTGGCGTCATTGGTCGCCGCCCGCGCAAGCACGAATTCTTTGAAGCCCGCATGATTGGGACCAAAACCCTCGCGTTGTGCTTGAGCCATCCGCTCTTGCATCCCGAAGAAGTCCTTGGTTGCCCGAAGACCCTTTGAAACCGAGCTACTGATCCTTGTGTGGAGCGATTGCACGTGTGCTTCATTCCCCCGTCTTGGCGGGCACAGACCGTAAAGGCGACCCCACCGCAGTTGCATTTGCGCCACGCGCACGTAGATCTTCCCTTGAAGCGATCATAGTCGCCATTGCTGCGCAAAAATTTCGTAAGAAGACGACCTGCCCAAGCCTGCGCAAGGCGCAAACGAAATATAGTCCGTCCGAATCGACGCGCAAATGAATTGACGAGACCCTCTCGATGCGTCAAGGCCCGTGCGGTTGGCGTAGCAGGGCCGGGCCTATTGGGGCTGAAATGGGTTGCCACTTGTCTTCATCGCATGCTCGGCCTAAGATGACGGCCTTTATGAGCACTTCCTTCGGGAACGGGGTGTTTGTTCATCGTGGCTTTCGACCCGTGATCGGCTGGCATTTTGCGGGCACTTCGCTTGGGTTGTGGCTCGTCATTGGTTGCTTTTCACTAGTGTTCTTGAGTTTTTCGAACTTCACTCCCCTATGGGATGGTTGGGTCTACTCGGAAGGCTGCATTCTTCACGCATCGCGTCAGCCATTTTCAGTCAGCAACTTCAATTGTTTTGGCCATCCGACGTTTGCCTATGCGTTTTCAGTGGCGCTGCTGCAGTACCTCGATCGAGGCAACGTTGCCTTGATTAACCTAGCGAATTGGCTGCTCGGAGTCCTCGGCATTTTTTCGTTCTATCGAGTCTCTCAGAAGCTGTTCAAGGGTTGGTGCCGTATTCACGAGCGCGTCTTGCTCACGGCCATCTTTGCGTTCATGCCGCTGTTCATTTGCAACGGCGTCAATCCAAACCCCGACTTCGGCATCGTTGTGTTCACGATGGCCTTGCTCTGGTCGCTGTTCTGGCATCACTACGTGTTGCAGGCCTTGTTTGGCCTCTGTCTAACGTTCTGCAAGGAAACGGGGGTGCTGATCTACGTTGTCATCGTGGCCACGCATTTTGTTCTATATGTCCCCCGACCATTACAGGGCGTGTACGCCAAACTCCAGTACCTAGTGTGTCGCAGCCACCTAGTGATCCCGGCCGTTGTATTCGGCGTCTTCATTTTGGCGCGGATGACGCCGAGTTCTGGCTATTGGGCAGTACACAGTTCGCAGGACGCGCTTGGCATAATTCGTTATGTTACGTCGTTTTCTTTGCTCGAGAAGAGCTTCGTAAGCTACACGTTCGGAGCACTCGTCAACAACTACAACTGGCTGCTGACGTTGCTCGTGCTCATGTATGGCGTCAAGTGGGCATGGTGTCGCGTCTGGGGGACTCCACATCCAGTGCACAGAAATCAAATCTTCACTTTCGTCGTGACGGCGTTGTCGTTCCTCGCGGTAACCCGTTATCAGTCCTTCAGTAACTACAGGTACGTGGCCGTGACGGGCCCCCTGCTGGCGCTTACGGCATTTTGGTCGCTATTGAGGCTGTTTCACCGGCCCGCGTATCGAACGGCGTTGCTTTCACTTGTGCTGGCTCTTGTAAGCATATCCAATTGGCACACGGCTGACCCGGTTTCAAAGCGTTGGATAAACAGCACCTTCAAATTCGGCACGCACGAGATGCTGCCCATTGGGCTTGCCATGGGGGATCAGACATTTCCCGGCTTCGATCAGATTCAGTATAACTTACAGTACACAAATCTCGACAGTGCAATGAACGAAATCTTTACGGCGATTGACCCAGAAAAGAACATGTTTGTCGTTACCCGGGGCGGCAACTGGTCACAGCTCACACGGTTGGCCAAGTCAGACCACCACCGTACAATGCGCTTCAACGACACGCTCGAGGTGCAGTTCGCGGAGGCGCCCGAGTTCAGTGGCAGAGCCTCGAAACCAGCGACGGTCTACTACATCGCGTTTCCCAACATGGGAGAAGACGCCAAGAAGAACGACATGGAACTGTTGGGCGCGACTTACGCGGTCAAGGAAACCCGGCAGTACGGGCACGGTGGCTATTTCATAGAAGTGCTCACGATGGTCCGAAAGTCTGGCTAGCACTACTGCCGCAAACTTTCCTGGCACGACGCCCGCAGATCCTGGCCAGGGCCTGCGTTTTGGCTGCGCTTCGGTGCTCAAGTACCAGACTACGCAACTTCGCGCACCGATGACAGCGCCACCAAACGAGCGTAAAGCCCGCCCCGTGCGACCAGTTGCAAGTGCGTGCCTTCTTCGACCAAGCGTCCACGTTGCAGTACCAAAATGCGGTCCGCGTGGCGAATCGTAGCCAAGCGATGCGCCACGACAATGGCAGTGCGGTTCACCAGCAGTGTTTCCAAGGCGCCGTGCAGCCGCGCCTCTGTGTCGCTGTCGATGCTGGCTGTTGCTTCATCCAAGATCAGAAATGGCGCGTCCCTGTAGAGCGCCCGCGCGAACGCCACCAATTGCCGCTCGCCAACCGATAGTCCATCGCCTTGTCGTAGCACGGGCGCATCGAGACCGCCGGCACGATTCATGAACAGATCGAGCGCGCCGATGCGCTGCAAAACACTGCGGACGCGTTCCTTGTCGGGCTCAATCTGACACGCGACATTCGTGGCGATTGTGCCCGGAAAGAGGTACGGTTCTTGCGCCACCACAGCAAACCGTGCGCGCAGTTTCAGTGGATCCCACTCGCGCACGTCGAGCCCTTCGACGCGTGCGTGGCCGGAGAGCAAATCATACATTCGCAGCAATAGGCCGGTCACCGTTGTCTTGCCCGAACCTGTTGGCCCGACGAACGCTATGCGTTCCCCGAATTTGACGTGAAATGAGACGTCATTTAGGACGCGCACGCCCGGACGGTACTCGAAGTTGACATGGTCGAACTCAATGGCAAGCCCCGTGTCGGGACTCGCGTACGAAGAATCACTCGAACCGAGACCGGTCAATCGTGGCGCGTCGCGCTCGGGCACGTCGAGTAACCCAAATACGCGCTCGGCGCCGGCCAGCGCACTTTGCAGCAGCGTGTACCGCTGCGCCAGCATCGCGATCGGCTCGAAGAATTGCATCAGATACGTATTGAATGCGATGACGGTTCCAAAACTGACCGGGGAGCTGGCAATGGCCAAGAGCATCGAAGCCAAGCACAGTGAAGCGATGGTCTCGAGTGCAGCATCCTGCAAGGACTCATAGCGAATCGAGCGCAGGTTGGCGTCACGATTGGCGCGATTGACGACATCGAATTCGACTAACTCGCGTTCGACGCGATCGAACGCGTGAACGACACCCATGCCGAGGAGCTGCTCGTTGAGCGTCGCGTTTAGCCGCGCCGACTCCGTGCGAATGGTGCGGTACGCGTCGCGCATCGGCCGGCGCAGCGCCAGCACCAAGAAACCCGCCAGCGGCGCGGCCGCGAAGGTGTACAGGCTCAACCGCAGGCTCACGGCGACCATCAGGACAATGATGCCCACCAAGCGCACAAGGTCACCGAATGTTGCGAGGACTCCCGAGCTAAACAACTCCTGAATGGCGTCAACGTCATTGGTGACTCTCGCGACCAGACGACCCACCGGTTGCCGATCGAAAAACGTCATTGGGAGCCGATGCAAGAAAGCAAACAACGTTTCGCGCAAGCGCGCCATTGCACGCGCGCCGGCCAACTGCGTTGCGTACATGTGCGCAAAGCCAAGCAGCTGCTCGGTTACGACGAGCAGTGCGACCGTTAGGCCCCCGAAGAACAATAGCCTCGCATCATGACGCAACACGCCGTCATCCATGGCGTGACGCATCACCAACGGGCGCACCAAGGCCAAGACTGCAACGAACAGAGTGACGCCCATCGCCGCCACCAGGAGCCGACGTTCTTGCGCAAGATGGGGCCATAGACGCCGCAATAGCTGCCAATCGAACCCTCGCGAGGCATAGGTGTCATCGGCGGGCGACGTCGAATTCGACGTTGGGGTCCGAACGCCTGCCACCGCGGCATGTTCGCGGGGCGCTTGGCACGAGGGAGAGGTCGTGGCTCGACGGGACCGTAAGCTCTTCCAATTCTTCGACTTCGTGCTCGAGCCGCTGTTCTTCGACGAACCTCGCGTACAGACCGTTCTCGGCTTGCAGCGCTTCCGGCGCGCCCCACTCAACGACGCGCCCTTCGTCGAGTACGAGCACCTTCTGACAACGGGACGCCAATGACACGCGATGCGTGATGACGATGAGGCTACGACCTTGTTGCAGCTGCTCGATGGCCTGCAACAATGACTGTTCCGTTGCCGTATCAACTGAACTTGTCGGATCGTCCAAGACCAAGACGCGCGAGTCTGCCAACAACGTCCGACCCAATGCCACGCGCTGACGCTGCCCGCCCGAAAGCTGGATGCCGCGCTCGCCGACGAACGTGTCGTAGCCGGCGGCGAGCTGCGCTATGTCGGGTTCCAGCCGCAACTGCCGTGCGACGGCTTGCGCCTTGCGCCGGGCCTCTTCCGAGTCCGGATCGTCAAAAGCATAGGCGAGATTGCGTGAAATGCTCGTCGAGAACAGAAATGCCGTCTGCTGGCAGTAGCGAACGGTGGAGCGCAGCACGTGCAAGTCCAAGTCGCACACGTCGACATCGTCCAACAGCACGCTACCCCTTTGCGTCTCGAGTGCGCGCGACAACAGGAGCGCCAACGTCGATTTGCCGCTGCCCGTTTTGCCGACGATCGCAACACGCTCACCTGGATTGACGTGGAAACTGACGTTGTCGAGCGCCTTGCGATCGCCGTAGTAGTGTGACAGGCCACTGACACGCAACGTCGGAACCTTGGCGAAGGGTTGGGTGACGGGCCCGCCCTCGATGCTCGGTTGCGCGCAGAATATCTCGGTGATCCGTTCGTAGGCCGCGCGGCCACGCTGGACGAGGCTCACCAGAAAACCTAACGCGATAAGCGGCCAAGTCAGCCGCGTGATAGCCCGAAAGAAGGCGAGCAGTTGTCCATCGCTCAATTCGCCGCGCATCCGAAGCAAGCCGCCGTACCAGAACACGATGACGAGCCCCGCGGCGCTGACCGCTTGCATGATGGGACCCATGGCACCGCGAATGCGCGCCAGAGACAGGCTTTTGTCGAGCAATACGGCATTGACCCGTGCGAATAGGCCGCTCTGTTCCTTCTCCAAACCATAGGCACGCACCAGGCGCGCGCCCGAGAGGCTCACCTGCACCGTGTCGCTCATCTGGCCCAGCGCGGCCTGGTTTTCTCGAGTGCGCGCGAACATTCGCCGGCTAAAGCCCCGCGTAACCCACACAAGAGCTGGCAACGACGTCAATGATGCAAGCGTTAGCTTCACTGAAATACTCAACGTGACGGCCAACGCACTCGACAGCGCGAGCGCAGTGTTGAAGACGTTCAGGACGCCGAACCCGAGCAGCAGCCGCACCTGCGTCAAATCGTTCGTGGCGCGGCTCATCAAATCGCCGGTGCCGTATTGTTGAACGTGCTTGGGACCGAGTTTGAGCAGCTTGTCGAACAGTGCACCGCGCAGTTCGTACTCTGCTTCGCGACCCGCGTTGAATACCGCAATACGCGATAGCACCCGCACGATGAACGCGCCGAGCGCCAATACGATGAGCGCCGTTGCCCAGTAAAGAGCGATGCGTTTCTGACCCTGAACTGCCGCGTCCACGGCGCGAACCAGCCGAGTGTCAAATACGTATTGAGCCGCTTGATAGATGAGGATTAGTAGAAAGCCCGTGCCATAGCGCGGCAGCCGTCTCAAGAGCTGTCCCACTATGCCGGTCGGCACCGTATCGGAGGAAGGCGGTTTGGGCGGCATCGGAAAAAGTTGACTCAAGATCGACCAGTCCATAGTTCCCGCCGCGAAATTCGCAAGTTCCAGCGACCGCAAGGCGAAAAACTCTTCAATCTAGAGTCAACTCCCAAAGTTGCCGCATTGCAGGTCGGGCCTGCGCGATGGCTTTAGCCCGCGGTCTCGGCTATCTTCAGCCCGTGTCGTTGTTTACGGCGACTGCCTATGACCTGGCCGTGTGCTACCTGGAGCGCACTTGCCTGTCAAGTTGGCGTTCCGAGCTGCTTGCGGCGCTCGCAGGCGACGTGGTCGAATTGGGCGCTGGCACCGGAATTAATCTCGATTACTACCCGGCACAGGTGGGGCGGTTGACGCTTGTCGAGCCGGATTCGTTCATGCGGCGGCGCCTGGGTCGCAGACTTGGAGCCCATCCGCTCGGCGCGCGCGCTCGCGTGCTCGACGCGCCCGCCGAAACGCTCTACGTAGCCGACGCTAGTGTTGACGCTGTCGTTGGAACACTTGTGCTCTGTTCCGTCAACGATGTCGCGAAGGTCTTGTCGGAGGCGCGGCGTGTATTGCGACCGGGCGGCACTCTCGCTCTTATCGAGCACATCGCAGCGCCCATTGGTTCCACCTGCTACCGCTGGCAGAACCGGCTCGAGCCGTTCTGGACTTTTGTATCCGGTGGGTGCCACCTGCTGCGCGATCCGCGCCAAGCCATTGAGGCGGCCGGTTTCGAGCCCGTATCCGTGACTGAGCGAGTGATGCGGGGCGTACCCGCGTTCATCAGACCGGCCGTTTTCGGGACCTGGCGCAAAGTCTGACGGTTACCTTGTTCTCAGCGAACAACGCGTTTTTCCGGAGTTTGCTGGCCTCTTGCATGCTTTTCTTGGTCTATTTCTCACGGAACCTTCAACGGTGTCGCATGCAAGAGCACGCGGCCCTGCGTGCCTTTCCACGAGTGTCTTATCGCTCGGGCCGTGCTCGAATGAGAAATCGCGATCCAATCTTGCTGCTCGGGCCATCTAAGCACAGCAACTCCCTTGGCCTTGTGCCAAGGAAACATCAAGGAGGATCCATGGATCAGCGATTCATAGGGCTGGCGCTTGCCTGGACTTGCGCCTGTGCGGGCACCACGCACCGTCACGTAGCGAAAGGCGCGCCGCGAGCCGAAGTGAATGCGGCCACCGAGGTCGCAGGCGTCGAGCAGTCCGGTATCGGTAACCCGTTCATCGGAGCGACATTCTTCGTCAACCCCGAGTACGCGAGCAAAGTGGAAGCGACGGCGCAGGCCCACCCAGTCGAAGCCTCTTCGCTGAGCAAAGTGGGAAAGTTTCCAACGGCGATATGGCTCGATTCGATCGACAGGGTCCAAACCGTGTCGGCGACATTGCGGGCGGCCGCGGAGCAAGGTGCCAAAGACAAGCCAGCGCTTAGCGTGTTCGTGCTTTACGATTTACCAAACCGAGACTGCTCAGCCAAAGCATCCGCCGGTGAACTATCAGTGCAATCGGGCGGTGAGGAACGTTACCGTAAGGAATTCATCGACAAGATTGCCGAGCAATTCGCCAGCGTTCCGAATCAGCGGGTTGTTGTGGTGCTCGAGCCGGATTCCTTGGCCAACTTGGCAACCAACATGAACCTTCAAAAATGCGCTGAGTCGGATTTGGTGTATCGCCGCTCGATTGCGTACGCGGTGTCCGCGCTCTCGATGCCCAACGTTTCGCTGTACTTGGATGCCGCGCATGCTGGCTGGTTGGGCTGGGACGCCAACCGCACGAAGATTGCGCGGATCTTCAAGGACGTGTTGTCTTTGGCCGGAGGTGCGCACAAGATTCGAGGTTTTTCGACGAACGTTTCGAATTTCAACACGCTTTCTAGCGCCGAAGGTAAACGACTGGGTCCGTCGAACCCGTGTCCCGATGAGTTGACGTACGTTGGCAAGCTCAGCGAGAGCCTCACGCGCGAAGGCATCGTCGGCAAGCAGTTCATCATCGATACGGCCCGCAATGGCCGCGCCGTTCGTGCGACTTGGGGCCATTGGTGCAACATCAAGGGCGCGGGCCTTGGCGAGCGTCCCCAGGCCGCGCCGTCGAGGCTGGTCGATGCTTATTTCTGGATCAAGCCACCGGGCGAATCCGACGGCGTTGCTGACCCCAATCAAGCCCGTTTTGACTCGGCCTGCGCTTCGTCAGACAGCGCGCCAAACGCCCCCGAAGCAGGCGCCTGGTTTGAATCGTACTTTCGAGAGCTTGTCAAGAACGCCAATCCCGCGCTTTGACGGGATCGCGGACGTGCAGACCGTCAACGATGCGCCGCGCGCAGGGACCCGACCCTGCGCCTTGGCGCATTGCCCTATTGCGTGTAACGCTCGGCGCATGCAACAACGCTCGACCCTCAGTGCCCTCTGCGCCATGACGGCAATTTACTTGGGCTGCGCGCCCACTCAAACGGTGGCACCCGCTTCGAACGCGCCCCCGACGGTTTCCCAAGCGGCCCAGCCTGTCGCAAGCGCGACAGTCCCTGCGGGTCCACGCGAACGCCCGCAGCTGCGTGATCACTTCCAAGCCGAGCAGGTTTCAGGCACCATCGCGCTCTACGATACCGCCGACGCAAGCCTTTCGTGCAGCGATGTCACGTTGTGTGCCAAAGCGACAATCCCGGCTTCGACATTCAAGATCGCGAACAGCATGATTGCCCTCGAAATCGGCGTCGTGCAAGACGCCGAAACCGTTTTGCCTTGGGACGGCACGACGTATCCCGTTGCGGAATGGAATCGGAACCACACGCTGCGCTCAGCGGTTCGTGTTTCCTGTGCGCCCTGCTTTCAGGCAATCGCCAGGAAAGTCGGCGCCGAACGCATGAAGGACTGGGTCACGAAGCTCGACTACGGCAATCACGACACGTCGGGGCCCGTCAACCGCTTCTGGTTGGACGGCCCGCTTCGTATCAGCCCGTTGCAACAGATCGATTTTCTGCGCCGCTTCGAAGCCGGCAAATTGCCGATTTCGGCGCGCACAGCCGAGACCGTGCGCGACATCATCACGCTCGACGTAGGGCAGAGTCACGTGCTTTACGGCAAGACTGGCTTGAATCAGCCCCCTGAGTTTCCGGAACTTGCCGCATGGTTCGTAGGTTGGCTAGAGCTCGGCGAACGGCGTGTCTTTTTCGCCACGCTCATCAATGCCCATGCCAAAGAGATCGACGTCAAGCCGGCGCGACGTCGCGTCACCGAGAGCGTACTGCGTGCCTTGCAACTTCTGCCGCTGGACGCAACGCACGTGACTTTTTTCTCCCACCCTAAATCCCGCCCGCTGGGCGGAACTTGAACCCCCCTAATCCCCCCAGCCTTGCTCAGCATTGGTCTGATCTTTCCTGGTCTTCTAGGGCCTGGAGCAGCTGGGCAGCGGGTAGCAGCCTGTCTAGCCCCCTGCGGATCGTGATGGAACCCGGTGGTCCGCCGGATGATTTGCCAGTGTAGCCGCCTAGTTCAGCTATCCACAACGTGGCCTGCCCGATTGTGGGCATGGCGTCAGTAATGACTTCAGTTCGTTTTTTCTGCTGACGTTTGAGCACAATGAGTGCTCTGATCTCGTGGCGTGTCAGCTCAATGTCCGCTGGTTGTTGGGGTTCAGTTCGCGCCAGGATCTTTAGACGTTCGATGCGTACGGCCACGGCAGCAAGTAGAGTAGCCCAAATGCGCACTGCCTGCTGACTTCTTAGCTGTGTCTGCTCCACGTTGCAGCTGCCGGTCTTCCAGGTTCTGTGGAATTCTTCGATCCGCCAGCGTTGCGTGTAGCCATGAATGACAGATTGCGCCTGCTGGAAATTCCCCACCGGAGCGTTCGTCAGCAGTAGCCAGTCCACAGGCTTCTCACCCGCTGGACATGTACCCTCTTCGCGTGCCCATACGACAGTAACGTCGAGCCAGCATTCACCATAACGTGGCACATTGCGCAGTCGCAGTGTCACACAGGCCCAACGCACCACGATGCGCGCCAAGCGCGCAGTTCGCTTGGGTGCAGCGCTAATTTCGAGCCTATATTCGCCTCCTGGAGCCTCTCGGTCCAGCCATTGCCGCAAGTACTGCTTATCGTTGCCGGTTGCGTCAATCAATCGGTCCCACGACCCACGGACCGTGAATTGTTGTCCGCAGTCGGCAAGTTCGAGCAGGATATGCTTGTTGTCAGCTTCGCGGTCGAGTTGCAACCAAAGCTTCGCATTCGTTGCCTTTGCGTGGGCGCAGGCGTCTTGGATCGCTTCCAACCAGTATCGCGTCTCCTTCTCTTGGACGTCACGCTTGAGGTTGCGTTTACGTTTCTGCTTTTTACTTTGTCTCCTGGCCTGCGTGCGAGCCCACCAGACTTGCGTGAACAGACCCAGCGGCATCCCTTTGGGGCTAATCGCCAGTGCGCTGATTACCTTCAACCCGCGGTTGCCGTCGCTCAGAGTCCCCACACTACCGAAGTCTTTGCCCGCAGTACGGTCAGCCAGTGTCACACTAGAGCCATCAATCGGCACAAACACGAACGGTTCATTGGCGCACTGTCGAGCCGTTGCCTCTGCCTGCGCCACGACCAACGCCACGGGATCCACCTGACCGCTTTCGAGCAAGTCGTAGGCACCCTGCCGTTCCTTATCCCGACAAAACACGTCAGAAACCTTGCCTGAAGGCGACTGAGCCGCTCGAGTCGCCATCGCGACGAGCCGGGTCGTCCGCCGACTATCTCCCACACGAACCTGTCCGAACTGATCCTGAGCCCACGCCGCCTGCTCGCCTTTGAATTGCTGCATGCGCAAACCGACGAGTTGTCGGTCCAAAAAATTCACCTACATGGAATCACAAAGTGCGATGGAACCAGTGCTGAGCCCAGCCTTGGGGGGATATCTCGGCACAACACGGCGAGTGACATATTTGAGCTCGATCGAGAAGAGTGGTTCGCGTTGCCACCATCCGCATTTCTGGTACGGGCGTCGGGTGCCGTGTTATCGTAGCAAATTCAGGCTGCGTGCATCCGGTGGTACCAGCCTACAGGTGACGCAGCAACATAAAGTCTGGTAGACTGCGTGTCGTCATGACAGACATTGGCTACACACTTTTTGACACCGTCATCGGACGCTGCGCAATTGCATGGAGTGTGCGCGGCGTCTTGTGCGTACAGCTTCCCGAAGCGACCGTGCGTGAGACGCGCACCCGCATTCAATCGCGTTATCCCGGCGCGCGCGAGCAGACGCCCCCGGTCGCGGTGAGCCGCGCGGTCATCGGAATCGTCGCCGTTCTGAACGGCGCGCCACGACGTCTCGACGAGGTCGAGCTCGACATGACCCACGTGCCGCCATTTCATCGCCGCGTGTACCAGGTGGCTCGCACAATTGCACCAGGCAGCACGCGCTCTTACGGGCAAATTGCCAAGCGCTTGGGTGTTCCGGGCGCAGCGCGCGCCGTCGGGCAGGCGCTCGGCAGAAACCCATTTGCCATCGTCGTGCCGTGTCACCGCGTGCTGGCGTCAAATGGCAAGCTTTGCGGATTTTCTGCGAACGGCGGTATCGCGACAAAGGCTCGCCTGCTGACGATTGAAGGGGCATCCGCCGCTACCAACACCCGCGCAACGGCGGCTTGAAACCGGCGGTGAACGTCGTGTCCGAGCATGTCATGCTGGCGTTGATCGGCCCGTGCGCGGGCAGCACCAGCGTAAAGCTGCAATAAAGCGGCTCTCCTTCGAGCCCCAGCGAGAATTGATAGGGACTGGGCTGCGACGCGATAACCAAGTACAGTGTTGGCTGCGCCGGAAATGGCTCACGACCGTAGAGCCTCGCCATCCAGCCCCTGTTCGAGCTAGGATGGTGCGGCAACCGCGATGAGCAAGAAACTCACAAGGCCGAGGGCCCGCAAGCGCCAAACTTCTGATGCAAATTCGGCGGCCGCACCTGTTGTCGATGCGCCCGAAGCGACGTCCACCGAGCGCACATCCACCGCATCGGCATCGGGACATACAGCGCTGCAGTCCATTATTCCGCCGACCGAGGACATAGATTCCGATTGGGGCAGCGATGCCGAAGAGGACAGCGGCCCGGGTCCCGTCTTGACTGCAGGTCCCGACGAGGCTTCAAAGCCCGCTAGCGCACCCGAATCGAGACAACCCTCGATTACGGCCAGCGGCTTGCCCGTTGCCAATACGAGCCCAGTACCGCCGACGGTGACAACACCCGCGATTTTGCCTCCGCGAAGGCAGACGCCCGCCAGCGGTACCCCCGCTTTATCGAGTGAACCAATCCCGGCATCGACTCGCCCGCCGCGATCACTTTCGCCGGCCGGTGGCATACAATCGACGCCGCCTCCGCCCCCATCCTCCAGATTACGCAATCCACCGCTGGGGACTGCAAGGGGGCTCAGCGATGTTCCTTCGCGTCCAAGCACGGTGCCGCGGTCACTCACTCCAGCAGGCGGCGTGGCGCATGTACGCGCCAGCACGCCTCCGCCGCGGTCACTGACTCCGGTGAGCGGCATTGCGCAAGCACGTGCCAGCACGCCGCCGCCGCGGTCGGTCACTCCCGCGAGCGGCACTGCGCAAGCACGTGCCAGCACGCCTCCACCTCGCTTCTTGACGCCGGCTGCGGGCACGCTCGCGGTCCGCCCAAGTCAGGCGCCAGAAGGCCGCCCGAGTGTCGCGCCCCGCACATTGAGCCCCTCTGCTGGCATACCAGCTACGCGTCCCGCTACTCCTGCGGCTCGCCTCAAGACGCAGCCCGATGAGACGTCGCCCCCAGAGCCCGTCAAAAAAGACGTTGTGGCGTCGCGCGAGGCGCAGCCCAAATCGCCAGCGGTCGAGGTGACTCTGTCGCCCGCATCGGTTGCGGACACGCTTGTCGCCTCTGCGGTGTCTGTGCCGACGCACCCTGTTGCAGCCAAGTCGATGCCTCCTCAGACGGAAGCTTTGGCGGCGTCGGTCGTGCCGAACGTTGATTCCGTGGTTCCGCGCGCGGCGTCGAAGACCAAGATCAGGGTGATCCTAGGGGTCTTGTGGGTTGTGACAGCTGCAATTCCCGCCGTCATCGTGTGGTTGACGATGCGAATGCCCGTGGCACCCGCGGTCCAGAAACGCGAAGTGTCGCCGCGGTCCAACCCCAGCGTCCAAGACATGACGCCACGACTGGCGCCCGTGCAGTCGGCAATTGCCGTTGCGCCCAAACCCGCGGACACCGCGGCCGTTGCGGCCGCGCCTGCCAGCGCGACACAGGCTGCGGCCTCGTCGATTGCGTCGGCACCGAGCCCGGCGAGCTCTGTGCCCGTTGTTGTCGAAACAGAATCTTTGGACCGCGTCAGCGTGCTCGTCAAATCGCGTCCCAGCAACGCCAAGATCTATCGTCGCGGCAAGGAAATCGGCAAGACTCCCTTGATGATCCAGATCGGGCGCGGCGAGCACCGCATCTTCGAAGTAGGCTTTACTATTGCCGGCAGCCGGCGCGTCTCAATCGATGGCGAGAAACCTGAGGTTAGGGTCGATGTGCCGACCGGTGTCCCGCCTAGCGCTTCTGCGAAGCCAGAGTCGTTGCCGGCAGCCGCCGCGTTCCCGTAGACGGCGACAGGCCCCGCCATCTTCGACCTAAGACTTGCTCGGTTGCCCCATGCGCAACGGGCCGCCGCGCGCTGTCGGCCAGAGCAGGCAGTTCTCTGCCGAACCCGGCACGGTATAGATGTCCATTCCGTGTTCGAACGTTTGGATGAAGATTTCAAGTGTGCCGTCGCCATTGAGATCCGCGACGCTTGGCGCAGCCGGAGCGCCATTGCCATTGCCGTTCTGAGCATTGCCCGTGTTGGGCAAGGCCATATCGAACAACAGGTTCCCGTCAGCCGCCAAGATCACCAGGTTGCCTGAATCAAGCACGTTCGGGTCGCCAAAGGTCGTAAACAACACCTCCGGTGACCCGTCTTGGTTCAAATCCGCAACGATGGGTTCAGAGGCGAACATGATGGCTTTGCCGTGCGAATAATCGTATTGCCAGAGCTTGGCGCCCGATGCATCGAAGGCATACATGGACTTGTCATTGAGCGAAACGACGGTTTCCAGTTTGGCATCACCCTGCAAGTTCACCGTGGCCGCGGCGGGCACGCCGGTTGGCGGATAATCGCCGCCCACGTTCACGGGCGACTGCCCGCGTGGGAGGGTTTCCCATCCAGGTTTGCGCATCGCGGAAAGGCTTCCATCCCCGTACGCGCCCTGTAGCACCATGATTGCCCAGGCTTGGGTCACGTACGGATCATGCAACTCCACGTTGGGAACGCCGAGTACTTCATTTTTGCCATCGCCGTCGAGATCCACGATGTTAGGCGGCGATTGAGTCCATTGCAGCCATTCGTCGGTGCTTGGGCTTGGCCAGTAATCCGTGTTCAGATTGTAGTGGTTGGCTTCGATCGTTGGATCCGCCCAGCGAATGAATTGACCCCAGGTCATGCGGTCTCCGGCGTACTCTGACGCCGGGTTCTTGAACCACGGTGAGGCGTCGATGGTCACGCCGTCGTGGTTGAACGCCTGGATCTGATGATTGTCATAGGTAACGATGATTTCCAGCTCCGGATCGTCATCGATATTGCCGACACCTACGTTTAGCCCGTAGCAACCATATCCATGTTGGCCTGCGCCGTTGCGATCTGCGTCATTGCCGGGTCCCGTGTCCGCGTTGTAGCGGGGCCAAGCATTGTAGCTGAGCCCCGCCGGCTGATACAGCGAGCCATCGGCGTTGAAGACCCACACCTGCGAGCCACCAGCGGTTTCCTCTGCGGTTTCGGTCGTCGTCGCTATGATCTCGAGACTGCCGTCCCCATTGAGATCCCCCGCTGCCAGGCCGCGTATCTCTGGATTGTTGCCCGTGCGGTCGACGCTCGCGGGCCAACCCGATTTCAGAACGGCCTTGCCGGCCTTCCATTCATAAGCGTACACGGCGCTGCCGCGACCCACGACGATTTCTGTCGTCTTGTCACCCTCCAAATCCGCGACGACGTGCGGGGCATACACGCGGTCACTTTCGCTCACAATCTTGTCGAGCTGCGTCCCCGACGCATCGAATATGAACGTCGAATAGTACGCTGCAATAAGCTCGCGCTTGCCGTCGTTGTCAAGGTCCGCCACGAGCGGCGCCGCGAACCAACTCGTTTCACCATCCAGGTGCTTCCAGTACACAGGCTTGCTTACCGCCCCGCTCGAAGTACCTGTCGAGCACATCGGTTGCGCAATTGCAGCAGTCGTGTGACCGCCCACGGGTGTGCCGCGACGCAGCTCCGGTTTCTGGACGTCCTTATTGCTGCAACCGCAAGTGATCAGTGCTCCCATAAGCAGCATGCGTGGGGCGTTACTCAACATGACGTCCTCCTCGAGCGATTCGAACCACCCAGTATAACACGCCCTTATGCAGTCGAAGACTAACGATCCTGCGTCACATTTTGCCCGCCTTTACGGCATTTGAGCGACGTTTTTTAGCGCGTCGCACATCGTCGTCCAGTTGACCACCCGCTCCCGCGCTCGATCGCGGCTGTGCCTACTCATGCTTCAGATTCTTTGTATTGCGGTGCCTTGGTGACCGCCGACTCCAAATACCTGAATCCATAGTGATTTCAGCCGTTCCCCCTCGGTGGGCAGTCCCCGGTTGATTTTTGTTCCTGTCGCATGACTTCTCGCGCAACTGCCGCCGGCCCAGGCCCGATTAGCCTCCTGTTGTTGCTTGGATGGGCTCGTTGATGGATTGACGGCCCAGTCCCAGCGCTTGTAACCGAATATTGAGCTTGCTAGCCTCATCGAAGGGCAGGAACATGGAACCACGATCGACATCGCGCAGACGCGCATTGGTATTTCTCGCGCTGAGTGCGACAGGATGTTCGTCGTATTCAGCAACGACAATAATAGGCTACAACGATGCCGGAAGCGCTACCGGCGGGACAACGAACGCCGCCGGCGCGTCGGCATCCGCGGGCGCCAGCGTTGCGGGCAACAGCGCAGGTGGCCTCGCATCGGCCGGCGGCAGCTCCAGTGCGGACGCGGGTGCCTCGACAACGGGCGGCGCTGGCGGCAACTCAGGCGGCACTCTGTCAGGAGGCGCTAGCGCGGGTGCAGCGCCAACCTCCGCGTCAACCGGTGGCGTTGCAAACACGGGCGGAGCGTCAGCTACAGGTGGCGTGTCAGGGGCGACAACGGCGCTCAGTGCTGGTGGCGCAACGGCCAGTGGCGGAATGGCTCCGACGGGCGGAGCCATGAACACGGGAGGCATCGTGACCTCCGGCGGGACGACTGCGAGCGGAGGCGCGGTTCCAACGGGAGGTAATGCTAACGCGGGTGGAAGCACGGCACCCACTGGCGGAGCCTCGACTACAGGCGGTGCCGTGGGCTCAGGCGGCGTCACCGGCGTGGGCGGAACTAGTGGGATGGCGAGTGGTTGCTCGGGGGTGGGCAACTGCATCGCCGCGCACGACGGCTTCACGTGCGCCGTCGTCGGCGGAGTCGCCAAGTGCTGGGGAAGAAACGGCTCTACCGGTCGTTCGACCACTTACAGCGGTTTGCTTGGAATCGGTCAATCTTTCGATCAAACCCCCTACAGCGCGGCGCCGATTCCGGTCAGTGGCCTCGGCGCGGATGTACAGACCGAATCCACTGGCGGCGAGTCGTTGCATGCTTGTGCCCTGGTTGACGGCGGGGTCAGGTGCTGGGGATCCAACGACTCCGGTCAGCTTGGCGATGATACGACCTCCGACAGAAATGCTCCGGTACAGGTGGGCGGTCTATCACCTGGTGTCTTGGGCGTCGCAACCGGGAGATCGCACTCCTGCGCGCTTGTGACCGGGCAAGTCCAGTGCTGGGGGCTGAACGCCCTCGGCGAGCTTGGCATATCCACCAGCAACTCGGGAAGCACGACCCCTGTCGCAGTACTGCAGTTGGTCGGAAACATTCAGGCGATCGCGGTGGGCCACGATCATTCGTGTGCGCTGGTTAGCGGCTCCGTATTGTGCTGGGGATTCAACGCCTCGGGCCAGCTTGGCAACAACTCCACGACGGATAGCTATCTTCCTGTACAAACGGTTGGGTTAGGATCGAACGTCCAGGCCATCGCCGCGGGAAGTGACCATACCTGCGCCATAACGAACGGTAGCCTCCTTTGCTGGGGCTCAAACCTTTATGGAGAGGTTGGTGACGGAACGACGACGGATCGGTGGACCCCGGTCCCGGTGCAAGGCCTGTCGAGCGGTGTACAGGCCGTCGCAACTGGCCAAGGGTACACGTGTGCGGTCGTCAACGGCGGCGCCTGGTGCTGGGGATCGAACGGGCTCGGGCAACTCGGCGACAACTCCACGACCGACCGCTGGTCTCCGGTTGCCGTACAGGGCCTGTCGAGCGGCGTGCAGGCAATTACCGCAGGCTCAAGTCATTCGTGTGCGCTCACTAGTGCTGGTGCGAAATGTGGGGGGACAACTCCTCGGGAGAGCTTGGCAACAACTCGACAACCAACAGCTCGATTCCGGTTTCGGTACAAGGTCTATAGGCAAGGCGACGGCGACGCTAATTGCCCACGAACGTCGTCACGGTCGCGGCGGCGAGCGCAGCAGGGAAAGAACCATCGCTGCTATTTGACTGCGGTCTTGTGCACCGTGTCGTCGCTTGCCCACTTCAGGTCTGGCGTTGTCAACGCTGGCGCATAGGCGGAAATAGCACAATGGCGATGGTGCGTTGCTGGCCACCATCGCCATTGCAGTTTCGGTTACTGACGCCGAGGCTACTTGCAGACGAACGTTGTGACAGTCGTGGCGGCGAGCGCGGCCGAGAAGGCCCCGCCGCTCACCGAGACCGCGGTCCCAGCTGTAAGGTTGGCGGTCGATGACGTCACGTACGGCGTGCAGGAAGCTGGCGCTGTCCCGCCAGCGATGGTGATCGGCACAGTGGCCGCCGATGTGCCCTGGTTGATGGCCACGACGACAACCGTGCCGTCCGTGCCGGTGAAAGCCGAGAGAAGGAGATTCGCATTGGAATTCCCAGTGACGCCCACCATTACGTAGCCTGGCCGCACGAACTTGCTGTAGTTACCAATCGTGTAGCAGCGCTTGGTCAACGCCGTTGAGCTCTTGAGGACCAAACCTTCGTTGTCGTCGCTACCGGCCGCCTGGTACCACCAATAGAGCCAGGCCGAAGCCTCGCCGACGACGAGCGCCGAGTGAACCCACCCTGCGACCGCGATGCCGTTGGCGATGTCGCTGGAGGGCCCCTGTTGCGGCCAGTACATCACGCCGGATACCTCGGTCTCCCAAACCTCCTTGCTTCGCTTGCCCCCGTCGACATCGGACGGCCACGCCATCGCCTTTTGCGTGTCGTACTCGTGCGTCGCTACGATGTCTATCAAGGGCCACGCCGTCGTATCCTTGGCGAGCCAGTGGCCGTAGTCGTATCCGCCACCTGAGGTGCAAGTGCTAGAGCAACCGGTCGTGACCGGATCGTTCCCGAAGCATCCACATTTCAGCGGGTCTGAGCTGTTCGGATGGCCGGAGACAGTCGAGCCCGTAGCCGAGGTGTTGCTCCACAGGTGTATCCATTCTGATGGTTCCGGCGCCATCAACTTCACGCCGGCGGTCTTGAGCTTCGGCCCCAACACCTTGACGAAATTCACCATCTCGGTGGCCGTATACAGCATCGTATCGTAGTCGCCGTTGCACGGTGGACCGATGGACGAGCCACACGACTGAAAATCGGGCTCATTCGCCGCCGACATGGCGTAGAGGTTATTGCTCTTGGCAAAGTTGGCTATGGTCGTCGAGAACGAGTCGTAGCAGCTCGTGCTCAAGTGTCCGCCATACCCGTTTGAGGGAACGTTGGTCCTGCAATTGGAGGGCGCGGTCCAAACCGACCCAATGATCTTTGCGTTATAGCTCGCCGCCGGGATACTGCCCGAAAGGCTGCCACTCGAACTCATTCCGACACGCACGATGGAGAAGCCCAGGCCGCTGCCAGTGGTCGTGTAGAAAGTATCCCAAGGGACGGACCCGCCGCCCAAAGCAGTGTTGAGGCCAAACCCCTCGATTGTCTGGTGCGTGTCACCGAGCTGCACCGTCACGCCGGATCCTTCCGCCGACGGTATTGCTGCCGCCCGTGGCTGCGCCGCCGCCTGCTGCTGAGCCACCGGTGCCTGCCTTACCACCCGTCGCGCTGATACCGCCGCCGCCTCCAGCTGCTGAACCGCCGGTGCCAGCCTTGCCACCCGTTGGGCCGTTGCCGCCGCCACCCGGTGCACCGGTGCTGCCACCCGTATTGGCCTTGCCACCTGTTGGGCTGTTGCCGCCGCCCGGAATACTTGTGCTGCCACCCGTACTAGCCTTGCCACCCGTTGGGCTGTTGCCGCCGCCCGGGGCCGCTGTACTGCCGCCGGTGCTGGGGTTTCCGCCCTGACCGTTCGGTGCCCCGCCCGTGCTCACTCCCTGGGTAGTCCCGCCTGTGCTTCCCACTACTGTGCCCCCGGTTCCAACACTCCCACCCGTGGCGTGGGTCCCGCCCTGGGGGCCTGCCTGGCTTCCCCCGGTTTGTGCGCCGCCCCCTACGTCTGCATTGCTGCTGCCCCCGTCCTGCGAGCCTGTCAACGGCGTGGAACCACTGCAAGCTCCCACCATAGCCAGGACCCAAGCACTACTAATCGACAAAAGTACCTTGTTCATTGCCGCATTCCCTTTTCGTAGTCACCCAACGACTCGCACCGCCTTCGGCCATGCGTTCCAATTATGGACCTTACGGACTCCAAATGCCCAAGAGAGGCCCAAGTGATCACACTAGCACACAAGCTCGCCAAGACACGGGCTCATCTCGTTGCGAGCAGGTTCTCATTACTGGGTGTTTCTCTCATTCAAAGCGCGGCCTGCTGCTTGGCAAAATCTAGCAGGGTAGCGCTGCCGGCCGTGACCGTGACGCTGCCAGGAATTGCAGCCACACGCCATTGAACGGTCCAGGGAGTGCTCGAACCGTTCGCCGCAATCGTCGCGTACGCGCCTTGGGCTTCGAGTTCCATGTAGCCGGACCCAGGGTAAACTTGAGTGTCGCTTTCGTTAGTTGCAGCGGCACTCTGTGCGATATCCGGGTACTCGATTAGGAACAGATTGCCTCCAAGCGCATAGGCGAGCCACGTGTAGCTCTGCCCGGAGACGCCACCATCCGCAAGGATTTTAGCGCCGCTTGTGCTCACAATGGATGTTTGATTGGTGTCGTCGATCCACTCATAGCCACCTGACGGCGACAAGACCCATTGAGGGCTCGTCGTGTTGCTGACAAGCGATGTCAATGGGAAAAATACGATACCGCCGCGAGGCGCGCGCGTGACCTGCCATGGGGCGGCCTGGATTTGCTTGCTTTGAGCTTTGATCGTGTACGTGAGACTAATCCAGCCCGTACTAGCATCTGCCGTAATGGCTTTGGTGACGCTGGCGCCCAACGTGGCGTCCGCCGTACCAACCAAAGTCAAGACGGTGCCAGAAAGCGTGGCCGCATAGGCGGCGCCGTCAATGGCGGTCAATGGCGGCCAGACGTTGCTGCCGCCTGCAGTCCCGTCCCAACCCGACTGCGGGCTAGTCCAGAACGTAGATCCCGAACTATTGCAGGTGGCGTTGGGATCGTAGGCACCCGTGCAAGCATACGGCACGATGATGTCAGTGCTGCCCAACTTCAGCGACGTAACACGCGCACCAACCTGCGGGTTTACATCGAGTGTGACGTTGCAGACCTTCAGCTGGTAGTCCGAGGCAGAGACTGACGTGAGTGTCACGGGTGCACACGACGAAGAACCGCCCGCACCAGCGCCGCCTGTGGCGCTGGCGCCGCCTGTAGCCTTGGTTCCGCCTGTCGCCGCGGTGCCGCCGGCAGCCTTGGTGCCACCGGTTACTGCGCCTCCACCGGCAGACGTGGCCCCACCGGTTGACGTAGCTCCTGCGGCAGACGTGGTGCCGCCGCCAGCCTTGGTTCCGCCAGTAACGCTGGTTGCGCCCGCGGCCGTAGCGCCACCGGTTGCCTTAGCGCCACCCGTCATATTGGCGCCTCCGGCAGAGGTCGCACCGCCCACTGGCTCGCTTCCGCCCGTTGAAACAGTTACTGTGCTGCTGCCCCCGGTTGCTAGCAAACCACCCGTAGAATTGCTGCCACCGGTCAGGGGCGCCCCGCCGCCGGCCATTGCCCCTGCCGCGTTCGACGAGCCGCCAGTTTGCGCCGTTGCTCCTGCGCTGGACAGGCCGCCACCTGCGCCTCCGGTGGTCAAAGATCCACCCACAGAAGTACCCACACCGCCGGAACCGCTACTGCCCGTTTCCGAGCCACTGCAAGCGCAGACCGAACCTAGGACAACCGTACAGAAGAACGCTGACTTTTTCATGAGTGAGACCACTACGATACCCCATTTCCAGCCACGCATGCATTCCCGCGATTGCCAAATCGGATCACGCCGCAGGGTCGAAAGCTTCCGCGGGGAATTGGCATAAAGTGGGCAATCGTTGCATTTCTCCTGCGGTCACGATACCGGCCTCTGGTTGCTATTGAGCTTTAGCGCAAGGCGCAGTTGTCGTTCTGGGATTCGCTCGCCAATTCTGCTAGCCTGCTGGCCAATATGTCCGTGGGGCTAGTCCTAGCGAAGCGCTACCGGCTCGTGGAGGAGCTGGGGCGTGGAGGAATGGGTTCGGTCTGGCGTGCCGTAGATCTCGAGCTGGATGCTCCCGCGGCAGTCAAACTGATTGAGCCCGAGCTAGTGCAGTCATCCGAGGCCGTGGCGCGCTTCAAGCGCGAAGCCAAGGCTGCAGCCGCGATTCGCAGCACGCATGTCGTGCAGATCTTCGGCTACGGCGTTGACAACGGGATACCGTACATTGCCATGGAGCTCTTGAAGGGAGAGAGTTTGGCGCAGCGTCTTGAGCGCGTGCGCAAGCTCAGCCCAGCAGACACGACTAACATACTGGGTCAAGTCGCGCGAGCGCTTGGCCTTGCGCACGACAATGGCATCGTCCACCGGGATATGAAGCCTGACAATGTGTTCTTGGCGCGCGAAGGCGATGCCGAAGTCTGCAAGGTGCTTGATTTTGGCATCGCGCGACACCGCGGCGGGCTCGATGACAGCGGCGGCGTGAAGACCAAGACCGGAGCCGTGCTTGGCACGCCGTATTACATGAGCCCAGAGCAAGCCACGGCAAAAACCGTTGACCATTTGACGGACATCTGGTCATACGGGGTGATTGCCGCGGAGTGCATCACTGGCAAGCGCCCATTCGAGAGTGATTCCGTCGGTGGGCTATTTAGCGCCATTTGCATGGAACCCATTGTCGCGCCGTCCCAGCTTGGCCCGGTTCCAGCGGGCTTTGACGCCTGGTTTGCAAAGGCCGCGGCGCGTGACAAGAGCGCGCGTTTTCAATCCATCAAGGAAGCGGCGGAGAGACTCGAAACAGTCTGCGGGCACCCGAGCGGCCGCCCTTCGGCGGTATCAGTTGCAGCTGAGCAGGGTGGTACGGTGCTGTCATCTGGGGTTGTCGCGCCGGCGGCCGTCGTACGTTCGGCGGGTTCGATGATGGCGGTTGGCATGCAAACCACGAGTGCGCCGTCATCGCGCTCAGTTCCGGGTTTGTCGAAGCCGAGCCAGAGCGCCACGAAACTTGCCGCTGTTATTGTGACAGCGTTCGTTCTCGCAGCGCTCTACGTTGGATGGCGTTGGTTGCGCGGCTCTGAGACTCCACGCTTAGCCGCGTCGATTGCCGCCTCGGTACCGGCAGCGCCATCGCAATCACAGAGTGCACAAGGTGTGGCGTCCACGCCTTTGAAAGCAGAGCCTGCAGTGCCACCGGTTGCACTTGCGTCTGCGGTAGAGCCTGCGCCATCGAACACCGTAGAGCAGGCGATTGTGCGGGACAAGCCGAAGTCAGCTGGGCCTGTAATACAACCAAAGCCTGACAAGGCGAAGCATTCTGGCCCCCCGGCACCTGCGGACGGCGCCAGTAAATCTGGTTGCGAGCCGCCGTACACCTTCGACGACCAAGGTCGCAAGCACTTCAAGCCAGAATGTTTCAAGAAGTAGTGAGGAGTTGATGAGCAAGCAACTGTTGCATGTGTGTTCATTTGCTGCCGCGTTGGGTATGGCAGTTATGCCGCAGTTGGCGCAAGGCGCCGAACCAACCGTGGACGATTGTTTGGCCGCGAGCGATGCGTCGCTCAAGCTGGATGGTGCGCACAAGTTACGGGCCGAGCGCGTGCAGCTGCTTATCTGCGCATCTGCCAGTTGCCCGAATGAGATCCGCAAGGAATGCGTGCGGCGCGTGGATGACGTCAACCAGGCGATTCCAAGCATCGTGTTCGAGGCCAAAGACAGTGCGGGACGCGATTTGATTGCAGTCAAGGTGACCATGGATGGCGAGTTGCTTGCCGATCGCCTGGATGGCACGGCCCTAGGCATTGACCCTGGCGAGCACAAGTTCGTGTTCGAGATGGCGGGGCAGCCCCCAATTGAGAAGCAATTCGTAGTTCGTGAATCGCAGAAGAACCGGCACGAGTTGATAACATTCGAGCAGTCAGGAGCGCCTCAACCACCTCCAACGGCAGTTCCGGCGCTTTCGCCTGCACCGTCCGCCGCCACAACGCCAACGCCTGTCTCGCCCGCAAGCTCTGAGCGCAGTTCATCGCTCGGCGCACAACGCGTGGCTGCGCTAATCGTCGGGGGTATCGGCGTTGTCGGTGTTGGGATCGGCAGTGTATTCGGGATTGAGGCGATATCCAAGAAGAGCGACGCGAACAGCGTGTGCTCCGGCGCCACTTGCTCGACACAAGATGGGTCGAGTCGTTGGAGCGATGCGAAGTCCGCCGGCAACATCTCGACCGTGGCGTTCATCGTCGGTGGAGTCGGTCTTGCTGGAGGAGCCGCACTTTGGTTCACCGCCAGTCCGAAATCCCAAGAGGGCCCTCAAATTGGCCTTGGCCCGAACGGCGTTCAGCTGAAAGGCAGTTGGTGACACCATGCGAAAGCTTTACGTAGTCCCATCGCTGCTGCTTGCCATCGGGTGCAATTCGGCGCTTAGTATCGACGACCATCCGTTCGTGCCGGAGATGGGCGGTGCAACAAGTTCGGCGGGCGGGGCAGCGTCAGGCGGCGTCAGCAACGCGGGTGGCGCGCCGAGCACGGGCGGCATTGCGTCCAACGGCGGCAGTTACGCTCAAGGCGGCACGTTGAATCAAGCCGGTGCCAACACGAGCACCGGTGGTGTTGCTGGTAATGGTTTGGGCGGCACGCAATCGTCGAGTGGCGGTGGGGCGAGCGGCGGCACCGCGAACTCCGGCGGGAAGTCCAATGGCGGAAGCGTCGCCTCAGGGGGCACCAGCGTTGCGGTTTCTGGTTTGGGCGGCACGCAATCGTCCAGTGGCGGTGGGGCGAGCGGCGGCACCGCGAACTCCGGCGGGAAGTCCAATGGCGGAAGCGTCGCCTCAGGGGGCACCAGCGTTGCGGTTTCTGGTTTGGGCGGCACGCAATCGTCCAGTGGCGGTGCGTCGAGCGGTCAGACGTCGGGCGGTGCAAGCACCGGCGGAACAGCGGCGACAGGCGGAGCCAACAGCACGGGTGGCACGAAAGTGAGTACCGGCGGTGCGGCGACTGGCGGCGTTGCGACCGGCGGCGTGGCAACTGGAGGTGCCGCGACCGGCAGCAGCCCCCCGAACATGACTGGGCCCTGCGACATCTATGCAGCTGCCAGCCTAGCAACACCCTGTGTTGCGGCGTACAGCACAACTCGGCTTCTCTCGAGCGCATACACCGGGAAACTCTACCAGGTCCGAGTAGGGGGCTCAGCTTCGGGCTCGGGTGGCACGCTCACGGATATTGGAACCACGGCGGATGGCTTTGCCGACGGGGCCGCCCAGGACACGGCCTGCGGCAGCTCTGCATGCTCCATCTCGCTCTTGTATGACCAATCCGGGAGAGGCAACAATCTCATAGTGGCACCCGCAGGCTGTTACACGGGAGGAAACGCGAATGAACCGGATTACGAGTCAAATGCGAAAGGGAAATCGGTGCAGATCAGCGGTCACAAGGTTTACGCACTCTATATGATCCCTCAAGATGGTTATCGGAACAACAGTCCTTCGGGCATGCCGACGGGCAGCGCGGCACAGGGTATTTATGAAGTAGCAGACGGTACGCGTACTGGTGCCGCGGCAGGTACCGCGTGCTGCTGGGACTTCGGCAATGCATCGACGAACAATTGCAACCAAGGCACCATGAGTGCCCTCTTCTTCGGAACTGGCTATTGGGGTAAAGGCACTGGCAGCGGCCCCTGGTTTTTGGCCGACTTCGAGGGCGGCGTTTGGGCCGGAGGCACAGGCGCATCGAACGCAGTAAACAACAACTTACCGTCCTCCAACGTGGCTTTCGCCTTCGGCATACTCAAGACCAACTCGGCGGGCTACGAAATTAGCGTCGGTAGCGCGGCATCCGGAAGTCTGACAATTGCCTATAGCGGTGCTGCACCTAAAACGCTATCCAATCAGGGCGGCATCATTTTGGGCATCGGCGGCGACAACAGCAATACGTCGCAAGGGACCTTCTTCGAAGGTGCTATCACGTCAGGCCGTCCTTCGGATACGACCGACGCTGCTATCTTGGCAAACGTTCAGGCCGCAAAGTACGGGCAGTGACAAGTCTGTAACCTGTTCGCGCCACGGGTCGGCGGAGCGATATTCAAGCATCGCCCGCGGCTGCGTATACTTCGTTGAACGGGCAGCGTGCATTGGATCGGATCTAGTGGGACTACGTCGCCGACCGAGAACCGTCGCTCGACCCAGCCGTTGGGCTCACGCGTCCAAAGCTCGATCTTTGGGACTTCGTGATCGATGAGCACGACAGCTTTTGGCGTTGGGATCTGACGACAACTCCCACACGTGCGGGACAAGCTGCCCGCACCCCGGGCAATCCCCACGCCCACTCGCCGCAATTTCAACCACCCCGCGATCTCCACCCGTTCAGCCTTCGGGCTGCCTTCGCTGTAGATTCGCTGTAGATTCGCTGTGCGTTCGATCAAGGCTTACCCCCAACCGGAGAATGCCGAGCTGGTGGCTGGTGGCCTAATGATTGATCACAAGTTTTTCGTGATGTGGGCCTGGCGTCCCGGTGCGGCGGGAGCCTGGCACTCGACCGTTGTGCTTGAAGGTCACTGGCGCGTCGATTGTCGTTAGGGTGAGGGCCCAGCAAAGAGGAATAGCCGGAAGCTGAAGAGCCAGAAGCAGAAGGGTTAGCCGGTAGGGTTTGCAACGGCGCGCCAGGCTACGCCTGGCACTGGCCATTGCATTTCAGGGGGAGGAACTACGGCGCGAGTTCTCGTGGGGCGAATGCCTCCTGTCGATTCGAAGGAGGCATTCGCCAAATGAATCAGAACAACAGTTATACCTCGTCACTTCCGCATCATTGGTTGGTCGCTTATCAGCGGGCGCTTTCGTTGTTGGCTGCCGTTCGTGCCGCGGATATCCGGGATTCGAAGTTGAGGGACGAGGCGTTGCGCGCCGCTAAGGGAGCTTGTCTCAACGTTGCAGAGGCGGCCGGGCGCGCGTCTCGCTCTGACAAGGCCCGGGTGTTTGCCATCGCACGCGGTGAATGCGTTGAAGCGGTGGCCGCCACGGAAATTGCCTTCGCATCCGGGGACGCCAAGGCGATAGCGGTAGCAGCTGTGGTGCAATTGGGCGATGAGCTTTGCCGCATTCTGGGCGCCCTCATTCGGTGACGCAAGGGGCGGGCTCGGGGCATCAACCAAGTAGCCCGCCCAGCATCAGATACACGTCATTGCCAAGCCCGGTGACGGCGGCGACGGCGGCGGGGCATGCGTCGCCGGCACTGCCAGCGATTTCCACCGCCGCAACGCATTCAACGCATTCGCCGCGGGCAATTGCGGAGGCGCGAGCCTTATCGGCTCGGGTGACGCGCCCCGACCCCTCGGCGATATTCAAGCAGGTGCCTTTCGCTGCGCGCAACGCTTCATCGCGCAACTTCGCGTCACGAACCTGGGCAGCTCGAACGGCAGCCAGCAATTCAAGTGACTTACGATAAACATGCAAGCGATGATGCGGCAACGAGGAACCAAAAGAGTTGATGTTGTTGCTTTGATTCATGGTGAGGTGCTCCTCCACAGCAGAGGAGCACTTCACCCCCCGAGAAATTCCGCCGCTGGTCCCATCCCCAAAATGCAATGGGCGTGACAGGCGGAGCCTGGCGCGCCCATTGTGAAACCCCATCAGGCTTCTGTCTCGTCCTTCGGGCTATGAGGCTTCCGGCTAAACCATCAGACTGACCCAAGTCCAAATCCGTCAGCCCCATACTGAAGATGTGTATGATCTTTAGGCTTGCGGCCATCAGCCAACGCAATTTGCCAAAACCAACAGCCACGGGCAAGCAGCCATCAGCCAAAGCAATCAGCCAATAGCATCTGAGGCGGCGGCAACGGCGGCGGCAGCGGCGGCAGCGGCGGCAACTTCATGCAATCGAGCGAAAGCCGGGATGCGCTGCGAGCGTCGTGTCGAAAGTTGCTACGTCGCCGATGAAGCCCCTTAGCTGCAGGGCGACGAGAGCAGCATCATTGAAGTTCAATGCACCGCCGGATTGCCTGATGACGTCGAGAACATCGGGATAGAGCTCCTCGAGTTCTCGTTGCAGGAACTCAATCTCGTTGCGCTGGTACCAGCGATTCACCTTGTCGAGAATGGCTGGCAAATCCGGAATATTTCTCTTTCGTTCGCTTGCACGCCCGCAGATTACCGAGATAGACTCAGCGACTACGAAGTCAAGCAGCAGTAGGATATCGCCCGCTGCGAGGATATCTTGCACTACCTTCGATGCGCGACCGCCCAGCGAGTCGTACTCGTCGAGCCAGCCGATGACCACGTTGGCATCTAGGACGATCTTAGCCATCGTAGAGGGCCTTGCAGTCCTCGTCAGCGTTGCCGCCAAGCGCAACGACGCCCTTTGCGTCCATGAACGACTCCCACGAGATGGTTCGTAGTTCGCGCGGCTTGGCTTGGGAGTTGGCCGCCCGAATCACCAAATCGCGATCGCCTTCATTCAATTCGGCGAGTTGCTTCACGAGCGGCTGTAGCGGCGCGGGAACCACTGGTGCGACTGACGTTGACCTGGGCGGTGCCATGAGTGGAATCATACACCCTCCGTCTTGAGCTCGCCAGCCGGGCCGAACTTGGCAATCGCTGCGGCTTATGGCCACCGGCAATCGGCAACGTTCGCGGCGTGCTGATGCGAGTCGCGCGCCCGCTTGGTCCAGCGATATTCAAGCGTCGCGCGCGGCTGCGTACACTTCGTTGAACGGGCAGCGCGCAGCGGATCGGATCTAGTGGGACTACCTCGCCGACCGAGAAGCGCCGCTCGACCCAGCCGTTGGGCTCACGCGTCCAGAGTTCGATCTTTGGGACTTCGTGATCGATGAGCACCACGGCTTCGAGCGATGGGATCTGACGATAGTGCTCTAGCTTTTCGCCTCGGTCATATTCCGCGGTGGCGGGACTCAGCACCTCCACCAGGATCTTGGGATTGGTCACGTGCGTACTGCTATTGGCGTCCCTCTCTGACCGACCGCAAACCACGGTGACGTCCGGATACGTCGCAAGTCCCGTCGCAGCCACGCGGACTCGCAGATCGGAGCTGTACACGCGACAAGGACCGGAGCCGAGTTGTCTACCGAGAATGGTAGTGACCGCCGCGGCCATTGCAGCATGCTCGGGCGTTCCCCCCGCCATCGCGTAGATTTCGCCGTCGAAGAATTCGTGTCGCACGCCGGCGATCTCCTCGGTTTCCAGGTACTCTTCGAAAGAGTAGCGGTGTCGGGGTGCCGGTAGCATGATACGACGAGAATACCGCGCGCTCGGCGATCGCGCACTTTCGCACACGCATTGCCGGTGCAACGCGGAAGTCAGAGAGAATCTTGTCGTGAAGCGCGCTAGATGCGACGCAGCCCGGCTGCGCAGCCGCATCGCCCGTGACGCCCAATTGTTTTCCTGGAGTGTTTCGGGCACGCATCGGGGCACAGCAAGCTCGGCGACTGGGACGGGTTCCCGCTAGCGACCTTGGGGCGAAATACTCAGTCATCCTGAGTCAAGTTTTCCCGATGCCGTGTGCCGGGTCGGGCCCCGGCACACCCCATAATCAAGAAAATCCAGGATCGGCGTAGGTGAAAAGCGTGTACCTGGCAGGGCGGAACGTGCTTCGGGCACGCACACGGGCATGGGTGCGGGCAGGTGGAGCATGTGTCACAGGATGGGACGGAGTCCGGCTAAATGCTATCTACCGACCGTGCAAGTCCCAGATGCCATATCGGAAATCATCACGCGACTCGATGTTCGTTGGGGGCTCGACGCGCTCTGGGTGTTTGGCTCGCGAGCGGCTGGAACCGCGCGCAGAGATTCGGATTGGGACTTGGCAGCGTTGTTCAAAAGCAGGCCAGAGCCGCTTGAACTGCTCGGTTTGCGCGGTGAACTTGAGCTGCTCGCGGGTGTCCCAGTCGATGTCATCGATCTTGATCGGGCTTCACCCGTACTGGCCTATCAAGTGGCGAAACACGGGCAGCTCCTGGTGGACCATGACCGCAGGCGGCGGATTAACTTCTTGGCTCATATACCTGGACGGTACGAAGATCTGTGCATCGTTCGAAGAGGCGCCGAACAGGCTCTAATGGGACGGCTTCGACATGGTTGATCGCGACATCGTGCTGGCCAAAGCGGCGATTATCGACCGTTGCTTGAATCGCATTGCGGAGGTGCAACAGGCGCGTGACCGTAACCTTACGCCCGTCAACGTCAACGATATTACGGTCCTGAATGTGACCCGCGCCGCACAGGCGGCCATCGACCTTGCGACTCACGTCGTGGCTACGGAAGCCTATGGACTTCCAGATTCCGTTTCGGCCGCTTTTGTCTTGCTCGCAAAGCATGGCGTCATTACAGAGAACCTAGCCGAGCGCATGCGCAAAATGGTGGGTTTCCGCAACATCGCCGTGCATGACTACGAGGCATTGGACCCCAATGTGCTTCATTCCATCGTCGAGCGACATTTGGAGGACCTGCGCGCGGTTGCGCGTGCAGTGGTCGACAAATTCAGGATTGCGTAGCCCTTGCCTCAAATGTCCGCGCGAACCCCGAAGGCAGCCCCGCAGTTGACCGTTGAGCTTGAGCGCGCGAGCTTGCGTGCGCTGCAGCAGGTCTACGACGAGCTCAACCGGAGTTTGTTCAAGGCGAAGTTGAAGCAGCCGCCGTTGATGTTCGTCGAGGGCACTCAGCGGCTCGGCCAGTGGTGCACAGATCCGCGGCGCATCGAGTTGGCTCGCGAGCTTTTGTTCAAGCACGATTGGGGCACACTCGTGGAAGTTCTCAAGCACGAGATGGCGCATCAATTCGTCGAGGAGGTGTTGGGGGTCGTTGACGAGGGACCGCACGGGTCGGCATTTCGCCGTGTTTGCGAGGAGCGATCGATTGACGCCAAAGCAGCTGGGTTGCCGAAATCCGGGCCGCTTGCTGACGAGCAACAACGTGTGCTGTCGCGCATTGCAAAGCTCTTGAACCTAGCTCAAAGCAGCAATCTGCACGAAGCCGAGACGGCGATGAGCGTGGCGCAACGGTTGATGCTCAAGTACAACCTGGAACACGCAATGCAGCCTGCGTCACGCGGGTACCGGTTCGTGCACCTGGGGCGACCCACGGGGCGCATCGGTGAGTCCGATCGGTTGCTAGCCGCGCTCTTGGCAGAGCATTTCTTCGTCGAGGTGATCTGGGTGCCCGTTTGGAGGCCGCTCGAGGGCAAGCGCGGCAGCGTGCTCGAAGTGTGCGGCACGGATGAAAACGTGGAATTCGCCGGGTACGTCCACGCGTTTCTCGTGGATATGGCTGAGCGCCTTTGGGTGCAATATCGACGCGAGCGGGCCCTTTTGGGCAATGCGGAGCGCCGCGAGTTCATCGCCGGTGTTATTGCGGGCTTTCGCGACAAGCTCGTGCGCGAAAAGCGACGCCAGCAGCAACAGGGGTTGGTCTGGGTTGGCGATGCGCAGCTGTCGCAGTACATGAAGCGGCGGCATCCCCATGTGCGCTGGATTCGTGGCGCAGCGCGACGCCGCCCCGAGAGTTATGCGCACGGCAAGGAAGCGGGCAAACGGATCGTGCTTCACAAGCCGATGAAAACTGGCGGGTACAGTGGTCCGCGGCTGCTGCCCGGGCGGTAGGTGGCGCTAGCCTTCGGCGGGTGCCTCGTCACCTTCGTCCGTGTACCGCGGCCGCCGCTTGTACAACAACAGAGCGAGAATCGCTGCGTACGCGGTTAGCATGAATGTCCCCGACATCAAGAAGTGCAGCCCCAGGTCGTTGACCAGCACGGTTCGGTATTGGGCAACACACAGGCCCAGCAAGACTGCCCAGATCCAAGCGTCACGCTTCGAGACCGGGTGGATGCGCAGTTTGCCTGCTGCGTTGCGCTCACGCGCGTTGACAACCAAACACAAGAGAAAGAACGCATGGCAGTAGTAGTTCGCCGGCGACAGAATCACAGGGACCAAGATAAGCCCCAAGACGGCAGCGTGGTGCGGGCGGCGCTTTTGCGCAGCCGCGAACACTGCCATGATCGCCAGGGCCACGAGCAGCCCGAATAGCAGCTGATGCGCCTGCCAATTGCGCACCAAGCCCTGCCCCCAATCCATCGGCGGTTCCGGTCCGAACAGCGCGTTAGGCACCGTTGACAGATCGAACGACATGACCATGCGCAGGCTTTCATGGTTCGTGTGGGGGTCGCGTTCAAGCAGCGTGACCTTGTGCCACCACTGAGGCCAACAGCTGGGCCCTAAAAAAAGGCTCGTCAAGACAAAGGCTGAGCCCACTGTAATGGCTGCCGCTCGGGCGACCTGCACGACGGGCCATTGCGACTCGCGAAGTTCGGCCCAGCGCGGCAACCGCTTTTCCTCATCGTAGAACTTGTAGGCCCAGGCCATTGCCGGGAACGTGAACGATACCAGCAAAAATGCGGGGAACGCCCGAATTAGGCTGGCCATTGCCAAGAGCGCGCCTGCCTGCCACCAGCGTTTGGTGGCCAAGGCGCAGATGCCAAGCCCAATGTACGCCATCCAGTCGTGACGCAGCGTCGCACCGACCCAATTGGACCCAAACATGTGAAAGTCATTGGCCCCGAATAGCGTGATGCCCACCAGCATCATGCGCCACCCGAACGTGCGTTTGACGGCGTAGAACATCAATCCCAAGAGCAGCGGGTCGAGCAAGCCCCCCAGGATAAGCACGGTGTTGTTGGCGGTCGTAAAGTAAAATAGAATTCGAGCGATCAAAAACCAGACCGGGGTCGCGTTGCCGCCGTGATCGTGCATGCTACCCATGTAGTCACCCGTGCCCATCGTTTGGCGGAAGTAGCGCATGTCTTCCACGAATGATTGCCAACGTTCGGGTGTGAAACGGTGGCGAATTGCGTTGACTTGGTTGTGCACCTCGGACACCCGCACCATGCGGTGTGTGCCCAAATCGCGAATCTCGTAGCCGTTGAGTGAGTCCAGGTTCGAGCCTGGGACGTCGTCAACGTAGGCCGCCACGCTTGCCAGGTACAGTCCATCGAAATGCAATTCGCGGAAGTACTTCGCCACCGGGTAGTAGACACGCATATCGAAATTATGCACGACGCTCTTGTGATTGTTGTGATGATCCCAGAATTGCGGGTTGAGCAGATTCACGAAGCTCAGCGTCGCGATGACCGCTGACACGGTGAGCGCGCCAAGTGTCACCGGAGTGTGCGCCGCGAATTTGCGCGAAGGCAAGGCCTCCCTCAGAATGGCGAACCCCGCAATGGCTGCGACCGTGGCGCGTAGTAAGCTAATGTCGCGCGCGCCGAGCGGCCACAGCTCGAGAAGCAACGACAAACCCCAGATGCCGACGACAACCGGTAGCGCCACCAGCGCCGAGGTCAGCCAAATCTTCTGCCCGCGGCGCGCGAACAAGAGGCAAACGCCCGCCGCAACGCCGAACCAGATGATGCGATCTTGCAGCTGGTCTTCGACCGGCGTGCCTTTTTTCTCGGTCAATAGCGAACCGAGGTCTGCCTGGGGGTCGGAGGACAAGCGCAGCTCGCTGACGGCATAGGCACGGTCACCGCCGCGCACTTGCAGCCGAACATAGCGTCCCTTCTCGTTTGCGTCATGGGTGGAGCGGCCGCGCATGCCGGGTGTGCCCACCGGCGAAGCGACCCACAGCGGCCGAAATGTCTTATTGTCATTGGAGACGGTCAACACATGGGAATCATTATTGTCACCTTGGAGGTAGATACTCCGAATGACGGTTTCCTGCCCCAGATCCCATGTAACCGAACCGTTAGGGTCATAGAAGGCCGCAGTGACCTCCGTACGCCAATAGTCACCGTCTTGCGCGATCGTCCTGTTGACGAGTCGTTCGGGATGCGTTACGCCAGCCGCTGAGACTATCTTGGCTTGTTCCAGAATGCTGGGCGCGGGCCCAGGTCCCCCTGCGCGTGCGCTGAACGCAACGACCAAGGCCAAGGCCAAGAGTGAAAGACAAGTCAGCCGCAAGCAGATTGCTTTGCGAGACATCGAGTGAAAACCGTTGAGCAATGACACAAGCACTCCCTTGGGGCCGCGTGGGCCAGTCCCGCGACGCCGGAGCCTAGCTCATCAGGTGTCGCTCAAGCCACGCCTGGTGCCATAACCCCGGTCAATCGGGCCAAAAATCCCGGTTTTTCACGGTTGACGCTGGGTGTCAGGCGCGTCCGTGGCGGGCCAAATGCGGAGATTGCGTCGGAACGCTTGAATGCTTGGCCAGAGAATGAACCGCCAAGCCGCCGGGGTCGCCAAGAGTTTGGGGTGGAAAGAGCCGGGGCTTCGGCATGGGTCTGAGCGGTATGCCGCGTGCCGGATTGTGCTCCGCTGGCCATCATCGATCGATCATAGCGAGCAGCGCGTTGTTGCGCGACGGGTTCTGACCCTTTCTCGCGAGGAAGAACGGTGGCTGGACGTTGACTACCCCGAATGCTCCCGAACGCAACACTTCGACGGTGTGTGTCCATTCGCTGGAAAGAAAATCACTTCGAACGGTGGGGGCCAAGATCCAGTCGGCGTCATAGAGGCTGAGCGACAGACTGTAGCCGTCGGGACGCGCGGATATTTGCGTCACAGCAAACGCGGCGGCTGCGACTTTTGCCCGCGGCGGCAAGACCTGTTTCAGTGACACGATGGCGTTGTGGCGCTTGATACCTTCGGCGTCCCAGCCGAACTTGTAGGGGATTGGGCCGCCCCTTGAATTGTTGTGCTGGAGCATCGGCCCATACTGGTATGTGCAGAGCAGTGTGCCAAGGCATATGGCAGCGAGCGCCCCAATGCGCTTGGCGCTTTCCAAGTCCTGCGTGACCCACCCCGCAGGCTTCGTGGTCGTCAATGACGCAAGCGCACTTGCGCCGTCAGAACTTCTCGCGGCCTTCCCTTGAAGCGTGATCACCAAAGCAGGAAAGATGAACGCCAGAAAGTGAGGCGAATACTGATAGTGGATGTCTACCAAAGCGTGGTACTGCGTTTCCATCAGGCTGTAGACAAGGCCTGGGATCAGCGAAAACCAACCGAGCCTACTGGTCAGTGGCAACAACGCTAGCGGCACCATGATCTGCAAGAAATAGGTAAGTTTCTCCACCTCCAACAGCGACCGGAGGAAATACGCAGGGTTTCCCACGGCTGTGACCATGGCCCAAGCGAAACTCTCTTTGCCTTGAGGAATGAGCTCGCGATACATGAACGCCAACTCGTCTTGCCCGCCTGCCAACGCGGGCATGGCCACGAACTTGATGACGGCCACATAGACACAACTAAATGCCGTGATAAAAATGCAGGCGCGACGCGAACGCTCTTCGAATAAGCCCCAAAGACCTAGCAGGACTACCCAAGTTGCGACGTCTTCGCGCACGCCCAGCGTCACGCAAGCCGCTACGATGGCCCAACGTGTTCGTTGTGTGTCCAATAGCCAGAGGGTCGTAAAGAACGGCAGGGGGCCAAACTTGACGTAGTGAGCCTCAAACAGATTGCTCTCTTGCAAGGCCGGGTGGAACAGATAGGCAATCGATAGGATGCCAGCCGCGGCGTCTCCAAGCCGGCGACGCGCAAACAAGAACAGCGGTATTGCGGCCAGCCCCTGCAACGCCGACTGCAGAATCAGCACCATCTCCGCGGACTGGTGTATGGCGTAGAACGGTGCCAAAAGGAAGGCCACTAGCGTTGCGTGGCGGCGGAAGTGGGAACCCGTAGGACCCAGGGTAGGAGCGGCGTGGAAGAACTTCGCCCCATGGACGATATTCCACAATATGTTGTCTTCGATCGCTAGATCATAGCCCGACCGCGCCGACAAGTGCCAGATGGTCGTATAGTAAGAGAACCATATCACGTAGAACAGCGAGGCCGCGGCAACGAGTAGCAGCCATGTGTGGCGCGAGAAACCAGACGGCGCGAAGATCTTTGATTCGCTTGGGCGCCACGGACTTGCCAAGAGATCCAACGGTTGCGCCCCGAGCGCGGCGATGACCGTTGCACGCAAAGCCAAGACCTCGACGAGTACCAACAGCAAAAACGGAATATCGTGATCTTGCCAGACCGACCAACTCATGAACACGGGCGCAAACGCGAGCGGTGCCAGAGGCGAAACAATCAACGAGAGGCGTAACAGTTGTTGGGTGAGATTCCAGCCCCGTCGCGCAGACAACCACCAGACGCCCATCGCCAGGCAGGCCGCAATAGCTGCGGCGCCAAATGGATACGCGACAAGCCTCAGCCGCATCGACGTGTCCAGCGTGTTGTGCCAGAAATAGGCCTGCGAAAGAATCTCAGGCTGCGCCAACATCAGCCCGAGCGTTATCGCGGCGGCCGTGACAGCAAATATCGCTACGGCCCGAATACCAGTTCCTAACGTACCCGTGCCCTCGAACGGCTGAAGACCTTTCGTTTCCATCGGCTAACCGGATACCTTCCACGCTTCGATTTCGTCGACCGTCACATGCCCCCACGACCCGGTACTCGCGTCGGTGATCACAAGCCGCGCAGTTTTGCCGCGAAACATCGCTACGTTCCAGACCCGGCGACTCATCCATTCACTATTGCAGCCGGTGGCTTTGCGAACGACTTGGTTGTCGATGACAAGCTCCAAACGCTCAGAGTCCCCAACTTTGCCGCCCCCCACGACGAACGTCATCAAGTCGCCCTCAATCACGAATGGGGGCGACGTCAACTGCCCGGTAGATAACTCACCGTTTGGCGGCACGAACGTATCCACGAAGCGGCCCTTGCGACCTAGCGGGTACTCATGATCGGGTCGCGGCGACGACGTCAGCCATTGCTGTGCGTCGCCCGCGGTGCTCCAAGCGGCTTCGTCACTAGCGAACGTAAACCCTCGAACCCGCTGCCAGCCATTGGGTGATGGCTCGCGAGTCAAGAGGCTGCGTTCGGTGCCAGCCAAAGTTGGGTCTGCTTGAATGGCCGCTGCAATCACCCGGCTGCGCCGAACCGGGTCATCATTCGTCGCAAAGTAGTACTCTTGCAATTGCCATAACTCGCAGGCGAGATCGGCCTCGCTCAGGTGGGCGATGCCCGGGATCTGCGAGTCGAGATACGCAGGAAACGACATCGGAGAAGACCCCGGCGGCAGCTTGCTCACGAGCGGCGCATCGTAGCGAACCATGAACAGGCCCCAACCGGAGAAATTCACCGCCGTGACATCCGCAAAGGGCCGAGGATACACCGGCAATTCGGACAACTTGGCGCCGGACTCCACGACGAGCCCAGGCGAGGCGACCTTCTCGTGCCCCGGCCTGCCCCGTTGCTCAATCGGCAGGTGAGCCACGCTTTTACTGGTCAGGCCGCGCATGTCAAACAGCGGCAATTTCGAGTAATAGCCGAGCATGCCGATGCCCCAAACGGCGATCATGGGTTCCACGTGACGGGACGTCAAACGCGTGTAGAGATTCTGCCCGATGGAGTACCCCGAGGAGCCCACTTGCATCGTGGCAAACTTGTCTACGCCGCCGAATGTGCGCTCATCCGCTATGCCGTGGTAGATTTCACCGGCTTTGACGACATTGATGGGAAGTGCCGCGGCCGTTGCAGGAATCAATAGCGCAATCGCCCAGCGCCAGTGGTTTTTCGCCAGCAAGTTTCGGTACCCGGCGTCCACCAGCAGGAACCATACCGGCAATGCCGGAACGAAGAACCTACCGAGCATGAAATCACCGCCCACCTTGGCGACATATCCAAGATAGATGGGCAGAACCAACATCGCATAGCGTCCGATCAGCGTACGCCTGGCGTACAGGGCGCCTACGGCCGCCAAGGGCAGCGTCAACCACAGCCCGGAGCCAATGATGGTGGTCCACAGATAAATGATACCTTGCTCGAAATAAGTCTTCTCAGCCGACTTGGCGTAGAAGGTGTTGGGCATCCAGTCGCCGTAGTACAGGCGCTTCCAGATGAAGTAGGGAACGAACACCACGAAAAACGGGATGAGATATGCTGCCAATTCGCGGCGTCGCTCGCGATCCAACAACAGCGCCAAAGCGAGAACGGCGTAAAAAATGCCATGGTCAGGGTGCGTCAATGTGGCGGCGATGCCCGCCAATCCGCCCGCAAGCGGTTTACCGGCATCAACCCGCTCCAATGCCAGCGTGACGAGCATGGCAGCGAACATCGTTTCGATACAGGCAGTCGAAAAAGAAGCTAGCGTGTAGTTGGCTGCCACGCACAGCGTCGCAACGCCGATCAGCGTGGGAGACGACTTGAGCCGTGTTCCCAATCGTTCGACCAAAAAGATTAAGCCACCGAAACTGACTAGGTTGATCAGAATTGTCACCTGTCCCGGGTCCGCTTTGCAGGCAATGGCGACTGCTGCGATCAGGGTCCACAGAAAGTCCGTGTAGCCTTCAACCCGTTCACCCGGGTTGAACACGAGCCCATGACCTCGAACGAGATTCTCCGCATAGCGAAAGGAAATGTAGGCGTCGTCCGAAGCCCACAGCAGCGACCATCCCCACCTGATCGCGAGCACCGCGAGGATGATCAAGATGACAGCGCGCACGGGCTTACGGACCCGCATTGCAAGCCCGCGCAGCCCGGGCCAGCATAGGACGCATGCGGCGACGAGGGCGACGACGCAATAGGGGACGACATCTTTCATGCCGTCGAAGTAGCGCTGGGTCAAGTCGTCGATAATACGTTCTGGAAACACCGCTGGTAGCCGCGAGAGTAGAACATCGGGGGGCATCCGCAAGCCCGCAATTTTGGCGGGGTCACGCCTTCTTGTTTTCCGCGTCACTTGGACACGCGCGCCGACAATTCGCACGAATTTCGGCCCAGGGTCGGCCCGGTCTGCCTGACACGGAGTCCGATTCGGATACGGCAACGGAATCGGATAGCGCAACGGAATCGGAGTCTGCAACGGATTCCGACACCGATTCGGATTCCGTTGCGGATTCGGAGTCTGATCCGGAAACGGATTCTGGAGCGGATTCGGGTTCTGGCACCGACTAGAGTCCAATTGTCGATTCCGTGGGTGTACGACAAAATCAGGATCCGCCGGGCGAAGCAGGGCCGTACGGGCTCATTGACGCAGCAGGAACCGAGCGATTGCGTCCATTGCTTGATGGAACCGAAGCCTGGTGAAATGGGCGCCGCTCATCATCCAGTCGATGTGCTCCGCGGGTTTTTTGTCGTCGTGGAAGTGGCCCAAGATGTCCAGGTGATCTGCCTCACCGCACCACAGTAGCTCGCCCCATAGCATGCTCATCGTGGGCACGATGCCGTCGTTGTAGCGGTCGTCGACGGCGTCGGCAAAATTCCAGCGCATCATCTCCTGCTGTTGCGCGGTCGGCTGCGCGTAGGCGTACATGCGCGGGCGCTGGCTTGCGAGTTGGTAAAGCGTGGAAAAGATTGCACCCGTGGCCGCTGCGTAAGGCGAGAGTAGCCGTTGCGCAAGCTTGATTTGAAGCGGTAGCGGTGCCGCGGTCACGACGCAACCATACTTGACGGCTGGGTTGTCTTCGGTAGCCGCGTTCAACAAATCAATCGCTTCGGGCATGATTTGAATCAGGCCGCCTTGATCCGAACGAACATCGTGCAAATAGCGACTGACCGCCGCGCGGCCTTGTCGATCCACGACGCGTAGCAAAACATCCGTCATGCGGCTGACCAGCTTTGAATCCTCGCCCAGCAGCGAATCCAAATTGCCCAACAGGGCCAACAGTCGCGAAAACACGGACAGTGAAGGCTCGCCCACCGACAGCGACACGATCGTCAGAAGACTGAGCGTATAGAGCAGTCGAGTGCCGGATACGCTGGCAAAGTACCCTGCCAAGGGTGTCCCGTAATGCGGCGTGTTTACCGACACGATACTCTTGACGCGTGACGTCCATTCAAGCAATGGGGGTTCAATCCCGAGCCTGGAGGTTGGAGACAACAACAGGCGACTGTCGAGTCCGCCGGTCGAATGACCGACGAGATGCACAGGGCCTTGCTCGTCACGCAGCGTGTGTACAACGGTCTTTGCGAGGACGCGCGCCCGATGCCGCAGCGAAGAGGTGGGCGGGCTCGGAGATACTTCCGTGATTATTCGTTCTCCGGCGTCCTGAAACCGTTCATCGAGAGCCTTACGAACATGAGCGAAATAGTCGACACCCGCGAGTCGGCCGAAACCGAACATGCCAGGGATCAGGTATACGTGGTGCAACTGACTCATGGGCTTATGGCGGATCGCATTCAGGCGTACCCGCAATTGGCCCACCGTGGCAAGATCTCAGCCCCGCAAGTGGGAAACTGAGTCACTTTCGCGGGGCTGGATCGCGATTTTAAGGAGAAACCCATGTGCGAAACCTGTGGCTGCGGCGACCCCGCAGTGGTTCCCGTCCACGTTCACGAGAGTCTGCTCAAGAACAATGACGAGCAAGCCAGCCACAATCGCGAGCACTTCCAGCAAGCGGGAGTGCTGGCTCTGAACATCATGGGTTCACCGGGCAGCGGCAAGACCGCGCTGCTCGAGGCGACCGCACGCGCACTCGGCGGGCAGCGGCTGCGCGCCATGAGCGGCGATTTGGCGACGGACAACGACGGCTCACGCCTGCGGGCTGCCGGCATTCCTTCACTCACGATCACGACGGGCACCGCCTGCCATCTCGATGCACGCCTCGTTCATCATGCACTGCACGATCTCGAATGGCGCGCGGCGGAATATCTGTTCATCGAAAATGTCGGCAACCTTGTGTGCCCGGCCATCTATGACTTGGGCCAAGCCGCTAATGTCGTTGTCTTGAGCGTTACAGAAGGAGAGGACAAGCCGCTGAAGTACCCGGTAATGTTTCAGCGCGCCGATCTAGTCCTATTTACCAAAGTGGATCTTCTACCGCATCTGCCCAACGTCAAGTTGGAGAACTACGTCAAAGCCCTTTCTCGCGTAAGCCCCAAGCCAAGCCATATCGCCCTATCAGCGGTCAGCGGCCAGGGGCTTGAACAATGGACTGATTGGCTAGCACAACGCAAACGCGGTTTGCAGGTCTCGGTAGCCTAGATCCCGACTATTGCGTGGACTCAAATCCCTGTGCTTCCGAAGGCCCCTCGGCGGCCTCGGCCGGGTCCTGGTCGTCGTCACAGCGGCACGGAAATCCCGGGCAGGAGGGAATGGGAGAGGGCGTCGCCCATGAGCGCGAGCCGCCGCAGGACGAGGATGCTCCCGAGGAGTCCGCCGCTCAGGCTCAGGATGAGCGCCGAAAGCAGGCCGCGACACATGAAGTCGTAGGAAAACGGCTCGACCAGAAGGGCGTGCAGGTTCATCGCGGAGTCTCCTGGACCTTGGCGGCCGCCTTGGCGCCGGCGCCGCGGAAGGCCAGGGCGACGTTCGGTTCGGTCAGCACCTCCGGGAGCGGGCCGGCGGCGACGAGGACGGTGGCGAGCAGGACGCCCCGCGAGAACACCCGGCGGGCGAGGCCGAGGTCGTGCATTCCCGCGAGAACGGTCCGGCCCTGCGCCTCCCAGGCAAGGAGGATCTGGGCCAGCTCCTCGGTGGCGGACAGGTCGAGGCCGGAGAAAGGCTCGTCCAGCAGGAAGATGTCCGCGCCTTGGGCGAGCGCCCGCGCGAGGAACACGCGCTGCTGCTGGCCGCCCGACAGGCAGCTGATCTGCCGGCCGGCGAGCGCCGTGAGCTCGAGCTCGGCCAGGGCCGTGTCAACGCGGGCGCGGTGGCCGGCGGACAGCCGCTGCCAGCACTTGAGCGCCGGATAGCATCCCTGCTCGACGACGCCGCGCACGGTGATGGGAAAGTCCCAGTCGACCGCGTGGCGCTGCGGAAGATAGGCGAGCCGCGGCAGCGCATGCTCGGGATGGGCGTCGCCGATCCGGATCTCGCCCCGCTCGAGCGGCATCCAGCCGAGGCAGGCGCGCAGGAGCGTCGTCTTGCCGGCGCCGTTCGGCCCGAGGATCGCCGTCAGGCTGCCGCAGGGAATGTCCAGGGTCACGCCCTGGAGGGCGGGCTGGCGGCCGAACCGGACGGTGACGTCGCGGAAGCGCAGGATGTTCTGGTGGGTGCTCACCTTGGGGCGGCGGGAATTGCGAAGCGGATGCCCGGATCGCCCCCCGGGGAGGCGGCCGCCGGCGGGGCGGCGGCCGGGGTGGCGGCGGCGGGCCCCGCCGGGCCGCCGATCGGGTGCAGGGAAAAGCCGAGCTCGATCAACTGCGAGACCTTGAGGTCGCGGCTCCTCGAATCCGGGCTGTCCATCATGACGACGATGATGCGGCGCCCACGGCGCTCCGCGGTGGCGGCCAGGCAGAAGCCGGCCCCGTTGGTGAAGCCGGTCTTGAGGCCGTCCACGCCGTCGATCTTTCCAAGCAGGTGGTTGTGGTTCGTCATCTGGGTCGGCGGGAACCGCCGGCCGGTGCCGAAGGGCCTGGTTTTCACCCGGGTGTACCGGACGACATCGGTGTTGAGGAGGAGATGGCGGCACAGCCGCGCGAAATCGCGCGGGGTCGTGAGGTCGCCGTCGGCGATGCGGCGGCTCGCCGGCGGCAGGCCGTTGGGCGTTCGGAAGACCGTGCGCGTCATGCCGAGCGCCCGCGCCTTGGCGTTCATCAGGTCGACAAAGGCCGGGGTCGACCCGGCGGAGGCGCGCGCCAGGAGGAAGGCGGCGTCGTTGGCCGATTGGATCATCATCGCGTAGATCAGCTCCTCGACCGAGAACACCTCGCCCGTCCTCAGCCACACGCTGGTGCTGTCCCGGAGCATGCCCACCCTGGCGTCCGCGGGCGTCACGGTGAGCTGGGTCTGCAGGCTGAGGGCGCCGTCCCGAATCCTGTCCTCGAGCACGGCGAACGTCATCAGCTTCGTCATGCTCGCCGGAGGGCTCGACTCGTCGGCGCTGTCGGCGAACAGCACGTCGCCCGTGGCGGCGTCGAGCACGATCGCCCCCCGGTAGACGGGACTGGCGCGGGCGAATGCTGCCGCGCCGGCGACGCCGGCGAAAACGAGCAAGGCGGCGGCGCGGCGGGCGGCGCGAAACCGCCCGGACGGAGCCGCACCCGAAAGGGATGGCCCCGGGCGTCCCGGACGGCCGGGGGTGCGAACGGGTAAGGTATTCACTCGCCTTTCAATAAAGTGGCGCCGGTTCCGACCTCAACGCACTTTTTCGGGTCCGCGGCGGATTCCCGCGGCGGCAGCTCGAAGAGCCTGAGCTCCGGATTCTTCTCGACGAAGTACCGCATCATCCACTCGTTGGGGAAGAACACCACCGGCTGGCCGTCCTTGTCGGTGCCCAGCGTCACGCCGCTCGCGACGATCAGGCGGGAGGGGTGCTCGAGGGCCGGATGGGGCTCGAGCCAGCGCATCAGGGTCCACGGCGTGGCCTCCAGGCGGGACTCCGCCCCGTATTCGCTCTGGAGGCGGTACTGCACGACCTCGAACTGGAGCGGGCCGACGGCGGCGAGCAGCGTGGAGCCGGGCGGGCCGTGCCTCGGCGCAAACGACTGGACGACGCCCTCCTGGAGCAGCTGCTCGAGTCCGGCCCGGAATTTCTTCGCATCCGACGGATTGGGGTTGGAGATGGAGACGAAGACCTCCGGCGGGAAGCGCGGGATCTCGTCGAAACGGACCGCCCGGTCCTCGGTCAGGGTGTCGCCGATGCCGAATGCGTCGTGGCCGACCAGTCCTATCACGTCGCCCGGCCAGGCCTCGTCCACGGTCGCCCGCTCCTGCCCGAAGAGCTTGTGCGACGAGGACAGGCGCACGGTCTTCCCCGTGCGGAGGTGGACCACGTTCATGTCCCGGTTGAACTTTCCCGAGCAGACCCGCAGGAAGGCGATCCGGTCGCGGTGCCTCGGGTCCATGTTGGCCTGTATCTTGAAGATGAAGCCGGAAAACTTCGGATGATCGACCGCGACGTTGCCGCGGGGCTGGGGCGGAACGGAGTCGTGCAAGAAGCCGTCGAGGAGCAGCTGGATCCCGAAATTGTTCACCGCGCTCCCGAAATACACGGGCGTCTGCCGCCCGGCCCGCACGGCCGCCAGGTCGAAGGGATGGCCCGCCCCGTCGAGCATCTCGAGCTGCTCGCATGCCTCGGTCCGGGCGTCCGGATCGAGCCTCTCCCTCACATCCGGGTCGTCGAGGGAGGCGACCTGCACGGGGGCCCGGTAGGCCCCGCCCGGCACGCGCTCGAACAGATGCACGCGCCGCGAGCGGCGGTCGAACACTCCGCGGAAGGTCGGGCCGTTGCCCAGGGGCCATACGACGGGCGAGGACTGCAGGCCGAGGACGCTCTCCAGTTCGTCGAGCAGCGCCAGCGGGTGGAGGGTCGGCCGGTCGCACTTGTTCATGAACGTGAAGATGGGCACGCCGCGCCTCCGGCAGACCTCAAAGAGCTTGCGGGTCTGGGTCTCCACCCCCTTGGCCGCGTCTATGACCATCAGGACCGCGTCGACGGCGGTCAGCACCCGGTAGGTGTCCTCCGAGAAGTCCTTGTGGCCGGGCGTGTCGAGGAGGTTCACGGCGTAGCCCGCATAATCGAATTGAAGGACCGTGGAGCTTACGGATATCCCGCGCTGCCTCTCGAGCTCCATCCAGTCCGAGGCCGTCGCCCGCTGGTTCTTGCGGTCGCGCACCGCGCCGGCGAGGTGGATGGCGTTGCCGTAAAGAAGGAACTTCTCGGTCAGCGTGGTCTTGCCCGCGTCTGGATGGGAAATGATCGCGAAGGTGCGGCGGCGGGCGGTTTCATCGGCAGTCGACATCGGAAACGGTTTATCATGCCAGACGATCCCGCGCGTGGCAAGGGCGCTCAATGCCAGGGCGAGGTCCCAACTTGGCGAAGGCGTCCCCTTGCTCGTCGGGTGCCGCCAATTCCCGGACGCTCCGTCAAGTCCGGCCGCCATTATTCGCGGGCAATCACCACAGGCGGGATGGCGGATGGCGGCCCGGAGAACTCCGCGCGAGGCGGCACAACTCCTCGCCTGGGGACGCCTTCGTCAACCTGGGATACCTTCGAACGCCGGGTATGCCCAGCGTCGTGTTGCGTGCAAATGCAACCGGATCTTAATTTATACAAGGTCCAGGAAGAGAGTGAGTTGTGAAGTCTGTGGCATAATCCGCTAAAGCGGGAGGGGGATCGATCCGAAGGAAATTGAAGCTGAAACCATGCACAACTTGCTGATGCTGTTCACAATCACCGGGTCGATCGCCGTGATCGCCGGCGTGGCGTGGGTCGAATTCAAGCTCGACCGCGACACCCACCGGGACATGACCGACCACGGTTGGAACCAACTGCCGTAGCCTGCGGAGCCGCAAGATTCGGCTTCTCCCGGCGCGCGGTCGGGAGATGATGGGGGCATGTCCTCGTTTCCCGCCCTCCGGCTCAAGCCCAACGTCCGTGCCAGGGCCCTCGCGGGGCACCCCTGGGTGTTCGCCAACGAAGTCGTCTCGCTCCTTCCGGCCGGGCAGAATGGCGACGTGGTCGAATGCCGCGACCGGACGGGCCGCTGCCTGGGAGTCGGCATCTACAACGGCTGCTCGCAGATCGTCTGGCGGCGCCTGAGTCGCGAGCGGGTTTCGCTGGACGAGGGTTATCTCCGCGAGGCGCTGGGGCGGTCGATCGCGCGGCGGGAAAGCCTTCCGGGAGAGGCGGGGAGCCCGGCTGCACCCCGGTGCCGCCGGTTGGTCTGGTCGGAATCGGACGAACTCCCGGGGTTGGTGGTCGACCAGTTCGGCGGGGCGCTCGTCGTCCAGATTCAGACGCTGGCCATGGAAAGGCAATCGGCGCTCATCGGCGACCTGCTGGCGGACCTGCTCCACCCGGAGGAGATCATCTTCCGCAACGACGCACCGATCCGCCGGCTGGAGGGACTGCCCATCGAATGCCACACCCGTTCGGGCGGCGGCTGGGCGCCGCGCTGGCTGGAGATCGACGGGATCGGGTACCGGCTCGACCTGGAACGGGGGCAGAAGACGGGCTTTTATCTCGACCAAAGGGCCAACCATCTGGCTGTGGCGCGCCGCTGCGCCGGCCGGAGAGTCCTCGACGCCTTCTGCAACCAGGGACCGTTCGCCCTTCAGGCGGCCCGCGCCGGCGCCGCCCGGGTCCTGGGCCTGGACAGCGCCGAGGAAGCCGTCGCGGCGGCCCGCCGCAATGCGGAGCACAATGGGCTTGCCGCGGAATTCGCGGTCGCGAACGTCTTCGATTGGCTCAACGACCCCGCCCGCGCGACCGAGCCCGGCTGGGACGTCGTGATCCTGGATCCGCCGCCCTTCGCCAAGTCAAAGGGGGCCATCGAGGGGGCCCTGCGCGGCTACAAGGAGATCAACCTCCGGGCGATGCAGCGGCTCGCGCCCGGCGGGACTCTCGCCACCTTCACCTGCTCCCACCACATGCAGGACGCCGATCTGCGGCAGGTTCTGGCGGCCGCCGCGGCGGACGCCAGGCGCCGGGCCAGGATCCTGGAATGGCTCCACCAGCCGGCGGACCATCCGGTGCTCGCGACCATGCCCGAGAGCGAGTACCTGCGGGGCTATATCCTCGAAGTGGAGTAGGGAGGCCCGGCGGCCCCGGAACTTATATCTTGCCGCCGTAGATCGCGCTGGCGCCCAGCTCCTCCTCGATGCGGAGGAGCTGGTTGTACTTCGCCACGCGGTCGGTGCGGCAGAGCGAGCCGGTCTTGATCTGGCCGGCGTTGGTCGCCACCGCGATGTCGGCGATCGTCGTGTCCTCGGTCTCGCCGGAGCGGTGGGAGATGACGGCGGTGTAACCGGCCTCCTTGGCCATCTCGATGGCGTCGAGGGTCTCGGTGAGCGAGCCGATCTGGTTGACCTTGACCAGGATCGAGTTGGCGACGCCGCTCGTCGATGCCCTTCTTGAGGAACTCGGTGTTGGTGACGAAGAGGTCGTCGCCGACGAGCTGGATCTTGTCGCCGAGCGCGTCGGTCAGCTTCTTCCACGTCTCCCAGTCGTTCTCGGCGCAGCCGTCCTCGATCGAGATGATCGGATACTTGGCGACGAGCTGCTTGTAGAACTCGACCATCTGGTCGCCCGTGAGCGCGCGGCCGTCGGACTTCTTGAAGACGTAGCGCTTCTTTTCGGGCACGTAGAACTCGGAGGCGGCCGGATCGAGCGCGAGGGCGACGTCCTTGCCGAGCTTGTAGCCGGCGTTCTTGACCGCCAGGGCGATGGCGTCGAGCGCGGCCTCGATGGACTCGAGCTTGGGGGCGAAGCCGCCCTCGTCGCCGACGGCCGTGGAGAGGCCCTTGTCCTTGAGCACCTTCTTCAGGGCGTGGAAGACCTCGCAGCCCATGCGCAGGCCCTCGGCGAAGGACTTCGGCGCCCACGGGCATGATCATGAATTCCTGGAAATCGATCGGGGCGTCGGAGTGGGCGCCGCCGTTCATGATGTTCATCATCGGCACGGGCAGCACCTTCGCGTTGGGGCCGCCGAGGTACTTGTAGAGGGGCTGGCTGAGGGCCGCCGCGGCCGCCTTCGCCGTCGGCGAGGGAGACGCCGAGGATGGCGTTGGCGCCGAGCTTGGACTTGGTCGGCGTGCCGTCGAGCTTGATCATCGTCGCGGTCGATGCCGACCTGGTCGCAGGCGTCGTGGCCGATCAGGGCCGGGGCGATCTCCGCCTTCACGTTGGCGACCGCCTTGAGGACGCCCTTGCCGCCGTAGCGCTTCTTGTCGCCGTCGCGCAGCTCGAGCGCCTCGTGCTCGCCGGTGCTGGCGCCCGGAGGGGACGGCGGCGCGGCCGAGTGCGCCGCCGGCGAGCCTGACGTCGACTTCAATGGTGGGATTGCCGCGGGAGTCGATGATTTCGCGGGCGGTGATGGCGGTGATGGTGGTGTTCATGGAGAGAGTGGGATCCGGGCGCGGTGAACTGTCAGTGTCCAGCAAGAATCGACCGCTGGCGCGGGGAAAAGTTGAAAATGCGGGGGGCGGCAAGGCAGTAGACGGCGCCCTGCCGGCAGTCAGCGGCCGAATGGAGGGCGCGGCGCCGGCGATGCGCCGGAGCAGCCGCCGGATCGGCCCCGCGGGCCTCGGCTGGAGGTTCCCCGGCAGCTGGTCGGCAAACCCGCGCGAGACCGCAATCTGAATCACGGCCATGCCTTCGTAGTTGCGCGTGGCCAGCCGCTCCCGGCGTCAGCAGGTCCGCCGGAACCTGGTCGAGGTGGCCGGCGAAGGCCGCGGCGTGCAGCGGCGTGTCCCCGTTTTCGTTGCGCGTCAGCAGGAGGTCGGCCGTCAGCTGCTCCGCGGGGATCCGGTCGAGCTGGCCCGTCTCCGCGGCCGCGTGGATCGGCGTGAAGCCGTTCTTGCTCGCCTTCACGAGGTTCTCGTGGGTCAGCAGCTCGGGCGGGATCTGGTCGAGGTGGCCGGAGATCGCGGCCGCATGGAAGACGGTGTCGCCGGCGTTCGTCGCGACGCGCAGCGCCTCCAGGGTCAGGAGGGCCCGCGGGCACCTGGTCGAGATGGCCGTTGAAGGCCGCCGTGTGGAGCACGGTCTCCCCGGCGAGATTCCTCTGGGCGAGGTTGCGGCGGTGATGAATTCCGCGGGGATGCGGTCGAGGGCGCCGTTTTCGGCCGCCTCGTGCAGCAGCGTGTTGCCGACGTCGGTGCGGCTGAGGATCGACTCCTGCGTGACGAAGCCGCGCCGGCAGCTGGCCCAGATTCCCGTGGGCGGCCGCGACATGGAGGACGGTGTAGCCGGCGTTGCTGCGCTGGGCCAGGGCTTCGGGCGTGAGCAGGGCCGGCGGCACCTGGTCGAGGTGCCCGCCGACGGCCGCGTGATGCAGGGGGGTGTAGCCGGCGGAATTCCTGAGCGACAGGGCCTGCGCCGTCAGCAGCTGCGCCGGCAGGTCGCGAAGACCCCCGTACCTCGCGGCAAGGTGCAGGGGAGTGTTGCCGGCGGCATTTGGCGCCGCCAAGGCCGCCGCGGTCAATGCGCCCGGCGGCAGCTGTCCCAGGGCACCGGCGCTGGCGGCGGCGTGCAGGTCATGAGTGTCCATCGCGAATCGTTGCTCTCTCTTTGAATCCCATGCGTTGCCCGGCGCAAATCAAAAGCGCGTCTTCCGGTCCCCGGCCCGCCGGGGGGCGCGCCGCGAGGACGGCGGCCGGGGCCGGGCTTGGAATGGATTTGCCATGCCCGGCGGCGAATCCCATCCTCCCATTCATGCAAGATCCCGAAGCCGGGACATCGTCCGGCGTTCCGAAGGATGCGGTCCTGCTGGTCGATGACGAGCAATCGCTCCTGGACGTGCTCGAGACCGCCCTCTCGCCGCATTTCGAGGTGAAGAAGGCGACGTCGACGCGCGAGGCCGAGTTCATTCTTCGCCAGCATGCGTTCAAGGTCGTGGTCGCCGACCACCTGATGCCCGGCGGCAACGGCATGAGCTTCCTGGTGCGGGCGCGGGAGGAGTATCCCCACATGCAGCGGATCCTCGTGACCGGCTACATGAAGCCGGAGATGCTGCTGCGCAGCGTCAACGAGGCGGCGCTTTTTCGGTACCTGCTCAAGCCGGTGGCGCTGGCGGAGTTGATCAAGGTCGTGCAGGAGGCGGCAAAGGCGCACGACGCAAGCGCGGCCGCCGCGGGGCAGGAACCCGCGCAGGCCTGAGGATCGGCCGGGTAGCGCCCCAATTCGGGGTAGGTGTTTCCTTGCTCGTCGGGTGCCGCCAATCCCCAACTCCTCGCCAGGAGACACCTTTCCCAAATTGGGAAACGACCATCGGTCGTCCGGCGCCCCCGGCGCCCAGATCTAGGCGCGGAGCCTCGGGCGCAGATAGGGCGCGGTGGGGCTCGCCTTGGTCTTCAGGAGGCCGGGAAGGCCCCCCTGGTAGATGAGCTCGCCGCCCGTCGGGCCCGCCGCCCGGGCCCGAGCTCCACGATGTAGTCGGCCTCGGCCAGCAGGTCCAGGTTGTGCTCGATCACGACGACCGTGTGGCCCTGGTCGACGAGCGAATGGAGGACCCGGATCAGCTTCTCGCAGTCGCTCAGGTGCAGGCCGATCGTCGGCTCCTCGAGGAGGTAGAGGTTGCGCGGGCGGTCTCGCCGCCGGCGGACTCTCGCCGCGATCGGTGGCGCAGCCCGCGCGACAGTTCGGTGACGAGCTTCAGCCGCTGGGCCTCGCCCCCCGAGAGCGTGGGCGAACTCTGGCCGAGGGTCAGGTAGCCCAGCCCGCAGTCCACCATGAGCCGGCAGACCGGCCCCAGCTGCGCGTGGAAATCGAAGAACTCCGCCGCCTCCTCGAACGTGAGCTCAAGCACGCTGGCCGATCGTGCGGCCCTTCCACGTGATGTCGGCCAGGTCCGGGCCGTAGCGCGAGCCGCGGCAGTCGTCGCAGGGCAGGTAGGTGTCCGGCATGAACGCCATCTCGAACTTGATCCGCCCGGCGCCCTCGCACGTCGGGCAGCGGCCGCCCGGCGACGTTGAACGAGAACCGCGAGGCGGTGTAGCCGCGCAGCTTCGCCTCCGGCAGCGAGGCGAAGAACTGCCGGATCGGGTCGAAGATCCCGAGGTAGGTCGCCGGCGTCGAGCGCGGGGTCTTGCCGATCGGCGACTGGTCGACCGTGATCACCGAGCGGAAGGGCCGGGCCGAGCCGCAAGCTCGTCGAAGGGCGGGGGCCGCCGGGCCGTCCGGCGCATCGCCGGCGGAGGCGGTGGCGCGCGCGAATTCGCGGCCGCCGATCCGGCTGCGCCCGTCCTGATCGCGCGGGCGACGGCGGGTTCGAGCAGGTCGCGGCAGAGCGTCGACTTGCCGGCGCCGCTGGGGCCGGCGACCATGATCAGGCGGCCGCAGCGGCAGGCGCAGGTCGAAGTCCCTTCAGGTTGCGGTGGCGGGCGCCGGTGAGCTCGAGCCAGTCGCGGCCGGCGTCGGCCGGCGCGGTAGGCGCCCCGCAGCGGGTGGGTGATGCCCCGCGCGAGGAAGAGCCCGGTGAGCGATCGCTCGGTTGCGCTTGATCTGCGCCGGGCGTCCCCGCGGCGAGCACCTCGCCGCCGTGGACGCCGGCGCCCGGGCCCGAGGTCGACGATGTGGTCGGCGCTGCGCCATGACCTCGTCGTCGTGCTCGACGACGAGGAGCGTGTTGCCCTTGGCGCGCAGCGCCTGGAGCGTCGCGATCAGCCGCTCGTTGTCGCGCGCGTGCAGGCCGATGCTCGGCTCGTCCAGCACGTACAGGACGCCGGAGAGGTTGGAGCCGAGCTGCGCGGCCAGCCGGATCCGCTGCGCCTCGCCGCCGGACAGGGTCTCCGTCGGGCGGTCGAGCGAGAGGTGGTCCAGCCCGACCCGGTCGAGGAACTTCAGTCGCTCCTCGATCTGGGGGACGATGTCCTGCACGATCAGCCGGCTGCGCGCGTCGGTCGGAAGCAGGCGCAGCTGCGACGCGCAGGCTGGGAGGCGTTCAGCCGCAGGAGCGCCGGCAGCGACAGCGGCGGCCCGCTCCGGAAGTGGAGCTTCACCGCGCGCGCCGATCCGGTTCAGCCGCTCGCCGCGGCAGACGGGGCAGGGCCGGCCCGATTCGGCGACATCCTCGGCGGGATCGATCCCGAGCTCGCGCAGGCGGGCCTGCGGGATCCTCCTCGTCCGTCCTCGGGCTCGAGCATCCAGGGAAAGATCCGCCCGTGACCCGCGGCAGGCCGGGCACCATCCCCGCGGCGAGTTGAACGAGAAGTGCTTCGGGTCGAGCTCGGGGAAGGACTCGCCGGTCGCGGCGTCCGTGCGGGTGGTCGAGAACCAGGAGAGGATCCCGCCCCTGGCGTCGAGCGAGGAAGCAGGAGCCCTTGCCGACGCGGATCGCCTCGCTCGAGCGCCGCGGCGCCGCCGCCGCGGCCGGCGCCGCCGGCGAGGTCCGCCACGACGACCTCGATGTCGTGCTCCCGGTAGCGGTCGAGCTTCTGGAAGGCGTCCGCCGCGCATCAGCGCGCCCGTCGACGCGCATCAGCGCGTAGCCCTGGCGCTCGATCCAGGTCGCGATCGGCTGGTGGTGGCCCTTGCGCCCGCGCACGAGCGGCGCGCACAGGTACAGGTGCCTGCGCCCGGCGGGCCCGCGGCGTCCGCAGGACGCGGGCGAGCAGCCGGCGCAGGGCGGCCGGCCGACGAGCGGCGCGACCGGCCGGTCGGAGTCCGGATGGTGCTGGACGCCGAGGCGGGCGTAGAGGAGCCGCAGGTACTGCGCCACCTCGGTGATGGTCGCGACCGTCGACTTGCGCGATCCGCGGGTGACCCGCTGCTCGATCGCCACGGTCGGCGGGATGCCGGCGACGCGGTCGACCGCGGGCCGGGGCAGCTGCTCGACGAATTGCCGCGCGTAGGGCGACATCGACTCCATGAAGCGCCGCTGGCCCTCCGCAAAGACGATGTCGAAGGCGAGCGTGGACTTGCCCGACCCGGAGACGCCGGTGACGACGTTCAGGGCGTGGTGCGGGATCGCGAGCGAGATGTTCTTCAGGTTGTTCTCGCGGGCTCCCGATGACCGTGAGGGCGCCGGCGCCGGGCGCGGCCGGCCTCGCCGCGGGACGGGACCGCGGCGGCGGCGCCGGCCGCGGGCTCGCCGGCGAGCGCCGCCCGCAGGTACGGGGAGGTGGCCGCCCCGCAGGAGGCAATGGCCTCGGGCGTCCCCTCCGCAACGATCCGGCCGCCCTCCTCCCCGGCGCCGGGGCCGATCTCGAGGAGCCAGTCCGCGGTCTTGAGGACGTCGAGGTTGTGCTCGATCACGACGACGCTGTGGCCGCGGTCGACCAGCGCCTGCAGGACCCCGAGGAGGACCGCTGACGTCGTGGCGGTGGAGCCCGGTCGTCGGCTCGTCCAGGAGCAGAAGCGCTCCGGCGTCTTCCCCGGCCGGGCCGGACCCGCCGAACCCGCCGAGGTAGCGGACGAGCTTCAGGCGCTGGGATTCGCCGCCGCTGAGCGTGTTGAGGGGCTGGCCGAGCGGGAGGTAGCCGAGCCCGACGGCGTCGAGGCCGGCCAGCCGCGAACGGATCGGCCCGCAGTCGTCGAAGAGGGCGAGGGCCGCCGAGACCGGAGTGTCGAGCAGGTCCGCGATCGACCGGCCGCTCCAGGCGATCGCGAGAACCTCCGGCCTGAAGCGCCGGCCCTCGCAGACGGGGCAGGGAACGAACACGTCCGAGAGAAACTGCATCTCGACGCGCTCGTACCCGAGGCCCGAGGCAGTGCTCGCAGCGCCCGTCTCCGCCGTTGAACGAGAAGCTGGACTGGTCGAAGCCGGCGGCCTGCGCGGCCGGCGTCCCGGCGTAGAGCTCGCGGATCAGCTCCCAGGCGCCCGTGTAGAGCGCGGGATTCGACCGCGGCGTGCGCGCGACCGGCGACTGGTCGACCAGCACGATCTCGCCCAGGGCCTCCGTCGCCGGCTACGGCGAGGATCTCCGCGGGATCCTCGGCCAGCTGGCCGCGGCGCTCCAGCAGGCCCTGGTAGATCACGTTGTCGAGCAGCGTCGACTTCCCCGAGCCGGACACTCCGCTCAGGCACACGAGGCGCCGCAGCGGCACGCGAAAAGTCCAGCGCGCTGGATGTTGTGCTTGGTCGCGCCGGTGAACCGCAGCCAGCCGGACCCGCCGCGCTCGACCGGCCGGCGCCGGGCCGGGCGTCTCCACGCGACCTCGTCCGGAGAAGTACGCCCCGGTGATGCTCGCGCGTCGAACGCAGCATCTCCGCCACCGTGCCCTGGAAGACGAGCCTGTCCGCCGCGCGGCGCCCGGCTCCGGGCCGATCTCGACCACGTGGTCGGCGGCCCGGATCATCGCCTCGTCGTGCTCGACCACGACGACGGTGTTGCCGGCCGCCGGTCAGCGAGCGGATGATCGCGATCAGCCGGTCGATGTCGCGCGGGTGCAGCCCGACGCTCGGCTCGTCCAGGACGAAGAGGGTGTCGACGAGCGACGTGCCGAGGCACGAGGTGAGGTTGACGCGCTCGACCTCGCCGCCGGAGAGCGTCCGCGAGGGCCGGTCGAGCGTGAGGTAGCCGAGCCCGACCTGCTCCAGGTAGCGCAGGCGCGTGACGATCGAGTCGTAGGCGAGCTCGGCGGCGGCCGCCCCGGCCCGGCGCCCGGGGCCGCGCGCCCGGCGTCGAGCAGGAGCCGCCGAAAGTCGCCGACGGGCATCCGCGTAGAGCTCCGGAAGCGTGCGCCCGCGCCATTTCCAGCAGAGCGCCTCGGGCTGCAGCCGCGCGCCGCCGCAGTCCGGGCAGGGGTTGTAGGAGCGGAAGCGGGAGAGGAACACCCGCACGTGCATCTTGTAGGTGTTCTTCTCCAGCCAGCGGAAGAATCCCTTCACGCCGTACCAGTACTGCGGCCAGGTCCTTGCCGTTCTCCTCGCCGTATCCGGGCTCGCCCGTCGATCACGTAGGCCTGCTGCTCGGCGCGTGAGCTCCGCGAACGGGCACGTCGGTGCGGAATCGCCCTTCGCCTCGCGAAGACGCTCAGGTCGTCCTTCGACTCGCCGTAGACGTCGCCCTCCCAGCACTGATCGCGCCCGCGTCGATCGACAGCGAGCGGTCGGGGATCGCGAGGCGGTAGTCGATCTCGATGATCCGGCCGAAGCCGCGGCAATGCGGGCAGGCGCCGAGCGGCGAATTGAAGGAGAACAGGGCGGGGGCGGCCGGCCGGAACGTCGCGCCCGGTCTTCGGCGAATGCAGGCCGCGGGAGTAGCCGCTCCGAGCTCGCTCGGAATCGGCGAAGACTGCGACCTCGCCCCGGCCGAAGTGCAGCGCCGTCTCGGCCGCCTCGATGAAGCGGCTGCGGTTCTCGGGCCGGATCTGCGAGCCGGTCCTGCGCCACGAAGAGATGGGGCGGCGCGGCTTCGGCGAGCCGGCCGGGATCGGCGAGCAGGTCGTCGATTCTGGCGGCCTCGAGCGCGCGGCCCGCGGGACGAGCACCCGGACGTAGCCCTGGCCCTTGAGGCTCGCCAGGATCTCCGGCCAGCCGAGGCTCGGCGGCCGCGGCGACGCGGAAGGCGACGACGACGCTGCGCCCGGGGTGCGCGGGCCAGCGTCTTCGGCCCAGATCGACTGGGGGTTGTCGTCGTCGACCGGCTCGGCCCGTCTCCGGATCGAAGCATGTCGGCGACGTGGCTGAACCAGACTTTGACGTAGTCGGTCAGCTCCGTCATCGTCCCGACGGTCGAGCGGGAGGTCTTGACGTGTTTGTCTGGCTCGATGGCGATCGAGGGCGGATGTTCTCGATCGAGTCGACCTTGGGCTTGGCCAGCAGGTCGAGGAACTGGCGGGTGTAGGCGCTGAAGGTCTCGACGTAGCGCCGCTGGCCTTCGGCGTGCAGGGTCTCGAAGACGAGCGAGCTCTTGCCGGCCCCGCTCAGCCCGGTGACGACGATCAGCCGGCCCAGGGGCAGATCGAGGTCGAATCCCTTGAGGTTGTTCTGGCGGGCGCCCTTGATGCGGATGCAGGAGGGCGGAGACTGTGCCTTTCTTCCCAAGCGTCCAGAACTCACGCGCCGCGACGAAAAAGTCAAAGCGAACGCCCGACGGCGGCTGACGCCCCGATCCTGCGAAGGCGCCGTCCCGCTCGTCGGGCGCCGCCAATACCCGGATGCTCCGTCAAGACCGGCCGCCATTATCCGCGGGCAATCGCCGCTGGCCGGATGACGGATGGCGGCCCGGACGACTCCGCAGGAGGCGGCGCAACTCCTCGCGAGAAGGCGCCTTCGCAGGCTCGCGGGGCATCAGCCCGCACGGCGCGAGCGGCGCCACGGTTCAGCGATTCCCTCCGCGAAGCAGCGACTGGAAGAGCGCGAGGTAGGCGGAGGATTGCCGCGCGGGATCGAAATTGGCGCGGGCAAAGGCGGCGGCCTCCGCGGCGCGGCCGGCGCTGGCGGAGGGGGACGCCTCGAGGAGGCGGGAGAGGGCCGACCGGAAGCCGGGCCGGTCGCCGCGGCGAACCACCCAGCCGGTCCGTTCGGGCAGGAAGCATTCCCGGATTCCCTGCGCCTCGTAGGCGACGGCGGGGAGGCCGTCGGCCTGCGCCTCGATCAGGAAATTCGACTGCGACTCGCTCAGGGAGGCGTGGACGGCGACGTCGGCGGCGGCGTACAGCGGGCCGGGGGTCGGGCTGGAAGCCGAGGAATTTCACCCGGCCGCCCAGCGCGAGCCGGCGGACGAGGGCGCTCGCAGGCCCGGAGCGCCGGACCGTCTCCCGCGAGCCAGAGCTGCCAGTCGGGATCGGAAGGGAGGCCGGCGGCGATCTCGATCAGCTCGCGTTGGTTTTTCTCGGGACGGAACATGGCCACGCACAGGAGGACGGCCGTGGCCGGGCCGGCCCCGAGCCGGCGGCGCAGGCCCGGGTCGCGCTCGGGCCGGGGCGGGCCCGGCGGAACGAGCAGGGAATTGTAGATGACGGAGACGCGATCGGCCGGCAGACCGTGCCTCGAGACCAGCGCATCGCGGGCCTCGCGGCTGTTGGCCACGACGTGCCGCACGCGGCCCAGGGAGCGGCGGAACATCCACGGCAGCGGCTTGCCCGTGCGAAACGTGCAGACGACCGCGGAGTCCGGCAGCGCGGCCTGGAGCCTCGCGCCGTAGCAGTCGGCCATCCGGCCCATGCACAGGGCGGCATCCGGCGCGAAGCGGGAGGCGGCCGCGGCCAATCCGGGCGCGAACCAGTCGAGCCCGAGATCGATCCGCTGGAGCGATCGCCGCTGGAGCAACGGATCCGCCGGCAAAGGCCCGGCGCGATCCAGCGCGCCTCCCGGCCGGAAGGTCAGCAGCAGGGTCGGGTGGCCGCCCGCGGCGAACGCGCCCGCCAGGCGCAGCGACTGGCGCTCGGTCCCGCCGCTGCGGAGGAAGTCCTGGACGATGAGGATTTTCATTGCGCGGACGGGCGCCCGGGCGAGAGTGGCCGGGTCAGATGGCATCACCGATTCTCCAAATGCTGTTCCGCTGGATCATCCTGGCGCTCGGGGTGACGATTGCGACCAAGGTGATTCCGGGCATCCAGTGCGATGACGGAATGACCCTGATCGCGGTCGTCATCCTGCTGAGCCTGTTCAACGCCTTCCTGAAGCCGCTCCTGGTGCTGTTCACGCTTCCGTTCATCCTGATCACGATGGGCGTGGGCATGATCGTTATCAACGCCTTGTTGTTTCTGCTGGTCGGGCGGATGGTCGCCGGATTTCACGTCGCGGGATTTTGGTCCGCGGTGGGGGCGGCGCTGGTGGTGAGCGCCACGAATCTCATCGTGAGCCGTTTCCTGAGGCCGGCGCCTCCTCCTCCCCCGAGGAGGGACCCGGACGGCGGCGACGTCATCGACATCTGAAGGGCGCCGCTCAGATGTGGATCGCCTCGCCCGGCGGCGGCGGCGGCGGCTTCCATGACGGCCTCGCTCAGCGTCGGGTGGGCGTGGATCGTCCGGTGCAGCTCCTCGACGGTGGCTTCCAGCTCGATGGCCAGGCCGAATTCGGCGATCAGCTCGGTGGCGTCCTCGCCGATGATGTGGGCCCCGTAGATCTCGCCGGTCTTGGCATCGCTGATCATCTTGACGAAACCTTCGCTCTCGGCCGACGGCCACGGCCTTGCCCGAGGCGGTGAAGGGGAACTTGCTGACCGTGATGTCGAGGCCTTTCTCCCGGGCCGCCTTTTCGGTCAGGCCGGTGCTGGCCACCTGGGGCTGGCAGTAGGTGCAGCCCGGGAAGTTCTTCACCCGGCGCGGCTTGCCGTGCCCGAAAATGCCGTTGACGGCGTTGACGGCCTCGAAGGTGGCGACATGCGCGAGCCAGGGCGGCCCGATGATGTCGCCGGCCGCGTAGATGCCCTTGACGCTCGTCTGGTAATCGTCGCCGACCTTCAGGAAGTTGCGATCGAGCTCGGGGTTCACCTTGGGGAGAACACCCCCTCGAGGTTCGCGACGACGCCGACGGCGACAGGACGGTTTCCACCTCGATCTCCTCGCTCCGGCCGTCCTTCGCGAGTGTCGAGCTTCACCGAGTTCGCGCCCACCCGGAAGTTCTCGCAGGTCGCGCCGGTGCGGATCGCGATGCCCTGCTTCTCGAAGGAGCGCTGCAGCGTGCGCGAGACCTCCTCGTCCTCGACGGGCAGGATTTGCGGCAGCATCTCGACCAGGGTGACCTTGGAGCCGAGCGCGTTGTAGAAGTAGGCAAACTCCACGCCGATCGCCCCGGCGCCGACGATGGCGATCGATTTCGGCAGGGTGCTGGCGGCCAGGGCCTCGCGGGAAGTCATCACCCGGACGCCGTCCACCGGCAGGTCCGGGATGCGGCGCATGCGGCAGCCGGTCGCCACCAGGATGTTCTTCGCCCTGAGGAACTTCCCCTTGTGCTCGCCCTCCAGGATCTCCACCATGCCGGGCACGACGACCTGCGCCCGGCCCAGGAGATAATCGACCTTGTTCTTCTTGAACAGGAACTCGACGCCCTTGGCCATCTGGTTGGCCACCGAGCGCGACCGCTCCATCACCTTGGCGTAATCGAAGGTCGCCTCCTTCACCGCGAGCCCGAAGGACTCGGCGTGCTTCATCTTCTGCTAGAGCTCCGCCGTCTTCAGCAGCGCCTTGGTCGGGATGCAGCCCCAGTTGAGGCAGGTGCCGCCCGCCCGCTCCAGCTCGACGCAGGCGACTTTTCCGCCCAGCTGGCCCGCGCGGATCGCGCCCGCGTAGCCCGCCGGCCCGCCGCCGATGACGACCAGGTCGTATTCAATCGTTTCAGCCATGGGGCCAAGGTCGGTTTCCCCCCTTCGACCGTCAAATTCAAAAGATCCCGCGCGGGCCGACGGGCGGTCCGCCTTACGCCAAAGGAACGACACGGCCGGCCCGGCCGGGCGGACTATCCTGAATGGCTCGACATGATTTCTCCGGGCCCTCTAGGCTGCCGGCATGAAGATCTATCTCGACGGCAAGTTTGTCGATGAGAGCCGAGGCGAAGGTGTCCGTTTTTGACCACGGCCTGCTTTACGGCGACGGCGTGTTCGAGGGCATCCGCCTCTACGACGGCAATGTCTTCCGTCTCGACGAGCACCTCGAGCGCCTGGAGTACTCGGCCAAGGCGATCCTGCTGCAGACTCCCGCTGACCCGCGACCGAGTTGAGCGAGGCGACGTGCGAGACCTGCCGGGTCAACGGCCTGAAGGACGCCTACATCCGGCTGGTCGTGACCCGCGGGGTGGGCGACCTCGGCCTGGCGCCCTGGCTGTGCGCCGAAGCCCACCGTTTTCATCATCGCGAGCAAGATCGCCCTCTACCCGCAGGAGCACTACGACAACGGCCTTGCGATCGTCACCGTGCCGACCCGCCGGATCGGGCCCGCGACGCTGCCGCCGACGGTCAAGTCGCTCAACTACCTGAACAACATCCTCGGCAAGATCGAGGCCAGGCAGTTCGGCGCCCTCGAGGCGATCATGCTCAACGAGCAGGGCTACGTCGCCGAATGCACGGCGGACAACGTCTTCATCGTCCACAAGGGCGAGATCTGATCACCCCGGCCGCGGCGCAGGGCGCCCTGAAGGGCGTCACCCGCGGGGCCATCTTCGCGATCGCAGCGGAGCTCGGGATCCCGATCCGCGAGGCGGACATGACCCGCTACGACGTCTGGTGCGCCGACGAGTGCTTCCTCACGGGCACCGGGGCCGAGGTCGATCCCCGTCGTCAAGCTCGACGGCCGCACGATCGGCTCCGGCAAGCCCGGGCCCGATCACCCAGCGCGTCCTGCCGTCGTTCCGCCAGCGGGTGCTGACCGAAGGCACCCGGATCTGAAGGCTCGAATCCGCGATTTCGATGGCGGATGCTCGGATGGCCGCTGGCCTAGGGCTAAAGTTTTCCCAGTGCGTCACGATTTCTCCGTGTCGGGCCGGAATGTGCCGCGCTGTCTCACTGTCGCGGACGTCGCGCCCATGCTTGCCAGGGCGCAAAGGCATGGCACATTACGTGCATACCAGAATACCGACGAGATCATGAACAACCCGCTCAAGTGCGACTTCTGCTCAAAGCCCGCCACGGTGCACCTCACCCAGATCGTCAACAACAAGGTGCACAAGGTGGACTTGTGCGAGGAATGCGCCCAGACAGAAGGGGGTCACGGACCCGAGCGGCTTTTCCCTGGCCGACCTGCTCCTGAAGGCCTCGCTGAATCCGGAGCCCGCGGCGGGCGGCGTCCGCTGCGAGCAGTGCGGCTTCACGCAGGCCGATTTCAAGAAGCACGGCCGCTTCGGCTGCCCGGCCTGCTACGAGGCCTTCAAGGACGTCCTCGACCCGATGCTCGACGGCATGCACAAGGGGACGACGTCCACGCGGGCAAGGTCCCGCAGACGGCCCTCGAGCCGGAAGACGCTCCACGACCGGCTGAGCAAGCTCGAGATGGACCTCACCGAGGCGATCAAGTCCGAGCGCTACGAGGAGGCCGCCCGCTTCCGCGATGAGATCAACCAGGTCAAGCAGGCCGTCGCGCCAGAAGCCGGCGCGCTGAACCCATGACCATCGCCTCGCTGATCGCAGCGCCCTCCGAGCTGACCGACAACGCGGGCAGCAAGACGGCGATCGTCCTGATGACGCGGGTCCGGCTGGCGCGCAACCTGGCCGGGCAGCCCTTCCCGGGCTGGGCGAAGCCCGGCGCAGCGCGAGCGAGATCCTGGAGACGTGCCGCGAGGCCGTGGCCGCGACTGCCGCCGCTCAAGCGCGGGCCTGAGCGTCGACGGTCAGCGAGCTCGGCGACCTCGAGAAGCAGATCCTGGTCGAGCGCCACCTGATCAGCCGCGAGCTGAGCGGCTCGACGCAGGGCAGCGGCGTCGTGATCAGCAAGGACCAGAGCTTCTCGCGTGATGGTCAACGAGGAGGACCACCTGCGGATCCAGGTGCTCCGCTCGGGCTTCCAGCTCAAGAAGGCCTGGACCGCGATCGACGAACTGGACACGGCGCTCGAGGAGCAGCTCGACTTCGCCTTCTCGCCGACCCTCGGCTACCTGACGGCCTGCCCGACCAACCTCGGCACGGCGCTGCGGGCCTCGGCCATGATGCACCTGCCCGCGCTGGTGATCGCCGGCCAGATGGAGAAGGTCGTCCGGGCGGTGAACCAGCTCGGCATGGTCGTGCGCGGGCCTTTTCGGCGAGGGCTCGGACGCGAGCGGCAGCATCTTCCAGATTTCCAACCAGACGACCCTCGGCGAGTCCGAGGAGGAGATCATCAAGCGGCTCACCAGCGTGCTCCAGTCGATCATCGAGCACGAGCTCAACGCCCGCGAGAAGCTGCTCGAGGCGGACGCCGGCAAGCTCTTCGACAAGATCGGCCGGGCCTACGGCATCCTCCAGAACAGCCACCTGCTGAGCTCCGGCGAGGCGATGAACCTGCTTTCGCTCATCCGGCTCGGGCGTCGACCTGGGCGTGTTTCCCGAAGCCTACCGCTCGGTCGATCGACCGGCTCCTCATCGAGGCCCAGCCCGGGCCACCTGCAGTACGCGCAGAAGGGCGAGTTCGACGCCGGGCCAGCGCGACCTCATCCGGGCCGAGCGCCTGCGCTCCGAGTTTGCCAACTGTCGCGCGCCCGGATTTCACTTTCCCAGCCACGGGCAAGAACTGACCCTCCAGCCATCCCCTCCCATGTCCCAAGAACCGATGAACAACTTCACGCCGAGGGCCCAGCAGGTCCTGGCGCTGGCCCGCAAGGAGGCCGACCGGTTCCACCACAACTACGTCGGCACCGAGCACATCCTGCTCGGCCTGATCAAGCTCGGGCAGGGCGTCGCCGTGAGCGTGCTCCAGAAGATGGGGCTCGACCTCGAGACGGTGCGCGCCGCCGTCGAGAAGCAGGTGGGGACCGGCCAGGAGACGAAGAGCCCGGGCAGCATGCCGTTCACCCCGCGCGTGAAGAAGGTGCTGGCGCTCGCCGGCAAGGAGGCGAAGACGCTCAACCATTCCTACGTCGGCACCGAGCACATCCTGCTCGGCCTCCTGCGCGAGGGCGAGGGCGTGGCGGCGCGCGTCCTCAAGTCGCTCGACGTCGACATCGAGCGCACCCGCAACGAGATCCTGCGCGAGCTGGACCCGCAGTTTTCCGGCGGCGAGGGCGGCGCCGGGGGCGAGGAGGCCGCGGCCGGCGGCCCGGCCCGCGGCGGCGCCGCCGCCGCGAGGACCGCAAGGAGGTCAAGACGCCCGCCCTCAAGGCCTTCGGGCGCGACCTGACCGAGCTCGCCCGCAAGGGCGAGATGGACCCGGTCGTCGGCCGCAAGAACGAGATCCGCCGCGTGATCCAGATCCTCTGCCGGCGCACGAAGAACAACCCGGTCCTGATCGGCGAGGCCGGCGTGGGCAAGACGGCGATCGTCGAGGGGCTCGCCCAGGAGATCGCCGCCGGCAACGTGCCCGAGATGCTCATGGAGAAGAAGGTCATCACGCTCGACCTGGCCCTCATGGTCGCGGGCACGAAGTACCGCGGCCAGTTCGAGGAGCGGATCAAGGCGGTGATGGACGAGATCAAGCGCGCCAGGAACGTCATCCTCTTCATCGACGAGCTCCACACGATCGTCGGCGCCGGCGCCGCCGAGGGGGCGATGGACGCCTCCAACATCTTCAAGCCCGCGCTGTCCCGCGGCGAGCTGCAGTGCGTCGGCGCCACGACCCTCAACGAGTACCGCAAGTACATCGAGAAGGACTCCGCCCTCGACCGCCGCTTCCAGTCGGTGAAGGTCGAGCCGCCCGTCGGTCGAGGACACGATCACGATCCTGCACGGGATCCGCGGCAAGTACGAGGACCACCACAAGGCCACCTTCACCGACAAGGCGCTCGAGTCGGCCGCCAAGCTTTCGGACCGCTACATCACCGGGCGCTTTCTGCCCGACAAGGCGATCGACGTCATGGACGAGGCGGGCGCCCGCGCCCGCATCTCGGCCCTCAGCCGGCCGCCGGACATCGAGGCCCTGACGAAGGAGATCGAGGAGGTCTGCGCGCCTGAAGGAAAAGGCGATCAGCGAGCAGCATTTCGAGGAGGCCGCCAAGTTCCGCGACAGGGAGAAGCAGCTGCGCGCGCAGGCAGGAGCAGGTGACCGAGGAGTGGAAGAAGGCCCGCGAGGAGAAGCGCGTCGCGATCGACGAGAACCTGATGATGCAGGTGGTCGCCGACTGGACCGGCATCCCGCTCTCGCGCATGGAGAAGAAGGAGAGCGAGAAGCTCCTCAGCCTCGAGGCCGAGCTCCAGAAGGTCGTGGTCGGCCAGGAGGTCGCCGCCGGCGCCATCGCCCGCGCGCTGCGGCGCTCGCGCGCGGACCTGAAGGATCCGCGCCGGCCGATCGGCTCGTTCCTGTTCGTCGGGCCCGACCGGCGTCGGCAAGACCGAGACCGCCAAGCAGCTCGCGGCGCAGATGTTCGGCAACCAGGACGCGCTCATGCAGATCGACATGAGCGAGTACATGGAGAAGTTCTCCGTCTCCCGCCTGATCGGCTCGCCCCCGGGCTACGTGGGCTACGAGGAGGGCGGCCAGCTGACCGAGGCCGTCCGCCGCCGGCCCTACGCGGTCATCCTCTTCGACGAGGTGGAGAAGGCGCATCCGGACGTCCTCCAGCTCCTCCTGCAGATCCTCGAGGACGGGCGGCTGACCGACTCGCTCGGCCGCACGGTCGATTTCCGCAACACGATCATCATCATGACGTCGAACATCGGCGCGCAGCTCCTGCAGCGCCAGACGTCGATGGGATTCGCCGCCGCCGCGTCCGAGCTTCAACGACGCCGAGAAGATGCGCGAGAAGGTGCTCGAGGAGGCCAAGCGCGTCTTCAAGCCCGAGTTCCTCAACCGGATCTCCGACATCGTCTTCTTCCGGCCGCTCGACAAGGCGGACCTGGTGAAGATCGTCGAGCTCGAGGTCGGCGAAGTTCGCCAAGCGGCTGGTCGAGCGCAAGATCATGCTCGAGTTCACCGAAGAGGCGAAGCAGCTCCTGATCGAGAAGGGCTACGACGAGAAGTACGGCGCCCGGCCCGCTGCGCCGCGCGGTCGAGCACTATCTCGAGGACCCGCTGGCCGAGGCCATCCTCCGCGGCGACGTCAAGGAGGGCGAGCCGGTGCAGGTCGTCCCGCGACGGGGACAGGCTGATCTTCATGCAGAAGACCCCGCCGACGGCGGCGCCCGCGGCATCCTGAGCCGGCGGCCGCGTCCGCCGTCTCAGGCGGCGCCGGCCCGGAATCCGCGCGCATGCCGCAGGACGACCTCGAGGAACGCCGCGAGCGGCGGGATCGCTCGGCCTCCGCCGAGGCGCGCCACCCGACGACGAGGCGGCTTTCCGGGGTCGGGCCCCGCAGCGGCCGGAAGACGACCTCGGGCGGCAGCAGCCGCGCCTCGGACGGGCACATGAAGGTGGCGCCCATGCCGGCGCGCACCAGGCCCGACGCCGTTGGCGCGGGGCCAGACCTCCTCGGCGATCCGCGGGGGCGACGCCCGCCTGCGAGAACGCGGCGAGGATCCGGTCGTAGAAGCCCGGGTTGTGCGTCCGGGGAAACAGGACGAAGGGCGCGGCGGCCAGGTCGCGCAGGCGGAGGCGCCTCTTGCGCGGCGAGCGGGTGGTCCGCGGGCAGGAGGATGCCGTTGCGCTCGCGCAGGAGCAGCGCGGGTCTGCAGCCCCGGGGTCGGCGGCATCCGGGTGGAAGAAGCCGCAGCCGATGTCGCCGCGGCGGCAGGGCGGCCAGCTGGGCGGAGGTCGGCGACTCGTTGAGCTCGAGGCGGATGCCCGGGGTGCCGCCGGTGAAACTCGCGCAGGATCGGCGGCAGAACGGTCGCCATCGCGAGGCCCGTGAACGGCGACCCGCACGCGGCCGACCTGGCCGCTGGCGACCGCGCGGAGCGCCGCGGGCAGCCCTGCCAGCGCGCGCAGGAGCGGCTCGACCTGCGCGACGAAGCGCCCGCCCGGCCGGAGTCAGCTCGACGCGGCGGCTCGTCCGCGCGAACAGCGGCGTCCCGAGCGCCGCCTCGAACTGGGCGATCTGCCGGCTGAGCGCCGGCTGGGCGACGGCCAGCGCCTCCGCGGCGCGGCGGAAGTGGAGCTGCCGGGCCACCTCCTGGAAGTAGACCAGGTGGCGCAGCTCGAACGGGAATTGATACTTTCTCGGCATCACCCGGATCTAAACAAGTATTTCCCAGTCATGGCAAGATCCGGTTACGACGTGGCGCCCATGCCCCAGTCCCTCTTCGAAAAAGTCTGGTCGCCCACGCCGTCCGCCAGCTCGCCAACGGCCAGACCCAGCTGCTGATCGGCACGCATCTCATCCACGAGGTGACCAGCCCGCAGGCCTTCGGGATGCTGCGCGACCTCGGGCTCAAGGTCGCGATGCCGCACCGCACGTTCGCGACGGTCGACCACATCGTGCCGACCGACCAGTTCGCGGAGCCCTACCGCGACCCGCTGGCCGCAGGCGATGATGGAGGAGCTGCGCAGGAACTGCGCGGAGTTCGGGATCACCTTCTTCGACCGGTCGACCGGCAAGCAGGGCATCGTCCACATCGTCGGGCCCGAGCAGGGGATCACCCAGCCGGGGACGACGATCGCCTGCGGCGACTCGCACACGAGCACCCACGGCGCCTTCGGCGCGATCGCCTTCGGCATCGGCACGACCCAGATCCGCGACGTCCTGGCGACGCAGACGATGGCGCTCGGGAAGCTGAAGGTCCGCCGCATCAACGTGACGGGCCGCCTGCGGCCCGGCGTGTACGCGAAGGACGTCATCCTGCACATCATCCGCACCCTCGGGCGTCAACGGCGGCACCGGCTACGCCTACGAGTACGGCGGCGAGGTGTTCGACCGCTTCTCGATGGAGGAGCGCATGACCGTCTGCAACATGTCGATCGAGGGCGGCGCCCGCGCGGGCTACGTGAATCCGGACGAGACGACGTTCGCCTACCTGAAGGGCCGGCCGTACGCGCCGAAGGGCGCGGCGTGGGACGCGCGCGGTCGCGCGCTGGCGCGTCGGTCGCCAGCGACGCCGGGCTGCGCCTACGACGACGTGGTCGCGATCCGCGCGCGCGGACATCGCGCCCACCGTCACCTGGGGCATCAATCCCGGGCAGGGGGTCGCGATCACCGAGACCATTCCCGATCCCGCCCGGGCGGGCTCGCGCCGACGAGAAGGCCTCGATCGAGGAGGCGCTCGCCTACATGAAGCTCCGGCCGGGCGCGCCCATCAAGGGCACCCGGATCGACGTCGCCTTCCTCGGCTCGTGCACCAACGGCCGGCTGAGCGACTTCCAGGAGGTGGCGAGGTACCTCAAGGGCCGCCGCGTCGCGCCCGGGAGTCAAGGCGATCGCCGTCCCCGGCTCGCAGGCGGTCGGGCCGCCTCTGCGCCGAGCTGGGGATCGACCGGGTGTTCCGCGAGGCCGGGCTTCGAGTGGCGCGAGGCCGGCTGCTCGATGTGCCTGGCGATGAATCCGGACAAGCTCGTCGGCGACCAGCTCTGCGCCAGTTCCTCCAACCGCAACTTCAAGGGCCGCCAGGGCAGCCCCACGGGCCGCACGATCCTCATGAGCCCGCTCATGGTGGCCGCCGCCGCGGTCACCGGCGCCGTGGCCGACGCCCGCGAAGTCTTCGGCATATGAAGAAGAGGCCAGGCCGGGTCTCTTGCGCTCTTTGAGCGAAAGAGACCCGCCTGGCCCCCAACACTCAAATTTCCCCATGTCCCTTCAAAAAATCACCCAGGTCTCCGGCCGCGGCGTCCGCGTCCCCGGCAACGACATCGACACCGACCGCATCATCCCGGCGCGCTTCATGAAGTGCGTCACCTTCGACGGCCTCGGCGAGTACCTCTTCCACGACGTGCGCAAGAACGCCGACGGCACCGACCGGCCGCATCCCCTGAACGACCCGCGCTTCCGGGGCGCCACGATCCTCCTTTCCGGGGCGAACTTCGGCTGCGGCTCCTCCCGCGAGCACGCGCCGCAGGCGATCCAGAAGCACGGCTTCCGCGCGGTCGTGGCCGAGGGTTTCGCCGAGATCTTTTTCGGCAACTGCACGACCCTCGGCATTCCCTGCGTGAGCGCGAGCCGGGAGGACATCGCCCGGATCGCGGCCGCCATCGAAGCCGACCCCCGGACGGAGATCGCGATCGACCTCGCGGCCCAGGACATCCGGTTCGCGGACGGATCGGTCGCGCGCGGCGGTCCGCGAGTCGGCCCGCGACGCGCTGGTCAACGGCCGCTGGGATGCCATCGGCGAGCTGCTGGAGGGGCTTCCGGCGGCCCGGGAGCTGGCAAGAAGCCACCCTTACCTTTCGGCCTGAAGCATCTTAGGGGTTGCCGCGCCGGCCGCTTGCGGCAAAAAGAGTGGACCTTTTCGCTGGTTTTAACGTCATACTGACACTCTTTTCCCGCCATGTTCTTCGCCATGATCGAGGTTTTCAAGGGGGCCGGCCTCCTGATTTATCCGCTGGGGCTTTGCTCGGCGGCCGCCGCTTTCATCATCTGTGAGCGCGCCTATGCGCTTCGCCGGGTGGCGGTGATGCCGCAGGACCTGGTCGACGCCGTCATCGCGGGCAAGCCGCTGATGGGCGGGAAGCACACCGTCCTGGCGCGCATCGTCGAGTTCGCCGAGCAGCACGCCAACGACGAGGGGGCGGTGAAGGCGTTCGCCCGGCTCGAGCTCAACCGCATGCAGCGGGGAGTGCCGTACCTCGACGTGATCTACGCGGCGGCGCCGCTGATCGGCCTCTCCGGCACGGTGACCGGGCTGCTGCAGGTCTTCTCGCAGATCTCACCCGACACGGGCCTGCCCGATCCGGTGCTCTTCACCAAGGGCGTCGCCCTCGCGCTCTCGGCCACGGTGATCGGCCTGGCGATCGCGATCCCGTCGCTCGTGGGCAGCGGCTACCTGCAGCGCAAGATCGAGAACTACGCCGCCCAGCTCGACGTGCTCCTCGAGCGCATCCTGCAGGCGCGCCCGCCAATGAGCGCCGCTGCTCGACGAGGCCGCGGAGGCGGCCCGAGCTGAACCTGGTGCCGCTGATCGACGTGCTGGTGATGCTGATCTTCTTCGCGTTCGTCACGATGCAGTTCAAGTCGGCGTCGACCCTCAACATCACGCTGCCGAAGATCGCGACCGCCGGGAAGAACGAGTTCAAGGGCAACGTCACCATCGCGATCGACAAGGACGGCTCGGTGACCTTCAACGGGAAGGTTCGTCACGCGACGAGCAGATGGCGAGCTGCTCACGCAGGTCCAGAACGTCGACAAGGACATTCCCGTGCTGATCAAGGCCGACGAGGCCACCCAGCTCAAGCGCCTCGCCTTCGTCTTGGACTCCTGCCGCAAGGCCGGCCTGAGCAAGGTGAGCATCCAGAGCAGGTGAGGGGCGCCGGGAGCGCATCGGGCTCCCCGTAAATCGGCATTGCCAAGCGCGGGGCGGCCGCGACAATCCGCCGCTTCGCATGATAATCAAGCCCAAGATACGCGGGTTCGTCTGCGTGACGGCCCACCCGGCCGGCTGCGAGGCCCATGTCCGGCAATGGATCGGCCACGCGGCTTCGCGCGGCTCCGTCAAGGACGGGCCCAAGAAGGTCCTCGTCATCGGCGCCTCGACCGGGTACGGGCTCGCATCACGGATCACGGCGGCGTTCGGGTCCGGCGCGGCCACGATGGGCGTGTTCTTCGAGCGGCCTTCGGAGGAGGACCGGCCGGCGACGCCCGGATGGTACAACTCCCTGGCTTTCACCCGCGCCGCCCGCGCCGCGGGCCTGTACTAAC
>CAWEUH010000025.1:0-820627 GCA_963811985.1 uncultured delta proteobacterium
GGGGCTGTCCCGGGTAATAGTTGGATCATTTCGATCGCTTAGCTTTGGGCGAGATCTTTTTTGTTGAGAGTTCGCGTCCAATATGATCAAAGCTTTTCGTGGCACACCGACATGAACTGACTGACGCACAGTGGCAAACCCCCCCTAGCTTTTGTCTTAGCGGCGAGGTCCTGACTTCATCATTGGGGATTGTGCATTCATCAACGCTATCCTGTACCGAGCAAAGACGGGCTGTCCTTGGCGAGACTTGCCTGAGCGCTATGGCCCTTGGAGTACCATCTACAATCGCTTCAATGAATGGTCTCATCGAGGAGCCTGGGCCAAAGTGCTCAAGGCACTACAATTGGAAGTGGACGATGAAGGATGCATTATCGACGCCTCCGTTTTCGAGCACATCAAGATGCTTCGGGCGGAAAAGGGGGATCAAAATTAACGCATGGGTCATTCTCGAGGTGGGCTCTCCACCAAAGTCCACGAATTCGTCGACACCGAAGGGCGGCCGCTCCACGTCGAACTCACACCGGGCCAACAGCACGACTCCACGGTCGCCAAAGACATCATCGCAGGGCACGCGCAAGGGCACGCGCTGATCGCTGACACAGCCTACGACTCTGACGAAATCAGGGCCCAAGTTCTAAGCCGCAAATGAAACCTGTCATTTGTCCTCATCCCAATCGAACCCGTAAACCGCGCCTTGACAGAAAGAAGTACCGAAAGCGCTATTTGGTCGAGTGCTACTTCCACAACATCAAGCGATTTCGCGCCGTCGCAACGCGATTCGAAAAGAACGCATTGCACTTCCTGTCCCTCGTTCAACTTGTTTCCGCATTACTTTGGATCCCACAACCGGAGCTCGCGGCGTCATGAGAAACCCGGGACGGCCCCTAGTCATCGAGATGCGTCCGTTTTTCGAGTCGCGCTAGGTGTGTCAACAAGAGGTCGATTTCGTGTTGCGTGCGTAAGTAGTAGGCTGCCGCCGATTTGCGTGAGCGAACAATACGAATGCACAAAACTCTCTCGGGTTCGTCGAGTTCGAATACATCCTCATCGGTGACGTCATCGCCGACATAAATAGCCGTATCGGCTTGAGCCTTCGTACGCAATTCCTGTAAGGCAATTCCCTTGTGGGGTGCGCCATGCGGGAGCACGTTCATGACGCATTTTCCTCGCATCAAGCGAACGGGAATGGAGAGCGTGCTAACTGCGCGGACGATCTGTTCCCGAGCATACGAAACCTGCCGTGACCGGCGATAGTGAATCGCAAGTGAGTAGCGTTTATCCTCGATGTCGACACCCGGCAAGTGCGTCAAGAGCGGCGCCAATTGAAGGTGAATATCGCTCACTATCCGTTCGAAGTGTGGCATCTGCTTTGTGGGTTCAAGACCGTGGTTACCGATGATATAAGGCGTCCGAATCCCTTCGAGGTAGGTAGTTACGTCAGCCCGCGAGCGCCCCGATATTATGGCACACGGATAGGTTTCGCAGACGCGGCTCAACAACACCTGTGTGCGGCGGCGCATGGGTGCGCGGTCGCGATCGGCTACAATGGGTGAGAGCGTCCCATCGTAGTCAAAAGCCAACAGCACATTCGACAGTGCAAATTGTGTGAGCACGTTTCGGTTTTGTGCAGCAAGCAGATATTTCACGGGAGCTCGACTCCAGATGCATCGGCCAGCCGTGAAAGTCGTCCTGACAACCATCTGTGGTGCCGAACCTTTGCGGCGTCGATGAGCATGCGGCCTGCCCAGCGATAGACGTTGAGTTCCGACAAGAGGATGCGCATGGCGCGCATTCGTTCCCGCTGTTCGGTTTCGGGCATTCGTAGTGCCGTAGCCATCGCGTCGGCAGCCTGCTGAATATCGTAAGGGTTCACGATTAGAGCCTCGGTCCGGCATTCGACGACGCTTCCAACGTCTTTCAGCCCTGTTACGGCCATTCGATCGAAATCGGGTACGGACGGATCAATGTCCGTTGAGTTTGCACCTCAACCGCGTTGTGTTCTCGGTCGATGCGCGATTCCACGTAAGTGTCAACAGCTTCGAGGAAATTGTTACAGTACTGGCGAGTATGAAAGCCGAGGATACTGGACCCCAATAAGCCGTCAATCAGCTCCTTTCGATACGGACAGATGCCGAAACGCTCCGCGTTCGGCCATGGGAATATGCCAAAAGGTAAGAATGGTTGCGCGCGGTAGCTGTTCGCGAATCAATCTTGGCACAAGGGCAAAGTGGTAGTCCTGCACAAGAATGATCGGGTCATCCGAGCCCACTTCCTCGCACACCGCCATCGCGAACTTCTTATTGGTCGGGTTCGACCTTTGAACGATTCTAATCTGAGGTCCGCTCGCGGGAATCAAGTACCGGCACGCACATCGACCCGGCGATCTTTGGCCCACGTGGATTCATCGGTTCCGGTTGCGTCCATTTCGCCGCGCGAGCTCGTTACGACTTTCGAGGATGGCATCCCTCTGCCCACGATGACCTCCTTCACGCTGTCAGCACGTCTTCCACCCAGTGCCAAATTGTAATTATCATCGCCTCGCGGATCGGCGTGCCCAACCAGTTGCATCGTATGCCCCTTGAGCTTGCCGCTCGTGAAACAAGTACGGAGTTTATCCAAAATCTGCTTATCCCTTGGGCGAACATCGGCGGAATTGAACGCGAAATATGCCTCGTCATCAGAAATGCCACAGGCGCTCTTTACGTCGTCGGATATGCTGACCATTCCGCTGGTACCTTTGTCATCGGCCTTGGGCATTTTTGCCAGCACACGGGAATCACCGGATTTATTTGCTGCGGTCCTGGGTGTCGGGGTAACCTCCGAGCCGCATCCAATCGCCAGAGCTACAATTGCTAGTGTCGAAACAATTGACATTGTCTTCATGACGTTCTCCTCATTCAAAAGCGAGCCGTCGGCCATTGCAAATTCCTCTCGACTGCTATTGCCGGCTGTTCGTGGTCGGTCTTAGCAACGTAAGAGCGTCACAGTTCATTCCCATTCTGAGTGCCCGGATTGGTCGATGGCAATTTGACACTCCGTTGGGTCGCAACCCCACACAGAAATTGTAGCCATTGTGTATCATCACATGTTGAGATCATGACCATGCGTACGCTTCACGTGTACGTGCTGTAAACGCGATTTAGCAACATCACGACAGGCTGTCCCCTCGGGGCAGTTGATATGCCGCACCGCAATTCGCTTGTTCTGGGAATTCTTGTTCCGTGATTGCTGTTTGGATTTGGAAATGAAGCAATCAAGAAAATTGGAAGACTTTGTGTCCGCGTTGTCGAACCAATTCGATTCCAATTTGTCTGAACAACACGCGGTGCATCCGCCACACAAGGAAGGGTTTACATGAAAATCACACCGTATTTGTATTCGGCACACTACATGCTCTCTACTGCGGCGGCTGCCCTCTTACTTGGCCCCCTCAGCTGCAATAGGCAGCCTCAGGCCACTCACGCTTTGTCAAAAACTGCCATCCAGTCAAACAAACCAGCAGCGGCAGCCGCCGGTGCCAGCCCTGCTACTGTGACCCATGCTATAAAAGAAACATTGACCAAGAACGCTTCGGTCAATCCCGCCGAACCTGAACAGTGGATTATAGGGGATAACGAGCGAATCATTCCTGTGGTGAGCAGTCTTGAGCAGCATCTTCTTGGAGCTCAGGAGGCGCAGAACAGTCACAACGACAAACTGATTGCACTCGAACTGCGCGCAGCGGCTGGCTCGTTGCAACCTGAACGCAAGAATCTGATTGCGCCCGCAAAGCCTGACTTACTTGCCGCAACCAAGAATCTGAATCAGTTAGCGTCTCAAGCTGAAGCCGGCAAGACCAGCATGCAGATACTCATGAAGGCATCCATCGCAGCCTATGACGCGGACATGCAAAATGGCTTCTTCACGATGCAACCCGATCAATGGCGGAAGATCTACCGCTATCCGATGGCGCATTTTACGGCTGCCCGCGCTGCACTGTCGAAGGACATGAAAGTTGCCACAACCGAGTTGCGCAAAGTAAAGTCCTATTTGGACGTCAACGCCGCGCGTGCAAATGGCACCACACGAATGTCGTTGGACTCTAGGAGCGTTGATATTGGCAACTTGGCCAATCAAGTTTCAGAGGGCAAAGTCAAGGATCCCAAGGAACTTGACCGCGTGGCTACTGATGCCGCTCGTGCTCTGTCGGAACTGTACTATCACAATTCCCAGGACGCGTGGCAAAAACACGATGCAGTAACCAGTGCTCAGTGGTTGACCGCATCCATTTACAATTTGCGGCAGAGCATTGACGTCTCCGGCATGACAATCGCTTCTAGCGAAACGAATGTCCTCGCAGCGACCGAGGCGTTTGCCGGAAGTATACACAGCAATAGCAATGTGGACGCGAAGGAAATGGACAATCAGCTTGCTCAGACTGGAATGGAGCTCAAAAAGCTCGTTGCGATGGCCAAGACTACGTCCCAAAAGTCAGCGAGAGTAGCGACGCTGGCTCGCTCAGCGAACGCAAAACCCGGCACAACAAGTCGTAACTAAACAGCTCCAGGTTGACACCGCAACAATTTAACTTTCGGCCTATCTGGGCCGGATTATTCAGCTGGTATTGGTACCTTAGCTGGGCCAATCAATGTGAGCGCATCGCCCGGGTCGGGATGTTTGCGTGAACCATAATTGGTGCCTAGTGGAATTGTCGTACAACTTCTCCGGTTGAAAGAATGCAGCATGCGAGAAAACATGTGGTTGACGAAAAGTCGAATTGGCCGCAGTAGGTTCTGGCTGCGTTGCATGGTTGCGGTGCTGCCTTTTGGCATTGCCCTCTTGGTATGCATGAAGAACGTTACGACTAACGGGCCATTCCCCGCGATTATGGCCAGCGTATTGGTTCAAGTCACTTGCCTTTCATTCGTAATCATCCAAGCCGCCAAGAGAATGCACGACATCAACAGGAGTGTCTTAGCTTTCTTCATCCCCATATACGGCTTCGTTGCCGCACTCACTCCGGGCACGCCGGGGGCCAATCGCTTCGGTGATAGTCTGGACTAGATCCGCCCCGTGCTGACTCTGCCTGCTTCAGCCAACAGGAAAGCCGCACACTATTACAAGCAATTCAAGCGAGTGTTGTTGCGGACGTGTCAGGCTATTGTTTTGCCGGCACGGGACCGAGATTTTGCGGCTGCGGTTGCACTTGAGGCTGCGATTGCGCTGGAGGTGCAGGCGTCGGCTTCGCAGATGGCGCAGCCTTGGGCTTCGCTTCGACTTCCAGGGCTTGCGCTACGCTGCTTTTCGACAATCGGGCCTCTCTCCGGCGGTTCGGGTGCTTGCGGATGACTTGGCTTGGTCTGACGCGTCGGGCGACGTCGATTGATCAGCGCGCCCCGTGTCAACCCCTTGCGGCACGCACAATTTCCTCCAGGAGGAATTCGGTCCGAAAACGCCGAAATAGCGAACTCGCTGATGCGCTCCATACTTAGGGCCGGTCTGGCGCAGTATCGAAGCAACGGTTCCCGACCATCGCGGTCGTCCTCATCGACGGTGACACCCGCGTGGATGCTGAATCCTCCGAATTCGCCAACGTGCGGGGAACGCCGAGGTGCGAACCGCTTTTCGTCCGCGTCGTCCTGCGTCAATTCGATGTCACCGTCGTCCGTCAATTCCACCACCTTGCCGATTCCAAGAGAACCTCGAAGGCACAAGGCCAGCGAATCTTCTCTGTCGTACGACTCATCCGCGTCAGCCAGGCGAATCAAACCCTTCCTCTTGAGCCAAGCAGCGAAACGGCGGTAGACATTGAAGGCCACCGCAATCAGCTCCACGGGCTCGAGAAACGGCAATGTGTGAAACATCGCACGCTGCGCTCCGTCGGCAGCTGCCATCCTCCCGAATACGCCGTCGGCGAAGACGGCGTGGCCGTCAAGTGAAGTTCTGATCCTGATTCGGAACCTGATGTCCTGACTCTGATCCTGATGACTGATGTCCGATCCTGAATCAGATTCTGATTGCAGGATCAGACATCAGGTTCCGGATCAGACGTCAGATTCCGATTCAGAATCTGATTCAGAATCAGCAACCGGCATCGGGTCTCCCCATGTCCCCGTGCCGTCACTACAAACTCAGCGGAGAGGGTGGGATTCGAACCCACGGTAGCCTTTTGGACTACGCCCGCTTAGCAAGCGGGTACCTTCGGCCTCTCGGTCACCTCTCCAGGCCGGATGAGGGCGGAACCCTACCTTGGGCCGCGCCGCCGTCAAGGCCTAGTTCGGGCGCTTGACGGGGCTTTGAAGGGGAAAGTCGGGATGCGCGGCGGTGCCTGCGGGCAGAATCGCGGTACGATCGCGCTCGATGACGAGCGTGGTCGAGGTCGCTTCAATCGGTGCGCGAGAGCACGCGGTGGGTTTGCTTTCCCAGCGCGTGGGCCTGTCGCGGTTGCTTACAGCGGCCGCGGATTGTGAGGCGTATCGGCGCGACGAGTCGGAGGTCGAGGGTACGCTTCCGGACGCCGTCGTGTTGGCGCACGACGCAACCGACATCGAAACGACGTTGCGCGTTGTTGCCGAGGCGGGCGTGCCGGTGACGCCGCGCGCCGCGGGCACGGGCAAAGTCGGCGGCTGCGTGCCCCTCTCTCAAGGCATTGTGCTGGATGTGTCTTCGCTCTCGAAGATCAAAGACATCGATCGCGTCGAGGGTATTGCCGTTGTCGAGCCCGGCGTAAAGCTCATCGATCTGCAATCGGCCGTGGAAGCCGCGGGTTGGTTCTATCCGCCCGATCCTAACAGCCTCGAAGACTGCACCATCGGGGGCAATGTGGCGACCAATGCTGCAGGGCCGCGTGCGTTCAAGTACGGTCCGACCCGCGATTATGTGGTTGGGATGAACGCGCATCTCGTGGGCGGTGAACGGCTGAAATTGGGGCATCGTACACGCAAGGGCGTAACGGGCTACGATGTTGCCTCCTTGATCGTGGGCAGCGAAGGCACGTTGGCCGTCGTTTCGGAGATCACGCTCAAGCTGTTGCCGAAGCCCGAAACGACGCTGGCGTTGCTGGCGCTGTTCTCAGGCATTTTTGAGGCTGCCCGAGCCGTCGGTGCCGTCACGCAAAGTGGCGTGTTACCTCGTTGTATCGAGTTGTTCGATCGGACGACTTTGGCCGCAATGCGCCAAGCGGGCAATGCCATCGACGAGCGCGCAGACGCGATGCTGCTCATCGAAGTGGACGGGACGAATGAATATTGTTTGACGCAAGCCGAACGCGTTGCCGACGCATGCGCGCGCGCGCATGCAATCGACGTCGTGGTGGCACAAAGTGCATCGCAGCGGGATCGAGTCTGGGCCGCGCGGCGCACAATGAGCCCCGCCATCCGCAAACTCTCGGCGTTCAAGATGAGCGAGGACGTGGTTGTCGGCTCGCAGAGCATCCCGGAACTGTTCGCGAAGATCGACAAACACGCCGAACGAGAGAAGCTTCGCTGGCTCGTTTACGGCCATGCCGGAGACGGCAATCTGCACGTGAATTACCTTTGGGATGATCCGGACGAAAAGGTCAAGATCGACGCGGCAGTCGCTCAATTGTTCCGTGACACGGTCAGTCTACGCGGCACCTTGAGTGGCGAGCACGGCATTGGGATCCTCAAAGCCCCGTACCTAGAACTGGAACAAAGCTCCGAACTCATCGAACTGCAAAAGCGACTTAAGCTTGCCTTCGATCCGCGCGGGCTACTGAACCCGAATAAGATTTTTTACCTATCGGGTCACGGTAACTGTTAGGGTTTAGATCACCCCTTCCTAAATCCTTCCCCTCTGGGGAAGGACTTCAAGCCCCGCAACCCCCCATCCTTCTCAGCATTGGTCTGATCTTTCCTGGTCTTCTAGGGCCTGGAGCAGCTGGGCAGCGGGTAGCAGCCTGTCTAGCCCCCTGCGGATCGTGATGGAACCCGGTGGTCCGCCGGATGATTTGCCAGTGTAGCCGCCTAGTTCAGCTATCCACAACGTGGCCTGCCCGATTGTGGGCATGGCGTCAGTAATGACTTCAGTTCGTTTTTTCTGCTGACGTTTGAGCACAATGAGTGCTCTGATCTCGTGGCGTGTCAGCTCAATGTCCGCTGGTTGTTGGGGTTCAGTTCGCGCCAGGATCTTTAGACGTTCGATGCGTACGGCCACGGCAGCAAGTAGAGTAGCCCAAATGCGCACTGCCTGCTGACTTCTTAGCTGTGTCTGCTCCACGTTGCAGCTGCCGGTCTTCCAGGTTCTGTGGAATTCTTCGATCCGCCAGCGTTGCGTGTAGCCATGAATGACAGATTGCGCCTGCTGGAAATTCCCACCGGAGCGTTCGTCAGCAGTAGCCAGTCCACAGGCTTCTCACCCGCTGGACATGTACCCTCTTCGCGTGCCCATACGACAGTAACGTCGAGCCAGCATTCACCATAACGTGGCACATTGCGCAGTCGCAGTGTCACACAGGCCCAACGCACCACGATGCGCGCCAAGCGCGCAGTTCGCTTGGGTGCAGCGCTAATTTCGAGCCTATATTCGCCTCCTGGAGCCTCTCGGTCCAGCCATTGCCGCAAGTACTGCTTATCGTTGCCGGTTGCGTCAATCAATCGGTCCCACGACCCACGGACCGTGAATTGTTGTCCGCAGTCGGCAAGTTCGAGCAGGATATGCTTGTTGTCAGCTTCGCGGTCGAGTTGCAACCAAAGCTTCGCATTCGTTGCCTTTGCGTGGGCGCAGGCGTCTTGGATCGCTTCGACCAGTATCGCGTCTCCTTCTCTTGGACGTCACGCTTGAGGTTGCGTTTACGTTTCTGCTTTTTACTTTGTCTCCTGGCCTGCGTGCGAGCCCACCAGACTTGCGTGAACAGACCCAGCGGCATCCCTTTGGGGCTAATCGCCAGTGCGGCTGATTACCTTCAACCCGCGGTTGCCGTCGCTCAGAGTCCCCACACTACCGAAGTCTTTGCCCGCAGTACGGTCAGCCAGTGTCACACTAGAGCCATCAATTGGCACAAACACGAACGGTTCATTGGCGCACTGTCGAGCCGTTGCCTCTGCCTGCGCCACGACCAACGCCACGGGATCCACCTGACCGCTTTCGAGCAAGTCGTAGGCACCCTGCCGTTCCTTATCCCGACAAAACACGTCAGAAACCTTGCCTGAAGGCGACTGAGCCGCTCGAGTCGCCATCGCGACGAGCCGGGTCGTCCGCCGACTATCTCCCACACGAACCTGTCCGAACTGATCCTGAGCCCACGCCGCCTGCTCGCCTTTGAATTGCTGCATGCGCAAACCGACGAGTTGTCGGTCCAAAAAATTCACCTACATGGAATCACAAAGTGCGATGGAACCAGTGCTGAGCCCATCCTTGGGGGTATCTCGGCGCGATTGCTTCGCGTCACAATTTCGAGCTCGTTCATCGGCTCACCCACCCCAACCCCGCCCTCGAGGGCGGGGTATCTAGGCGCGATTTCTTCGGGTAACATGTTTGAGCTCTATCGAGAGCTTCGTCACGCGACATAGTGCGTCAGCGCGAATTCGCTCTTATTTTTGAGCGATGTTGAGGTATACGTTCGCTCATGAAGCAATCCCTTGGAGCGAGAACCTTGGCAGTCCCGTCACCGGTTTGGTTAGTTGCCACCTACGACGCCGGCGGTCAACCGAACTTCATGACGGTTGCTTGGGGCGCCATCTGCTCTTCACAACCCCCATGCGTGACCGTGTCGCTGCGGGAAGCGACGTATAGTCACTCTGCCATCGTTGCGCGCAACGCTTACACCGTCAACATTCCGTCGAGCGCTCAAGTGGCCGAGGCGGATTTCGCTGGCATGGTCAGTGGCCGAGATCGAAACAAGTTCGGAGAGTGTGGGTTCACCGCATCGCGCAGCTCCGTCGTCAACGCTCCTATCATCAACGAGATCGCGCTCGCGCTCGAGTGCCGGCTCGTTCAAACAATGAAAGTGGGCATTCACACGATGTTTATCGGAGAGATTCTGGACGTAAAAGCGGACGAAAGCGTACTGCGCGACGGGCGCGCACTCGACATGCTCAAGGTCTCGCCCATCCTCTACGATGCATCGAACCGCGCGTATTTCAGCGTCGGCACTGCTTTGGGCCCGGGTTGGGAGTTAGGAAAAACCATCGGCAAACGCAAGCCCGTCGAGGTCCCCGAAAAGACAGAGTGATTTGCGGGCTCCTTAGCTCACTCTTCTCGATCGAGTTCAAGCTTAGCCATACTCCGTCACTCTTCTCGAGCGAGCTCAAATATGTAACGCGAAGCAATCGCGCCTAGATATCCCCCCAAAACTGCTCAGCATTGGTCTGATCTTTCCTGGTCTTCTAGGGCCTGGAGCAGCTGGGCAGCGGGTAGCAGCCTGCTCTAGCCCCCTGCGGATCGTGATGGAACCCGGTGGTCCGCCGGATGATTTGCCAGTGTAGCCGCCTAGTTCAGCTATCCACAACGTGGCCTGCCCGATTGTGGGCATGGCGTCAGTAATGACTTCAGTTCGTTTTTTCTGCTGACGTTTGAGCACAATGAGTGCTCTGATCTCGTGGCGTGTCAGCTCAATGTCCGCTGGTTGTTGGGGTTCAGTTCGCGCCAGGATCTTTAGACGTTCGATGCGTACGGCCACGGCAGCAAGTAGAGTAGCCCAAATGCGCACTGCCTGCTGACTTCTTAGCTGTGTCTGCTCCACGTTGCAGCTGCCGGTCTTCCAGGTTCTGTGGAATTCTTCGATCCGCCAGCGTTGCGTGTAGCCATGAATGACAGATTGCGCCTGCTGGAAATTCCCCACCGGAGCGTTCGTCAGCAGTAGCCAGTCCACAGGCTTCTCACCCGCTGGACATGTACCCTCTTCGCGTGCCCATACGACAGTAACGTCGAGCCAGCATTCACCATAACGTGGCACATTGCGCAGTCGCAGTGTCACACAGGCCCAACGCACCACGATGCGCGCCAAGCGCGCAGTTCGCTTGGGTGCAGCGCTAATTTCGAGCCTATATTCGCCTCCTGGAGCCTCTCGGTCCAGCCATTGCCGCAAGTACTGCTTATCGTTGCCGGTTGCGTCAATCAATCGGTCCCACGACCCACGGACCGTGAATTGTTGTCCGCAGTCGGCAAGTTCGAGCAGGATATGCTTGTTGTCAGCTTCGCGGTCGAGTTGCAACCAAAGCTTCGCATTCGTTGCCTTTGCGTGGGCGCAGGCGTCTTGGATCGCTTCCAACCAGTATCGCGTCTCCTTCTCTTGGACGTCACGCTTGAGGTTGCGTTTACGTTTCTGCTTTTTACTTTGTCTCCTGGCCTGCGTGCGAGCCCACCAGACTTGCGTGAACAGACCCAGCGGCATCCCTTTGGGGCTAATCGCCAGTGCGCTGATTACCTTCAACCCGCGGTTGCCGTCGCTCAGAGTCCCCACACTACCGAAGTCTTTGCCCGCAGTACGGTCAGCCAGTGTCACACTAGAGCCATCAATTGGCACAAACACGAACGGTTCATTGGCGCACTGTCGAGCCGTTGCCTCTGCCTGCGCCACGACCAACGCCACGGGATCCACCTGACCGCTTTCGAGCAAGTCGTAGGCACCCTGCCGTTCCTTATCCCGACAAAACACGTCAGAAACCTTGCCTGAAGGCGACTGAGCCGCTCGAGTCGCCATCGCGACGAGCCGGGTCGTCCGCCGACTATCTCCCACACGAACCTGTCCGAACTGATCCTGAGCCCACGCCGCCTGCTCGCCTTTGAATTGCTGCATGCGCAAACCGACGAGTTGTCGGTCCAAAAAATTCACTACATGGAATCACAAAGTGCGATGGAACCAGTGCTGAGCAAAACTGGGGGGATTTGGGGGGTTCAAAGTCCTTCCCCGGCGGGGAAGGATTTAGGAAGGGGCGAACGAAATCCCTCGCAGGGATTAGGGCGAAAATCAAGTCGCTGAAAGCAAGAAAGATCACAATCTACCTAGATCGATCCGCAAGGAAATTGCTCCGATAAAACTTCAATTCCTCGATCGATTGATGAATATCGAACAAAGCATCATGCGCACCCGACTCTGGCTTCTTGAACTCCCCCTTCGCTCCGTACCATAGCTGCATCAACACCTTCAGCGAAGACACATCGACCATCCGATAGTGCAGATACCCTGCAAGCCCTGGCATGTAGCGATCGATGAACCTGCGGTCTTGCCCAATGCTATTGCCGCAAAGCACAGCGGGAAACGCACACCAACCGCTGACGCGCTCAAGCAACTTCCGCTCCGCATCGCGGCACTCCACCTTTGATTCACGCGAACGCTTGAGTAACCCGCTCTTCTCGTGCATCTCGCGGACAAATGGCGACACGGAAGTGAGACAGTTTTCGGGTTGCCAAATGTCGAAGCAGGCTTCCTCAAGTGTCTCCAAGGCAGGATTGGTAATGACTATTGCCGCTTGCAGGATGACATCCTTTTCAGGATTGAGGCCGGTCATTTCGAGATCGATCCAGACCAGATTGGAGGGCTGTTGCTGTCGTTGCATTCTAGAACCATCCATACACGAATGCTTGCCGTACAAGCAATAGGTTTGCCTATCGCTTTTTTGTTTTGCTCCCACTTGGACTTGCACCTGCGCGTCGAACCTGGCGCAAAACGCCGGCGCGCCTTGGCGTGTTGCGCGCCCTAGCACCCAGATCGGAACGTTTGCGCTTTGCGACACGCGCGGCAAGGCCGCGGGTTGGTTCGTTGCCCGACAACACAATGCGAGGTTCGTCGGGCAGCGCTCGATATAGCAGCACTACGCCGCCGAGCGTCTGAATGTGCGCGGAACCCGTGTTCGAAGACAAGACCTCGCCGGCAGTGGCGCGGTCGACCGGACATTCCCTGAGCAGTCGCACCTTGATGAGCTCGTGCGCAATCAGCGCTTGTTCCAACTCATTTCGGACACCCTGGTTAAGGCCGGTCTTGCCAATGTGCACCACCGGTTCAAGTTCGTGCCCCAGCGCGCGCAGAAAGCGCCTCACCTTGCCGGAGTAGAGAGGGGCCTTGTTCGCCGTGGGCGGCTGCGAAGAATGCGATTTGCTAGTTGTCACAGAATGGGTCATAGCACCGCATTGCCTCATGTTGGTACTTGGCATTGACCCTGGAACACGCCACCTCGGCTGGGGCTTGGTTCGGCGCGAGTTAACTCGCCTGACGCACCTTGGGCACGGTGTCGTCACGCTGACAGCCTCGGAACCGCTGGCGCAAAGGCTCGTCGGCATCGAACAAGCGCTCAACGAGATTCTGCGAACGTACCGGCCCGATGCTGCTGCCGTCGAATCACTGTTCTTTCACAAGGATGCTCAAGCCGCGTCCAAATTGGGCCATGCCCGCGGCGTCGTACTATTGGTGCTCTCGCGCGCAGCGGTACCCATTGGCGAGTACTCGCCGGCTCTCGTCAAGCGGACCGTGGCGGGCCGCGGCGCCGCGGACAAGCGGCAGGTGGCCCTGATGATGAAAGCGATGCTCGGTCTGTCGCAACTACCACGCGCGGACGCGACCGATGCACTGGCCCTGGCGATCACTCACCTGCGCGTGGCGCACCTGCCCGCAGCGGCAAGCAGCCATCATGCTCGACACGCGCTACCTGCCCACTTGTTGCAGCGAGTCAGGCCGAGCCGGCGAATCCCCCCCAGCCGGTGACACTCGCCCTACCTCAACACCGGCCCCTTGGCGTGTTCCGGCCGATCTTGCACGCGCGTGCGCATGTGTTCAGCCGGGCTCTTCGGCTGGAAACCCTAGCAGAGCGACGCGGCTAGCCTCGCCGCATTTGCTTCCAAAGCGAATTGCTGTAACAACACGAACGCTCGGATTTGACTTGTGAGAACTGAAACGATGACGCGCACCACTATGAGAGTCTGTCGGTTGTTTACTCAAGCAAGTCTTGTTGCGTGGGCATCATGCGCGTTGCCTTGTCAATCGCAAGCGGCACCAAAAGCGGAAGCTGCGGCACCGAAAGTGGCGCCTGCAGAGATCAGTGCGAAAGATATCGCGGAACGAGTCCAGTCATTCTACGACAACACCAATACCTTTCGGGCTTCTTTCAAGCAAACGTATGTCATTCGCGCCACGGGTATTGAAAAGAAAAGCTTCGGGGACGTCCTATTTGCCAAACCCGGGAAAATGAGCTGGCGCTACAAGAACAATGGCAATCGTGTGACTGCTGACGGTCACATCATTCGCGTGTACGAAGAAGAGAACAAGCAAATGTTCGAAAGCGACATGTCGAAGAGCGCTTACCCCGCCGCCCTTTCGTTTCTCGTTGGTGAGGGCAAACTTCAGCAATCATTCACACTGAAGAAGCTCGACGCGCGTCAGATGAAGTTCGAAGGGGGGTTTGTCATCGAGGCCAAGCCGAAAGAGGCAACGCCGGCCTACAAAGCGATGATTCTGTACGTGGATGCCGCTACGGCCCAGGTCCGGCGAGTCCTATTGGTGGACGCGCAAGGCAATCGCAATCGCTTCGATTTCTCGAATCCAGCGGTAAATACCAAGGTCGAGCCAACGGAATTTACGTTTGCGCCGCCATCTGGTACTCAGATCGTACGTCAGTGACGTGGCGCTGGTTGGCCGGTTGTGAGCCGCAGCGTCTGGCTACAGACACGGAAAACTGTGGCTCAAGTGGCCCTTCTTGACCTTGAACCAATGAGCGCTGGACAAGTCACCACCGGTAGTGCCTCAGAGGGAGAGAAGCGCTCAAAGTCCGGCAGATTTGCGGCAGTTCCTGGTGCTGACGAGGCCAAGGGCCCCGTGGCCAAGAACCCAGCTTCCCTTGCACCCGAGGCGCCAGACATCGACTCGGGTTGGGACGACTCGGTTGGCGAAGGCAGCCAAGCGCCGACCACAGGCAGTTTGATGCCGCAACGGGTCATCACGATTGGTCCCCCCGCGCAGTCTCCATCCGCTGAGCAGCGCGCTTCTGCTGGAGCGTCAATCCCTGCGACGGAAGCAAAGTCCGATGTGGCGCTTCTTAGCGGACACGCCCGCGCGACCAAGTCTGGCAGGCCAAGCGCCAACGCGGCTGAAGCATTCGACCGCAATGTCGTGCCCAGAGCAAGCGACGCTGATGCGCTAAAGCGGTTGTTGACAGAAGGGGCCGAAGACAGTTTCGACGAGTCTGAGATTGGGAGGCTGGTCAGTGACGTGATGAGCGGTCAAGAGCAGACGTCATCACAGGAATCAAGAGTCGCCGTGCATGCCGTTGAGCAACCACACGTCGAAGCGGCCGTTGGCGAAACCGAGCCCATACCGCTTGTTTCATCAAAGCGGTTGAGTAAGCCCCCCTTGGCTGTAAGCGACGCTCTGCTGGACCCTGACGCGTGGGAGGCGCCTTCACAACCAGCCAATACGGCAAGCGAGCCGCCTCAAGCCACACCTGACAAGGCGCCGCTTGAGCCAGCATCGACGCGCGCAAAGATTGCTTCGAAAGCAGCCTCGCGGTCAAAGCGAGCGACGGGCAAGGGGCGCCCAGTCGCTGCTGCGAAGGAGTCCGTTCAAGCCGCCGAAATCCCCTGCTGCCGCCGAAGGACTTGATGCCGAATGGGGGGGCGAATTCTTCTCGTCGCATGACCCCCTTCACGCGCATCTAGATGGGCTTCATGAGCATGTCGAGGCAATCGACGAGCGACACCTGCGTTCGCTTAGCCCAGAGGTTCGCGCTCGACGCGCGAAGTATCGGGTCATCGTGCTCGGCTTGTTCGTCGCAATGGTCCTGCTGCTAGCCGCTGCAGTCGCGTTGAAGTATCTGCACCTCCGATAGGTACCCCTGCCCAGGCTGAAGCTCGACCGTAAGCGCAATCCGCCCGGTCGTCTACATGGCCTCCCTAGTCCTACTGCCGAAGACTTCAGAAAGCCCGTCGTGGCGGGGAAGTCTACGGCAGTGGTGCTAGGCGGCCGCTTCGGGTTTCGCGCTGGCGTCTGACTCGCGCGGCACTAGGACATCTAGTGGGCGCGGCTCCTGATTTCCATTGACGAACGCGCGTAGCAGCACGCCGGACGGTTCGAGCAAGAGATAACTTCGGCCATCCGTGCCGCCAAAACCAAAAGAGCCATTGTTGACATACCCCAAACACGACTCTTGGACGTGGGTATGGCCGAAGACGACTGCCCTTGCGTCAACGAGCGACCGCACAGCGATCGCGGCCTTGCGCATGCGGCTCAACAGGTGGCCGCGGTAGCGGTTTTTGCCTCGCGCCAGTGACCACGCCAAATCGGCAAGGCTGCCGCCGGTCATGCCCCAAAATGCGGGCAAGGCAGTTACGGCGCCCAAGATCGACGTCAACCACCAGACGGCGGTGGCAATCGATCTGTCCAAGTAGAGCCGATAGAAGACGTCCTTCTTGCGATGATGACGCGGAACGGGCCTCAACTCGAGTAGCCGCTGCAGCCATTCACCGTCAAGCCCGCTGGTGTTTGCGAATTCTAACACGAGCGCGTCGCCCAGCGACAATTCGTTCGAAAATGACGCAGGCCTAGCCCGAGCAAACACACGAGCCGCCTCCAGGTAGTACCGCGCCACGAGATAGGGAGCGTCCAAACCCAACTGCACGAAGGCTTGGGCCAAACCTCGAAGCGGCGTCAGTTCATGAGCGTGGGCGAAGAAGAGGGAACCGGTTGGCGCAAGGACGCGGCGCATCATGCAAACCCCCAGCGGTTCGGTTTCACCGCTCGGCGCGACCAATGGATGAGACGGCGCGTTGTCTGGATCGTAAATGTGGCCGTGCTCGAGGTGAACACCGTAGCGCTCGGCACACCAAAGCCCACAGCGTAGCGGCACGGTGTCATTGAGGCCCATGCCACTCAATAGACCCGCCCGCACGTTGGGGCGTACCAACTGCGCGTCATGGTTGCCCGCGAACAGTGTCACCGGCACGCCGCGACTCAGCCTCTCACGCAGCGCTTCGCGAAACTCTGGGTTGCCGGTCATGTGACGGGCAACGCTCAGCGCAGGGTCCAGTGACGGCGGATCAATTGACAGATCAAAGGTATCTCCCAGCAGCATGGTTTCGTGACCGGGGTGGCGGCGCAAGACCTGGGCCACGGCCGTGGAAGTGTCGGGTGGACAAGTCGGCCCAAGATGCAGATCGCTCAATATGATCGAAGGGCGGCTGAGCACTCTTGCAAGTTTAGTACGCCCGGCGCATTCGACGAGCTAATTTGATATTGTCGTGAGGGTTGAACCCCCACGACGACTCGTAACCCCCAGGCCTCGCATGAAATCCGCACTGCTGACCGCCAAACACCCGATTGCCTTCAACGCGTTCGAGCCCAGCGAGATTGTGCCCGCTGTGGCGGCTCTTGTGAATGACGCCAACGCTGCGGTGGCAAAGCTGGCCAATGACAATGCGCCGACCACTTGGCAGACTACCATGGGTGCATTGGAATCACTCACCGAACAGTTGGAGGTGACATCCTCAATTGTCGAGCATCTCGAATCCATCGCCACGACTCCGGAATTGCGGGCCGCGTACAATGAAATGCTCCCGATCACTACGGCGTTTTACACGCGCCTATTGATGCATGGACCCCTCTACCAGCGGCTCGCAGACTTTGCCGCGTCGCAGGGAGCATTGGGGCTGGACGCGGTTCGCAAACGACTTCTGAGTAAGACACTGGATGAAATGAAACGACACGGCGCGGCACTCGGAGCGACCCAAAAGGCCAAGCTCGCCCAATTGGATGCGCAACTCAGCCAGCTTACCGCCAAGTTTTCTCAAAATGTCGTGGACGCAACGCAGGCTTTCGAACTCGTATTCGAGAATTCAGACGGCCTCGCGGGTCTGCCGGAATCCGCGCTGGCGATGGCCAAAGCCAGCGCCGCAGAAAAGGGGGCAAAGGGTTACAGGCTGACGCTCCAAGCGCCCAGCGTCACGGCCGTCCTGACTTATGCTGACGACCCATCGCTGCGGGAACGAATCTGGCGGGCCAATGATTCGCGTTGCCGCGCGGGCGCGTTCTCGAATCGCGACCTCATGCGTCAGATCCTCCAACTTCGCCGCGAGAAGGCTCGCCTCTTGGGCTTCGAGAACTTCGCCGATCTGGTGATGGCGGACCGGATGGTCAATAGTGGCGCCAAGGCCCGCGAATTCGTCGATGAACTAAGGGCAGCGACCCAGCCTGCATTTGAACGGGAACGTCGCGAACTCATCGAATTCCGCGGACGCGTCGATGGCACCCCTGACGCCACCATGGCGCCATGGGATGTCAGCTACTACGCGGAAAAGATGCGCAAGGCCACGCTGGACTTCGATGAGGAGGAGTTGCGCGGGTATTTTCCCGTGGAATCGATGCTCAATGCGGTTTTCACAGTGTCCCAAGAACTTTTCGGCATCAAAATCGGCGAACTTGCCGGTTTTTCCACGTGGGACCCCGCAGTCAGGACGTACGCGATCGACAACGACAACGGTGAACGGTTGGGGGTTTTTTATGTGGACTTGTACCCACGGGAAAATAAACAGGGCGGCGCGTGGATGTTTGGTCTGATCTCGGGCTCGCCCAATGTCGCCGTCATATCGGCCAATGCAAACCCCCCGACTCCGGACAGTTCAAGCCTCTTGAGCCATCGCGACACCGAAACGCTGTGGCACGAATTCGGACACCTGCTGCATCACTGTCTTTCGCGCGTGCCGGTTCGCTCGCTATCCGGCACGCGAGTGGCGCATGACTTCGTGGAGTTGCCGTCACAGATCATGGAGAACTGGTGCTGGGAACCGCAGGTGTTGAATCGGTTTGCTAGGCATTGGCAAACCCGCGAACCGATCCCCGCCCGACTGTTGGATCGAATGCAAGCGGTGCGACGGTTTCGCGCCGCCACGGCGCAAATGCGACAGCTTGGTTTTGCGGCACTCGATTTGGCACTGCATATGGACTTTGACGCGGACACGAGCGACGACGCGTTGGCCTATGCGCGTGCAGTCCAGCAGCCGTATTCTCCAGCGGAACTACCCGCCGACTACGCCATGGTCACCACCTTCTCGCACTTGTTCTCGCGACCTGTCGGCTACGCCGCGGGCTACTACGCTTATAAGTGGGCCGAAGTGCTGGAAGCCGATGCCTACCAGCGCTTCGCTCAAACAGGGATTGACAACGTTGACGTTGGGCGAAGTTGGAGGACGACTGTCCTGGCTGCGGGTGACTCGCGCGACCCCATGGAGCTCTTCGTGGCTTTTAGGGGGCGCAAGCCGGATCCGAACGCATTGCTTGAACGCTTGGGACTCGTGGCATAAGCCCACAGCAAGCTGCAGTAAGCGGGCCGGCGTGAGTTCGGGTCGGCGGCGCTCCGCACGCCGGACGCGTTGTCCGGGTATCCGACACACGGTCTTGGCGGGAAACGAATCGCTCAATCGACGTCGCGCGGCGCTGGAACGCGTGTATGCTCGGAGCCCGATGCTGCCTCTCGTCGAAAAAGCTCTAGGCCGCGCCGAACGCGTCGCAAGCTCGTGTGCCAACGCGCTGTGGCCACGATGCATGAAGTGGTCAGCCTCCAGAGCGATTCCAGAGCTGAAGCCACAATGGGCGCCAGCCCCGCTGCAGAAGCACCGAACAAGACCGCCGCTTGGCTGGCCTCGCCGCACGGACTCACTCTGCCCTGACTGTGTCAAGGAGGTGCGGGCGTCCATTATCGATGGGAGCACCGACTGGCACGTCTTGATCGAAGGCCACCCGGGTGAAATCCCGGCTGACATCGTGGAGCGCGACGGCCAGGTCTTGATGCAGAAGCACTGCCCCAAGCATGGCAGGTACGAGGACGTCCTCAGCATCGATTCGAAATTCCTCCAGCGCATCGAGGCTCTGTTCCCCGGCAGGGACTTCCTTGCACCAGCGACGCCGCTGCGGAATCACGGCACATCGACGATTCGCTACGGCCGCGGCTCAGTGCTGACAGTGGATTTGACCAATCGCTGCAACATGATGTGCGAACCGTGCTTCATGGACGCCAACCAAGTGGGCTACGTTCACGAACTTGCCCTTGAAGATGTCAGGAAGATCCTCGACGACGCGGTAACCGTTCAGCCACGACGCCAGCTTAGCGTGCAATTCTCGGGCGGTGAACCGACGTTGCACCCGCATTTTCTGAACGCCGTGGCGTACGCTCGTAAGGTCGGGTACTTCTGCGTTCAATGCGCAACGAATGGCATCGCCTTTGCGCAGAACATCGAGTTTTGCCATGCCGCCAAGCGGGCTGGGCTACGCCTTGCATACCTGCAATTCGACGGGACGAGCAACGAAGCGCATCGCCACCGCAAAGTTGGCAACCTATTCGACGTCAAACAACGAGCCATCGACAATCTGCACGCAGCCGGCATTGATGTCGTGCTCGTAGTGACCGTGGTGCGGGGAGTCAATGACGACCAAGTCGGAAACGTCGTCCGATTTGCCATTGACAATGCTGAGAAGATTACCGTCGTGTCATTTCAGCCGATCAGTTTCACCGGTCGCGATGAGGACGTGAGCGACGATGAGCGCCAAGCCAAGCGCTACACGCTGAGTCATCTAGCGCATGATCTCAAGGCGCAACTGGGAGTTACCGAACCGATGCGGGACTGGGTCCCGCTCAGCGCCATGAACCCGTTCAGTAATTTCGTCGATCGGATACAGGAACAGAATAGCGCATTGGGCTCGCTCAATTGCGGGTGTCACCCCAACTGCGGCATTGGCACGATTCTGCTGGTGAACAAGCACACGAAGGAGACGGCGCCGCTGGCCCAGTTCTTGAACATCGATCGGCTGCTACAAGACGTGCAACAGATCACCGATCAATCGCTTTCTAGGCCTTGGGCACTCGCGGCGCTGGCGCTAAGTGTGATGAGGAACTTTGACTCTAGCTCGGCGCCAAAGGGCTACCATGTGCCGGAGATTGTTAGGCAAATCATCAGCCAGATCGGCGCGCGAGGCGGTGCGGTTGGCGCCAGCGAGGGCGATGCCAATGAGTTTCCGTGGCGGTTCCTGTTTGTCGCCGGCATGTGGTTCCAAGATCTGTGGACGTATGATTTTCGGCGCACCGAGATGTGCATTATTCCCTACGGGACTCAGTTGGGCGAAATCTCGTTTTGCGCCTATAACACGGGCGTTGGCTGGCGCCACGTCGTCGAGAAGATCTATAAGACGGCGTCCACCGCGCAGTGGCATAAAACCATGGGGCGGCACCCCATCTACGCCAAGGGCCGCAATGTGCCTTTGGACGAACCCGTGGCCCCCGTGCTTGAGCGCAATTTCGGCGATGGAAAGCGACGCTTGAGACTCGTCGGATGATCCAAGCTGGGCCCCGCACGGGCACGGTGCTAAACTCGTCTCGAGTGAGCTCAAACATGTCTCGCGAAGCAATCGCGCCGAGATACCCCGCCCTTGAGGGCTGACTCTTGATCTTAGATTATGACCGCTGCGTTGCAAGGTTCCAACCCTCGGTGAGCTCCTCCAGCTTTGCCCAGCCGGACCATAATGTTTGCCACCCGATCTGCCCTGTGCGTTTGGTGTCGCGCCATCCCGCAAGTCTAGCAATGGCTTCGAGAGCCCAGGCTATCGTCGGTGGACGTTTCGGAATGGGACGATCAGGTTTCATCTTTGCAAAAAGGCACTGCCATTGTGATGTGCTGAGTATTGGAGCGCATGAATCCGTCGAGCGCAGTTTTGCCAACGCCTGGATTTGTAGTAGCCGGACGGCTATCGTGGCTGTGACTGCCATCATTCGCTCGAGATTTCCCAGCGACTGAAGTCGTCGGAACTCAATACGACAGCCCGACTTCCATGCCTTGTGAAATTCCTCGATAAGCCAGCGGCATTCGTAGTACCCGACGATTCTTTCTACTTGTCGATGACCAGCGATCGATTCAGTTGTCAAAAGGAGCCACTCGGCTGGCTCTTCACCCTTTGGGGTGTGGCGCTCCCGAAGGTAGACAACAGAAACGCGTATCGATTCGGGACCTTCGTTGCAATGAGCGGGGCGTGCTAACTCTACCGTTGCTGTGCGGACGAGCATGCAAGAAGTTCGAGCGGGTCGGCTCGCTCGCTTCTTCTGTTTCGGCGTGCCCCGTTGAATCCCTCGTTGCGAGATCTGAACCATTCGCTTAGCGACCACCGGCTGCTTCGCTATCATGTCGAACAGGTGCCCTTTGCCCGTGACCAGACAGCGATCTTGGGCAGCACGAACGACGAAGCGGTGCTTTTTGTCGATGAGATATGCGAGGTATTCGTAAATGTCGGCTTCGCGGTCACAGACCGTAATGACGTTGTCTGAGGATTCTAGACGGCTACACATGCGTTCGGTGGCCTGTTCCCACTTCACGCTTTCTTTCTCCTCATACAAGCGCTTCTTGTTCTTCCCAGTGGCTTTCTGGCGCTTTGTTTTGCTCCCTACTTCCGTAACTGGCCTGCTCCAACGCTGTTGATCGATCAGGCCAAGCGGTTCTCGGCTCTCTGCATCGACCATGAGGGTAGAGTGGACCAATATGCCAGCAACCCGATGGCCCTCAATTTCGGTGACCGTGCCTAGCGTGTCGGAAACTGCGTGCGCATAGGCAACGGTCGTCGTGTCCTGAATTGCCAATACGACCGCGCAACTATCACAGAGTCGCGCGGTCACTCCAAACGGACCTTCAGCCACTGCTTTGGGATCAATAGCTGGATTTCTCAACCATCGGTACGTACCTTCAGCGACTATATCGTCTCCACCACAAACTGCGTTAGTGGAAGCTGCTGGCTGAGCCACCTGCCTTGCTGCGTAATCGACTAGCCGGCGAGTGCGACGCGTATCACCCAGCTCGCACTGCCCAAACTGGTGCTCAGCCCAGCGACGTGGGTCCGCAGTGAAAGCTTCCTTGGTGTAGGTGCTGATCATGACGGAAGCAGATCACGTTGCATCAAACCGATTCAACACCAAAACTGCTTCTTGAAATATTCGTCGCCGCTCACATCGAACTTTGATCGCACAGCTGCAATTGGGCCTCCCAAAATGTGATTAAGAGTCAGCCCAAGGATGGGGGGTTGGGGGGTTTGAAGTCCCTCCCAGCGGGGAGGGATTTAGGGAGGGGAGAAGAAATTCCTTAGATCGACAGGACCATCCAACTTGGGGCATTGCATGCGGCCTATTTCTGCGACGCGCGCCCTCGGGAACGCCCGTTCGATGGCTATTGCGCGCTCGCTTGTCAGCGAGGCAACCCCAATTGTTGTTATCGTGGTTGCATGCGGTCCGAGGTCTTCGATTGCATTCATGGTTGGACGAACATGCAGGACCCGACCCGTCGGTGGCAGTATCCAGGGTAGTTCTTGGATCTCAAGGCTGACGAGCCCCGAACCGGCGCTCAATACTTCGCCGGCGATGCAGAGGGTATCGCGGTAACGGACGATATCCGAGCGTTCTTCATGGCTGAGCATTCCAACAGGTATCTGCTGTTCGCGCTCTATCATTGCCGTCGCAAGCAATCGCCAAAGTTCCCGCGCAATGGATCGCTCTTGTTGGACCAAAACTACTCGCGGACTGAGGCAACCGCGCTGGTCGAAAGGTACGAGGTCGGTTACGACGTCGTAAGCCAGCCTCTCGAGCGCTTGATCACCGCGCACCTCTTCGTCCCAGACGACGACCACGCCGTAGCCGTTGCCGTGCCCGTGAAGCACGACGTCAGCCGGCAGGGCTTGCTTCAACCGAGCCAGCGTCTCATCGCTGCCGTAGGCCCACACATGATCACCTGGATTGGGTTGCAGTTCTTTCTCGATGTAAAACTGCCCGGGCGCAGACTGCGCTAATAACTCAACCATCAGTGGCTCGCGGCGCGAAGGTCGCACATGGACCTCGGGCGCGGCCGCGACGGCGATTGCGATGGCCCGTAGCGCCGCCACGAAAACATTCGCGGAGAGCAGCACGTGGGCGCGCGCGCATTCGGGCGTGCGCTCGCACAAGCGCTCCAAATCCCAGTCCGTTTCGCGCAGCTCGAGGGCGTTGTCCAGTGCCCACGCGACGTTCTGAGCGGAAAGACCCGTGACAGCTGGCAACCGTGTCCGGGCGGCGTTGTGCAGGGGGTGTGCCGCGTCACACAGTGCCCGAGCCGATTTCAAGAAGCGCTCAACTCGTTCGATACGCGCTAGGGTCACCGGTTGGCTCCGGCGGCACGATGGGCATGAGCGACAAGCCAATCCTCCGTGCCCAACGAACAACCGCGTGCAGACGCACCTTGCCGACGACCTAGCAATTCGAAGCCGTTGTCCTTACAGCGAATCAAGTCCTGAGTCACGATGCATAGCGCCGTATCGACATTCGCCAAGTCTACGAACCGCGCTACGCCAGGTTCGCCGTTGGGGACTGGTTGAAGGGTTTCCGAATCGACCGGGTTCACGGCGAGCCAGGGCGGAGCATGAAACACGCCCGCTTCACCGCGGATGCAAGCACCGGGCAAACACCCTTCGTAGAGCTGACTTGAAAGCTCGGTCATGCCATACTCTCCGACAATGTTCTCTTCGCGGATGCCGAACACCCACGCGACACGCGCGCGCAACTCCGAGGCAGAAATCTCCTGGGTCTTTCCCTTGAAGCCTCCTGTCGGCATCACGGTTGTTTGTGGCCAATAGTCTAGGCGCCTGGTTTTTATATCGTCGAGCAGCCGCGCCAAGGCAAAGGCCGTTGCCACGATGATGAGCGGCTGATTGCACGCTCTGGCTCGCTCGATGTGTGCCTGCAGCAACGGGACGTCGATGCCGCGTTCCGTCAAGAGCCACCTTGACGGTACGCAGAACTTTCCGTAGAGCGCCCCGTCAACCGGATCGAACCCGTCCATGAACATCTGTGCCATTGCAGCAAGCGACGAGGTTGCCGCCGCGCCGGCTGCAAGCAGCGCCACGACACAGGCTCGATCAACGCCAAGGGGCAGCAAAGCCTGACGGCCCCAGGTCAGCGCCGAGATTCGGTACGTGTCAATGCGACGCATCGCGTGGATGCCTGGTTGATCGGAGGTCGTGCCGCTTGTCGCATAGCGAACAACGTCGGCGTCGGGCGGATGCGCGGCAATTCGCGTTAGTCGAAACGCCTCGACGGGCACGGCCGGAACGTCGTCCAAACGGTCGAGACGCGAACGACGAACCTCTACCAAACGAGCAAAGCCGGGGATGTGCTCCGCCTGGAAACGAGCGATCTCGAGCGCCAGCGGTTCGAATGCTTCACGACTTTGGGGCGCGGATTGGATGAACCTTTGTACACGTGAGTGTAAGCCATCAGAAAGAACACTGCAGGACGCCGACATCATACCTCAGATAACGTCTCGTACAGTGCGTCCGCAGCCAACTTGAGTAGGCTCTCCGCTATCGTCAGGGGCGGTGTGAAGACGAGCACTTCGCGCGTGCCGCCACCCGTTGATCCGATCCAACCGCGGCAGAGGAGGCTCTTGGCCACTTTGCCGGCGATGCCCGGATGCGGTCCGAGATCGATGCCAACCATGAGCCCGCGGCCGCGGATTTCCTTCACCGCGGGGAGCCGACCCAGCCGATCGCGAAGTAAACTAATCCACGCGTCTCCAAGCGCAAGCGAGCGCTCGACGAGCTTGTCTCTGTCGACAATGGTGAGTAAGCGGTTCCCTGCGGCCGCCGCCAACGGCGCGCCTGCAAATGTGGAAGTGTGCACGACCTCGTCGTCCCTTTGCCACGCTTGCATGACTTCGTTCTTTCCAATGCAGACGCTAAGGGGGAGGCCACCGCCCAGGCCCTTGCCGAGACACAGAATGTCGGGCATTAGGCCAAGGGTTTTCGCATAAGAGAACGAACCGCAACGGCCAAGCCCAGTCCAGATCTCATCGAAGATGCCGATGGCGCCGTGCTCCTGTGTCAGACGAACCAACTGCGACAGAAAACCGTCGGGGGGCACGATGCAACCGCCACGTCCCAGGATGGGCTCTATGACAACGGCGCCCACCTCGCCGGTGAACAAATAAACCTCCGCCTCCGCCAACGACCGTTCGCCTTGCTCGGCGGTACCTGGATAAGGAACGACGTGAACATTCGGGTTCAACTGGTCGCTAAATGGGCGTCGGTAGCTCTCGCGCAATTGGCACAGTGCCAAGGGGGCATAACTTAGGCCGTGATACGCGCCGCAAAAGGCGATGACGCCAGCGCGCCCGGTTGCCAACATGGCCGTTTTGAGCGCAGCCGTTATGGCATCGGCGCCTGATTAACCCAAAATGACTCGGCAGGGTCGGCTACCGAAGTGTTGAGCCAGCTGCTCTTGCAGGGCGATCTTCTGGGTTGACGGAAAAACGTCGCCCAAGGCCTGCGTGAGCTGCAGCGCCTGATCAGCAATGGCAGCCGTGAGCTCGGGGTGACAATGACCTAACAGGATTGCCCCAAAGCCCGCGGCTAGATCGACGTACCGGTTGCCGTCCGCGTCGAACACGTTCGCACCAAAGGCGCGTTCATAAACCAAGTCAGGCGCAACCTGCCCGCGCATCGGCCCCATGGGTGCATTGACTGCGAGGGCGCGCTCTGCCCAGAGCCCCGACTGGGTTCGGGGCTTGTCAACACGGGGCGGTTGGTTACCCGAGACCGGCGGCCATTGCATTGACGCTGCCATTGGACACACGAGTAGAGTTACCGAGTTTTGAGCCTACGCGCAAACGCGATTGCGTCCGCCGTGCTTTGCTTCGTACATTTTATCGTCCGCGCGCTGGATGAGATCGAGCGCGTTCTTGTCAGTCGCCTCGAGCTGCGCGCAGCCGAGGCTGATGGTCAGCGGAATCGTTTCTGATTGAAACACGAACTCATTGGATTCAGTGCGAGTACGCAGGTCCTCAGCCAAGCTCAGCGCGCCGTCCAGGGCTGTTTCCGGCAGCACCACCGTGAATTCTTCGCCGCCATAGCGGGCGAATGTCTCGTCGCGACGAATCCGTTCCTGGCAAATACGAGCAAGCTCGCGTAGCGCATGGTCGCCCGCTAGGTGTCCGTACTTGTCGTTGATGCGCTTGAAGTGGTCGATATCGAACATAATCACGCTCAGCGCCCGTTCGTGACGACGCGCGCGGACGCATTCGCGTTCCAAGACTTCGAATAGGTACCTCTTATTGTGGATCTGCGTCAGGCCATCCACAATCGTCATGCGATAGATCTCTTCGTGGTACTTTGCCTCGGCGTCGGCTCCGCTGAGGAATTTCAAGATGGCCGGGCCAATCTTGACGCGATCACCGTTGTTGAGAACTTGCTCGCTGATGACAAGCTGCTCGTTGAGATACGTGCCATTCGTCGAGTTCAGGTCGACCACGTACCAACGCGTGCCGCGCTTTTCAAAACGGGCATGGCGACGTGAGACGGAATCCCCATCGAGCACGACCGTGTTGTCCGCGCCGCGGCCCACGCGCAAAACGGCCCGGTCGAGCACGAATCGTTTGCCGAGCATCCCGGGTTCTGGCGCGTAGATAGCCACCAAGCAGTCATTGCCGACGCCTTCTTCGCCGCTCGGCTTCTGAACGACTTGCGTGACTCGGGTCTTTTCGTCGAATTCGCTCACGGGCTTGGACCGATGCGCGCTGACGGCACCCCCATCCTGGCTTGTCGTTCACGGGAGCGTCCAACCGGCGCAGTCTATTTACCGTACCGTTATCGGTATTTTTGCGTCAAGCCGCAGTCTGTGCGACTCCACGGCCGGTGGCCGATTCGGCTCAGTGCTTCGCTTGCTTCGAAATACGAATCACCACAGTGGCACCCGTGTCCGGACCTTCCGGGGTCCCGACCGGGCGTCGGTTGACGACCGCGGCGATGCAGCGCGCTGCAGCATCGCTCAGCCCTTGCTTCTTGTTAACATTGGCGCCCTCGGCGCGTCCGCGCTCACTGACAAGGAACCGAATCGAAACCTCGCCGGCGTCAGCGGACAGCCCGCCGTTGTCAGCAACGCAGCGCGCGTACTGATCTTTTGGCACGCGAAGCTTCTTGCGAGCCGTCGGCAAAGTGCCTTGATCCGCAGTCACGCTGACGACGTCAGCGTCCAAGGCCTCGGGTCGGCTCTCGCTGCCTGCTGTCTTTTTTGTTGCATCGACACTCGCAAGGGTAGTTGTCCCGGTAGATGGATTGACCCTCGCGGAGTTCAACTGAGCAACCTCGGCCTCGGTTAGGCACCTGACCAACATTCCTTTGCCGTCTGACAACCTGCCCCACAAGCAAGCGGGATCAAACGGGTAGCGGCTTGGAGTGGTGTCGGCCGCTGGTGCTGAACCACTCAACAACAGACCCGCGAAGACCAGGCCAGAGACTCGAATCCATCGACTCATCAACATGACTTTCACAAGCGGCATGATACCGCCGAGCGATGAGTTTGGCGAGGGTTTCACGAACCTCAAGGACGCGAACCTCGAAGCCCTGCAACGCCGGCGGCGCAGGTCGCTCAGAAGTTGACGTAACCCGAATTGGGACTCGAGGAACTTCCTTGCAGGCAATACCCGCCGTTCCTGGCCGAAGGCATCGCGGTTTGCCACGCTCCGTTGCACGTCAACAGATAACTCGTACCGTTCCACGCAAACGAGGTCGGGCTATTGCCACACACGTAGCCAGGTAATTGATACGTGAAATTGAGGCACGTCTGGGCGGGAGTCACGGCCAAGAATATCGAGCTGCCAGGCTTTGAGGTGTAAGTTGCCGTTGCGGTACAAATGCCCGTGCACGGTGGTTGGCAAACGCCGCTGACACAAGGCTGTCCCGTTGGGCAAACATTCGTACAATTGCCGCAGTGGGCCGTATCGCTCGACACATCCTTCTCGCAACCGTTGGTAATGTCGCCGTCACAATTGCCCCACTGACCTGTACAACTGATACTGCAGCCTCCACCCGAGCAAGCCGGCGTACCGTGATTGTTTGAACAGGTCTTGTTGCACGCGCCGCAATTGGCGGTATCGCCGGACAGATCTTTCTCACAACCATCGGACGGCGTCGTGTTGCAGTCGCCCCAGAGGCCAACACACGTCATCGAGCACGTGCCGGTGGTGCAGGCAGGTGTGGCGTGGGCAGACGGGCAAACAGTGGGACAGCTGCCGCAATGGTTGACGTCGGTGCTAGTGTTGATCTCGCAACCGTTCGAGGCAACACCATCGCAGTTGGCGTAGTTGGCGTCGCAGGCCTCGTTGCACGTACCGGACGAACAAGTAGCTTGTGAGGCGTGTGTCGTGCCGCAAACATTGCTGCAAGTGCCACAATTGCTGGTCGTAATGAGCGCAGCCTCACAGCCGTCGGTCGGGTTAGTATTGCAATCGCCGTAGCCAGTGTTGCAAGTCCCCATATGGCAGACGGAACTGGTGCAAACGCCAGCGGCATTCTGGTAAGTGCATGTGTTTCCGCATGCACCGCAGTTCAATGTATCGGAAGCTGCCAGTGATTCGCAACCATTGCCGAAATTGCCGTCACAATTGTTGTAACCCCCGGTGCAGCTAATGCTACAAGCGCTATTCGAACAACTTGGTATACCGTTGATGGCAGCACAAATATTCGTACAGCTACCGCAGTAGTTGACGCTATTTGTCGTATTGACTTCGCAACCATTGGCCGCGTTGTTGTCGCAGTTCCCAAAGCCGGGGCTGCAGTTGATTCCACAGACACCTCCGGTGCAGGTCGCGGTTCCGCCCGTGGTGTTGCAGACGGTGGGGCAGCTTCCACAATGGGTAGGATCGGTGTTGGTATTGACTTCGCAACCAGTGGCCGGGTTGTTGTCGCAATCGGCAAAACCTGGAGTGCACACAATCCCGCAGGTGCCGTTGTTGCACGTGGCCGTTCCGTTGGTGCTCGAACACGTTGTAGTGCAGCCGTTGCAGTGGTTGACGTCCGTATTCAGATTCACTTCGCAGCCGTTGGCCGGGTTGTTGTCGCAGTCGGCAAAGCCAGCGTTGCACGCGCCCATCTTGCACGCGCCGCTCTCGCAGCTGGCCGCGGCATTGTTGAACGCGCACTTGTTGCCGCAGACGCTGCAATTGTCAACGTCGGTCTTCAGATTGACTTCACAACCATTGGTGGCCGCCTTGTCACAGTTATCAAACCCCGCGGTACAAGCGCCAAGCGTGCACGTGCTGCCTTGACAGCTGGCCGTGGCGTTGTTGAAGGAACACTTGTTGCCGCAACCGCCGCAGTTGTTCACGTCGTTCGTTGTGTTGGTGCCGCACGTCGCGCCATTGGGGCATGTGGCATACCCTGCGGAGCAGTTGCTGTATCCGCACGTGGGGGGCGTACCCGAGCAGATGGGCGTACCCCCCGTTGTGTCACACTTGGTGCCGCAACCGCCGCAGTTGTTCACATCGGAATTGAGGTTAGCTTCACAGCCATTGGCAGCGGAGTGGTCACAATCTGAAAAGCCCGCATTGCACGTGCCAAGCGTGCAAGCACCGCCGACGCACGTTGCCGATGCATTGGTGAAGGCACAGACCGTACTGCAGCCATTGCAGTGGTTGGGGTCGGTCTGAAGGTTCGCTTCGCAACCATTTGAAGCAACACTGTCGCAGTTGGCGTAACCGGCATCACAGGCTCCGAGCAGACACGCGCCGCTATTGCAGCTCGCGCTGGCATGGTCGAAATTGCATACGGTTCCGCATCCGTTGCAGTTCTTGGCATCGGATGTGAGGTTGGCTTCGCAGCCGTCGCTTGTCGTTGCATTGCAGTTGGCAAAACCGGTATTGCACGTGGTAAAAGTGCAATTACCCCCCGTGCACACAGCGCTCGAACTGGCGTTGGCCGGAGCGCAAGGTTGCCCACACCCTCCGCAGCTCTGCATGCTCGTGTTGAGATTGGTCTCGCAGCCGTTTGTCACGAGCGTGTCGCAATTACCAAAGCCCTCGCTGCATGTGATCGAGCAGGCTCCTTTGTAACAGGCGGCTGTTCCATTGGCGCTGCTGCACACGTTGTTGCACGACCCGCAATTGGAAGTGTCCGTGTTGGTGTTGGATTCACAGCCGTTCGAATACTTGGTATCGCAGTCAGAGAACCCGGGGGTGCAGTTGACCGTGCAGGCGGAATTCAGGCACGTGGCAGTGCTATTGGCGGCAACACACGTCGTGCCACAGGTGCCACAATGCAAGGGGTCGTTTGTCGTCGTGGCTTCGCAACCGTTACCGACATTGCCGTCACAATTGCCGTAGCCCGTAGCGCAGGCAATCGTGCAGATGCCTGCCGAACAGCCTGGTGTCCCGTGAGTACTGTCGCATTTCGTAGAGCAGGTTCCACAATGTGAGGCATTGGTGGCTACGTCCGCTTCGCAACCGTTGCTCGGGTCGCCATCACAGTTTTGGAAATTGCCCGTGCACGAGGTTACCGTACACGCGCCGGCAACGCAGGAACCGACGGCGTTAGCCGGCGCGCACTTGGCCCCACAGGCTTTGCAGTTGTTGGTGTCCGTGTTGAGATTGACTTCGCAGCCGTCGCTAGGGTTGCCGTTGCAGTCAGCAAAACCCGGGTCACAGGCGCTTATGCCGCAAACGCCCAATGCGCAATTCGCGGATGCATGGGCGAAAGCGCACTTGTTGCCACAGCCGCCGCAATTGTTGGGATCAGTATCCTCGTTCGCTTCGCAGCCGTTGGATACGTCATTGTCGCAATTGCCGAACGGTTTTTGGCAATTGGAGACGTCGCATTTGCCAATCGTCTGCGTATTGGGCGTGCAGATGGCCGTCCCGTTCGGCTGGTCTTGGCACACGGTCGAGCACGTGCCGCAGTGGTTCACACTCTTTGACAGATCCACTTCGCAGCCGTTGGAGACATTGCCGTCGCAATTGGCAAAACCGGTGTTGCAGTTGATCCCGCAGTTTCCCGCGCTGCAGGTTGCCGTGCCGTTGGTGGTGTTGCAAGCGTTGCCGCAAGACCCGCAATGGGTGGCGTCCGACTGAAGAGGGCTCTCACACCCGTTCGCGGCGTTGTTGTCGCAGTCGGCGGTGTTCGGTTGGCAAGCAGCGATAGTGCAGCTGCCGTTGGTGCAGGACGCCGTTGCATTGGTGAGACGACACGCAGCACAGCTACCGCAGTGATTGGGATCCGTATTGAGGTTCGCTTCGCAGCCGTTGCTCGGGTCGCCGTCGCAATTGTCGTAGCCCGCCACACAGCTTGGGGTACATTTGCCGGCAGAGCAACTGATTTGGCCATGGTCATTCTTGCAAGCATTGGTGCAACTGCCGCAATGGGTGGCGCTGCTGTTCAGGTCGGTCTCGCAACCGTCGACAACGTTGCCGTTGCAGTCATCATAACCTGAATTGCAACTGATCAGGCATTTCCCCGCGTCGCATGACGCTGTCCCATGCGTAGCGCTACATACGTTCCCGCATTGCCCGCAATTGGAGGTGTCGCTGTTGGTGTTGGTGTCGCAGGGTCCATCGGATCCGCGCTGCAGTTCTTGAAGCCCGGCTGGTTGCAGGATGCCGGCGCGCACGCACCGCTGATGCAGACCTGTCCCGTAGGGCAGACAGTCTTACAATCCCCGCAGTGCTTGTTGTCGGTGAGTGTATTGACCTCGCAATCGTCGCTCAAGTCATTGTTGCAGTCGGCGTAGCCGTCGTTGCACTTGACAATGCCGCATTGGCCATTGAGACATTGCGCCGTCGCGTGCGCGGCAGGGCATCGCTTGCCGCACGTGCTGCAATTGTCCACGTCAAGCTGGGGATTTGCGCACTCGCCTCCACAACAAGACCAATTCGTTGGACAATTCTTGTCCGCGCCGCAGCCGGGTATACAAGCCCCGGTCGTCGGATCGCATTGCGTACCGGTTTTGCAGTCAGCATCCACTTCACAACCCGCACACTGGTGAGTGGTCGCATCGCAGGTGAGCGGGGTCCCGGGCGAGGCATCACCGCTCGTGACGCCGCAATCCGCGTCCTTGGAGCAACCCACCTGACAGGTCATGAGCTTGGTGTCGCAATAGAGTCCTGGGCCGCAGCTTGAATTGTCCACACACTCGACGCAGTGATGAGTCACGGTGCTTTCGCAAACCTTCGTCGCTGCAAAGGTCGTGCAATCGCTGTTCGAATTGCAATTGAACGGGTTCTGCGGTGCTCCGCCCGTGGTGTTTGCAGTTCCGCCCCCTGCGCCCGCGCCGCCCACGCCAGTCTTGCCACCGCTTGCCGACGGGGCAACGCCGGCTTCTTGGGGCGTTGGAACGCTGTAGTCGGGCACACCGCATGCGACGAAAATTGTCGTCCCAATGAATGCCAATGCACCAGCAATGCGAAGCTTCCCCAGGCACAAAGAGGTCATGTTAGGGAGCATAACATCACTTTCACAGCGTTCGAGCCAGTTTCTCCCCGGTCAGGGCGAGGGTACGAGTCGCACCTTCAACGTTGGTTGGAGTGTTCAGGCGCGGAAGTAGTTGTGCGCGAATTTACGAGACTTTCTTGTGATGGGCTGGGCCGCACACACTAGAAAAACCAGGCTTCGGGGCGGTGCCAACTTGGCGTGGCCGTCCGAGCATGGCAGTGTGATTGCGAACTGTATGCGGCTCGCTGCTCACGTGACATGCATCATTGGCGGGATTTTTGCCCTGAGTCTTGGAGGATGTCGCTCGAAACCAAATCGCCCCACGCCCCCAAAATCATCCGCTTCGATTGTAACGCCAGAGCCTGCAGACGCGGGGGTGGCCAGCCCGAATCTGACGCATTTCGAAGTGCGGCCGATAGAAATTGGGGAGTTTTCGACGCTTCGTGCCCGCGCGCTTTCCGCCGTACAGTCCGCAAGAACCGGGCCACCCAGCAACGCGATGGTTGCGCTGGCTCAAGCATTTGCAGAGATGCCTGGCAGCGCGGTATTGGCAATCGAACTCGTGAAGGTGGCAGCTCGGGCCCACGACCAGCGCCACATGCAGCGGTTCATCCAGATTGCTCAGCCATTGACCGAAGGGCAACCGGGCCTTTCCAAGATGCTCGCGGCCGCTGCAAATGACAAACCCTCAAAGACCGCCAAGACGCATGAGCCTGCGGCGGTGCAGCCGGCACAAGCCGCGCAGAATATCGGCGAAGGCAACAACTTCAAGCCCGTTTGCACCTGGATCAAGAAGTCTTTTGCCGAAGGCCGGCCGCCGGTCAACGACGTCGGGCAACAGGGAACGGCGTCGATTGAGTGCCAGCTGCTAACTGCATACGATCTTGCCCCGGAGATCCAAGCAGTGCCGGTCATCGCAGCGGCGCAAGGGCAAGGTAGTCGGCTATTTGCGTGGGTTGCGGCGAAATACAAGGGACATATCTGGCTGAGCGCGAACGTGGTCGAGAATTTCGTTCCGCCATTTCATCCGGACGGCAATGGTTTTTCCATCGAATTGCAACGCGCATGGGCCTATCACGCCGGATTGCCCGAGCTTTCGGCGTACATCACCGAGCGACACGCGCAAATCGACGTGGCACTCAACGAACAGACAACGGCCGAACGGCACGAGATCATCGTTATGACGTTCGACGTCGAGCCGCCCCAATCCAGCGCGCCCGTCATTCTGTACTCGAGAACGGAGCGGAGCCTTGTTGACCCCAATGACAAAGTCATGCCCAAGGGTTACAAGCATTCGTTCGACGTGGGAAAGATTCTGGAACAGACGTTTCAGCTCCAATGGGGGGACAACCGCGTGACGCTCACGCCCGCAGGGCGGACTGGCGCAAAGCCTATCGAAAAAGTCCTATTTGCCGAATAGTGCTCGGCTGTCCCTTCACTGTGGCTGCGGCGGCTGCTGCATCCGCGGCAGGGGCTGTAACGGCAACCGTGGCTGCGGCAGATGCCGCGGCGGCGGCAGATGCTGTGGCTGCGGCAGATGCTGTGGCTGGTGCTGTGGCTGCCGTGCGCGGGCGCGTCACTCTTGGGTGACCATACCCTTTCAGAAGAGGTGGCCGCCAACTGCAACCAAGGGTTAGACGCCGCCGTCAACCCCAGAATATTCTGGTCGGATCCTTTTCAACTTCCTGGAGCAAGTCGAGAAAGTTGCTCCTGTCTACGAAGTTCTCGTACCGGTGCCATCGACCGTTTCGGTCGGCCCAGAACAAGGTCCAAGATCTCTGCGTTGCGGTATATCGAAACTCGGCAACGATGTGCTCTATGTAGCGCCCCCGTTCCTGATGGTGCGGACGACGCTCGAATAGCTCAACGTCGGAGCCTGCAATACGAAAGTCGTGGACCAGCCTGTCCCTAATCTCGCGAGGAACCTTGTCGCAGAAGCCACGCAACGCGCGAGTAACCCTTGCCTGTTCGAGTTCTGGGATAGCCATGTCCGGCTTCGCGGAACCATAGCAGATGACTCGCCTGCCAATCCACAATGCGCAGGGGCGCCGGCTGTCAGCCGCGAGTCAGGCGGGTATCCGCATTGCCGTTGCTTGGGGGTACTTTACGCAGCAGCAGGCAGAGGCGGTGCTTGGCGCTATTGATGCGCTTGGGGGGAGGATTTACGGGCTGGCACGGAGATAGGACGCTGACTATCTGCGGCGGCGGCGGCCTCGGCTGCAGCGGTGCCACGTGCGACTGCGGCAGTAACTGCAGCGGGCGGCGGCAACCCTGCGACTGGGGCATGGTGGTTCTTCGCAGAAAGGTTCCAAGGCTCCGCTGTGTCGCTAGCTGTTGAAGTTGCGTCGGCCGTTCGCCAAGGGCATGATCGGACTAGGTGCCCTCGCTCGTCGGGCGGGCTCCGCCATGGCTCGCTGGGTCGAAACGGGCAGTTGTTTCTAGGAAACGTTCACGGCTGGAAAAATGATGACACAACACAAGATGATGAAAGCAGTCACGTGCCCCAAATACGGGCCGCCCGAAGTGCTCAGACTCATCGAAGTCCCCATTCCGTCGCCGAGGCCCAATCAGGTTCGCGTTCGAATCCACGCCGCTTCCGTGACAATGAGCGACATCTTCATCCGTTCGGCGCGCGTCCGCCCGCTGCTTCAGATTCCCTTTCGACTCATGATGGGAATTACGAAACCACGCGCGCCGATTGTCGGCTTTGCCTTCTCCGGAGTGATCGACCAGGTCGGCGAGCGGATAACCCGTTTCAAAGCGGGCAACGAAGTCTACTGCACGACCGGCTTCTCACTCGGCGCCTACGCGGAGTACCGCTGTATGCCGGAAACCGATTCGAGAAACCACGGGTGTTTGGCGCTCAAGCCCCACAACATCACCCACGAGGAGGCGACCGCGGCGGCGTACGGGGGACTGCTCGCCCTGCAGTATTGCGACAAGGGCAACATCAACGCGGGCGATGAGGTTCTCATCTACGGCGCCTCGGGCACGTCGGGCACCATCGCGGTTCAATACGCCAGACACCTGGGCGCGCGCGTTACTGGCGTGTGCGGTCCGCACAACATTGAGTTCGTCAAGTCACTCGGCGCCGACGAGATCATCGACTACACCAAGGCCAATGCCCCGCCCTCGGGCGCGCTCTATGATTTTGTGCTCGACTCCGTCGGCGGCGTGAAATCCTCTCCACTGAAAATGGCCGTCAAGAAGGCTCTCAAACCGGGCGGCTCGTACGTCTCAATCGACGACGGCAATATGCTTCTTGAGTCTGCCCGCATGAACCAGATTCGCGAACTCGTTGAAGCGGGCGCGATCAAACCGGTCCTCGGCCATACCTTCCCCCTCGATGGGATCGTCGAGGCGCACCGCTTGGTCGAATCGGGTCACAAACGCGGCGGCGTGGCGATCACGATCGCCAGGTAGAGCCGCCAGCGTGGCCAGCCGGAAAGCGTGTTTGCGTCGCAAGCCCGCCTCAAGAACGATTCACTATTCCAACGGTCACTGGTTCTCATGGTGTTGAGGTCCGCCCAACTCCATATTCAGCCGCAACGCCGCAGTCCATCGCCCAGTGCAACCCCGCACAACGGAGTTACTTTCGCAGGCATTGCAGTCCGCGGCGCGCGGCAGCATCAGCGGCGGCAGATGCCGGGGCTGTCGCAGCGGCCGTGGGCTGTTGCTGCTGCAGTGGCCGCGATTGCTGTTGCCATGGGCGTTACTGGTCGGGCGCTTCGAGAACCGTGGTCACGAAGTCACCCGGTGAGACGATGAGAACATTGCCGATGCGGGCCAGTCCGAGCAGTGCCTTGTCACCTGTCACGATGTAGTCGGCGTTGGCGGACAAGGCGCACTGAATTACCCAATCGTCGTCGGGATCGTCTGCACGGCTCCGAGGCGCCGCTAGACAACGCGTTGACAATTCGTCCGGGCACTCCTCTTGGATTGAGGTAAGCGGATACCCAGATGTTCGTGTCGAGGATGACCTTCATGCGCCGGCTCGACGAGCCGATTGTTGCGGACTAAGCGCGACTGACATCGCGAGGTCGTCATCGAGAACCTCAGTCGCCTTCGCCTTCATACGATGCCAAAGGACTTGGAACTCGTCACCCGACGACGGGCGGTGCTCTCGCCAATTGCGTACGAGATCAACGAAGCTTGCCACCAAACGAAGCTCATCGGTGTCGAGCTCATCGAGCTGAACGACGGGTCTGCTGTCGTTCTCGTTAGCATTGGGAAAAGAGGACGTCGGCATGTTCGTACCGTGTGATTGGCAAAAGTATGCTTCAATCCTTACCAGGGGTCAACGCGGGGGTATTCCGTCGATTCTCTTCGACTTGGAGGAGATTGATTGCCGCCCGCAGGTCGTTGCCCGCAACCGCGCCTCGGCCTTCTGCGGCGGCTGCCGCAGATGCTGTGGGCGGCGGCAGATTCTGCATCAGCACCCGCGGCAGCGGGCAGCCTCTGCAGCAGCGGCGGCCTCGGCTGCAGCCTCCGCAGCGGCATCCAGCGCTGCTCAAGCATGCTGCTGCCGCCGCGTACTAGAGCTTCACTTATTGTCGGCTGGCAGCCCCAGGGTGTGAGGGGCGTGAGTTAGCCACCACGCGTGTGCCTGGAGATGGCGAGAAGCTTCTTCACATCAAGCTGATCTTTGTCGCGCGCCGACGCAGTCTTGTTCTGAATTAAGGCGTCGAAGCCTAGATAATTGACAACATGCTCGTCGAGGTGTCCCGGTACTCGTGTTTGCCAAGCTTCGTCGAAATCAACGCCAGATATTGACGTAAGCAGGTCGATTCGATTCGGTGGGCGCCCTAGTTGTACGACCTGGCCCTGGGTCGTGAAGTCTTCGGGGCGAAGTGCGAGCTGCCCAAACCCAAATTGGTTCAGAACGTTCAGGATGCGTACGCCGTTCTCTTGTGTGGGGCGCACAAAGAAGTCGATGTCACCTGTCAACCGCGGGTGCCCGTGAAACGCCACCGCGTGGCCACCGACGACAAGATACTCAACCCCGCTCGAGTTCAGTAACGCGACAAATTCGCTCAAATCGTTCTGCAGCTTCGCCAAAGGAGCTCCGATAGCGTTCAACGAGAGCGAGAAGGATATCGACTCGCTCGGAGGGGGCCAGCGCGGCGTAATATTCCTCGTCGGCGAGGTCAGCTTCCGCAAAACTGGTGAAGACTTGGGCCGCTCTCTCCATTGGTCGATGACTATACCACAACAAGGTTGGCTGAGCCGCGAACCAGTGAGGAAGCTGCAGGGAGGCGCTTTCTAACCAACTCGGCGGCACCCCAAACTGCCGCGCAAGAGCGAGGTCTGCCTCAAAGCAGGCGCCTGACGCGTTGCCATCAAGTTGACGTCCTGGCCGTTGCCTCCGCCTGATGCGAGGCCCCTGGCAGCGTTCCGAGTCCGGCCACCTCGGTTGGATACGCCGGCGCAGGCGTTGAGTGTTGAGGCAATCATACTACGATGTCCCTGCGCCGGGACCGTCAGCTTCAACGGCTCGGCAGCGTATCGCTATGGAACCTCGTATCCGGGAGGAACCAGCGTTCGATCGCATAGGCCGGAGTTCATGAAGGCATCGTCGAGCGACGCGTGCCAGGTGTCGTCCCCACCGAGATTGGATGTCTTGGGATCCAGGATTCCCCACCGGTAGTGCTCACTCAAGCCGCCCTCGCAGTAGACAAGCAGCGCCGCCGGTGCGACCGCGACGATCCAACATATTGAGGAACCGGGCCGGTAACCGTGGTCGCGAGTCGCCTTCTGCGGATGGACTAGCAACACCGCCAGCTTCGAACGTCGCGGTTCGGGCATCCGTTCCAGCTCTGCCGCCACGATTCCTTGGATCTGCTCTTCCATCATCACCCCGTCAGTCTGCCCAACTCTATATTCTCCCACAACGCCGCAGTCCATCGCCCAGTGCAACCCGCACGACGGAGTTGCTTTCGCAGGCACTGCAGTCCGCGGCCTCTGCGGCAGCAGGCAGCACCTGCGGCAGCGGCGGCAACTGCAGCAGCGGCAGCGGCAACAGCACCCGCGGCAGCGGCCACAGCACCCGCAGCGGCGACCGTAGCGGCAGGCTGTACGTCATTTCGCTGCGTGGCGTGTGCCTGCCGGGTGGCGCAATTCTCCCGCCGCCGGGCTTCGGGATACGTCGCGATACGGTCCGCCGGCGTCATGAGAATTGCGCCTTTGTGGGCATGCACACGCCACTCCGCTCCGAAATTCTCGAACAGGCACTCTCCGTCGTATCGCTCGCGCGTCCGCTGGTGGCGGCGATCCAACGCAAGGACCGCGATCTGGCTTCGCAGGTCCGCCGCGCGCTAAGTTCTGTGGGTCTCAACACAGCAGAGGCCTTTGGGCTTCAGCGCCCGCCAAAATGTACCCGGTTGGGCTCTTGAGAATCTTACCATCGGCGGGGGCACGATTGTGCGCACGAAGCTGCGCGATGACGTTGTAGCGAGCTGGCATTCGGTGGTCCATACCGGGTCGCAGGTACTAGCTCGACAGTCTCCTTCGTGTGATCCGTAGATGGTTCTCTTCGAGCTCCGCTTTGCGTTTCGAGGGATGACCCATTGCAGAGTCATGTTCGACCATCTCACCGAAGACGCATAGACAATTCGCGCTCCGCTGCGAAGGTGGCGAAACCCATTGTTGTATCCATTCCGCAGCAGCGCGTGCTCGTGATCAATCCTCTCGAAGTTCCGCTTGATAGAGTCGTGAGCTATATGGAGCACGCTTAGCCGGTCGGCGTTCGTGGTGATAAGCAGAAGCAACTCAGGTTAGGTGGAGCGCCCTTTCGCGTGAAGACGCATAGCACGACGGAACACCAAGCACGCCTCTGCATCACTTCAGCCAGTCGCCATGACAACGAGTCTTCGGACGCTCACGCAAACGCGAGGACATCACGGAGCCTGCGCACAGAGGATTTATCGCTTCATGCCGCGACATGCAGCAGCGGCACGGCGTGGCCTTGAAATGAGTGGACTAGAGCTTATTCAGAACACCTCCTGCAATGGCGTGACGTTGCACACAAACGCTGTGTCGCGAGTGACACTCCACCAACGCGGCTTCAGGCCACCTGCGCGGCGCAGCCGCGAGTCGCCTCACGACGGCCAGACATCAGCTTGAGGCGCGTTCTATGGTGCAGAGAAGCGAGCTGAACCATAGCCAAACTACTGCCGGAGCCGCCGACAAGTCACATGCTCGCAATCTGGTACGACATGAACCGGCGATCTTCTTCAATCGCTTTCTAACGAACGCTGATGGCGAGTTTGTCTGCTCTCAATTGACACCGTTGGCGCGCGCCAACGCGCTCAACGTTTCGCCGTGTCGGGCATCCGACAAACCGTTCTTCGCTCCATCCGCGTACCTTGTCAAGCACGTCTGATCGATCAATTTTCAATTCGATCTTCAGAGTGGGCAAGTCTTCGCGAGCGGACTTTTCGAGTGGTCACATTTTGGCGAGCACACCAGGTAACATTCTCGCGAGCGCTTAAGCCTTTGGGACGGCCGCGGGTAACTGCCGTCTGCGCTTTGAAACCGCGCGCGGTTCGCTGTACGAAGCGCAGGCGGGCATCCGCATTGCCGTTGCTTGAGGGTACTTCACGCAAAAGGAAGCAGAACCGGTGCTCGGCGCTATTGATGCGCTTGGGGGGAGAATTTACGGGCTGGCGCGGAGGTAAGGCGCCATCCGTTCATCTGCAGCGGCGGCGGCATCAGCACCTGCGGCGGCGGCAGATGCTGTGGCTGGTGCTGCTGCGGCGGCTGCTTCTGCAGCAGCAACCGTGGCGGCCTCTGCGGCAGTGGCAACAACGGCAGCGGCGCCTCCAGGGCAGTAACTGGTTTAGTTCGGTCCACCAAATTGTGTTAGCATCCTAGATTATGACAAAGCATGGTGGGGCTCTCTTAGGTGTTTCTGGCGCTACGATGTTGATCTGCTGTGGCGGTGCGCAAATGGTTCTGAAGGGACCGTTGACGAACCGGTGCAACTCAGCGGGGCTTGACGGTTGTGACGACATTGCGGAGGGCACTCTGCTGTACGCGGAGGGAAATGCAGCCAAAGGTGAACGAATGCTATCGCGTGGTCTGCGCGCAAACGCCGGCAAAGTTGCGGAACTCAAGGAGTTTGCCGTTGCAATACAGACTATCGGCAAAGTGCCCGGAGCTGGGCAGTATGCCGCACCCTTGCAACCAGCCGCCCGTTTGGTACTGAAGATCGCCGAGGAGCAGGAGGAACGGAACAGGACGACTGCAGCGGCGGCGACCGAAGTTGCACCAGTCGCGATGGCGAGTTCGACCAGCCCACGCCTCAGCGGCCGCCGTATCTCCGGATCCAGTTGCGCCACCCCAGCCCAACGCAACCGTTGAGAGGACACAACGCCGTGAAGTTCCCCCGGTCAGCACGTACTGGATGGTGGCTGGAAATGCCTTAGCAGAGCAATGTAAATTCGTTGGAACGCCGAAGATGCTTTGCGTGCACAATTCGATTGAGCATGCGACCATCGTCTCGGACATCATTGTCTCGTCGGGGTGCCCCTCCGACGTTGTCGTTTTGGCTCGGCAAGGCATCGAACCTGATTGGGTCGTCTATGTGCCCGCGGGTCGCGGTGTTGAAGTGCATTCGGCATCGTTGCCGATGACACCGGGGCGTAGCTTTTCGGTCGGTGTCGCCTATAAGGGAGATGATCCGCAGCCAGACATGCGGTGCGCGGTCAGCACTGTGTGGCATACGGTTGACCAGGTCGCTGACGGTCAATCCGGAACCGTCAAACCCAATACCCCAGTCGCAACGGTCATCGAAACATTGCGCGCAAAAGTCGCCGCGGGCACCGCAAGCGCCGACGATATGCGAGTTTTGCAGGCCATGTGCCACGCTGTTGGTGACAGTGGATGCGAACAGCAATTGAAGACACTGACTCGGGCAAAAGGGCAGTTACCAGTCGTACCAGAGTCGCTGAGCAGCCCACGAGAAGGGCTTGTACGACTCGAAGGAGGGCGACTGCGCGACTGGGTTGTTGCAAACTCCAATAGAGTAGAACCCACGTGCACGTGGACCCCTGATTCGCAGTTACTCAGCCAGAAGTGCCCTCAATTCGTGGGGATGCCTGACGGGTCGTGAGTTTGGCGGCGCTATGGCTTGAAGTTCGGATCAGCGAGGGTTGCGCTGAGCTTCGGCTCGGGAATGAGATTGCAGTCGTAGAATGTGCCGCTTGTTGTCAGCTTAACGCCTCCAGCACGCCGGAAGGTCAACAGCTGATTGCTTGACAAGAATGGTAGGATCGGCTGCAGTGCATTGATCTGAATATCTGTTAGATCGATGGTGATCTTTCTTCCCTGTTTCAAGGCAGGGATGATGTCCGCGTGGATACCGTCTATGACGCGGAATACCCGATTGCATTCGTCCCAGAACGTGTAGCGCATTTCAAAATCCTTGACCTGTTGAATGAATGCGTCGAAATCCGGGCTTGGCGAGGCCGAACCCAGCGCTTTCGCAAGAACCGGGAAGACCAGCTTGAGCTGGGATACTTCGGTCGCCACCGCAGCCTGGAGCAGGTTAAGGGGAATCGGAAGGCTCGATGGCGCCATCCCTGAATGGCAGAGTGGGATGACGGGGATGTTCCGAATCCAACCCGAACCTGCCTCGAAGTTGATCCAGGGCCGCTTCACCGACACAGGGCTGGCTACGATGATCTCCACCACACATCGACGAAGGGCGTCTGTGATCGCGTCCAGCCATTTCTGACCGAGTCCGATCGTGGAATCGTCCGATGAAACGAAAACGTCGATCATGTTGAGAAACTCGCGTTCGACGAGCGTCTTCAAGGCAATAGCAACTTCCTTCTCGGCAGCGATGTGCGAAATGAACAAGAGCGGCTTGGTCATGGTCCCTCCGGGTTCGTCCGAGGCGTGTCGTCTACCCAACTCTATACTCTGCCGCACCGCTGCAGTCTATCGCCGAGTGCAATCACCAGCAATCGCGGCCGCAGGGGCCGTGGCCGTGGGCTGTTGCTTCAGCGGTGGCCGCGAAGGAGACCACCGCACTGCGCTTCGAATTCCTGAGTTCAGCATACGAACCGTGCCTGGCAAAGTGCATCGTTGCAACCTGAACGCGAAATGATGCACGCTGCGACAGCACATGCGTTCTGCCGGAAAGTGGCCGACAATAGGCAACTTCTTTGCCGGCGATATTACTGTGTTGCCATCAATACTGAGAAACAATACGCTGACGGATTGTCATGCAGGAGCCGAACTTTCGAGACCATCGCATCTACATAGTCCACCTATTCCGGGTTCTGCACAAGCGCGGGCCGAGTCTGCCAGCCGACATCTATGATGCGGTGGCCGATTTGGCAGGCATCACACGCGAGCAACGCGCAGTTCCAAGCAAGGAAGCGAGCTGGAATCCAGTCTACCGAAATCGTATTCAGTTTGCGCGCCAGTCACTGGTGGATGCAGGAATTGTGATCGGCTCATCAGATCCTGGCTGGAAGCGCGGTGTTTGGGAACTGACGGCGGAGGGCGTGAAACTCGGAAATACCGAGAAGTCGGATGCAAGACTAGATGCTTTGCTTCGCGAGCGTGCCGCGGAAGGAATGAAAAAAAGGGCAGACGAGCGTAAAGAAAGTCGCGCTCTTGCTGGTCTTGAGGCTGACGACGCGGACGAGGCGGACAGGGTGGCACCACTTGTAGTCGAGCCGACTACAACCTTCGAAGATCAGCAGTCCACACCACGAATTGAGGAACTCGTGGAGGCTGCCAACGACGTTGTACTTCGCACCATGCTTGATCATGTACGAGGCATGAGTGACCGGGCATTCGAGTACCTGGTTGGCACCGTGCTGAAGGCGGCATTGCGCGCAGAATCAGTGAAGATTACACAGCGGTCGCGCGATGGGGGCATTGACGGTATGCTGTATTTTGACGCGCTGGGCATGAGGGTAGCCGTATTCGAAGCCAAACGATATGCAGAAGGTAACGTGGTTGGGCGTTCGCAAGTTGATGCGTTCGCCACCGCGGCAAGGCGCCGACGCGCATCGCATTCGCTTTTTGTGACGTCGAGTCGATTTTCAACGGAGGCGGTCGAGACAGCCAAGGATGAAGGTATCCGGCTAATTGAAGGTACGGCATTCGTTGAGCTGATGGCGCAGCACGGGATCGGACTGCGCGGGAGGGACACTTTCGTCCTTTATGAGATCGACCCAGCGTGGTCAGTGAATGAGACTGATGGTGAGGACTGAAATGCCGCTTAACGGCATAGCGGTTGAGCCGCGAAGGCCAGCTGCAACCTCAAAGCGCGCATGTTCACCCCAGTCGAGGCAAAAGGCAACGGTCCCAGAAGAGCGGAAGAACCGGTTGGCGGAAGTTCCGCGCTTTGGACACTACGGTTCAAAAGGAATGCGCACTCCGAGATCCTCGAGAACAATGAAGTGCCATGGAAAGGGGGAAATCGGCATACCGTGGAACCTGGACATCAAGGAGGTGTGGAGGTCCCGCTCTGCGTGCTCTTCTCTGAGCCGCCGCTCCCACTCGCGGCTTGGAACAACAAGGGTCGTCTCGGCTGGATCCAGTGGAAGTTCGTCTGCGCACAACCGCCACTCGCGCTCCCACGTGTAGTCGATCTGTTTGTGGGGCTCGTACCTTACGTGGCGGTACTTTAGCGACTCCGGCAAAACGTCGAATTCATCATCCGCTTGGTAGATCACGGGTCTCCCGCCTTTTGAGTAGAGCCACGTCTTGCTAAGCATTATGCCGAAGGGAGCGTACCGCATTTGATCTGGATCCGGGTCCGCAAGAATCGTGGCTAGCTTGGCAATCGGCGCTTCACTGAAACAAATACACTTGTACCGCCCCCGAATATGTGCAGTTCCGCCAAGCAACTTTCTTTCTCCCATGATTCTTAGAAAGACCTTGCTTGCTTGGTCCCATGACTCGCCTCGCGTTAGATGTATTAATCTGTCGCTGATATCATCTCGAATCATTGCCATAGTCGCCTAATGGTACCGGTACCACGCGAAGTCGAGAGAATCACCAGCGGGTCCCCAAGTTTCACGATTGGTGCGCCCAACTCGATATTCAGCCGCAGCCCCGCACTCAGTACACCTTCGCACGCATTGCAGTCCGCAGCGGGCGGCGTCTGCGGCAGTCCGCGGCAGTATCTGCGGCGGCAGCAGCGCCGGCCTCTGCGGCAGCGGGCGGCCTCGGCATCAGCGGGCTGCAACCGCGGCAGCGGGCAGCAGCGGCAGCGGCCTCAGCAGCAGCAGCAGCATCTGCATCAGCGGGCAGCAACCGCGACCGCAGCGCTGTTCGCTCCACAGAAGCCGCATCTTCGGTCTGGGACACGGACCCGCTCGTCTGGGACAAGGAGATGCCCGTCGGGGACAGACGTATGGTCATCTGGGACGCGGGAATGCCCCTCTGGGACGCGGGTATCCTCATCTGGGACACACGTAGGTAGTGGCTGGATTTGGATTTTCGGCGGCCCCTGCTGGCTCCCCGTGTCAGATTGCTCCGCATGGACGACGCTGGACTGCCTGCCCTGATTGAAGCCATACGACACTTGCATGGACTTGAGGCCACGTGGCTTGAGTCGGTCCCGGTGACCGAGATATTCGGAGGCAAGACCATCTGGGATGGCGAGGTCCAGATCTTCGAAGTCAAGCACCCCAAGGCTAACCGCGTCTACGCCTGGTCACACGCCACGGAGGGAACCAAGCGACGCTTCCACGTGGTCTTGGGTGCGCCGCCCGTAGACAGCCCACAGAAGGCCGTGCAGACCGCTATCGTTGGGGAATTTGAGAAGGGGCAGAATTAGTTAGCGCGCTTGATTGCGCGCTGGCGTACGGTAACTGACAGGATTGTGTAGGTGCGATAAGGAACCGTCATTGATGGAGTTGACGGTGTTGCATGAAACACAGCTAAGAATAGGCCATGTCCGGACTTTCCTAGCGGCGGGTAGTCTATGCGATGCACGTACACATTCTTTTGATCGTCCGTAACCTTTTGAAATGGGAGGATATAATCGAGTCGAAGCGCCTCGCAGAAGTCGTTGACCGCTGCGCCAATCGCAGGATATGTCTGGCTCAACTCGGTTATCTGCCTATCCACATAGGGAGTTTTGATAACCTCCGCCGCGCGCATCGCCATAAGACAAACGATCTATGCACAGCGTTCTAGGCTTTGCAACGTTTCTTTAATCCCCTGGTTCTCTAGGAGATCCCTGGCTTCCTCAATATCTTTATCGTCACACCAATTATCCATCCATCTTACCAGTGCATATGGAATTGGTCTTCCTGGGTCTTCTGGGTTCCAAGCCCAGGACCACACTCCATTTTCATCATGAAGCATGTCACTGAGATCGACCCCTGTCTTGTCTCCGTGACATGCAATAGCCTCAGCTAATGTTTTATGTTCAGTCTCTGAAAAGACAGTGTGATTAACAACTTGCAGGGGGATGTAGCTGATTTGTGGCTTATCCTTCCCGCTCGGCACATCTCGTCTTGAGATGACTCCTCGCCGCTCTAGTCTGTCGAAATGTTCTTTGTAATTGTCAAGAACCGGTCCGCGCTTCAGAGCGACATATCGTCCATTGGTGATCGAAGCGAGGTGATTGCGATAATGGGTCCAGTCTGCGACGCAAAGCAATTTTAGCAGCTTGGTCTGTCCGCCGTCTGGACAAGCGTTGAGCATATATAGCACCGCGTTTTCAAACTTTGCTTCATTCAGCTCGTCGGGACTCTGGTATGATGACGACATTTTATATTGCTCGTTGTATGCGTCCCGGAACCTAGTGGCGCAATTGGCGTACCAATGCCTTCCGACCCATACGGTCACTGAGACTAGAACGCATTCCATAACCGGTAGGCGAGCGTAACTGATCGATATTACTCCATCTTTCGCAAGGGTCTTTCCATCCAAGCGAGGAGATGTTTGTAGATTGGTCGATGGACCTCACCGACGAGCAATGGGATATCGTTAGACCCTACATACCCGAGCCGGAACAGGTTCGGACCAGCGAGAAGGGCGGCAGACCGTGGCGCGACCCGCGGGATGTGCTCAATGGCGTGTTGTGGATTCTGCGTACTGGTGCACAGTGGTCGGAGATGCCGCGCAAGTATCCCCCGTACTCGACCTGCCATCGCCGGTTTACCAAATGGAACCGAGGGGGAGTTCTCGATAGGATTTTGCATGCCTTGGCGCTGCACTTGCTTGCCAAAGGCAAAGTGGACTTGACCGAAGCATATATCGACGGCTCTCACGCCGGCGCAAAAAGGGGGGTCTTGATGTTGGCAAAACTCGACGCGGCAAAGCGACCAAGATCATGGCAGTGGTTGACCGCCATGGTCTTCCTATCGCCGTCGGGATTGCGAGTGGTCAGCGCCATGAAACGAAGCTTGTTCGGCGGACGCTCAAGCAGCGCTTCCTGAGGGCACTTCCCAAGCGCCTCATTGGCGACATGGCCTACGATAGCAATCCGCTCGATGCTGATCTGGCCCTGATGGGCATCGAGATGATCGCGCCACATAACCCCACTCGAAAGACGAAAACGCAGGATGGTCGCCCATTGCGACGCTATCGCCATCGCTGGCGGATCGAGCGATTCTTCGCTTGGCTACAACGATTTCGTCGCCTGGTCACGCGGTGGGAATGCCATTCCACAATGTTTTTGGCCTTCCTCAAGCTCGCCTGCATCGTTATCCTCTTGAGGGGGTTATGGAATGCGTTCTAGTTCCTAAGTGGGGGCACAATCCAACGCAAAATTTACCACATTGCGGTCAACTCGCGCTACTTTAGGACGCTCCTGGCTCAGGTTGCTGGTCAGACGTCCAGCGCAATTTTCCGCTACCTAGCGCAATTACTAGCCAATTTCTATCCGTGAGCTGCCCCGAGAAGTATTTGTCGCGCCCATTCGGAAAGGGATATTTCGGCTCTCTTTGCTGCGGACTCAAGCCTGCGTCTCTCGGACTCCGAAAACCGGACAGATAGTAGCTTCCCCTTGGCCAGCTTCTTAGGCACCGGAGGACGCCCGACGGGGCGGCTCATGACCGCACCCCATCCAGGACCGCTTCCAGTAGTTCACCGGTGCTCCACATCGTCTGGGTGAGCCCCGCTGCCATGCACGGGGTTACCCTGAGCGTCTGGTGACGGCGCACGAAGTTGTAATGAGCGAAGTGCAGCGAGGTCGCCGCGATGTGATTCTCAAGCTTCTTTGAGAATGCATTGGTCAATCGCGTGTAGCGGCGGACGCCCATGCGTACTGTCAAGTTCTGACGCTCCACGAACGACGTCGAAACTAGTTCGGCCACTGGCGATCCGAATACTGGGATCTTGTCCGTCCCGGTAACCTTTGGGGGGGAGTAGCGTCCCGGCCCCGTTGCTTCTGCCTCGTACGTTTTGCGGAGCTGCGCATAGTCAACACCAGTCTCAGCGAATGCGCTTCGAATTGCGTCAACATAAGTACGCAGCCCATCGGTCGTTACCTGTACTCGATTCTTCATTCTGCGCGCGACGTCGTCAATAAACACGTTCGTGCAAACTGCGTCGCGCTTGCCAACCAGGAAGGACGGAATCAGCTTCGTATCGCCGTCGATAGCGACGAACGTCCACGTGTCGCCAACGCGCGAAGCGTCGTCTTCCTCTGTTACGTGGCGCTGCTTCTTACCAACGAACGCCCATAGCTCGTCAATCTCAAGACGGTCGCAGTCCAGATCGCGCATCGTCTCGTTCATAAGTTCTGCGCAACCATTCCCAACGCGAACGAGCAAGGTCCCGACGGTCTCGCGATTGACGCCTGTCATGCGCTCGGTTGAGCGAATCGAGCAACCCTCGACTAGGGCGTTGACTACTGCGATCTGCTTGTCACGTGAGAGGTTGTTTGACATGTAATTAATGTATGACAACAACCTGGAACTGTCAATGGCAATTGTTGTATGACGTCAATTAAAACACCGGGCCGATTCCTTTGCAGAAAACCAGCCCGGTGCGGTCAGTAAGAAATCAGCGGGATACCTCGCATCAGGCTTTTTTGATTCTCGCGCATACGGCACTTCCTCGCGGTCTTCGGCCACTGGGTTGACAGACCGCGACGGGCCGAGTAACCTTAGCGTGTTCTGTGATGGAGCACGCTGCGGTCTCGCCGCAGTAAGCTAGACGGCTGGTGTTTGGAGCATCGGCCGTTTGGTTTTTGTTGAACACAGTTTTCTATTGAACGAGTCGCAGCACACGGATTCGATCGGGTCCCCTGTCGCCCTCTCCTTCGATCGCGCGCAGACCAAAAGTCAACGCGCGAATCTCAGCCATTGGGACATGGAGTTCCGAAGCTATGTCCCGAATTCCTCGCCCATTCTCCGAAAGCATGTCGAAAATCTTTCTGAGAATAGCCGATGTTTCACGCGGCAACGGCTCCGGCTCATTTTTGCGCCCACGATGTGATAATTCTATGTTGAATTGACGATAATGCCAATCGGTCATTAGTCCCAGTTCATGGAGACGGAAGCCTATCGCCGCTACCGATGCTCGCCAAGTTCTCTTCATTAATGCAATCGTTCCGATCGTGGCCAGTCGCGGCGCTGCCGCTCGAATGGCCTGCTCAGGAAGCAAAAAATTTGCAGCGAAATTGTCCGCTTCAATTTCAGCCTTGCGCCCAGTTGGTTCCCCATGTCGATGCAGAAGTAGGTGCCCGAGTTCATGGGCAGTGTCAAAAATACTTCGTTCCGCTGTCTTCCTAGAGTTTAGGAAAACAAACGGGACCCCGTTGCGCCATAGAGAGAAAGCGTCAATCGAGTCACAGTCTTCCGACAGAGAAAAGACACGGACCCCGTGAAGCTCAAGCAAATGAATCACATTACCAATTGGTCTTTGGCCGATTCCCCACTCGTGTCTAATCTTATCGGCGGCGCGTTCCGGTGACACATCCCGCATGTCTGACAGATCAGGAGTTGGCAAGTTGAACTTATCTGAAAGTACGCGGTGCATCTCCATCGCGATTGTTCCCGACGCTATCGCACTAAGTCGCAATGATGCGCTTGCTTTTGTTAATGCTCGAAAGCTCGCGGCGCTGGCGCTCAGGGTGTCAGCCGGTGGCTGCTCAAAAAAAGAAACAGGGAAACCCAGTGCCTGAGAAATTGACTTTAGTGTTTCTTCCGAAGGATTCCCCTTCGCTCTGCCCGTTTCGTGATCATTAATAGTTCTCACTGACACACCAACCAGTTCACTTAACTTGGTTTGCGTCATTCCTCGCCTCTCGCGAGCGAGCACCAGGCGACTTGGCGTAAACGTTCTTGAGCTAGGCGCGGTCATTGCTTACGCGCGACAGGAACCTCAACTATAATGGGTTCCATGTCGTCACCCTTCTTGCTTGCGGTGGGGTCCGTTAGATCCAATTGAGTCAATATTATTCTGTCGATCCATGCCAAAATTCGCCCATTCTTGGCTTCATACGGCAGGGACAATTCCGATCGAACCACGTCTCTTTCTCGATAGACAAGGAGCATCCAGGTTTCACATTCCGAAGGAGCTTTCTGTTCTACATTTAGCCAGTTCGGATCAAGGAATAGGTTCGCATTTATACTAAGCGCTTCCGTGGCGGCTTCGCCGACGTTGCGCTTTGGGTGCGGGAATGCGCTGCGTATGCCGACCCCTTTGTCTCCGCCGCGTGTAATTACAACTCTTCTGCCGCATGCGGACCTGATTGCCTCAAGACCGTTAATTCGATCCAGCGTCCAGGGAGGACAATAGGTGTCACGAAGCCCCCTTACTCGATATCCGTAGGGCTGCAGACCTTCAAAGGTGAGCGGATCGTTTGAGGTAACCTCAGCCCTGGCATATTCGCCTTTGAGTACCACGGTCATAATGCCGGGAAGGTCAAGCCCAATCTCTCTTAGCTGCTGCTCGGCCTGTAATCCTTCAAATATTCTGGTTTCCAAGATTTCGTGGGGCATTTGCATTGGTACTTCCTAATTTACGACCTACAAGTGAGGTAGCAAATTAGGAAGTACAGGTCAAGTAAACTCTATCCACGTCAACCGCAATACGGACACGACCCTTCGGCCGGAAACTTCCCTGAAAGCACGTCGTCCACGGGCACTCCGGCGAGCTTGGCGGCTTTGATGGCCATCCCGGCGCTCGGCTGAGACCGACCGCTCACTGCCCGTTGAACCGTCTTGGGATGAGCCCGCATGGCTTTGGCGACGTTGGCCAAGGTGCCCAGTCGAATACACAGCACCTTGACCGCAGCGGCCACGTTCGCGGCCTCCTCGGGCGTCAACCGGTCTAGGGTTTCACGCTGCCGTGGCTTCCGTTCGCGCTTCCAGACCTGACGTTCTCGTAAGACTGTCACGGGTTGAAGGGTAGCCACGAACCGAGCCGAAAGCGGGTGCCATTTCAAATCCAGCCACTACCCACACGTATGGTCATCTGGGACATCCCGACGGGAGTTTTTGGCGGCCAGTGGGGGTTCCGTGGGTCCCAAGACATAGGCGGATGAAAAAAATCGACATGCCGTCTTCACAAAACGGACAACTGGGAAACGGGGCGGACCGACGTAATGCGTGCAAGCAACAAAACCGCATGGTGGCCTATGCAGGTCAAGTCGCGGAGGTGACGGAACACACGTAGGACTTAGACTTCTTAGCTTAGTTGGTCAGTCATTGATTTATTCCTTTCTATGATATGCACATTGCCAAAACCCGCCAGGCAGAGTCAGGGTTGCTCTGCCTGGCGGTCGGTATTTTTACCGCCGGTCACGTCGGCAGCAGCATCCGCTTCGGCGGCAGAATCCGAATCCGCAGCAGAATCAGCGCCCGCTTCGGCAGCAGAGTCAGCGTCCGCGGCAGAATCTGCTTCAGCATCCGCACCAGAATCTGAATCTGAATCCGAGTCCGCATCAGAGTCCGAGTCCGAATCTGAATCCGACTCAGCAACAGAATCCGTTTCCGTGTCAAAATCCGAGTCGGCATCAGGGTCCGCTTCCGCAGCAGAGTCCGCTTCAGCATCCGAATCTGCATCAGAATCCGAATCCGAGTCATGCGCACTTACCACGCCCGTGAACAAACTCGTTCGCCTGGACAATCCGTGCTAATGCGAGCCCACTTTGAGCGACTCCGCCATTCCGCCGCCCGTCTTGCCCGCGACAGCCGAGGCCGTCTTGACGTTTCTAGACAGCGTCGGCCGGCGTTCTGAAGCCGAACTCTACCTGCGCCTGTTTCGCGAAGTCCCCGCCGAGAGCTTTGCGATCATTGCGGTCGAAACGGGACCAATCGCGGCGCAGGGGGCGTCCATCGCGGAGCAACTGCGCTTTCTTGCTGACTTGGGGCTCGTGGCACCTGTCGTCATTGGGTTGTTCAATCCGTCGCGGGCTCGTGCCGCGGCCGATCGTTTCACGCGCCGCCTCGGCTCGGTCAGGCTTGAAGGCAATGTCTACCCGGTCGGCGCCAATGGAATCGTTGACCTGGTGCGTTCCGATCTGCGCGCGGGGATTATTCCAATTCTCACGCTCGAAGAGGAATCTGGGGCCCTTGTCAACCGGTATCACGCGCTCGGAGAGCTTGCAGCGGCTCTAGAATCTCGAAAAGTGGTCGTCGTCCGTCAGCATGGCGCGCTGGGAGCCACTGTGGATAGAGATGCCGAGCTTGCACCTCAGTACCCACTATTGATGGGTCGAAACGGGATCTCGGTCATCAACTTGGTCGCCGAATTCGAATTGTTGCAGCAAAGCCAGTTGTTAGCCGCCGAGGACATGGCGCTCTTGACGGGCATTCAAGCCGTATTCGAGCGCGCGTCCAGTCAATCGCTCGTGTTCAACGTCACGGGTCCGTTTGACCTGCTAAAAGAGTTGTTCACCGTCAAAGGCGCCGGTACCGTCGTGCGTCGCGGTACGTCGATCATACGAGCTCAGACCTATGCCGAACTCGATCGCGATCGCCTGCGCCGGTTGATTGAATCGAGTTTTGGTCGAACACTCAGGCCCGACATCTTCTCGCGCCCGCTGCTGGCTGCGTATATCGCGCCCGAATACCACGGTGCCGCCTTGATGGAACCCAGTCCCATCGCAGCCATCTTGAGCAAATTCGTCGTCGATCCCGTGGCACAAGGTGAGGGCATGGGTCGCGACATCTGGCAAGCGATGATCCGCGATCAGCCCGCCGTCATCTGGCGCGCGCGCTCGAAGAATCCGATTTGCTCATGGTACGCTTGGCAATGCGACGGGATGGTGCGCCGTGGGAATTGGACTGTTTACTGGCGCGGCGTCGAACCCGACAAGGTTCCGGAAATTGTCGAAGTGATGCTCTCGCGGCCGGACGACTTGGTTCGATAGTCTCTGGATTTTTGCCAATCTTGGCAGGACTTTTCGGGTCTCCGCGGTTGGAACGGCCCTTATTCCAAATGGAATTGGGCCGTAAGTACGGATATTGGCCTCGAGCAGATTGCCCTTCGACCCCGGCCGTGGTGAGCATGTCCAGCGGTGAAAAGCAGAAAATCATGGTCATTGATGATGACGAATGTGTGCTCGCCTGCGTGAAGAGAATGCTCGAACGGCAGGGATACACCGTGGCCGTGCACGACGGCGGCCGCGGTTGCTTCACCGAGGTGACTCACTTCAAGCCGGACTTGATCTTGATCGACGTCAATATGCCGTTTCTGACAGGCGATGCATTCGTAGCGCTTTTTGGCCACTGCCCGGTCATGGCCGACGCATGCATTGTTCTCTATTCGGCGATTGACGAGGAGACGCTCAAACAGAAGGCGCTTGAGTGCAATGCGGACGGCTACATTTGCAAGACAGAATCCGGTCTAGAGCTTGCTCGTAAGATTGCCTGCTTTTTGCGCAAGGATTATCTGTCGGCAAACATGAAGTTGCACGCAAGAGTGCTCGACTAAGTATCTTGTTTTTGTGACGGTCCTTGGGTTGGGCAATCGGAGATTCCGCAAGGTTGGCGCGCATATTCACGCCTGAATTTGCTTTATCACGGGGCGCTCGGGGCCCCGGCGAGATTCTGGTTTTGTGACTGTCCTTGGGGTTGGGTAGCCGGCGATTCAATAAGTTGTGGCTCGTATCCAAGCCCGAATTTGCTTTGTCACGTGGGCGAGCGGGGCCCCGGCGAGATTCTGGTTTTGTGACTGTCCTTGGGGTTGGGTAGCCGGCGATTCAATAAGTTGTGGCTCGTATCCAAGCCCGAATTTGCTTTGTCACGTGGGCGAGCGGGGCCCCGGCCCCACTCGCGGCGCGTTGTTCAGGTTGCCTGCGTACTTCAACCTAGCGTGCGGGACTCGCGAACCAGATCGCATACAAATACGTCGTTGGCGCGACGAAGAGTACTGCGTCGATCCGATCCAAGATGCCGCCATGACCTGGAATGATGAAGCCGGAGTCCTTGGCGCCAACCGACCTTTTCAGTAGGCTCTCGACCAAATCACCCAATTGCCCGATGGCACCCCCAAGAAGTCCCAGCAACAGGCCATGTCCCAAGGGCAAACTCGGCAAATACCAAAGCGACGCCGCGGCTCCTGCGAGCGTGCCGCCAGCGAGCGCCCCGTAGAGGCCTGCCCAGGTTTTGTTGGGGCTCACGGCGGGGTAGAGTTTGGCGCCGCCCAATTTGCGGCCCACGAAGTACCCGCCCGTGTCCGCGAGCCAGGCGATGCTGAGCACGAGCAGCACCCAACCGGCGCCGAAGTCGCGGCGCAGCAGTGACGTCGTTGTAAGCAGCGCGCCGATGTACCACGGCCCCGCAACGAGCGTCATCAGTCGAAGACCCGAGCCGGCGATGTCTTTGACGTGCCAAAGCGGCACCATGAATCCAACCAGGGGCACGGCGATGCCAAGCGTGAGAAGGGCGCGCGCGTCGCGCGTGGCAAAATAGACGGTGGCCGACACAACGCCCGTCAACACGACTCCAGCCACCTGCGCGACGCGATGACCGGGCGCGGCCATTGCGTACAGTTCTTGTGCGGCCGCCACAGTGGCAACGAAAATGAGCAGCGCCCAGCCAATAATTGGGCCGCGATAGAGCAAGCAAAGCAAGAGCGGCACCGCCACGGCACTTGTCAGCAATCGGACGGTGAGGTTGCTCTTAGCCACGTAAGCGTCGGCGTATCAGTCCGTGCGGGCTTTCACAAGTGCACTCGCCCGGGCCTCGGCATTTAGGCCCGCTGGTGGGCGAAACGCCGGGCTCCAGAGCGCCACGCAACACGACAAGAGGTTCATTGATGTCGTGACGGCACGGAAACGCACTGTTGAGCACCGACGACCGACGAATCGGGTCGCGCAGCAGTCTGTGGAACACCCTCTCAGAAAGGCCGCACGACTAGCCCAACGCTTCGGGCAAAGTCCAAGGCGGGCCGGGCAGTTGCGGCAGAAACTACGACGGCTTGGAGATTACGCTGCACCTCTTTGCAAGCAAGCGAGCGATCGATACGGGCGCAGAATCCGGGTGCCGCCTCGGTTAGCATCACTTTTGTCACCGGGTCGCGACTTGCTTCTTGCAGCAGCCAAGTCCGACGCTCATAGAGCAGGAAGAGGAAATTCAGGCGACCGTAGCTCAGCGCACTGCAGCCATAAGATCGGCGGTTGTTGGCGATGTCGAAGATCCACTTGACGCCCTCGCGCCGTGCCAGGCGATCCAGTTGGCGGCATTCTGCCACAAGTTGTTTTGAGGCGACCGGACTCATAGCCCTGACGGGACGCGCGAGGGTCCGCTCAACCTCTGACTCGAGCGTTGCCTGACGGTAAAGTGCGCCAGCGCCCAACAACACAAGTATCCCGATGGTTGCTGCCCTGCTTAGCTGCTGCGGCAAGCTTTCGCTGGCAAGCAAGAGGGCCAGCGCCGACAGCAACGGAAGCCCCAGGTACATTCGCGTGTAGGAGAAGAACACTGAATCCGAACCGTCGTGCACCTTGTTGATACCGAGCGAGCCGAATGCCACCACCAACACGCTGAGCAGCGCGGCAGCCAACAACCAGCGACGCGACACAACGAGTGTCACCGCAACGCCGAAGACGACGGCAGCGTTCAGCCAGGGCAAGGCAGGCAAAGGCGAAAGATCGCCCCAATGACGCGAAAGGTGAGAAAGTCCGTCTAAGAAATCTGACCATGCAAATCTGAGTTGCCAATCCGGATGAAATCTGTAGGCGGGGTGCGATGCGTAGAACGCATTGATACCGAGCTTGTAGCCAAGGCCTGCCAGGACTCCGGCAGTGACGGGAATGACGCCGCGCTTTTCCTGCCACCAGCGTTGAGCCAGCACCACTGCGATGGGACCCGCAACGAGTAAGGAATTGGGAGTAACGATGACGCCGAGAACCAGCAGCAGCGCCGCCCCGAAGCGGCTCATGCAGCCCGTGCGATCGCCAAGCCAATAGGCGACTATCACCAGCAGCAAGCCCTCGTTGTAGCTCGCCAGGCATAGCACCATGAAGTAGGCCGGCGGCAATAGCAATGGGATAGCGAGCAGAACAGAAGCCCACCAGCGCTTGCCCGCCTTCCAAGACAGATGGGCCAAAAGCAGCCAAGGGATCAGCCCCGCCGTTAGCGCAATCATCGGGACTGCAACCCATTCGGGCATACCAAGGCCGATCAACACCGCAGCCGGAACGCTCGCAATCAGCGTGTTGTAGGCTTGCCCATAAAAGCAGGGCTCACGTACGTGAAGGTGCAGAAACTCGCGCGCTGCAAACCAAAAGACCGTCTGGTCGTCGTCGGTAAACCTGCGCCCAAAAATAGCGAAGATGCGCGCGGCGTAGACGAGCAAGCCCGCGAGCGCAACAACTGCGACCCACGTCACGCGCTTCTTCACAGAACACATCCTTGCCTTGCATTTGCCTGACCAGTCTTGAGGGGCAAGGGTATTTCGTTCCGAAATCGCGGCGTTGCCGTCATCGTTCCTCAGCAGGCAGCCATTGCCCGTTACCACAAAAGCGTGCGTTGACCAGAGCCGGCGATGCCCGCCAGGCATCACGAACAGGCAGAGAAGCTCGGCCGAACAGCGCTCTTGTCAAGCGTGCCCCGTGGCCATTGCCCGATTGCGACATTTTTTGCTTGAGCTCGGCGCATTACTCCCTAGACAATCCGCAAATGGTGGTTCGGGTGCGACAATCGCATTTCGTTGCGTTGGCATTGGCATTGTTCTCCCTGCTAACAGCATTTGCCCTGAACTTCACACGGTACCACGAGAGCGAACACGCTGACGCCATCGTGCCGTTGCTCACAAGCCTCTATCGCTGGACTCCATTCTTCTGGCAGCAAGATCGGTTCGGGATGGCAGTACCGTTGCTCGCTTTACCGATCAAGAGTCCACCTGCCAATCTAATCGTTCAGAATACCATCGACTCACTGCTCGCATTCATGGTGTTCGGCCTGCTTGCCCGGTATCTGCTGCCGCGCGGTCGTGATTGGATTGTTCAAGCGGCATTGGCGCTTGCGACATTCGTCGCGTTTGCGGCCGACAATGAGAAGTTCGACGTATTCGGACCGGCGCAGCCTTACTCTGCCTCGCTGGCAATGGCACTCGTCGGCCTCGAGTTGTGGCGCTGTCGCAGTTCCCGATCCCGGTTGTTCGTGCCCATAGTGCTAGCGCTGCTGGCAATTGCGGAGTGGATCAACCTGGCCGTGATGATTCCATTGGTGCCTTTGGTCATTGCGCGACTGATCGCGGACCTCGCTGGATCGCCCAAGACACCTTGGTACAAGACGGCTCTCCCATTCTCGATTCCGCTTGCGGGATTCGTCGTTGGAGCCCTGGTGGCGCATCAGCTCGGTCGCCATTTCGGCGCGCAGCACGCCAATGATACCCTCCTACCTATCACGGTTTGGCTGCGAAGCTGGCGTCGTTGGGCACATACTTGCTGGCGGCATCTGCGACCTCATCATTGGGAAAGTGTGTGTGCGGTTCTGGCCGTTGGCGGCCTTCTTTCGTCACTTCGTCCAGCGATACGGGCGCGGTCACGAGCACAATTGTCTGCGGGCTTCGCGCTTATGTGCGGCGCCGTATATAGTTTCTTGGTAATGGGAACGTTCAGATGGGTTCGGTTCAATGGTTACCCATTACGATACGCATTGCCGTCTCTGGTCATGGCCAATTGCGCGCTGATGCAATGGGCCTGTTTGCCGCTACCGGAGCTCGGGGAAAAGCCCAAGCGTTGGTTCAGTCTTGCCGCTCCTATCGTCGTTTGGGTCGCAATCGTGTACGCGTACGGCCTGCCCGGTCCTGGCCGCATCGAAGCGGCCTTTGACAAGAAGTGGGGCCAGCTCGCGCGCGAGGTCAACGAAGCGCACGCGACCCATGTCGTCGGCGGCTATTGGTCAACGTGGCCAGTTGTGTTTCGCGCCAACTGGCTTCGCCACGAGCAAGGGGTTCCATCTGTTGTCTATGGACTCGCTCACCGTTGCGGACCGACACTTGGATTGGCGCGCCAGATCCCAAGTCAAAAGTGGCGCGTCGCCCTCATACGCAGCGATCCGAAGCCAGATTACCTTCTGCTGCTTAGCGATACTCACTGGAGCGCCCCCGAACAGTGGCCGTCAATTGAGATTGTTACGCCTGTTGACTAGGCAGCAAGAAGGTTCAAAACGTCATCATCCTATGATTCACGGCGTTGGCGGCGGGCAGAGGTACCAACGCAAAACGTGTTCACCGCCCGCGCACGGTCTATCGCTAACGTTGAAGGCGTGTCGCGCGTGTCGTCGGATGAGTCGCTCATACCGCAACAGGCGAACCGTTTGACCACGTTCCGGCGCAAGGATGACACGCTCCTCGGTCTGCCAGGCAATGTCGTATGCAGTCCAATAGTCGGCGCGACCATAGCGTATGTTGCGTGCGAGCAACTCCTTTGGCAACAGGTCGAGATCGTTGCGTGGAGGGCCAATCGCGTATTCTCGCAGCAACTTGACGTGATCGACGAGGTTGCAACCGGTCAACACTAACACGAGGCCAATCGTCAACGCCCGCAATGCGGGCCTGCGCCAAGCGAGAGCCACTAGTCCTACAACTGCCAGCAACACCAACAGCACATGGCGTACCTGCATGGGGGCGAAAGGGTATGGCGTTAGCGATATGAATGCCGCAGCTTGACCTGAACCAACCAACGACAGGTAGGCCGAGAACCCACTGATCTCGGCGCGCGTTACGGGCCGTATCACCGTCAACCAAACGAAGGCCAGCAGCGCCCAGACGGCAAGAGCCCAATAGACCGGAGCATGACCAACGACTAACGAACTCGTAATGTTGAAGTCATGGAGGGTTCGCGGAGCCGTCGAAAGTAGCGATGGGAGTTGCTGCTCGAAGAAGCCCTTGACGTTCTCCCAGCTTGGGTGCGCGGTTTGGGAGTCAGCATCAGGTCCGAAATAAGAAGGTGAATGGGCGCCCAACGTCCGCAAGCCATAGGCCACCAAACCCAAGCACATGACAGTCAGGAGTCGCTGCTTATAGCGCGCGCGAAGTCTGCCACACGCTATATCCGTGAGCACCAGCGCAATCAGCGCCAACAGCGAGAACTCGCGATTCACGTACGCTACACCGAGCAGGATCCCGAGCCAGATCGGACGGCTACTCAAGAAGTACGCTCCCAGGATGAACACGAAGGGTTCGATGTTCCCTCCCGCGTGCTCGACCAGGCGACTACTCGTGAGCACCCCTGGAAGGGCAAATGGCAAAATCGCAAGGGCGGCTCCAAAGTGACCTGTGCCCTCTTTCGTCAGCCCTCGCCACAGCATCAGCACGGCGGCAAGGTTCATTAGGAGCATCGGCAGTTTGAGAACGAACACGCTGGAGCCGAACGCCGCGATCAGCGGCGCGCTCAGCCACACGCTGACTGCCAACAGGTAGCGTTGACCATAGTAGAACGCGGGCAATGCACGGCCAGCGATCAGGTCCCTGCTCATCAAACCGAACACCGCTTGGTCGGAATCGAAGTGGGAGTGAGTGAACCTCAGAAACACCCAGCTGCGCAGGCACACAAGCATCAGCAAGCCAACTGGCAGCACTAGGACCAGGACTCGTCTAGACATCGAAGGCCGTGCCGATTTTTATCCGAATTTTGCCCCGCCAACACCCATGCACTTTGAACGCATCGACGTGATCGAGCGGGTTCGACGAACCGCCAGCCAGGCCGGCTGGGGGGCATTGCGAGACGGCTTCGCTTGCCTCTTGCGCGAAAGACAAGGGCCGGCTAATGCCCCGGTCCGTGTGGGATCGCCACAAAATCTCCAGCTACTGGCGCAGTCGCCGGCTCTGGATGGCCCTGTGTCTTGCGCTGGGCCTAGCGGCTTCTTGCATGTCCCGCAAGCCCGCCACACTCAGCCCCGAGGGCCTCGCCGAGTGGCTCGGGGCGGCCATCGACGAGTCTGTGTCTGCGGATGATATCGGCTGGGAGCCGCAGCGCGACTTCGTGACCGAGGCACTCTTTGGGCGACGCGTGCTGTTCCTTGCCGCGCCGCAAAAAGGCCAGCCGCGCGATCTGTACCGCGCCAAGGTGCGCCTGGGCTACGGCGGGCAACCGATCTCGATCGTTAGCGTTAGGAATCTGACGCGCACGCCGCTTGGCGACGACGCAGGTCTTCAAGTGTTCGGCGACCACGCTGTGTTCGCCACGGTTGCTTTCGGCAAGATTCAGGGTATCACCGTGCTCGATCTTGCGGGAGTGCGCGACGAGGACGTGTCGGGCACGGCATTCGAAAATTCTTGCTCAGGCTCACCAATCTGCAAATGACCGGCAGCGGGGCGGGCCTCGGGCGCACGGATCTCGTGTTCAACGTGCCGTCCACGGGCGCAAACCTCGAACTTGACGCGACCCATCTGAACGTGAGTTTTCATGAGGCCGAGCGTGACCTCAAGTACGACCTCGTGAATCGCACATTGCGAGCGGCGGACGGTTCACAGCCGTACGGCGTCAAGGTGGTTCCCAATCGCCACCCGGGCAAACCCTTTGTTCTGTGGTCTGTTGATACGACACGCGAAGAAGTCGGGCCCGAGGCCATTGCATGGCTCGAGAATCAAGTATTCGGCGCCAAAGACGTACTCAAGCGATTGGCTTACAGCTTCACGCCAAGCTCGGACGTAAACGCGTTGCGCGAGCCTACAGCCGTGTCGTCAACGCCCGCGCCATCCATCGCGCCGAAGGCGGCGGCACCGGCCGCGACCAAGGTGCGCGTGTTCGAAGAGAATTGGCCGCCCGCGCCCATCCCGACGCTTTGGAAACAGGCCGAACCTGGTGAAGGCGAATGGGTCGCCGTGACCGAAGCGTTCCTGCGGCCGTCGCGAGCCATGGTCACGCCGAACACGGGTGCCGCGCCCGCTTACTTCTACAAGACGTTCACGCGTGCTGATCCCAAACGGCCCTACGCCAAGACCTGGTTCATCGCGATGGATATGCGGCAGTTGACGCTCGGCATGCAGGCGGGCTTCGAAGATCCGGAGCCGTTGACGGGGCCCGCGGGCGAGGGCCGTCTTCCCGACGATCCATCGATCCTAAGCCGCGTCGTAGGCACGTTCAACGGCGCCTTCAAGTCCGAGCACGGCAAATACGGCATGATGGTCTCCAAGCGCGTGCTCTTGCCGCCAATTGCGGGCGCTGCGACCATCGCCATCACGAGCGCGCACGAGGTAGCGTTCGGCAGCTGGCCGCGCTCACCGACGATTCCCGAAGATATCGTGTCGTTTCGACAAAATCTAGACCCGCTCGTCGAGGACGGACAGGTCAACCCGACAGGACGAGTAGTCTGGGGCTGGCAACTTCAGGGTACCAGCGTCATGACGGAACGCACGGCCGTGTGCGTCACTGCGGCGGGGCACATCTACTACGCGTGGGCGGAAGAGACCGACGCCAAGATATTGGGGGAAGCACTGCGACAAGCCGGCTGCAGCTATGCACTGCACCTCGACATGAATCCGGGGCACTGCGGCTTTATCTTCACCCGCGTCAACGACTTCAAGAAGCGCGATTTTTCCGTCAAGCGGGCGGTCAACAAGATGTCGGTGCCCCCCGAGCGCTACGTCAGGTGGTCTCCGAAGGATTTCTTCTATGTGCTGTTGCGCGAGCCGATTCCGCAAGACAATAGCGAGGCTCATTGGGCTTCCGACGGCGGCACGCAGCCGCAACCCAATTGGTGGCCCGCGATATTCTCGGCCAAGGTCGATGTTTCAGGGGCCAGTGTCGAACTTCTGAGTGTGGAAAAGGGCCGCGTCGAGTGGGCCGTGCGCGCCGGAACGCTCGAGCCGCGCGATCTGGGCGCGCCGTTGATGAAGACCGATCTCGAGGAAGAACCCAGCCACAGAATGTTGCTCGCGCTCGGCTTGGGGCACACGACATCGGTGACGCGCTACGGGCTTGCATTCGATGGCAGGCCTTCAATCCCCTTCAAGAACCAGGTGGCAACACTGGTCGTATCGCCGCCGCATTCGATTGCCGTTTACCAGACAGCGCCCGGTCAGCTCAACGCAGACGAGGAGGCTGTGCAATTACCGCTTCTCGCGCGCGACGGCGAGCTGACCAGCGAAGGCCGCTCGCAGGGCACGCTGCGTCAACGAGCGGCACTCTGCGTGACCCACGAAGGGCGCACATTGATTGGCCGCGCACGCTCCGACAACAGCATCCCCTTGGCCAGGGTGCTCTTGCGCGCAGGCTGCCGCGACGTCGTGGAACTCGACCGCGGTTCGAGTCACCCGAGCTACCTGCACCGCACCGGAACCGATCATCCCCCCACCGGCGGCTACGAAACCACGACGCTTTATGCTCTTGCGCAGGCGATGCAGCCGACGGGTGTGCGATGGAAGCCTGCAGGCAGCGGCCCTTCGACAAGGCCGACGCTGTACGACGCCCCAAAGCGGGACAAGACGCGCGGGAACTAACTCGGGCGCGCTGGCCGCGGCGAAAGGCCAGCCGCTTTCACGATGTCGGGGACTGCGTCTTCCCAAGCCACAGCCATGATGTGAATGCCGTGTACGCCCGGAACGCGCTTGAGCTGCTCGATGAGTTGGACGCAAATCCTTAGCCCCGTTTCCTTCACATCAGTGGCATGTTCGATCGGTTCCATTATCGCGTCGGGAAGTCGCATCCCTGGGATACTGCTGCGCATCCGCCGCGCCATCTCGACCGATTTGATGGGTAGGACGCTCGCAGAAAATGCGCTTTCTCGTGCAGCCCCTGCTCTCTGACCTTGTCCATCCAAGCGGAAAACCGCGGTACGTCGAAGACGGCTTGCGTCTGAATGAAATCAGCGCCAACCCGAATCTTCTTCGACAAGGTGAGCATGTGGAGTTCTGACGGTTCGGCAAATGGGTTGGCCACGGCCCCGATGTAGAGCGGCACTTGCCCAGAAATCTGATCGCCGCTCATGACGCGCCGCTCATCGCGTAGGGTCTTGAATGCTTGAATCATTTGAACCGCGTCAATGTCGTAGACACCTGCGCCCGCCGGGTGGTTCCCCAGGTGCTGATGGTCACCAGCCAGGCAAAGGACGTTTTGGATTCCAAGCGCAGCAGCCCCCAGAATGTCCCCTTGGAGCGCCAAGCGATTTCTGTCGCGCGACACCATCTGCAGCACGGGCTCTGCCCCGACCTGCTTGAGTAGAACGCAACCCGCCAAGCTCGACATGCGCACTACCGCAGCCTGGTTGTCCGTCACATTGAGCGCATCGCAATACGACTTGAGAAGTTCTCCCTTGCGACGCATGACATCGGGGAGATTACCTTTGGGGGGGGCCGCTTCGGCGGTTACGGCAAATTGGCCATTGTCCAAGACCTCTTCCAGACGGCTGCCTGACTTCACGACCTGTGCGCCTTTCCGCTCGGGCGGGTCAATAGCACAGAACGTGGACACGTCGCGCGGCGAAAATGCCGGAGCGCCAAACTCGACTTTCGTCGCAGGAGATGCCCTGCATATCCGACATTTCGCTACTTCGACCTGAGCGGACCTTGGCAGGATCATAGCATTTGGCGCTATGCTCAAGCTTCGCGTGACTCTGCCCTACGGACCCACAGCAACCAACAAAATCCATGCAACATTTTGCTTTGCCGATCTCGCAGGATTTACGGCACTGACCGAGACTCAAGGCGATCAGGACGCGGCGGATATCGCAACGCGATTTGCCGATATCACGCGGACGTCGCTCGGCCCTGGCGATCGTCTGATCAAGACCATTGGCGATGCCGTGTTCGTGATGTCACCCACACCCGATGCAGGCATCGAGTTCGTGGAACGCCTGCTGTCGCTGACCTGTACACAGCCAGGGTTCCCGGCGTTGCGGGCGGGGCTGCACTACGGTGAAGCCGTCCAGCGCGACTATGACGTGTTTGGCGCTGCGGTGAACCTGGCGGCCCGGGTCGCGGCTGAAGCCTATGCGGGCGAGGTGATCTGCACGGTTTCTGTTGCGGACGCGGCAAGACGTCAAGACATACCCGTGGTGGAACTGGGCCCGGTACCGCTCAAGAATGTGCGCAAATCGATCGAGCTTTTCTCGCTCGCGCTGATGGTCGGCGACAACGCGACACCCGTCGATCCCGTGTGTAACGCTCCGGTTGACAGGCGGGCGGCCGCGGGGCGATTGCGATACGGCGACGCGGAGTACTGGTTCTGTTCATTGACTTGCGCGGCGGCCTTTGCCAGCAATCCCACTTGGCACGTTGGTGGTCGTTAGGCGGATCGCAACGTGATGACGGCCACTTCCGTCGGAACGCCATAGCGTATGGGCAGCCAATGGCCGGTGCCGCCGGACACATACAGGTGTGCATCCGCCAAACGATAGTGCCCGAGCATGTATTCGTAGGGGCGAAATAGGGGCCTGCCTGCGAGCGCAATTTGTCCGCCGTGCGTGTGTCCCGACAGCGTCAAACTTGCGCGTCGCGCCGCAGCGAGCGGAAAGAACTCGGGGTGATGGGATAGGCAGAGAAGCGGTTCGCCAGTGGGCACGTCTGCAAAGGCCCTTCGTGCCGATTGCTGCATCAGCGCGTACCGCTCACGGTACCCGAGGTGCCTGCCGTTCTCATGCATCGGGAAGTCCACGCCCACGATGCGCAAAGACGCCCCGTTGTGCTCGATGACGCGGCACTCGTTGACCAATAGTCGAATCAGCCCTTGGTCACGTCGGGCCGCGTAGGCGGACAGCATTGGCTGCAAGCGATGGTGCATCTTCTCGTGGTTTCCAAGTACGGCATGCATGCCATAGGGCGCGCGGCAGCGTTCGAGTGCAGCAAACGCAGACTCCAGATACGTTAGATCGTCCACAAGATCCCCGGTCATCACCTGAAGGTGTACGCCCAAACCGTTGAGGACGTTAACAGCGCGTGCGACCGTATCGGTCGTGATGAAGTCACCCACGTGTGTGTCGGTGATCTGCCCAATGCGAAAGCCATCTAGCGCCCTGGGCCAGTTGCGGATGGGAAGTTCCAACCGGACCACGATGAACTCGGACGTGCTGCCGAGCGCGGCGGCGCCACCCATCGAAAGGGCCATCGCCGGCAACGCAAGGCCCGCCAGCATCTGTCGTCAACCTTCGTCGATGGGTTCTCGAAGTGGCTCACCGTCTCCGGGGAACTTGCGCCGGAGCCGCCGCACAAGTGCTGTTGTCAGCAGCGGCAGGCCCGCTGCGACGCAAATCAAGGTGGCTGACACCCAAGTGCCGACCAGAATCGTCACAAACGGCCGTAGCGGCACGTGCCAATAGTGCAAGAGCGACCAAGATACGTACACCGTTAGGGCCAGAGCTAGCCCAGCACGCTTTACTCGTCGCGATCCAAACCAAGGGCTGAACCCGCGCAGAACTAGGCAGGCGACAAGGGTCAGAACGGCTGATTCGAAAAGGAGCATGAACTCTCGACCGACCTCCCCACTTAGCACTGGCATTCGATGATGCGCACCCCTGTTTCGAATTCGGTACGCGATTGCTTCGAGTTTATTCGAGCAGACGCGGTTCGGCCAAGGTCCGTAGGCTTGACGCGCAAGTGAGAATGCAACAAAAAGAGTGTGACCTGACTATGAAGACATTGTTTGTTCTGCGCCATGCCCAGGCTGTGCATTTCGGAGACACCTCCGATCATGATCGGCCTCTGACGGAAAAGGGAGTTCAAGACGCCATGCGGATGGGCCGGCTCTTCCGAGGCTTGCGGCCGTCTCAAGTGCTTTGTTCGACGGCAAGGCGCGCCGCCGACACCGCCGGCATTGCCCTGGGAGCCGCTGGAATGGGCATCAATGCGCAACCAACGCGCCAATTGTACGACTCGGACTTGAGTCAACACTTTGAGGTTCTCAGAAACGTTGCTCCGACAATCGAGCAATTGCTGCTCGTCGGTCACAACCCAACGTTCGAGTGCCTTGTTTCGATGATCGTTCACCGACCCGTCGTGATGAAGACCGGCGCGCTTGCCATTGTCGCGGTGCCGATCGACGACTGGCGCGACTTGACCGACGCGACACAAGGCTTTCTTGTCGGGCTTTTTTACCCCGCCATGTTGAAGAAGCAGCTGGACAATCACGATTGACTACGGCCAGAGCACAGACCCAGGGGCGCCTCACTTCCGCGGCGAGCGCCAGTCGTTGGTACGGGCCACGAGGAATTTGCGCCGCGCGTGGATTCGGAACCCTTGGAGAGAGCTTGCAAATCGCCGCGCGTAGGGTCGGGACCCTGCGCGCCCGCATAACGAAACAAATCGGGGCCAGTCCGCGGAGAATCGCGCGCCGCGGCTTGCGAGTGACGCAATAACCATAGAATGTCACACGCCAAGGCAGGAACATCCCCCGAAAATCCTGCCAGAGGCGCATTATTTGCGAAAAAACGGGCCATGTGCAGGGCCGAATCGGAACGCGCTAGCCAAAGGCGAAGCGCGACGCTAATACCTGGCGTGCATGGACAGCGCTGCGGCCAAACGTGAGTTCGCGACTACTCTGCTTCAGGAGTCGAGTGTGTTCATTCATCTCGATCCAAGGCGAGATGGCGTAATTGTTCCTGGGTGGCTAAAGCGCCAACCTCAACTTGTCCTGCAGGTAGGCCTCAACATGGCCCTTCCCATTCCTGATTTGGACATCGGGGAACAGGCCATTTGTTGTACGCTGAGCTTCAACCGCAGTCCCATCTTCTGTCGGGTGCCTTGGCCGGCGGTGTTCGGACTGGTTGGAGAAGACGGCCGCGGCCGCATCTGGCCCGAGGATGTACCTCTCGAAGTGGCGGCACAGATGAAACAACAGGCCTCCAAAGAAGCGGCCAAAGAGGCTGCAAAGGCGCAACGCCAGCAGGCGCGCGGCCGACTACAGGCAATCCCGGCGGCGGCTGCCGCAAAGGCACAAACCGAGACGGTCGCGCAGAAGACCGCAGCGAAGCCCGTTGAGCAGGCGGCAGCTTCGCCCCCAGAGCCGCCAATTCTCGATGAATCAGGGGAGCCACAAAAACCAGAACCTCGCCCCAGCGCGGCCAAGAGCGTCAGGCCCTCGGCAGCACCAGGCAGCGCTGGCAAACGCGAGCTTCCTTCGTACCTAAGGGTCGTAAAGTAGCGATTCAGGACTAACCCGTTAGGTCGTGCCACCCGTTGCTGGCGAGCCGCCAGTACCTATGGTTCCGCCTGTAGCAAGTGCGCTGCTCGTTGCGGAGCCACCCGCCGCACCCCCTGTACCCTCAAGGCCACCTGTGGTTGCGGAACCCGCGGCGCCTCCCGTAGCTGCGAAGCCACCCGTGCCCACCGCTCCGCCTGTCGCGGCCGCACCCCCCGTTGTGGTCGCACCGCCGGTTGCCAGTGCCCCGCCGGTTGCCAGTGCCCCGCCCGTTGCCGCCGCGCCGCCCGGTGCGGCCAAACTGCCGCCGGCGCCGAGCGAACCTCCTATTGCCTGTGTGCCACCGTTACTCGAAGACCCGCCGGCAGATTGTGACGCCCCGCCCGCCGCGGTCAGCCCTCCTGTGGCCGCTGAGCCTGCAATGCTGCTTGAACCCCCACTGCTGTTCGAACCACCTGTTCCAACGGAATTCGTGCCATGTACGCAGGTCCAAACCGAGTCCAGGACGGTACAAGTGTAGTCGGCTACGCATCCAAGTTGGCGGCAGGAGCCAACTTGGCAGATGCCCTCGGTCGTGCAGGTCTCATTCTGATCCGTGCAGTCAGCTGGCCTGGTGCATCCCGTTGCGAGCGGCACGCAGGCTCCAGACATCTCATCGCACGTGTACCCGGGCGCGCAGTCCCAGTGGCTGTGGCACAGGTTGTCGCTCGGGTAAATGGGGCAGCCTGTCATGGACAAAGCAACCAATGTCAAAAGGCAGGTTATAACTGCGCGCTTCATGGTCCTCTCCTTCGAACGCCGGCTGCGGCCGTCACGATGCGTACCGTAGCAAGCCGCTCGACCGGGACAAGCAATGGACGGGAATTTCACCGAGGCCCACATTACCAACGTACAATAGGCAACTGTAGTCCTGCTGCGATATCCCCCAAACTCTCATGGACGTTCGCTGCGCCCGCTGTGGCATTGAATACGAATTTGACGACGCGCTCATCTCCGAGCGGGGGACCATGGTGCGCTGTACCGAATGCGGCCATCAGTTTCGCGTTCACCCGAACCACGTAATCCCCGCCGAGCCCGACGAGTGGCGCGTCGTGACTTCGAACGGCCGAACCCTGGTGTTTCGGACGTTGCGCGAGCTGCAGCAGGGGATATCGCGAGGAGAGGTTGGCCGCGACGCGACTTTGCTGCGTGGCCGGCTGTCACCCAGGCCCCTTGGATCCATTGCCGAACTCGACCCGTTCTTCCCGACCCGCCCGGGGCCTGCCCGGCAGCAAAGCACATTGACCGGCGTCGCACCTCCGCCGGCAGCGCCCCCGCCCGGAGCCAACGCTTCGTCCTCGACCGGAAGAGCGCCTGTTGCTCGAGTCGGGCTCTCAACGGTCAAGCTACCAGCGGACGAAGCAAGCGCGGAGGCGACGTATCCAATAGGTCAACGAAAGACAGCGCTCGGAATCGGAAGCCCAGCGCTCGGGTCCACCGTTGCCCTCCCCGAGCCTGCAGAGCCCAAGGCCCCGAGTGAAGACCAGCCACATGCTGAACCGCAAATACCGTTAGTTGAGTCTGACAAGTCTGCGCCGGTCAGACCTCGGACAACGTCCGAACCGCCAACATTGCGCAATGGCGAAGCGCCAAGCCCTGCGACGCCCGACGCCAAGTTGGCTCAGCAAGTTGACTCGCAAATCGCCGACAAGAAAGCGATGGCCCCACCGCGCCCAGCCCGCCGCACGCGTCCGACGCCCGGCGCCGGCAGCAATGCCGCGATCGTGAACGCGGCTGTGAGTGCCGCACAGGCATCAGAACCTCCCAGGTTTCACAAGCCTTCTACGGAGCCCCCCCCTGCGCAGCGATCCACGAATGCCCAAACGCTGCTTTCGGAAGGCACGGCCTCCGATCCCATCGAACCCATGGTTTCCGATGGCGCAGCCTCGCCGCCGCACCACGCAGTTCGACCTCCCGCACCTGAGAGCGCCGTCGATACCGCATTGCATTTCCACGCTGAGTCAAGGCCGATCGAAGCGCCATCATCGCCGCGTGTTGCCGTAGCGCCCACCGCGTTCGATGCAGGGCCGAACATTGCCACGGTGCCGCCATTGCGCGTGACAAACATCGAGGCGCTGGGCAGAGCCGCTGCCACAACGCGTAAGAGCGCCCATGTCGGGCGCTGGTTGATGGTTGGTTTGTTGGGTGTCTTGGTCACACTTGTAGCCGTTTGGTCTCACTATCGGCAGCCGCCATCAAGCCCGAACGAATCCGCCAACAGTGCGGCGGCTTTCGAGCGCCAACTGCAGGCTGCGCGCGACGCGTTGCGCGCCGGTGACTTGACGCTTGCGCACGAGAATCTGCTCGCTTTGCAGGCATTGGGTACCAAGGATCCACGCTGGAAGATTCTGACGGCGCGCTACGACATTGTTCGCGCCGACATGAGTTGGCTCGCCGTGCGCCTCGCCGATCCGAATGATGTGGCCCGTCTAGACACGCTCAAGCGGGAGTTGTCAGAGAACGTCGCCCAGTCGCTCAAAGCGCTTGCAGCGGTCGAGAACATCGCCGCCGCGGATTCCGACATTGCGGCGGCGCGCCTGGACGCCCAGCGGCTAGCAGGCGATCTGGACAAGGCGCGCGAGACCGCAGCGTCGCTCAAAGCAGGCAGCCCATCGGCACAACTAGCCTACTCGCTTGCAAGCCTCGAGCTATTACAGAAAAACCCCCAATTCAAGGAGGTATTTGACTGGCTCGGCCAAGCGCGCGCACAGGATTCAGGCCTGGGGCGCGCGCCGGTGATGCTCGTGTTGGCCTGCGTTGCAGGTCACCGCATGGAGAACGCGCGCGCTGAGGTCCAGCGGCTCAAACTTGCTTCGCGCAGCCACCCCCTAATGGCTGAAATCGAGGCCTACGTGCGTCGCGCAGACCAACCCGCGGGCACCGAGCAAGCAACTGACGGCGGGCTTTCGGCCGTGCGGGACGCCGGTGAGGCCACCGCGGACGTCGCGCCCGAAGGGGATTTCCGCCTGCGCTTGCGTCGCGCGGTCGAGTCTCTGGGTCGTGGTGAGCTTACACGCGCCGAACAACTGTTTCGGTCTGTACTCGCCGAACGCCCAAAGGATACGGAAGCGTTGACGGGGCTGGGTGATGTCGCCCGCCGCCACGGTAACACGGCCAATGCCATCGCTTATTACGAACATGTTCTATCCGCTAACGGCCAGTATCTTCCCGCATTGTCCGCCTTGGCAGACGTTAAGTGGACGAGCGGCGATCGTGCCGGTGCTGCCGTGCTGTATCGACGCATTGTTGATCAAGTGGGCGAGTCCGCGAGCTATGGGAAGATCGCCGCGCAACATCTACGCGAAATGAACGAAGGGACCAGCCCCAAATCGAATAGTCCGAGCCGCTCCGAAAAGACGGTAGCGGAGCCCAATGCGCCGGCTGCTACGCCCGGAATTGATAGCACCGATTTGCCGGGGAAGTCTCCGTGAATCGACAGCTGCTTTGCCTGCTTGCCGCGGTCTGTCTAGTCCTCGGTTGCGAGGGGCGACCGAGGCTCGTGTCATCAAAAGTCACCAAGACCGAGGACAGTAGCTACGGCTCGGGGACGCTCTACGAAGTTGACTTGAGCCACGGTGTTCCGGAATCCACCGACGCAGGCGGCTGGTTTCCGTTGCCTGCCGCGCGCACTTTTGTCGGCTTGGTCAGATCGTTGCAGCGAATGCACGATGAGAAGAAAGCGACCGGCCTCTTCCTTAGTCTCGGGGAGGTCAGGCTACACTTGTCCCAAGTCGAGGAACTCGTACCGTTGTTGCATGCGATTCGGGATTCTAAGAAGCCTATCGTATGCCACGCGCATATCCTCGACAATGCGCTGTTGTGGTTAGTGACCGAAGGATGCGACAAGGTTTGGTTAAGTCCGGCAGGCTCGGTCGATTCGATTGGGATTGCGGCACAGTCTCATTACATCAAGGGGCTCCTTGATGACCTCAAAATCCAAGCTGACTTCCTTTCGATCGGCCGCTTCAAGAGCGCTGCCGAAATGTTCACCCGGCAGAGTCCGAGCGATGAAGCGGCCATGGCGTTGTCGGAAATGCTGCAATCGATGCGCAGCACCTGGCTGGACGGCATGGCAAGCGCTCGCGGTCCCGCCAAGAAGTATGCTGAGAATGGTCCATACGGTGCCAATGAAGCCAAGGGATTGGGAATTGTCGATGCGTTGGGAGATTGGTCGGACGCTCGCAACGACGCACGCAAACAGGCCCACGCGGGAACGACTCGTGTAGTCTTTGGTCAGGCTGCGGACGGCGCCGAGCGCGGCCTTGCAGAACTGTTGCGCTGGATTGGTGGCAGTGACGCCGCGTCCCAAGGCAAGCCCACCATTGCGGTGGTTCCGGCAATTGGTGGCATCACCATGAAGTCCGAGGGCCTGTTTTCCGGCGAGGGGATCGTCTTTGAGTCGCTTGCTAAGACGATCCGGCAGATCGCTGAGGATTCTGACGTTAAGGCAGTCGTGCTGCGCATCGATTCGCCGGGGGGCTCCGCGCTGGCCAGCGATCTACTATGGTCCCGCCTGCGGGAATTAGGGACCCTAAAGCCCCTGGTGGCGTCAGTGGGCAGCATGGCAGCCAGCGGCGGCTACTACCTGGCGTGCGCCGCAGAGTCCATTGTGGCAGAGCGCACGAGCATTGTGGGATCAATTGGTGTTCTCGGGGGCAAAATTGTGGTGGGCTCCGCTCTGGAGGGTCACGGCGTGCATACGGTGACAATGCCTGCCAGCGACCGTGAGGGCGCGGCGGCGCGTGCCGCCTACTTGTCGCCGTTCCTGGCTTGGGACGAAGCCACTCGCGTCAGGCTTCGGTTGGTAATGAACGAAGTCTACGACCTGTTCGTACAACGGGTTGCGAGCGGCCGCCACATGACCACTGAGCAAGTGCAAGCGATCGCCGAAGGGCGTATCTGGAGCGGCGAACAAGGCAAAGCTCGCGGACTCGTTGACGAGTTCGGTGGTCTCAGCGTTGCGATTGATTTGGCACGCAAGAAGGCCGGACTACCCTACGGGACTCCCGTTCAGGTGCAAGGCCCTTCAGAGGGGTTTCTCGCTGCGCTTGGCCTCGACGCTCAGGCGAGCGGCGAACAGTTGACGCGTGCGCTCGAACAGCAAAGACTGCAGCTTTGGACCCCTCTTGGGCTTGCACCCCGTAGCATTACCCCGTGGATTACGGGCCTGACGCCCCTGCTGTCGGCTGAGCACGCACTCGCACTTTGGCCGGTTGCCATGACCATTCAATAGGTGCGTCGGTTACCCAAGCGGTCATGACGTCAACAACCGATCCAGTTCCCCTTTGCGTTCGAGTGCCCATACTTCATCAAAGCCGCCGACGGAATTATCGTTGATGAATATCTGGGGCACAGTGCGCTGCCCCGTAGTTTGAGCCAACCAACGACGCTTGTCGTCGTCCGCCGAGACATCGACTTCGAGAAACTTGACGCCCTTGCGGGCGAATAGGGCTTTGGCCCTTACGCAATGGGGACATGTCCTCGTTGTGTAGATGACGACTGAAGGCACGCGTAACAACCTGACCACGATTTCACGACCGCGCAAGAGTCACATGACTCGTGTGTCGGCTACTGATTCGGTTGACCGCCTTGGTCAGGCGCCACCTGAGTCTTGCGCGCGTCGTGAGTCGATTGTCCATCGATTTTGGTTCGAGACGAATCTACGAATTGGCCATGCAGGCTGTAGCAAGTCGTCAGTTGGGCTCGAGGGGCCCCAGCGTTTTTCCGTTGGGCCTAGGTTGCATGGGCATGTCCGGCATTTACGGGCCTGCGGAAGAGGCCGAAAGCATTGCGACGATTCACGCCGCGATCGACAACGGGGTCACGCTTCTGGACACGGGCGATTTCTACGGGATGGGCCAAAATGAGCTGCTCATTGGGCGCGCTTTGAAGGGCCGCCGTGACAAAGTGCAGCTGTCGGTGAAATTCGGCGCGCAGCGCGGCCCCGATGGATCGTGGCTTGGGTTCGATGCGCGGCCTGCCTCCGTCAAATCTGCGCTTGCCTATACCCTGGTTCGGTTGGGTGTTGACTACATCGATATCTATCGGCCATCTAGGCTTGATCCTGCCGTGCCCATTGAGGACACAATCGGCGCTATCGCCGATCTAGTAAAGGCCGGATATGTGCGGCATGTCGGGTTGTCCGAAGTCGGGCCGCAGACGATTCGGCGCGCTCACGCGGTCCATCCCATCGCAGATTTGCAGATTGAATATGCGATTGTCACACGCAAGCCAGAACGCACGATCTTTCCGACGCTCGCTGAACTCGGAGTTGGAGTGACCGCGTACGGCGCGCTGTCACGCGGGTTGCTCAGCGGCTCACTCCCGGCCAAGGTTGGCGATTTTCGCGCCTACATGCCGCGCTTTGCCGGCGGCAACGGACAGAAGAATCAAGAGGTCGTCGAAATGCTTCGCAAGCTTGCGCAGCATCGGTCGCTTAGCATCCCGCAGTTATGCATTGCGTGGGTCTTGGCGAAGGGCACGAACATCGTGCCGCTCATTGGCGCGCGCACGCGAAAGCAACTGCAAGATTCCCTGGGCGCAGTCCACGCAGCGCTGTTTTGCGAGGATCTGCAGCAGATCGAACATGCCGTCCCCGAAACAGCCATTTTTGGCACGCGCTACGACGAGCGTCAGATGCAAATGTTGGATAGCGAACGCTAGCCGGTTCTCGATCAATCGAGCACTTTGCCGATGCGCCCCATCGGACACCCGCGCCCGTCGCGTAGGTGGGCGGCAACCGAACCTTGGGCCTGCTCCGTGTTGCAATGTATCAAAACTGCCGGGCAGATCGCCAATTCGTTATCGAATGCAAGGACCAGCCGTTAGGCTTGATTGGGCCGTTGATTGATGTTGGATTGAGTGAGAGCAATCGCAGGAGCAACCATGCAGTACGTCGATCTTACCGCGTCAACAGAAGGACTCTCCGAATGTTCGTGGATACTTGCCTATGCCACGGTGGACGTCCCGTTGGAGCAGACCCTCGCGGCCATTGCCGCGGCGCAGCCTGGCGTGCCGGTTTTCGGATGTACGTCCTTTCAAGGCGTGCTCTCACCCGCTGGCTTCTCTCGCGGCATGCACGCACTTGCTGCAGGCAAAGACGAATCAATTCGGGCAATGCCCGTGCTGCGGACCGTTGGCGCTGGCCAGGCTCGCAAAGAGGCTTGCGCCGCCGCGCTCGAGATTCAAGAGGCATTGGGGTGCGTGCCAAGCACGATTTTGATGCACGCCACACCGGGATTCGAGGAACGAATCCTCTCGGGCATCGACGACGCGTTCCCCATTGAGACCCCACCCGTCTATGGCGGCAGCGCTGCGGACGATGAAATGAATGGCGCCTGGAAGGTGTTCTCAGGCACGCAAATCATATCCGAGGGCTTTGTCTTAGTAGGGTTCTCAGCTAGCGGACGCGTGCTCGGGTCGTTCGTAAGCGGGTACGCGCCCACAAAAACGAGGGGCAAAGTCACTTCTGCCTGTGATCGTATCGTGCAGTCAATTGACCATTTACCCGCTGCCAAAGTCTACAACGACTGGACGCACGGCAGCATTCAAGCCCAGTTGGGCAGCGGGGTCGTCATGCATAAGACAGCGCTGAAGCCGCTAGGTCGTGTCGTTAACAAGGTGGGTTCCATGTCGAGGTACCTGCTATCTCATCCACATCAAGTCCTGGCGGATGGCGCGCTGTGGTTCTTCTGCGACATGAAGTTGGGCGACGAATTGGTGCTCATGCTGGGCACGGACACCGCGCTGTTGGAGCGCACCAAACAGGCACTGAACCGTGCGCTGTTTAACAAGGATGAAGTGAAGAATCTTGCCGCAGGTATTCTGATCTACTGCGCCGGTTGCGTCAGCGTTGTCGGTGCCAAAATGCCAGAGGTCACTGAGTCGTTCAGGCAGCAGATGCGTGGTGCGCCATTCGTGGGTGCCGCCACGTTCGGTGAGCAGGGGTGCTTCGCAGGGCGGCCTGCCTTCAACCGGCACGGGAACTTGATGTGCGATACCCTCGTTTTTGAGGCGTAAGCAGTCGCCATTCAGTAGCGCGTCTTGCTCCCTAGCCCGCAAGTTCTGCCAATTTCGCGCGCACCGCGTCGGCATGGCCAGCAGCTTTCACGTTCGCCCAATGGTGGGCGACTTTGCCCTCTGGATCGATGAGCACCGTGGATCGAATCGTCCCAACGGTGACTTTTCCGTAGCTGTTCTTTTCACCCCACGCCCCGTACTTCTCCATGACCTTGTGGTCTGGGTCCGAGAGGAGCTTGATCTTCAAGTGATACTTCGCCATGAACTTCTGGTGCTTCTCAGGCGCATCCGGACTGCATCCCAAGACCACGGCGTCCAATTTGTCGAACGCAGTCAGCCCCTTGGTGAACTCGCAGGCCTCCGTGGTGCATCCGGGCGTGTCGTCCTTTGGATAGAAGTACAGGACTACCCATTGCCCGCCGAAGTCCGAGAGCTTCACATTCTGCCCGCCTGCGTCCTTCAACGCGAATGCCGGTGCTTTCTTGCCTACGGTGAGTGCCGTCATGAGTTACCCCGCAATTGGTTGGCCGCAGTCGCTGAGTCTAGTTCCAGGCGAATAATTCGCAAGCCTTGGGAAGGCTACACAAACTTCCGCGCGCAGGGTTAGGTCACCGCGCGCCCAAAGGGTCAGGTGCGGGCCAATCACCACAGTGGGTATCATTCCTCAAGTTCGCTAGTACGCAAGCCGCATCCGTTCCCCGATGACGTCAAACTCGACCGCTAGCGGTGCATGCCCCGTCAACTCGATGCTTCTTGCATCGGGTTGACTGCCGCCGACATAGACACGAAACCGGCCGGGCTCGAGCCAGCGTTGGCCCTGCTCGTCGATCAGCGAAAGGTCTTTGGGGGACAGTTCGAACCGTACGACGCGCGACTCGCCGGGCTTCAAATGCAGCCGCCGAAAGCCGCGTAGCTCATGGTGCGGGATGCGGCAACTGGCTTCGAGATCCCGCACATAGAGCTGCACGACCTCGTCCCCGGCGCGTTCGGAGACGTTGTGCACCGTTGCGGAAACGACCACGTCCTCGCCCGCGCCAAGCTCGACTTTGGAACACACGATGTCACGGTACTCGAAGCGCGCATACGAAAGTCCGTAGCCGAACGGGTAAAGCGGCGACTTCTCGAGGTAGCGATACGTTCGCCCCTTCATCGAGTAGTCCGTGAATGGGGGCACGTCGTCAATGCTGCGAGGGAACGTGATGGGCAACCTTCCGGCCGGGCTCACCTTGCCGAAGAGCACGTCCGCAATCGCGGTCCCGCCTTCTTCGCCCGGGTACCACGCATCGATGATCGCGTTGACGTGCGCGTGCGCCCACGTAATGCTTAGCGCGCTGCCCGCGAGGACCACGAGCACCGTTGGCTTGCCCAGCGCGACAATCTCTTGCATCAATTGCTGCTGCAGCCCGGTCAAGTTCAAGTCCACCTTGTCGCCGCCGGCCCCGGACTGGGTGGCGTCGCCTTCTTCGCCTTCAATCTCGGCGGACAGGCCCAAACACAACGCGACGACATCGGCGCGCTCGGCCATGCTCTTGGCCTCGGACAGATTGCCGGCGCGGCCAAGACCGTCCGTCGCGAGCCCCGTGTGCTTGCAGCCCTGTGCGTACCAGACTTTGGTGGATTGGGCTAGAGCGGCACGAATCCCGTCGAGCGGCGTTACCAGCTTGGAAGGCATCCCGCAGTAATTGCCCAAAAGCACCGACGGATCGTGGGCATTCGGGCCGATGACGGCAATATTTTTCACGTCGGGGGAAAGTGGCAAGAGGCCATCGTTCTTCAACAGGACGATGGATTCACGCGCCGCGCGCAGCGCCAGCTCGCGGTGCTTCTCGCAGTCGTTGACCTCGTACGGGATCGACGAAAATGGAACGGTCGAAGGTGGGTCGAAGAGACCTAGGCGCATGCGCGCCGTCAACAGGCGTTTCAGTGCCGTGTTGACATCAGAAACCGTCAAAAGCCCCTGCTCTAGCGCTTGCGGAATATGCTCGAAGGTGCAGCCGCAATTGAGGTCACAGCCATTCTTGAGCGCAAGCGCAGCCGACTGCACCCAGCTGCGGGTTACCTTGTGCGCCTCGTGGAAGTCCTTGATGGCCCAGCAATCACTGACAACGTATCCTTCAAAGCCCCATTCGTCGTGCAGGATCTGCTTCAATAGGGTTTGGCTGCCGCAGCACGCCTCCCCATTGACTCGATTGTATGCGCCCATAATGCTAAAGGCGCGCGCTTCGGTGATGCAGGCATGAAACGCCGGCAGGTATGTCTCGCGCAGATCCTTGGGGCAAACGATGGCATCGAATCTGTGCCGTAAGCCTTCGGGGCCGCTATGCACAGCGAAATGCTTGGGCGTCGCGATAGTCTTGAAGTACTTTGGGTCGTCTCCCTGCAGCCCTTTGCAAAATGCAACCCCGAGCCGCGCAGTCAAATACGGACATTCGCCATACGTCTCGTGACCGCGGCCCCAGCGTGGGTCGCGAAAAACGTTGATGTTCGGGCTCCAAAACGTGAGGCCCTTGTACATGCCGATGTCGCCGTGCCGCAAGAATTCGTGGTGCTTGGCGCGCGCCTCGTCGGATATTGCAACGGCAATCTCGAAATGCAGGTCCGCGTCGAACATGGCAGAAAGCCCGATGGCCTGCGGGAACACGGTCGCAATGCCCGCACGCGCTACCCCGTGCAGCGCCTCGTTCCACCAGACGTACGGGGGGATACCTAAGCGCGAAACGCCCGCGGATTCGTGCAGCATCTGCGCGGCCTTTTCGACGATGTCAAGGCGCGAAACCAGGTCGTCAACGCGTTCATGAACCGGCAACGCTGGGTTTTGAAACGGAAAACTTGGGCAGGCTGATTGCATCGGGGTTGGTTTGCGGTCGGAGCCTTGGGTGAAGCACGCTCCGGGCAGGGTCGTCAATCCTTCGCGTTGCCTATTTGAGCTCGGTCGAGAAGATTTGTGTCGGTTGAACGCGGCGGTGGCTGGGGGGCACAGAAAGGCAATCTGCATCCAACTGGTCGCGAGGCGCATCGGAGGTACTAGCATGAAATCATTGAAACTTGTTGGGGTGTCGTTGGTAGCTGCCATCAGTGCAGCGGGACTCGGTGCCTGTGCCTCGCAACCGGACGAGCAACTCGACACCATCCGTCAGGCGTTGCCCAGGGCGGAGACGACACGACTCACCGGTCCCGAATCGAATGCCGCGCAACCGTCACCCAGCACCAGTGACGCGGGCGCGGCCCCCGCCAACGCCCCCTATGCGACATTCTACGTGTTCACACGAGGGGTTCGCGACGGCGTCAACAAGATCACGGCCGACGTCCTTGGAACCGTCTGGTTCATCGTGAACACCAAACCCACGAGTTTCGACGGCGAACAGGCTACGTGGGGACCCTACACGGACGCCCTGCAACCTGCGGCTTGGCGATTTCGTGTGACTCACGAGGGCGGCGCAGAGTACGCCTATTTTTTGGAGGGACGGCCCAGAGACTCGACTTCTGACCAAGACTATCGCACGGTTCTTAGCGGCGTGGGCTACGCGAAGGGCGACGCCAAGCATGGTGACGGATCATTTACCGTTGATCTGGACGCGGCTCGGGCGCTAGATCCCGTGGCTCACCAAGATGATTCAGGAACGGTAACCGTGGTGCACGACTTGCCGCCGACGGTCACAACCGAGCTCAACCCGCTACCGCGCACCATCGAAGTCACGTTGCTGCCGAGCAACTCCGCGGCGCACTTGGACATCCTCTCGATTGCGCGGGAAGATAGCACGGGTACGCTCATCGTGGACGGGCTAGCCGATGTCAACGCCAGCAAGACCACGGCGCTTGAGGACGTGACCGTTAGAAGCCAGTGGGACGCGCTCGGTGAAGGGCGTTCCGACGTCACGATATCGGGTGGCGATGTGCCGGCGGCGCTCAGCCCTGTGACAGTTGTCGAATGCTGGGACAAGCAGTTCAAGCAATCCTACTATCAGGACAGCGCCGGCACTGCGCCGACCGCAGGGGACATCACCGCGTGCGCGTTCACGCAGCCAGCCAGCGCCGACTAGCGCCCTACGGCACGCGCCGGTTGCCCCATCGGGCTTCTGGCTGCCCCAAAGTCGATGCTCGTCACCAGTCGATCGAGATCAGCTGGCGATCGACGGCTTTGGGGAAGCCGGCAACTTCGTAATATCACGCCGTTCGGCGCGGGTTCCGATGTGATCATTCGCGATAACGACAACAAGTTCGGTACTGAATTCGAAGACCGCCTATACGATTTGGAAGAATCCCAGCGCGATGTCGCCATTGCGCGTGCCCGGGCTTTCCACTCGAGGTAGCGGATTGTGGATCTGGATCGCGCCATTGATGATTGAAGACCTAACACATCCACACGCGGGGATCATATCCACAGACGCCCTGGCACATGGGCGCGACCTCGCCGTCGGTGCAAGGCTTGAACTTGTAGCCGCGTAACTTTGCCGGGCGCTGGATGGGACGATGCGGGATTTCATCTGAGATCCAGCAGTCTTGGTCGGTCTTGCAGGGGACCTCGGGGACTTGGGTCAATTCACAGCTTCCCGCCCGGCAGTCGCAAAATGGCCCGGGCCTGACGTAGGTGGAGATGCCGTCGGTGTCGCTCGGTGAGCGGGAACGGCACGCGCTCTGTTCCGTGTCGTATCGACAATCAGAATAGTCAACACAAACTGTCTGAACTCCAATGGCCGTGCTCGGATGTCGCCACGTGCAGCGGTCTTCTTGGCAACCACAGGAACCCATTTCACCCGCAGCGCTAGGGGTATTCTTCGGTCTATCCACCGGATGAACGATGCACCGAGTAGGCTTGTCTGGGCGATCCCAACCGCAGTCTTGGTTGTTGCGACAGATGCGCGACGGTGCCAAAAGCCCCGATGCTGGCACTTGGGCGGCACTCGGCAGCACGATAGCGACGGGATCATCGCGCACCGTGGCTTGGCCGTCACCCAATTCACCGAAGACGCCGCTTCCCCAACAAGCAATCGACGCATTGCTGAGCCTGGCGCAAATTCGACCGTCGTTCGCTGCAAATTCGACCACATTCGCGAGTTGCTTGAGATTATGCGGGGTCACCTGTGACAGCGAACGCAGTTCGCCAGGAATAATTCCTCGCACGTCAGTAGTCCAACACCGCAGTTGTCCCGTCTGACGCAGCACACAACGGTAACCGCTCGCGCCTCCAACGTCAACAGCGTCGTTCAATTCGGGCCGTGGCCTGTTCGGTACCGCACCGTTTTCGAGCAGCTTTGCGAATTCAGACCCAGTCCAACAATTGACCGTGTGGTCGCGCATGATCGCGCATGACTGGCTCAGAAGCAACCGTGCTAGGTTCGGAATCGTCGCAACCACCGTGGGCTTTCTGTAGGGGCCTTTTGGAGCATTGGTCCCCCAGCGCCCCCAGCACGATGCCTTTCCGCCGCCGTCCCACGCGCAGCCAATGTTTTCGTCGAGCGCCACGCCTACTGCCGTAAAACCCACCTCGACGTCGATAGGTTCAGGGTGCTTCTGGTTGGTCCCGTCACCGACCGTGCCCTGAAAGTTGTCACCCCAACATCGAACCTTTCCTTCAGCAGTCAACACACAGGCCGTGGTGTTGGCAACAGCCAATGCCGTAGCGCTGCCTGCGCGTGCAACGCGAACCGGTCCCGAGACGGTGAACGGCCCAGTGGGGCTACCTGCTGCGGTACCATGCGAGCCGGGTTGAGCACCCCAACACCACACTTTCCCCTCCACGTTCCGCCCACAAATCGAACGAGAACCTTGAATCTCGACGACATCGGTCAAGCCGGGCAACAGCGTGGGCCCCATGATTTCATGCGGCTCTTGCTGCGCGCCAAACCAAGCCGAAATGTCACCCCAACAGAGAACAGTACCGGGCACTAGATGGGCCGTACCAGGCTCGACGACACCGCAGCCAAAGTGATCGCCGAGGGCCAGGTGGCGGGGTGTATCAGCCGGCCGCGCCTGAGTGGCATGCGCACCCAGTGCTGTCGAGGAATCTGTCAATCGCGCAGTGTTGCTCGAAGCACTGGGTGCCTGCGACGCAACCGGTGACGGCTTGCAAGCAACGATTGCAACGACCCAACCAAGACTGCCACACAGCAGAGCAGACCCTTTGCGTGTCGTAGTGCCCACGGCAACAATCCATAGCACAATGCGCAAATAAGCCCAAGCCCGACCGCCGCAAACCAAGAGCGCGCGGCAGACTGCAGCGGTCATACATGCCGATTGGGACTTGCAGCGAATAGCTGCTGCGTCACGGTTCACTTCCATATTGACAGAGCTCTTGCCCCCGTAGAAGTATACGCGCAGCAGGCACACGTCGCCCGATCGGGCCGGAAACTCGTGCGCGCACTCTGAGATTCCTCTGAGCTCGCGCAGCACCCGCCGCGCAACGTTGAATGCCGTGCCAATTTCGCGACTTCGTGGTCGCATCGTTGTCACTGCCCAGGGTTGCTCACAATCCGTTTCCTTGCTTTGTTGCAAGCCCGCGTCGGGCGGTGCGGCGCATCCAGAATCCGACTCGCCTATTGCCCGTTTTGACCAGAGGCGCATCGCATTCTTCACAATATCGCCGCGCGAACGTTGCAGGCTTTTCACAATTGGGCGGGGGCAAATAGTATGTAGAGGCACGATGTGGTTTCGTCTGCCTGGCCTTCGAGCCCGCAGTGTCCTCGCGCTCTTGGTTCTCGTCGGCGCTTGCAAGAACCATCCGGCCCCGCCTGTGCCGCCGGTGGCGCGGGCCGCACCGCCGCCGAGCCAGGCGAGCAAGCCGGTGAGTCCCTCCAGCGCAAGCCCAACCATGTCAGCCCAGGCCGAGCTGCCGCCGCTCGAAGTGAGCAAGAATTCGGCGCTGCTCTTCACCTATGTCGAATCCAACGGAAAGCTCGCCACGACCGACAAGCCTGAGAAGGTGCCCAAGGTGACCCGGCGAATCGTACGGATCATGGGCAAGGGTAATGGCGAGCCCAAGCGGCGGAACAATTCCAACGTCGAGGTCATCGATCTGCGCGAGTTGCTCGCCAAGGGCAAGACCCAGCCGCGGGTGATGTCACATGAGGCATTCGAGACCGTCGCGTTGGCACAGTTGCCGCCTGGTGATTCCTGCGCTCTGGCGGGTCCACACGGCCCACCTTTGCCCGAGGGGCCTGAGACAACGAAGTCCCCGAGCGGGCCACCCATCGTGATCTTGTACGGCACGCGTTGGTGCGGGACCGGCACGGCTGCGCGCCAGTACTTGGTTTCCAATCTCATTCCATTCATCTCCAAAGACATCGAAAACGATCCTGCCGCTGCTCGCGAGCTGCAGCAGAAGTGCTCTCGTTTCGGAATCAAGGCGGATCGGGTGCCCATCCTCGACGTACGCGGTCGCTTGACGGTTGGATTCGATGAGGGGCGAATGGATGGGCTGCTAGCTGACTGGTAGCGGAGCAAACGAATGACTCCATAAACGCGTAGCCCCGGGACCGGTCGATCCCAGGGCTACGATGAACGAAGGAGCACTAAGGAAAGCTACACGCTAGGGTTCGTTCCTAGAAGGCCGCGACCGCGAAGCGACCGGCGTGGTTCACGACGGCCCAGGCCGTGTTGGTGTTCGGGTCAACGCCGTACGTGCCGAGCGCATAGCTCGAGTTCCACGGCCCGAACACGAAGCTCGGCGTTCCGCCCACGTTCTGCGCGACGGCGTTTACCCAGTTGCCCGAGCTGTCCTGCGTGGCCAAGCCGAAGTAGCCGCTGACCAACGCAGCAGCGCTGACCGAATTGCGGTCGAATGACATCGACAGTGCGATAGTGTCGCCGCTAGCTGCAGCTATGTCCGCCGTGCCCCATAACGACATGATGGCGCTGGAGGTCGCGCAGGTGGCGGCGTCCCAACCGATGCCCACGTCATGGACGAGCGCGCGGGCAGTGTAATCCGTCGCCGTGCTACTGTTGGTGCCGGCGAGGAACTGCGCCGTTGTGCCATTGAAGCTGTAGGACGTGCTTGGGTAAGAAGCGCCCTCGGCAACCAGGAACTCCGTGCCATTCACGCTGTAGCCCCAGGTCTGCTTCTTGACGAAGTTGAAGACCGGGGTGACGTTGAGTGGATAGTTGACAGGGTCCACGGTGCCCATCGGGTAGTTGGTGTCCGACTGCCAGTTGCCGTGGCTATCCGAGTAGAAGTCCACGGTCACGTTCGGGCCGTCCACCGTGAAGATGTAGTAGCCGACCGTGTACAGCTCTTGGGCGATGGAGGTCTCGCGCACCTTCTGCCCGTACCAGAGCGAATTGCTCAGGGCCTTGGGCGTGTAGAACTTGCTGCTGTCCGATGAACCGATGAGCTCGTGCACGCTCGACAGTCCGTCTGGGCTGGCGATGATCGAGTGCTGGTTCATGTGGTCGTGGCCGCACAGGAAGTACTTGACGTTATTGTTCTGCAGGCTGGCGTAGAACGCATTCTGCATGTCTGGATTGGCGTTCGTGTACCCCTGGAACATCGTGTCCTGGTGGCTCTCAGCCATGAGTGGCTGGTGGGACAGCACGAAGGCATGGTCGGTACCGCGTGTGTTCTTGTCGAGCCGGCTGCTGATCCACGGCTGCTGCTGCGTGATCGAATAGCCGTAGTCGTATCCCGCGGCGGAGATGTCCACGCTCGGTGTTACCCACGGATCGACGATGACGAAGCGGGCGTTGTTGTAGTCGAACGAGTAGCTCATGCCATCGAGTTCGGTACTGACATCGGTCGGGCTGCTGAAGTTGGTACCGCCGAAGGTCTGGCTCAGGCCACGTGTCTGCGGGTAAAGTTGCTGGAGAATCGGGATGGAGAAGTTGTTGCCTGTGCCATAGGTTTCGTGGTTGCCGCGCATCGGGTAAAAGCCGATGCCAGCATCGTAGAGCTGTTGAGCAGCTTGCGCGCGCACGGTCTCGTCAGCGTCGTTGCCCGTGTCGGCGAGGTCACCCACTTCGATGACGAACTTGACGCCCGCCTTGATGAACGGCGGGTTGAGCTGATCGATGATCGACACAGCGACGGTTGTTGGGTTCTGGCCTGCAGGATCGGCGGTCGTCCACTGCGTATCGGCCATGACACCGAATTTCCAGGCCGTGGACGCAGGCGGGGTGCAAGCTGCGATGGCGCCGTTGCAAACGTATTGCTTTGCCTTGGCGTTGACTTCGCTTGGTTCGAGCACGCCATCGCTGTTGAGGTCGATGCCGGTCTGAATCATTACGCCACCGTTGGCGCAATTGGAACCCGCTGGCTCCGCCGTGAGCAATGTCAGAGAGTTGAGACCGTTGGTGCCGTTAGTGCCGTTGGTGCCCGCTGGACCCGTGTCGCCCGTTGCGCCGGTCGCGCCCGTTGGACCTTGCGCACCCGTTGCACCGGTCACACCAGTCGCGCCCGTTGCACCCGCTGGACCTTGTGCGCCCATGTCGCCCGTTGCGCCGGTCGCGCCCGTTGGACCTTGTGCACCCGTTGCACCGGTCGAACCTTGCGCACCCGTTGCGCCCGTTGCACCTTGCGCGCCCTGCGCACCGGTCGCACCTGTTGCGCCTGTTGCACCCGTCGCACCCTTCGCACCGGTCGCACCCGTTGCACCGGTGGCGCCGTTGCAGACGTTAATACTGGTCTGGACTTCGCTGTCGTCGAGCTTGCCATTATGGTTCGTGTCCAAGCCGAATTGAATCGTCGAGCCGCCCGTGGGGCATGTCGTGCCGGCACTGATGGGTTTCACGCGCACGGCTGCATTCAAGCCGTTTATGTTGGTGACCGTCCAGGTGCCAGTGGAACCCTTGCAGATTTCGAACTGGCTCGAACTCCACACGTACCAGATCTGGCCGTCCGCAGCCGTGTTGCACTTGGGAAGGGCGTCGGACGACAACGCGAATTGCACGTTCGTCGGGGGCGTTGATTCGCTCGATGAAGTTTGGTCGTTGCTCGAGCAGCCTACGAGGCCAGCTGCGAGCCCAATCGATAGCAATGTTGACAAACCGGTGCGATTGAATGTGATCATCTGATGTTCCTGCCTTGGTTGAGTTGCCCCGTTGTCATGCGCATCAGGGCGATGTCGTGATGGTATTGCGCGGTAGCATTCTGGCTACCGCTCTCCTATTCCACTGCGGTCGCGTAAATAACACGGAACGGATCAGTTGTGGCGGAGTAATTAATGAACTCGCGTGTGTGACGATGACGTGACGATGTTTCACGGTTGAGTGACGATGCGACACAACAATGCGCATCAGGTTGCACAAGTTGTAACTGCGTGCGTCGAGAGTCTAAATGGTTGCAATCGTCTGAGCGTCAGCATGCCGGCAGGACAGTCGTCGGTGTTTGCAATGGCCCATCGCATCGGTGGCCGTCATGGGTGAGTTGTCCCTTCTGGCACGCCCAAATCCAGAGCCCGGAACCATGTGCTTGGGTGTCACTTGGCCCCGATGCCCCTCATACACCTACAGATCGAGAGGTCTTGTTTGTTCGAGCATGCGGCAGTTCTCGACTATTTCGCACAATTCCAATAACATCGTTGGCATGAGGCGCAATCTCTCCAGGGCGGCAGCGTTTTGTATTGCCAGTTCGGCGTCGGCATGGGCACAGACCGCAACCACGGCGGGGAGTATCTCGACTCCCTACCCAACGACGCAGAGCATTGCGATCGACTGGCTCATCTCTGGTGACACCAACAACAACGGCGTTGTCACGGTTCGCTATCGCCCGTCAGGTCAGAGCGCTTGGAAGAACGGAATGAATCTGTTCCGCATTCCGGCGGGGAGTAACACAACCGGTTCGTTCGGATCGGGCAATGGCCAGTGGCCTAACAAGCACTCCGGCAGTCTATTCGACCTGTCTGCGGCAACGACCTATGAGATCGAGCTAGCTCTCAATGACCCAGATGGCGGGTCCGCGACACAGACCGTCACGGCTTCGACGCGGCCAATACCGGTAGCCCCGGCAAACGCCAATACCGTGGCGGTTACGCCAACTAACCTATCTAGCGCTCTAGGCTCGTCCAAACCAGGTGATCTGCTGCTGCTAGGTCCTGGAACTATCCCGCATTCACCGTGAACAATAACGGCAATCAAACGCAGCCCATCGTGATCCGTGGCGCCTCCGTGGACACCGTCGTCATTCAGGGGCGGGTGACGATGAATGATCGACAGTACATCTACCTGGAAAATCTGACGATTCAGGGCGAGGTTAGAATGAACGGCGCGTCTTTCTCGGTGGTGCGCGGTTGCAAGATCCGCACGACCGCAGGCGGCATTACCTTCGAGATCGGCAACGGCATTCCGCGCAACAACTATGTCGTCAACAATGACGTCGTGGGCGGCGCCACTTGGGTTGACGACCAGTTGAGTGCCGATGGATACGACGGCGGCGAAGGCATTCAATTCACCGGGTCGGGGCACGTCATCTGTAACAATCACGTTAAGGGTTTTCGTGACGACATATCGCTCATGGAGTACGACGAAGCGTACGAGCAAGTGTCCATAGACATCTGCAACAACGACATCGAGGAGGCTACCGATGATGCCATTGAGGCCGATTCCGCCATGGGTAACGTTCGTGTGGTGCGTAACCAAGTCAAGAACTGCTTCGATGGCATGAGCTCACAACCCGACCTCGGTGGGCCCACCTATTACATCAGAAACGTGATGTACAACGTGCTCTACTCGCCCTTCAAGTTCCACAACGAGACGGTGGGCGACGTTGTATTTCACAATACCGTCGTCAAGTGCGGCGATGCCTTCGCGTGTTACGCGGGGGCCACTTGGAGCAGGGCTTTTTTCCGAAACAACATCTTTATCGGGGGCACCGGGGGCGGCACCTACGGGGGCTACAGCAACGGCGACGGTCGAGTGCTCAATCTGGCCGATGCCGACACGACTTGTTCGTTCGACTACGATGGCCTTGGGTCGATTGGAACCAATACGTTCTCCGGCAGGGTAGGCGCTGCAACATTCAATAGCCTCGCTGCTTTGCGTTCCAACACTACGGAAGTGAATGCGGTGCAGGTGGATCTGGGTGTGTTTGCCAGCGCCGTGGCATTCCCGTCCAATCCGTATCCGCCCAAGGCCAACGCCGACTTTCGCCTCTTGGCTGGCAGCGCCGCGGTGGACAAAGGTCAAGTCGTGACTGGCTTGAATGACGACTATGGCGGCGCCGCGCCTGACCTAGGTGCCTACGAACTGAACAGCGCCGTGCCCACGTACGGTCCCTTGACGGATTCAACCGGTGGAACGTCAGGTACCGGCGGGGGTGGCTCGGGCGGCATCAACAGCAATACGGGTGGCACCACCAACAACGTTGGCGGCACCGGCGTGGTTAGCACCGGCGGCACCAGCGTGATCAGCACGGGTGGCAACACCAGCGGCTTGGGCGGCACCAGCACGGGCGGCGACACCAACGGCATTGGCGGCACCGGCGGCGTCGCGGATACCGTCGTCGTCACGGGGGGCGCGGCCAACGCCGGAGACACGAGCCTGGGCGGCAATGCTTCCACGAGTGTCTCGAATGGCGCTCCCAACGAGGGATCCTGTGGCTGCAGGACACAACGAAGTGATTCGTCCCCCGGTGTGCTCGCGCTCCTTTCGATGCTCGCGTTCATGCGCCGCCGCAGCGTCACCCCGCGCGCGCCCGGCGCACGACTTCGACGAACGCGGCTGCTCGTTCCCTGAGCGCGCTCTCACCCTCTTGCTCGAGTCTTTTCAAGTCGATGAGCGCCGAGCCTAGTCCGAGCGCCGAGGCGCCCGCGGCGATGTATGCCGGCGCGGTCTCGAGGGTGACACCCCCAGTCGGCAGCAGTTTCACGTGCGGCAGCGGCGCGCGCACGGCTCTCAAGTAGTCCAGGCCTCCGAGCGCCGAACACGGGAACACTTTGATCAGATCTGCCCCGGCCTTCCAGGCCGTGATGATTTCCGTTGGTGTGAGGGCACCGGGAATTGCGGCCTTGCCCGCGTCGTGAACGGTCTTGACCGTTTCGATATCAAAGCCCGGTGCAACGATGAATTGCGCGCCAGCGTCGATGCAGGCAAGCGCCGTCGCTGAATCGAGAACAGTGCCCGCTCCCAGCACGACATTCATGCCTAGCTCGGACGACAATTGGCGCAACAGAGACAGCACGTCGGGCACCGACGTCGTGATCTCGACGACGTCAATGCCGCCGGCGACCATTGCCCGTGCCGCACGCGCAGCAAGCTCCCTCGAAGGAGCCCGGATCATCGGCACGATGCCAAGCGCTTCAATCCGCTGCACGATTTGCTGTCGATTCATCGAACCATCCCTGAGCGGTGGGGCCATAGTCAGACGAGAGCCTACTTTGTCGTTTGACCTTTGAGCAACCCGTAAGCAAACTTCGGCGCAAATGATTTGCTTCATTCGGCCAACCCGAAGGCGAAATTTGCCCAACTTGGCGACGTAGCAAAAAGAAGCTGTGGTAAGGTATCTGTCATTGTCATTGTTTCGACCTACCAGCTGCGGCAAACGTCGAGGCGACACATCCCCCTCGGCTAACTTGGCCCCCTTTGCGTCTTGGCGGTTTCTCAGAGACACAAGCTCGCCGGACAATCGCGGTCCACACAAACCTGCTCGGCAGAGTTGCTTTTCGCCTAGTCGCCTAGGGGCTCCAAGCGCCTTGAGAATTCGCGACACTTTCTCGGCGGTCTTGGTTGCACTTTCGTGCGCGTGCCGTCACGCCCCAAAAGACAAATTCGCTCAACCGACACAAGCGAGAGACGCATCGGTCTCACACAGCGTAGCTGACGCGGCGGACTCGCCGGGTGCCGATGCTTCCGTGCGCGACGCGGGCGTTGCGCCAGGCGAGGATCGTGCGTCATCATGCAATGAGCAACCGGCCCAAGAATTCCTCGTTAGTGCACATTTCAATGGGCGGCCATTGGTCGGTGCGGAAGCGCTGCGCGAGTGGAAGAGCGCAGTGGCACAATCGATTCGCTACCGCACCGAGCAATATGGATACTATGCGGGGTTCGGCAGTTACGCTTGGAATCCAAAGCCGCTACACATGCAAATGCGTACGATCAAGTTTTTTGGGCTGTCCGTGCGGCTCCATGAACGGGTCATCCCCGCGCTCGGCTGTGTCGAGGAGGCGCTACGTCGCGAGTGTGCCGCTTCGCCGTACCGACCAAGGGCGTTGTCTGGCGTGCGCGAGCGAAACACGTACCTTGACGGAGATGCGTCCAATCACGTTTACGGCATCGCCATCGACATCGATCCGCTGCGAAACCCCTGCTGCAACTGCATCGAACCGTGGCGCAGCAGTCCGAGATGTCAGGGGAACAAGACGGATCTGGAACGGATGGACATGCCCGCGTGCTGGATCGGTGTATTCGAACGGTTCGGCTTTTATTGGCTCGGGCATGATGCTCTGAAAGACACCATGCATTTCGAGTTTCTCGGCGATCCAGCGCACATCATGAAAAGCCACGCCGGCACGGATTCGGCAGAGGATTAGCTATTCCAGGCCTGCTCTTTGACTTCGAGGAACTTCACAGCGGGCCAATCCTTCTTGGTCGTGTCAAGGTGCCATGAGTTGCGCGCCAGAAACACCGGAGCCCCCGCGTGGTCGTCGGCCATGCTCGATTCGTTGGCAGCTACAAAATCCTGAATTGTGCTTTGCGTGTCCGCCTCGACCCAGCGCGCCGTGTAAAGCGACGTTGCCTCGAATGCGACTGGGATACCGTATTCGGTTCGTATGCGGTCGGCGAGGACGTCGAATTGCAGTGACCCGACGACGCCGACGATGGCGCTCGTGCCAAATCGCGGCTTGAATACGCGCGCGGCCCCCTCTTCAGCCAATTGCTCAAGTGCTCGACCGAGGTGCTTGGCGCGCAAGGGGTCGGTGGCGCGCACCCGTTGCAGCAATTCCGGAGCAAAGCTCGGAATGCCCACGTAGGTGAGCTGTTCGCCTTCGGTCAGCGTGTCACCAATTCTCAGTTTGCCGTGATTGGGAATTCCCAGAATGTCGCCGGCTACGGCCTCATCGACGATCTCACGGTCCTGCGCCAAGAAGAACATCGGGTTATGGATGGGCATCTCGATGCCTGAGTGCACGTGCAGCAACTTCATGCCACGATGAAAATGGCCCGAGCACAATCGAACGAATGCCACGCGATCCCGGTGCTTCGGGTCCATGTTGGCTTGAATCTTGAAGACGAACGCCGTAACGTGCTCCTCGTCAGGGGCAACCGGACGTTGCTTGGCCTTCTGAGTTCTAGGGGGCGGCGCATAATCGTGAATGCCTTGAATCATCTCGCGCACACCGAAATTGTTCAACGCGCTGCCGAAGAAGACCGGTGTTAGGTGGCCCTCGCGGTAGGACTGCAAATCGAAGGGTTTGCACAACCCGCGCGCCATGGCCACCTCTTCACGCAGGTTGCGGACCGCTGATTCAGGAAGCAATCGATCGATCTTGGGGTCGTCAAGCCCTGTGCACACTTCCGCGTCCGTATCCCTGTCTTTGCGTGCGAACAAGAGCAGGCGATCGCGAAGTAAATCATAGCATCCGAGGAAGTCACGACCCATGCCAATGGGCCAACTCGCCACGGTCACGTCGAGCGCCAGCGATTGTTCAATCTCATCGAGTAGCGAGAACGGATCTCGACCTTCGCGATCCAGTTTGTTGACGAACGTCAATATCGGAACATCTCGTAGCCGGCACACCTCGAAGAGCTTGCGCGTTTGCGTCTCGATGCCCTTGGCCGCGTCAAGGACCATCACGGCCGAGTTGACCGCCGTCAGCACGCGATAGGTATCCTCGCTGAAATCCTGGTGGCCAGGCGTATCCAGGAGATTGAACGTCACGCCCTCCCATTCGAACGTCATCGCCGACGCGGTGACTGAAATGCCGCGTTCGCGCTCGACCTTCATCCAGTCGGAGTGGGCGCGTCGTTGGTCGCCTCGCGCCTTGACCGCACCGGCGAGCTGGATCGCGCCCCCAAACAGCAATAGCTTTTCCGTTAGGGTCGTCTTGCCCGCGTCCGGGTGGGAAATGATCGCGAACGTACGGCGACGCGCGACAAGATCCGAAAGTGCGCTCATTGGGGGCGCGAAAATCTGGCTCAGATCGGTGGGCCGCGCAAGGTTACTATTGGGGTAACCCAGCGCCCAATTGCCCAATCTACCCCGCCAATTGCGGGCGTGGGCGTTGCTTGGGTTCGAACGGTAAGTCCACTTGCCTTGGATTCTCGTGCGTGTGGTAAAAGCAGCCATGTCGAATTCTGACTCGACGCGCAGCACGGGCGGCACGACGAAGCAGGCCATTTGGGGTTGGTCACTTTATGATTGGGCTAACTCCGCCTTTGCGACAACGGTATTGGCGGCGTTCTTTCCGCTCTTCTTCAGGAGCGTATATTGCGTCGGTGCGCCGAGCGTCGTCGTAACTAGCCGGTTGGCTTGGGCCAACTCGGCCTCCGTCTTGGTCATTGTCGTGTTGGCGCCTATTCTAGGAACGCTGGCGGATGCGTCGGCACGGCGCAAGTGGGCCCTTGCTCTCGGCATGTTGCTGGGCAGCGCCGCAACCGCGTATCTTGCCTTGGTTGGCCGAGGGGACTGGTTCACGGCTGCTGTAGTGTTTGCGCTAGCCAATATTGGCTTTCTTCTGTCCAACGTGTTCTACGACGCACTGCTCGTATCTGTCGCCAAGGAAAACGAACGCGACCGCGTTTCGGCGCTGGGTTACGCACTCGGTTATTTAGGCGGCGGGCTGCTCTTCCTTGTCAATGTCGTCATGTTCACGAAGCCCTCGCTGTTCATGATACGTGACAAGGAAAGCGCGGTGCGCGCTTCGTTCTTGTCAGTCGCTATTTGGTGGGTCGTGTTCACGCTGCCACTGTTGCGGTGGGTTCGTGAACCCAACAAGCGCAACACCCACAGCAACAAGGGCGCCGTGGCGACTGCGCTGAACGAGCTATGGACGACCACCAAGTCCCTGCCCGCCCAACGCACGCTACTGACTTTTCTAATTGCCTACTTTCTCTACATCGATGGTGTGGGGACCGTGATCCGCATGGCGATGGACTACGGTCAAAGCATAGGCCTGGCCAGGACGCACCTGATCCTGGCGCTATTGCTCACCCAATTCATCGGGTTTCCCGCGGCGATCGTGTTCGGGCGCCTGGGCGAGCGTTGGGGTGCACAGCGCAGCGTCTTACTCGGCATTGTCGTTTACGCTGCGGTTACTGTGTACGCGACTCGGATGCGTACGGCTGCAGAATTCTATGCCTTGGCGGCTACTGTCGGCTTGGTACAAGGCGGCGTTCAATCACTGAGTCGGTCGATTTACAGCCGATTGATCCCTGCCGACCGGGCCAGCGAATACTTCGGGTTGTACGGCGTGCTCGACAAGTCCGCTGCATTCTTCGGACCCTTGCTAATGGGCTGGGTGGGTCTTTACACCAACAACTCGCGCCACGGTATCTTGTCGCTGTTGGTCTTGTTCGTGGCCGGCGGGTGGCTTCTGAGCAGAGTCCGGATGCCAACTTGCTAGGTTCTGCAGCAAAATGCTAAGCTGGCAGATTGCGATCAGTCAATTGAGACTTTGGAGTGTCACAATGCAGCGTCACAGGCTCGCACAGTCAATGTTCTCGATGATTCTGTTGAGCGCCTGTTCGGGTAGCAATCCTTCGGTGAGCGGCTCGGGCAGCGTTTCCGTTGGCGGTGCCGACGCAACAGGCGGAACAACCGCAACAACGAGTCAAGGTGGCAGTCCAACGGGCGGCAGTGGCTTGAACGCCACAGGTGGGACATCCACCGGACCGACGATCGCAGAGACCTTGGATGTTGCCAATGTCTGGTCGGGTCAACCCGTGTTCTTTGCCCTGGTGACGCGCAATAGCCAGCAGTTCGCGGCTTACTACGATGATCAACAGCGCATGACGGTGGCATCGCGAACCCTGGGCGGCGCGACTTGGACGTACAAGGTTCTGCCGAGCACACTCGGCTGGGACAGCCATAATTATGTCGCGATGGCGCTCGATTCCACCAACCAGATCCACGTTTCCGGCAATATGCACGCCGTGCCTCTCGTGTACTTCCGTTCGACAACGCCGTATGACATATCGACCATTGCCACAAGCACGATGGTGGGTTCGAACGAATCATCGGTCGCGTACCCCATCTTCTTCAATGGCCCCTCGGGCAACCTGATTTTCGAATACCGCGACGGTTCGAGCGGCAATGGGAACACGATTTTCAACACGTACTCGACCAGCACCCAGACGTGGACACGGACGCTGAACACGGTTCTACTCGACGGCACCAGCTCGAGCATGAACGCATACCCCGAAGGCCCTGTGCTCGGGCCCGACGGCTATTGGCACCTTGTCTGGGTGTGGCGCAACACGGCTGACGCCTCGACGAACCATGATTTGTCGTACGCGAAAACGCAAGATCTGGTGCATTGGTTCAAGGGCAATGGCACAACGATTACGTTGCCGATCACACCGACCACGGGCGACATCATCGATCCAGTGCCTGTCAACGGCGGAATGATCAACAACAACACGCGCGTCGGGTTTGACGCTCAGAACCGCACGATCGTTGCCTATCACAAGTTCGATAGCAATGGGTATACCCAATTGTACGAGGCCCGTTTCGAGAACGGCGCTTGGGTCATTCATCAAGCAACGAACTGGACGTACCGCTGGGCATTCGGCGGCACGGGAACGCTGGTGTTCCAGGTCGAAATCGACGAAGGGCCAAAGCTCTTGCCAGACGGCAGGCTCATTCAGAACTACTATCACTCACAATACGGCGGCCAAGGGACGCTGGTCTTGAACCCAACGACGCTCCACGCCGACCAGACGTTGACTCCCCCGCTGCGGCCCTATCCATTGGCGCTCGACACACCGGAGTCGATCTACAAAGATCCACCTACACAACAGGGTATGGTCGTGCGGTGGCAAGAGGACAGCGGTTCTAGCCCTGATCCAAGCATCCAATACATGCTGCGCTGGGAGACCCTGCCATCAAACAACGACCTGGCGCGCACCAACAGTCCCCCGGCAACCAAGCTGCGGCTTTACGGCTTTCAGCAATAGTGCGGCGTCTGGTTGATTCAAAGCGGTTGAACGCAGCCCACAAACCGCCGCAGCCAATCACTATCAGCCCTCGTGGCCCCAGCCAGGTACGCTTTGTGAACTGGCAATTATCCTGACGTTGAATACTTGAAGCCAGACTCTTTTGCCTCCTCGCGCGAAATGCTTGCACGCGCGACAAACCTCAGCGCTGCAGCCCGCGGGGCAACGATTCCGCATTGGGCAGCGCCTCATTGTATAATTCGCGCGGCTGAGTCGTGAAAACCAGGGCGACAGATTTGTCGCTAGCAGGACAAGGCCACGGCAACCAACGTTGCCCGCGGAGGACAGTCATGAGCAAACTACTTCCCCGGGCAATAAGCGCGAGCCTAACAATAGTTATCTGCTGGGGCTGTTCCGGCGGATCGAATGATGCCAACCAAGGCGTCGGTGGTGATGTCGGAGTACCAACGGGCGGCGCGCCAAACGCCGGCGCTACGGGTGGAACGACAGCCAACGCTCCCTCGACAGGTGGGGCCGCGGTTGCTACGGGCGGGGCAGTAGCGACCGGGGGTGTCGTGAGCACTGGTGGTGCGAACGCCACGGGCGGTGCGCTAGCGGCAACAGGAGGCAAGCTCAGCAGCGGCGGCGCTCCACCAGCCACGGGTGGGAAGAGTTCTGCGGGCGGCGCTCCACCGGCAACCGGTGGTAGCATCAGCGGCACCGGCGGCATGTCGCCCACGACAGGGGGAAGCAAGGCGGCAACTGGAGGCAGCGGAAACAAAGCCACGGGCGGCAGCGGCGCAACGGCCGGCACATCCTCGGGCACGTGCCAGAAGGGCCAAGTAAAGGCTAGCGAGGTCGTCTTCATGGGCGAATCTTTCTATGCAATGCCCCCCTACTACAACGAGACGCGGGTAGAGTCGGACGCCCAAGCCGCGGGCGCGCTCGCTGCGGGCGCCAAGTACCGCAACGTGGCCGTCAGCGGGCAAACGATGAATTACGTTCTGACGACGGAATGGCCCGCGGCCACCCAGGGCGGCGCGGTCAAGGTCGTCATCATGGATGGCGGTGGTATCGACTGTATGTCGTCGTCGTGCTCGACGTGTCCGGGCGATTTCACGACGCTGCTCGGCAAGATGGCTACCTCCGGAGTGCAGGACGTCATCTACACGCGCTATCCGGAACCGGGAAACCCGCCCGGCTCAAACACCACATTGAAGGCGAACCTAGACATCTTGATGCCGAAAATGCAAACGGTGTGCGAAGGCACCACCGCACCCAAGTGCCATTGGGTGGACTTGAGACCCGTTTGGGTGAATGGCGACACTGATGACGGCCTGCATCCGACTCAGTCGGGCGGAAACCACGTCGGAGACGCGATTTGGGCGGAAATGGTCAAAGATTGCATTGCCCAGTGACAGCTTCCGCAAGCGCTCATATGAACGTATAATGCGCAATGACCGTGCTGAGGTGCATAGACGTGAGGATCAGTTATCTGGCTACGATGGTGATACTGGCGGTGACAGCTCTCCCGGGCTGCTCAGGAGGCACTAAGGCAGCGCAGCCTGATGCTGCAGCACAGTCCGAAGCCTTCGACCTTGACGGGCGATGGCTGTATTTGGGCCCCTCGGACGGGCCACATACGCTCGAGATCAACAACGCATCAATGGCGTATGCTGACGTCTCTGGGGCGTGGTCATCGAACTGGACCATCAAGGAATACGACAACGTACTATGCCATTTTCAAGTTGTCTTTGAGTCTGGAACCGGGACGTATCTTCCGGTCGGGCAGAATATGAGCGGAACGTACGTCTTGGAAGGTGCGATTCTGACGGTGCAGTTGGCCAACGGCCTAGACTCGTATCCGGCGTTGCAGAGCCCAGGTAGCTGCACCGAGGGGACCACGCCCATCCCTGATTGCAGGATATACATGAATCAGCAGTGAGAGACGAATATCCTGCGTTCCGGGGCACTGTGCATTTCCAGGCACGTCGTCCTGCTCAAGATCGTGAGCGGCAACAATTGACGGCCGCCGACTCACTAGCTGCCAGAGCGCCTAACGCATCGTGAACCGTGACCACGTGCCGTGATGCCAGAAGGCGAGAAACGGCGCGCTCTACGGCTTTCGGCGAGGGCGTGGCGTCGGGTTGATTCAAACCGGTTGACGACCCGGTGCGGCGCGCCAACAATCGGGTCGGGCTCTATGGCGACGCGAATCATTCTGACTTCCGAGGAAGCCATTCTCTGTCCGCATTGCTCGCAGAGCTTTCCACTTCATCAGGGCATCACTAGGCAGACAATCCAGAAGTACGAGCGCGAATTCGAAGAGGCGAGCGAGAAGCACGAACAGGAAATGCGCGAGGAGATTCGCCGCGACGAGGAACGCCGTGCCAAGCGTACTTACCTCGAAGCGCAAGCCCGCGCCCAGCTCGAATTCGAAGCGGAAAAGAGTCTGTTGGCGCAGGATCTCGCAGCGCGGGATGCCGCCATCAAGGAGTTCCGCGAAAAGGAACTCACGTTGCGGCAAGAGAAATTGGCGCTGCAGCTGGAAAAGGAGAATCTTGAGCTGCAGGTTCAGCGGCGCCTGGACGAAGAGCGCAAGTCGATTCAAGAGCAGGCCAGCAAGACCGAAGCGGAACGGTTTCACTTGAAGGAAGCCGAATACAAGAAGAAGCTCGAAGACGCGCAGAGAAACGTCGAAGAGTTGACACGCAAGCTCGAGCGAGGCTCCCAGCAATTGCAGGGCGAAGTATTCGAGCTTGAGCTCGAACAGCTCTTGCGTGCGTCGTTCCCACTCGACACTATCAGTGCCGTGCGCAAAGGTCAGCGCGGAGCGGATGTGTTGCAGGGGGTCCACACATCGGCGGGTCAACCGTGCGGGACGATTATCTGGGAAGCCAAGCGCGCCGAGAATTGGTCAGACAAGTGGATTCAGAAGCTCAAGGACGACCAGCTGGAAGCCAAAGCGGAGTTGGCCGTCATCGTTTCGACCTGCCTGCCCGAGGGCGGCCAAGAATCGTTCGTCGTGCGAGAGGGGGTATGGATCACTCGCGAGCCATCGGTCAAACCCATTGCCCAAACGCTGCGATTGATGCTGATTGAAGCGCACGCGCTCAAGCTCGCCAATACCGGTAAGAGCGCGAAGGTCGAGGCCCTGTACGACTACCTGTGCAGCCCGCAGTTCGCGCAGCGCGTGCGAGCCGTCGTCGAAACGTTCAGCGCGATGAAACGAGATCTGGACCGTGAAAAGAACTCGATTATGACGCTCTGGAAGAAGCGCGAAGCACAAATCGAACGCGTCACCGGCAACATGAGCGGTATGGTGGGCGAACTGCAAGCGATCGCCAGCGAGTCACTGCCGCAACTCGAATCGATCGATCTTTTGACGCTGCCGGAACCGGAAGAGCCCTGAGATCGGGTGGGTGGCGACCGCCGCAGCGCATGGCGCGAGTCAAATCCACGCAGGAATGGCAGGAAGGTGGCGTACCGGCTGCGATGCTCGCAAGGAGGCCGGCGAAGTTGTCACAAAAGTGAAGTCCCATTCGCCCTTGATCCCGCCCGATCTAGTGGTAGAGAGGGGCCCGTTCTGAGGTTTGCGTCCGTGCCAAGATCGACTGAACTTCCAAGTCCTCAACGTTAGGCACACGGGGCCGCAAACGTAGCTCCGTGTGCCCAAGAGCTGCGATGCACCCGATCGGTTCCAATAATCCTGTTGCAGAGGTTTCGATTCTCAGGATATCCACAAGTCCTGGTCGGAGCTTATGCGGCACTTCGCTACGACGGAGGTCGCTCCGTGACTGAAGCCCCGCTTACCATTGAGGAACTGCGAGACGCCTGGCCCGTCCTTGCTGCCGATGAACGGTTCGAAGGGTTCATGGCTCTCGATCGCGAATCAGCGGACGATTTCTTCTTGGGATTGTCCGCCCATGATCAGGCAATCATGCTGCGCTCGATGCCACAGTCGGAGCGCCGGTTATGGTTTCACCTTTTGCCACCGGATGACGCAGCCGACGTCATTCAAGAATATCCTGAAGACGAGCGTGCCGCGGCACTGGCTCTGCTTGACGACGCATTTCGCCGAGAAATTCAGGGCCTACTCGCCTATGCTGAAGACGCGGCTGGCGGTCTGATGAGCCCCAGGTTTGCGCGTCTGCGGCCCGAGATGACGGTCGATGAAGCCGTGCACTACCTTCGCAGACAAGCTCGCGAACACGTCGAGACACTCAACTATTCGTATGTACTCGACATGAATCAACGGTTGATTGGCGTCGTCTCCTTTCGCGACCTGTTTCGCGAATCCGGGGCCAAAGTGCTGCGCGACGTCATGCAGACGGATGTGACCAGCGTGCTTGATACAATGGACCAAGAGGCCGTCGCACGCGTGTTTGCGAAGCGTAGCCTGAACGCAATCCCCGTCGTTGACGCCGAAGGCCACATGAAGGGCATCGTTACCGCGGACGACATCGTTGAAGTCGTGCAGAGTGAAGCAACCGAGGATATTCAGAAACTCGGCGGCATGGAGGCGTTGGATATCCCTTACATGCGCACGAGCCTCGGGGCAATGGTCAAGAAGCGCGCCGGTTGGCTTTCAGCGCTCTTTCTAGGTGAAATGCTCACCGCCAGCGCGATGGGCCACTACGAAGCACAGATTGCACAAGCGGTCGTGCTGGCGCTGTTCGTTCCGTTGATCATCTCGAGCGGAGGCAACTCGGGTTCTCAGGCGACCACTCTCATCATTCGCGCAATGGCCCTGGGCGAAGTCGGGCTGCGCGATTGGTGGCGAATCATGAGCCGTGAAGTCTTGGCCGGCCTATTTCTCGGCGTGATTCTGGCCGCCATTGGCCTGGTCCGCATTTTGGTTTGGCAATGGGCTTTTGGGACGTACGGCGCACACTACATCAGCGTTGCCGCCATTGTGGCCCTCAGTCTAGTTGGAGTTGTCACGTGGGGCACCGTAATGGGTTCGATGCTTCCAATCATCATTCGCCGCCTTGGCTTTGACCCCGCCAGCGCATCAGCGCCATTTGTCGCTACGCTGGTGGACGTTTCCGGGTTGATTATCTACTTCAACGTCGCGCGGATTATAATGCACAGCGTGGTGCATTAGGGTTCCTCTAAATCGCCGAACACCATTAGTCGTTTGCCAACGCGGCCTAATCACGCGAGCGGGGCCGGGGCCCCGCTCGCCAACACGACGAAGTAATCCCGGAGATGGACCGTATGAAATGTCGTGCCTTGACGTATAGCGCGCGGGGTCGGGGCCCCGCGCGCCTACACGATGAAGCAAATTCAAATTGTGAGCGCAAGGAGCAACGCAACGGACTTGCTTTGACGCTCCACGTCAGCGGTCATAAACAAACATCAATACTGAAACAGCATCTCGCGATACTTGGGCAAGGGCCACAAGTCGTCCTGAACGATGCCTTCCAAGTCATCCGCGATCTTTCTCACGGCCGCCATCGAGGGGATGATTAGATTCCGGAAAGCCTCGCCCTGATGATGGGCGTCCGCCCCAGTTGCCTTGGCAAGATTGGATTCAAGGTCGTCGAGGGCCGTCTTTAGAGAAGCCGCCTTGTTCGCGATGCCGGTCAACAAATCAATCTGGGCCGCTGGAGGCGCGACGCCTGCGGATTTCAAGGCATTGATCGCATCGGCGATGCGGTTCTGATAGACAAGCGCCGCGGGCAGGATTTGATTGCGCGCGATGTCCAACGTAGCCGTGCCTTCGATATTCAGAACCTTGACATAGCGTTCCCAGCTGACCTCCGTGCGCGCTTCGTACTCGATCTTCGAGAGAACCTTGTGCTTCTCGAACAGCGCTGCGTATTCCGGCTTGGTGGCGGCGACCAGACATTCGACCGTGTCCTTGAGATTGGGCAGCCCGCGCTTCTGCGCTTCCGCGTGCCAGTCCTCAGCATAGTTGTTGCCGTCGAAGAAGACTCGCTTGTGCTTCTTGACCCAGCTGCGCAAAATGTCGGTTAGCGCCTTGTTGAAGTCCCCGCCCTTAGCCTTCTCAAGCTCATCAGCCAGTTGCTTGACTTTCTCGGCTACGATGGTGTTGAGAACCGTGTTCGGCCAATAGCACGGCGCGGATGACCCGACCGCGCGGAACTCGAACTTGTTGCCCGTGAACGCGAACGGTGACGTACGGTTTCGGTCGGTCGCGTCCTTGGGGAGCGGCGGCAACGTCGATACACCCAGTGCCATCACTCCGCCGCCGGAGCTCTTCGTGGGTTGTCCAGTTTCCAGCTGCACCATGATGTCGTCGAGCTGCTCACCCAAGAATACGCTCATGATGGCCGGCGGCGCTTCGTTCGCACCGAGACGGTGGTCATTGTTCGCGCCGGAAACGGAGATGCGCAAAAGCTCTGCGTATTCATCCACGGCCGCAACGGTTGCCACGAGGAATGCCAAGAATTGCGCATTGGCATGGGGCGTCTTGCCCGGTTCGAGAAGGTTCTCACCGGTGTCGGTCGACATGGACCAGTTGTTGTGTTTGCCGCTTCCGTTGATGCCGGCATACGGCTTTTCGTGCAGCAAGCAAACTAGATCATGTCGAAGCGCAACGCGGCGCATCGTCTCCATGACAATCATGTTGTGATCCGCGCCGATCGACGTGTTCTCGAAGATCGGCGCAATTTCGAACTGCGCCGGCGCCACTTCGTTGTGACGGGTTTTGGACGGGATCCCCAAACGCCACAAGTCGCGATCCAGGTCCATCATGAATGCCAAAATACGCTCGCGGATCGCCCCAAAGTAGTGATCCTCGAGTTCCTGGCCGCGATAGGGCGGCGCGCCGAATAGCGTGCGACCGGTCGCGATAAAGTCGGGTCGCAGTTCGTAGTACTGGCGATCGATGAGAAAGTACTCTTGCTCAGGGCCCAGCGTCGTAAACACGTGGTTGGCTGTGTCGTTCTCGAACAGGCGAAGCAGACGAATTGCTTGCTTGGAGAGCGTCTCACTGGAACGCAACAGCGGAGTCTTGAGGTCAAGCGCTTCGCCCGTGTAGCTGACGAAGGCCGTCGGAATCGTCAGCGTGGCTCCGTTGACTTCCTCCTGAATGTACGGCGGGCTCGAGGGATCCCAGACCGTATAGCCGCGCGCTTCGAACGTTGTGCGCGTACCGCCTGACGGAAACGATGAGGCATCGGGTTCACCTTTTATCAACGTCTTGCCGCTGAATTCGACCGACGCACCGCCGTCGCCGTTCGGCTCCAAAAATGTGTCGTGTTTCTCTGCGGTCAACCCCGTCATGGGCACGAACCAGTGCGTGTAGTGGCTGGCACCGTGTTCCAAAGCCCATTCCTGCAGTGCTTGAGCAACTTGATTGGCGATTGACGAATCGATCGGTTCTCCGCGCTGTGTCGTGGCGCGCAGCTTCTTGTACACGTCCTTGGACAAGTACTGTTTCTGAGCCGCGTCGTTAAAGACCAGCGATCCGTAAATCTTCTGTGCCGGCTTGTTCTTGTAATCCTGCCGTTCCGGAATCTCACGTTCGAGGGAAACGGCGATACGCTTGCGAGCAGTGGGCATGGGTGACAATTCTCCTTGGGGTTGCAGCCGCAGGGGTACGCGAGCAATCAGGGCTAGGTCGTTTGCGCTGTACAAACCGAGCTAGTGAAAGGTGGGCGTATTGCCCTGCGTTCTTCGAATCGTCGGGGGTGTACTTCGAGGAATGTTTCTGGAATGTTTCTGTTGTGTATTGCAGCCACTGAAGCGCTGTCGGCCACTTGTTCGTTGCAACCTTGGCTGCAGCATCACTTGGTACTGCCTGCCATCCCTGGTAATTTGTCCGAATTTGGCCAGCTAACCTGTTCGGCCGCGGAGCACGGACGCGCTGAAAATCCCCGCAGGGACGCGTTGTCTGCTGCGAACTAGCGCGTCGGCACGCAGAGCGAGTTCGTGCAGACATTTCCGGGATAGCAGTCCGAATCGATGCTGCAATGTTCGACACAGAAACCGCCATCAATGTTGCTACAAAGCAACCTGTTTTGCGTGCAGGTCAGATCGCTGGTGCAAGACAGGCGGCACAGTCGACCATAACAGCTGGTGCCCGTTGCGCAGTCACTATTACTCAGGCACCGAACACAGTGCTTGCTGGTCGAATCGCAAACGCCCGCATCTTGACCAAGGGGGCAGTCAAGTGCGGTCTCACAACTTGTAAACGATTGGCAGACGCTGTGCAGGCAATACTTGTCCGTCGTGCCAGCTCCGGCGTCCGTACCCGCATCCGGATCCGGCGGCGGGACACAGTCTTTGTTGAACAAGACACTCGATGCAGCTCCCGCCATCCCCTGAGCAGACGTTCTTCTTGTCGTTACGGCCCACGCACTGCGCGTTGCTCTGGCAAGTGGCAGCACCACCGGTCGTCGACGCGTCGCCGCCCGACGCGATGCCCGGCGCAGCCGCGTCAGGCGCACCACCCGCTCCGAGCCCGCCGGGGGTGCCGCTCGTGTAGCAGCCGAAATGACCAAACCCGAACCCCACGGCCACGATTGCTATTGCGACAATCCAACTCGATCCGCGCATCTGGAGAATTCCTCAGTAGGCACCGTATACCTCATTGGGCGGCACTAGGGCCAGCGAGGCGACAGAACCCGTTGAGTCTCGGGCTTGTCAGCCGTACGATAACAGGTGGCCACCGTGCGTTCCAAGGGCAACGAACACCGCAAGCAAGCGCAGCTCTGCGCGGAAGTCGCCAAGCTCGCCAGCCTCGCACTGGGAGCATCACGCGACGTGCGGCTCAATCAACTGCTCGTGCACTCGGTTGACGCCACCCACGATGGCGCGCGACTCACCATCAACGTCGTGCCCAGCGACATTGCCAACTTCGACTCGCTCGAATCGTTGATGGAAGCGCTCGAGAGTGCGCGTCCCTGGCTGCGCGGGCAAGTTGCAGCGGAAATCAACCGCAAGCGCACGCCCGACATCCGATTTCAGATCGTGCTTGGCAGCGAGGACGCTGTCGATTGACGAGCGCGCGGTTGAGACAAGGTTCCGCGGTGCCAAACTCGCTTCTCGCTGGTGGTCAACCTTGGCGAGGTCGGATTGATTACCCACAAGGTCCCTAGTGAAGTTTCAAGACTTTGCCTGGCGCAATGGTCTTCTTGGCCGCAACCAAGTCCCGCCCAATCATCCGTAAGTGCAAACCGCATTTTCTGTCGAATCACTAGTGGGAGCGGTGAAATTGCACAGTGTCAGTGCATTTCTCATGAGTGTTTCCCCCAACTGAGCCAAACATTGTATGCAGTAACACCTATGAGCTTGACTCCCAACCGCCACGGCTACAAGAGTGGCGCCCGAGCTTTGGGGGAGTCTTCCAGTCAGGTGTCCGGCACGAGAGGCAACAATGCTGCGTACTCAAATCATCAGAGCTCGCTGGCTTCTAGCGTGTGTCCTTGTAGGTGTCGCGGGTTGCAATGCCGCCGGTAGGGAGGACAGTAGCGGACCGACCCCATACGCCAACGCAGCAGGCGAAGGAGGAGGTGGGTCCTCCGGTACGACGCCGCCGGGAGGCTCCAATGCGGGCGGCGCAACTCACGCAAGCTCAGTGGGCGGGCTCGTGTCCACGGGCGGCGCATCGACAACCCGTGCGTCGCAGGCAACGGGCGGGCTTGCGCCCACGGGCGGCGCACCTGCAGCTGGTGGATCGCGTGCGACGGGAGGAGCTGCGGGCGCGGTAGCGGCGACCGGCGGTAACAAGAACACCGGTGGCAGTGTCACGAAAGGTGGGAGCGCTGCCACGGGTGGTTCAAATGACCCAACCGGCGGTGTCGCTGCGACCGGCGGGTCCAAAGCAGTCGGCGGTTCCAATGCCGCAACCGGCGGATCGAAGGCCAGTACGGGTGGCGCAGGGGCGGCGGCGGGAGGCACAAAAGCCTCGACGGGCGGTTCGACTAGCTTGGGGACATGTTCGATCACCGTGACGAGCAATTCGGTAAGCTCGAAGATGGCAACTGTCGGCATTGTCGAATGGTCAACGACCCTGGGCAATCTAACCAGCGCCCAGATTGTCTACACTCTTAACAATGCCGGCTCGAGCATCTTGAACAAGGGCGGGACAGCGCCGGTTGATCTGACTAAGACCAATTACCACACGCTGCTGCTCGGCCTCAAGCAATCGAGCACCTACACGTTCCACATCGAGGCGACGGCAAACGGTACGACGTGCAAGAGTTCGGACAGCACATTGACCACCGGCACGTTGTCTGGCGCCCCGACGATAACACGTACGGTAACGAACGCGACGGCTCAGGCTAACGGCTTCATTGTCACGAGCGGTGGCATGAGTGGAAGCGGAGCCTTCATCATCGACGCAGACGGTGCCATTGTCTGGTATGGCGCGGCACCCAGCCAATGTAGCCGCGCTCGTATGGACTACGAGGGCGTCAATATGTGGATGATGGCGCTCAACGTGCAAAACATGGGCGGCGAGATGCGCTACCTGCCCATGGACGGCAATGGCGGCGCCACCAACATTTCCGGCCTTTCGTCCACACACCATGACTTTTGCGTATTTCCTAAGAAGATCGCCACGATGAGCTGGGTGTCGTCAGGTACCGATGTCGAGAGCAATTTGCTCGAGCACGCGTCAGATGGGTCGGGTTCGACGACTACGGTGTTCAAGATTGGTGCGAACCTTTACGTGGGCGGCCAAAGCGCGTTCGGCGGGACCGGCAATACCTTCCATTGCAACTCGATTCTCTATCATGCCGCCGATGACACCTATACGATCGGCGATAGAAACCCGAACCTATACGTAAAAGTGTCCCACGCCGGAGCGGTTCAGTGGCAATTCGGCGGCAGCTGTACGAACGCGCCCGCCGGAGCGTCTCATTGCGTTGCGGAAAGTTGGCAGGTGAACCATGGTCATCACTACACCGACGACGGAGACATGCTCGTGTTCAACAATGGGCAAAGCGGCACTTCGCACGTCTTGGAGTTCAAACTCAGCACTTCCGGCACCATGTCGGCGACATCGGTGAAAGACTACACGTACGGTTCGACATCCAGTAACGTACTGGGCGACGTACAGCGATTGCCGAACGGCAACACGCTCGTCACGTACTCGGTGGCGGGTAAGATCATCGAGGTCGACTCCTCTTGGGCCACTGTTCAGACTTTGGCCACTAGCGGGACCAGCTTTGGCTACGCTGATTGGCGACCAACGCTATACGGTGCGCCTTTGAGGTGATTGCCTGCCTCTGCGGCGCCAGCCGCTGACCGATGCGCCGAGGGCACTACGCTTCAGATGGAGCAGCAGCGAATCCCGACGGCGTTGTACCCTGCCATTGAGCGCTCGGCCTGATCAGCGAAATTGCACGCCATGCCGTCGCCATCCTCAGAAACGAAGTCGCCGCCCCTGACCCGGCAATACCCTCTGCCACCGCTCGCCCCACAGCTATCCTCCCATTCCCGAATGTTGCCGCTGAGGTCGTAGACGCCGGTGAACCCCGCAACCGTTGAAGTGCAATTGGAGAGCGACCCAACGACCACGGTTGATATCGCGGGTTTGGGCCCGTCGCAGGTGCCTGCCTGATACGTATTCCCGTACGGATAAGTATTGACTCCGCCTGAACTGCAGGCGCGGTACCATTGGTTAACCGTTGCGTCCACGTAACCACTGACAGGTTCAGCAGAACCGCCACCAATGGCGCCGCACAGACGCTTGCCAACACTCTTACAGTACCAGTACGCGTCGCACCAGTGCACTTCCCAAACGGGGTGATGATCCTCGTTCGCAGTGACACCAGCGTCCACGGCCGCCTGCACCGCGTAGCCAAACCCGTTTGGATCCACCATCCAGCCGCAGTTCTCGTCCGTGCTCGGCGGCAACGCAGGGTTGGTCGCGAGCCAGGCGTAGTACTGACCCACCGTCACTTCGGTAGCATCGATTTGGTAGTCGGTACCGCTTGTCGGACCTTGGATGGTCACCATCTTCGCAATACACAGCCCGTTCTCGATTTGCTCAAAGCTACCCGTGCAGCCAGTACCGACTGGGCCGCCCCCTGTGGCAGCTCCTCCAACTGTGCCAGAGCCGCCTGTGGATCCAGCTCCGCCGTTCGGCAATACACCACCCGTGCCGGCATTCGCACTGTTATTGCTAGTGCCGCCACCGCTGCAGCCTGCAACCAACGCGCCGCTAGCGATCATCCACAACCACCTTGCTGGCTTCATCATCATGTCGCTCCGTTTGCTCAGGACTTCCAAGCCCCGTGAGACTAGCAATGGTGACTATAACTCATAAACGGGACCGCCATCACCGATTCCTTTGCGCAATTCATGTACCGACCCGGAACTTATCGCAGCTTCTTCGGGCATTTTCGCATAGGTCGCTGAGCCGCAACCCTGGGCCACTTGGTCCCGAAAATGCCGTGCTCACCGCGGTCTTGCCGTCAGAGTGCCGTCACAGCAAAATCCGCAATGGATGAAAAGCTCGCAGCACCACCACTCAATGCAGCGTGTACTCGTAGAGCACCTGACCGTTCATTGAGATGAACTGGACGTGGACACTCTCGGGCGCCACGTCCACGCGGGCCCAACCCGAATCTGGCCAGTATTGCGTGTATCCGGTTTCCGCCGTCGTAAACGTCCAGGGGGCGCCTGCGCTGCCGGGCAATGAATAGTGGATCCCATCGACGACCATATCGGTAAATACGTGATCGTGACCGTAGAAGAAGACCTGCACCCCGTTGTCGATCATCAGTTGGTGTACCGTTGCCTGCTCACCGACGTGCGCCGCTTGCCCCCCGCCGCGACCGTAAGCCGAATCTGCGTCGTCACCAGCGGCCCCGCCAACGGTATGGTGGATGAATAGAAATCGCCACTTGGAATGCGCATTGGAAAGCGTTTTCGATAACCAATCGAGCTGTTGAGCACCCAACGTCCAGTCATCCGGCAGCCCCGGGTCGTACGACAGCAAATGGTCCGTGAGCGTGTAGGTCATCACGTTGAGTACGATGAAAAGCGCGTCGCCCCATGTGAACGCATAGTAGTCTTCGACAGGGCTGCCCCCTTCAGCGTACGTCGCGTCGCTGGGGCCGGGGACGTAAAGCAGGCGCTGGCTGCGGGAACGCACGATTTCCTCATTGGTGAAGGCTCCGTTTTCTCCGTCCCAGTTGCCGATGACAAGGAAGTGCGCGGCGTTCGCCGCGGCGTCACCCAAGAGCCCGCGGTAGTTCAAGTAGGCAAGCCTGGCAATGGAGCTGTCCGGAGGCGGCACTCCGAACCCGTATTCGTGATAATCTAGAAGGTCCCCAAGATGGATCATGAAGTCCGGTGCCGTGGCGTGAATGGCGTCGGTAACTGCCGCCATCACGCTTGGAATGCCCTGATTAGAAAAATCCAAGTCTGAGCCGATATGGCTGTCGCTCAGAAGCGCAAATGTGAACGCTTGTCCTGCGGTGCGCTGAGTCTGCGCACTGCCCTGGTAGAGAACCGTTTCGCCGCCCAGCCGCTTTGACACTATCTCGTACTCGTAGCGAGAATCAGCCATAAGCCCGTTGAGCGTCCACTGGGCCAAGTCTGGAGCAGGCACTTGTGGTGCCTGCAGATCTCCGTAAGTCGCTGCGCCTAGTCTGCGAGCGCGCAAACCCAATTGCGAGGGATCGCCGTCCGTTGCGACCACGCTGACGCCAAAACTGTAACTCGTGGGTGAAAACACCAGCGGCGCACCGAGCAGGTGCTGGGGCGGCACAACGGTTGTGCCCGCCGAACCGCCGTTGCTCGGTGCGCCTCCGGCGGCCATCGCAAGCCCACCGCTTGCGTAACCGGCACTACCTCCGGTTGCGGCGCCAGCCGTAAACAATGCGCTCCCCGAACCAGTTGCCCCGCCAATCGCTGCGTTCGGCGAGCCCGACACCCGTGAACCGCTGCTAGAATTCGCGGATGTTCCAACGTTGTTGTCGTTCAATCCTCCACAAGCGAGCAAGGTCGCCAGCACCAGCAGCGTCGATGGGGCGAACCGACGGTGCCTCCCGCGGCTGTCTGAAATCAGCGCGCGTTCGAAGAGGATTCGTATCACGACGCAAATCCTTTCATGCCGCGCGACCCGAGTCACGCAAAAGTGGTTGCCTCAAACCGCCGGACCGAAAGTTGTGGGTAGTTCTATCTCGTGTTTGGCCGGATGGCAGCAGGCCCTCGCCATCGTGCAGCCGGCTACTGGGAGCGCCAGCACTCGGCCCACGGCTTGAGTTCCGCTACTCCCTACTTCGCGCTTTGCCGGCACGCTGCGATGATTTTGGGGCTCAGCTTCACCGGGTCGAGCACCGCGCCAGCATCCGCCGACTTCCATTCCCCGCAGGCTGCCGCCGCAAGGCCCAGCGCGTCGAGCGCGACGTAGGCTTCGAGCAATTGCCGGTAGACAGTCGCCAGTTGCGGCACCGTCAGCGATTGCGTTGCGACGAAACGGTTGCCGCGCGCGACGGCGTCCACGTAACGCCCGCCACGCACATCTGCGATCAGCGCCGGGATCTCGGCCGCCACACGCTTCTGTTCTCGCCGTTGGTCGGTCGCGGTCGCGTCGGTTTCCATGGCCTTGAATTCGGTCGCCAACCGCAAGCCCTCTTCGGAAAGTTCGATGTCCGTCAGAGGAACCAGCAGTACCGCGCCCCGCTCCAAGCTGCCCTTCTTCAGGTCATTGTAGCGCGTTAGCGTCCACGCCTTGTTTCGATCGCCCAGGTACTTCTGCGCAATCGAAACCACGGTTTCGTCCGACGTGACGAGCACCAGTAGGTTGTATGGAATGACGATTCGAGCCCCAGGTTCCGGCGTCATCCAGGGGCTTGAACCGTTGGACATCGACAGCACATCCGAACGCCGGCTCTCTCCGAGAAAGCGTTGAGACAACGCCGCCCAGGTATCGCCTTTCTTGGCAATGTAATGGCTCGTCGTTGGGATCTCCAGTCGCATCCCGGGCACCAGCGGGATGCCTGCCTGTACGTCCAGACGGTTGGCCGCGACGAGAATGCGTTCGTGTTGAATACGCCCGTAATAGCGTTCAGCCAACGCCGCCAGCGTGTCACCCGGTTGCACGATGTGCACAAGCGCGTGGGCGCGGACACAAATCAACAGGCAGGCAAACCCAACCACGAGCACGAAAAACCGATGGCGCATGCGCAAAGCATAGTCAACGGCAAATGCACTTGCATCTCATTTGGTAATGTGTACGTGCCGCCACAGGAAGAAAACGCTTATCCAATTCGCTGCTTTCCGACGGACGGCGTCGGCGGGTTCGACGAACTGTCGGATTGAGGGTTTGCATTGACGCGCCCGGGACGGCCCGAAGTGCTCACGATCGGCGGCTCCTGTGGCAATTGGGCCAAGCGACTTTCCAACTCGTTCGCATTGGTTGGCCGCTGCCCGGCGCGTTTGGCCAAACATGAGAGCACAATTCGATCGAGCTCTTCAGGAATCATCAGTTCCGGTTTTCGTTCGCGCATCGGCACCGGCACGGCGCGTTGATGCAATTCGAGTAAATCTCGCCGATTGCGGCTCTGGATTGGGATATCGCCCGTTAGGGTTTCGTACATCAGGATGCCAAGGGCGTACAGATCGGAGCGGGGGTCGAGCGGCGCGCCGATGCATTGCTCGGGCGACATATATTCGGGCGTCCCGAGCGTGTAGCCCTCTTGCGTCAGCGACTCCGCCTGGGCGAACTTGCTCATGCCGAAGTCGAGCACCTTTACCGAGCCGTCATGACATAAGAAAACATTGCCCGGTTTCAGGTCACGGTGAATCACGCCCTGTCGGTGTGCCACTTCCAAGGCGCGGCACACGCGAACGAAAATATACACGGCCTGCTGATAAGGTACCTGACCTTCGCGCAAACGTTCCGCGAGGCTTACGCCGTGCAGTAGCTCCATGACCACGTAGATGCTGCCATCCGGCGTTTGATCGAGGTCGAGCGTGCGGATCACGTTCGGATGTTCGATGGACACCTGCACTTGAGCTTCGCGGCGCAGCCGCGCCGTTTCGGATGCATCCGCCGCGGCCGCACCCCGAAGTAGCTTGACGGCAACTCGGTGACCGAGCGACACGTGCTCTGCGGCGTACACGGCGCCGATGCCGCCCGAGCCGATGCGGTGCAAAATGCGGTATTTCCCGCCGAGCACGGTGCCGCCCAAATCGCCCTCTGGCAACATGCCCAGGCCGCGCAACTCGAGCCCGCGCTCAAGTGCTGCAATTCGATTCTTCTCGAAGGCGCGTGCCCTGCGCTCGCCCGTGATTCGCCCCGACAGAAAACTGATGGTTCCGCCAAAAATCCCACCGACAACAGCGCCGATGCCAGTCGCGACGAAATTGCCCGACAAAGCGATTGGCGCCGCCGTAGCAATGAGGCCTCCGCCTATGCCCAACCACAAATGATGCTGGCCGTACTCCTCCCAACGAATGACGTAACGGCAGGCTTCGCCATTTTGCGTCAAACATTCAGTGTGCTCAATGGACGCGGGCGGCAAGCCCCAGAAAACCGGCACCCCCTCCAATTCAGCGGACCTGGCCAGGCAGAGCAACGGGTCTTTCTGTTCGTCAACGGTGCCGGGCGCCGGCACATAGCACACCTCGACCTTGCCCTTTCCCAGTTCTCGGAGTTCGAACGTACCGACCCGCGTTGACTCGCTGGCATGCGCGGTCAAGTACCGATACGCGTCCAGTGGCTCGGAAGCTACGCGCAACATCTGGACGTAGCCGCCAAGCGTTTCGGGATGCGTCATCCACCCAGAACAATGAGCAATTGCGTCACGGCCCAAAGCCGTCGCCAATGCCCCCAGGGTACGACGAGCGGCCGCTACCGAGATCCACGCGGTTTCATTGTCGAGAATCAACGACGACAGTCCCACCGTCGAAAGCAGCGCACGCGCCATTACTTCGCTGTGCTCGTCACGAAAGCGCAGCAGATACGGCTTGAGAATCGTGGCGCGCAACTCTTCGCGTCCGCCCACGATTGACGGATGCGGTTGAGAATCTTGCGCTGAGTGGCGTGAGCGTGCCATCGTTACACTAGACCAAGTCGACGAGCCGGTTTTTGCTCAATGGACAATGGCAGCACATGATTGAGCCGGCTTGCAACGGGTTGCTCTCAGTTCTCGATGAACGGCCGGGCTACCAGTTTGCGCCCCCGACATCTCCGGTTGGCTTGGTGCGGATGACTTCACCGGTCGGGAGCAATCCCGTGGATATACGTTCACATCACCTTGACAATTAAGTGTGCCTTGCCGGATGCCCCCAGACCCCAGCCGAAAATGAAGTACCGCAGGAACTCTGCTCAAGCCTCGCGGGCGTGGGAAAAGGTCCTGTTGGGTCCTGGCATTGCCAGATTATGGTGCACGCTCGCGGCGCCAGCGCGCACGTTCCTCGTCCTGTTGCCTGCCCAGGCGACGTTGTTCCTGAAGAAACGCCGCGTACATTCGCGGGATTCGCGGATCAGGCATCACTGCCTGAAGCACCAACAGGGCGGCTTCGGCATCGTCGGAGGCGCGATGGGCGTTGGCCAGCGGGATATCTAGCCGTTGACAGACGTCCCCCAACGCTTTGCTACGTTCACTTTTCTGGACCTCTCGAACCCAGACCAGCGGATCGATCCATTCGACATTGCGCCGAAATGCAGGGGCTGACTTCGTCTCGACAATCGCGCTTCGATTGTACTCTTCCATGAGGAATTGGCGGTCGAAGTGCGCGTTATAGGCAAGGGGTACCTTGCCTCGCAGCGTTTCGATGAGACTGGGCAATATTTCCGAGAAGGGGGGCTTGTCCGCAACGTCCGTATCCTTGATACCGTGCACCTCAGTTGCTTCTTGGGGAATAGGCCTGCCGGGGTTTACCAGCCAGCTCTGTCGCGCGACGATGCCAGTGCCGTCCCACACGACCGCTGCCACTTCAACGATGCGATCGGTGGCGGGGTCGCGGCCCGTCGTCTCCGTGTCGATGGCGACGATTGGTAGTCGACGGACTTCGTCGTCCACCGAGAACTCTTCGCACACGCCCGTAGCGGCTACGCGCAGCAGGTGGGCGATGCCCGGGTAGTGCAGCCCCGTTGGGAAGCAACCCTGATCGATAGGGGGCTTCATGGGGATTTTCCAGAGTCTGACTTTAGAGCAACCTCGAGATCGATCCAGGGCAGCAGATCCTCTTCGAGATTGAATGAGTGCGAGTCCATGTGCCGCCCATTAATCCAAACAAACGGCGTACCTTCGAGACCCAATCGATCGGCCTCGGCCCGATCTTTGTCAACGGTTTGTTTGACCTCATCGGAGGCCATGTCATGTTCGAATTGGGCAAGGTCGAGGCCTACGTTCGCGGCAAGTTCCCTGATTTTCGCCGCGTCGAGCCCGGAAGACTGGTTGGCGAACAACTGGTCGTGCATGGGCCAGAACTTGCCCTGAAGAGCCGCTGCGGCGGCCGCGCAAGCCGTCAGTTCACCGTGCGGGTGTGCTGACAGCGGGAAATACTTGAACACGGTTCGCACGACCCCGGGACGCTTCTTGATGACGTCGTCGAAAAGTCCGGCTGCGCGAGCGCAAAATGGGCATTCAAAATCGGCCCATACCACAATGACCACCGGCGCGTTCGTATCCCCCTTCTGAGGCGCGCCCTGAGTGTCCAGCGTGCTGACTGCTTTCGGATCGAAGCGAATGCGAAACGCGGCCTCCACTTGCGCATGCGTGTGACCGCGGCTAATGGCGTCGCGAATGAACAAGCTTGCCGGTAGACATGCCTTGCAGGGGGAATGCCGCTCGACGCACTCACTGATGCTCTGGGGTAGTTCTGGGCAGGGCGCGAGCAACGAGTGAACCAGTTCACCGTAATCGGAGCGCTCGCGCGCGGTCAGATTGGACGTGTCCACGTCGGTCGGCGTCGAGCCATTCTGCGCTGTGGCGGTGTTGGCTGAGTTGGCGCCACAGCCAAGAGTCAAGACGGATAACCAAAGAGCCAGCCTCAATTGCATGATGGCAGCAGCGTACAGCATCGGAGGCGGTAAGCCATTACTTGCCGCTGACCTGCCGTTTGGCAGCGTTGATTTGGCCTGAAACCCATGGGGGGTGCGTTTTGCGCGCACTCGGGCTAAAACGGCTGTCCCATGCAGGAACGTCCAACCTTGCCCCTGCAGAGCGCCGACGCGGTGGCTCCTCGCACAGTACGCCACGTGCTGGCGGTTGGCGGTGGCCGCGGTGGCGTCGGAAAGACCACACTGGCCGTCAACCTCGCCGTCTACTTTGCTCAGTTGGGCCGGGCAGTCATTTTGGTTGATGCCGATCCCGCGGGCGCGGAACTGCACACGCACTTTGGATTGTCACCGGAACCCTTCGATCCCGACGCGGACGACACGCTCGAGGCTGAGTTGCGAACCGTGCACACGCCCGTGCCGGGTTTGATGCTGATGCCGCAGCTGTATACGACGGGGTCCACGGTGCCCGTGCGCCCCGGCAGAAAGGCGCATTGGGCGAAACGGCTTCGTATGCAAGAAGCCGACTACGTCATCCTCGATCTTGGTGCCGGCACTGCGCCGCCAACGCTTGACCTGTTCCTTTCGGCGGACATCGGCATTTGCGTCACCGGGCCCGATCCACCCAGCATCGAGGCGACCTATCGCTTTACGCGAACGCTCTTTCTGCGGCGCCTCCGGCGTTTGCTCGTCAAAGACCGCTTCAGGTTGCGCATGGTCGAGCGCGTGCTCGGCGAGCTGCCGCCTTTGCCCTCGCCGCTCGACGTCGTTCACGCATTGGCCCGCTACGAAACGTCGATTGCAGAGACCGCAGCCAGTGAACTGGGACAGCTGCGGCCGCGCCTTGTCGTCAACGGCGTGCGCCTGCGCCAGGACAACGATCTTGGCACGGCCGTCTGCGAGATGGCAGAGCGCTATCTGGGCATTCGCATGGATTGCCTCGGGCAAATCGACCAGGATGATTCGGTCTGGCTAAGCGTCGTGCGAAAGCGCCCGATTCTCATCGATAGCCCAACCAGCAAGAGCGCGCGACATCTGGAGCGCATCGCGCGGCGCGTGATGGCACTCGTGGCGGCGCGCGAACAGGTCCGCACCGAACAGCCGCCGCCCATCGTCGCGCCGGATCTCAGTTTTTACGACATCCTCGGCACGCATCGCGGCGCGACCGACGAAGACATTCGCCGCGCTTACAAGCGCCAAAAGGACGTCTACCAACCCAACAGCTTGGCGTTGACATCCATTCTCAACGACGCGCAGTTGGCACGGGCGGTTGCCGCCATTGACGAAGCCTGCGACACGTTGCTCGATCCGTTGCGCCGACGCGCCTACGACCTTTCCCACTTTCCCGAGCCCGAGTCGCCCAAAGACGGCCATTCACTGCAAGAGGACTCGGCGCTCGCCGCCGAACGGCTGCTGCTGCGCGACGAACTATCCCGAGAAATCTCGGCAGAAACCGAGTTCACCGGCGCGCTGCTCTCGAAAGTGCGCGAATCGCTCGGCATCGAAATCGACGAGATCGCGCGACGCACGAAGATCTCGGCTTCGCACCTGCGCGCCATCGAAGCCGAAGAGTACCAATCACTGCCGGCGCTGGTTTACACGCGCGGCTTTCTGCAGCAGGTGGCCAAATGCCTTGAACTCGATCCCGCGCAAGTCACGCGGACGTACCTGCGGCGCATGCGCGGCGAAGGTCGCAGCATGCGCGGCCATTTTCCCGCCTAGCGAGGGTGCTGCATGGTCGCCATCTCGAAACGCTCCCCGCGCGACTCCGGCGGCGTGAACCCCGATTGGCTCTTCACATTTGCCATCGCCGTGATTGCACTGCTGCCGCGCCTGTACGTGGCGCTGGTCTGGGCAAAAGAACCCGTATGGGACGGCCACTACTATCACTTCGGCGCAGCGCGCATCGCTGCAGGCCTTGGCTACTCCGAAGACGTGATTTTTAATGGCGTGCGCGTGTGGAAACCCTGGACGCATTACCCGGTCGGATACAGCGCCTTTCTAGCGGTATTCTACCGAATGCTCGGACCGCACAATTGGGTCGCGCCGGTCGTCAACGCGCTCTGCGGCACGGGGCTCGTCGTGGTCATGCATCGCTTGGCGAGACACGCCCTTGGAACGTGGCGTGCTCGACTGGCGGCGACGCTCACCGCAATTCATCCGGGCCTCATCGCCTACTGTGCCGTCGTCATGACCGAGCCGTTCGCCGGCTTGTTGGTGGTCGCTGCGATGTACACGGTGGTTAGAGCGCCCGAGCGCAGGCTCACGCTATTTCTGTGCGGCGCAATCTTGGCCGCTGCCGTGCTCGTGCGTCCCGCGACGTTGTTGGCAATACCCCTTTTGGTCGTGCTGTTTCCGGTTTCTTTTTGGAATGCCGTCACGCGCACGGCAATCATCGGCGCCGTTTGCGTCCTACTCGTCTTACCCTGGACACTCAGGAATTGCCATCGAATGGACGGCTGCGCCTTCGTGTCCACGAATGCCGGTTGGAACCTTGCAATCGGCGCTCTGACGGACACAGGCCGCTTTCGCACGCTGCACGCCGCAGATGGTTGCCCCATCGTGACCGGGCAAGTGCAGCAGGACAACTGCTGGTGGCAGATTGGTCTTTCGGTCATCAGGGCCAACCCATGGCACTTTGTGGCGATGGCACCCAAGAAACTCGCGCAGACATTCGACCACGAATCATTCGTCGTCGAGTACCTGCACGAGGCAGATCCAGCAGCTTGGCCCGAGGCGCTGCGCCAAACGGCAAGGGACTGGCTCTCGGCCGCGCACCGTACGTTGATCGTGCTCGCGCTCTTTTGCGTTGCGGCGGGCGTTAGCTGGCGTCGCTACAAGTCCGTGAGTTTCATTGCGCAGGCGGGATTGATCACCGTGCTGCTCGCTCTGTGTGTGTCCGTTATCGACAACGATGAACATCCCTATTTCTGGCTGATGGTTGCGCTATGCTCGCTGTTCTGGTTGCCACTTCCGGGTCGCCCAAGTCACCCGGGTGCTTTGACGTTCGCCGTCGGGTTCATTGGGTTAACGGCACTGACGCACATCGCATTCTTCGGTGACGATCGCTATCACATGGTCGTGTCACCGCTGCTGTGCCTGTGTGCCGCTGCCGCGCTCGGGCCCGCGGCACTGGACCGGGACTTGTAACTGCACCGGGACCTGTGACTGGACCAGAACCTGCAACTGCACCAGGACATTTAACTGCACCTGTGACTGCACCAGGACCTGTGAACTGCACCGGGGCCTGTGACTGCACCAGGACCTGTTTCTGCGCCAGGATGCGATGGCGGGCGGGCGGAACCTCAATGGCGATACGGCCCAGGGGGTGCGAGGCGTTGACCGGGCGAATTGCCGGCGCTAGAGTCCATGGATGCGCGCATTGGAATTCACCACCAACCTGAGCGGCGAATCCGTCCTGGCGATTCCCAGGGATATTGCGGCTCAGTTGCCTAAAGAGGGTCGTGCAAGAGTCCTCGTGTTGGTCGATGACGATTCAGAGGACGCGCAATGGCGTCGAGCGGCATACGAACAGTTTATGCGCGATGACAGTCCTGAAGATTCTGTTTACGATAGTTATCGTTGATGTTTGGAGACATACACATTTGCCAGTTTCCGCTCACTTCGGGAGAAGTGGGCAAGCCTCGGCCTGTTTTGACTCTCTTCGATCTGGGACTGGACGTGCTGATCTGTCGCATCACCTCCGTTCTGCGCGATGGTCCCCTCGATATCTTGCTCGCAGATTGGAAACAGGCGGGTCTCGCGCTCCCATCTGTTGCACGACTGGATCGCATCGTCACGGCAGAGAAGGCGTTGGTAACACGTCAAATAGGCAGGTTAAGCCGGATCGACGAAGCCGCCGTGCGGGCTGCGTGGAATCAGCACATGCGGCTCTGATGCGCCGAGACCTGCACCATGACCTGTGACTGCACCATGACCTGTGACTGCAGCGGGCCTGTGACGGGACCTGTTCCCGTTCCAGCCACAGCAGCGGTGGCTGTTCGTCGGGTGGTCCTTGTGAGTTGTGCGTGCCCTGTGGCGCAATTTGCACGCCAACGGTCTTGACTGCACGCATTTTTGCGGCTTGCCGTTGTCATGCAAATTGCGCCGGGGGTGGGCATGCACAACTCACAAGGACCAACCATTTTGGAACATGCACTTTGCGTCGTGGCTTTGGCTCGCACCGTTGTGGATGCGGTTCAGCGAAAGGATCGCGATCTTGCCTCGCAATTGCGACGCGCTATCAGCAGTATCGCGTTAAACACAGCAGAGGCGTTCGGTGTCAGCGCGGGTAACGGCCGGCTTCGGTTCGAGACCGCGCGTGGGTCGCTGATGGAAGCCGAGGCGGGCGTTCGCGCGGCCGTTGCGTGGGGTTACGTTTCGGAAACTGCGGCGGCGGAGTTACTGGAGTCCATGCATGTTCTTGGGGGGAGGATTTACGGGATGGTGCGGAGGTAGCGAACCAACCTTTCAGTGCAAGCCTGGCGCCACTGGCCGTCAGGTTGTCCCTCTGCTTGCGGTCAGAAACGGACAAAGGGCGACACGGGACGCGTTGCCCTTTGTATCCGCGTCCGAACTGGTTTGTCAACGCGTGCAACGCACCCAGCTCCACAAGGAATCAACCCTGGCTTCGGTTGTTTGCGTTGGACATGACCGCCTCTTCACTGCTGCAATGAAGCCCGTGGGAAATCCCATGGGGTCACTCCACTAACGATGTCGAGGCTCATGGCATGCAGGGATGTCCCTGTTGCGCTGGTTGTGATATGTGGGTTCCCAATCCAACCGATCTACGTCGCAAAATCAGCGTGAGCACCACAGACAGAGGACAAGCGCAGTTAACCAGTGGCAGGCCTTGTGTGGCGCGCATCACCTTGTAACGGACCGATTCCGTCTATGTCGGGAAAGCTCGACTCCGACGCATAACGATGCGATCAGATATGATCGAGTTCAACGCTACCTCTTGCGTTGTTGATTTGTGAGTTTTTCTTCGTCGAATCTTTCTGCATTTAAGTGTTTGCAAGTCGGGTGTCACTTGAGGTAACGGATGCTTACCGGGACAATCGCGACCACGGCAGAGATGGCCGCGATCGTTCGGGACCCAAATCACTCTAAGGAGCGATATGTCTAGCCATTCGGTCATGGCCAGGATTCGAGGTATTCGCAACACGCTTATTGTGTGCGGTGTTGCTTTTGGAGTCTGTCAATGCGACGACGAGAAACAGGGCGGTCCCTTCTTGTCCCTGCGACTGCTCGATTCCCAGAATCAGCCGCAGGAATCAAATCTAGGTGTTTTGCTGGCTGTCTCGGCTCGCGGCAGTGACTCTATGCGGTTCGACGTAGCAGGGGGCACTCTCGACTTCTACGGAGCCAATCCACTCACCCCGGTGTGCGTCAACCCCAATGGGATTGGTGGTGGTCCGGCCGCGGAGCAACGGTTCTCGATGTTCAGCCGGCTTGGCACGACCGGCCCCGTTTCGTTTGTTGTCGCTGTGCACCCTACTGCTCAACAGGAAGCGTGGGTCAGTGCTGAACTCGGCAACATCTCGAGTTCCGATTCGGGGGTTCCGCATTCAGATTCGCAACTTGCTGATGCTGGGAACACCACCATGAATGATTGCGGCACTATTCACTTCGCACCGATTGGCGTCTATGCGTCGGAAGTGGTTTCGCTCGGCCGCGCACCGTCAGCGGGTACCGGCGGCGGAGGGTCCGGGCAAGGCGGGGCAACCGCAACTGGCACCGCGGGCGGAACGGGTGAAACTGCGGGAGCAAGCGGTGTCGGCGGCTTGGGGGTTGGAGGCCAATCCGGGGACAGTCAGGACTCGGGCATCGACGGAGGTGCACGATGAGTATTCGCAATGCTTGCCCCACGGCACTGGGTACTCTAGCTGCGGTATTAGGTCTGCTCGCAGTTACCTGCGCGGGAGCAAATGGCGGCCATGTCCCGTCCGATCCCGTGGATCATTTCGCACTACGATCCCTTGATCCTGAAGTACTGCAACGATTCGGCTGCGGCGCACCGCCGAGAAAGAAGAGTGACCCCTACATGGTGTGCGTCAACGCGTGCACGGGCCGCCTTGTGCAACCGAACGTTACGCCAGAAATTGCCGAAGGGCAGCAGGTCGCCATTCGCCTCGTGGGGTGGGAAGCGTGTCAGCCTACTAAAGCGAGTTGCTCATTGCACAACGTGAACAACCTGGACATCGGCATCATGCAGCCCCCAACGCCACCGCCAGCGGGCACGGGCACCTCAACCGAACCGAAGAGCTCGGCGACCGAGCATTCGCAAGCCGCACAACAGACGTTGGCGCAGATTAGCTTGCCGGCACCTACGATCGCGCCAAGCAAAGTGGCCAGCGAGGAGCTCACCGCGTCCCTGCGGGACGTAACGGGCAAGAGCGCCAACAAACTTGACCCGGAAGTCCAAGGCGTTGCGGACGCCCAAAGTAGCTTCGTCGCGCCAGATGCCACGCCGCAGCTGCGTGTGGAGAGCGGACTAAGCCTCGTAAAAAAAGCGAATGATCTAGTCAGTACCGCCCAAGAGAAACTGACGAAGAAGAAAGGTGCCGTGGCAGCCGCACAGAAGGTGCAGGAAAAAGCCAATGCCAGTGTCATCGACTTTGTGCAGCGCGTGTCTGCGGCGATGGATACCGCTGTGCGGCAACTCAACCAGGTTGACCCAAGGGAATTGCAGCAACCACAACTGAAGGAGCAGGCCATCGAAGCCGTAGGTGCGTATGCTGCGAAGATCCGAAAGGTCAGTTCCGACAATCGTCCGACTGTGGAGGAACTTCAGTCCGCCTATGCTGATGCGAAGGATTCGGTCGCGAAGGTTGCCAGCGACGCGAAAGCAAAGGCCGCACAGGACGAGCAGGAGGCGATTGATGCTGGCGTCGGCGAGGAGCACAGAAGGGAAACGACGCCCAGAGTGTTTGGAGATTGCAAAGTTACGATCCCGAATCTTCCGTACATTCGCCAGGTTGTCGTAGACGTCAAAATCACTCATCCTAACCCTTGCGACAATTCGCCGTCGGCCGCCCATGGGAGGCTCCCCGCGTGTCCGCCTGCCGGATCCGGTCAGACGCACAACTCAGACGCAGGTACCAAGGTAAATGGGGCCGCCACGACTGATCCCGATGACCCTAACGAAATCAACATCGATCCGCAAACCACCACCACCTTGGTTTATCTGACGATCTCCCATGGCAAGTACTACTACGATGTCGGATTCATTACTGCGGTCGTGCCTCTGGGTCAACGCACCGTTAGCGCGCCTCAGCGCGCCGGTGTTCCCGGCGACACTTCAATCACAGTGACGTCGCAGACCGCCGTCGCCACAGGCATAGCCCTCAACTTATATCCGGGGGGTCATCGGCGCGACGCCTATTCGGGTTTCGAACCGAACTTTTGGCGTCCGCATTGGGGCGACATGCTTGGCCTGCAGCTAGCGATCAGTCCGGATCTCAGGGCGCCCCAATCAACACTCTTCGGCGGTGTCTTATTCGAACCGGTAACCGGCGTAGCGCTAGGCACGGGTGCAATCCTGCTCAAGGGCGACTTCCTGCAATCCGGGTACTACGAAGGAATGTCAACCAGTGCGCCGCGCGGTGATTACGTGGTGCAGAAGTACATGCTCCGATGGCATGCAGGGGTCACCTTCGGCGTTGAACTATTCAACACGACAGCCAAACGTTTGCAGCCCACCTCGCCGTCTTCGGGGCAGTAAAGGGTCTATAGGTCACCCTCTATCGGTGGGTGCGCCCGGAACGCCGAGACGCGGCAGACTCCGAGTCTAGGGAGTATTGCACAGCATCTGGTACCGTGGAGTTGCCCTCCATTTTACCTTCGTCTCCACTCAACGTGATCTCGCCTAGCAATCGCGCTATCAGCAGTATCGCGCTAAATACGGCAGAAGGTTTCGGTGTCAGCGCGGGTAATGGCCGGCTTCGGTTCGAGACCGCGCGTGGGTCGCTGATGGAAGCCGAGGCGGGCGTTCGTATCGCCGTTGCCTGGGGTTACGTTTCGGAGGCTGCCGCGGCGGAGTTGTTGGCGTCCATGCATGTTCTTGGGGGTAGGATTTACGGGATGGTGCGGAGGTAGGCGTTGAACGGGACGCCTTGTCGTTCCCTCGGATAATCCGTTCCGTCTTCTATCGCGGCGTGCGACCGTGGCGCGGCCATCACGCAATCTAACGATATGGGCAAGACAACAAAAGGGGTGCTATAGTCTTAGCTGTGACTCCTCCGAAAGCGACCTCGGCCCTTAAGCTCCCCGAACGGCTGGAACCGCTTGCGCGGCAACTGGCAGAACTTGATCCCAGTGACCGCGATCTCATCATTCGAGCGGTTCAGACGCAGGGCCCGCGCAGGAAGTTGCGTGGGGTTTCGTGGGAACAGCTCGAGAAACTGAAGGGCATTGTGTCCCTCGGAGGCAACGCCGTCGAGGATTGCAAAGCACTGTACGATGGTTGATGTCGTGCTCGATGCGAACGTCCTGGTTGGGTACTTCGATCAGAACGACGCACTACATCGGCAAGCGTTGGCAGTAGTGCAGAAGCTCAAGGACACGGGCGATACAGCCATTATGCTCGACTTCTTGGTTGCCGAGGCCGTCTCGGTGATCTGCCGCCGCACACAACAGCGTAGGACCAATCCGCCCGATCTGGGCGCGATTGTTGCAGACGTAAAGGCAATCTTCGACCAGGGCCGCATCGACTTCGTTACTGAGAACATCGAAGGTCGATTTGGCAAGGTGCTCGACGTGGTCCAAAGGTCTAATGGCGCACTGAATTTTCACGATGCAACGCTACTCGTGCTGCAAGAGGAAGAAGCCATTGGTCCCGTTGCGACGTTCGACGAGGCTCTCGGTCGGTATCCGGGCTTTCGAGCTTGGCCCTGATGCGCGACGACAATCCTGTTCCCCACAGCAGCAGGTCGGCCGGCGCCAGTTCCGGTAACTGCACCAGGACCTGTGACTGCAGGACCTGTGACTGTAACTGGACCGGGACCTGTAACTGGACCAGGACCTGTAACTGGACCGGAACCTGTGACTGCATCAGCCACGGTTGCGGTCGCTGTTACGGAAGCGGACGAGGGCGTTCGCATCGCCGTTGCCTGGGGTTACGTTTCGGAAGGGTGCGGCCACTACTGGCCAACGCAGACCAGGCACTTTTAGCCAACGCGCTAGGATAAAGCTAAGCGAAAGCGCCATGATACGGGTCCAAGCGCGGCGCAGTATCGGGATACCCTGATCAGACGCTTTCGGGTTACGCTCGTGAGGTCAATTAGCAGTTCGGCAGACAAGGAGACGCGATGCAACAAGCCTTCCCTTCACCCGATTCGCCAGATTCCACGCAGAGAAAACTGGCATTTCTCCGGAAGTAGACTGGACGTGGTCGCCGCCTTTGAATTACCAAAAGAGACGACTTGTTTCTTTGTCTCGCTGGGCAAGAAGCTTGCCATTACGTCCACCTCGCCGTCGATATCCCATCTTGCCGTACCCTCCGAGAAAGGGCGCAATTGGCTTAACGAATGCCGCAAGAGTTTCGAAAGTGACGTTCAAGGCGGATTAGCTGCTTGCTATTTCCATGTCCAGCGCATTGAGAGTATCGAGAGGCAATTAGCCATCGCAGCGCTCGAATGCATTCCAGAGCTTAAGATGCTCCCCGGAACAGGTTACGGATCGGGTAACACACGTGTGCTTGATATCGAGTATCAAGCTGCCTACTTCGCATTGAGACGGACACTGGAATACACAGCAGTTGCGACCGCCGCCTTTTTTCGCAGCGACTGTCACCGCATCAAAGCACTCGACAAGACCCTTGCAAACCGGGAACCAGCCAAAGTTCGGCAACTTGTAGAAGAAGTCCTTCATGGGCTCCCCACATTGTTGCCTGGGCTGATTTCGGAAGACCGAGCCAAGAGCAGAGGCGTTCGCGACAAACTTGCACATTGGGAAAGCATAGCGGCTGGCACCCTAAACATATCGTGTCACAGTGATGGTGTGACGGTCGGACTTGCTGGCGGTGGCGAAGAGCTGAATTTCTGGTTTGACACTTTCAAGACCGAGATTCGGCATCAAAACGGCCTTGGGGTCCTTCTATTGGGACCATTGATGCGCAGACAGCTCGTGTGTGTAGAGGCTCTTGTGCGTGACCTCGTTCGCGCTCTTGGACTCGATGGCACTGTCGAATAGTCGAGAATTCTCCGGGCAAGAAAGGAAAGTGCGCTGCCCATCTGACGCCCTGACGCCGACGGCAACTAGCGACTAGTGGACGGTCGCAGGCGCGTCTTTGACGAGCGACCATTTCCACCCTCGCTACACGCGACCCGTGTGCACGCGGTGCACCCCGATTCCTTCGCGCCACGCCGTGCAAGCGGTGCACCCGGGGTGGCCACCGTTACACCCGGGTGTCCGCCGTGCCACCCCGTGCACGCGGTGCACCCCCCTTGCACGCCGTGCCACGCCGTTGGACATCGAGATCCCTCCCGCAAAGCAAGTGATCCGCTCCACGAAGCTGCACAACCGACTTTCGAAGGTTCGTCACCGTTCGCGAAGCAAGGTTTCCGACTTTGGAAGCTAGGTCACCGGCTTTTGGAGCTTCCCCCCGGGTTTTGAAGCAAATCCCGCGGAAAACCGAGTTTCATAGGACTGCAAACGGGCTTCGCTGATTGCGAACCTGGCTTTTTTGGCCGGAATACGAGTCTCGAAACCCGGAGGGGGAGGTTCAAAAGTTGGGGGGAAGGTTCGGGCGGGTTGCGCGGGGGGACGCGGCGGAAGTTTTTTTCTTGGCGACTCACTTTTTTGGCAACCGGGGCTGAGGGGCTCCCGATGTCGCTCTTGTGTGAGTTGTTCACACGCCCAGCGGGAGCGGGGTTCGCTCCAGTGGTTGTAAGACAAATAGGAAAATTGATGGGTGAATCATGGAACCTGTACTTTCAGCAAGGGAGATCGATCAATTGGTGGCTTGGGGCGGCAAGTTTTTGCGCGCTGCGAGCATCAAGTCCGAGATTATGGAGCTCTTGATTGGGCTTGGTTATTCGGACGCCGAGCACAAGCAGGGTTGGGACCTGGACTTAAGGATGCTCGGTTACATGGGCGCGGCGTCGAAGCCGCCGGCAACGTCGGCAAAGACGACCGATCAGTTGAGTGCGCTTACTGAGATCGATCGCTTCGATGAGCCGGCGTTTCGTCGTGCAACGGCGGCTTTGAGCCGGCTGCATCCGGAGCAGTACGCGTATATGTTCGGTGACGGCTTGAGCCCCAAGACTGGGCCCGAATCGGTCGGTTCAGTGCAGGTTTTTTTGGATCGTTACGTCGCGCTTCGCGACGGGACTGACCCGGGCCGCGCTGACAAGCGTGAGGCGGATCGGGCCGCCACAAGTACGCTGGAGTCGCGTCATATCGTGACGCCCGCCATCGAGCGGCATTTGCGGGAACAGATCGAGGTCGTAAAGCAGGCAGCGCTTCCGCGCACGCCCGCCGTGGTCTCGGCAAGCGAAGAGTCGCTGCAGAATGCCGCCCAGGCGTTCGAAGTCTGGCTACGCGATTGGCGCACCACGGCTTCGGCCGGCATGTTCCGTCGCGATTATCGCATCATACTCGGCATCTCACGACGCCGCACCGCCGAGACGCCGGAGCCAACGCCTGCGCCCGAGCCGCAGCCGCCTGCGATGCACGCTTAGTTCACTTCACAACCAACGCCCCATGCCGCGGAATCAAGGGAACTTGGTTCCGCGCTGGCATTTTGTCAATCAGCGTGGACTTCGCAAAGACTCCGCGACGTCCCGATTGCCTGAAGTGCGGTCCACCGCTTCTTGGGCAACGATCACGTTGAAGGGCAGCGCTTCGATTTTCGGGGATTCACGCGCAGTTACGAGGAGCGGTCACGTTACTGCCGTCGCGCTTGGACCCAGAAGCTGAAACTGACAAATTTACCCAGCTAGATGCATTCGACTTGCAGAGTGGGATCAATTGCCAACAAATCGTCGGGGTCCGAAGTGATTACCGGCCAGCCTCGTTGACGCGCCAGCAACACGACATGAGCATCAACGGGGTCGCGCGCGCCTGTTTGTCCCAAAACCCGTCCAATTAGCCTCGCTGTTCCGTAGTCTAGCGACACTACATCCGTGTGCCTGAGCAAATACACAATAGGCACCTGCTTTCCAGTGCCATCTCGCCAAACTTGTGCAACGACACCAGCCGAAGTGACCATCGGCGTATCTGAATCCACCAAGAGCTGAGCTAGCGCAACGGCAGGCCGATGCCTCCGTTCGACGGCGATGAAGATGCCTGCGTCGAGAACGATCCCGGCGCGACTGGTCACGCTGCGCCCCGGCGGACAGAGCGCTTGGTCAAGCGTTTAAAGATGGCTTCAGCCTTGGCCTTGTCCTGCCGCGACGGGTGCACCTCGGCGTAGAAGTTCTGCCACTGGCGTTGCAGCTCCGCGTCATTGAGGTGCTCCGTGATGACATCGGCTACCCAAGCGGATACTGGGGTCTTGCCAGCGGCTCTCTTGATGTTGCTCGCGACATCCTTCGATACGCTAATCGTGATGCGCTTGATTGACAGAACTTAAGCATAACACGAACCAACGACACGGACCAGTGCGCCCGCAACTGAACGTTGTGCCCCGTCCCGTTTGCGACACACCCAGCCAGAAACTAATCGTGAAAGTCATTTTGCTCGCGAGAGTCGCGCGCATTCCACACGGAGAACAGGCCGCAGCGCTTCTCTGCGAGCGTGTGGAGAGGCTCGTTCAGAGGGGTCTGGCTTGGCTGGTCGAAGGGCATGACAAGGAGGGAGCCGTCGGGGAAAAAGCCGACGCTGCGCGCGTTCGGGAGAACCGCTTCGGGAGTGCCGCGCGAGGCAACGCGAACCCGCATGCGGAACTGAGGCAATAGGTTGTCGTCCCATGCGACGCGGCCGCGGTCGTCCATCGATGGTGAGATTTGCGAGACGGCGATGCGGTAAGACTCGGTGCCGGACGGCATCTCGAGGATCACGAACACGGGGCTCGGGCCAACGGAGCGCGAGGCGCCGAGTACCTTCCCGTGCGGACCCACGCGGACTGGTGACCTACGGCTCTCGAGCCGCAGGCCGATGAACGTAGTGCTCGGCGACGCAGCGGAGATGTCGTCAGACATGACGCCGCTCGCGAAGCACCTTACTGTCGTCGCGCGCTCCGAGGCGCCGGCGACGCGACCCACGCACACCTTGGAAGACTCGTGCTGGCCTGGCTGCTGATCGTCGTACGAGAACAGGAGCGAACCGCTGTCCTTGAGCCAGTAGAACGCATGGGCGTCACCTACGGGAAAGCGGCGCACTTGCCTCGTCTTCGTGTCGAGGATCGCCGGCGCGTACGAGCCGCCACAGGGCGAGCCGCAGTTGGCAAAAGCGATCTGGGTGCCATCGGGTGACGCCGCGAGGCGTCTCGATGTACCGATCGGGTGGTGGGTGAAGTGCGCGCTCGAACCGCCGCTGCGCACGTACAATTGGTTGTTCGCTTCGACGATCACGAAGCCTTCGTCGGGGCCGAACGCGACGATACCCAGATCGAGCAGGCCGAAGCGCCGCGCAAGGGTATAGGCGTGGTGGATCTCGTTGTTGACCGCGGGCACGTTGAGCACGGCGAGTGCCTCGGCGACGGTGCCAGTGGCGCTGGCGGCGTCGAGGGTGTCAAACGAGAGCGTCTCTTCGATGCACGCGTGTCGCGCGTCAAGGACGGCGAAGTACATCGTGCTCCCGCGCTCCATGGACATCATGCCGAACGCCTGCGCCTGCGCGAGCGCCGCCGCATCCGCGGCGCTCAGAGCGCCGCGCGGCGTGGTCGCGGACGGATTGAAGCGTGCGACCTCAGCGGGCGTGAGCGCACGCCAGCCGTGGATGGCGAGGAGCGCGGCATCGTCGGGCGCGGTCGCGACGAGCTCAGCGTACTCAGGCGCCGAGAGCGACGTGTCGACCTCCGTGGGCGCGGGAGGCTCGCCAGCATCAGCCGCCGCGGTCATAGGGGCGGTACCTTCTGCGATGGCCCGTTGAGACGTGACGGGCGCGGCGAAGGCCGTCGTCGCAGGCGCGCGCGGCGGCGGCGCGCACTCGCAAGCCCCAACCCAGATACAAAGCGTAGCGCTAGCGGTGAAGAGGCTCGAGCGTTGGCGCGCCGTCAGCATGGGAGCTCAAGTATACGTCGCGATACTGGGCACGAGGAGCATGTTTCGTTGGCTGGGATGGATAGCCCGCGGTCCAAAACGTCACCCGAACAACCCGGGGCTCGCCCCTTGTTGCGACGTGACCGACGGGCACGTGCCACTGCGACAGAAAGTCTGGGGGTGCCGAGCTGGGGCTGGACACCGGATCGTGGTTGCAGTTAGAGTCCCCGCGCCTGATAGTCGCACCCCAGTGATCGCCAAGCGCAGCAGACCGGCGTTACGTGGTCTGAATCGGATCCATGGACTCATTCTCACGCTTTAGACACCTCACCAACCCGCCCCTTTGGGTCCTGTCGGCAGGATTGCTTTCCGGTTCTGTGGCGATGGCCCAAGCCCAAGGCGAACAGGTCAAGACTGGACCCGACCCAAGCCAGCAAACCCCGGCACCGTCCATGCAGAGTGCGCCAGCCCCGGTTGCCTCGGACGCCTGCTTTCCTCCATGTCGCCACGACTACCTATGCTCGCATGGACAATGCATTTCGGCATGTAACCCGGCCTGTCCCGCTAACTTGGCGTGTGTCCAAGGCGAATGCGTCTCGCCATGCAACCCGCCGTGTCCCGCTGGCTCGGCCTGCGTTCAAGGCGAATGCGTCTCGCCATGCAACCCGCCGTGTCCGCAGGGCGCCGTGTGCGCCGTTGGTGGCCAATGCCTTCTGTACGACGACACCGCCGAGAAACGGCAGGTGGCGAGGCAACAAAACGAGATGGCACTCAAGGATCGAATGTCAACGCGGCAAACGCCGCGAATTGTCGTTTACTTGTTCGGCGGTGGCGGACCCCTGACCACGAATGTGACCGCGACAAGTTCATGGAATACAGTCGGTAGCTACGGAAGTTCCGAAACGGCGCTGAACACGGTCCAAACCGGTGGGGGCGGCATCTCGGTAGGCTATCGCCAGAACCTTGCGCCTCAGTTTGGCCTGTACGCCGGACTGGGGTTGGGGCTTTTCGGCGTATCGGGCGACTTGGTGAGTTCAAGCGGAACGACTAGCAGCGAGTCTCTTGCGACGATGTCCGAAGCGCTCGTCGAGGTCATGCCTTATGCCGGTCCGCTCGGTCGCTTCTACCTTGGTCCCATCTTCTGGGGAGCCTATGCGAATCTGCCGAATGCACAAAGCACCAACTCTTCGGAAACTACTTCGACAGTATTCGAGAAGAATACACTTTGGCGCGTTGGTGCCGGCGTTGGCGCAGGGCTGCTGCTGCTGCGCCACGAACAGCTCGATTTGAACTGTCGTGTGAGAGTCGATATGAACGGCAACCCTAGAGGCGAAATTGCCCTGGGCTGGCACTGGTTACTTTAGCTTGCCGCCGCGCCTGAGCGAATTCCCGATGGAAACTGGCGGAATTGATGGGCTTTGATGGGGCACTTGCGCTGGAGCGTCCGCTGCCCGATAGGATCAGGCATGTCAACTGCGGCCAAACAACAGGTCAACGAAAGTGTTTACGATTTTGAAGTGAAGACGATCGATGGCCAGAATATAACGCTGGCAGAATACCGCAATCATGTCCTTTTGATTGTGAACGTTGCCAGTCAATGTGGCTTCACGCCCCAGTATGAGGGCCTCGAGGCACTTCACCGCAAATACCAGAAGCATGGGTTGGTGGTGCTCGGTTTTCCGTGTAACCAATTCGGGGGTCAGGAGCCGGGCACAGAAGCGCAGATCCGGCAGTTCTGTACGTCGAAATACGACGTGACGTTTCCGCTTTTCGCAAAGCTCGACGTCAATGGCAAGAACGCGCATCCGCTGTTCGTTTGGCTCAAGTCCCAGGCCAAAGGAATTCTTGGCACGGAATCCATCAAGTGGAACTTCACGAAGATCCTGGTAGACGCGCAGGGCCATGTCGTCGATCGCTACGGCTCGGACGTGACGCCCGCTGAGCTAGATCCTATCGTCGCAAAACTGGTCGATTGACGACTCAGCACGGGCCACCGACTCAGGCGCCCGCTCTGCGCCTGTCCGGGTCAGCGGTGCAGGCGAGGACGAAGTAAGCCATTTTTTTCGTGCGCTCGGCCATTGCGCAAAAACAGTTTGGCAATCTCCGTGCTTCTAGCTTATCACTCGGTCGCATGCGAGACAGTTGCCGTGCAACGATGCAGCTTCGCCAACCGACAAGTCCAAGGCGGTTCGTTGCGGCGTTCACCTGCAGAGCCCTAGTCATACTGCTGGCAGTCGGCGCGTCCGGTTGCCAAGGCGGCAAAAAGGCGCCGGAGTGTAAGTTGCTCGTCGAGTCGTTGGGCGAATTAGGCGCCAAGCTCAGTGACGTCGGAAAGGTCGCGGGCGCCAGCGAAGTCAATCCAACGCAAGTGGCCGACGCGCTAAAGCCGTTCTCGCTGATGGCTAAGAACTTGGCCGAGTCGCTCAACGCAAGAGCGCCTTCGGTATCGTCCGTTCGAAAGGTCGCGAACGCGGCGGCATCCGCTGCAGCGACGCTCGCCAAGCAGTCGGCGCAAATGGCCGAGTTTGCCGAGCAAATGAGAGACGTAGATGCGGCGAGCAAGGCGGTCGATGACGACAAGCAACGCGTGGACAAGCTCGAGCTCGAGATCAAGGCAATCTGTGACGCCGCTTCAAGCAAATGCGTCGAGCTATCCGGCGTGCTCGCCCGCTTTCCAGCACCCACGGACCAATCGGAAGTCGCCGATGACGTTACCGCTTGGACTCGCAAACTCAACGCCTGGACGTCGGAACTCTCCAAGGTCATAATCCAAGACGCGGAGCTCAAGAGCAAGGTCCAGGCGTTCGCCAAGAATTGGCACGAGTTGGGCGTCGCCATGCTAAGGCTGGTTACGATGCTCGATCTTGGCAAGAGGTACGAAGCGCTTACAAAGGACTTCAATCTTCAGATCGAACGCACCAACAAGACCATTGCCGAGGCTAACGCCCTGTGCGCTCAGTGACGCTTCGGCTGCGAGACTGCGTCACGAGCGGGCTGTGTTGTCAAATGTCTTGGAGCCGAGGGCAATCCCCAGCACGCTAAATGATGCCAAAGGCATCAAAATGGCCGCGATCAGCGGATTGATGTTGCCCGAGATGGCGAGTGCCGCAGCAACCAAATTGTAAGCCAAAGACACGCCCAGGCAGCGACGAATCACACCCAGCGTGCGACTCGAACCCGCGAGCAATTCGATGAGCACGCCCACCCCTGGACGACCAATGTACACGTCCGCGGCGACCAAGCTAGCTTCCGCGCCACCGTGCACCGCGATGCCGACCGTTGCCGCGGACAGGGCCGCTGCGTCGTTGACGCCATCGCCAACCATCAACGCGGGACCTCTGGACATTGCGTCGAGGACGATGGCAAGTTTGTCCTCCGGGGACAAGCTGCCGCGACAATCCCCAGGCTCAATGCCAAGCTGCTGACCCAAGCGGCGCACCGTGTCGGAATCGTCGCCCGAAAGGATCACCGGGGCATAACCGATTGCCTTCAAGGCCTGGATTGTCTTTGTCGCATCGGCACGGATACGGCTTCCGACCCCAATCACCGAAGTGACGACTTCATCAACGCAAACCCAGACTGGCGTTAGGCATCTCGACGTGATTTCCCGGTGCGCCGTGATCGCCCAGTCGGGCGCCGTCGCCCCCGGCTGCGAAGAGGCAGCGAGCGCGGATTGAACAACGAATGACTCGGAACCGACGAAGAATTGCCTGCCGGCGACCGTGCCAAACAGGCCTCGGCGCGTCGCCTGAGTCAAGGCGGCGTGGTCCCGATGCAGCGTGCCGTCAGCGTGGCTTGCAATCGCACGCGCAACCGGATGTGCCACGAGAGATTCGAGCGCAGCCACCTGGTCCGCTATCGAATCATCGCCATGCCATTCGACCACCGCCAGCCCCGGTTCGGTCAGCGTGCCCGTCTTGTCTAGGAATATCGTTTGCCGCTGACGGACTCGTCTGCCGAGTCCTTCCAGCACCTCCCCACCTTTGACGAGAATCGACGCGCGTGCAGCACGGCCAAGCGCGACGGCCACGGCAAATGGCGTCGCCAGGCCAAGGCCGCAGGGGCATGTGACGATCAGCAGGGACAATGCGTTGTCAACGGCTCGCTTTGGGTCGATGAAGTGCCAACTGATGAGCGTGATGAAGAACAGCGCTATTGTACCAATGGTAAAATAGCCCGCCATGCGATCGGCAAGTTTGATGATCGGTGCTTTGCGCCGTGCGTACTCGTCCATCAAAATAAGCAGCTTGCCCAGCCGCGTTTGTTGGCCTCTAGCGGTAACCCTTGCCAGAACTGGCCGTTCGATGTTCACGGCGCCGGCGAAGACTTTGTCCGAGGGGCTGACTGCCACCGGGCGCGACTCGCCCGTGAGCAGCGCCAAGTTGACCGAGGATTCTCCTTCGATCACCTCGCCGTCGGCTGGGAATGACTCGCCCGGACGGATCTCGACGACTTGTTCGACGCGCAGTGCCTCGATGGGCACTTCACGGTAGGCCAGTCCTTCGCGCAGCCGCGCGAAATTCGGCGTCAACGAGAACAAACGTTCGACGATGTCTGCGGCCCGCTGCTCGAGCCGCCGCTGGATGTACCGGCCGACGAGCAACAGAAACACGAGACTAGTGAGCGAGTCGAAGTAGATTTCGCCACGGTCGAGCAGCGTGTTCAGCGTGCCCGCGACAGCCCCGGCACCAAGTGCAATCGCGATGGGCAGGTCGAGGTGCGCGGTGCGCGTGCGTAACGCCGCCAAGGCGCCGCGGAAGAACAGACTGCCGGGCCACAGCAGCACGACAAGACCAATTCCCAAGCTCATCCAGCGAAATAGCGAACTGTACTCGTGCTCAATGCCGTGAAACGAGCCGCCGTACAATGCAAAGGCGAGCAACATCACGTTGCCTGCGCCGGCTCCGGCTATCGCGATTCGCACGAGTAGGCTACGGTCCTCGCGTTTGCGCAACTCACTGCGCGTCGAGTCGTGGCCCGCGTGCGGCCTGTAGCCGAGCGAGTCGAGCGTTCGCGCGATGCGCGACAGACTCACCTGGCTGTCTTCCCAAACAATCCTGACCGACGCGCGGCGCATATCCAGGCGCGAGTCGACGACGCCTTGCGCTACGCGGGGCAACCTTTCGACCAGCCACACGCACGCCGAACAATGAACCCCCTCAAGGAAGAGCTCGGTGCAACGCAGCCCCTGTGCAACCTTCGGCGCGTGAGCGTCGAGAAACTCGTGATCGTCCAGCTCGAGGTAGGTTCGACCTGACGGACGCGCCGGACTCGGCTCGCCCGGATCGCTTTGCTTCAACTGATAGTAGCGCTCAAGACCATTGGTTCGAATCGCCTCGAAGACCGTGCGGCAGCCGATGCAGCAAAACTGATGCTCGGCGCCATCGACAAGAAGCCCAGCGGGAACCGGAAGTCCGCAATGGTGACAAGTGGGCGCAGGACCACGGGGTATGCTTTTTGCGGCGAGTGACACGGGCCACAACGAATTTGCTGCATCGCGCCGGCATTGTACAGCGGACTTGCCGCGCGTCGTGACCGGTCCTACGGCTTGTGCTGACCATTCATCGCATCTCGCTAGGACGCCCGCCGATCTCGTTCGCTGGCTGCGTTTTCCGTGCGCTCCGGTGCTCAAATACCCTCGTATGTTCCGCTCCGGTGCTCCGGAAAGCCTCGCCATCAAACGAGCTTGACGGGCGGGGTTTTTTGAAATGAGACCAATGCTCAGGGCTTGTGCGCGGGCGCCTGCGGGGCCGTCAGCGTGTAGGTCATTGGAGCGAAGCCGTTGCGCGGAAATAGGAAGTTTGGCACATGCGACCAGTCGCCTAGGTAGATGTTCGCTCCAGACACGCCCAGTTCACCGAGAGCCTTGTAGGCCGATTGCTGCACCATTAACGGCGTGACGGCGGTGGCCTTGGCACGGTTCTGCGCCATCTCGCCTTCGGCCAAGACCTGCATCTGTTTGGCTTCAGCTTTGGCTTTGACTAGGCGCGCCTCGGCTTCCGCCTTTTCCACTCCGAGCTGCTCTTCGGCGCGCGCGCGCAGGTCGCGAGACTTCAACAACTCAAGCTCGGAATGCCGGCGTTCTTCGTTAGTTTCCGCCACGCTACGCAACCGAGCCGATTCCGCTTCCGTCTCGATCTGCGTTCTCTTGCGTAACGCTTCTGACTCAATTGCAGCTTTTTGTCGGTAGGCATCTTGCTCGGCCACCAGCTTTTGCCGAACTGCTGCCGCGATTTCCGGCGCATAGTCCACGCCTTCCATCGTGATCGACGCAATTTCGACATGCTTGCCGCGCGTGCGCCGACGAACCTCGCTCTCGATCTCGTCCTCGATCTTCTCATTTTTCACCATCAATTCGCCGTATGCGTGCCGCGCAAACACCCCTCGCGACGAGCTTCTGAACTCCGGCCCAATCACCTCCTCATAGTAGTCTGGGCCAATTTCGTTCGCTAGATCGAAGAGCTCTGCGATGATCGGACGGTAGATGATCGCAAGGTGTACGTCCATGGTCAGGCCCTCGCTCGATACGGTGTGAACAATCTCCTTATGCGTCGAGTAAGTGACGTCGAAGTCATTCACGTCGCCGCAGTCTCTTAGGAAACACCAACCCAAGTTGTAGATGCCCGGTTGAAGCACTTGCTGATTGAGCCCGCCCTGATGCGGATCGAATCTGAGCCCACGGTGCCCGGGGTTGACCGTGTAATAGGCGCACCCAGTTGAGCCAATGAAGGCCAACAACAACATCGAATGTATTGTTTTCATTGTTTCGACACTTTCGGGGATAAATGGTCAATGTGATTTGGGTTGTTGACCCAATGAAAAGCCCGTCAGCCATCCCCGCAATTGCAGTGCCACGGATTCGGCGCAATCACGCACGACTTGTGACCCATTCGACTCTGCAAGCGGGCCCGTGCAAATCGCGTGCGCATGAGTCTGCGCAACAAAAACATTGCCGGTCTTTTGCCGTAGTGTAGCACGCACATTCAGTTGAACGAGAAGCTGATCCGAAGCCACTTCAGCCCGCGCCTCGACTATTTCGACGAGCAAAGTGTGTGATTGACTTCCCGATTGGGTCAGCTGACGTTTCGTGGCCATCGTCGCACGCTCGACGGCGGCATCCACCGCGCTATCGACGTCGATGAACGCTATGTGGCTGCCGATCGCCCGAAGCGGCAAGTGAACTGCGGACGCATCGACCTGCACGCGAAGAGCATCCTCGTCGTAGCCAACTCGACTCGGCGCAACACCTTGCAACGGGAGTACCGAGATCCACTGCGTCGAGCTGCAGCTCAGCGACAGCCATATCGGTACCCAGCTTTTCACTTTTTGGCCGACGAAGTGGCACTTCGGCAGGAGACTGCGGCAAACCATGGTTGGCATTGCTGCAATCAACGTGCCTGGCCAGGACGCACCTTAACTACCCTAGTGACTAGCGGACTTCTCCAGCCGATGGGACCGTGCCGACCTTGGTTCTTTCATGTCAACCTGAAAAGGGCGGCTGCGACGGGCGAGGCAGATTACCCCGAATGCCGCATTTGCCCCAACGCGGTTATGCTGAAGCGCCATTCAGAATTCGCGGAATGTGTCTCTATTCACCGACGCCCCAGCGTTCCAGTTTGCGATAGAGCGTCTTGCGGTCCAGGCCCAGCACTTCAGCGGCTTTCGTGCGGTGCCCGCCCGTGGCTTCCAACACGCGCAATATGTACTTTCGCTCGATTTCTTCCAGGGGCAGCAATTGACCCATGTCGTCGAAATCGACAATCACTCGCGAACCTTTATACTGCTGGATTCGCTCCGGCAAATCGTCAACAGCAATCTCCTGGAATCGTGTCAACGCGACGGCGCGCTCCATGCTGTTACGCAATTCGCGAACATTGCCCGGCCACGAGTAGGCGAGCAACTTCTGCGCAGCGGCCGAGGAAAGTCCTTGCACGGCCTTGCCTGCGGCCTGGCTGAAGTGTCGCAGGAAATGCTGCGAGAGTGTCAGTATGTCGGCACCTCGGACGCGCAGCGGAGGGACTTCAATGTGCACCACGTTGATGCGGTAGAACAAGTCCGAGCGAAAAACTCCTTGCTCGACCAAAGCCTCGAGGTCCCGATTCGTGGCGAACACGAAGCGAGCGTCAATCACTCGCTCGCTGTCATCGCCGACAGCTCGGACTTTTCGCTCCTCGATGGCTCTTAGCAGCTTCTGCTGCAAACCAAGCGGCGCGTCTCCAATCTCATCGAGAAACAGCGTACCGCCGGCAGCTTTCACCATGAGACCGGCGCGTGCGACTCTTGCATCGGTAAAGGCGCCTCGGGCATGGCCGAACAACTCGCTTTCCAGGAGCGTCTCAGGCATGGCCGTACAATTGACGGGGACGAACGGCCCGCCGCGGCGACGGCTGTGCTGATGCAGCGCCCTTGCAACGAGTTCCTTGCCCGTGCCGCTTTCGCCTGTAATTAGGACGGTAGCGTCCGATTCGGACGCGCGCTCGACCAAGTCAAGCACTCGATTGATGGGTGAACTGTTGCCGAGGATCTCGCCGAACCCCTGGGATCGGGTCACCACTTGCTGAAGCCGCTTGACCTCCTCGCGCAGCCGCCGGTGTTGCACTGCACGATCGAGCGTCAACTTGAGCGCGTCTAAATCAAACGGCTTCGTAATGAAATCATAGGCGCCCGCGCGGATGGCGGCGATTGCGGTATCTAGGCTTCCAAACGCAGTAATGACCACGACCGGCACATCGGGGCGATTTGCAACCGCACGTTCGCACAGCTCAATGCCATTGACTCCTGGCATATTCAAGTCGGTTACCACTACGTCGAAGTCCTGATCCAGTATGCCGGACAACGCACGCTCAGACGATGTGTACCACATCACTTCATAGCCGCGGCGCGCAAGACCCGACTGAAGCAGTTCACACATGCTTCGGTCGTCGTCAACAACTAGGATGCGAGCGTTCATTGTCCAGTTTCCGGCGCGTCGGTAAAACGTGACTCAAGATTGACGAATTCTTCGCGTTCAGGGTCGCTAGCTGACAGGCAAATGGATTGCAAAGCAGGTTCCCCTATTGCGGTTGCTGTTGACGGTAATGAAACCATTGTGATCGCGAACTATTCCATAGGCCACAGAAAGTCCAAGGCCCGTCGCTTCACCAACGGGCTTGGTTGTAAAGAATGGCTCGAAAATATGCGGTAGCACGTCGTCCGAGATGCCCGAACCTTCATCACAAATGGAAATAGCAACGCGTTGGGTGGCCGTTTCGTCGATCTCAGGTGGGGGCACGGCAGTTGAGTCGGCTATTGACAGGGTGATGGTGCCGCCCGTCGGCATCGATTGAATCGAATTAACCAGGACATTTGTCAAGACCTGCTGAATCTGTGAAGCGTCAACCGCCACGAATATCTGGCTGTTGGTCGGCGACAGCACAATCACCACCTTGTGCTTTTCGGCCAGCGTCGCAAGCATGGTTACCGTTTGCGAGGCCAGGCGATGAAGGTCGCAGCGATCCTTGTGCGTGCCGTGCTGCCGCGCAAAATCGAGAAGTTGACGGATTATGGAGCTCATGCGACGGGTCTGCTCGATGATGATCTGCGCATGGCCCACGCATTCAATCTCTGTACCGGCTCCCTTGGTGGCTACCGCGTCACCGTCGAGGCTTTCAACAATGAGTTGAGCTCGACCCGATACGACGTTCAGAGGAGTCCCCAATTCGTGCGCTACGCCCGACGCCAATTTGCCGACCGTGCTGAGCCTGTCTGCATGACGCAGTTGTTCGAGTGCCGCGATTCGCGCTGCGTGCGCCGACTTAAGCTGCTGGTTTGCGTCCGCCAAACGCTCCGTCATCCAGTTCATCTCCGTTGCCAGTTCTCCAATTTCGTCCGCATGAGGCAACAGCAGTTGGCCCGAGAAGTCACCGGAGCCTACCCGATGCGCTTGATGGATGAGCGCGCGAATAGGCCGCCCTACGAACCAAATTCCGAGCAGTGTCGTCAATACTAGCGATACCGCCGCCAAACTTGCCGTCGTGAAGAGCATGCTCAGTCCAATGCGTTCCGCATGGTGCCGTTCATTGGCAAGTGGTTCGGATACCTCAAGCACGCCTGCCAGCTTGCCATCTCTTAGCAGAGGCGAGTAGACGAACAGCATTCCAGTTGACGACGAAGGCCGTTCGTAAAATACCTCATTGCCTTCCGCCAGCGACTTGAGTGCACCTTGTGATAGCCCGGTGGTAGTCGGCTCTGCTTCCAGCCAACGCAATTGATGTTGGTGGGACTTTACGGATTGAACGTCACCGACAAGTGAGATTGCTTGATCACGACCTGCCAAGGCCCAGACCCTGCTCATGGTTGCGGTAAAGAACCGACCTATCAACACGTTGTCGCGCCGCGAATCGATGTTGAATGCCCCAATGTCTCGTCGCATCTCGAGGTAGGAAGAGGCGACTAAGACCAGCAGAATTCCCGGGAACAGTGCCAATGAAAGTTTGACCGTCAAGCGCATGACAGGTTGAGTCTAGTACGAGTGCAACTGTCATACCCATGCTAGCGAACCGTTCGTGCGAGCTCGTGACCACTTTCGGTGAGGCACAATGCCCCGCTAGGGCAGAATGCTCTGCCATGCATTGTGGTCACGCGAACACCGCAGCCTGATTTTGTCGTCGTTTGCGCGTGTCTCTGGGCCAAAGCGGCACGCTTTGTATGGCACGCCGACAGCTAGCCCGGCACCTGCAGGCCGATTTCAGCGAGTCGTTCGTCGGGGACCAAGGGCCGGAATTCGTGCCGGCGTGCCAGCATTTCTTTCCACCAACCATGGTAGTCTTCGATGGACTGAACCTCGACGTCGTCATGGTTGGTTTGACATCCTAACTCGAGGCAAGCGTCAAGATTGACGAGACTGGGCCGTGGCAGAAGCTTCTGTTCGTGGTCTTGCCACATCTTGCGATATAGGCCTTCCAGGTGCCGCACGAGCAGCGGCATGTCGAACAACGTGCATGCACTCTTGTTTGCACGTAGCGTTTCAGTGTACGGCTTCAGAAGGCTTGGCTCCTTGCCCAAAGCCACGGCACGTTCGACATATTCTTCAGCCGAGTTGCAGACCAGGTCGGCAACGCCTGCAGCTCGTACCAGACTTCCACAGACGCGCGATGCAAACGAGCGACCGCTCAGCGTCAATACCGGAACGCCCATCCAAAGCGCATCCGAGGCCGTCGTGTGCGCGCCGTACGGCGTCGTGTCAAGAAACAGATCGGCCAACGGGTAGCGCGCCAAGTGGAACGGATTGGCGAGTTTGTCCGCAAATACGATGCGCTCTCGTTCTATCCCACGTCGTGCCGCGTAGTCTCGCAGCCCGTGGTTCGTTGCGTCGGTGCTGCCGAGAAGCCACAGCACGCTGCCGGGGACTTTGGCCAATATCATCAACCACCGGTCATACGTAAAACGGTTGATCTTGTGCGCACCGTTAAAGCAACAATAGACCGTGCCGTTGTCGGGCAGCCCAGCTTGGTTTCTCGAATGTTGTGGGGCAGCTACAATGCGCTGACGGTTGCTGGGCTGGTAGCACGGCAACCTCAGGACCTTTTCCGAGTAATAAATCTCGTGAGTCTTGGGTATTATGTACTCATCTGCAATGATGTAGTGGTGATAAGGGCTTCCCATCGTGCCCGGAAAACCCAACCAGTTGACAATAATGGGTGCCGGGCGCATCGCAACCAATTTGAGACGTGCTTCGCGCGTGTAGCCGTTGAGATCCACGAGGATCTGGATGCCGTCCTGCGCAATCCGTTCGGCAGCCGAGGCATCGTCGAGATTAGTTACGGGCACCCAGTGGTCAGTGGTTTGCTTGAATCTGGCGTGCAGCGGGTCCGTCGCTGTGGGGCCGCAATAGTAGGCAAATACTTCGACGGCGGAGCGGTCGTGCAACCCAAAGACTTCCGTCATCAGAAAGCCAACCGCATGTTCGCGCAAGTCGGACGACAGATAGCCAATTCGAATCGGCTTGGGGGTGTCAACGAGAGACGGCCAGTTACGACGGGCTTGAACCGGGGTGCCGACGTCTGCCTTGTTGTAGTGCCACGCGAGACCTAGTTGAAACAGTGGATCGTCGGTGAGCGCCGCCGCTGACAGCGGTGACATGCCGCACATCAACGCCTCGCGCTCGACGCGGTCGGAGGGCAGAACCACCGGCCATTCGCATTGACGTTGCCGCAGCGCTATCAAGTGTTGAACGGCCTCCCGTTGCCCGCAGTCAATCTCCAAGCTCTGGCGAAGCATCGCTTCTGCTGCCTCGTCTTGGTTGGCAGCCTCGAGCGCACGGGCACTTTGGTTGAGTGCCGTCGTTTTGTAGCTGACGGTCTGACCATTGATGGCGCTCATTTTTGCCAAGGCTGCCGACCATTGTACGACCGCCATTGCAGCGTTCCCGAGCCTCTCGTAAACGCGACCGAGATTGATGTATGCGGGCATGAATTCCGGGTTAGTAGCGATTGCGCGTTCGAGGCACGAGCGCGCCGCGTCCAATTTGTCGGAATCGGAAAGAATCACTGAGTAATTGAACAGAACAGCACTTATCAAGGGGTGATCGTGGTTGTGCTGTATCCAAGTTTGGTAGAGTGTCTCGACAGAGACCATTTGACCGCTCGACTTGAGCGTTTCTGCCGTGCGTACGAGGTCGGTTACGGCAAGATTGCGTGCTATTGAACTAATTAGAGCGGGAGTCAACACGTCGGTTGTCATTGGACCTCTCACACGAGTGCGTCATACAGAGCGGTAATCTGGGCTTCGGTCATAGCCGTCAGCTGATCGCTCGTGAAACCTCCAATTTGCGTGGCGCTTAGCGCTTCGAGTTCCGTGGTAGTCAAATAGCCAATCGTGGTCGTCGCCAATTCGGAAATCGTTGTCGTCGAGATTTCGCTAAGTTGGATTGCTGCCAACTCGGTAAGCCGGTTCGACGCAAGCGCATCAATCTGCGGCGCCGTTAGCCCGCCGATTTGGTCCGCGGTCAAAGCGCCGAGCAGCGTGGTCGCCAAACCGTCCCACTCGTCGGCGGATAGCGCCCCAATCTGCGTGGGTGAGAGAGACGCAATCTGAGTAGTTGAAAGTGAATTGAGCTGATCCGTACTCAGCGCTCGAATTTGCATGCGCACAAGGCCCGTGAGTTGATCGGGCGTCAATGCAGAAATATCCGTCGTAGACAAGGATGTCATTGCTGTCGTCGTCAGCGCGCTCAATTGCCAGGCGCTCAACCCTGCCAGTTGGGTGAGTGTCATCGTGTCTAGCTGTGCCTCGGTCAGACCCGTAATACCATCCGGCGAGAATGCTTCAATTTGTGTCGGCGTAAGAATTTGGAATTGCGTAGTCGTCAATGCCGCGACTTGGGCTGGCGTCAGGCCGTACACCTCGCTGAACGTAAGCAGCGGAATTTGAGTCTTTGTCAGTCCCGCGACTTGAGTTGCGGTGAGACCCGTTATGCCCGTGGCCGAGAGGCTTCTAAACTGCGTTGCCGTCAAGTTCGCAAATTGAGTTGACGTGAGACCGGAAATAGCCGTCGCCGTCATTGCTGCCATCTCCGCTGGCGTCAGCGCGGCAAGTTGCGTCGAGGCAAGGGTTGTGACTTGAGTCGCCGTAAGTCCACTGACCCCGGTCGCGGACAGCGCTGCAACCTGTGTGATCGCCCAAGCCGCCAATTGCGAAGTGCTCAAGGCCGCTACTTGGCTTGACATCAACGCGCCGATCTCAGAATTGGTCAGGAGTGCAACTTGCGTCGTGGTCAAGCTCGCGACCTGAGTGGATGTGAGAGCAGCCACGCCACTCGTCGAGAGACTGCTGAGCTGTGTTGACGTCAGTGCGCCTATCTCTTCGACGGTCAGCCCCGATAGCGCCGACGTGGACAGCGCGGCGATTTGGCTGGGGGTGACCGCCGCCAGTTGCGAGTCCGAGAAAATCGACAGTTGCGAGGCCGTTAGCCCGGAAATCCCCGTCGTTGAAATTGCGGCAACTTGGCTGGTACTGAGCGCCTTGATCTGGGACGCAGCCAGCATCGAAGTCTGCGTGTCCATCAGGCCGTTGATTTCGGTGGTCGTCAGATATCCTAGCTGCGTGGTAGTCAGCGTCTCGACTTGGTTCGTAGTCAATGCACCCATCTGTGCTGCAGTCAACGCTGCCCACTGGTGACTAGAGAGTGCTGCCAGCTCGTTCATCGATAGCCCCGTAACTCCCGTCGTGCTTAGCGCTGCAATTTGAGACGTGGCGAGTGCTGCCAGTTGACTCGTCGTTAGCGCGGCTACTTGGGTCGAAGTCAAACCGCCGAGGCCCATCGAGGTGAGTGCCGCCAGCTGAGTGCCGTTGAGTGCTTCGACTTGAGCCGTCGTAAATGCTCCGAGCGCTGTCGGCGTCAATCCTTGCAATTGTGTGGTGTTCAATGCAGCCACTTGGGTGGTGGAAAGCATTGCCAGTTGCTGACTCGTCATAGCACCAAGTTCGTTTGCTGTGAGACCCGCAAATTGGGCTGACGAAAGAGCCGTGAACTGGTCTGCAGTCAGCCCTTGAACGCCCGTGTTGGATAAAGCCGCAATCTGTGTTGTGCTGAGTGCAGCGATTTGAGACGTTGTCAGCGACGCCACTTCAGTCGAGGTTAGGCCTCCGATTGCTGTAGCGGTCAATACACCCAGCTGCGTATTGCTCAATGTCGTGATCTGCGTCGATGTCAGTGAACCTATTTGTGTCAGTGTCAGGGCCGACACTTGTCTTGTCGTCAGCGACTGGATTTCTGCCCCCGTCATTCCTGCTATTGTCGTCGTGCTCAACGCGGCAATTTGAGTTGAAGTCATTGCCAACAGCTGCGTCGTTGTGAACATCGCGATCTCGGGGTTCGAAATTCCCGAGATTGCGGTTGGGGATAGTGCGCCCACTTGATCGCTTGACAAGGCGGCGACTTGACCCGCCGCAAACGCTACGATTTGTGTGCCTGTCAGTCCTTTGATTTGAGTGCTAGACAACAGTGATATTTGAGTAGGTGACAGCGTGGCAATCTGAGTCGAGACTAGCGCGGAAATCTCAGTTGAATTGAGCTGTAGCAACTGAGTGTCAGGCAGCAATTGAATCTGTGTCGCTGTTAGCCCGCTGATCCCGGTGCTAGACAAGGAACCAAGTTGTGTCAAATTGAGAGCCCCGAGCTGCGTCATCGTCAGTTGGGCAACTTGCGAATCCGTGAACCCACCCATTTCCGTCGGCGTCAAGACACCCATCTGCGCAGCCGTCAGGCCTCCGACTTGAGTTGTCGTCAGCGCGCCAAATTGTGTAGCCGTAAAGCTTGACAGTTGCCGGGTCGTCAACATACCAAACTGGGCGGCGGATAACCCGGCGATCCCTGTCACGCCCAGCGAAGATAACTGCAAACTAGACAACGCAGCCAATTGAGTAGATGAAAGTGCGCTCATTGAGCTGGTCGTAAGCGCACCCAGCTGCACGCCGGTCAACGCTGACATCTGCGTCGCCGTCAACGCCGTAGTTTGACCAGGTGTAATCCAGCCCATTTCAGTAGCGGTAAGGCTACTGATTTGCGTTTGACTCAGGTTACTCAATTGAACCGGAGTAAGCGCAATAATCTGCGTGTCGCTCAAGCCACCGATTTGCGCCGGGCTGAATGCGGAAATCTGCGAGGTACTCAGAGAAACGATGGCCGAGGTCGTAAACCCTTGTACACCTGCGACAGGCAAAGCAGATATTTGGCCATTGGACAAGGCGGCCAACTGATTCGCGGTCAATGCCCCTACCTGGGTGCTGGCCATGCCAGCTAACTGGACTGCTGTGAGGGCCGCCAGTTGCGCACTTGAAAGCGATTGAATCTGCGTCTCCGTTAGCGTTCTAAATTGACTTGACGTCAGAGCGTCGAGCTGCGTGCTCGTCAGGGCGGACACTTGCGTTGGAGTTAACCCCAAAATGGAAGTGGTCGCGATGGCGCCAATTTGAGGCAACGTGAGCGCCGGGAGCTGCGTGACTGCCAAAGAAGCGAGCTGCGCGCTTGTAAGCGCGTTGACCGCAGTAGTTGAAAGGGCTGCCAGTTGTGTTGCACTCAAGTTTACAAGTTGAGTTGACGTCAAACCGTTGACCGCATTGCCAGACAGCGCCGCGAATTGCTCGGTGGACAGCGCGCCGAGTTGCGTCGGTAGCAACGCACTGGCTTGAATATTCGTTAGGCCGGAAATCTCCGTCGTTGTCAATGCGGCCAGCTGCGTCGTACTCAGCGCGGCGATGTGAGTCGCCGTCAGAGCCCCTGTCTGCGCGGACGTTAAGGCGGTCAATTGTTTCAGAGTAAGCGCGGCCAATTCGGTCAGGGTGAGCCCACCCACGGCGGTTGTCGTCAGTGCCGCAATCTGCGTCGTCGAAAGTGATTGGATTTGCTCCACTGCAATCTGCGCCAGCTGGGTCGAGGTGATGCCGCTGATGCCTATAGCGCTGAGGCCTTGCACCTGCGACGTCCCCAAGGCGTTGAGTTGATCGGCGGTGAAGTCCCCCACCTGGTTGGCAGTCAGAGCTCCAAGTTGAGTGGTACTGAAACTTCCGATCTGGCTTGTGGTAAGAGAAGTGGTCTGACTGTCGCTGAGTGCACTGATCTGGACCGCATTCAGTGCGACCAGTTGCGAAATGGCCAATGCTGACACCTGCGTCGTGGTCATTCCGCTGATAGCGCTGGTGGCGAGTGATGTGACTTGAGTCATCGTGAGCGCGGCCAATTGATCCGGCGACAAGGCTGCAAGCTGGGTGTCGCGCAATCCTCCAATCTCAGTGGTCGTCAAGGTTGCCAGTTGAGAGGTCCCAAGAGCTCCGATTTGCTCGAGCGTGAGTGCGCCAATTTGGGCAGATGTTAGGGCCGACAACTGGTCAGCGTCCATTGCCGTCAATTGCTCACCCGTCAAACCTCTAATAGCCATAGTCGATAAGGCCGCAATCTGTGTCGAACTCAATGCGTCCAATTGAGTGACACTGAGCATGGCCGTTTCAGTGGAGGTAAGACCGCCGATGGCTTGTGTGGTCAGAGCTGATAGTTGGCTCGTCGTCAATGAAACCAGTTGAGTATCTGCAAGCATTCCGATAACAGTTGAAGTGAGTCCCTTGAGCTGAGTCATGCTCAACGCAGCAACACTAGCTTCGCTCAGACCCAAAAAAGCTATCGGAGTCAGCGCGGATAGCTGAGTTAACGTCAGCGACGCCAGTGAAGAACCAGCCAGTCCACCAAGCTGGGTGCTCGTAAGACTCATCACTTGTGTCGTCATTAATGCCGCCAGTTGAGTCGAGCCGAAGGCTCCCAGTTGTTCACCGCTCAATTCGGCAATGGCGCTGGTAGTCAAGCCTTTCAACTGCGTAGTCGCCATAGCAGCCAGCTGAGACGTAGCTAGCGCATTAATGGCTGTTAGCGTCAGCGACGCGAGTTGCGCAGACGTCAACCCCCTAAGCTGAGTGGTCCCCAAACTTGGGACTTGGGTGGATGTAAGCGTAGCCAATGCCGAAGTTGTAAGCGACGCCAGTTGTGACGTCGTTAACGCGGCAAACTGATCAGGTGTAAGCACTACGACTTCACCCGCCGTCAGTCCGCTGACTGCGGTGGTAGTCAAAGCAGCCAACTGTGCGGTCGTCAACGCCCCGAGCTGTGCATCCGATAGCGCCCCAACGACGCTGCCGTTGAGCCCCTGGATTTGCGTGGTTAACAAGGCTTGGATGCAGTCTTCACTCAAACCCATGACATTTGTGACCGTCAAGGCGGCTAGCTGCGTTGACGTCAATGCTGCAATTTCGAGCGAAGAAAGTCCAGCAAGCTGCGTGCTCGTTAGCGCCCGCACCTGTGTCGTTAGAAGGGCCGCCAATTGTGAACTCGCCAATGCCTGAAGCTGATCGGTGCTGAGTTGGCTAACATTCGCGGCACTCAAGGCTTTGACCTGCGTTGTGGCGAGCAACCCCAGTTGGGATGCCGTCAGTGCATCGGTGGCGGTCGTCGAGAGCGCCGCGATTTGCGCTACGGTCAACCCGCGCAATTGGGCGCTTTGCATAGCGGCCAATTGCGTGGCTGCGCACCCCTTGATCGCGGTTGCACTCAACGCGGTGATTTGCGTGGAACTGAAAGCGGAGATTTGCGTGGTCGCCAGCGCCGCAACGCCAGATGACGTTAGACCGATAACGGCCGTGGTAGTCAGCGCGGCAAGCTGTGACCCACTGAGGGAATCGATTTGAGTGGCGGCCAGCACGGCCAGAAGAGAGCTTGTTATGCCCTTGATCTGAGTCGTAGTCAGACCGGACAACTTGTCTTCGGTAAGTCCTGAAATGGCGCTTGTAGTCACGGCCGCAATTTGCGTCGATGTCCAGGCAGACAGCTCGGTCGAGGTCAGTTCATTGACATCGGTCGTGGTCATGCCCCTAATCTGGGTCGTCGTCAGCGCTGCCAATTGGGCAGTACTCAAGGCCGACATTTGGTCGGCACTCAATTCGCCGATGCCAGCCGAGCTAAAGCCTCTTATTTGCGTGGTCGTTAGGGATGCAAGCTGTGTCAGGGACAAGCCGTCAACCGCCGACACGGTTAGCGCCCCCAACTGCGTCGTCGTTAGACCGCGTAGTTGGTTCGTACTTAGCGACGAAATCTGATCGCTCGTTAGGCCTTTGATTCCGCCAGGGGTTACCCCGGACAACTGCGTCGATGTTAGCGCGGATAGTAGCGTAGTCGTGAGATTACCGACCGAGGTACTCGTTAGACCTTGTAGCTGCGTGATCGTCAATACGTTAAGCTGCTCGGTGGTAAATGCTGACAACTGCGCTGCAGTCAGCCCTCCAACGACGTTTGCGGTCAACCCTTGTATCTGTGTTGTTGATAGCGCGGCAATTTGATCGTTTGCAAGGCCCTGAATAGCGCTGGAAGTGAGCGCGGAGAGTTGGGTCGAAGCGAAAGCAGAGGCCACGGTAGACGTCCATTCGCTCAAGTCCGTGGCGGTCATTGCACTCATTTGCGCAGCGGTCAACGCCCTCAATTGAGTGGATGACAGTACTGCTATTTGGGTTGAATCGAGCTGACTAACATCAACGGCACTTAGCCCCTTGATCTGCGTCACCGTAAGCGAAGATAGTTGGCTCGTCCCAAGATTCGGTATCTGAGCCGTAGTCAGAGCACTTAGTTGCAGTGGCGTAAGTCCGCTGAACTGCGTGGTCGTCAAAGCCGAGAGTTGTTCGCCAGACAGCCCTTTCATGGCCACCGCCGGAAGGGCCGCGAGTTGCGTCGAACTTAGCGCCGAAAGCGCGGTAAGTGTCAGTGCGCCGACGTTGGTACTGTACATTCCACTGATCTGCATCGTCGTCAGAGCCGACATCTGTGTCGTTGACAAGGCAGCAAGTTGATCTGCGCTCAACCGGCTCACACAGGAACTGCTTAACCCTCTAACTTGAGTTGTCGTCAGCGCAGCGATCTGGTTGTTTGTCAATCCGCCGATCGCTGTGACGTTTAGCGCTGAGAGTTGGGTTGAGCTCAACGCCGAAAGCTCGGTTAGCGTGAGATCACCGATGTCGCCCGACTGAAGGCTCCTCATCTGCGTCGTTGTCAAGGCTCCGAGCTGGGTCGAGGACAGCGCACCAACCTGCGTTGAATTCAATTCGCTCACGCTCGAGCCGCTCAGGGCCCTTATTTGCCATAGTTGGAACGCGGATAATTGAGTCGTCGTCAGCGCATCGACCGCCGTCGTGGTGAGCTGGTATAGCTGCATCGTCGTAAGACCACCCAATTGGGACGTTGACATGGCGGCGACTTGGTCTGCAGTCAGACCTCTGAGGGCGACGGGGCTAAGCGCGGAAAGCTGTGCCGGACTGAACGCCAAGAGCTCGGTGAGGGTCAGTTGGTTGACATTCGTGGCCGTAAGACTTCTGAGTTGGCTCGTGGTAAATCCTGCAATTTGCGTCGTCGATAAGCCGGAAAATTGAACGGAACTGAGCGCACTCAGGCAATTGCCGGTTAGGCCTCTAAGTTGTTCAGTAGACAGCATCGAGATCTGATCAACGGTGAACCCATTGATGGCCGAGGTCGTCAATGCCGAAATCTGAGTCGAGCTTAGCGCCGACAATTGGGTCGAGGTGAAGTCAGCGATATCTGAACTCGTCAGACCTCGAATTTGGGTCGTCGCAAGCGTCGAAAGCTGAGACGTTGAAAGTGCCGCGAACTGGGTGGCGTTGAGTTCGCTCACACCAGCACTGCTGAGGCCCTTGGTCTGAGTCAGCGTCAACGAAGCGATCTGCTCTGTGGTCAGGCCGTCGACCGCCGTAGTGGTTAGCCCGGCAAGTTGGCCTGCTGTCAATCCTTGCATCTGAACGGTGGTCAATGCGCCAAGCTGATCCGAACTTAGGCCTCTGATGGCATTCCCGTTGAGCGCAGAAAGTTGGGTCGAACTAAACCTGGCGAGCTCCGCGACGGTCAGCTCTCTGACATCGCAGCTCGTCAACCCCCAAAGTTGTGTCGTGGTAAGTGTCTGGAGCTGTTCGGTGGTCAGAGCCGCGAACTGTTCGTCGCTCAGCGCACTCACGCAGCTGCTGGTCAAGCCCAAGATCTGCACGGAAAGAAATGCGTCGATCTGAACCGGTGTTAGCCCCTGCACCCCCTGGGGGGTCAATGCGGCAATTTCGGTTGTTGCCAGTACCGCGATCTGGCTCGTCGTCAGATCCGACACCTGATCACCGGACATGGCCCGAATCTCGGCGGTGGTCAGCGCCGCCGTTTGCGTCGTTGTCAGCGCCTGCAATTGCGTCGCTACCAGCAACGCAAAATCCGTCGCCCTGGCACTTTGGAGATCGGCAATCGAAAGGCTTGCAATCTCCACGGCACTCAACGACGATATCGACGTTATTGCCATCGCGGTCTGTCCCCGTGCTCGGCTCGACTTGAACGGGTCACTCGGCGACGTACCTGCTTGTGAAAGTTCAGCTGCGTCACAGTGTCACTTCATCGACGGCCAAACGATGCTCCGGCATTAGAGGTTCGATATCGCAAGAATCGGACCAACTGAGGGCCGCTTGGCCGCACGATGTCGGCGGACGATTCGGCACATTCGCGTACCGGTCAAACCCTACGGCCGCGCTGGGCAAATTTGAATTCACGACCAGCGGTCAATGCTGCCGAAGAAGAAACCGTTCGCGGAATCGGCCGAGACAGGTGTCATTATTTTGACGTGCCACCGGCGAGTTGACTCAACTCACGAGTGTCGTCAGGCGCGGCCGGGGTTGCCCAACGCGCTCCTCAGAAGCCGCTTACGGTGACGGGTACGTCACTCATCATGGTAGCGCCGTTACCTAACTCGCCGTAGGGATTGTTTCCCCAACATTGAAGTGAGCCGCCATTCAGTATAGCACAGGTGTGCTCCCCATTTGCAGCAATTTTGATGGCGCCTGTGATGCTCGATACCGTTACGGGTAATGAACTACTCGTGGTAGTGCTATTGCCAAGTTCGCCGAAGGCGTTGTTTCCCAAGCACTCAATAGTGTTGTTGCTCAGCAGGGCGCAGGTAAAGTCTGCTCCAGCGGCAACAGAGACGGCGTTGGTGATGGCAGCGAATGCGACCGGCAGCGAACTGCTTGTTGTCGCCCCATTACCGAGCTGGCCGGTACCGCCATTACCCCAACATTGGATTGAGCCACCGCTTAGCACGGCGCAGACGTGATCTCCGCCAGCGCCAATGGACACCGCGTTGGTGATACCTGAAACCGCAACGGAAATGGGGCTGCTCGTCGTGTCGCCGTTACCGAGCTGCCCGTAAGAGTTATTGCCCCAACACTGTACGGTGTGGTCATTCAGTAACGCGCACGTGTAATTGTCGCCTGCAACAATAGCGACCGCATTCGTGACACCAGTGACCGCTACGGGCACGGAGCTATTGACCGTGGTGTTGTTACCGAGCTCCCCATAGGAGTTGTCGCCCCAACATTGAACGGTTCCATCACTGAGAATCGCGCAGGTGTGGTTACCACCCGCGGCAACGGCGACCGCATTGGTGATGCCCGTGATCGCGGGCACGGAGCTATTGGCCGTCGCGTTGTTGCCGAGCTCCCCATAGGAGTTGTCGCCCCAGCATTGAACGGTTCCGCCGTTGGAAATCGCGCACGTATGGTTGCCGCCCGCGGCAATGGCAATCGCACTCGTGACACCGGTCACGGTGACGGGTACAGAGCTGCTCGTTGCGGTGCCATTACCCAGTGCGCCATAGGCGTTGTTTCCCCAGCACTCAATAGTGCCGCTGCTCAACAAGGCGCAGGAATGATTGGCCCCTACCGTCACCATTGATGCCACGGATGTGGACGTGTTAGTGCTGGTCGAACCAAGGAATGCGCAACCCGAGTTTGGGGGTAAGTTTGCATTTTCGACAATGTCCTGCGGTTCCGCGAGGAGCCCACACGCAGTGGTAATCGTCGGATCCAGCGTACCGATTTGAACGCCATGCGCTTTGCAACCGTTCAGCGGTGCGGCATCGTGACCGTTGGCCGCAGCGCAACTGCCGAGGGCCACAATGTCTTGCACGCAGGCATTGACGGCGACCAATCCGGGGTCCGTGGCTGAGGCAAGACCGTGCAAACAGTGATCTCGATAAAACAGCCGACACTGTTCATCATTTTTCAAGTTAAACGTGTTCGGACAGTTCATCGCAGCATCGCACCGGGCATATTCGATCTGTCGGCAGCTCTCAACACCGACGGCGCCCGTGTCGCAGGCCAAGACGCTGACCCACGAAATCAAAGACGCGGCCGTCAGACCGCGACACAACCTGCGGCGAAGCATGACGGATCGGGTAGCACGATTTTCGCCGGGTACGCCAACTTCTGGACCAAACTCGAGGACAGAACGTTTAGCCGGACACGGGAGCCCACGCCAGCAGGCCTGTAAGTGCGGACCGTGTTGACGCCAGCGAGCTGATGCAAGGGATCTCACCCCTATCTGCTGCGACGCTGACAGACGACCCTCTACTGCAACTCGCCGTCGCTGCCCAACAAATCAACAGCACGTGCGTCGGGGTCGCGGTCGCGGCTAGCTTAGCGCAGAATCTGCCGAACCACCTCGGCGTCATCGAATGGCAACTTCTTGTCGCCAATTTCCTGGCCCGTCTCGTGGCCCTTGCCACAGACCACGATAACATCTCGGGGGCGTGCCATGGCAATGGCACGCTCGATAGCGCGTTGGCGATCAGGTTCGACGACAATCTCGGAACGCCCGGCTTTTCGGCAGCCTGCGATGACGGCGGCCGCAATGGCATTCGGGTCCTCGCGACGTGGGTTGTCGCTGGTGACAAGCGCCACGTCGGCGCGTGAGGCGACCGCTTCGCCCATCGGTCCGCGCTTCTTCGGATCGCGGTTGCCGCCCGCGCCGAACACGACGATGAGCCGCGAGTTGCCCAGGCTTTCAGTGAGGCTGCGCCCTGCATCGCAGGTTCGCGCAAGAGCGTCCGGCGTGTGAGCGTAGTCCACAGCGACCACCGGATCGCGCGCTACCACCTCGAAGCGCCCCGGCACGCGCGCAAGACCCGCAATGGCTTCGAGAATCTTTTTGGGATCGATCTTCAATGCAAGGCCCACGCAGGCGGCCGCCAATGCATTCTCCGCGAACACGGCGCCGACTAGGGCCGTCTTGATAGTGCCGCCGAGTTGCTCGGCGAGCGGCGACGCGGCTAGCGTGGCTTCGGTTCCGTCCAGCGTCGTGGCAAGCGCCTGAATTGCGAGGTGCGGTTCGGTCAAGAATGGCCCGCGCTTGGGCGAGGCGTAAAAGAGGCGTTCTACGTCTTGCGGGATGACGCGATCCAGCAGCAAAGACGCTGGATCGGCCGCATTGAGGACGGCGTGGCGACCCGGGCCCAGGTGCACGAACAACTGCGCTTTGCTCGCAAGGTAATGTTCGAATGACCCGTGAGCATCGAGATGGTCTTGGGTCAGGTTCGTGAACACGCCCAGATCGAAGCGCCACTTCTTGGCCCAACCGGTTGCGAGCGCTTCGCTTGTCGTTTCGATGGCGAAGCGCGTCGTGCCGCGGTCAACGGCGTCGCGCATTCGATCGAAGAACGTGCTGTCACTGCGCGGCGTGAATGCGTCCGTAGCGCGAGAGACACCAATCGTGGTTTCGACGACCACTTCCTCGCCCGACGACCGCAGGACTTCCGCAACCAACAAGGTCGTCAACGTTTTGCCGTTCGTGCCCGTGATTCCAACGGTAAATGCGGGCTCTGCCCAAGACCCAGCGGCTGCTACAGGTCGCGTGATAGTGGGCGCGTGGTCGCCGAATTGCATGACGAATCAGCCAGGTTCCGGTGCGCGACAATCTTCGCACCGAAACCCGGCCGATACAAGTCACCAACGCATTACTCGACTGAGGGGGAAGCGCAAAGAGTGAACGCTTCTGCACAGGGGCTGCCGCTGTCCATTGCGGATTGCATGCACCCCAAAATGCTCGACGCGAACGTATACTCACCGATATAGCCATTGCCCGCGCCAGTTACCGAGGCCAGCGTGGTCTGGCAACTGGTCGCGTCGATTCCGCTGCAGCCCTGCTTCAGCTGGCTACAGGCGTCGGCGAGCGTTAGGAATTGTTCCGGGTACCGCGCGCATTTACGATATTGGTAAGCACAGTCCGACGAAAGCGCGCCTTCCATGCACGGCTCAACAGTGGCGACTTCCTCGTCGCTCAAAGGGCTTAGATCGGCCACGCAATTGGCGACAGTGACTGTCGAGCAGGCGCCGTGAATGCTAGCGCAAGCCGTCTGGGCGGCGCTGCTCGCGCAAGTGCGTGTGAGCATTTGGCTTCGACATGCGTCAACGGCCGCTTGGTGGTCCGCACCGCACCAACCACTGGCCGGCTGCGTCAAACCCTGCAAGCAATCCGTGAAGATCTTGACTGCGTTGACCCGCTCTGCAGCGTAGACATTGCACCACCGGACTCCGTAGGGTGCGATCCCTTCGCCGGTTGGATCGGGACATGACTCGTTAGCGTAGCTAAGTGTCGAGCAATCAAACTCCATGCCTTCAGCTGCAGGATCGCCGCTCACGCAGGCAGACGTGCCGCCGCCGGCCGCGGTAGTGCCGCCGGTCGCGGCCATGCCACCTGCGGTAGTGCCCGTAGCGCCGCCGGTTCCGGTCTTGCCCCCTGTGGCACTGCTGCTGCCGGCCACGTTGGTTGTTGTGGCACCACCTGCTCCGCCCGTCGCTTTGCTGCCAGCGACGCTGGTTGTGACAGAACTCACTCCGCCGGTGGCGTTGGCGCCGCCGTTGGTGCTAGCGCCGCCGTTGGTGCTAGCGCCGCCGTTGGTGCTAGCGCCGCCGCTGGCAATGGCGCCGCCAGTTGCTGCGGTACTGACGGCAGTCGCTCCGCCGGTAGTAGCACTTGCCCCACCCGCAGTAGCAGCGCCGCCCGTTGCTGCGGTCGTGCTGGTGCTTGATGAACCGCCGGTTGTAACAGTTGATGTTGCAGCGGAGCTCCCGCCGGTCGCGTTCGACGTGCCGGTGCTGGAACTGCCAGCTGTGCTTGTGGCACCGCCAGTTCCGGTGCTCACGGCACCTGCGGTGCCGCCAGTGCTGGATTGGTCTTGGACGTTGTTTACGGTGCACGCCGTGACGAGCGTGCCGCCTGCGGCAAGCATTGCCGTAAGCTGAATGAATCGGCTAAATGAGATTTCCATGCGCTCTTTCAACCTCGCGCAGATCCTAGGCACAATCGCCCGCCGACGCTGCGCGCGTAGTTTGCAAAGCTATCTCGTATGCACCGTGGAAATCAACCCAGTAAGCAAAGTACTAAATTATTCAAATTATGACTTGGCTGTACTTCAGACGCGTCACACAATGCCACCACTTCTGCCACTTGCGAAAACAGCGGACCGCATTGAATGGCCTCGTTCTCAGCGAACGATGCATCTCTGCCAGGGTTTTCAGCCGAAGTGCCGGCTCTTGTGGGTTGTCTCTTTTTGGTTGTAGCGTCACTCGCCAGCCCAAACGTGCGGATTTCGATTGCCGGTCGCGCAAGTGCCCAGGATTTGCTGTCAACCAGGCGTGTCGGACGCGCTGTCGCGACGGAGCCGCGGCAGCGGATAGGGGCGCGATTGACCGCGCAGCGGCCGGGTCCGAAGACTCATCACTTCAGCGCAATCACGGCACTAGGGATCGCCTTGCACGTGCACGAGCACTTGCCTTTCATGCGGCGTCCGCCGATGTTCCCACAAGAACACGCCTTGCCACGTGCCGAGGCCCAACTGGCCGTTGACGATGGGAATGACTTCGCTCGTGCGGGTGATGGCAGATTTTGCGTGAGCCGGCATGTCGTCACGTCCCTCGTCATCATGTTCCCAGGCGCGAGACTCTGGCGCCAGATCGCCGAGCCAGCGGCCAAGATCATGCTGCACGCTTACGTCAGCATTCTCCTGAATCATCAGGCTTGCCGACGTGTGTCGGACAAACACGGTGCAAAGGCCCATGGTAATTCGGCTCTCTTCGACGACGTGGCGCACCTTGGACGTGATGTCGATAGGACCCTGTCCCCTGGTTGATATTCGCAACAAACGCTGATGAATCATCCGCCAGTCACCTAGTACATCGATTCTCTTGAATGGATGTACTAGAAAATCGCGGAGAGATTTTGGGTTTGGGCGAATGCGGATTATTTATGCTGGTTGGCTGGGCCCCGACCCAGCCAACGATAACCCCAAGGTGAGGCGTGTGGCGCGATTGGCCGCGCAGCGGCAGGGGCCGAAAGACCCGTCACTTCAGTGGAATCGCGCCACTAGAGTGCGTGACGGAGTCTTCTGGCGACCCACCGCAATTCGACCAGCTCAACGCAATTAGAATGGTCGCGGCAATTGCGATGCCCAGCAGTAGCCAACCGTAGGGCAGTTTCCGACGGGCTGCCTGCAGGCTCAGGGAAGAACTTCGTTGCGGCAACTCGTCGCGGAAAGTCATACTGTCCCGTTGGGCTTCCGGGCGAACGGTTGGCGCTTCATTGGGCGGTGCCGGAGTGGCCATGCCGGGCTCCACCTGTTCGAGATCGGTATCATCCGCGTCGTCCCTGGCGGGCACACTGGCAAATGGCGAAAAGCGAACGGCAGGCTTCGACCCGGTCTTGCGTCCCGGCACCGGGATTGGAGCGTGTGTTTCGCTCGCGGCGGGGCCGAACATCACGGAACTTGTTGCAGTCGGGGTCTGTGTCTCTTCGTTTCGCATCAACTGCACGGCGACGGCGTCAGCCAGCACCTGATTGCTTCGTAGCAGCGCCTCCGTGATGCGCCGTTTCTCCGGATCCATGCGAGCCTGAACCAGTTGCGCAATATCTTTCGCGCCGATCGAATCACCGGACGTCAATAGCCAACGTTCGAGTTCAAGGCGCATCTCGTCAGTGTTCGAATACCGGTTATTGGGATAACGCTGCAGACACTTCTCGATGACGACTTCGAGTTCACGGGGATAGTTCTCAACCAACGAACTCGGGCGTTTGTAATCACCGGTGAGAATCTTTCCCATGGCGCGCGGGCCGCTGCCGAACGGTCTTAGTCCAAGTGTCGCAACATACAAAACACATCCAAGCGCAAACACATCCGCGCGGCGATCGACCAGTTTTCCGCCAATCTGCTCGGGGGCAATGTATGAGAATTTGCCCTTAATCTCCCCCGTCTTGGTCTTTGAGTGCAACTGGTAGCGGGCTTTGGCAATCCCAAAGTCGCTGACCTTCACCTGACCGTGCAGGCTCAACAATATGTTGGGTGGTGACACGTCGCGATGTACGACGTTGAGCAAACGTCCCTCTGAGTCCGTTGCTTCGTGCGCCGCGTGCAGACCCGCGCACGCGTCCGCGACGATGCGCGCCGCCATTCGGTAACTCAACGGTTCCATTCCATCGGGGCGGTGTAGAACACCCGCTAGAGAATCGCCGGCAACCCATTCGAGGGCCATGAAGAGGATGCCGTCCTCGCGCCCCAGCTCGTACGTTTCACACACATTCGGGTGTTGGATGGCCGCGGCAACGGTCGCCTCGTCGATGAACATGCGAACGTACTCTTCATCCGCCGCGTATTCGTGACGGATAAGCTTCAGTGCAATTGTTCTGGCAAAACCGAAGCCCTCGGGGCGCGCCGCCCAAACCTGAGCCATGCCCCCGCTGGCAATGGGGGCGAGCAGCCGGTACCGCCCTACCTTGTTGCCAGGCTCAAAAGTCAGACTAAAGTTGGGCATTCCCCGCCGCCCAGTGCGAGAATTGGTACCAGCCCGTGTCACAGCATCATGTCCGAGCGACTTGGAACTGTCGTCAGACGCACCCTCGTCCGTCAGTGGATGCGGTCTGTGATCATTCATGGTACATTCTCATGTTAGCCTGGTAGCCGTGTCTCGACTAGACAACATTGCCCAACTGCGACCTGGGGACCTCCTCGGGGGGTACCAACTGCTGATGCCTGTGGGTGCGGGTGGTATGGGCCGTGTGTGGGCCGCACGACGGGTGGGTGCCCCGAGCCAGAGCCTCGTTGCCCTGAAGACCGCGATTGAAGAAATGGTTGGGGACAGAGAATTCGAGCGGATTTTGCTCGACGAAGCCCGGATTGCGTCGAGCATCGTCCACCCGAACGTTTGCGCCATAAGAGAACTTGGGGCCGAAAGAGGTATCCCGTATCTGGTGATGGATTGGGTGGACGCCGGGACGCTGCTCGACGTCATCTCAGCAAGTCCTGACCGGCGGATTGACTGCGCAGTTGCGGTCCGGGTTGTTTCGGACGTGGCTGCTGGGCTGCACGCTGCGCATGAACTGACGGGGTCCGATGGCAAGTTGTTGAATGTCGTGCACCGCGACGTGTCGCCGCAGAACATTCTACTCTCGTCCAAGGGGCATGTGAAAGTTGCGGATTTTGGAGTGGCACGTGCGCGCGGACAACTGCACAAACCTACAGAAACTGGTGAGTTGAAAGGCAAGCTGTCGTACATGGCCCCTGAGCAGCTTACCTCGAAGATATTCGACAGGCGCGCGGACGTGTTCGCGTTGGGATGCTGCCTCTATGAATCCACCACGGGGCAACGACCCTTTCACGGCACAGATGCTCTCGAGACAATGTACAAACTCCTCGAGACGGATTGTGTGCCGCCCTCAAGCATCGTTCATGACTACCCGAAGGCGTTGGAGCAAATTGTCCTTAGAGCCCTCGAAAAGGAAGTGGACAAACGCTTTCAGACCGCTGAAGAACTTCGCAGTGCGCTAGAGGCGTTCTTGGCGCAAAATGGCCGTTTGGTTACCGATCGTGACGTTGCGCAGCTGGTGCGGACAACGCTTCAGCCAATTCTCGACTCCCGCACCAAGGCTTTGGCGGACGCAAACCGGGCAATCCTCGAACGAAAGCCGAAGCCGTACACGCCAAGTCCTGACGAACAAGCCGCGCCCGTGTCCCATTTTGGCTCTGGGAAGACACCCAGGGTTTGGAACACTGATCCTCCGGCTCGCAAACGGAAAGAAGCGTTCAGACTCGTCATTGGAAGCCTAACCATCGCGGCACTGATCGTGGGCATCGTTTCCTGGATTCGAGGGTCGGCTCACAGCACTCCGCGGCAAGCTGCGGTTGCCCCATCGATAGCGTTGGCAGCGCCTGTTGCGCAACTAGTGACGATCACACTGCGTGCAGAGCCACAGGAGGCCGAGCTGCGAATTGACGAGGGGCCAGCCCTCAAGAGCCCGCAAACAATAACCGCTACTCCCAACGAGCAACTTCACCTCGTCGTGGCAAGCCTAGCGGGCTATGAGCCGCTGAACAGGCAGGTCGTGTTTGATCACAATCAGGAAATAGTCTTGGGCCTCAAGCAACTGGCGCCGACACCGTCGTTGGCTGCTTCCAGCAGCAAACCGCCCGTCGCTGTTCAACGGCCCACCCAGCCCGATTCGATCGACATTCACAATGTCAAACCTAGGCGGCCCAAGCGGCCCCTAGATCCCTCAAACCCCTTCGCGGATCCGTGACGATGCCCATCGATCAATCCGAACTTCGACCTAGAGTCAGATCTTCGCCAACGCGGTCCCGCCGACTCGGGGTGAGCTCGCTGCTGTGGCTGCTGGTGTTTTCCGCACCGGCGGCGGCGGCACCCGACGGCGCCACGGCGCCGAATGCCGAATCGACGACGGGTTCCGCTGCGTCAGCGTCGAGTGACAACACTACGGAACCGAAGGTGTCCGCCGACGAAGCAAAGAAGAAGGCCAAAGAACACTTCGAGACGGGCCTCAAGCTCTACGAGGACGGCGACTACTCGTTGGCGCTCATCGAGTTCGAACGGGCCTATTCATTCGTTCCAGACTTTCGGGTACTGTACAACATTGGTCAAGTAAGCGTCCAATTAGGGCGCTATGCGAAAGCATCACAGGCATTGGAACACTACTTGAAGGACGGCGGGGCGAAGCTCCCAGCTGCGCGGGTCGCGTCGGTCCGCAACGATCTGAAGATGCTCGAAGGCCGCACGGCTCATCTGAGGGTGCACTCCAATGTCGAAGGGGCCGACATTTTGCTGGATGATTCACTGCTGAGCAAGACCCCAGTCACGGAACCCCTGTTGGTTGACGCTGGCGAGCATCGCATCACATTGCGGAAACCCGGCTACGTCACACGCAGCCAACCCTTGGTGCTTGCAGGGCGCGATGAATCCACGGTTGAAGCTGACCTAGTTGAAGAACCCAAAGCGCCGCAATTGCCGGAACGCCCGCCATTGGTGACGCTGACCAAGCCCCCGCAAAATCCAATCATTGTACCGCCGCCTCCCGCGCCGAAGCCCAACGAATGGCTTTACGTTGGCTGGGGCGCTACCGGACTGTTGGCGGTCGGCTGGGCCGTGACAGGGACTATCGGAGTGCGGGCCGCGAGTGACCTACACAACGCGCTCAATCAACCAACAAACGGCAGTGAACTACAGTCACTCAAGAACAAGGCGCGCGGTTGGTTGCTCGCTGCCGATATCACGGGCGCAGCCGCAGTCGTCACGGGTGGCACGACGTTGTACTTCACGCTCAAGCACCCGAACCGAGAGCAACCAACGTCCCATACGGGTGTTTCCGGCATCAATTTCGGGGCTGGGTACTGGCACTGTTCAGTTCGGCGGGACGTTTGAGTGAATGATCACTTGGCGCAGTCTGGCTAACCGATGCGTCCATGCAGCGCGCCGAATTTTCGACATGGCGGGTACAGTTTGGAGGGAAAATGAGCCTCAGCGGCTTGGGGGATTCCCTTTAGTGTGTAAGCGCTCCCATGTTCGGGTATAGTATGACTACGGCTTGCTAGTTGAACAATGTCTCCACGAAGTTCGCCCGTTCCAGGCTTTCAAGCGCTTCTCGAAATCGTGGTGCACTCTGGAGATGCACCGCGTACCTATCCGCTGCCGCAGCGCGGGACCGTCGTGATTGGACGCGCGACGAATTGTGACATTCGCGTTGACGAGTTGTCGGTTTCGCGGCAACATGCTTGCATCCACGTCGATACGACGTTGACGGTTGAAGATTTGGGAAGCGCCAATGGCACGATGCTGTTGGAAGATCGCCAACTTGGGTCGGCGCGTGACGATGCAACAGACAAGCCAAAATCGCGCGCCCTCGAACCTGGCGTGCGCGTGTCGTTCCCGCTTACCGGTGCGCTTCGGATTGGTAACGCTTTGTTGACGCTCGAGCGCCGTCCCGTGAGTGCGGCGTATGCTACGCTGCGTCCTTCCTCAGCGTCGGCAGCGACGGTTCTTGAGCAGGGGTGGTGCCCCGCCGTACTTCAGGCACCGGCAATGAAGCACTTGTACGAGCTCGCAGCGCTCGCCGCGTCTTCCGACATCTGCACCTTGATTCTGGGCGAAACCGGCGTCGGCAAAGAAGTGCTCGCGGAGTTCTTGCACCGGCGCTCGAACCGCGCGCAGGAGACTTTTCTAAGGCTCAACTGTGCCGCACTGAGTGAGTCGCTCCTGGAGAGCGAACTGTTCGGACATGAGAAGGGCGCCTATACTGGGGCGCATCAAGCCAAAGCAGGTTTGCTCGAGGCCGCTGACGGCGGTACCGTATTCCTTGATGAGATTGGCGAACTTACGCGGTCGCTTCAAGTCAAGTTACTGCGCGTGCTCGAAGAGCATGCCGTTTGGCGCGTGGGTTCCACGCGGGCGCGGCCAATTGATGTGCGCTTCGTCACGGCGACCAATCGTGATTTGAAGCGTGATGTCGCGCGAGAGCGGTTTCGCAAGGATCTCTACTTTCGCATCAATGGCGTCACGCTGCAGATACCGCCACTGCGCCAGCGCAAAGAGGAGATTGAGCCGCTGGCCCGTTACTTCCTGCAGCAAGCCTGCGAACGGTTGGGTCGTCCCGTGCCGCCGTTCACGCAAGAGGCGCGTGAACGTCTGCTGGCTTACAGCTGGTGGGGTAATGTCCGTGAGCTGAAAAATGCCATGGAACGGGCGTCATTTCTCTGCAAAGAGACCCCGATCCAGGTCCATCACTTGCCGAGCATCGACGAATTGTCGGACGAACCGTTCGAAACCGAGCCTACGAGTATCCACGACGCCCTGCTGTCCTCGGACATGCCCGGACTTTCTCAAGCGCGACCTTCTGGAAAATTCGCGCCGGAAGGGCGAACGCTGCCCGGAGATCCAGCGAATTCGTTGCCCCTATTCGAGCCCCCTCCGACGGAGTCGGACAACATTGCTTTCCTGGCCGAACAACAGCGCATCGTCAACGCGCTCAACGCGTGTGGCGGCAATCAGACGCGCGCTGCCCTGTCGTTAGGGATTTCCCGCCGAACGCTCATAAACCGCCTCGACGAGTTTCACGTGCCACGGCCGCGCAAAGGCCGCTAATCGATTAGCAGCGGCACGTTGCTGCACACACCCCAATCGGGCGGCACATCTCCGCTGGTTTGGCACGAAGTGCCGGTGACGCACGGCGAATTCGTTGTGGTTTGTGCAACCGGCGCGTTCGAGACCGGGAGCGGACACAATTTGAGGCATGTGAACGTTGCATTTGAGCAAACATAGCCAGCCGCGCAGGGGCAGTAGTCGCCTTGAGCGCCAGAGCCGGGCTTGACGCAGGCCGTCAACCCGTGTTGCCGAACCACCATGCAAGCCTTGCCTGAGGGGCAACTGCAGTTCTGACCCTGGGGGCAGGGATACGGGTCTGTCAAAGGACAGTTGTCGGCAATTGCGCAGACGGGCACATCCGAGCCAAGCACCCAGGGATCTTGGCTGATCAGGGTTGAGAGCGTCGTGCAATAACTGTTGCTGGGGCAACTCTCTGGATCTGCGCAGCAATAGGGCAGGCAAAGTCCTGTCGAGTTCTCGGCAACGCACGTCAAGCCCTCGCCGCAGTCGGTAGTCATGCGACAAGGACTGCCCGATTTGCCCGTCCCGGCCCCTTCGCAGGCGCGCTCGATGGCGTGAGTGTCGGCTACGGGTCGTATACGACACGTCAGTTTTGCATCGGCTTGCTTGGGAGTGCCGCCATCACCCGCCGCATCAGCCCCGCCGTCAATCGCTGTTGGGTCCCCATAGACGTCGTTGCACGAACCGGCGTCTGAGTCCGGCAAACAGCCGATGGATTCCGGACCGCACAGCGGTGACCAGCTTGTGCCCGCGTCAGGCTCCGTACTGGAAACGACCGACGTCGAACCGTTCAAACCCACCGTGCCCCCGATTCCGCTTGCGGGTGCATAACCTGGACATCCAGGACCGGTACAAGAGTTGTCCTGAGCGCCTGGGGAGCTAGCGCTGCTGGAATAGCTACAGCCGAACCCTGAAAGGGTGATGCCCGTGAGAATTGCTGTCAGCAAAGTGCCCATGTGCTGCGGCCAAAATGAGTAAGTCACCAAGATTACTATCCTAGCACCGCTGCCGGAGACTTCAAAAAGCCTGCCCAGCGCTGGGCGGCGACCAAAGCCTCCTTGCGAGTACCGGGCCGCAACCGGCGGGGTCCGTGACCCCGCGGTCACGGCCGGAAGCCGCTCCGCTACTCAGCCGCAACACTACGAATCACGAAGTTTCCTGCGGTGTCGTAAACGCGCACGGCGACTAGGTGTTTCCCCTTCGGAACGATGGCGCTGATGTCGGCGTCAATCGACTCATTCGGCTCGTCGAATACGCCGTTGACCGAATCGACCGGAAACCACGCATCCGTGCCGACTACGGCCACATCAACCCTCTGGATCGGGCCGATTCCATCAACTGCGCGCAATTTCAGTCGCCGTCCAACAAGGGACAAATCTTGCATCGTGGGAGGAGTCGAGTCCACGACGATGACGCCGCTTTCGAGGGAATCGCGCGTGACCCTGGGCGACGGATTCGACAGCTCATCAGTTGCTTCGACGGACACGCGGTAGCGACCTTCCGGCAGTGTCGAGGTGTCCCACTTGTAGCTTGTCTTCGAAAGCACCTCGTTCGGTTGCAACAGATTGTACCAGGTGTCCGTCCCGAGCAGCTTGTACTTCAACCGATATCGCAGCGAGTCCTTGTCTGGATTGTTAACCTGCCATTCGAGATTGACCTCGGTACTAGCCCGGCCCGTGATGGGACCTCCCGATGCAACAACGCCGTCGCCCAAGCTGCGATCGCCAGTCGTTGTTGAGTCAACGCGAGTCAACACGGCGCGCTGATTGTCCGTAATGAAAAATACTTCGACGCGCACCAGTTCAGCCTGCCCCTTGACTCCAAAACGCGACTTGAGCTGGAAGTACCGACCCGGCGGGCTCGTGATGCGGCCAGGTCGATTCAGCGCCGCGCTCCACGAACTCCACGAATCGTCTGGCTCATGCGTATTGCCGCTGCGCGTGAGCATTTGAATGTCACCCGTCGCTTGCCAGTCCAGTCGTCCAAAGCTTGCGCGCAGCCCCGCGTCGAGCACCTTGCTGGTCCAAGCCGCCTCGACGCCACCCATGCCGCGGATCAGGTGCACCACGGCCGGGTCACTGCACACGACGAACGGTGTGGCGCCGTCCAGTTGCAATGCCGAGACTTGACGTTCTTCCGTGTCCGCCACCAAAACGGAACGATGCGACTCGGTCACCGTATAAATGCGGCCTTCGACGCCCGTGCCCACGTAGGGTTGAGCGTCGCGCCCGAGCGCCAGACTGATCAGCTGTTCGTCGTCTTCGTTCAGCAGAACCTCCGGCACGCCATGCGGATCGATTCTAACCAAGATGCCCTTGCCCTTGAGCTTCGACATCGAACTTGTCGGCCCAGCCGGGGTGTCCGCGGCTTTGGAGCGGGACATCGACGTGGATGTGGTGCGGATGTCATTGGCAATCGCGTACACATCTCCGCGCGGCGAAACCGCAATCGCTCGCACCTCGGTGCGGCCAAAATCATATAGGACCGTGGCGCGGCCCGGGCCCGTGACGTGGTACAGCTTCGCCTTGTCGCTCGAGCCCGCGACCAGCGATCCGTCGGGCATCACACCAAGACTCATCAAATGATCCTCGGGCGCATCGAACTCGACCTCAGCGCGGCCGTCTTTGCCGATTCGAAACAGTTTTCCCTCGGGGCCCGTCGCTGCAAAAAGAGTGGCGCGCTTGGCGTCGAACGCGAGCTGCCAGACGTGCTCAACACCAGGCAAGCTCGCGAATTCATTTAATTTTGTTGTGCTCCCACTTGAACACCTTGCCCTTCGGGAGCGTCGCGGCAAAAACCGCGTTGTCCCAGCCTTCGACCAGCGAGGTAATGACGAGCGCTCCCGATTCCGCGAGCTTGTTGATACGGCCGTTGCGCAGCTCGAGGAGCCGCCCCTCGTTGCCCGTGCCAAGCAGAATGGAGCCGTCTTTGCGGGCGAGCGCTGACCAAATGACGGGTTCCCCTTCGAGCGGTAGCTTGCCCAGGTCGAACCCCGCCCGCACCTTGCCGCTCGAATCCACGGCAACGCCTTTGAGATCGCCACCCTTGAAATCCTCGCCACGCTCCAGGACCCAATGTCTTGTGCCTACTGCGTAGGCGTGGTTGCTCGCGCACAGGGCCAACGCGGCGCTAAGGGCGATGCAAAGTCGACGCTTAATTGTGGCCATCTTCATTTCCAGTCTAGACACAGTAATTGCTCTTCACTCGGCAGGATTGCTTGATTCCAAAGCTTCTTTTGCATTTGGCGCTTCGCTGATGTGATTTTCTCTCCCTAATCCCTGCGCGGGACTTTGTTCTCCTCTCCCTAAATCCCTCCCCGCTGGGGAGGGACTTCAACCCCCCAACCCCCCATCTTTGGGGGGTATCTAGGCGCGATACTGCGCGTGACGTATTTGAGCTCAATCGAGGAGAGTTTAGTCGTGGGCCCGACCTTGCTCTGCTGTTCGGGAATGAATGGGCGGCGTGTGCCGTCATGACATGATCATGGCCCGCAGATACGCGCGCTTTGCGCTTTGGAGCCGCAGCAACCAACGTCATCTCAGCACCGCTTTCACGCGTACGGTGACGCGATCTTTGCCGACAACGTAGTTGGGCATGGGGTAGATGAGCCGGGTGGGGCTGGCTTGGGCAACCGGGGCGATGCTGCTGGTGGTCGGCATTAGCGAATCGACTGCGCCCGGCGGCAGGTGGGTTGCCACACGCCCCCGGTAGGCTAGCGTGCTGCCCGGTGAGTTGTACTTGATGAGCAATGATTTGGGAGAATACACGGGCACGTCGAGGTTGCTGATGAGTTCTCCCAATGTCTCGGGTGGCGCGGTTTCCGGGGTTTCCGTATAGCCCGGCACGATTTCGAGGCTCACTGTTTCGCCGGCGAATTGTGCGGGCAACGGCACGGTCAACACCTGGGTCTGGGCTTGCCCGTCCCAGGGTTGCAGCGTGACGCGCAGGCGAGCTGGTTTGCCCGCGTCGACTTCCGGAGTCAGCAGCTGCACGCCGCGCAAGCGCAGGATGTCGCGGGCATAGTGCAAGGTTAGCGTTGCGTGAATGTCCTTCACGAAGATCGATTGCCAGGGGTTGTTCAGCAGCGCGCCCGTCGAGTTGACGACATTGGACGAGAGGATTTCTTCGGGTCCAATGGTTCCGCCCGAGGACACGCCGAAGTCTTCCAGCGTCAGCTCACGCGCGTTGTTGAGCGTCACTTTGCTGTTGAGCGACCAGCTGACGTCGCGCCGCTCGGAAACGACCGACTGAATCGCGCTGCCAATCGCCGTCGCCAAGAAGCTTGGCGTCATGAATTTCTCGTGCGCCACTTTAAAGTGCCACGTGCTCTTGGGCAGGCCTTCGATGCCGACGACATCGAGCGTGACCGGTATGACGGGGGCTTGTGCCGACTGCGACACGACAACCGACGATTGGCGATCGCCTAGCAACGCGCCGACCGTGCGCACGGGAAAGCCGACCTTGAAACTGCGGTATTCGCTGGCCCAGAACCACAGCACTTTGGCGATAGCCGTCGGCAGGGCCGTTACCCCGGCGCTCATCAACGGGTGACCAAAGCCGAGCACGCGATCGCCTTCGACCCGCGTGACCGTGCCGAGCGGCATGGCGCTGATATCCCCGCTCGTGAGCTGCACCCCCAGCGACCCGCCATTGACGAAGCGCTCGGGGGCGTCTTTCTCATCGCCGCCCGCTCCGCCCGCTTGCAGCGGCTCGAAGCCCATCGGACGAAACAGACTTTCCGCAATTTGCAACCCGAAGGCGTTCGTGCCCCCGAGCAAGAGCGGTGTTTCGACGGGCCGTACATCCCCAGAATTGCCAACTGTCGGCATGCCCTTGGCCAATTGCGCGGCATGTTCGGCAACCCGATAATGACCCGGCGTGCCGACGAACCGCGTTGAAGCGTCACTCGCCGCCTGCGCTGGCAAGCGCGCGGGCTTGGCCCCGGCCATGCGCAGCGGCCAGCCGAAGATCTCACTTGGAATCGGCCGGTCGAGATCGGACAGCATGTTCTCGATGGGCGTCACTCCTGCGACCGCCTCCCGCGGAAACGTCCATCCATAGGCGTAAGCGCCCACCATCTTGCCATCGAGGAAGATCGGGCTCCCGCTCATGCCCGCAACGACCCGAGTGACATCGAGCCGCGGATGGCGCGTCTTTATCAGAATCAAATCCTGCCGCGGCAAGAACCCCTTTTGCACGCCGATGACCTCGACGTCGAACTTCTCGGGCTTGGTGCCTTCGAATACCGTAAGGCCATAGCCCTTCATGCCGGCCTTCACCTGCGACAGCGGCAATATGTCAGCCCGAGTCTTACCGCCCTGCGCTTGCGCTTGCCGAATTGCCAAAGGAACCGCCAGGGCCAACCCTGCCAGCGAAGCTAATATGAAAACGGCTGAAGTTCGCAAAACGGCCGTCAGCATAGAACAGGGGGCCAGGGGGCGCAATCCTCCCTAATCCCTGCGCGGGACTTTGTTCTCCCCATCCTAAATCCTTCCCCGCTGGGGAAGGACTTCAAACCCCCCAACCCCCCATCCTTGGGGGGTATCTCGGCGCGAATTCTTCGCAGTACATATTTGAGCTCAATCGAGAAGAGTGACGGAGCGTATACGTCGCATGTTCTCGCATGTTCTTCGGTCGTGCCCGAATTTCAGATTTCCTCGACCGAGGTCCATCAAAAAGCCCACCATGAAATCTCGACGCTAGCCATCGAAATTTCAAGGTAGGCGCTATTCATGACGGAACGGCTTGGTCGTTGTGCGAATGTTAACTTGCGTTGCGGCTTCCTTCATCCACCGGTTGCGCAATTTGCGGGCTAGGTCAGGGTGGCCTTCATATTGGGCTGCGAACACTTGGTACAGACACGAGCTTTCATACGCCGGGTAGGCAACCCAAGCTGCGGAGAACTCAACCCGCCGAAAGCCGAACGGGAATTGCCCATCGGTAGAGTGCATGATCAACGATTTACCGCGCCACTCTAGCTTCGTCTCGATAATGGCCTGTGTCTCGACCGCCAGTTCGCGGGCTCTTGGACGCGCAAGGGTTTCAGCGTGACGCATGCAAGACTCGGAAGTCGGCGCGCGACCCTGGCGCGTGTCCGCGACGAGCACGACCGATATCGCATGGTGATTCATCCCATAGCGAAATCCGGTGAGATGCTCGAACCCGTGGTACCTCACGCGCTTCCACTGCCCGGAATCAGGCAGCATAATGCGCACCTGACCGTCCTTGTCGCCCACCCAACCGAACGGCGTCTCGATCATCTTGGCGAGTGACGCTGCATGCGCGTCTGGAGCGTCACCACCGGGTTCCTCAAGCGTGACGCTTTCGGGGGACGGCATGACGATGCCGTTGAGCGCGTTCGCTGCAGTTCGAGTTGCGGCTAGCTTCGGAGGAGCACCGGGATCAATCGAGGTGTCGATAGTTCGACAATGTGGGGAACTTCCGCCGCAACTGACGGTCAACGTCGAAATTGCAAATGTGTGCCACCCCCAACGCAACGGCAGTCGCAGGTGCCCAGGCATCGGAACCACGGTTCAAAGCATACGCACATTTCGGGGGTGGGCTCCGAAATTCATGCGTTTGCGAAACTTGCGGGATGAAACCCGTCAGAAAACCGCCCCGTCGGGAAGCAACGCGGCTAGCCGTTGTGCTGGCTAGCCACGGAGCCCAATCTGAGCGGGAACGCAAAGTGACTGGAACGTCAAATCGTCACGGCGCAGGGCACACCCCGCATGCGATGCAAACGTTGCCGTCGAAATAGAGATCTTCGGCGCTAACATCTGCGCATATTGCATCATAGCACGCACTCTTGGATGGGCTATCCGTAACCGTGGGTGCGGGGCCCCTTTCATTTAAGGGTGAAAGTGCGGAGTCCGAACAATAGTAATCCCCGGCAGTCAACGACTGAGCTTCGCATTGAACCATTGCCAAGAAGTCAGTAGGCGAGGATGAATGCTCATACTCCCCGTTGCAGTCTGTTTCACAGCTGGATGATATGCAATCGAGGGAACTGGCCGCTTGTGTGGCGCACATTGTCTTGCACGCTTGCTGTATGGCACTGAGAGCGGTGGACCCTCCCGCGGCGGAAGAGCCACCGGTTGCTGCCGTTGACGCACCACCGGTGGTGGCCGAGGCACCGCCTGAGTTCGCCGTAGATGTGCCGCCGGTTGCCGCCGTTGATGTGCCGCCGGCTACGGCTGAGGCGCCTCCCGAGTTCGCTGTTGAGGTGCCACCGGTCGCCACCGTTGATGTGCCGCCGGCTACTGCCGAGCCGCCGCCGGTCGCACTGGCACCCGCCGTTGAGCTTGAGCCACCTGTTGCGCTGGCTCCCGCAGCAGCACCGCCGGTTGCGTGAGAGCCGCCGCCTACACCCGTTGCGCCGCCGTTGGTGGCGCCCGCCGTCGATGAAGCTCCGCCCGTTGCTGGTGCGCCGCCGCCGGTCTTTCCGCCAGTAGCTGAAGCGCCGCCCACCGTGCCGGTTGTTCCGCCAGTTGCGCTGGTTATGGCTGACGACCCGCCCGTTGCGCTGGCGCCGGCCGCTGCCGAAGTGCCTCCCGTTGCGCTGGAAGTGGTTGTTGCGCCACCGGTTGCCGCGGCGCTTGTGCCGCCCACACCAGGGCTACCACCTGTCGCGGATGATCCTGGGGCTGACGACCCGCCTGTTGCAGCCGGGCTGCCACCCGTGGCAGCGCCCGTCTTACCACCTGTTGCAGCGCCTGTCTTACCACCTGTGGCGGCCGAGGTTGCGCCACCGGTCGCGGCGGAGGCACCACCCGTTGCGTTGTTGTCGTTGTCGCTGCCGCAAGCCCAAACGCACGACGTTACGGCAAACAGAACCACCAGTGAACCAATGTTGTTCTTTAGCATACAATCCCTCACTCAACGCCCGAGGCTAGCCGAGCCCCTTGCACGCCGCAAGAGCACATTCCGAATATTGGCGTTCGACCCACGGCGATTTACAAGCTGGCGCGAATTGCAGGATTCAACGAAACCATTTTTCGTTGCTTTGTGCCCTTAACTCTTGGCTGTTGCTGCCGTGGCGGGGTGACTTTGGTTTGCACAACTGGTGCATCCGAGTTGCGCAAACGAGTTTGAGTATTTGCACAATACAGTGCTCGAAGCCCGGGTTGCACACAACGGCGCAGACTGTCACCAGTCTACGCTTCGCTGAAAAATAAGGGCATTTCAATGCGGTCAGTCTGCTCCAGCCGCCCTTTGCGCAACGGCATGCCCCCTGCATTGGCCGAAGTGAAGGTCGCGTTACCAAAGGAGCAAGCTATGAAACGAATCCGTTCTTTGTTGTGGGGGGTTGGCCTTGTGGCATTGCAGGGCTGCTCCGCCGCACCGGGTACCGAAGACGTTGCCACGTCACAAGCAGACATTACCCCTTCGGGTTCGGCGACTCTCCAGATTACCTCGGACACGGGCACGGGCTATTGCGCAAAAGTCACGCTGCAAAACGCACTCTCAACTGCCACGGCAGTCTGGCAGGTACTCATTGACTTCAAGGGACTGGCCATCCCAGCCGCACCGACCAACGTAACGTTTACAGCCAATGGCACGGTCGTCAACGCGCACCCGACGAATTACAACACGTCCATCGCCGCCGGCGCCACAACGTCGTTCAGTTTCTGCGGCTCTGCCAAGCCTGGCGGAGTGCGTCCGGCAATCAAGGTCTACAACGTGGAAGCAACCAACTTTGCCACGTGCCAAAGCTACAATGGCACGAACCCAACGCTGGCTAGTCTTGCCGTTGCCATGGGTATGGAGCTTGGGCGCTGGAAGCCAGCTGTTGACCTACGGACCACCTCGAGCGGTGGCGTAGCCATGAATCCCTCGGCCGTATGCGTTACCAACAATTGCAGCAATACCAAGGCATTGCTGGGGCAACAGGCCTATACGCCAGACCAGGACGCGTTCAACAACGTCAACTACAGCAATACGCTGTACGCAATGTTCGGGCGGGAAGCGACCAAGATTGACGATCTTACCAGAAACAACCCAGGCGCATTGCCCCCTGACCACAAGTTGACGTTCATTGGTGGCCCCGTAAACCTGGGCTCAGGCTTTTGCGGCCCGCATTATGTGTTCCAGGTTGATTACGCGTCTGGCCCTAACGCCGGCAAGCCGCTCAGCTCCGCTGATACAGCGAACATGGCCAACGCGCTCTGCTTCTACGGCCAGGGCAGCTGCGGCAACAATCAGTACATCGGCTTCGTGTCAAGCGGCATCCCGAACTGCCCGTCCGGCAAGACCTGCGTCGCCATCGACCCCGGTGACGGCGACAATGGTTCCACCTCGACGTCAACCGCGGGCAGCGCGCCCACATATCCAAAGAACATGGTGTACGATCCCTACAACAGCTTGCTTGGCACGCAGTGCATTACCACCAAAGGCAAGCTCGGCACCATGCAATCTCTCTGCAGTTGGATGCCCGACACTTGCGGGAACCTGTACTGCGTAGCCAACTAACCTGATCCCCTAGCTCCCGCGTGACCTTCGCAACGAGGTCAGCACTCAACCGGTGCTGACCTCGTGTTGCATTTGACGCGATGCAGTCGGTGATCGTCAGTCAACCCGCCCACCGTTCTTGGCCGACTTGGAACGCACCCCGAGTCAAACTGGCGGCACCGCACGAATTTGGGAGAGACAACCGGTTCCAAGTGATAGCCGATGGCTCGGTTTGATTGACGTCAATGACCTCACTTGCTAGCGCCGCTGTCATGACCAGCCTCACCATTCTGGCGCTTGGACAAGAGGTCAAGGAACGCCTGCGTATTCGCGCTGCGCGGCACGGCCGTTCTATGGAAGAGGAGGCTCGCGAGATTCTGCGGGCGGCCATCGCACAGAAACAAGACGCGCCAACGCGCCTGGCGGGTTGCGTACGGCGGCGGTTCGCGCCATTCGGCGGAGTCGAACTCGAACTGCCGCGCCGTGATTGCGCGCACCAATGACGCAAGGTTGGCAACGTGAAGTGTGGCTGACTTCGCCGGCTGCGAGATTGAGGTTGTCGATCCCTGGAAGGCGTAGCCTGCGCTGCCGTGTGTGTGGCGCCGGTTGCGCCCCGCCACCTATCTGGTATTCTGTTATCAGAATACCATGAGCTCGGTCACAAAATTCGCAATTTCGGTCCCGACAGAAACAATGGCGCGCGTCGATCGCGCGGCAAAACGGCTACGCGTAACCCGAAGCCGGTATGTGTCGACGGTCTTGGAACACGTAGCACGCCGCGAATACGACGGCTCGATTTCGCAAGCCGTCGATGAGGCGCTCGATCAGATTGGTAACCAAGACCTCGAGACCCCCCGGCATCTGCTCGCGGCGCGTCGCGACCAGGGCACCGAGTGGTGATGAGGCAAGGCGACGTCTACTGGGTTGAGCTGCCCCCGCAGCCTGGCTCGACGCCTGCAGGACGGCGTCCCGCCGTGCTCCTGCAGCACGACCGATTCAATCAGACACGCATCGCGACGGCCGTGGTGGTCGCGATCACCTCCCGGTTGAAGTACGCAACGCTACCCGGAAACGTGCGCCTGAAATCAGGGGAAGGTGGGCTACCCAAGCCCTCGGTCGTGAACGTAACGCAAATTGCGACTGTTGACCGCGCTCTGTTAGGACCTCGATTAGGGTCACTTTCGCGCGAACGCCTTGCGCAGGTCTGGGCTGGCGTATGTCTCGTCTGCGAGCCCAATCCGAGCTGACGGCGGGGGGAGGTAAGACAACCCCTACCGCATATCCGACATGGGGTGCTTTCTCTGCCCCATGATTGAAAGAGCATGTGCCGTGTCGCCAGAAAAAGCGCCACGCAACGTTGCGCCGGCAAACACGGCCGCGGCCACCCGGTAGGGGCTGAACGGCCGCGGCAAAAGGCAAGTCCCGTGGTGACGGCGCCATGATAAGCTTGAAAAACCTATCGACGTATGGACTCAAGGTTTACCAGATCACACAAATCACTTTGCTACTTTGCCGCTAGCGCACTTCTTGCGTCGAGCGGCTGCTCTCTGTTGTACAACTTCAATATCGACCAATGCGACAACGAAGGCGAGTCATGTGCGAGCAAGGGGCCTCAGTTTGCGTATGCGATTTGCAGGAATCACGTTTGCGTTCAGATGATTGCCGTCGGCGGCAGTGGGGGCGGGCCTAGTTCCACGTCGAGCACTGGGGGAGCCAGCGACGTAGGCGGCAGCGCTGCAACAGGCGGCCAGAGCGGCGGTGCAACCACAGGTGGCAGCGCGGCGGCGGGTGGTACCGCGCCGGGTACGGGCGGCACGCAACCATGCGATAACGCGACTTGCTTGTCGCAGGGCGTTTCACCTCATACTTGCATCAACGGTCAATGTGTGGAGCTTACCAACGAGAACTGTCCGGTTCTGATACCCGCCAAAACTGCCCTGCAGCTGCTGACACAGCCTTCCCCAATTATCATTGGCGGATTTGCCAGCATGACGAACCCTAACAATCAGCATGACACGATTGCCATCATCAACTGGGACCTAGCTTTTGATGAGTTCAACAGTAATCTATTGGGTAATGGTCTTCCCAGCTACGACGGCTCGGGAAAGACACGGCCGCTCATCGGCCTGATGTGCCAGGGGATCGTGACGGACGCCAAAGTGTTCGCGGCCACGATGCAGCACCTTGTGCAAGACATCAAAGTGCCTGGCATTCTTTCGACGCTTTCCGCCAACGATCTGTACAATGCATTTGAGTACACGATATCAAAGGACTATGTGAACGCAGGCGGTAACCCCGTTTTCTTCATGAGCAGCAACAGCGCTGACCAAGTGCTTGCGCTACTGCAAGACAACGGTTTGGTGTGGCACATGCTTGGTGCCTCGCGCCAGCTTGCCGCAACTACCGTTGCGCTGCTAAAGAGCATGGCACCCGTCGTGCAGCAACAAAGACAGGCACTGTGGGACAGCAATGGTGGCCAAGGGCCCGATGACCCATCGACGCCGCTGCGCGTGACGCTAGTTTATTCGAACTACCCGCAGATGGTGGACATGCGCAACGTGCTATTGACGCCCGATGCTGCGCACCCTGAGGCGCTACTGACGTTCAATAATGCGCCCGCCACTGATCCTGCGAACAACAACTACTTCAACGAAGTCGAGATTGACTCTGCCAAGACCGTGACATCGCCCGTTGTCACGGCGGCCACGAATGCGCTGTACAACAATCCGCCGCACATTATCGTTGCCATGGCAACCTCGGAGTTCCCCGCCAACGTGGTGCCGTATGTGGAGAACACGTGGGCCAACAACCCCAACGCTACGGGCAGAATCCGACCATTTTACCTGATGTCGCATCTGATCTACGGTACGCCGGAACTACTGACGACGCTGAAGAACCAGAACAGTTCTTCGTCCATCGTTCACATTGACGCCCGGCTCGCAGGCGTGAACTACGCGGAAAGTCAGGACCCTCGCGCAAAAGGCCTGTACAACGCCTACATAGAGCGGCTTCAGAGTTCCTATGATCCCAATGGAGGCCTCTACAACAGCCTCCCCGGTTGGGAGAACCAGTATGACGCGGCCTACTATCTTCTGTATTCAGTGGCTGCCGCAGCTGTCAATAGGACCACCTTTGCGGGTAATGACATCTTGACCGGACTGACTTCCAAAGTCATCTACTCTGGTCCTGGTGCTCCATCCGTGGATGTTGGCCCCATAAATATCTCAACGACAATCGGCTACCTATATAGGGTGTATCCACCCTATGTGATGTCACTCTACGGCACGATGGGGCCGCCCGATTTCGACATAACAAGTGGCACGCGCAATAATACAACAACGTCCGCTTGGTGCACCGCGTATGACACCACGCTTGCTACGCCTGCCTGGGTGTACGTGGTCGATGGGCTCTTTTACGACACCACCACCAACACATTGACGCCTCCCACGTCAGGCGTCGTGCCGTCATGTCTGCAACAGTACAATTAAAACGTGGTGTTCAGGTTCTGGCGCTGGCATCGCTGGCCTGCAGCTACAATAGCCGCGATGGCCTCAGCCAGACTGACCAGGCCGTGCTCGGGGGTCAGCTATCCGGACCTGAGGATGATGCGGTCGTAAAAGTGGAGGCTCAGGCTGCTAGCGGAACCCTGTGGACTTGCTCTGGCACATTGGTCGCGCCAAATCTGGTCATAACGGCCCGCCACTGCGTTTCAAATTTCGTGGACGGGATCTGGTCGTGCGATTCCGACGGCAATCTCATTTCTTCGAAGGGCGCCGGGAGCATGGGCGCTCTGGACACTCCGAGCAATATCACCGTGCGGCGTGGCACAGGCCCAAACCCGCCGCGCGTCGCCAAGGGCCAGACTATACTTGCGCCTTCTTCAACCACCGTTTGCATCAACGACATTGCCTTCCTCGTGTTAGATCAGCAACTCAACGACATCCCCATCAAGCCAATTCGCCTGTACTCGGGCGTCGCGCCCGGCGAGCAGATCACTGTCATAGGGTACGGAACCGACGACGACGGTGGCTTTGGCGTTCGCCACATTCGAAGCGGCTTGACCATCGCGCAAGTGGGCCCTAGTTCATTTCGCCCGGTTGCCGATGCCATTGCGCCCCGCACATTTCTCACGCAAGGTCCAGCGCTGTGCATGGGCGACAGCGGCGGGCCCGCGTTGAGTGACTATGACGCAATTATCGGCGTGTTTTCGCAGATTGTCGGCGATTGCCGCTCAACAGACGCAAAGAACATCTACACGCAAGTGGCGCCTTTCTTGAGCGACGTTGTTCTGCCCGCTTTCCAAGCCGCCGGCTACGACCCCTGGCTCGAAGGCAATTCCGAGCCGGGACTGAACGGGACCGGCGGTGCCAGCAATGCCGGCGGAAGTACTTCGGCGGCCGGGGGTGCTCCAGCGCAAAGCGGCGGGGCTTCGGCACAACCCAGCGGCGGCTCAACGAATAGTGACAATGCTTCCGGCGGTGCGCCGAATTCAACCGGGGGAGAACCGTCTTTGCCCGCCGTGTATGACCAAGCGCCGCCGAGCGGTGGGACTTGCGCTTGCCGCGTGTCGGGCACAAGGCACAGTGGGCTTGGAGTTCTCGCCGCTGCTGCGGCCGGGTTGTTGGGACGGAGGCGGTGGCGGCGGGACAACCGGGCTTGCTGGAGTCGCGGGCGACCGCGCGGCCACGTGCCGCAGTGACATCAGGAATTCCCCGATGGGGCCGCCTAGCTCGACGAGACCGAGAAACTATTGGTGATGAAGCTTTGAACGCTGCCGCCGTCCGCTACGATCTCGGGCCCGAACTGCACCTGATACAGCGTCCAGCTGCTGGCGAAGTTGCCCTTGTTGGTGATGATCCAGTTGAGTATGGCTTTGACATCCACTGTGTCGGAAGTCGTGTTGGTCTTTCGAAGCAACGAAACCACGTCATGCCCACCGTAAGCGCCATAGTAGACGTCCCACGTGGTTCCGCCGGTATTGACGTTGGACACGCCGAGGCTCCCGGCGGGGAAGACTTTGCCTTGCGTGTAGTTCACCCACAGCATGATCTCGACTTGGGTTCCACTGCTGTTCTGCACCCAGATGTCGTAGGCCACTTCCCAATTGCCAACGCTGCCCGCGGGGACCGTTATCTGGTAGCTACTGGTGTACGTGTTCAGCGAGCTGATAACCTTTCCCGGGGAGTAAGAGATGTTAGGGTACGACTTGACGCTACCGCCGCTTGGGTGGTTTGCAGCGACGCCCCACACGCTGTAATCGGCTGAGACCCAGATGCACTGGGGACCTGCCCCAGAGCCCCAGATGTCGTTGTAGTAAGTCACGTCCCCGTGGTTGAGTTGGCCCCACTGATCGCAGGAACACCACGCAGTAGCCATTCCAGCCGGAGCTGCGCCCGGGCATGTGGTCGTCACCGGGCCTGTCGATATCGTTGTGGTGCCGCCCGTTGCCATACTGCCGCCCGCGGGGTTGGCTCCGCCCGACCCAGCCGTGCCGCTGTTTGCCGTGGCACCGCCCGTCGCTTTGCTGCCGCCCGCAGGGCTCACTCCGCCGGATGCAGGTGCGCCGCCGTTTGGCGTGGAGCCGCCAGTTCCCTTGGTTCCAACGCCGCCCGTGGGGTTGGCTCCGCCGGACCCAGCCGTGCCGCTGTTTGCCGGCGTGCCGCCGGTGGTCATGGCACCGCCCGTCGCACCCACCGCAGAATTCCCACCCGATGTGGAGATTGTGCCGCCCGCGGCCGCGCCGCCAGCTGGTTTTCCACCCGTAGCACTCGACCCGCCAACGCCCATTGAACCGCCCGTGCCTGGGTTACCTCCTGCAGAGATTGTTCCACCAGTTTCCGGCGCCCCGCCGGTCGCTATGGTTGCAGTGCTGCCTGCTGCGCTCGCCGTCGAGCCACCCGTCGAAAGTGCCCCGCCTGTGCTCGGCTCATTCCCAGCGCCGGAGTTGCCACCCGATTGCTCAGGACTGGACCCGCCACAACCCACCTGGAGAGCAGCCGCAACCAGACATGCTAGCGCAAACTCACCAAGGAAACCTTTCCGGTTCATGATCACTTCCTCCGAGCAACCGAGCAATCTGAGCCTAGTTAGAGCGCGTTGATATCGTACAGCAGGTCCTCAATCGCCAACTGCGTGCCCACATCCGCCTTCGGGTCGTTGAGTAGCTTCTTTTCGAGGGAAATAAGCTCGTTCATGCTGAGTAGGCCGTTGCCGACAAGCCAAGTCGCGGCAGCCGCAATCTCTACACCACTTAGCTCATAGTGCAACACACTGCTGTAGTTTGTGATGTAGTCCGCCACCGATTTGCCGGCGTACGTGTTGATATTGAACGCGGCCAGGTAGTACGCCAATTCGAAGTCGAGAGGCGGATTGCTGGCACCTAGAGCTTGCTGCAGTGACTGCGCGCCCGCCGTTACCCCCGCAGCCTGCGTCGGTTGCAAAGACGCAATGGCGAACGAAACCGTCGAGTACTCTACGGCACCATACAGCGATTCCCACGCTTGATTCAGGGATTGGTACCGTGCAACCCACGGTTGGGCCGATGGCGGACAACTCGACCCGTCAGGCGCTGCGCCGGCGTCGGAGCGGCATTCGATCCACGCCTGACCACTAATGCAGGGAAACAGTGTGTTGGCCAAATCGTCAGGTGATTTAGGGTCCACGTTGGCCAATGCCGCATCGCAGGCGCTGCCGAGCAACGTGTACGCGCTGCTCGAACCTCCGCTGACCGGAATGGTGCTCAAACCTGCGTTGAGGTAGATGAAATTGTTCGCAACGAATGCGTCGGCTGTCGTCGCGGCGTTCACGGAGAGCATCGTGTCGGGCAGCGGATCATTCATGGACGCCGTGAGCGGGGCGGAAGCAGTCCCGACACTGTATTCGTTTGCTCCGACATCGGTGAAGAGATCCTGATCCGTGGGACCGCGGTGAATCAGCCCGACGATTTGACCCTCGTCGTCGAGCAGCGGCGAACCACTGTTGCCGGGCAGGATATACGCTGTTGCCAGGAACCATTTGCCGCTCGAATCGACGACCGTGCCATCCGTCCATTTCTTCAAGTATGCCTCGGGATGTCCCACGACGGTTACGTGCTTGCCGATAAGTTGATCCGATTCCTGCGGATTGAACTGCAAATAGTCGGGCGTACTGAGCTGGCTGCCCCCTTTGGACGTGTAAAGCTGGGCGATGGCCATGTCTAAGCCAACATCGACCGCTTGGGGAATCGCGAACCTGACGACGGGGTCACTTGGCGTCGTGCCCTTCTGGTGCATCGACGTCACTTCCACGTAGCAGCCCTCAATCGGGCAGACCTCGTTGCCAAGGACATGGTTATTGGTGAGGATTAGACCGCTGGGCGAAATGAACGAGCCGGTTCCCGCACCTTGTGAGACGCGAAGCCGCACGACCGCCCTGGCGGCAGTCTGTATCTTGGCCGGCGCGGCAGTAATGTCGTTGAAGTTCGGCAACTTCGCCCCAGAAGCGTTAATGGTTTCGTCGTGCGAGCACCCGATGGCCAATGCCACGGCAAGCAGCGCAATACCCGACTCCAGCGGCGAAATTCGTACAGTCATTGTTAGCCTTTCCGACCCTTCACGTCGTGATTCGTGCTCAAGGGTACATAAGGCCCGTCTCAAAGTCCATGTCGGGCTACGATCTCGCGAAATTATTGCTAGTGCGTGGGCAGGTGCAGCCTAACTGGACTCAGATGGCCGACGTAAGGTGGCGGCCAAATCCTAGAGTCAACCGATCTGCGTACGCTCAAGAGTGACGTTAATCACGCCTCCCGGGTCGGCCTGTAGCGTGTCGCATGCCGTCGGGCACAGATTGAGCTGGGTGACGTTGGTGGGATCGTTGTAGTAAAAATCACCATCATTGCAGTCTGCTAGCGCCCGACACGTATTGAACGAGCGTATACTGCAGATCCACGTCCGTCGCGGTGGTTGATTGCGGAACATTGAAACGGCAGCTTGGCTTCACACTCGTGACAATGTTCGAACTGATTGCGTCTTGCAGCGCCTGCGTGAACTTCGTTGATGTGGTGAGATCGAATTCTTCGCCTGGAAGACCGACCATGGACAGCGATTCTGGGAACGCGGATCGTTTGATGCGTGTCAAACGGGATGTAGCGAAAGGTAACGACAAAACCGATACGTTCGAATCCTTGGCGGATCCCAGCGCCTTTCGCTGCAAGGGCCTGAAGCAGGCGATAACAATAGCCATTCCGTGGACCCACCCCCCGTTTCCCGTCCTTTTCCGGGGAGCGACAGGAAAGCATTCCGTAGTGAAAAATCACTGCACTTCGTTCGACAAATCATCGTGCCCGCCGGACCATTCGCGCTATTATACAAGAATAGCCGCTGCGTAAACGATTGCAAATTCAGCTACTGTCGCCACCCGATGCAGGGAGGAAGCGTATTATGACGCGCGTTTGCTTGAACTGGGCAACTCAGATCACCGTATTGGCTTTGGCTTTGGCTTGTGGTTCCTCGAAGGGCAACGATGTTGGGCCCGACAATTCCTCATCGGCGAACTTGGGTGGCCAAGCGTCGTCCACGGGTGGCAACGGTTCGAATAATGGAGGGGTATCCGGCAAGGGTGGCACGGTCAGCGCAGCATCCGGCAATGGCAATGCGGGCGATAACTCGCAAGCGGGCAATGCATCGGGCACGGGATCATCGGGTAACACGACGGACGGTGGTTCTGGCAATGGTGGCGGCGATGGCAGTGTTGGGGGCGACAACAATGGTGTCGGAGGCGACGGACTCGGCGGCGGCTCGTCGCAAGACGTCAAGGTAACCGGTGGTTCTGGCAATACGACGGACGTTGCCAGTGGCGGCAACGGAAACACCGTGGATGTAGCTTCTGGCGGAGGATTTACAATCGATCAAGCCAGCGGCGGCGGCTCCTCAATCGACATTGCAACCGGCGGCGGCCACACAATCGACATTGCAACCGGCGGTGGAAGTTCGATCGACGTCACAACCGGCGGCGGCACATCGGTTGACATCAACACGGGCGGCGGCACCAGCACTGACTATCCGAGCTGCATCAAGACCGACCTCAACAGCGTCAACGTTTACGTCATTACCGACCTGACCAACACGGGCTCTTCCGTGTCCGACTGTGAAGGTAACATGTACGTGGGTGGAAACTTCAACTCGACCACGGGCTACTCGATCGGCGGGAAGAATGGCGTAACGGGCGATCCTTGCGCGCAGTATTCACTCGTGGTTGGCGGCAGCGTCAACGGGGCCATGGTTAACAACGGCAAGGCGGTAGCGGCTGGGACTATATCGAACAGTTCAGACAACCAGTGCGGCGGCGTCGTTCGCGTGCCAACGTCGCAGTTGCCCGTTGATTTTGCATCGCTTTCCAGCAAGTTTCAGAACCTCAGCCTCGCCCTGGCGCAACTTCCCACAACGGCTGGGGCAACGGCCACGCGCAACGCGGGTGGCGCACTCGTGCTCAAGGGCACGGATCCCGTGCAGAACGTGTTCAACATTGACGGCTCTCAGCTGGGTGCTTACGTCGTTGACGTTCCACAGACGTCAATCGTGATTGTCAATGTCACCGGGACCAGCATCAATTGGCCTGGTGGAGGCGTCACCATGCCGGGTCCCACAGGTGGCGTCAACGGGGATTTTCTCTTTGCGTCCAATGTGATTTGGAACTTCCCACAAGCTACTTCATTTTACATGAACGGGCTGGCCATCGACGGCACTGTTTTGGCGCCTTTTGCAACGTTCGATTGTACGGGCGCCGGCCATATCGCGGGCCAAGTCATCGTGTACGCGATGAACGGCCTCACTATTGAGTTCCACCCGTACTACTTCTCTGCATGCGTCAATTGGCCCAAGACGAGTTGATAGGCCGCAGGCTGCAGGGACCCTCGGCGGCGCGCTGGCGTCGGTTCGAGTAGAATAAGCTGCCGAGTTGGCATCTCCCGGTCACCGGAGCATGCGCACGTTGCCGGCGTTCTGACGCCGTTTGTCGGGGGGCATCACGGCACGTGGCCACGATTCGCGACGGTTGGGACGCGCTCGTCGAGCCATCAACCGGTGTCTTCGCGTATAAGTCGCGCCAGCACTTTGCCCCAACGATTACGCCAAATCAGCAATAGGAGACCCACGACTACCAGGTGGGCAAGCGCGATGTTGAACATCGCATTGGTTTGAGAGGTTTCTGGTTTAGACAGCGCGCCGAGACCCGGTGAAAGCAATGACCACCTAGCCAGGGTGTCACTCGAAAAGGCGCCCGCGAGGATATACGGTAGCACCGTGACGACGAAGAGGCCGAGCGCAAAGTAGCCTAGCGCGCGCCGGCGAAATTGCAGGCGGCAGACGTCCAGCCACAGCCCAAATACCATGAAGATCTCGAATGTGTTGAGCAGCGCGGTCGCGTAAGCCTTCCAGGTCAGCCCCAGGCAGGGAGCAAACTGGATGCCGAGGAGTAGCCCGACCACCGCCGTAAGCTGAACTGCAAAAAGCACTGGGCCGTTCGAAACCACAATGCCGAGCGAGCGTGCCTTGTGACGCAGCAGCAAAATGCGAATTCGTTCCGGTGTTGGATTCAAGAGCACGATAGCAAAGAGGCCCACTAGGAGCGCGGCAGCTTGGGTCGCCGCGAGCATGGTTTGTCGATTCCAACTGTCGTGGACGAGGCACGCGATGGCGCCGCTCGGAACCCCATGGTTGGGAGCCCAAATCAACACGTGTTGGCAGCCGACGAGCAGCGCTACTAGCGCCAATGCTTCGCGGCGCGAAAACAACGCATCCGTAGGCTCGGCAAATCGACGAACCGTTGCGCGCCAGAGGAATGCTCCGACGATGATTTGCAGACCCCATGTGACTAGAGTCCGATGAACCGAAATGCCGAATAGCGCAAGCGGCTCATCCGGCACCCCGGCTTGGTCGGCAAATAGGCTCGCAAGCGCGTGAACGGGCAACAATTGGCCCGTCACGACGAATTCCCGACTCGGCATGATAAAGAACAGCATGAACCCGACCAAGACGAGCAACAGCAGGATGCCAACCGCCCGATTGAGGGTTTGCCCTACCAAGAGTGCCAGCAGCCAGAAAAGAGCCGTCGTGCTAGCTACGAGCATTTGACTGATGAGCCACAGCGAAAACGGCAACTTGGCGAGCAGGACAATGGGCACTCCGAAAAGGGCCAATACCGCGCCCATGCCAAGCTCGCGCAGCGGCGCGCCGCACCAATAGCCGACGGCCAAGTTGGCCGGTGTTTGAGGCGTCATGCGATGGCTGTCAAGCATTCCGGATTTGCGATCCTCCGCCAATGCGCGCCAGATGTGACTAAAGCCTCCGATCAGCAGCACAAGCATCTCGAGAGCGACAACCCACCCGTAAAATGTCCGTCCTCCCTCCTGCGGACTCTTCAACCGAGAAGTGGAAATGTCGAGCGACGAGGCAATCAACCCGGCGAGTAGGCTTGAACCAACGAGAATCGAGATCAAGGCCGGCGCAAGCATCCCGGTGCGGCGCGTCAGACGCCAGTGCGTCAGAAACACGGGGTTCTCGAAGAGTTTCACATCAGCTCCTTGGCGCCGGATTCGAGAAAAATGGCTTCGAGATCGTCGTCCGCGCTGCGCCATTCGGCAATCGGGATTCTTTGCTCGACGAGCGCGCGTAGTAGTTCATCGAGTTCGCTTGTCGCGCCCTTGAAACCGAACACGACGCCCTGCGGCGCTTCCTCGATGTTGCACACGCCCTCGGTTCCGCGCAGGACCTCGAGGGCCTTGTCGCCCTGCGCGCGCCACTTCAGCGATACGCGCCGTACCGACCGCCTTTGCGCAAGTTCCGCGAGCGTTCCAGACGCAACGAGTTTACCCCGTTCCATGATGGCGGCCTTGTTGCAGAACGAAGAGAGCTCCGTCAAGATATGCGACGATATGAGGATAGCCTTGCCCGTTTCGCGCAGGTCGAGCAACAGTTGCCGCAGCTCTATACGTCCAATCGGGTCCAGGCCACTTGCGGGCTCGTCGAGCATCAGAACAGCGGGTTCTGGCAGCAGCGTTTTGGCAAGCACCAGCCGCTGCTTCATGCCTCTGGACAATTCAGTGCAAAGTGCGTCGCGCTTGTCCGCCAATTGCGTCATCTGAAGGCAGTCCTCGATGCGTTTCTTGCGTTCGGGAACCGAGTAGGCGCGGGCAAAGTGGTCCAAGAATTCCGTTGTCGTCAATTGGTCAACCACCGGCACCGAGTCCGGCATGAACCCAAGGCCGCGCTTGAAGCGCTGGGGCTCCTCGGCGCGCGTGAACCCCGCCACGCGAACCGAACCGCGCGTGCAGGGTTGCAGGCCAGCGATGGCGCGCATCGTCGTCGTCTTGCCGGCGCCATTCGGGCCGATTAGGCCACAGACTTCGCCGGCATCAAGCGTCAGCTGCAAATCGTTGACCGCGACGACGTTCGGAAAGTCAACGCGAAGATGCTCCACCGTAAGCTGAGGGTTTTGCATTATGAACGACGATAGCCGCACACGCGCCTTTGGCAAGCCGCAGAGTCGGCTGACCAAGGGCGCTGGTGTGCTTTGGATTCGGTCAAGGCGTCCCACCATGCAGCCGTTCGCGAAGGAATCGACCGTGAGTTGATTAGTTCCCCGGTTTCGCCCCCCTCAACCGCTCCGCGCCTGCCTAATGCCGCTTCCCACTTGCCCCTCATCCATGACGATTGTTACTTCTGAGACGCGGCACTAGTCAGTTAGCGCCCTTCACGCGCAATGAGAGCTGGGTCATTGCTGCCCGAAATGGCTCGACTTGGTCAGGGCAGGCGGGAGGGCAGGGCTTTTTTCTATTCTGTCCACAGCCGTGTGCTGTCCCGGTACTGAGCGCGCCGAGAACTGCTAGCGCACGATCATCGCCAACCTGAATCGCACGGTCGAGCAAGGGCAGCCGCGCCGCACAGGAAACGGCCGTTCTGAGTTCGTAAGCAATGTCGACAGCGGGCGTGCCCCGTTGACGAACGGCTGCATCGTGAAGCACACGCTGTGCGCGTTCTGCTAATTTGGGCTTGGTCACCATGAACCCGTAGAGGACGTCGGAACCATAAGTTCCCATTTCTTCCGCCAACATCTTCCAAGCAAGATCTGCGGGCAGCCCTGGGGTCTCAGCGGCTCTCTGAACTAGATACTGCATGTCCGCGGTTTTGGCTTCTTCGGGCGCAACCTTAAACAGCCGACGCGCCACTAGCATTGCGTTACCCAGCTCCGCTGCACGAGCAGCGTGCGCCAAGACGAGCTGTCGCAAAACACGCGGATCGTTTGGGTAGTGGTTGGCCAAGGATGACCAGCCATCCACGCCACGAGTGGCTGCTTCGCTCAGTTCTTCTTCACTTGCCTGTCTGACGAGCTGAGAGCTGGCATTGGCGCTTGGCGGTGGAGTTGAAGCGCTCTCAGTAGCGCGCGCCTTGTCTTCAAGCGTGGCGGACGTAGCTTCAAGTGCCGCGACCAATTTTGCAGCTCCAACGCTAGCAGTTGCCACCGCCGCGGTAGGGGCTTGACCAGACTGGCGCGCCTGCCACTTCAGGCCAATGTGCATGACGATGGCAGCCAGACCTAGAGTAGCGACCAGAGTAACGACTCCGGCAAGTGCGTGCCCCCGACCGCGAAACGCCTCTGACCGCGCTTGCGCGCGCAAGAGTGCTACGATTCCCGCGCCAACTCCGACGACTGGCAGCAACAAGTCCCAGCCGGGCCAAGTGATGTTCGCGCGCAGTGGTTCACTGATGAGCCGTACGACCACTCCGTCGAAGAAGCGAAATCCAAACCACGCAAGGCCGTAGGTCACGGTGGCCGCAAGCACCGCGCCTCGAACCCCAGATAGGAGCTCCAGAACTCGGTTGGTGTTGCCCCATACCTGGCTTCGTATTCGACGCACGATCAACAGAGTTGGAGTGATTGCGATGGCGGCCGTGCACGCCAGCAGCAAAGCTAGCTCCAGACGGTTCAGCGACCAACCGGCGACGCGCTCGAGTCCCGCGAATGCCACACCCAAGCTCCCTAGCAATAAGAAGAGTGCCAAGGTGAGATAGACCGCGAGTTTGGGGCGCGCTGCCTTGGAATGTTCGGCGTGTGTTTCGAACGATACTGGTCGTGCTGGTCGTGTTGACGAAGCCTCATGCAATGCGCTTCGATTCTCGACGAGTGGTTCGAGTGCGTCGAGAAACGAGGTCATGTCCGCGTAGCGTTCCGAAGGCTGTTTGGCCATGGCTCGTTGAATAACCAGCTCTGCGTATTCCGGAATGGATGGCGCAATGACGCGTGGGCGGCGAGGTTCGTTGCCAATCACGGCAAGCATTGTTGCCTGCGGCGTAGATTCCTCGAAGGCTAGCTGCCCCGTCAAGCAGGTGTAAAGGATCGCCCCAACCCCGTAGACATCGGCACGCACATCCGCTCGTTGCCCCCGCGCTTGCTCGGGCGACATGAATGCGGGTGTCCCCATGACGACGCCCGTCTTGGTGACCAACTGCCCTTCGGCAACGTCCATGAATTTCGACAATCCAAAGTCGAGAATCTTGACAAACGGAAATTCTGGGACACCCTCCGCGAAGTCACCCACCAAAAAGATGTTCTGTGGTTTCAGATCTCGATGGAGCACGCCACAGCCATGAGCGGCCCCAAGGCCCTCACACAGTTGCCGGACGACATGCACCGCCGTCGCTAGACTGAGTTTCTGCTGCTGTTTGATGTACTGCCATAAATCGTGCCCCTCGAGGTACTCGCACACCAAGTACGGCAAGCCTTCAGTTGTGCGATCCACGTCGTAGACTGCAACCACGTTTGGATGACAAATGGAAGCCGCCGCTTCTGCCTCACGTTGAAAGCGCGCTAGCATCTCCGGGTTGCGCTTGTATTCCGGGTGCAGCACCTTTACGGCGATGCGCTTCTGTGCAATGCGCGTGTGGCGCGCTAGGTAGACGCGACCCATGCCACCTTCACCGAGGACACGCTCGACGGCGTAGGTGTCGTTGAGCGTCTGGCCGATTAACGCGTCTTGGGCTTCAGCGAGGATCGTGGACCCTTCCCAGGAAGCGACCTCGTTCATGGCAGATCCCCGGGTGAGCTTGGTATCGGTGTCATCTGCGGCTTCACCGGAAGGACCCTTCAGCGTGAACCTGGACCTGTACAGAGTGCCTCAGCTCCAAAGTTTTGGCTATCCCGCTGCGGAGCCGCGTGCGTCTGAAGCGTCGCCGGGCAGCCGATTGGGACTTGTCACCATCCAGTCATCGACAATAAGAGCGGTTCCGGCCGGTCGAGTCACTTTGGAATCGCGCAGCGGCAACGCGGTGGCGCGGGCAGCGGGCTCGGACAAACCAAACACCCCGGAAATGCGCAGTCCGCCACCCTGTGGTGCGGGAGTTACACGGGGCGATGCTGGGGTTTAGTTGGGCTGCTACCGTTGACCTCACGCCTACCGTACAGTTACAGGAAAAGTCCTCGTGGTGACTTGAGACGACCGATCCTGAACTCGAAGAACCACTGAGTACACCCCGGGTACGCCAGCGTACACGGAGCTAGATGGATCGAAGTAGTACCCAGAGAGCGACTTGACTTTGCCGCTCACGGCCGTGTCGGTAAACGTGGTGACATTGGACTTTCGTGGGCCGGAAATGATCATGCTGATCAACCCAAGCCCCGTATCGTCCGTGGCTTCGCCAGTGAAGTAAATTCTGGTAGACTTAGTGGTAGAGCTTGCGAGCCCGGCCGTGGCCAGTGACGGTGCGCTATCTGATATCGACACCGTGAACGTCTTGCTAGCACTTTGCCCCGCCGTATTTCGAGCCGAAAGCGTGACTGTGTACTTCCCCGGAACGCCAGCATATTGCGAGCTTGCGCCGTCGAAGTAGTACCCTGAGAGCGGCTTGCTCGTGCCATTTACATTCGAATCCGTGAATGCCGTGATATTGCTTCCTCGAGGACCCGATACCGCAATCGAAACGCTAGCCAGGCCGCGGGCGTCCGTGACGGAGCCCGAAAAGGAGATCTTCGCGGCTGGGGATGCTGATGATGGAAGCATAGCGGACGTTAGCGACGGCGGTGCCGGCTGAACGCAGCTGCTTCCCTGTAGCACATATCCAGAATTGCAACGAACCGCCCCGCACGCTCCAACGTTCCACGTTTGACCATTCGCCGAGCAAACCCTGCTCTGCGTGCCGCTACCGTTCACAACTGCGCAGGTGAGCGACTCGGTCGAGTTCGGCGCACAAATGATGCGAGACTGGCACGCGTTACTTTGGTAGGTTGCCGCGCGCACCACTCTGGCAATTCCCTCGGACATTCTCGCTCGGAAATCATCAGCCCGAGGGGTTGACGGGGGAATAGCGAATTTCGAAACATCGGATTGGCACGTCCTGAAGAAGTCGTACATGGCGTCGAACAGCGCAACCTCGCGTAGCCGCGCATTGCTGATTTGAGTCGTGTTCCAGCTGGCAATGAAGTCATTCGTGGTTTGGACCGTCGTGGTCACAAAGAAGGTTGCAAGTGCCACCTGATCACCTTTCGCGGCAGCGAGGAAGGCATCCAGGGTGGAACGCACCTTGGCAAGTGGTGCGAGTAGTCGAGCATCACGTGCCGACAACGATTCGACTACCGGATCAAAATCTGCTCCGGCCACGAATAGATCCTTGATGTGGCTGTATATTTCCTCATTTAGCACTTTCGGTTCTAGTCGATCCACTGAATGAGCGTCTTGGATCGAAGTGACTAGAGTGACAATGTTACCTGCGAGGGTATTGATGTCGTCAAGCTGAGCGTGAACGTCGTCACTTATCTTGAGTGCGGCATCAAGAGACTGAAGTTTGATTCGCAACAGGTTTCCGTGGAGGCGGAGAAATATGCGATATCGCAGCTCCGCCTGGGTGGTCCCACAGGTAGTCCTTGCTGCATATTGAGCCTTGCTGACACCTGTCATGCTTCGGAAAGCATTGTCTTGGCATTGTTTGCGCGCACTATCCAAGGACGTGGCCGTGCCCTGCGTCATGTCGGTCTGTGTGCCACCTGCCATAGCTTGCCGTTCAGCACACAAAGCCCCAACAACCAACAATAAGACCGTGACACGAAGATTGGACCGCATGATGTCAACACCTCCACGGGGGCTAGAAACGACGCACTCGGCGTTGTATTCAGACTTAGAATCGTCGTGTGGCGACCCAACCTCCTACCTGAAGTCGTCTCGTGGTCGCGCAATTGCGACTCCCGACGAGAGCGCCCAGTCCCCACTCAGACCACCCCTTCCAACCGCCCCAGGCAGCACGGTTAGCCCAACAATCCCTCACATGTTTGATACGGAGGCGTTGTTCGATTGACCCAGTACTCGAATGGGATCCGCTTCCAAAATGATGAACTCAACGCGCCGGTTCACACTCCAGCTGGTCTCATCATTGCCGTATGCAATTGGAATACTCGACCCAAATCCAGCCGTCATCAACCTATCAGGGTCTGTACCTTTGCTCGCGAGGTAGGTCTTCACCGCGTTAGCTCGACGGCGCGACAGTTCGAGGTTGTGCTCTGGCGTCCCACGAGAATCCGTATGGCCATCAATGCGCACCTTCTTTACTTGCGGAAACTTGCGTAGCAGATTCGATACTCGGTCAAGAATTGGATACGACACGCTCAATAGCGTATCGCGATCCGTCTCGAACTTGATTTGATCCGTTATCACGATCTGGCGTTCTTCGATATACACCGGTGACTTGTCTGGGCAGCCGTCGTCAACGACACCATTGAAGACCTCAGATTCATTGGGACATTTGTCCGCAGCACCCGCAATGCCGTCCCCGTGAGCGCCGCCAGGCTCATTTGCCTGCTGCGTGGGGGCAACTTTGCTGGATTCGGCGACTTGTTCTGCCTGTCGCGAGCGGCTGCCTAACCGTTCCACTACGGCCACTGTTTCTGCGCAGGCGTTATTCGGGTTCTCTTGCAATTGCGCCTTGTGCTTCTCGAGCGCCTTCTTCACCATTTCAACGTCGGCTAGTGACAACTTTAGAGTGTCACGGGCGTTCAACGCAAATTCGAGAGTGAGCATAGCATTCAAGTGTTCGAATGTACTCGCGCTGCTGGCGTAAAAGGCTGGGCCGCGTGCCGGAAATGGGGGATAATCGGGTGACGCAACCTCACGAACACTCGCGATTTCCTCGGGTGGAATTGCCACGTGGTCGCCCAACCCTACGAGCATGAGCCACATTGACGCGCGAATTGCCTTATGGAACTTCACGAGCGACTCGACGTCGGCGGTGTACCCACTCGGGACAGCACCTTTATCCGTAGAATACCAATTTACCGCGAACTGGTCGAGGTACTGCCGTGCGTTACGTCGAGCCAGCGCGATTCGCCCCGCCTGCGCGTAGAATGCGGCAGATTCGGCAATTGCGGACGCTGCTCGGTACGAAGCAGAGTTCCTTTGAGCTCGGTACGTCCATTCAACGGCTCCATCGAGATCGCACGCGTGAGCTCGCATGTCAGCAACCATGCTCGCGGCTTGACTTGCGTTGAGCTGATTCGAGTTTGCAATAGTCCGGGCGTCATTTTCAGCCGAAATGTCGCCTCGCCAATAGTAGCGGCAGATTAGCCTAACATTTTCGACTCCGCTCTTGTTCGACGCCACCCACCAATTTGGCAGCTCCCTCAAGAGAGACTCAGATTGATCACACCGTCCCTCGGTGGCGGCTCGGTTGGCCTCGATGAACTTCCCGCTTCCGTCAGGGACGATGGAATTCAAGACGGCACAGCTCGTCAAGCCAAATGCGAAAATCGTGCGCATACAACTACGCAATATCACCCACGAACTGGACCCCACACCGCTGCTTCGGCTGTTCATGGCAGGCTTGACGGTTCACGCAGGCAAGTGGTTAAGCGGAATCCTGAACACTCACATGGTCACACAGGTGTCCAGTCAATAGTGTAGCCCGATCGCGAAGCTCTTGCCTGCGGTACGCGACTCCGGGCCGGAGCTCGTTGCGTTGTGCGCCGTGACCTTCAAGTTTCGTGAGCGACTGCCGTTCACGTCGCTTCGAATCGTAGCGCGCGGGGTAACCCCGGCAACTCAAGCAAGAGGATCTTCACTGGCTCGACTGAAATCTGTCAGAACTGGCTCGATTATAGCGGCTGTACTAGTTCTTCTGGCGTCGGCAACTGCCAACGCCTGGCAGTCCAATGACGTTCGGGACTTTCCCGAGGCGTATCGAAACTGCAACGACAATGACTGCAGGAGCGCCATATGGAAGAGCTATGGTCCTGAGCAAGGACTGAACACTTGCTGGGTGGCCGCGGGCAACAATTCGGAGGTGTACGCGATCGATACGTTGGACTCTCGATATGCAAAGGCTTCGAGATTCGCCAGCAATCGCCGGGAGCTTTTCCAGAAGGCACTGGGGACGGACGATTCAGACGCTCTGCCCACCCTGGCGCTCGTTCTTGTGGATCCGACCCATTTCTTTGCGGCACAGCTGGATGATGCGGCGTTTTCCGAGACGCCCTGCAACAACGGCGAAGTGGACGGCTGGGCTCGATGCGGGCTCGACCGCGGGCTTAGTGTATTGAACCACGGCACGGGGGCTTATGTTAGTCCCGAAGATTCTTGGACATATCACTTTTCACCCGGGTGCTACGCCAAGTACTCGCAATATGCGGCGCAACTCGATCAAGCGCTCAAAGAGACCCTCACGCTTCCGTCAATAGCGTCGGTTCAGACCCGCGCCGAAGAACTCGTCAAACGACTCGCTAGCAAGTGCAACGAGCAAAGGACCTTTGACGCATGCGTTCCACTCCAAAGAATGCTCCTCAGTGAAAAGGTTCAAACGCTCATGGGCAATCGTTGCAAAGTGGAACGTGACTCTATAACGCGCACCATCAAGGGAATTGACGACCGCGAGTGGGCGCAGGCAAGCGGTTCTTGCCGGGCACTCAAGAATGAATCGGCGTGCTTGGCGTTGAATCATTACATCGCGGTGTCGCAGCCGCCCGTATATGGGGCACATCTGAACGAGGCCACAAAACTTCGAAGCAAGGCACACGCGGCGCTCGAACATCTCGCCGATCAGCGAATCGCCAAGGCCAAATACGAGCGCCGACTTCAGATCGTTGCCGATTGCGGTTGAACAAGCGGCAAAATGTCGCAATCGCTGTGATCCACGCGACGGGCATTGCCGCCATGAATGTGAATTCATGCGACGGGAGTGGTGCGTCCCGGCAGCGGAGCAGCACGACGGAATGCGCCGAATGATGGGAGCACTGATGTCGAACAATTAGCGCTCACTCACCCCTCACTGGTCCAGATCCCAACGCCCGATCGCTGCCTTGCTAGCCTTCATTCAATCTGTTGCGATTCATTGCCGTTGCACGAGCCATTGGGCCATTCGCTTCCAGGCCCCCTTTTGTTCCGTCTACGCGTACGAGACCCCGAGGTCGCAGAATCAACCGGTCGCGCCACCGCTTGCCCCTCGGGCCGATCACGACGCGCGGATTTCCGCGCTCACAATAACGATTTGGGTGTTCCCAATGCCCCGTTTTGTGCGTTCACCATGCGGCGATTTCCTTACTCGGTGAACGCGAGGGTGATGGGCTTTTCTTCCTTGAGGTTGCGTAATGTCAAATGTTCTATTTGTGTTGCGGGGCGTAAAGGAGCGCTCAGAACGACCGCAGCAGTGAAATGGGATGCACATTCGAGCTAAAGTTTCGTGCCGAGCATCCGTATTTCTCCACGGCGTGGGTTACATCGGTCGGACACAACAAGAACCGAGAGGAATGTCGTGATGACGCAAGCAGGAGCTCCCCAGGTTAATGTATACGTTAACAACGGCGCGCGGGTTCCACCGCAATTGAATGCATTTGCGTTGGGCAAGGAACGCAATTGGTTCCTAGTCATCCTCCTGGACCTGGTTACTTTGGGCATTTACGGGCTCGTGTACATCTATTCGGTGTTCGAGGAAGCAAAGCGCTTTGCCACGGCGAAAAATCCGACCGTTGCGGTCACATCGGGGGGCGCGGCAGTTGGCTTCATGTTCATCCCCTTTTTCGACGTGGTATGGGCGATAATGCTCAACTTCAAATACCCAGGATTGGTCACCAAGCTCAATCAGGTTACAGGAAGAGATTCCAAAGGATGGGCATGGCTTGGTTTGCTTTCCTTGGTTCTTCCGTTTCTTGGAGGACTCGCCGTGCTCATTATCGTTCAGACTAAGATGAACGAAGTCTGGCGAGAACAGCGGGCACCTATCGCGGCACGCGCAGATTTGCGTACCCGCAACGGGTGCGATGCCGATGAATCAGCCACCACAAGCGACCGCGCAACAAGTCCACGCGGGACCACCACAGCAAGGTTACGCACAGCAGCTAGCCAACGGGCAGACGGCCACTCAGCAACAACCTGGCCCTTACGGAGCACCAGCTCAGGGCGAGACAGCCAAAACGGCCAGTGCGGCACTCTCGCAAACGAGTGGGCATAGCTCCATCTCGAAAGCCCTGGGTGGACTATTGTCACAACCGCTGTGGCTCAGAATTGCAATACCCGTTGCCTGCATGGCGATTGGGGGGGAGGCGTTGCCACTTTCTGGTTATTGAAGGAAAAGACCAATGTTTCTTCGTCACCCGAAACCGTGGACAGGCGAGAATCACCAATACTCCAAGATGTGTCTCCGCAGAATTCACACGTGCAATCCGCGGCCACCCCCATTGCGGTCGTTGCTCCCTCAGCAAGGCATCAACTGGCACCAGAAGACCAAACCTTCATAGATAATCGTCGTGGCAACGGGTGGGGAGACCGCTGCTACCTGCATATTCAAAAAGGGCAACTCGATTGGGCCGAAGCGGCTTGCGAACGTGGGCTCGAATCTTCTCCAGTCACTTGGACCGAGGGTGCGCTCTGGTACAATCTGGGGCTGATTGCCGAGAAGCGTGGTCTGCCCGACTTAGCTGTCAAGCAATATTCCAAATCGTTGGCCGTCCGCTCGTCGGGGAACGGCGTCGATACCGTCAAAGCAGCTCTGGCGCGCGTTAGTGCGGCCGCGGATTCCCGCGGCCAAGCGAGTCGAGCGAACGACGGTGCGTCAGTTCGAGCCGAGCGTGTGTCCGCGTCCAGCTACATCAAGAACGCCGGAGGCAAACCCGGCGGTCCTGAGCAGAGCATGGATGGAGATCCCAAAACAGCGTGGCAAAGCTATAGCGGTAATCCGGTTGGACAGTGGTTGGAATACGAGTTTCCGGTGGGAACGACCCTTGACCGGGCGCTAATCAAGACAGCATACGACGCCACCTCGGCCACGTACGGAGACCTATTTGCCCTCAATGCCCACGCGCGCGAGATCGCAATCATCGTGGATGGACAACAGATCGAAACGAAAACAGTTGGCCCCGACGATCGTGACGTCGAAGTGACCCTTCGACGAAACGTGAGGACTCTTAGGTTGAGATTCGACGCCGTGTTTCCTGGATCCAAGTGGCCCAACGATCTGAGCATTTCCGAGGTCACATTTTTCCGTAGCACCCTGGCGGCGCTCTAGTTTCGTGTTGCGCGATCCTTTCGCCAAGTCGATTCAAGTCACGCTTGGATTGTCGTCGGACAGCTCACGAGTGATTAGCATCTGCAGATACTAGCTGCTCGCACTTTCCCCAAAGTTGCTCTTCGAGATCTTCGCGGCGAAATTGGCAGGGTATTTCCTTGCGTAGCTCAAATAACTTCCCACTCAAGCCTTCGACTTCAGGGCTACTGGCGAGCCAAACGGCAGTATCCGCGCCCTGTTGAACGCTGCGGCCCCAAAGCCACCCCATTGCACGAATCATCAGCCGTGCCGGGGGAGCGGTGTCCCGATAGAGCCCGGTTTGCACCATGCCGGGGCACATGGCATTCACCGTAATTCCGGTTCCTTCTAGCCGCCGCGCCGCGGCCCACGACAGCAGCCGATTGCATGCTTTGGATTGTTTGTACGATTTGATCGGGTCGTAGTGGCGACGTTGGAACTGCAAATCATCGATGTCCAATTCACCGGCAAACGTCGAGGCAACGTTTACGACACGCGCTGGAGCACTCGATTTGAGGACGCCAAGCAATTCATTCGTCATCTGAAAATAGCCGAGCACATTGGTCGCAAAGACCAACTCGGTTCCATTGACGCTCGTTTGCCGCGTGCGCCGATTGATGCCCGCGTTGTTGACTAGCACATCCAACCGCAAGTGCTCTTGCTCGAAGCGTCAGGCAAAATCCTGTACGGAAATACGACATGAAGTGTCCACCGCCATCACCGAAAGTTTCTTCGAACCCGTTTGGCGCGCAATGTCTTCGAGCGTGGCCTTGCCCTTTACGACGTCACGACAAGCCAGCACGACCTGGGCGCCCAACCGCGCTAGCTCCGTAGCAATTTGCTTGCCGATTCCGGAGGTAGGTCCGGTCACGATCACGGTCTTGTCGTTCATGAAGGCTCCTTCAACCAGCCGACACAAATACTCAAAGCGTTACACGCGAACGTCAACACTTCTTTTTGGTCACAGCGGCCCACCAACGCGCAAATGCCCAAGTACGCAAGCCAGCGCCGGACTTATGGTCACCCATAGCGGTAAAATACGGACGTTAACTTGCGCTGCGCGTACGAATCATGGGCGCGTGCAGACTATCGGCCGTCATGATCTGAAGAATCTGTGTCGTATGCGCCAATCGCTTCGACAAGCGCCAAATGCCAAGGCTGGGGCGAACCAAACTTGAACTTCACCCGTTGACGAGTAGAGTCCGCCCATGTTGACCCTCTACGGACACGCCAATCGGTCCGCCGCAAATGTCTTGAAGATCCGCGCCGCCTTGGCGGAGCTAGGTCTCGATTACCGATACGCTGCCCTCGACTTGAGCAAGGGAGAGCAGCAAAAGCCCGAGTACTTGGCCATCAATCCACATGGCAAAGTGCCGGTGCTGGTGAACGATGATTTCGCTCTCCCCGAGTCGGATGCGATTCTCTGGTATCTGGCTGAGAAATTTCCGGCTGCCGCCTTACTGCCCACGGATGTGCGTGAGCGAGCCCGCGTACGTCAGTGGTGTGACTTTGCCTGTTCTTCCCTCTACGTCTCATCTTACGAGTTGTACCTTCACACCCAGTATGGCGACCCAGCAAACCATTCTGCTTGGGTTGCAGAGCGAGCAAAGGCAGCTCTCGCTCGCGCGCTCGGCGTACTGGAACAGCGGTTAGCGGGAAGGCAGTTTGTAGCCGCTGACACGTATACGATTGCTGACTTGGGAATTGCCGCCGTTGTTCATATGTTACGCACTCGCACTCAGCTGAAACCAGCAGACTACCCGAATATCGCGGCGCACTACAGTGCCATATCACAGCGGCCAGCATGGGCTGCGGCAGTTGCCGACAAACCGTAACACGCTCATTGCTCGCCTGAACAAGCGATCTCGGTAGGGCTCTCCCGCACTCCCCGAGGAATTCACAGCTGCAGTCATGAAAAACCTCGAAGCTGACGTATTTGCGATTGGCTACGGGATGAGCGCCAGAACTCTAGCGCATCGCCCGTGGTCCACAACTCGACTTGCAGAACCGCTTCCGTGCCCTTGATCTACTCGTGCGACTTGTACGGCCTCGGCCGTTGCCTTTCACGGCCGGTCCGGCCAGAACGAAACTGCCTGTATTTAATCGAACGGCAGTGAGCACCGGTACCAGCGCATACTCGAAGGCCGGAACGCTTTGGGCCTGCTCAGGTTAGGGGCTGTCCCGGGTAATAGTTGGATCATTTCGATCGCTTAGCTTTGGGCGAGATCTTTTTTGTTGAGAGTTCGCGTCCAATATGATCAAAGCTTTTCGTGGCACACCGACATGAACTGACTGACGCACAGTGGCAAACCCTCGCCCAAGCCTTGCCGCAACGGCGAGGTCCTGACTCCATCATTGGGGATCGTGCATTCATCAACGCTATCCTGTACCGAGCAAAGACGGGCTGTCCTTGGCGAGACTTGCCTGAGCGCTATGGCCCTTGGAAAACCATCTACAATCGCTTCAATGAATGGTCTCATCGAGGAGCCTGGGCCAAAGTGCTCAAGGCACTACAATTGGAAGTGGACGATGAAGGATGCATTATCGACGCCTCCGTCGTTCGAGCACATCAAGATGCTTCGGGCGGAAAAGGGGGATCAAAATTAACGCACTGGGTCATTCTCGAGGTGGGTTCTCCACCAAAGTCCACGCACTCGTTGACACCGAAGGGCGGCCGCTCCACGTCGAACTCACACCGGGCCAACAGCACGACTCCACGGTCGCCAAAGACATCATCGCAGGGCACGCGCAAGGGCACGCGCTGATCGCTGACACAGCCTACGACTCTGACGAAATCAGGGCCCAAGTTCTAAGCCAGCAAATGAAACCCGTCATTTGTCCTCATCCCAATCGAACCCGTAAACCGCGCCTTGACAGAAAGAAGTACCGAAAGCGCTATTTGGTCGAGTGCTACTTCCACAACATCAAGCGATTTCGTGCTGTCGCAACGCGATTCGAAAAGAACGCATTGCACTTCCTGTCCCTCGTTCAACTTGTTTCCGCACTACTTTGGATCCCACAACCGGAGCTCGCGGCGTCATGAGAAACCCGGGACGGCCCCTAGTCTCTTAGCGGTGAAATCTTGACCAATCTTGGCAAGACACTTCAAGTCACCGCGGTTGGGGTCAGGGCCCAACCGCCACGCAAACAAAATCCCCTCCGGAAACATGCCAAAGAGTCTACGAGCCTTGCAGGCTTGGGAAAAGATCCTGGTTGGTGCTGGCTTTGCCAGATTGTGGCTATTGTTGCACGTGCCGGCGGCCGTAAGACCTAGCGGAAACCATTGAACGGGGTTCGTGAGTACTTCGCGCGGGAGAAACAAGTGAATCGACTTCTCTTATGGCCAGCCACACTCACCGCGTCATTGTTTGTTGTAAATTGCCAGTCCGCAGCCGATACGAGGTACGCTGCTGCGACCGGCGGCGCGCCGACGGGCCCGTCTCGGACCAACACGGGCGGCACTCAGATTTCGGCGAGCAACAAGTCGAGTGTCTGCGTGCCGGGCATTACACAAGCATGTCTGGGACCGGGACAATGCAATGGTGCCCAGGCTTGCAATGGCACTGGTTCGGGTTGGGGCGTCTGCGATTGCGGCGCCGAGCGGAACGCGAATGACGCCGGCACTGGAGGCACGATGACTTTCGTGAGCAACTCGGGTGGCACGACTGGCAGCGGAGGCTCGGCAACAGGTGGCACTTCCGCTGCGATGGCCACTCTCTCGGGTGGCGTCGGGACAGGTGGAAGCACGAACGCAAGCGGCGGCTCAACCTTGGGCAAGACGACGACCGGTGACACGGCCGCAAACACCGCCCCCAGCGCCGGCACAACTTCGTCGGGTGGCACGAGTGCGAGTGCCACTGGAGGCACCAGCAGCGGCGGAACCACGACTGCAGCCTCGAGTCCGACCGATGCGGGGGCGCAGGCTGTGACTTGGATTGCTGCTGGCGCTTACCACACGTGCGCCATCGTCGGCGGCGCGGTCAAGTGTTGGGGCATGAACACATACGGACAGCTTGGCAATGACTCCACGGTGCAAAGCACGTCACCCGTGGTGGTGAAGAATTTGACGTCCGGTGCGACTGCTATCGCAGCGGGCCTCTATCACACGTGCGCCGTAGTTTTCGGCGCAGTACATTGTTGGGGCGTCAACACCAACTGGCAACTCGGCAACGAGACCCCGAACTTCAGCCAGGTGCCAACGGACGTGCAAGGCTTGTCGTCTGGTGCGATGGCGATCGCCGCTGGAGATTACCACACTTGCGCTATTCTCGAGGGCGGGAACGTGAGTTGCTGGGGCTCCAACGGTCAAGGTCAATTGGGCGTCGCCAGTCCGTCGAGCAGTTCGACACCACTCTCGACCTTGTTCACAAGCTCGACCGTCGCAGCGGGCGGCTCGTCCACTTGTGCACTAGTAAACGACGGCATCGACTGCTGGGGGTCGAACAGCACGGGGCAACTGGGAAACAACTCCACGGTAAACACGTCCACGCCCAGCCTCGTTCAGGGCTTGCCATTCGCGGCTACGGCCATTGCCGCTGGCTCCCAGCACGCTTGTGCGATCGCAAACGGCGCAGTCTATTGCTGGGGCAGCAATTCGAACGGGCAACTTGGTAACGGATCCATGGCGCAAAGCGTGGTTGCCGTTGCGACCAAGACTCTTACAGCCAACGTCGTTTCCATTGCAGCAGGCTCCAGGCACAGCTGCGCGTCGCTCAACGGCCAGGCATACTGTTGGGGATACAACTACGACGGACAGCTCGGAAACAACTCCCTCACGGATAGCAATGTGCCGGTCCAGGTGAGCCATCTCACGGAAACTTCGGCACTCACTTGTGGCATGGCCCACAGCTGCGCGTTAGCGGGTGGCACCGTGTATTGTTGGGGATACAACTACTACGGTCAGCTTGGAAACGCCTCGACGAGCGATGCGCATAATCCCGTTGCCGTTCATTTTTAGTTGACCCAAACCTTGACAGGCAGGCACTAGTTGACGGAACGTGCATTCGCACCAACCGCTACTTGACCACGTACTCGTTGCAAATTCTCTGTGCTACGGCGCGCGCCGGCTCTTTGGCGTCGGAGCGAAGCATCAGATCCAGTCCCGGTAGAAGTGGGATGCGCTCCCAGTGCTCGACGGTTGCGCCGCCGAGCTCGAGAGTGGCCCTGCTGCCGAGCGCGAGCGTGACTTTTGCACCGGACGCGGCCATCGAGTTCGTGGCGGGCACCGGCTCGAGACCGATTGCTTGCGCGGCTGCCTGCGGCAACGGACCAGCGTCACCCGCAGTACTTGCTCGTATCCGGCTGGATCGGGAGCTCGAATGGATGGGTGCCCGAGTACGTAACGCACGGGTCGAACCAGCCTTTGATCTCGTTGACGTAGGAGTCGGCGCCGGACAGGCTCGTGTGCGCGGCTATACCGCCCATCAGGTAACTTGCCATGCCGATGTGCAAGTTACCCGCGACGCCGTAGCCGTAGCAGTACTGGTTGACCCACACGACGCTGGAACCGCCATTGCCGCTGGCAAAGATGAAGTAGTACCAGGCCCCAATCGCGATGTTGCAATTGATATCGAGCATGACGGAGCCCTTGGTCGCGTAGGAATCACTGCTCGAGAACGTGCCAAAATTGCAGCCGATGCGCGTTACAGCGTCGATCGGACCATAGTTCCCAAAGTCAGTCACGACCGAGGCGAATGTGATCTGCAGAAGCCCGACCGCGGAATTATTGCCGGCACCTGTAGCGCCTGCATCGACGCGGTACGTGCTCTCGGCGTTGATAGCAGCAACCAGAAACATCTGACACCACGTCTGCCATTGTACGCCGGGCGGCGCGAACACCGAACAGGCGTTGATGATGGCGGTAACAATGGTCGCTTGCTGAGCTGCAGTCACGTTGGCCGTACTGCCACTCGGAAGCTTGTTCATGCAGGCGTTGACGGCAGCGATCACAGCGGGGTTGACCGCGGTGGTTCCGCCAGTACCCGCGCCACCGGTGCCAGGCGTTCCACCCGTGGCTGGGCCAACGCCACCGGTGCCAAGCTTGCCGCCCGTTGCTGAGTTGGTACCGCCGATGCCTGGCGCACCGCCCGTGGTTGAGCTGGTGCCTCCAGTCGGTTTTGTGCCGGTTCCCTGTGCGCCACCAGTACTGTTCTGAAGGCCACCTGTACTGCTCTGAACGCCGCCAGTTCCAGCTCTCGTGCCGCCCGTACTGTTGACACTTCCGCCAGTGCCGTAGTGAACGCCCCCTGTCCCCTGCTGAAAGCCGCCTGTCGCTACGATGGCGCCGCCAGTACCGTTGACTCCTCCAGTTGCCGGCGGGAACCCGCCGGCGGCTGCTGCCGCACTGCCACCCGTTGACACGGCCGTGCCCCCGGTGCCGTTGGCGACTCCTCCCGTGTTGGCGTCGGACGTGCCTCCCGTGCCCTTGTTCGACGAACAGCCGATGAGCATCCCCAACAGTGAGGACGCAGCCGCAATCACCAGGCCATGCTTCTTAATCATAGGTAATATGGTAGCAGGCAGCGCGCTCACCGCAGGTGAACGTGCCGGGGTGGGGGCAGCTTCCTCGCGCCGCTGCAGCCAGACGCTCATCCAGCTGGTTGAATTTTTCGGCAGTCGACGGAATGTTGCATCGGCGAATCGATTCCCCAACGTGATGTGAAGCAAGGCATTAGGCGTGAGCCCGAGTCAGCAGCTTTGATGCGCCGTGTACGCGGGCTCACGCCATGAACGAAAAGCCAATGTCTCAAGATCCACATCGATCGGATATCAGCGGGGGACGTTGTCGGTGCCAGCAAAGCATCCCCGGACGGGGATCCCGTTGGCGCACCACGCTACAGTGCCTACCGACGCGATAGCCTGCTTGTCGATGGGCACGTACGGTGGGTGCAGACGGAGATTCCCGTTCCGCTCGGGCTAGTCGCGCCGCCAATCGCGACGACGGCAGCGGCACCGCCGGTTGCAGTGATTGGGCCAGCCCCTAGCCAAATTGAGTCACGGAGTGAATTCCTTTGCTCATGAATCGACTGCGCGCCAAATTCGGGGCAGGATTCTCGCGCGACGACGGTTCGTAGGTGACAAGCAGCTATGAAAATCGCGTTCTTTGAACTTGAAGGCTGGGAAAAGACCACCCTGAACGACCGACTAGTGGGCCATCAGTGTCGATTCTATGAGGACGCACTGTCACCAAGTCTGCTCAGTGAGATCGCGGAATGTGAAGTCGTCTCCCCGTTCATTTACTCGCGAATCGATCAACCGGTACTGGACGCGATGAGGCAGCTAAGGCTCGTCGTTACGCGCTCGACCGGCTACGATCACGTTGACATTGCGGCGTGCAAAGCGCGCGGGGTGGCCGTATGCAACGTGCCCGAGTACGGCTCACAAACCGTCGCCGAGCACTCGTTTGCACTTATTTTGGCGCTGTCGCGACGATTGATCAAGGCTTATCAAATCTTTCAAAGCGGCGAACCCCAACACGAAGCTGTGCAAGCCCTGCGCGGCTTTGACCTACGCGGCAAGACATTGGGAGTGGTCGGCGCCGGCAACATTGGGCTGCATGTCGTGCGCATGGCAAAAAGCTTCGGAATGCGCGTATTGGTCTACGATGCGGTTCGACGCCAGACGCTGGCTGATCTGCTTGAATTCGAATACGTTTCGCTAAAATCGCTGCTTGGCCAAGCGGACATTGTGTCACTGCATTGCCCGGCCAATGCAGCGACGCATCACATGATCAGCCGGGAGACCCTCGCAATCATGAAGCGCGGTGCAATTCTCGTAAACACGGCGCGCGGTGAGCTCGTAGACACTTCGGCACTCCTGGTTGCGCTGCAATCCGGTCAGCTTGGCGGCGCGGGTCTTGACGTATTCGAAGGGGAAGCACTCGTGCGCGAAGAAGCGCAGATCCTCTCGAAGTCCTACGATCGAGAGCAGCTCGAAGCGGCGATCCACGCCCACCAGCTGCTCAAGCGCGGTGATGTTATCGCAACGCCCCATAACGCATTCAATAGCGTCGAGGCGATTACCCGGATTATCGAAACGACCATCGACAACATCCTCGCTTTCGCGGCAGGCACAACGCTCAACCGCGCAGTTGCCTGATGCCCCAAGGTCCCAGGTCAGTACACGTTGCTGAAAGGGAGTCCCATTAGCTTATTGTCTTGGCGGCACGGAATCGGTGCTGGGCTTGGGCGCGGACGCCGGAGCGGTGGGCTTGGGTGGCGCTTTGACCTGCAACGCGTCGGCAACCGATGTGTCGGCTAGCCTGGCCCAATTCAATGATTCGCCAACTTGAGGCGTGACGCGAATGCTCGTGAACCGCTTGAGGTTCAGAAGGTACAGGCCGGGGCCGGATTTGCGCGTCGAGAAGAATGCGAGCAAGCGGCCGTCGGGGCTGCAGGCGGGCGCCAAATTGGAGCCGGGCCCCTGCGTTAGCCGCGCAATATCTCGGCCGTGCTCGTCGCTCATCACAAGGTCCATGCGCCCGCCTCCGACGGCGACCGCATACACGAGACGAACGCCAAGTTCCGTGTCGCAGAACGTTGGCGAGGCTGCCGTGAATCCATTGGGAGAAACGGGCTTGCCGTTGACGTAGACGCGCTGGCTGCCCTGCTGAGCCCCGCCGGCAATGTAGGCAAGCTTGCCAGTTGGGCTAAAGGCAGGGCTTGTCGCGATGTCAGTCGTTGACACTCTGCTAAATAACGTGCCATCCGCATTGCCGACGTAGATGCTGCTCTTGCCTTCTTCGGCAACCGCGACAGCCAATCTCTGGCCGTCGGGGCTGAAGGACGCTGCGTAGATGCTTGTCGAGTACGGCACGTTGACGGCTTGGATCTGTTTGCCGCCCAATGACATCAAATGAAACGGCGAGTAGCGAACGCTCTGCGTGAAGTACAAGGTCTGCTTCGGGCCCCAAAAGGGGGCAATTGAAGTATCTTCCGGCGCGGTTACCGGTATCAGGTTGGCACCGTCTGAGTCCATCGTCAGCACGCGACGGCCATGTCCCCACGGCGTGCTCAGGCAAAAATGACTGGCAAAGCTGCCGGGGCGGCCCGTGATGGCCGCGAGCAGCGCATCGGTGACGCGGTGCCCAGTGATACGCAGCTCGTCAGCGCCGACGACAATGTGCCGTTCATAGACGGGAACCTTTCCGACGTCCAAGAAGTAAGCAAGGCTGAATACCTCGACCTTGTCCGCCGCGACCTTGCGGGCAGCGACTTTGACGATGACTTCCGCGCCAAGTTTTTGCCATGCCGGCAGGTTGACGGGGTCGTCGAACTCGTAGTTGCCCGGCGGCGCTTTGCTGTCGGGGATGACATCGAACATGCCAGATAGTTCGAGGTCGTGTCGGACGACGCTGCGGATGACGACGTCTTCGTAGTCTGGCGAAAAGGACTTTAGGATGGCAAGTTTAGTAAAATGCTCGACTTGACTGCCGCTGATCACCAAGTCGCCAAGCAGGTGTTCATCGGGTGTCGGCGCTGCAGGGGCAGGCGCAGGCGCCTGCGCATCAGCGCTGCTCGCAATGGCGAACACCGACAGGCTCAAAGCGAGACTGAGAAAACGGCGGGTTACTTGCATTTGCTGGCGCTCGTGAAAATGATGGCCCCAAATTGGTTGGGGGTAATATCGGAGTATAGCGGCGGTGGCGGCGGGATCTGCTGACCAATAATGTTGGCCCAGGTACTCTTGGCAGCTTCGTCAAAGACCGCATTGCCGCTCATGCGAACCGGAGAGATGCCCAACACTGTACGGTCGGGACCCCACGTGGGCATGCCGGCAACGGTGAGCCCTTTCATGACATCGCAGGGCAAGTCCGGTGGGTGCCATTTTGCGTTGAACCATGCGATAACGAGCTGCTTGTATTGACTGATGGCACGACCCTTCAGAGGGTCGGTTTCCGTCCCTTCTTTGACGCCGTCCTGCACGCCTTCACCCTGGGCTTGTTGGGACTCTTTCGGCGGCGGTCCTGCATCCAACAGCACTTGGTTGACCTTCTTGGCAACCGCTGCGTCAGGCGGTGGGGGCGGCCCTGCATCCTTGTGCACCAGCGGACTCGAAGGAATTGCGTCAGGTGTCATGGGTGCCTTTGGACTGGGAGCGCTTGTCGCTTCGAAACGCTGAACAGGCGGGTTCTTCTTCCAAAGCTCGGGCAACTTCGGTCGCATTTTCTTGCCGCCAAGCTTTAGCAGCGGCACGTCGTCGAGGACTGGTTTTACGGCAATGGGCGTCTCGCTTGGGACCGGTGTTTCTAGGTGCCTAACATTGGCCCGGCTGGTGCCTGCCGTGATGAGCAACGCGAAGAAACCGCACTCGATGCTGCCGGCGAGGATGACTGCCAGCCACAGCTCTTGTTGAGTGAACGTGCGAATGCTCATCGAGTTCAAGACGGGCAAAAACCTTTCTGACTAGTGACTCGGCGCGGACTCACTTCGCGCTGGGGGAACCTTCTTGGGCGCAGCTCTTTTTGCGCCAGATTTGCCCGCGGCGGGCTCGGCTTCATCGGGCGGGGCCTCCTCGAGCTCGGGCTCCACGAGAAGGTTGAGCGAGTCCACGCCACTGCTGCGCGCGGCGGCCACGACCGTGGCAACGATGCCGTAGCGCGCGTTTTTGTCCGCTCGTATGTAAAGCTCGCGTTCCTTCTGTACGCGGGCGTTCTCTTTGAAGGCTTTGTCTACCGCTCCAGTGATGTCCTGTTCGCCAAACAGAACGCGTTCTTCTTTGGTAACCGTCACCAGCAGACGCGCGTCTTTGACCGGCGTGTTGGCGGCTTTCACTTCGGGTAAATCGATCCGTAAACCGGTTGTCAGAAGTGGGGCTGTGACCATAAAAACAATCAGCAGCACGAGCATCACGTTGACAAGCGGCGTGATATTGATGTCACGGAAGCCTCGCGAACGACGTCCAACCGAGAGGGCCATGACTCAGCGCTTCCCGTAGCCCGGGTAGGAGGAGTCGGGCCGCGTACTGTCCGTGAACGCGCCGGCGTCGGGGACGAACCAACGCACCCAAGCCCCCGTGGAAGCCTCCAATTCGTCCAGTAGATCGGCGATTCTCTTGTCCACGTAATTGTAGGCAATGGTCGCGGGTATTGCGGCCACCAACCCGAATGCCGTTGCTATGAGAGCTTCTCCAATCGCGGGCGCAACAACGGGAAGGCTGGCGCTCTTCTCGACACCGATTCGCAGAAATGCGTCCATGATTCCCCAGACCGTCCCGAACAAGCCGATGAAGGGGGACGCGGACGCGATGCTCTGGAGGGTGGGCATCAAGGCCGATGCGCGCTGCTGTTCGACGACGATGGCCCGCTTGCCAATTGCCAGCATGAAATCGACGCCCTTGCCAACCTGATGCTGGTGCTTGGCCATTTCAAGAACGATGCGCGCGCCGGGTGCGGTTTCGTGCTGTTGTGATAGCCGCACCAATTCGGAGATAGAGGATGTGCGCTCGGCTTCATTTTCGAACCGGTGCTGCGCAGCGACGAGGCGGCGAAGCTGAGCCGACTTCAGAAACCAAATCAGCCATACGAGCGCGCCAGCCGCTACAAGAATCAGCAGCACCACAAGGACGATTCCCGAAGACCGCAACATGAGCGCAAAAGGATCCAGGGGAGTGGCTGCGCTCGCCCCTGTGTTGGACACCGCATGGACGGGAGCTTCTACGGGATTCATGGTGCGCCTATAGCGCGTCGCGGCAGGGCCGCAAAACTCGCACAACCCCGAAGCGGCGGTTTTGGCTGTTGGATTGCCGCGTTTGTTCAGAACGCGAGTCGACGGGGAGCCTCGTGCCGTGGGTGCGGAGGGGGGCTAGTTCTATTCTCCCACCCTTCAAGTCACCCGCCCCGCAAGCTCGGCCCGCCGGAGCAGTCGAGGCGAGCATCGAAGCAAAGCATGCTGAAGTATGTGAGCATCGAAGCGCAGCCGCGACAAGCCGCCGGGGCGAGATCGCGGGGCGTCGCATGGGTACGAACCGGGGCAGTATTAGTCACCGAGGGTCACATCGACTCGCCTATCCTTGGCCCACGTGGCTTCGTCCGTGCCCGTCGCGTCCATGGCGCCCCGCGAGGTCGTCGCGATCTTGCTGGCGGCCAAGCCTTCGGTGGCAATGACTGCCTTCACGTTGTCGGCGCGCCTGCCGCCGAGCGCAATATTGTAGTCGGCAGTGCCGCGCGGGTCAGCATGCCCGACCAACCGCATCTCACGCCCTTTCAAGGCGCCCGTCGAGAAACAATCGGCAAGCTTCTTCAGAACCGTGTGGTCCTGAGGGCGCACGTGAGCCGAGTCAAAGGCAAAGTAGGCTTCCGCGTCCGTGAGTCCACAGGCCTTTCGAATTTCGTCCGAGATATTCAGGTTGCCGCGCGTGGCATCGTCGTCGGGTTTTGGGTTGTTGGCATTCAAGTTTTGCGCTGCGCTCGGAGCCGGGGCCGCTGATGCCACCGGGGCTACGGCGGGTTTCTTTTCGTCTGAACAGGCGCTACCAGCCAACGCCAACGCGGCGGCGAATACACACAAACGATGGGTCATGATGATGTTCTCCTAAACGCTTTCGTAAACCGTAAACGCTTCACGCCTGAACTCATTCCCGCCGTATTGGCGCGATTGCCTGGAGGCGCCCAATCCAAGAGATCGGCCGCTTCAAGGCCGTCCGACCGGGGTTGGCGGTCAGCATCATAGCGCCCAGAAGGGATGGTGAGTACCGCCTACAGACCCAATTCTTTGGACAGCTTTCGCGTGACAGCGAAATACTCACTTCGGGAGTAGGGCTCGTTGAGAATATGAAAATCTTTCCCCGACAAGCCTACGCATCCAAAGCAATACGTGCAGCCCGCGCACGCGACGCTCTTGACCAGATAGGCGCTTGATGTGCAACCGTCGCATTCAACGCAATGCTGGCAGCCAATCAGCGTTTTGCTCTCCCGACAATGGGAACAGTCAGTGCAAGTCAGACATCGAATACAGTAGTGACACCGAATCAACCGCTCAGAATCGGTGCAGAATGTGCAATTACTGCAGCTCTTGCAGCCGTTGCTGGCCACGCAGCCAGTATTGGCTGAGCTCTGACCCAACTGGCGAACTAGATCGCGAAAGTGCGATTCGAACTCACGCAGTGTCAATTCTTTCACAACGCCTCCTTAGGCGCGTATTTGCCGCCGCAATTCCGCCGCGGCCTTGCGCGTCAGCGGGTCCTCCCCCACTTCCTCGAGGCGACGCAGGCGCTGCGAGATAACCGGAAGCTTGATGGGCCGCTCCGATTCTAGCAAAATCTTCAACTGCGTGATGGCTTGACGCGCCAGATTCTCGTCATTGTGTTCAAGTAGCTGCAACTGCACGTCTTGATTGAGCGGGAACTCAAAACCCGCCAATCGCAAGTCGTTTGCGGCGCGGGAAATCGCCACGCGCCCTTCGCTAGTGAGCAGGCGCTCCAGCAAGCGTAGCCGCTGCTTTTCACGATCATCGGGCCCGGTTGCGTTGACCTGAACGATGCGCGCCGCGCGCCGCTGCGCCTCACTGGTGCTGGCATCCTGCACATGACCATTGCGCCCATTGATTCTGTGCTCCGAATTGTCCAAAGGCGCGGCAGCCTTCGAACCATTGCCACGCGGCGACGCCGACGCGGCAATAAGCCGACGTGGCGGCCTCGCCGGAGGCGCATCGGGACGCCGTGCGGCAATCAGAATGGGTTCAGCTTTCGGTGGGCTATTGTGCTTCGGGTGTCGACGTTTGCGTGTCGCACCGTACGCGTGGCGCTGTCCGTCCATACTGCTTATTGTTCCTGCTTAGCGAGGGGACCTTGCGGGGTGTCAGAAGCCAGCGAGCCATGGCGCCGGCCGCGAGAAGCGAGTGTGCCCCCGAAGCAGCACTCGCTTGCACCATTCAGAACTAACCCATACCATATCTGTGAGAACCGTGCAGATGTTTTCGAGAGTCTCCAGTCGAACTGGCCCGGCGGCGCATCCGGTCCGCCACTGTCTCTATGTAGGACTATGGCTGATTGCCTGCACGTCCGCAAACGTCAAATCGCCGGCGGTTGCCCCGGCGGTAACACACGGAGATGGTGGCAAATTCGACGCTTCGGGAAAGACGCATTGGGATTTTTATGATGGGGTCGGCACTCGCACGCCAGTTGTCCTCCCCCTACCAAAGGCTGGCACCTGGCAAATTGACGACCAAAGCACGCCTTGGTGGGTCGCCACAAACAGTACGCTCGAATTGAAGCTAGAGGCAAGGCTATGGCCCGAGCGCAGGCGGGTAACGCCCGAGGAATGCCTTTCAGACCTGCAACGGTGGCGGCGGGGCAACCTGGATCTGAGCCAGCGGGCGAACCCCGTCCAATCCCAGACCAGGGCCGTACCAGAAGGGTTCGACTCGCGACTCACGCTGAGCACCAGCAATCTCGGCGGGCGCGAAGCCGTGTTCATAGTCCTGGTCGGCGCTGACGTTTCGCGCTGCTTTGCCTTCCTAGCTGAGGTTGAACCGGCCCAGCCCGTGTCACAAGACGAGATCATGACTCGGGCTGCGTTGATCACTGAGGCGATCATTCCCAAAATACGCTTGCGAGCTATTGAACAACGGATAGACCCTGTTGCCCACTGAACCGCGCGGCGGTGGCCGGAAACGCTACCGCCTCCTTTCAAGATTGGGGCAGGTTCTTGGACGAACAGGTCACCCATGAAACAAGACCCGCAGACCGTAAATCCGACCCCGCCCGAACTGCCGATTGTCACGCTGCAAGTCGTGCAAGATCGGTCCCCACCGGCGCCACCCGGGTTTTTGCGCCTCGTGCGGCGCAGCATGGTGGCCATCGATGTGCAGGGCAGAGCCAGCACCCCGTTCGAGTACGACGAAGTGGACCGCAAAGCGCTAGACGCCGTCATCATAGCTGCCCACTACGTGGATGGCGCTGGACGCCGTCGCGTGTATCTGCGAAGTGCAGCGAGGCCACCCGTGTTGTTGCGCGATGCGCACCGCAATGCCAAAAGCGCCTACGTGCGAGTCAACGGCCTTTGGGAGTTACCGGCGGGGCTCGTCGAACCCGATGAGCTAACCGTCGAAGGAATTGTTCGCTGCGCCCAAAGAGAGCTCAAGGAAGAATTGGGGTTCGACGCGCCAGTGACCTCCATCTTGCCCTTGGGGCCAAGCACATTTCCGTGTCCGGGTGTCATCGGCGAACGGCACTACTACTTGCAGGTTGGCGTTGACCCCGACCTACGCCAAGATCCTACGCTGGACGGGTCTGCCATCGAGCGGCTTGGCGCCGTCCACGACGTGGCACTCGACGACGCCATCGGTTGGTGTCGCGAAGGCTATCTGGAAGACGCAAAAACTGAGCTAGGCTTGCGCCGCCTGGCCGAATTGTCTAAAGTCCCCTAGCGTGGCTCGCCCCATCATATTCGTCGCCGCGAAGCGATCGCAGTACAAAAAGCATGTGGAGGACATGCATGACCCGCGTGCTTTGGCACTGCTGGAACATCACGATCCCGCTGTCGCTCGCTGGTCTGATGCTCATGAATCCCACACGCGGACGTTGGCAAGGGTCCTTCAGCACCTCGAGAAGTTGGGTGCCCGCGTAATTACACTGAGCCGACCCCACGCAGAATTCGATGCATCCGGCGCTCACCTGGTTATCACCGTCGGTGGCGACGGAACGCTTCTGGCGGCATCGCACAACGTATTTGGACCCCCTATCATCGGCGTCAATAGCTCTCCCAAGCATAGCGTCGGCTATTTCTGTGCCGCAAACCCCAAGAACTTATTGAAAACGCTTGAGCGGGCCATCGACGGAAGTCTGCCGAGCGTGTGCCTTACGCGAATGCAAGTCGAAATAGACGGCCGATTGCTGTCGCGGCGCGTGCTCAATGAAGCGCTTTACTCGCACGTGATTCCGGCGGCCACGTCACGGTATATTTTGCAGTGCCGTCGTGGCAAAGAAGAGCAACACTCAAGCGGTTTTTGGATTGGTCCCGCCGCGGGTTCGACCGGCGCGCAGCGTTCAGCGGGCGGACGCGTCCTGGCTCTTGCGTCCAAGCAGTTGCAGCTGATTGTCCGCGAACCCTACACGCCGCCAGGCTGCACCTTGAGACTGAAGCGAGTGGTCGTGCGACACGGTGAATCCGTGCAGGTCCAAAGCAAGATGGACGATGCGGCGTTGTTCTTGGACGGGCCCTACAAGCGCATGGAAGTCTTCCTTGGCGATACCGTCGTGTTCCGCGCTTCCGACGAGCCGCTGCGCGTGCTCGGTTTGGATCCGCGTCGTGGTGCACGCAGGAGTTAGCGACCTTAACGCACGAAACTCATCCGTCTTGAGTCAAGTTCTGTATACGCCGTCGTTTGGGCCGGGGCCCAAACGACCAACACAGTCAAAACGTCGCGACGGACGAACAGGTGGCGTGAGTAGCGCCGAGGTGCAGGTCACCGACGTGCCGGGTTAGCACGGCAAGCATGGCTTCACCGGCTGGGAGAGAGTCCCGCTAGTGATTCAGAGGACCCTTGGGGCGGCGCGGCCTTTCGAGCCTGGCCGCATCGCCAGGAATATTGATTCAAAGTGCCGAAAACTTAGCGTGGCAAGCAGCGTCGTAACGAGGAATGCGAGCGGAAACAGGATTGCCGGCTGCTGCGCAATCGAGGGCACCATACGACGCAGCGCACCGATGATGGGTACGTGAAACAAGTACATGCCGTAACTGACGCGCCCTACGTGGCAAAGAGGCTTAGCGGCAAACAGGCGCACCAGCGAGTAATCTTCGCCGAGCGCGCAAGCGGTCACGAACAGCGCAAGCGCGGCTTCGAACAGGAAGAACGCACGCGGCGGCCAAGCTAGCCAAACGAGGACAAATGACAGGATTACCGGAGCGCTCAGCCTGTGCGATAGCCAGGGCCCCAATAGCCGAAACCCTCGAGGGTCCTCGAGCAAAACGGCAAGCAACGCGCCAAAACCGATGGAAGCCATGAAGCTTGTGACGATGGTCTCGAGCCTCCCATGCGGGGTCAGGATGAATGCCAACATTCGGCGCTCCGCCAATTGGTCAATCGTGATCAGCGCGACGAGCATTAGACCCAGGGACGTTCGAACGGTAGGTTTCTTCACTATTAGCGGCAAGCACAGGTAGAACTGTTCTTCGGTCGAAAGCGACCAGGCAAAGGCAAACAGGACTGGATGAGGCACATTGTAGTTGATGAACCAGTTCGACGTATGGCTCACGAAAAATGGCAGGTTTGCCAGGAAATGACAGCGAATGGGCGAGGCAACCGGCAAGCAAAGCGCAAACAGGACAAAGCCTCCAAGGACACAGTAGTAGAGCGGAAAGATGCGCAGACAGCGGCGTGTCCAGAATCGACCGAGGTCAACGGTGCCCGTTTCGCGGCGTTCGCGCAGCAGCAGCGTCGTTATCAATAGGCCGCTGATGCAGAAGAAGAGCCTGACGCCGAGGTGCCCGCGCCCGGCGATTCCTTCGAGTTGACGCGGCGTGCAGTGGTGCCAGATGACCGCGGCAATACTGAAGCAGCGCAGTCCATCGAGCGCAGGAAAGTACTTCGTCCGGCGATAGCGCTCGAGCGACATCGGTGTCGGTGGTTCAGTTTCAGTCTGCGTAGTTGGCACGAGGTGCTTGTCGGTCGGCGGTCTTCCGGGAACCTGGGCGCCGCTTCATACGACGGTTCCGTGACGTGAAGGCATAAAAATCGTGCGTGGGTGCCATGAAGTTCGCTCCGAAGCTGCCCCCAGGCGACCTACGGGGTATGAGCTCGAACGCAATGGCTGAACGCGAAGTGCCGAGCGAACTCGAGCTTGCCTTGGATTTGGATGAGCTCGAAGAACCGAATGCACTGCGCGCGCTTGTTGCTCGACGCTTGCGGCGTCCCGTCGATGAGGTTCCGATGCCCGTCGTCGTGCGGCGTGCGATTGACGCCCGGCACGGCGGCGTTCGATTCCGGATTCGCGTTGCTCTCGCTGCGGACGTGCCTGTCCAATCGAGCGGACCTGTTCCACGGGACGTGGAGGGTTCGCCGCAGGTCGTCATTGTGGGTGACGGCCCCGCAGGGCTGTTCTGCGCATACGAGTTGGCCTGCTATGCAATTCGGGCCATCGTGATCGAGCGTGGCAAGACCGTGCGACCGCGCCGGCATGATCTGAAGAGCGTTCTGCAGCGCGGCCACGTAGATCCGGAAAGCAATTATTGTTTTGGTGAAGGGGGCGCGGGGACCTACAGCGACGGCAAGCTGTACACGCGCGCCACGAAACGGGGCGACGTAAGGCGAATGTTGGAATTGCTAGTTGCGCACGGGGCGCCGCGCGACATCATGGTTGACGCAAGGCCCCACGTCGGGAGTAACAACTTGCCGAAGGTGGTTAGCGCGCTGCGCGAGCACCTTGAGCAGGTCGGTGTCGAGTTCCGTTTCAACACGCGCGTTGTGGCGCTCGATGTTGACCATGGCCGAAGTCCCCGGGCAGTCAGGGGCGTTCAATGTGCCGATGGCGCGATGATCGGCGCGGACGCGGTCGTGATTGCGACGGGTCACTCGGCGCGTGACGTTTACGAGTGGGTAGCGTCGGCGGGCTGTCAGCTGGAGCCCAAATCATTCGCGTTGGGACTACGGTGTGAACACCCCCAGGCGCTAATCAATCGCGCTCAGTATGGCCGCTATGCCGGGCATCCTCGCTTGCCCAACGCGGCGTACCAGCTTGTGCATTCGGACCAGGGTCAAGGGGTGTTCTCGTTTTGCATGTGCCCCGGCGGGTTTATCGTGCCGTTGACGACGGAGCCCGACGCAGTCGTCGTCAATGGGATGAGTCTATCGCGCCGCGACTCGCCGTTTGCCAACGCCGGAATCGTCGCTTCGATCAACCCCGAGGACTGGCGCGCGGCAGGCTTTGACGCGATTCTCGGAGGGCTCGAGTTGCAGCGCGCACTCGAGCAGGCGGCGTTCAGCGCGGGGTGCGGCGCTCTCCGAGCACCGGCCGCGCGCGTAACGGATTTCATGGCGGGCCGCGCCTCGAGTATCTTACCGCAATGCAGCTACCAACCAGGGTTGACTTCCGTGAATCTGGATGACGTGTTAGCGGTCGCAAGGCTCCCCATAGCGCAACGAATTCGATCGGGACTGCAGGCGTTCAGTTGTCAAATTCGAGACTACATTACCGACCAAGCTGTGCTGGTTGGTGTCGAGAGTCGTACGAGTTCACCCGTAAGAATCCCCAGAGATCCCGAGTCGATGCAGAGCCTCGACGTTGCTGGTCTCTACCCCGTTGGCGAAGGAGCCGGCTACGCGGGCGGCATCGCCAGCGCCGCTTTGGACGGAATTCGAGCCGCACAAAAGCTGGCGCAGCAATTAGGTCGAACCTAGTCTACCCAACGGCCAGGTTAGATTCGAGGCTTTGTTCCTGGCCAGACAAGAGCACGACCTTCGTTATTTCTGACGGCGCACCGAGGCGCATGGGTGGACCCCAATAGCCGGTGCCCGAGTTCACATACACCCAGACCGATGCGAATCTCGCAAGCCCCTTGATGACGGGTTGCTGGAGGCGAACGAAGTAGCCAAAAGGCCACAGTTGCCCGCCATGGGTGTGCCCCGAGAGCTGCAATCCAATGCCGTGTTGGGCGGCGTCGAAAACCGTGCGCGGCTGGTGGGCGAGCAGCACGGCTTCGCGGCGGGGGTCCCGGCCTGCTACGGCACGAGCGACGTCAGTGCCGTGCCCACGACCAAATTGATGCGCGTGGGCGTCATCGACGCCCACCAAGTCAAAACTGGCCTGGGCGGTGCCGACACTGACGCGTTCGTTACGCAGCACGACAATTCCCAATCGCCGAATCTCCGCAATCCACTCATCGACGCCGGAGTAGTATTCGTGATTGCCGGTAACGAAATACACCCCGTGTCGAGCGCGCAGGCGGCCGATGGGAGCCACGATTTCTCGCAACCGCTCCACGGTTCCATCGACCAGATCGCCTGTGATAGCGATGAGATCAGCGTCCAACGCATTGACCCTTTGCACGATTTGACGAATGAAGTTCTCCCGCAAAGTCGGTCCCAAATGCAGATCCGATATTTGCGCAATGGTAAAGCCGTGCAGCGCGGTGGGCAGACGCGCCAATCGAACCCGAACGGTTCGGACCTCGACTTCGGCGAGCGCTTCCCTCACCGCAAGGGCCGTCGACGACCCCGTGACCAATGTGGCGCAGGCGGCTACTGCACGTCGCAGGAACTGGCGTCGCTCGGGTTGCGCTGAGCCGACGGCAGTCAACTGTTCAATGACGAAACGACAACAATCAAGAAACCCGAGCGTGAGCAACAGCGTCAGAACCGACCCCATCCAGGTGTAGGTGACGTACAGAATCAACAATCCGTGTTTGGGCGGCAACAGTCGGGAAAGAACGAACGACGCGGGAACCGAGAGGCCTAAGCCAACGACCGCGCACGTCAACCAGCGCCGCGTGGTTTCGGACCAACCGACGTCACGAACCAACCTCACCCATATATAATAATGTGCTGCGGTTAGAATCCCGAGCACTAGTAAAATGGCCACGGCTATCGTCAAGGCTCGTTGCATGGGCTGCCTCTGTCGTAGAGATTTGCGTGCGCCCTGGCAACGTTGGGTTGAGCTGGCCCCAAGGTTTGGCCTGATTTCCCGGCCCCGCACACGGCAGCCTGAGAGCAACAGGGTTCGCCCAAGGACGCCAGCCGCTTGCCGTTCGGGGGGTACAGCCCTAGATTTGCAGGAAAGTGAAGGAGTATGCGCGTGAATAGGTTAATGAGCGAGGCCAAGGACTCTGATCCAGTCGAAACTCGCGAATGGATCGAGTCCTTGGAATCTGTCATCGAACAGTCCGGGGCGGAACGAGCGCGGTACTTGCTCGATGAGGTGCTGGGGACTGCGCGCCATCACAGTGTCGCGCCGCTGAGCTCGTTGAGTACAGATTACGTCAATACGATTCCAGCCTCGGAAGAACCCCCTTTCCCGGGCGACGAAGCCATGGAGAAGCGCATTCGGCGCATCATTCGTTGGAATGCCGTTGCCATGGTGCATCGAGCCAACACTCGGTTCTCCGGCATTGGTGGCCATCTGTTGACCTATGCCTCGAGCGCCGCATTGTACGAAGTGGGTTTCAACCACTTCTTTCGGGGGCCGAATTACCCCGGTGGCGGCGACCATGTCTACTTTCAAGGGCACGCTGCGCCCGGCATCTACGCACGGTCGTTTTTGGAGGGGCGCATTGCCGCCGAAACCATGGAGCGGTTTCGGCGCGGCGCGGAGGAAGGGCAAGGTCTTACTTCCTATCCGCATCCGCGTCTAATGCCCGACTACTGGGAGCATCCCACGGTTTCCATGGGAATTGGACCCTTGACCGCCATCTACCAGGCCCGCTTCGACAAGTACTTGCACGATCGTTCTATCAAGGACACTTCGAATCAGCGCGTGTGGTGCTTCATGGGCGACGGCGAGTCAGATGAGCCGGAGTCGCTGGGGGCGCTGAGCATTGCGGGACGCGAACGCCTCGACAACTTGATCTTCGTTGTCAACTGCAACTTGCAGCGACTCGACGGTCCCGTGCGCGGCAACGGCAAGATCATCCAGGAACTTGAAACGGTTTTCCGCGGCGCGGGCTGGAGTGTCATCAAGGTCGTTTGGGGGCCTGAATGGGATGCGCTTCTGGCCAAGGATCGTGAGGGACTGTTGCGTCACCGGCTCAACGAGCTCGTTGACGGGCAATGGCAAAAGTACGTCACAATGCCTGGATCGTACACTCGGCAACAGGTCTGGGGCGTCGATCCGCGGCTGCTCGAAAGCGTCAAGCACTTGAGCGACGAACAAGTCCGCAAACTGCGGCGCGGCGGCCACAGTTTCCGAAAGATCTACGCCGCCTACGATCGCGCAACGAGACAAAAGGGCAGCCCGACGGTCATCCTTGCGCACACGGTCAAGGGTTGGGCGCTCGGCGAGGGGTTCGAAGGCGTCAATGTCACGCACCAAAAGAAGAAGCTTGGGTTGGAGGAATTGCGCCAGTTTCGCGATCTGCTCGAGCTACCCGTGTCCGACGCTGAACTCGACGAAGCGCCCTTCTATCATCCGGGTGCGAGCAGCCCGGAAGTTACGTATATGCTCGAACGCCGCCGGGCATTGGGCGGTAGTTTGCCCGCGCGACGCAGGAAGAGTCCCGTGGCGCTCGAGCTGCCAAGACCCAGTCTGTACGCGGAGTTCCACGAAGGAATCAAGAAAGGCGAAGCCTCTACCACGATGGTATTCGCCCGGCTGCTGTCGAAACTGCTCCGCGACGACGGCATCGGAAATCGGGTGGTTCCCATCATTCCCGATGAAGCGCGAACGTTTGGGATGGATGCCCTATTCAGTCAAGTTGGCATCTATTCGTCTGTCGGGCAGCTCTATGAGCCGGTTGACAAGGGCAAGGTGCTCTACTACCGCGAGAGCAAGGACGGGCAAGTCCTCGAGGAAGGGATCAACGAGGCCGGCAGCGTGGCGTCATTCATTGCTGCGGGCACGTCGTACTCCATTCAATCCCAACCGATGATCCCATTTTACATCTTCTATTCGATGTTCGGCTTTCAGCGCACTGGCGATCTGATATGGGCGGCGGGCGATGCCATGGCGCGAGGTTTCTTACTCGGGGCCACGGCGGGCAGAACGACGTTGCAAGGCGAGGGTCTTCAACACGACGACGGTCACAGTCATGTGCTGGCGACGACATTGCCCTGTTGCGTCGCCTACGATCCGGCCTTCGCTTACGAGCTAGCCACCATCGTTGAAGACGGCCTTTACCGCATGGTTCAGCAAGACGAAAACGTCATCTACTACTTGACGCTTTACAACGAAACCTTCCCGATGCCGGCGATGCCGCCCGACTCGAAGGACGGCATTCTCAAAGGCCTTTACCGGTTTTCTACGGCTGAGCGCAGGCTCAAGTACCATGTGCAACTGCTCGGCAGTGGGCCGCTTCTAAACGAGGCGCTTCGCGCTCGCGAACTGCTTCAGGCCTACGACGTCTCGGCCGACGTGTGGAGCGTGACGAGCTACCAACAACTTCGAAACGACGCGCTTGCGTGTGAACACCACAATCGATTCCATCCCGGCGAACCCGCGCGCATACCCTACGTGGCGCAGGCCCTTTCCGGCGTGAGCGGGCCGTTCATCACGGTCAGCGACTACATGAAGTTGTTGACGGACTTCGTAAGCCGTTGGGTTCCTGGTCGCGTCGTGCCCCTTGGCACCGAAGGGTTTGGCTTGTCCGACACTCGCCAGGCGCTTCGTCGTCATTTCGAAATCGATGCCGAGAACATCGCTTATGCGGCACTCGACGCACTTCGGTGCGATGGCGTCTTGGACGTCGCTGTACAACTGAAGGCCATGGAAGCGTTCGGGTTGTCTCGCAGCAAGTCCAACCCCATGGACGTCTAGCAAGGCTTCTGCTTACGGCCTCAAGTCCCGGCCTCGAAAAGTTCGGCCGCCAACCGCCGATGCGGCGCTGGCATGACGAGTTCGCCCAGGCGACTTCCCTTCACCCACTTGTAGCCTTGCGGGGGGCGAGTGCGGGTCAACGCCGGCAAGCGGACTTCGACAGCCGCGTAGGTGACCCTGAATCGCGTAACCGAATACTGACCCTTTGCGACGAGGCCCCACTTGGTTGGCTGACAATGCAAGTGTTCCAGCAACCAATCCCGAACTTGCCCAAGACGCTCGCCTGCCGATCGGCCCTCGAAGGTTGGAAACGTCCAAAGGTTGGCCCAAGGCGTGGCATCACGCGCGCGTTCATGCAAAAGGACCTCCGCGCTTGCTCGTCGGGCAACGAGTATGTGGACGCGCTTTGAGATGCTGCCCGTCCGCCTCATAACCTGCGGTCTTTGCATAACATGTCCGTGCGCGTATGCCCGACACGTTCGTCTAAGTGGGCAGGAATCGCAGTGGGGGTTGTGAACCGTACAGACGAGCGCTCCGAGTTCCATCAGGCCTTCATTGATGGTTGCCGCGTTCGCGTGCGTTGCCAAGGTGCGCGCAATCGACCAGAGCCTTCGTTGTTGCTCTGGCTTGCGAGGGTCGCCCTTGATGTCCCCTAGGCGGCACAGAACCCGCGTGACGTTCCCATCGAGAATGGGTTCCGGTTGGTTGAATGCAATGCTGGCGATCGCGCCCGCCGTATAGCGGCCAATCCCAGGGATTTGCCGCAACTCACTAACGCTTGACGGCAAACGACCGTCGCGCGACAAGACGAGTTGCCGCGCGCCGTGGAGCAGATTGCGCGCACGCGAGTAGTAACCGAGCCCCTCCCAAATCTTCAGCACGTCGGACTCTCGCGCCTTTGCCAAGGCAGCAATGCTCGGATACTGGCGAACCCAGCGTTCGAAATAGGGAATCACCGTTGCTACCTGGGTTTGCTGAAGCATGATTTCGCTGACCCAAATCCAATAGGGGTTGCGTTTCTTTCGCCATGGTAGATCGCGCTTGTGTTGGTCAAACCAGTCGAGCAGCGATTGCTGAATGCTCGGAATATCCCGGCAATCGACCGAGGTCAATGCGTCAGCCGCCGTCTTCATCGGTCGCATGGGTGTCGGCGATGTCGTGAGAGCCGACGATCCTCACGCCATGGTGTTCAGCGAGGCTCATCAGTCGGCGGCGCGTGAAGCTGGAGCCAAACAAGCTGGCGTCCGAGCTGAAGCCCAGCAAGTCGGGCAGCGCTCGGTGCGGGCGAATCGGGCTGCGTGCGTCTCCGGCGTGCAACCACCAACCGCGCTCCGTGCGTACGGCGACGCCTGCGTGGCCCAAATCGTGACCGGGCAGCGGCACCAGCAGAACTTCCTCCCGAAGACCGGCGATTCGCTGCACCCCGCGCATGCCGAACCAGGAAATATCGCCGTCATGCCATGGTTCCCAGTGGGGACTGTGTGCCCAATGCTGTGGCCGATAGCGCCACGAAGTCTTGGTGCCGGATTTTACGATTTCGATGGCCTGCGAATGCAGATGAACACTTGCATCGGGAAAATCCGCAAGCCCCCCCGTATGCTCGGAATGCAAGTGGGTAACGATGACGTGCCGAACGTCCGATATCGCAAAACCGAGCTTACGGATCTGGCGCGCAGCGGTCGCGTCTGGGTTCTTCGGCGTCTCGAACAAAGCCAACCATCTTGGACCCAAGCGCCGCCAAGGAACGGCGACGTCAATCAGACCAATTCCGGTATCGACCAAGATCAATCCTGATTGCGTTTCCACTAGCCAACAACGGCACGGGACGCCTTCAGGTGGCCACCACGGGCTGAGCCGATGGCGAATGCCTTCGAGTCTTGGCTGCAGAAATCCACAATTCAACGCATGCACTCGCAGCGACACGGCACTCGTTTCTAGCGCGCCGTCACGGCATAAGCCAAAAGTCCAATTGGACAGCAGGACGCCCAGGCGGTAACGCGGTCGCCGGGCTGCCCCGCTGGCGCTCCGGTGAGTACCTTGGGTGGCATTTGGGCCCGTTCCAGGTCGGGCCCCTACGCGACGCTTGGATTCTAAGACCGGCCCGTGTAAGGCTAGTAACAAGTGATGGTCGCGAGCCGCGTCTTCCCGCTCGAGTCGATTCGGACCGATGGCTGGTTCGAACAGCAGCCACTTACCTTGCTCGTTGTAGCGCGCTATGCAGTCCTCTTCACTGAGAGCCGCACATTGGCCTGAACCTCCTGAGCCGTATGCGCCGCCCGTCGCCGGCGCGCCGCCACTCGTTGAGCTAGCTCCGTTCGAGTTTTGGGTTCTCACCACCGAGGGTGACGACGCTTCATTCGTTCCAACGTGTCGCGCTCACGCTCGGCATTGGCCTCTGCGATGTTTCGAAAACGTCTGACCCCTGGACGCGGCGCCGGCGGACAAACCAAGAACGCACGCGCCCAAAGAACCCTGATGCGAGCAGCGGGATCTGGATCTAGAGCGCGCGCCGGCGGTGGCATGTCGCTAACAGAACGGTACTTGTACACCGGCATGCCGGACCTACTCTTCCTCACCCAGATCGAATGCCGCGCGCAGCGCCTGTGCATCGGAGTAATCGATCGGACGCACGGTGTTCCTTTTCATCCGATAAAGCGTCTTCGGAGTGGCAACACGAATGCGCACACCCTCGATCTCCTTTTCTTCCGCCTCGAGATCGGAGAAGATCGTAGCTTCTCCGAGTCTGGTCAGAATATCCAGGTAGAGCGTCCCTTGCGGCGGACCGTAACGCACGGCCGGGTAGTCACCACAGAGATCATCGGCTGTGATCTTGTCGATTTCTGGATCGGCCCACACGGCGCGCAGCGCCGACCGCAAACGCTCGATGTTCTCGGGCTCCGGGCGAACAAAAACGTCCAGATCCTCCGTGGCACGCACCAGGCCATGTACGTTGAGGGCCACGCCGCCGACGATGACGTAATCGACCCGGGCCTCGTTCAGGCTCGCAATCACGCGCAGTGCATCGTCCAGGGCATCCATTCAGTGCAACGTAGCACGTGGGTCCCCCCCAGCCGTTACAGCGTCTCGCGCATCGTGAACCGGGGCCACGTGCCGTGATGCCCCAGAATCACCGAATGCCGCCAAACGGACGTTCGCTAGACTGCCCAGCCGGCGCCCCGGTGGGTACCTTGGGCGGCATTTGCGCCCGTTCCAGGTTGGGGTTGGTTTCTCATACGGGCCCGTGTAAGGCTAGTAACAAGCGATGGTCGCGAGCCGCGTCTTCCCGCTCGAGTCGATTCGGACCGATGGCTGGTTCGAACGTATTGGCGAAGGGGTGGGCAGTTTTCAGACTCTTTGTGAGGTCATAGGGCCTCGTTTCTTCGCCTTTTCGATGATAGCCGGCGCGCGCATCGTCGCGCTGACCATTGATCGAAGAAATCCCGAGCAGACGCTTGTCGATTTCGTGGTCGTTGCCGATGAGCCTTCGTCGCCGGAGGCTCCGGCACAGCGCCTATCCCTGCGCGATTTTCGTCGCCGACTCGTCAGTGCGCTGGTCACCGAGGAACCACCGGGGCCCGCTCCCACTCGACCGACGGACGTTGAGTCGATTCAACGGCACATTGGGGTTCGGTACCTATTGCTGGCTCCGCTCTTCGGCTACAGCCTCTCGTCGCTGAGCCACGATGTGTTTGGCTCGATGCTGCGCGCCATGCGCGACGGGGTCGAGGAACTCTACGAGCTCGAGGAGTTTCGCGCCCGAATTCGACTGCACGTCCGCGACGAACTGCAGCGGGCTGAGCGCCCTGGCGCAGGGCGAGGCGCCATCGATCTGTCGCGAGTACAAGAAGCGGAAGAAGCAGCAGCCAGTGGCGATGACGTGAAAGTACTCGAGCTGCTGGGCACGTGGCCCGCTCCCCTGGCGATTTTCTGCGAACCCAAGAAGGTCAAATGCTCAGCCCCGAAGCGCGCAGTCGAATTGCGACCGCGCTCGCTCTGCTCGGCAGCGCCTGCATCTCCTTGGGTGAGACGGAGAAGGGCGAAGAGATTCTGCGCCTGGGTATCCAATACGCGGGCGACACGTCGGTAGCACCCGAAGTCTATCATCGCCTGGGGCAGTCGATGATGCGTGCCGGTCGATACGGAGAAGCGATTGGCCCATTGAAGAGAGCCGCGAATTTGGGTGTGTTGGGCGGCACGGTCTGGGTCGAGCTTGCGTCAGCTCTTATCGAACGCAAACGTTGGTTGGCCGCTTTCGCGGCCGCACTTCAGGCCCGAGATTTTGGGGCAGGGCAAGACGATGTCAGCGCGCTGATGCGCCGAATCGAAGAGCGTTTGGGGGCGCCGCTGGCAGAATGGCGTAAACTTACGGGGATTTGACCGGCCAAGTGTGCGGCCGTTGACTCTGCTCAACCCCACACAATTCCCGACGATGTTGCCGTGTTGGGGTGCGTTCGCTGCTGGCTGGCAAATCGGGTGCACCACGTACATTGACAGGTCCTTGGTCCGAGAATTAGATACCCCCTCGTATCTGTCTCCAAATCAAGGCGATCAAATCGTCTGCCAAGCGAGTGCTTTATAATGATAGCCCTCTATCTGCCGCTTCTCGTCACGTTCCTGGTGTCGGCCGTTGTTGCCGCCGCCATGTTCTTATTGGGTCACTTTGTTGGCCGCAGGAAGGCGAGTGCCGAGAAGCAAATGCCGTTCGAGTGCGGCAACGACACTCAAGGCGCCAAAGGCATTCGGCCTAGCGTGAAGTTCTATCTGACCGCAATTCTATTTGTCGTCTTTGATATCGAAGTCGTCTTCATCTATCCGTGGGCGACTCTTTCCCAAGGACTTGGTTGGGCGGGGTTTGGATCGATGGGCCTGTTCATTGCCGCGCTGCTGGTTGCCCTCATCTACTGTTGGAGAAAAGGAGCCCTCGAATGGGACAGCTGAATAGCCCCGTTGTAACCTCGGTCGAACCCGCCGAACACGGTCACTTCACTACGCGTTTCGAGTCGATTCTGGCATGGGCTCAGAAGTATTCCTTGTTCATGTACCCATTCGTAACGGCGTGCTGCGGCATGGAATTTATGGCCGTGTCGAGCCCGCGCTATGATTTCTCCAGATTTGGCTCGGAAGCACCGCGTTTCTCTCCGCGGCAAAGCGATTTGCTCTGGGTCGTGGGTACCATATCGCAGCGCCAGGCGCCGATACTCAAGCGCATCTACGAACAAATGGCCGAACCGCGCTGGGTCTTGGCTTTCGGTACCTGCGCCTCTTCGGGAGGGTTCTACGACAACTACGCGACCATCGCGGGAATCGACAAGATCATTCCCTGCGACGTCTACATCCCGGGCTGCCCACCCAGGCCGGAGGCTGTTCTCGATGGCCTCATGCTGTTGCAGGACAAAATACAAAGCGGCGACCGCAGGCCGGCAATCTTGAAACCACGCCTCGATCCTGTCACCGATCCGAACCTTGGCCTCGTGCAGCTGCGCCGTCCATCCCAAGCCTGAACCCCCGCGAGATTCAAAATTCAATGTCACAGTCGCTGATTGAACTTGTTCGAAACAAGTTTTCCGATGCCGTCACTGCCAGCACCTCGCAGCACGGTGACGAAACCGTCGTTGTCAGGCCCTCGCACTGGTTGGCCCTGGGCCAGTTCCTGCGAGACGATCCAGCCTGCGATATGGCGCTACTCGTTGACCTAACCGCGGTTGACTACCCCGACAATGAACCTCGGTTTGAAGTCGTGGCTCATCTGGCGTCTCTCACGTTGGGGCATCGGCTTCGCGCGAAGTCAAAGGTCGGGCGGCGCGATGGGAACCACGCTGAGATCGATTCTTGGAGTGGCCTATGGGGGTCCGCCAATTGGGCGGAGCGTGAGTGCTTCGACATGTTTGGAATTCATTTTCAAGGGCATCCCGACTTGCGCAGAATTCTTCTGTATCCGGAGTTCGTCGGTCACCCTCTGCGACGCGACTATCCGGCGCAGCGCATTCAGCCGCTCGTGCCTTTCCGCGAAGGCATCAACAATGAAAAGCTGCCGCCATTTGGGCCTACGGAAGGACTCTCGTTTGGGCGACAGACGCACAACCAGTGGCTCTCGCTCAACGCAACAGAAGACGATCTTTGATGAACCACCCGAGGACATGACAGATGGAAGCCCTGGAACGAGATCTAGATACGTCGGACGTTGAGTTTGATGCAGCCCCGATGTTGCTTAACGTTGGTCCGGCACACCCGGCGATGCACGGTACCGTGCGGGTAGTGCTTGAACTGACCGGAGAAACCATCGTGCGCGCGGACGTGCAAGTGGGCTACCTTCATCGCGGTTTCGAGAAGATGTGCGAGCGAGGCACTTGGAATCAAGTATTTCCGTACGTCGATCGATGCAACTATGTCTCACCGCTGCTCAACAACGTTGGGTTCGCGCTCGCCTGCGAGAAACTCCTCGACGTCGAGGTGCCGATTCGATGCCAATTCTATCGAATGATTCTCGGCGAATTGGCGCGAATTGCCGATCACTTCACCTGCCTTGCGGCCATGGCGATGGAACTGGGTGCCTTCACTCCGTATCTGTGGCTGATGAAGGCGCGCGAAATGGTTTGGGACATCTTTGAGGAGGAGACGGGCGCCCGGCTAACGCACTCATTCGGACGCGTCGGTGGCATGGCGCGGCCGCCGACAGACGGCTTCACCGAGCACACAGAGGCCGTCGTCGCCTATGTCGTGACCATCATTGATGAATCCGAGCGGTTGCTAGTCAAGAACCGCATTTTCATGGACCGCTTGGAAAACGTAGGTGTCATCTCGGCGGCGGACGCCATATCCCTCGGCTGGACGGGTCCTGCATTGCGAGGCTGCGGCGTCGCGTATGACGTGCGCAAAGCCCACCCGTACATGCAATACGGGGATGTGGAGTTTGACGTACCCGTTGGCGCAAAGGGAGACTGCTTCGATCGGTTTCTGGTCCGGCTCGAAGAGATGCGCCAGAGCATTCGAATCATTCGCCAATGTGCTGCGAAGATGCCCGCGTCGGGTCCGATCGACATCGAGGATCCTCGCGTCATGCTGCCGCCCAAAGACCAAGTCTACACCACTATCGAAGGCACGATTCAACATTTCAAGATCGTGATGGAGGGTCTGAAGATACCCGCGGGTGAAGTCTACGGCTACACCGAGGGTGGCAATGGTGAACTCGGGTTTTATCTCGTGAGTGACGGCAGCGGCACGCCGTATCGCGTCCGGATTCGTCCCCCCTGCTTTTATGTCACGAGCGGCCTGGAAAAGTTAATCACCGGGCAGATGCTCCCGGACATCGTGCCTTGCTTTGGCTCGCTCAACATGATTGGCGGCGAGTGTGACCGCTGACGGAGTTCTTTGATGGCGACATTTCAGATAGACGATCGCGAAATCCCGTTCGAGCCTGGTGATACAATCATTCGCGCAGCGGCGCGCGCGGGCATTGAGATCCCCCATTACTGTTGGCACCCGGGCCTGAGCGTGGCGGCCAATTGTCGCATGTGTTTGGTTGAGTTGCTGCCACCGCCTGGCAGGCGGGCGATGATGCTGGACGTCCTTCGTTGGGATGAACAGTCCCAACAGTACGTCAAGGAACAGAAACCAAAACTCGTGCCTGCCTGCCAGCAGACGGTCAGCGCTGGCATGCAGGTCCGCAGCCAAACGAGCGAACACGTAATTCGCGCTCGCGCCGCGGTGCAAGAGCTGCTGTTGCTGAATCATCCTGTTGACTGCCCAATCTGTGACCAGGCGGGTGAGTGTCGGCTTCAGGACTACTGGCTCAGTGACGGCAGCAACAAGAAGCGCATGCTCGATGAGCCCGTCCACAAGCCCAAGGCCGTCGTGTTCGGTCCGCACATCGTCTACGACGCCGAACGGTGCATCGTGTGCACGCGCTGCGTGCGCGTCTGTGAGGAGTTGGCCAAAGATCCCGTCCTGTCCGTGTCGCAGCGCGGCAATCTCAATGAGATCACGATCGCTCCGGGGCGCCAACTGGATCACAACTACTCGTTGATGACGGAATATGTCTGTCCAGTCGGCGCGCTGACGTCAAAAGAATTCCGATTCAAGGCGCGAGTCTGGTTCCTGCGCAGTGTGCGTAGCGTTTGCGTCGGTTGCGCCACGGGCTGCAACTCGTTCACCGACTATGATCCGCGAGAACCTCGCGTCTACCGCTATCGGCCGCGCGAGAACCCCCAGGTCAACCTGCATTGGATGTGCGACGCCGGCATGCTCGACTACGTCCGGATCCACGAGCGCCGCGTTCTGCAGCCGCGCATCGGCGGGGAATCGGTGCCGCGTCGCGCCGGGCTCGACAAGGCGGCTGAACTGCTCCGCGACGCAGGCGGTAGCGGATTGGCCATAATTCTCGGAGCGCAGTTCTCTCAAGAGGACAACGCGGCGCTGTTGGCGCTGGGCAAGAAACTCAATTGCAGCGCGTACTTCGAATCGGGGCTGCCGCCGGGCGCGTCGGACGACATCCTTATGCGTGCCGACAAAAACCCCAATTCGGCAGGGGTGCGCAAGCTTCTTGGGTCCGAACCGCAGCCAATTGCGCAGCTGGTTGCAGGATTAGCGACTGGGCAGTACACGCACGTCATCAGTCTCGGAGCCGCACTCAAGGACGTTCGACAGGCAGAGAAGTACGGCCAATTGCCGTCGCACGTTCGCGTCGTTCTGACGACGAACAAAGGGCCGCTCGCCGCGGGCGCGAAGGTTGTTTTGCCCGCGTGCTCCTGGGCGGAAGCTCGAGGCACGTTCGTTAATTACGCGGGACTTGCACAGGTTTCCGAGCAAGCGATTGTGCCGCAGGGGCTGTCGCTTCCGGCGTGGAAATGGATTTCCCATTTGGCGTCTTCACTTGGGCACGATTTGCAACTTGACTCGCCCAACGACGCTGGGCTTTCGAACGAGGCAGGCGCCGGTCGTTCAGTAACCGCAGCTCAGACGGATCTGTAACCATGACCCCATTGACGGAATTGATCATTGTAACAGTGAAAGTTGTCTTTCTCGCCCTGCTATTCTGCATGCCGGTCGCGGTCCTTCTGACCTGGGCGGATCGTCGGCAGGGGGCGATGATTCAAGATCGCGTCGGGCCCAACCGCGCCGTGATTTTCATGCCGGGTAAGCTGGCTGCGTTCCTCGTGTTCGTGCCGGCGCTGGCGGTGGCGGCACTCGCCTTGGCTTGGGCGCAGTTCAATAAGATCGAAGGCCATACGTCCAACATTCTCGCGGTCGTTTCCAACCAACTGGCGATCGCTTCGGTTTGGGTGACGCTGTTCGTGATCGCGGGACGCGTCCGCGTTCGAGGCGTCATCAATTCATTTGATTTGTTTGTGACGGCACTGGGTGATCCGCGCGCCATTCTAGGCGTTGGAGTGCTCACCAATCTTGCGTTTCTCGGCGCCTTCGTCATGCTCAAGGGCACGCCCGCAGTTGCGACGCTGAGCTATTTCAGTGTCAGTTCAGGGCCGGCGTTGTTTGCCGCGGTCGTATTGATCGGCGCAAGCTACGCGGCGCTGAACCTCGCGAAGCTGCCGCGCGTCGGGCTTCGTCTGGCCGGCGTACTGCATCCCGTGGCGGACGGTCTAAAAATGGTCTTCAAAGAAGATCTGGTGCCCCCGACCGCAGATCGATTCGTTCATGGGTTGGCCCCGTTGATCGCTTTTTTCCCGGTGCTCGTTGTGCTCGCGGTCGTGCCGTTCGGCGACTCGCTGTGCGTCAATCCGACATCCGTGATTGCCGACCTATTTGGTCCAGCGTCGTCTGAATGCTCGGGCTCGCTCATCAAGCTGCAGATCCTCGACATCGACGCGGGTTTGCTCTTCTACTTCGCGCTCGGAGGCACGGGCGTCATAGGCGCTGCGCTTGCGGGTTGGGCTAGCAACAACAAGTTCAGCCTGTTGGGTGGGCTCAGGGCTGCCAGTCAGATGGTGTCGTATGAGGTGACGATGGGCCTGACATTGATTGGCGCCATCATGATCTACGGCACCTTGCGTATCGATCAGATGGTTCAATGGCAGCACACGCATGCCTGGGGCATCTTCGTACAGCCGTTAGGGTTCATTCTGTTCCTCGTTGCAGCGATTGCCGAAGCCAAACGCACCCCCTTCGATCTGCCCGAGGGTGAGAGTGAAATCGTCGCCGGCTACTTCACGGAGTACTCGGGCATGAAGTTCGCTATGTTCTTCTTCGCCGAGTACGTGACCATTATCACCGCATCAGCGTTGATGGTCGCCCTGTTTCTTGGCGGGTGGCACTTGCCGTTCATCGATCGTCACGGCATTCGCGTTGCCCTCGGCGGCACCGTCTACTGGCAACTCGCATTGCCGCAGATCCTCGTTGTGCTGATAAGCGTTGCTGCATTCATGGGCAAGACAGTATTGCTGTGTTGGATGCAATTGCTGATCCGCTGGACGGTGCCTCGCTTTCGCTATGACCAGCTCATGAAGCTGGGGTGGCGAATTCTGCTGCCCTTCTCGATCGGCAATATTCTTGTTACCGGGTTGGTTCAGAGGCTATTGATGCTTGGAGGCGACGCAACGGCCTCAGTGCTTTCCACGGCCGGTGACGTGACACAGTTGCTGATTGTCACGCTAGGGCTTTGGGTGGCAGCCGCGCTTGCCGTCGAACTGCTGAAACCCGCCAAGCACCGCAAGTTGACCTTTGCCAGCGCTGCGCGCATCGCTGAGCAGATAGGTGGCATCCGCAGCCGCAGGATGGGAGCATAACGATGAATCAGGCACCATTGGGACCGCGGAAAGTTGTGGGAACGGTCGTGGCCCGACCCGAGCGCACGGGAGCCGTTCAGGCGTACGTGCCCGAGATAGCCAAGGGCATGGCCTTGACGACCCGCCATTTCCTGCACAACACCAAGGAATGGGCCCTCGGACAGCGGCCGGATCCCGTGCTGGAAGCGATCAATGACGGCATCAATATCGTCAGTTACCCGGAGCAGCGACGCCCCTATCCGGAGCGTTTTCGCGGCTTGCATCGGCTCACGCAACGCGAAGACGGCTCGCCGCGTTGCGTTGCATGCCTGTGTTGCTCCACGGCTTGCCCCGCCCAGTGCATCTACATCGAGCCAGGGGAGTACCCCGAGGGTGACGCCCGCCGCGGCTATGAGCGGTACCCGGTTCGCTTCGTCATCGACGAACTGCGCTGCGTGTTTTGCGGTTACTGCGTCGAGGCCTGCCCGTGCGACGCCATTCGCATGGACACGGGAATGCACGCAGCTCCCTACGATTCGCGCGACCAATTCATCTTCGATCGGCGAACGACTCTTGTCCTTTGTCGGCCGCGATGCGAGTTCGCGGACTGCCAATCCACGACATGAACCCGGCGACCCCACGTACCCCGGAATTGACCGGGAGCACCACAGCTAGGCCTTCGGTTCCGTGCCACCCCGATACGAAGTCGTCGTTGGTCTTGAAGTGCATGCGCAGCTGTTGACGCAGAGCAAGTTGTTTTGCGCCTGCTCGACTCGTTTCGGACAATCACCGAACAGCCACGTCTGTCCCGTGTGTCTCGGGCTGCCTGGCTCGCTGCCGGTGCTCAACGAAAAGGCCGTTCGATTGGCGGTGCGCGCCGCGCTGGCGCTAGGCTGCACGGTTCACAGGTCGAGCGTCTTCGCGCGCAAGAATTACTTCTACCCGGACCTTCCCAAGGGCTATCAAATTAGCCAATACGAGGAACCACTTGCCACCGACGGCTGGCTTGACATCGAAGGCGAAGACGGGCCGCGGCGCATACGCATCTTGCGCATCCACATGGAGGAGGACGCCGGAAAGAACGTGCACGGCGTAGGCGGCGATTCACTGGTGGATCTCAATCGGGCCGGGACTCCCCTCGTCGAGATCGTCAGCGAGCCGGATCTGCGTTCGAGCGCCGAAGCAGCGTCCTACATGCGCTCGCTACGCGACGTGTTGCTGTTCCTACGCGCCAACGATGGCAACCTCGAGGAGGGCAGCCTGCGTTGCGATGCAAACGTTTCGATCCGACCCTATGGACAGACGGAACTCGGCACGCGTTGCGAACTGAAGAATCTGAACAGCTTCAAGTTCGTGCAGCGCGCGATTGATTCAGAAGTGGCTCGGCAAACCGCACTCGTCGATTCCGGGGGGTGCGTCGTTCAGCAAACGCGCTCGTTTGACCCGGATACGGGCGCGACGCACGCGCTTAGGTCCAAAGAGGAAGCCCACGACTACCGCTACTTCCCGGAGCCCGATCTGCCGCCGCTCATTGTACCGGAATCCCTGATCAACGAAGAACGAAGTCACCTGGGACAAATGCCCGCTGCGTTGCGCCGGAACTACGTCAAGAAGTACGGCCTTTCCGCTCAAGCCGCCGCGACGCTGACGCAACACCCCGAGTTCTGCAGCTACTTCGAAGCGGCGCGTTCGAGTTTCGACCAGCCCGTCAAAGTGGCGAACTACATGCTCACTGAGGTATTGCGCGGGGCATCGGTGCACGGCCTGTCCGCGACATTCACGATCACGCCGGCGCAGGTGGCCGAGATTTTACAATTGGTGGATGCGGGCGTGATCAGCGGTAAGCAAGCTAAAGAGGTGCATCTTGCCGTTGAAAACACCGATCGCATGCCAAAGCAAATCGTCGAAGAACGCGGCATGAAGGTCGTCAGCGATACGGGCAGCCTAGAGCAGCTTTGCGTGGAAATCATCGCCAAGAATCCTTCGCAGGCGCAACAATATCGCTCGGGGAAGAAGGGCGTGCTCGGGTACCTCGTCGGCCAAGCGATGAAAGCTAGCGGCGGCTCTGCCGACCCGAAGCTCGTCAATCAGATCCTCGTGCGGCTATTGGAAGCGAGCTAGATCAACGCTGATTGAGAGCGCGTAGATCGGATCAACGACTTCATGTGTGCTTCTGAATTGCCTTCGGTTCCCCATCCCAGTCCGATCAGCGGCGCGAGTTATTCGGCAGTCGAGCTGCTACCCGACGACGACCAAGTCGTGATGCTCGATCAACGGCTATTGCCCAATGACGTCGTGTATCATCACCTGCGCACGGTCGAGGAGGTGGCCGCCGCGATCAAAGTCATGTGGGTGCGCGGCGCGCCCGCAATTGGGATTGCCGCTGCGTATGGGATGGTCTTGGCGACACGCACAGCCGATTCGCTTCAAGACCTACGCGCAAGCGGCGATTTGCTGATAGGGACGCGTCCAACCGCAGTCAATTTACGCTGGGCCGTCGAACGGATGCTGGCGCAAGCCGAGGCATCCTGGTCGTCGAACGTGGGCGAGCGCGTTGCCGCGTTGGCGCGTGCGGCGCGCGCGATTCACGCAGCCGACGTCGAGGCGAACCGTTGCATCGGGCGCTACGGCGCCAACCTGATGCCGGAGCAGGGCGTCATCATGACGCTGTGCAATGCCGGCGCGCTCGCCACCGGAGGTTACGGTACGGCACTTGGCGTTGTGCGCGCCGCGCACGAGGCTGGCAAACGAATTCGTGTGCTCGCTTGCGAGACGCGCCCCCTATTGCAAGGTGCGCGACTGACCGCATGGGAGCTGCACCAAGATGGCATACCCGTCGAGGTAATCCCAGACAACAGCGTGGCAAGCATTCTTGGCCAAGGCGGAGTGTCGTTGTGCATTGTCGGTGCCGACCGCATCGTGAGAAACGGCGACGTCGCGAACAAGATTGGGACCTATGGCCTATCAATCCAAGCAAAGTGGCATCATTGTCCATTTTACGTGGCTGCGCCCCTGAGCACGATTGACCTGCAAACCCCCAATGGCGCCGCCATCACCATCGAGCAACGGGACAGCAGCGAAGTGGTCACTCTAGGTACGCAGCGGTTAGCGCCCGAAGGCGTCGCCGCACGCAACCCCGCTTTCGACGTAACCCCCGCCGGCCACGTCACGGCCCTGATTACGGAGCAGGGCATCGCTAGCCCGTTGAATGCGCAGACGCTGCTGCAACTCGCGCAATACCTGCGGAGTTCTCCAGTACAGTGACAGCAGTGACTGCGCGGTCACGCGGGGTGGTATAAAATTGCTAAAGCGCGGATCCCTGGGAATTCAGCCATATTCGTAGCGAAGGCGGGCGCGTTGATCTGACTCCGAGTCACAACTTACCTTTTCCGACTTATACCTATCAATCACCGCAAGGGCGTCAAATTGTCGTGCAAAAATTCTCGCCTGCGCCTTCTACGTGCTAGCTTTATACTGTCATGGGCTTGAGGGCTTGGTTTCGGCGACACGTGATTGAAAGTCTGGTCATAGAAGTCCCGCCGGAAATATATGCCTGCGAACTGTGCAGCAAATGCCAATGCACGGAGTCGGAATACGCAACGTGCGCAACGCGAATCCACGCCGAGTTCCTCGAGCGCAAGAACGCGTTGCAGGACTCCAAGAAGTCCGCGGATCCCCGATTCGACGTTGAGGCCGGCATGTTTGACGTTGTCTCACTCTCCAAAGGGCTCTTGCCCGATATCGAAAGCAGAGTGCGAACGCGAGCCAATGACGAAGCCGCTGCAGACAGCTCGGCACAGAGCGGGTTTCGCCCTGCTTTGCGCGATCTGCAAGGCACGGCCGTTGAACAGTCGGGCATGATCGACTTGGACAAGGTCAACGTCGGTCTTCCTACGCAGCGGTCGGCAAAGTATTGATGGGGGTTACCTGCAACCCAAGCATCTACCAGACCACGCTCACTGGATACTGCTGTATCGCCGCGTCTGGCGTGAGAATTCGAGCTGAGTTGGCGAGCGCCTGAGCAATCAGAAGCCGATCAAAGGGATCTCTGTGATAGTCTGGCAGTTCCGTGGTTCGAAACAGGTGCTCGGGCTCTATCGATGCGCGCAGAAATGACCAGGTGCTCATTTGTTCGGATATCCATCCGCGCGGCGGTGTTGGAAGTTCGATTTTCTTGGTTTGCCATTTGAGGCAGATTTCCCACACGCACACGTCACTCAGGTAGAGTTCTTGTTCGCTCTCGATGGCCCGCGCCGCCGTTTTGCTCAATCGCGATGGGTCGCTGGCAAGCCAAATGAACGAGCATGTATCAATGAGCAGCACGGCTACAAGCCCCAGACTTTGAGTTCCTCGTCAGTCAATGGCATGAAGGCATCATCCGCTAACCGTACGGGCGCCGATGTGACGGTACCGACCCTGGGCCGCCTTCGCGCAGGCTTACGTGACGTGGGAACCAAACGTGCCGCAGGCGTCTTGCCGCGACAAATGACGTACTCTTCCCCTGCCTCGACCTCCGCGAGCAGCCGCGAAAGGTGAGTTTTGGCTTCGTGCGTTGTTACTGTCTTCACGTAGTTAGCCTAGTCAACAACTGGACTAAGTCAAGACTTAGTACAGATTGAGCCGCGCACGAGGTTCTCGACAGTCCCTGACCGCTGATAACCAAGCGTCCTGTTTGGTTTTGGCTGGTCCAGATTAGGGTGTGCTAGAACCCTCCCGTCAACGTCAATGATGCCGCATTGGCGCCGACCAACGGGTGCAAGCGAAGTTGAGCTACGGAGCTTGATTGCGGCGCGGTCAGAACCAACACGACGCCCCCGGCGACAAGTGCGCCACCCGCGACGAAACTCCAAGTGGACATCTTCTTGGCACTCAGAGCCGAATCGTTGGCTTCCACACCGACCGAATCGCAAAGATTGGGATCGCCACCGATGCCGCAATGTTCGCTCGCGGTATTGTCCTTCGAGTGGGACCTGAGCATGAAGTACGTGCCGAACCCGAGCCCAACCACACCCAACGACGCCACACCAATACCGATGGTCTGTTGAGTTAGCCAGCTGCCGCCCGATGTGTCCTTCGGCTCACTGGGTGACGCGGGAACAGTACCGGCAGCGCTGGGCGTCGCAGGCGTTGTCGGCGCTGCTGCGGCCGGCGCACTAGCGGGCGTTGGCGTTGCGGGGGCGGGCGGCGCGGGCGGCTGAGCCGCAGCTGGCACGGCGGCAGGTGCCGCCGGTTTGGCTGCAACGGGCGCTGCCGGTGGCGCTAGGGCCACCGCGGGCTTGGGTGGCGGCGGTGCGATAGGAGGCGCGGCTCGTGGGGGTGCCACGGGTGCCGCTGCCGGTATAGGTTGTGCCGCGGCGGTCGGGGCAGCTGGTTTGGGCGGCAAGGTTGCCGTCGCAGCAGCGGGCTTGAGCGCAACGGCAGGTGCCGCGGGCTTGGGGGCGATGGGGACTACGGCAGGTGGAGGCGCCGCCGCGGCGGGCTTTGCTGCCGCGGGCCTTGCAACGGGAACCACCGCGGGCGGCGCCGCAGGAGCAAAGTTCGGTACGTCAACAGACACCTGCGCCGCGTTGCCACCCACCTCCACGCGCTGGCTCCACTTCCTACCATTGGCTTGAGCCACGATGTCGTGCGGCCCCGGATCGACGGGAATGGGCGTGCCCCAAGTTGCCGGCGTCACGTTCATGCCATTGCGCGTGACCTGCAGACCTTTGACGTTGGCCTCAGCGGACACTCGAATCGTGATTCGAGACAACTTGGGAAGTAGCTTTTCTGCCTTGTCATGCGCAGTCTTCGCGCGTTTGGTCTGATCGGCCGCGGTGGCATCGGATTCCGCCGCCCGGTACGTCAAGTAGGCGCTAGCCAGACGTCCGAGCTTCTCGTAACACTGTGCCAAAGCCAGCAACGTGGGTACGGTCGAGTCAAGCTGCAGGCTGGCTTCGAACTTGGGACAAGCTTGATCGGTCTTGCCTGTGTCCATCAAGTGCTTGGCCTCGTCGAACAGCGCTTGCGCGCCCAGCTTGTCGGGCTCCGCACCGGCCGCCACCGACGTTAGCGTGCCGGCAATTCCCAAAAAGCCAGCCACAATGAGAACTTTGGTGTGTTGATCCATCCGCGTACAAAGCATAGAGGTTCTACCGGTTTGTGGACAATGCTGCTCGCGCTGCCACGTCGCAGCCCGCTTCGGGTCGCTTTGCCGAAAGGCTGCGCCCAACGCAGGATAGCCTGGGACAATATCACCAAAGGGGCCCCGGGCCCAATGGGCAATCGTCGGCCCCAGCGACGGCGCCTTCGGAAGTGTCCGCGAGAGGAATGCCGGAGTTTTCGCGAGGCGGCCACAGTCTGGACACCCAACGCAGGCGGCACAGACTGGCTAGAATCGAACTATTGTCCTAAAGCCACGGTCCAGTGAACGAACGACACAACCTGCCGCTTCACACTCCCCACCGACGCGACCCGAAGCCCGCGTGGCTCAAGGTCCGCGCGCCAGGCGGCGAGAACTACGCGGCTCTCAAGCGCACGCTAAGGCGCCTGGACCTGCACACCGTCTGCGAGGAGGCGCGTTGCCCCAATGTGGGTGAATGCTGGAATGCCGGCACGGCAACCGTCATGGTGCTCGGGGACACGTGTACGCGCGGCTGCCGATTCTGTGCAGTCACCACCGGCAACCCGCGCGGCATGGTCAACCCGCGCGAGCCGGAACACGTTGCCAAAGCGATTGCGGACATGCGCCTGCGGTACGTCGTGCTCACCATGGTCAACCGCGACGACCTACTGGACGGCGGTGCGGCACACGTCGCGCAAACGGTCGAGGCCATCCGTCGCTTGAATTCGTCGGTGATGGTCGAAGCGCTCGTCGGCGATTTCAACGGGCGCGAGCGCGACCTTGACACAGTGCTCGCGGGCACGCCCGATGTGTTTGCACACAACGTGGAAGTGGTACGGCGGGTGACGCCGAGCATTCGCGACCCGCGCTGTTCGTACGATCGCTCACTTGACGTATTGCGGCACGCAAAAGCAGAAGGTGGGGCCACGTACGTCAAGAGTTCATTAATGGTCGGCGTGGGCGAGACGGACGAGGAAGTCGTGCAGGCACTCGCGGATTTGCGCGGGGCAGGCGTCGATATAGTGACGATTGGCCAATACCTCTGCCCGAGCGAGCGACATCATCAAGTTGTACGCTATGTCAAACCCGAGCAATTTGAACGCTTCGAAAAGTCCGGATACGAACAAGGGTTCGCGTTTGTCGCCTCCGGTCCTCTGGTTCGTTCGAGCTATCACGCGGCCGAGGGTTTCGTCATCGCGAGTAAGTCGCAGAGCGCGACTCTGCGCGATCAGTAGCGTCTCCAGGCCCCGGCCCGGAATATTGACTGGCTCAGCGCGTCGAATGCGGTGCGTCAGAATCGAGTGGAAGTTCATCGATCGTTTCGAAAGACCTGGACTATCGCCGAGTGACGCGCAACCCTCGGCGACGGACGTTTTTCTGCCATGACCGCTCTCGGACCGCGCAGTTCGCTTCCCCCTGCGATCACCTCCGACGTGTTCCGCGTTTTTCGCGACGACGGTAGCATTGATGAGCAGCATGACCCGGGCCTGTCAAATGACGAATTGACGTTTCTGTACAAGCACATGGTGCAGACCCGGCGCATTGACGAACGGTTCATCAGCCTGCAGCGACAAGGACGGATCGCATTTCATGTGGGGTCCCTGGGTGAGGAAGCCGCCATCATCGGCTCCGCCTTTGCCATGCGCCCGTCCGATTCGGATCTTTCCGTGCTACCGCGAGTTTGGCGCGGCACTGATGCGCGGTTTCCCGCTACAGCGTCTGGTGGACAATGTCTATGGCAATGCGGGTGACGTTGTCAAAGGGCGACAGATGCCTCACCACTACACGCACCGCGTCGGCGGTTGGGCGTCGATCAGCTCGCCTGTCGGGACTCAGATTACGCAGGCGGTCGGGTTTGCGTGGGGCTCCAAGATCAAGCACGAAGACGTATCGGTGCTTGTCTACTTCGGGGACGGTTCCACGAGTTCCTCCGACTTTCACAGTGGGATGAATTTCGCCGGCGTGCTAAGGGTACCGTTGGTCTTGTTCTGCCGCAACAACGGCTGGGCGATCAGTGTTCCCGTCGAAAAGCAGACGGCGTCAGCCACATTCGCGGAAAAGGGCCTAGGCTACGGCATCCCTGGGGTTCGCGTTGACGGCAACGACGCGCTGGCGGTTGTTAGCGTGACGAGAACGGCCGCAAAGCGCGCGGCGCAAGGACGCGGGCCGACGCTGATCGAAGCCATCACATATCGCATGGGCGGCCATTCCACGTCCGATGATCCCAATCGGTATCGAGGTTCGGAGGAAATGGAGGTTTGGGCTCAGGTGGATCCCATCGAGCGCATGCAGCAGCTGCTGATAACCAACGGGATCTGGGACACACAGCGTGACGTTGCATTGCGCGAAGAGATTGACGAGCGGTTCCGCCTAGCCGTGGCCAAGGCTGAAGCAACACCCCCGCCGCCGCTGGAAACGATGTTCGACGATGTTTACGAGAAGCTCCCCTGGCACCTTGCCGAGCAGCGGGCAGAGCTTCTGGCTGGGCCGCGAGCGCCCGGGAGCCGATAGGAGCCGATGCCGCAACGCAACATGGTTCAAGCGATCAACGAGGCTCTGCGTCAATCGATGCAGCAGGATTCGCGCATCATCGTGCTTGGCGAGGACGTCGGCAAAGTGGGCGGCGTCTTTCGCGTGACAGCCGGCTTGCAGGCGGAGTTCGGCGAGGATCGCGTCATTGACACGCCGCTCAGCGAAAATGGCATTGTCGGTACGGCGATTGGTATGGCCCTGAACGGTCTGGTTCCAATCGCCGAGATCCAATTCGCCGATTTCATTTTCCCCGCCTACGACCAGATTATCAATGAACTCGCCAAGTACCGTTACCGTTCCGGCGGTGACCATATAGCCAAAGTGATCATTCGCACGCCGGTCGGAGGCGGCATCCGCGGCGGTCACTACCACTCGCAGCATCCGGAAGCCGCGTTCGTACAAGTGCCCGGGCTCAAGGTCGTATGCCCCTCGAATCCCTACGACGCCAAGGGCATGTTGTTAGCCGCGCTCGAGGACCCCGATCCGATCATCTTCATGGAACCAAAGCGCATCTACCGCGCAGCCAAGGGCGAAGTCCCAGACGAGATGTACACGGTGGCTCTCGAGTCAGCGCGCATCGTTCGCGAGGGCCGCGACGTAACGGTCATTGCCTACGGTGCCATGGTGTACGAGGCGCTCGACGCCGCTCAGCGCGCGCAAGAACAAGGCGTCGATTGCGAGGTCATCGACCTTAGGACACTTTGGCCGGTTGACATCGACATGATCCTTCAAAGCGTGAAGAAGACCGGCCGCTTCGTAGTGGTGCACGAAGCCCCCAAAACAGGCGGTTTCGGTGGTGAGCTCGTGGCGCTCGTGACAGAACGGGCATTTTTCCACCTGGAAGCAGCCCCGGCTCGGGTCACGGGCTTCGACACGCCGTTTCCGTACACGCTCGAAATGGAGTACCTGCCGTTGTCCCATCGCATCGTTCCAGTCGTGCTAGAGACTGCCAGGGCATAGCTGGCCGCTGCGGCCACGACCCCGGTGGTACATTTTCAGTCAATGCTTGACAATTAGTTAGGAGCCAAAAATCGCATGGCCAACTATGAGTTCAAACTCCCAGACATCGGTGAAGGCGTCGCTGAAGGCGAGATCGTCGGGTGGCTCGTCAAGCAAGGTGACTGGGTCAACGAAGGTCAGGACATGGTCGAGGTGATGACCGACAAGGCCACCGTCACGATCGGCGCGCCAAAGCCTGGGCGAATCGCGCAGCTCAACGGGGCTGTCGGCGACACGGTCCCTGTCGGTTCGGTTTTGGTGATTATTGACTTGGACGGCACGGAACCAGCAAATCGCGTCGAATCCACGCCCTCGGCTCAGACGGCGCCCGCTAGACCAGAAGTGGCGGCGCCCACGCCGAAATCACCGCCGTCCGAGGAGGGCCCGGTCGCGAGTGCCGTCGGTGATATCAAGGCAAGCCTGCCAGGCATGGACCTGGATGCTCAAAGCTCCAAGACGGAACCCAATTACTTCACCGATCGACCGCTTGCGGCCCCAGCGACGCGCAAGCTGGCACGCGAGCTCGGCGTCGATCTCAGGCGCGTGGCACCCACAGGCAAAGACGGCCGCATCGTTCGTGACGATGTCGAGCGCGCCGGTTCGCGCGGCACTGAGGCTGCGGCAGCACCGGCGCTGGCACCGAGCAGCCCTGCACCTGTCGCGCTCAGAACTGCGGCGGGCACGGACGAGCGCATCCCGGTACGAGGCCTGCGCAAGCGCATCTTCGAGAACATGGCGCGCTCCAAGCACACAGCGGCCCACTTCACGTACGTGGACGAGTGCGACGTTTCCGCGCTCATGGAGCTTCGCGAACGGCTAGCGCCGGCCGCTCAAGAGGAAGGCGTAACGCTCACCTACCTGCCGTTCATCGTCAAAACCGTGGCTCACGCGCTCAAGAATCACCCGCGTCTGAACGCCCACGTCGACGACGCAGCCCAAGAGATCATTGTCCGAGCGGGTCACGACATTGGCATAGCGATGGCGACGGACGCGGGCCTAATCGTACCGGTCGTGCGCAACGTCGATCAACTGAGCATTCTCGATGTTGCGCGCGAGATCCGACGCCTCGGCGACGCGGCGCGTGCTGGCAAGACGGCGGTGGCCGATCTCGGTGGCTCGACGTTCACCATCACGTCGCTCGGCAAGCTCGGCGGACTATTCGCGACGCCCGTCATCAACTATCCGGAAGTCGCCATTCTTGGCGTCCACGAGATCAAACGCCGCCCCGTCGTGCGCGGGGACGGGATTGTCATTGGGCACGTGATGCTGCTGAGTTTGTCATTTGATCACCGTGTGATTGACGGCGACGTCGGAGCGGGGTTTGCCAAGGAGATTATTCGGATTTTGGAGGAGCCCTATCGGCTGATGCTTGATGGATAGATTGGCCAATGCATTGGCTCGATTGTCAGTTTCGGTCTGAATAGTTTCTCCCCAACCCCCCATCGTTTGGGGGGTATCTCGGCGCGATTTCTTCGCGTCGCATGTTTGAGCTCGTTCTTTGGCTCATGGCTGTTGATTGCTGATTGCTCTGGTTCCAATTGTTGGTTGCCGATTGCTATTTGCCATTGGCAACAAGCATCGGCCACGGGCCACGGCCGATTAGAAATCGGCATAAAAGCGGCCGATTCTCCCATGGGCACGCATCTGTGGTATCAAGTCGGGGCCCCGCGGTCTCGGTTCGTCGAGGACCGTAGGGTACGGTCATGCCACGCAAGAACTTCCCACTTCGATCTTCGCCGCGCGACGGCAAGCTGCTTGACGGACGTTTTGAAATTCTTGGATTGTTGGCCCGCGGCGGGACGTCAAACGTGTATCTTGCTCGCGATCGGCGCAACCGCAAGTTTGTCGCGGTGAAATGGCTGTCGGCACGTGCCTCCGTTGACCCGAACCATCGTCAGCGATTCTTGTCCGGCGCGCGCTCAATCATTGGCTTGAATCATCCAGGAATTGCACAGGTGATTTGCGTCGGGGAACCTGAGGAGCACCCGCCTTACTTGGTTATGGAAGCACTTGAGGGCGAGTCGCTCGCGGACTACCTCGAACGGGAGCTGCAGCCGGGCAACGATTTCGTGTTCATGCTCATACGCGAGGTCGCTGGCGGGCTTGCTGCGGCCCACGACGCGGGCGTCGTGCATCGCGACATCAAACCAGGGAACCTTTTCTTGGTTGGGCCGCTTGGAGCGCCCACCGGGGTCAAGATCATCGATTTTGGTTTCTCGAAGGATATGAGTGAAGACACTTCCGGCCCGAGTAGTAGAAACCTCGTACTCGGCACCGCTCAATACATGGCCCCTGAGCAAGTGCTTGCGGACCCGGTTGAACAGGCGCACGGACATCTATGCATTGGGCGTAGTGATGTTTCGGGTGCTCACCGGCCAGTTGCCATTCGATCTCGACCCGAGCTTGGAGCTGTTCGAGCATCAGTTGTTCTCTCCGGTGCCACCGCTGTCCTGGTTGAACGAGAACATCGATGGGCGTCTGGAGAAGTTGGTGTTGCGCTGTCTGCACAAGAACCCCAACAACCGGTACGCATCCACGCACGAACTGTTGCAGGACCTCGCCCGAATCACGTCCAGTGGGCTCGAGACTGAACCCGCTTCCCTTCCGACTTCGACTAGTCTCGAACCTGACGTTTATCGACCGCGCAATCCCCGCGGTGCCGAGGTCGCCCAATCGCTAGCCGAACATTTTGGTGTGGAGCCACCGCCACCCTCCACGTCCCGCATCGAAACGCCGGGTGTGGAGCCCGTCGCACCCTCCACGTCCCGCGTCGAAACGCCGGGTACGGAACTCGACTTCTTACGCGGCGCGTGATCTAGCCGTACCAATCAGCCACGGGCGGCGTGTATCGCGAAGAAATCGCGACTAGATATTCCCCCAAAACTGGGGGATTTTTGGGTGGGGAGAACGAAGTTGGCAGGAACCGTCCCAGGTTCCGTCGTTACTGCACTCGTCCGAACGCTGCGCCCATGTAGGTCGCCACAAATGGCGCAACCTGCCGCTTTCTTGTGTCCCCTGTTTCGATTTGAACTGCTGCCGGTTTGGGCTATTCTTGGACGGTAGTTGAGCTTACGATCAAGTCCTTTGCGGGAACTATTTCAGGTTCCGTATTGAGCCCCGCCAATCTTCTTGGTAAATCTTATGAACAACTCCGAAGCAGAGCCCACAACGGTCCATCGGCATTCTGATCCGGTTCGACAACGGTCGGGTACGTATTCGGCAGTCCCGGGTCGGACTGATGATCCAATTCGGGATTTTTTCAGACGAGGCGATCGCGGGCAATACGAAGGTGGTGCCGCTGACAGAAGCTTGGACAGCCTACCGAGTGGGGACTTGCCCGAGCGACCGCAAATCGTGCGTACGCCTGAGCAGAAGGCTCGACGCACACGTCTAATGCGGCTCGAGGTGCTGTTGTTTGCTGCGTGCCTTGTCTTGTTGGCCACGGCGGCGCATCGGAGGTTCATTGCCGGCAATGCACCACAGCGGGCCCATGCAAGTGAAGCTGACCAGCAACACAAGGAGCTATCCTCAACAGAACCGCCACTGTACCACGAGCAACCGTCGCGGCCGGCGCCCACTGTGGCGGCAACTCCGTCGGCACAAGCTCCGGCTGGTGTGGCGCAGTTTCGACAGAAGGAAGCTGCAAGCAATCCCAATCCGCTGCAAGTCTCAACTCCATCGGCACAGGCTCCCACTAGTTTGGCACGGGTTCAACAGCAGGAACCTGCGGGCGTTCCCGAACCAGTGCAAGCTTCGGGTGGTACGTCGCAGGCTGCCACTGCGTCGGTTCCTGCAGTCGCGGAAGTCAAGCTTTCGAAGCAATCCCCAACAAGCTCCCAGCCCAAGCGCAGCAACGCCGTCACACAGGGCAGCTTGCCCCCGCCGGCGGCAACGCCTATTGCCACAACAGCGCGTCGAGCAGTAGCCGCGTTTCCTGAAGACTAGGGGCTGTCCCTAGTAACGACCTTAAGGCGAAGAACTCATTCATCTTGAGTCAAGTTTTCCCGATGCCATTGTTTGGGCCGGGGCCCAAACAATCAACACAATAGAAACGTCGCAACGGACGAACAGGTAACGCGGGTAGCGCTACGGTACAGGTCACCGACGTGCCAGGTTGGCATGGCAAACATGGCTTCAGAGGCTGGGAGGAACTGCCATTAGTTGATACGGGCTTGTCCGATGAACTCGGATGACTGCACAGGAAGTGCAGAATCCCGGGACACCCCCTAGGCGGCGTCCTAGGTATTCGGTTCGTTCCGGCTCTCTCGACGGTGATGACCCCAAAGTGGCCAAGCGCGGCTGGCGGACAGCCGGGCTTTCGGCAATACTTAAATGGGAGTTGTTCATGCGAGAAATGGTCTCGAGTCTCTTGCCAGTGTTGGCAATCTTGGCGGCGTGCAGCCCGGGCAGCTCGACGGCAAGCGCCGGTGACAACTCGGCGATTGTGTTCTTGGACGCGGGCCCCTCGACGCCAGTCGCGCCTGACGGCGCCGTCGCTTGCCCCGCGGGTTGCAACTATCAAACGCAACAAGGGTGCGCATCCGGTCAAATGTGTCACCCAGAACTGAGCGGGGGCGGCGTCAGCCCTCAGTGTCAAGCGGCGGGGAGCAAGGCGTCTGGTGAAAGTTGCCTATGGGGCGAGTGCCAATCCGGGCTTATCTGCTTCAGCGATGGTCACTGCCGGCGCATGTGCTGCGGCGGCGATTGGTCCGTGTGTGCCAACGATGAAACCTGCACGGGCGTGATCTTATTGCAGGGCGCCGATGCGGGCAGCCCCATGCCTGCCGGCGTTAGCGCGTGCGCACCCGTGGATGCTTGTGACGTCTTCGACCCGGAATCCTGCCCCGCAGGTAAGAGTTGCTACATCGTGGACTCGCGGGGCGATGTAGAATGCATCAAGACTGGAACCGTGCCGTTCAACGGCGCGTGTTCAGCGACCGAACTGTGCGCGGTCGGTCTCACCTGCGCTGCTAGCAGCGACGGTCGCACCAGCATTTGCCGGCGCTTGTGCCGCGCCGTGGTCGGGGGTGGTAAACCAGGCTGTCCCGTCGCCGAAGGCGGGTACTGCGCACACTTCGTTCACGACCCACCGGGAGTTGGAGAGTGCACGCCAACGATGTGAACACCCTATGCGCGAGCGCTCTTGCTAACGATCAATGCTAGCGCGTGCGTTTCGCGGGCGCCTAGCAACTGAAACTGCACACCGAACCCCGCAGCCTTGGTCCAGCGGACTATTCCCGGGATCTTCAATTCAGCAAGCGCCGGGGCGTCAAATTCTAGACTGACGCGAGTGCCGAAGGCAGGAATTTCCGTGGCTTCGATGAACACGCCACCGGTGCTGATGTCGTGCGTAACCCCCGCGAGGTTCGCTCCACCTTCAGTGGTGCACGTCACCGCGATTCTGGCTACAATTCTTGAGTGGGCGCGTTTTTCGTGCATGCAAACCTCAAAAGCGAACTTCGCTTCATAGAGCACTATATCAGAATTGCGGGGAGTAGCGTATGATTTGGGGTCGCAGACCTGTCAAGCCTTCGCAGTCGGGGCTCGAAAATACCGGCCGACGTTGGAGTTTAGCTTCGGTTTGGCTTAGTGGTTGGACATTGGCCATCCCGTCCGCGGGTGTCGCCATTGTGGCGGCCCTGTTGGCCGTGCCTCGTGCGACGAAACCTGTGACTGTCCCGCAGCCGACAATTCATCGTGGCGCATTGGACACAGCAATTAGGCGGCTGGAACATGGCGCGGACGCAGCACGCGCGGCAGGGTTGCCGTTCGCCGTACGCGAAGTCGGAGAGGCTTATCGACGGCTTGGGCGTACGCAGTTCGAGGGGCTGCAACTACTGGACGATACCGGCGCGCTCGGCTGGCAACGCTTGGTTCGCGGGGCTCGTGCAAGTTCAGGCGACGAGGCGCTTTCGACACTGCGCGCGGTCCAGACCCAGATGCTCGTAAGTGCAATGGCCGCGTGGGATGCTACCGGCAAAATTACCGACGACTTGATCGAACTCGGAGGCGACTTCGTCAAACTGGCTCAAACGTTCCATTGGTGGACGGCTGATCATTTGAACATGTCCCGTGACGAGCGTTGGGCTCTAGCGATGCTTCGATGGACTTCTTTGGCTGGCTTGAGTCAGGTTCCGCCCTTTCGATTGGACTCGGATTTGGAGATCGCGGAACTGCGCTTCTTTTATGCGCATGCAGCCCCGGACGCTTCCTCTCAGCACACACGTCAGAAAATCATACGGCGCTACGCCGAACTCGATTCAAGCTATCCCATTGAGTACGCTCGGGGCGTCCTGTTCGCCGAAGCAGGTCAATTGGACTCTGCCGCAGCAAGTTTTACGCGGCACTTGCAGTCTCATCCCAACGGCAGCTACGCGATACGCGCCCGCAATCACCTGATTTGGGCGGTTCAGCAGATTCGCGATCTCGAAGATGATGACGCTGCCCGTTGACCCCTCGCAAACCGACGGCGCGTTCTGGCCCCTGCCGCAGGACCGTCCGCTGACGCGTATCGATGATTTTGTTTCGCGTGTCGTGCGCACGGACAGTGGCGTCAGCACTGTCACAGACGTCGCGGGTTCGGCGGGCGTGCTGCTCGCCACGCGGCTGGCTATGCGCGTGGCTGCGCCGATTCTCTATGTCGTTGCCGACTTCGAACGGGCGACTTTGGCGCTCGCTGACGCGCGATTCTACTTCGAACAGTGCCACGTGCCGTCGTCGGCCCGCGAAGCGGCGCGCGCCATGCTGCCAAGTGAAGAAGGACCGTACAGCAGGCACCACCCCGATCGGCAGATCGAAATGGCTCAAATGGCCAGCCTTGGGCGCCTCGCGCAAGTCGATCCACCGCACTTGTTCGTCGTGCCTGCAATGGCCCTAGCTCGGCGCGTCGTACCCAAACAACTAGTACGCGAAGCCACGGACGCTTTGCGCGTCAATCAGACAATCGATCGCGAATCGGTAACCCGGCGTTGGTCGGGCGCTGGTTATCTGCGCGTACCCATTGTCGAGGACCGCGGGACATTTGCCGTAAGGGGAGCAATTCTGGACGTCTGGTCACCGGACGCAAAGTCGCCAATTCGAGTTGAACTCGAAGGCGACACGGTAGTGCGAATCCGCGACTTCAATCCCGAAGACCAGCGCACGCGCGACGAGCACGACGGCTGCCGTGTTTTGCCCGTCCGGGCCGGCATCACATCGCCTTCAATCGAAACAAACGTCAGGAACGCCGTGCGATCGTTGTGCGACTCAATCAATTGGCCCAGTTCGCGTGCACGTCACTTGGCGGATGAAGTAGTGGGCGGCCGGGCGTTCTTCGGTTCGCAGGGCTTTTTACCCGCCTACTGCAGTCTAGTGCCATTGATCGACTACTTTCCGAACGATTCCTGTGTCGTGTTCGAAGATGTCTCAAGTTGCCTCGCCGCCTTTCGCGGCGAATTGGAACAACTGAGCAACGCTGAACAAGCCCTTGGCGATGAACCTCATTTGCGCTGGACACTTGGGCCGTCGGGCCTCAAACATGGTCTCAAGTGCTGGCGCCGCATCGGGTCGTGTCACTGCTGCGCGCGCGCCAAGTCGGCAAGGCCGACGGCGATGAATTATCAACCCTCGAGGTTGTGCCCGACAGCGCGCCGTCGCTCGGCTCCGGCGAATTGGGAGATTCGTGCAGGGTTGACACCGCATCCAGCGTCGGTCGCGGTGCTTCAGATGGACTCGAGCGGTTCATCCAGCAAATACGTCGTTGGCAAGACGCGGACTTCGGCGTTGTCATCGCGGCTCGCGCAAAGTCCAAGGGGGATCGAATTGCAGCGTTACTCGAGCACCGTGGGATCGATGTTACGGACGGCGAATCATCGTCAACGGCCGGTTCGGTGCTGCGTTTGGCAGTCGGACGGCTCGCCCGCGGCGCCGTCTTGCCACTGGAGCGGCAGGTGTTTGTTGCCGAGGAGGAGGTCTTTGCGCGCCGTGCGCATGTGGGCAAAAAACAGAAGAGCACGTCCAAGGGCGCGCTGCTGGACCTTCGCTCGCTGAGTCCCGGCGACTTCGTGGTTCATGAAGAGCATGGCATCGGGCGCTACTTGGGTCTCGAACGGCAGACGATCGACGGCGTCGCCGTTGAATTGATTGTCATCGAATACGAAGGCGGTCGGCTTTTTGTACCGGTTTATCGCCTCAACCAGGTGCAAAAGTACTCAGTGTCCGACGGTCAACCCAAGCTCGATCGCCTGGGCGGGTTGAGTTTTGCAAGGACTAAGGCCAAGGTGCAAAGGCGCCTGCGGCAACTGGCAGACGAATTGCTACACCTTTATTCAGAGCGAATCGCTGTCAGGAAGATGCCGCTACCGCCCGCCGAAGATGACTACGCGACATTCGAGGCGACGTTTCCGTTCGAGGAGACGCCCGATCAGGCTGCGGCAATTGCCGAAGTTCTGGCCGAATTGGAGTGCGACAAGGTCATGGATCGATTAGTTTGCGGCGACGTCGGGTTCGGCAAAACGGAGGTCGCGCTGCGCGCAGCGTTTCGCATGGGCCTTGCCGGGCGTCAGGTGGCTGTGCTTTGTCCAACGACCGTGTTGGCGCAGCAGCACCTCTTGACGTTTCATGCTCGATTGTCTGGCTTCGGCCTCGAAGTGCGAGCGCTGAGCCGTTTGGTGAACAGCGCCAGCACCAAAAAGACGTTGGACGATTTGAAACGGGGCACGGTCGACGTCGTCGTGGGCACCCATCGGCTCTTGTCCAGGGATGTGCATTTCAAGAACCTGGGTCTGCTCGTAATCGACGAAGAACAGCGCTTCGGCGTCTCGCACAAAGAACGCATCAAGCAGCTCAAGAAATCCGTGGACGTACTGACACTCAGCGCCACTCCGATTCCTCGAACGCTGCAAATGGCGCTTGGCGGCCTGCGTGAGATGTCGGTAATTGAAACACCCCCGGTTGACCGAAGGCCGATTCGCACTGTCTTGTCGCGCGTTGACCCGGATGTCGTCATCGACGCGGTGCGCAGGGAACTGTCGCGAGGTGGCCAAGTCTATTATGTGCACAACCGAATCGTTGGCCTCGAGGAGCGCGCACTCAAACTAAAGGCGTGGGTACCCGAGGCGCGCATTGCGGTCGCGCACGGTCAGATGCGGTCGGAGGCGCTCGAAAGAACCATGCTGAAGTTCGTCTCAGGTGAATACGACGTGCTGGTTTGTACGGCGATCGTGGAGAGCGGCCTTGACATTCCGCGCGCCAACACGATGTTCGTTGACCGTGCCGAACTGTTCGGTCTTTCGCAATTGTATCAACTACGCGGCAGGATCGGCCGTTCTCCTGAGCGCGCGTATTGTTATCTGTTGGTCCCCAACATGAGTGAACTCGATGCGCAGGCGCGAACGCGACTCGAAACGATTGAGCGATTCACCAATCTGGGCATGGGGATGCGCGTGGCGGCCCTCGACCTGGAACAGCGGGGAGCGGGCGATCTCCTGGGTGCAGAACAAAGCGGCTTCGTGGCAAGCGTCGGTTTTGAGTTGTTCTGCCGCATGCTGGAGGATGCTGCTCGCGAGGCGCAAGGACAGCCGGTCATCCATGAAGTGGAACCGGATCTCACCGTAGACGTGGAAGCGCTGATCCCCGAGGACTACATAGCCGACGTCGGGATTCGGCTCGGCTTTTACAAGCAGCTTGCGGCAGCCTCGAGTGTTTCGTCAATCGACGACACCGCGCTTCAATTGGAAGACCGGTTCGGCAAGCCGCCGACGGCGGCAAACAATTTGATTGCGCTCATGCGCCTCAAAACATTGCTGCGCCAGCTCAAAGCGCTTGGCTGCAATGCGCGGGCCAGTTCCGTCGAACTGAGCTTGCGCTCGGACACTCCCATCAAGTTCGATGACATCCAACGCCTTCTAGCACGAGCGCCAGGCACGTATCGCATCACACCCGATTCGAGGCTAATACGCCAAGCGGCACCTGGAGAGCACTTCGCGAACGGCGTCGCCCACGCCGATTGCATGCTGGCAGAATTGGAATCTTGCTGGGAGCAACGTTCGGAATCGTAGGACGATTCAGCGCTTTGCGCGCAGCCCCTTTCGCCCGTTTCACGAGCGACCAGGCCAGCATTCCGTGATTCGGAGGTCGTTCTAGAGGCGAGCGTCAATTGACGCTATTTCTCGGAATCGTCGCTCTTTTCGCCTTCGGAGCTGCCCGAGCTTTCATCCCAGCCGCCGCCAGAGACGACTGGCGAACCCCGCTCCACTTCATCCGGCATAACGCTCTTCGGATCGGGTTCCAAGTTGGTTTGTTTGATGGCATCCCACTTGTTGCCGGATTCGTTGCTACCAAGGCCCCATTGCCCGTGGATTTCATCGGGGTCCTTGGTGGTTCTGTTGGTGGGCCTCACGTAGACAAAATAGCCTTTGCCGTGCTTGTCCGCTGAAGGACCTACCATACCGATTCGATGCTCGGTCCATTCGTATTTCAGCAGGGCACCATCCGCCTTGCCGTGCATCTCGCCCCAGGCTTCGCCGGCAGCCGTACGCCAGTTGCCCTTGATCTCACCACCATCTTCGACCATGTGCAGGTTGCCGTAGATCTGACTGTAGTAGACACCCTTCCACTCCGCGCCTTCAGGCATTTCGTGGCTCATTTTGTCCGCAGAGTTGGCGGACTTACCACCTTTGCAAGCTACCAAGGCTGCGCAAGGCAGCATCAGAGCCATGATTCCGGCCAGTACTTTGAGTTTACGCGTCTGCATGGGGGCAGTCTAACACGGCTTTAAGTTCAAGTCCGAGCTGCTCGCCAATTCTTGCGGCCCCCGCCTCGTCGCTTGGCCAGGGGACCTTGGCTTCGGCTCGCGTCACCCGCTTGCCGGTAGAATCCGCCAGAAGGCCACGGACCCACAGGCAATCCTGCGCGCGTTCGGCATAGGCCGCCAATGGAACGTGGCAATTGCCCCCGGTTGCTCGCATCACCCCGCGCTCGGCGGCCACGGCAATCCACGATTCGGCGTGATTTAGCGGGCGCAACAGTCCAGCCACGAACGCGTCATCGTCACGGCATTCGATGGCCAACGCGCCCTGGCCAGGCGCCGGCAGGCATTCGGACGGCTCTAGCCGCTCAGTAATTCGGTCCGCCCAGCCCAACCGGATGAGCCCCGCGCAAGCCAGAACAACCGCATCGACGCTGCCATCCGCGCTCTTGCGCAGTCGCGTGTCCACGTTGCCGCGTAGTGGAACAATTTCGAGGTCACTGCGCAGCAGTGCTAGCTGCACCGATCGCCTCAATGAAGATGTCCCCACGCGACTGCCGCACGAAAGCCCTGCCAGCCGAGGCGCTTTGCTGGAAATGTAAGCATCACGGGGGTCCTGACGCTCCGGCACACAGGCGACGCTAAGACCGGCGGCCAAATCCGCCGGCAAATCTTTCATTGAGTGCACGGCAATGTCAGCCTGGCCGAGCAACAGTGCTTCTTCGATCTCTTTGATGAACAAGCCTTTGCCGCCGATGTCCGCTAATGGCCTATCTTGGATTCGATCGCCCGTGGTCGTCAGGTGGAGTTCTTCGATGGTGAGGTCTGCAAATCGGGCTTTCAGTGATTGAATGAAGGCCCGAGTCTGCGCAAGCGCCAACTGGCTCTTGCGCGTAGCAACCGTCAACTTGACCCGACTCATGCCTGGTGTTCCTTGCCCACGTCGTCGGTGGCTGAGTCGTCAACCGGACCCACTGCGTCAGTGGAATCGATATTCTGCTCTTCGTCTACTTTCGAGAGACCGAACATCTCGTCGAGCAACTCAGTGGCCTGCTCGAGCTCTTCAGGGCTCTGCGACGCCCAGTGTCTCAGCTGCATCGTCGGGTCATGCATCAGTTTGTTGACGGCCGCGTCAACCATTCGTTCCAAGTGCAAGCGCTCCGAATCGCCTAAGTGTTTCAGCCGACCGCGCAGACTCCGACCCAATTCGCGGCGCAGTATCGAGTGAAAATGCTGCCGCAACGTGCGTACGAGCGGCGTCACTTGTTCAGCCTCTGCCCACCGCGCAAAGCGTGCCACCTCTTCTTGCACGATGCCCTCAGCGCGCTCGGCTTCTCTTTCGCGTTCCCCTCGTGAACCCGCCACGACCGCCGCAAGATCATCGACATCGTAGCGGTAGACACCCTCCAGCGAGTCAACATCGGGGCTGACGTCGCGCGGGACGGCAACGTCCACGAAAAACAGATCGCGTCCACGTCGCTTGCGCATCACCTTCTTGAGCAGCGCGCTATCGATGATGGCATTGGGCGCGCTGGTGCTTGTCACGACGACGTCCGCCCCCGCCAACGACGCTTCGAGTGCTTCGAACGGCCGCCCCTCGGCCTTGTATCTTTCTTGCAGTTCCGTCACGCGCACGGCATTTCGTCCCACGATAATCAAGCGCGCGCCGGATTGTTGCAGAAGCCGAGCGACGAGTTCGCCCATCTCACCCGTGCCCAGGAGCACCACCGTATGACCCGACATTTCGCCGAAAATCTGCTTGGCCAAGTCCAAAGCGACCGTCGGCACGGAAACCTGGCCCGTGCCAACTTGCGTTTCATGACGCACCCGCTTTGCCGTGCGCAGTGCACGTGCAACGACCCGGTGCAGGCGGTTACCGACGGTTCCGTGCCGGCACGCCAATTCATAAGCATCCTTGAATTGACCCAGAATCTGCGGTTCGCCAACCACGAGTGAATCGAGCGATGAGACCACGCGAAACAAGTGCTCTACCGCAGCGGTCCCCGCGCGACAGTACAGATGACCCACAGCCTCCGGGACGCGAGCGACAATCATCGCCCGGAGGTCACTGGTCAGCGCTTCGACGGACATCTGCGCATCCGCTGCAGCGACCAATTCGGTCCGGTTGCAGGTGGAGAGCAACATGAACTCCGTTGCGCTCCTGCAATCGCGTGATTCCGCGAGCAGCGCGATGGCACTAGATTCGTCCAATGCGATCCGCTCGCGCAATGCAATCGGCGCGGTACGGTGCGACAAACCGACGACCGCAATCACTAGCGTGCTCCGACGAAATTCGGGGTTAGCGCGTACAGCATGACGACGAGTAGACTGACCACGGCGCCTGCGATGTTTCCCCACGCCATTCTGCGTCCGCGCCAGCCCGCCAGCGGCCCCAAGATGATCATCGAGCCCGTTAGCAGCCAAACACCGTAGGACAAGCCAATCCGCATCGCGTTCAACATGATGTAACTTTAGCCGACTGGCAAATGCCGCACCGGTCACAACACCCAAAGAGAGCGGAACGAATCCGATGACGAGCAAACGGCGCATCAGCGTTTCAAGTGGAAGCAACCCGGGCAAGTGACTGCCTCCCGCGCCGGCTCGCTTACTCTTGAGGCGCGCCGCATGAATCAAGTAGGCGGTGCCAACACTGGCGGATAGCACGAAAAGGCCCACACCAACAAGATTGGACGTGACGTGGATGGCTAGCCACGACCTTGGCAGTTCTGAGACCAGTCTACCCGCATGCAAGAACTGAGCGGAAATGAGGGCTACCAACGCAAGCGGCGCCACCAAAACGCCAAGGGGTTCGATTCTGACCCTACTTGCCAGCAAAAGGAAGATGCCCACCGTCACCAGCCCTGTCAGGCTGACCGCAAATTGCACAGAGGCGACGGGACAAGTGTGAACCTGCACGCTGCCAACGATGATGCTTACCAGGTGGAGCAAGGCGCCTGCCAGTAGCGCAACTCCGGCCACGTTCAGCGATTCTTGGGATATCAAGCCTCGCGCGACCGCCAAATAGTACGCCGTGGCAGCGATTGCGTACGCGATGACTGCCAGCAACAGGGTCGTTTCAAGGACGCTCATCGGCCGTTGGCTCGCTCACTCAAGTGTTTGCATCAAGTACTGCGCCAGCAAGGCTTCTTCGCTCTTGGGTAGCAGGCCGTCGCGCGTTGCCACCGTTACGGCGCGGTGTTCATTGAATGTCCCAACCGGTGAACCCAGAAAGCCAGGCACCACTTCGTAGGCGTTTTCCCCCAATACCATCGAGGTCTCGAGCAGTTCGGCGCCCAGCTCGGTGAGGTAGTTGACACTCTTCACCTTGCCGACAAGGTCAAACAGGTCTTCAGTACCGCTCACTTCTTGAAGGACACGCACGGCTTCCACGACGTGATAGCGTCTGTTCTCCGCCTTGATCACAAGTTCCCTGGCGGAAAAGTCAATTTTGCCCTCCGCGAGCCATTGGTCGAGCGCTCGCTGCGGGAAGAACACGCGATTGGGAGCCATGACTTGCTTTAGCGGGAGGGACTCATGCAATCAATATCCTTCACGGGCCACCGCTCGATCGCCAACCACGATTTCTTTTTGTGACTCGGCGACGAGTGCAGACGCGCTGTAGCGTGACACCTTGAGTACGCGTAGTTCCGCGATGATTTCCTCTGGGAAATCCTTATCATCGCGCCGCAGCGTCGTCGTCCTAATCTCGGAAGGCTTGGGCGAGTCGATGCGAAGGGTGTCGCGAGCGGACGCAGTCGTGGTGACGAGCGATTGGCGCCAAGTGTCCCCGCGTCGAACCACTAGCAGCCGATTCCCCACTGCCAGTCCGTCTTCGCTGCCACGATCAATGAACACAAGTTGGTTCTGACCCATATACACGTGCGGATGGATGCCTGTCAGGACGTGGGCCCATACGGTTTTGGTGCTCACCGTCGGCGGCACGACCCGATACTTGCGCTCGATATCGCCGATCTTTGCGCCGCGCTCAATCGCGTCAACCGCTTCGACAATCTCACCCGAAGCAATGTTGTGCTTGGGATCGAAATCGGTGATCTTGACGGTGCCCTTGATCCGCACGATTTCGCCGGGTGGCATCCGTGCACCTTCGACATGCTCGGGCTTTCTCAGAGCTTCGAACAAGGTGATCTCCTGCCCAATCTGCGGTTCTATGCCGGGCTTTACGTCCATGTAGACGTGGTTGCCGCGGCTGAGCAGCATTTGCTCTTCGCGAGCTCCAACGACCTCGCCCCAGGTGTCCTTGGCGGGATCGCCAATATAGGCTTCGTCGCGCAAAAAGAGCGTGCCCGGCGAAACGGGGCCATGGAACCCTCGGGCATGACCTAAGGGTTGCCCGGGAGCTTGTGCCGGACCGCCGCCACCGGGCCCACCCGGCGAAGATCCTCCGCCACGGGTCAGCCGGAGCTGATCGCCCGGATAGATCCAATTTGGATTTCGAATATCTGGGTTGTAGCTCCAAAGCCTAGGCCATTGCCATGGATTGTCATAGTAATGGTCGCAGATATCCCACAACGTGTCCCCGCGTTTTACGACGTAGACGTCTGGGACTAACATCGCAGCAGCACGGTGCCCGGTAATTGCTACCGAGCCTTTGTTCCCTCGCACAACACGTTCCCCCGTGTCGGATTGCCCCAGATCGAATGAATCCGATGCTGAACCGGCGTTGTTGGAGGGTCTGGAACTGGAAGGCAAACCGGCGTTAGGGTCATGCCCCGCCCAGGGCACACCGAAAGGTGGCACGTAGACGGCGGACGTGGACGCATTGCTGCCAGCACTGACACCGCTTGGCTCAGCGGGTGCAGCTGATCCGTCCGTTGGGGTTGCTGGTGCAACCGTTGGCTGTGCGCGCAACACCGGACAAGCGAGCATGCACACGGCTAGGGTCGAGGCTTTGAGTCGAGCAGTCATTGGGGCGCACCACCGGCTGACGCCGCTGGTAAACTACCTTGATTTCCTTTTGACGCACGCGAATTGACTGAAGACGGCCGCCGAGCACCGGCAGCCGTAGGGTTTTCATTGGCCGTACGCGCCTCTACGCGCGCGCCTTCCCCGACAATTAGCAGCCGTCGATTCTCGTCGTCGGCGTTGTCCGGCGTTCGATCCGACAAGGACGGCGTTTGGGATTTCGGCCCCTCCGGGACAACCTTCACCGTCGGCAAATCTGGCCTCGACCCGCCCGGTCGCTCGGGAACCTGTGCGCGACCGTTACTCGCTCTAAGTGCGGCTTCCACGGCCGCGAGCCGTTCTTCCAATCGATCACAACTGGCCGAAAGCCTCATTATGCGCGCGTCCTGTTCCTTCAGTTGACGATCCGTCGCGCTAGATTGATTGGCACAACCAAACGCCAACACCGTCGCCAAGAAGAAGCTGACGGGAATCCTCCCAGCCGGTGAGGCCGTGTTAGGCACTCGCATTCTGATCGAATCGTATGCCGGGCCGAGCAACCGAAGCAAATTACTTCTGGACATTTATGACAGACGCTTACACCTGCATACCTGAGTGTCATGTCGAAATTGGGATATCACGCTGGTTGGAGTCTCCCCAATGGCCCCACCTGTTTCGCCGGCCGATTAGGTCATGCCCGCTGATTTGACGCAGCTGGACGATCCGAAGGCATCAGGGTACCCTGATTGGTGTGCCGCCAATTCGCATGCGTCGAAGCGCTCCGTTGCGACGCGTCAATTTGAAGAAGACGCTGTTCCTGCTGCCAAACATGGTGACTCTGGCAAGCGTCTTTTGTGGTTTCAGTGCAATTCTGATTCTGTCGCAGGTCGCGGTAAACACGGACACCGCGGGCAGAGCAGCCGTGCTGTTGTTGTTTGCGATGCTGTTCGACCTACTCGACGGTCGAGTCGCCCGTCTAACGCGCACTCAAAGCAGCTTCGGATTGCAGCTGGACTCGCTAGCAGACGTGATATCGTTCGGTGTTGCTCCGGCGCTGCTTGTCTACAAGACGGCGTTGAATCGGTATCCAGTCGCGGGCTTGTTGGCAGCTTTCTTGTTCGTGGCTTGTGGCGTCATTCGCCTTGCTAGGTTCAATGTACTTGCCATTGCCGCATCCGCCGACAAGGGCAAAACTGGTCGAAACACCGTTGGGTTGCCGATACCTCCTGCGGCGGCGGGTCTAATTGCCTTGGTCGTCGCACGTCCGAGCACCTCTTCGGAGATCGCGGAGGGACCATTCGCTCAGCTCGCTCTGGGCCTCACAGTGCTTCTAAGTGTACTGATGGTGTCAACGGTTCCCTTTAGGTCTTTCAAAGATCTTAGGCTAAATACCTCGACGATTTTGCTTGTGTCATTCGCAGTAGGTTCAAGCGCTTTCGTCTGGAGGCACTATAGCGTTCATTTGGTTTTGGTATGGTTGTTGAGCGTATATGTCGCCATAGGAATTCTGGAAGCCGTTCGGATGCTCGCGCGCCGCGGCAGGCAGTCGCTCACGGAGTCATCGGTTCGACCTCCGGTAGAGCCTTGAAGCCCAGACGTCCCGGTGTCTGGCCGCAGCACGGCGCGCGCATTGGCGTAGCCTTGCGCGCAGTCGTCAGGACTGGTTTGTTTGTGTTGTTTATTGCACTTGGCTTTGCGTGCCGCCAAAAACCAAAAGACACGAACGCCGGGACTACCCATCGACCGCCCGCGGAGCTGACGGACGAGACCAAGGATGTATTGTTCACATGGATTGATGAAGCCGGGGACTTTCACCCGGCAGAGTCCATCTCGGATATCAAGGACACTAACAGGGAACGTGTGCGCGTCATCTTTACTGCCGTTGACACGGTGGACCCTGACCACGTGTTCGTTGCCGACTTGCGCCAGAAGGACGGAAAGGGTGGCTATCCGATACGGTCGATTGCGAGGAGCGCCTGGGAAGAGATGGGAGCAAGCCATCGAAAGTCACGCATGGAGGCAATTAGTGCCCCTGCCGTGGTCGCTGCAGACGCTGGAATTTCGGAGGTCGTAGCCGTTATCTACGGAGCCGAATGGTGCAAGGCATGCCACGATACCGCCCACTACCTTTCGACCAAAGGGGTCAAGTACGTCGAAAAAGACGTTGACAAGAGCGGCGTCATTCAAGCTGAACTGCAGGCCAAGTTCGCGCGCGCCCATGTGCCGCCAACGTCCTCGATTCCCGTAACGGACGTGAATGGCCGGTTGATCGTCGGGTTCAATCCTCAGGCATTGGACTCGGCGATCGCAGAGGCCAGGCACTCGCGCGCGCAGTAAATCCTTGCGAATTGCTCGTGGGTCTATCGCAAAGCCCATCGTCCTGCCAACCCACGCAACGGACACACACCTCTGTGAGTTGACGTAAATAGTAGGCGATTGCGCCGCTTCCGGATGGGAGGGGGCCGTGCCACGACGGGCGCAGTTGCGCAATCACCTACTATTTCTAGCAACCAATCGTCTCTTGCGACGCCGTAGTGTCAGATTGAAGTGCCGGAGCACCGGATACATCTCTGACCGCCGATAATGCCCGTAGTATTGCAGCCAACCGGTGATTCACTTTCGTTCGTCTTTCTGTCTCGCACCTGCCAGGTTGTCCTGGCTTTTCCTCCGACGCTCACTACCGCGACTCTTAACCGCAGCAGCTCGGGGTGGTTTGGAGCCTGGCTCTGGAACCCGACTCCGAAGGGCCTACCTTCATCATTCACAGAGCTTGCGCACCATGAATCTAGAACGGCATTTGCTTCTCCTTTTCCTTGATGCTTCTACGGCACACTTGGCGCCAGACGGCGTCCCGCCCTGTCTGCCGACAACATCAGCCCGAAACTCGCACGAAGGGAAAGTCGATGTACTTTGCGAGAGCGAGGAAGTGGGCATCGTAGCTGACCAACGGCGCCCCAGTGTGTCGCGAGGTCAATGCCAACAATATGTCATTTTGCAAGCGAGTCAACCCCACGTCCTCATGGTCGCGAAACACCTTGCATAGCAGCCGCCCCGTCTCATACCAACACTGCTTCCAGGCCGGGGGCTCAATGGGTCTTAGATTCTGAACAAGCTTTTCCACTGCTCGTGCCCCACCTCCCGATGACCCACGCAATAGTTCGCTGGCAACAACAGGCGAGAGCCGCACTGGACCTCCTTTGACCAGAGACAACATCGACTCAACGCTAACTGCTCCACGCAGCAGAGCAATATGCACATTCGTGTCAAAGAACGCGATCATTGAAATCGCTCTTCTTGGCTACCCCAGCCGTTTCCTTGAGCGCACGCTCGGATGTGAGCCGCTCTGCCTCCTCGGCAAGCAACGCGTTAATCAACCCTGACTGCGTCCCAATTCGCCTTGCTCGCATAAGGCTTCTCACCTGTGCTTCAGACACTCGAACGGTCACGGCTTTTTTCACGGGTCGGGAAGTCTTGTATGACATGACTAGCTCCTCTGTCATACATACTGCGGGCCACGATTTGCCGCAATGGACAGCCCCTAGAAGGCTGTCAGAAGCGATCGCCGTCGCACTCAGGGAACACCCAGCCCACAACCGCCCGGCCCTCGTCGGAACCGGCGCCGTCTTCGGAAGATGGCCGCGCGACGGCAACAACCCCTTCGCCATCTGCGACCACCGACGCGGGGCCGCATTGCGCTGGATTCGCACAGCGCCTCGGCCGCGGTGCCGTCGCAATGCGCTCGGCAAGGTACGACGAGGCCATTCAACTCTTCGATCGCGCTGTCAGGATGCGGCCTTTCGACGCTCGAGCGCGGGGCGAGCGCGGCTTTGCGTATCTCAAAATGGGCAAACTCCGCGAAACGAGTGTCGATTTCGACTATGCGCGCGCCCTGGCCAAGGATCGGGTGCTGCTGAGTCAAGTCTATTTGAACCTGCCCTGAGGGAGGTTCGCCGGGTGGAACGTGCAGCCGGGGCCGACCTGAGGGTATCGCCGCGGCCACCCAGTATGCAGCCCAGTCGCTCGGTCGCCTTGGCACAACGCGTACGTTGAGCGGCCGTTCAATCCTCAGGCATTGGATGTCAACCCGCAATCCGCTTCAGCCGTCGCAGTTCCGGCACACCGTACGCCACAACGGCAACCACGACCAGTGTCATGCAGCCACCGAATACGACACTTGGAACAACACCCATCAGGCGCGCCGCCAGCCCGGATTCAAAAGCCCCAATCTCGTTGCTGCTGCCGATGAAGAAGCCGTTGACGGCTTGAACCCGACCCATCATCTGCGCCGGTGTTTGCGTCTGGACCAATGTCGCCCTCAAGATCACGCTGACGTTGTCAAAGGCGCCGCTAAGCGCCAAAAGGCCAAGTGAAAGCAGGAGACTTCGGGAACAGGCGAACGCAATCCAAATGATTCCAAAAGCGGCAACTGACCAAAGCAATCTGGTCCCGGCGTGTTGACTTGGAGGACGATGGGCCATCACGGTTGCCATGACGATAGCTCCGACGGCGGGAGCAGTTCGCAATAGGCCGAGCCCGGCCGGACCCACATGGAGAATGTCGTATGCAAAGGCTGGCAGCAGCGCGACAGCGCCCCCGAATAGTACGGCAAACAGATCCAAAGAAAGTGCTGATAATATCAGGCGATTTGCGAACACGAAGTGTACTCCGGCGACGAGTCCGGAACTTCTCTCCGACGCGTCCCCGATACGTGGTCGCGGGTTGTGCACGAGTCTTGTTGCAAATAGCGCAACCAGCAGCAACAAGGCGAGTGACTCATACGCGAAAGCAGCACCCCTCCACGCATAGAGGAGCCCTCCAATCGCGGGACCGGCGACCATCGAGAGGTGAAAACAGGAGCTGCGCCATGTTGCAGCGTTTTCGTAGGCGTCTCGTGGGACCAAGTCGGTGCCAAGTGCTTGGGTGGCCGGGCGCGCAAACGCACGCGAAAGCCCAGCCAATGATTGAATGGCGTAGAAGGGCCAAACCGACTTGTGATCGGCTGCTTGCGCCATGAGAATCAAGAACAAGGCGCCCAACAGAGACACGGCAAGCGCGATCATCGTCAGCAAACGACGGTCCCAACGATCGGCTGCCCAACCGCCGAAAAGCGACAACCCGAGAAAGGGCACCGCCTCGGACAAACCAATCCACCCGAGCGCCATCGGGTCGTGCGTGCGCTCGTACACTTGCCAACCCAACACCAGACTCTGCATTTGAGCGGCAATGGACATGAAGGTCGTGCCGACAAGCAGCCAACGAAAGTCGGGGAATCTCAGGGATTGGTACGGATCGGCAGCTCGGCTCATTCTACAATCGCAAACTTACACCGGCCACCACGGAACGCCCTAACTGAGGCATGGTGCGCTGCGTGAACTCGTAGCCAACAGGCAGCGAGTAGCGCCAGTCAAAGAGATTGTAGATACCCGCATAGTAGCCGATGCCCAAGTGTTCTTCATGTCCGGACAACACGACATCCCAAAGTATCGCAGCGTCAGTCATTCTTTGAGTGGGTGTGCTATCTGGCTCGTATCGAGTCCAGCGTCGATCAACGTAGGTCCAACGTGTACCTAGCAGCAATCGTCGGTCCAAGATCGGGGCAAATGCCCGGACGCCAATGTTCTGTGTGGGTACGTTCGAGACGTGCGGCTGCCCATTGGCTTGGCTAAGAGAAAACAGGTCCGACATCGATTGGCTCTTCAAGAACGCTGCATGCTCCAGGCCATAGTTGGCTTCTACCATCCAGCCTTGGCGCCAATCGCGACGAATCGAAACGTCTGAACCAACAACCGCCATGGGCAGTGACGTATTCACGAAGTGCGTCACGTCACCATTAGACTGCGTCGTCTGAGTGTCAATTAGGTTGTGCACCGCATTGCCCCAAGTGGACACGGTGCCCAATACCGTAGGCGAGAGTCGGTGGCTGTACTCAACTTCCGCAGAATAGATGGTCTCTGGCTTGAGCAATGGGTTGGCAACTTGTGTGGCTCCGCCATCGTTGTAGTAGAGTTCGTATACGCTGGGAGCCCTGAAAGCACGTCCTGCGATGAACTTGAAATTGCCCTTGTCCCAAGGCTTCACCATGATTGCGAGCCGAGGATTCGCAGAACTGCCGAACGTAGAGTAGTGGTCGAGGCGGGTTCCCAAGGACACATTCATAGTGCGCGACACCTCACCGTCGAGCGACAGGTATGAAGCGGCGACGGTAAAGGGCTTTTGTCGCTGACCGGCATCATATAGGACAAAGCCTTCGTTGGTGTGCGTGGTTTCCGCAACATCGAAGTGCCATTGAAACTCACCGCCCCAGGCAACTGTGGTTCGCCGGGTCAGGTGGTAGGTCAAACGTTGCTCCGCACCTGCCCAGTGTCCGTGAAATGTGTCTACTTCGAAACCTCCATTGCTCTGTTCGTGGGGATATTGCCCTGAAAAGGTGTACCGATTGACGTAGACGCGAGAAAGCGATGACAGGGTCTTGGATAGATACGGGTCAGCCTTGAGCTCCACAAATCCGCGTGTGTCGCGCTGTTCCGCGCGCGGATCGCCAAATAGGGTCTCGAACTGCGCGCCCGGGTAGTGCTTGTTATGACTGTGGAGGAACCAAGACGCGGAGAACCACTTGGATTCCAAGCGTCCGCGCATCGTACCCGCTTGGAAACCATCGACATCTCTTGCCACGCCCGGCGACCCGTTGGGAGGCGTTACACTGGAATACTCAGGAATGAAGAAGTCTGACCCTTGACTTTTCGCCGCCGCGACACTGGTCCAAAGCGTCGTGCTGGGACCCAACACTAGATCGCCGCGCGTGCGGGCGCGCGTGACGTTGGCGTAGCTGGAATCGACCGCCGTTTCGACCGAGTTACGAGTAACACCCCGCGTAACAACATTGACAACGCCCGAAAAGGCGGACGTGCCGTACACGACTGAACCCGGACCGCGCACTAGCTCAATTCGGTCAACGTCACCCAAATCAGTCATGGCGTCATAGCCAACGTACGCGGAGCCAATCCAGTTGTCGTTGGTCGCCATACCGTCCTGCAGCACAAGTACTCGGTTGCCGTAGCTACCGAGGCGGCCTAGGCCTCGAATCCCGATGCTCACGTAGGCGCGATCGTCGGACAGATACACGCCCGGACGGCCCCTTAGTGCTTCGGCGATCGTCGGATAGGCCAAGCCGGCTATTTCTTGGTTGGTCACCAAGCTGACGCTGCTCGGTGCTTCATCGACGGATTGTGTGCGCCGCGATGCCGCATTGACGCTGTCATCGCGCGTCAGCACCAACTCAAGCCGCGTTTCGCGATCGGGCAAGATTACAACCTGCTTTTTTTCGCTTCGATAGCCAGCCAACGAAATGGTCAGTTGGTGTGGGCCTGCGGTGATGTTGGTTAGGCTGGGAGAAAACCCGATAAGTCGGTCGTCAACCTCGATGCGAGCCCCCGGTTCGTCCGTTCGCACGACAAGACTGCCCTGCAACGGAGCAAGCTCGGGCTGCAGGTCGCGTACGCGATCGGCATCGATGGCCACCACGACTTTCGCCGGAATGAATCCTGGTCGCGTAAAGACGATGGACTGCTCTCCGACGGGCAAGTCGAGCTCGCAGGGCAGTACACAGTTGTTTCGAGGCTGATTGACAGCAGCCTGCGCCCGAATCGAAGGATCGCCCCGAAGGATTAGTCTGCCTCTCATCGGAACGAGATTGAGCGTGAGTTTGGAAGTGCGGCCCTTTTCCGCGATGTCAGTCTCCATAACCGAGGGGCTGTGTCCTGCCAATTCGGCTATGACGCGGTAGTGACCCGGGGTCAGAGCCAAGACGCGTGGTGTGGTGCCCCGCGGCCCGAGATCCTTTCGATCGAGGTAGATAGTGGCCCCCGGAGGATCGGATGTGATTTCCAGCAGTGCAACGTGAGGGCGAATTCTGGCAAGTTCCTGTTGAATAGTCCTTCGCGATTCGGAATTGACCTCAGCGTTGAGGGCTGCGTTGTAGGCACGGTAGGCTTCCGGATATTGGTCAAGCCGCTCATAGGTTCGGGCAACGTTGAAGGCAACATTGGCGTTGGGCACCAGACGGTTTGAAGCAAGAAAATGTTCCAGCGCACCGCGATAATCGCCCTTACGATAGCAGGTCGCGCCCAACTCGAATTGTAGATCGGCTTCGTCGGCGAGATCGTCGGCAAGCGCCGGGTGCGCTTGAAGGCACAGTAGGAAAACCAGGGCAATTGAAATGCGCCACATCGCGAGCCTGCAGCATGCTACCCGAGACCCGCACCAACCGTGTCAATTTTCGACTCTTGCCGTGGTTCTCAGCGGCATTTTCGCCGCTCGCCCGCAGATCGAAAACTTGCGACTACCGTCGCGTCCTTATGTCCGAGGGCGCGCCTGAGTTTCCGATCGCGGTATCAGACCGGGGTGATATTCGATTCGATCGTGGCGCCCCCGCAGTATTCGTGGCCTTCTTTGGCGATACAGCCCCTGGGGAACTAGAGTCTGCCGCTGGGTTGGCGGTCAGTTGTGCGCTGATGACCACATCGTGCGATGTCTCTGCTTGAATGGTAACAAATGGCTCGTACCCTTCCTTTTGCAGTACGAACTTCCGTGGCGCAGCTCGTAGGCTTGATCGTTCGACCGAGAACTTCAGCGGCGTAGTCCCCAGCAATGCTGACCCATCCCAGACCTTCGCCTCCGACGGCGATGACTCAAACGTGATGACGATTCGCGCGCCGAACCCCGCAGTATCTAACGTCGCCGCCGACGCTACTGCGGGGTTCTGCGCGAGATCTGACTTGGCGGCTGGCGTTGGAGCCCGCAGGGACAATCTCGAATGCGAGACTTTCCAAGTGGCTGCGGCACCAAATCCAGCAAGAGCCAGCACGAACCAACCCCATCGCGTCGAATGGCGCTGGCGGGCTGCGCTCTGGTGGACTTCTGCAACCGGTATGGCCTTGAGTACGGGCGAATTCATCGTCCGATCTATGACGACGCTGTTCTGCTGCGCGGCAGCCGCGGCGCGAGCTTGACTTGGCGTCTGCGATGAGACCAGCGTTGAAGAATTCTCACCACTCCCGGCAGACATTTGGACACTTGTCACGAGCGCGCGCGCCGTGCTTGCTGCAAGGGGTGATCCATAAGGGCGCAATGCACTTGCCAACGCGGTAACCGACGCAAATCGCTTGGCGGGGTCTTTCTCGAGACAACGCATGACAACGTCCTCGAGCCCCTGCGGGACGTGCGGAGCTAATTCGCGCAACGGCGGAGGCGTGTCGGTTACAATGGCCGCACAAACCCCCGGAAACGTGTCGGCGTCGAATGCGGTCCGCCCGGCGAGCAGCTCGTACAATGTCATTCCGAGGGCCCAAATGTTGACGCGATGATCGATGCCTTTAGCATTGCGGACCTGTTCTGGTGACATGTACGCTGGAGAACCAACGACCTGCCGAGTCGCGGTGAGATGTCCGTCGAGCTGGGCAGGATCTTGAAGTGCAATGCGCTTGGATATCCCGAAATCCAGAACCTTCACGCAATCAGTCCCGTCACTGCGCTGGGTCAAGAACAGGTTAGACGGCTTGAGATCACGATGGATGATGCCCCGCTCATGAGCTTCAGCAATAGCGCTGGTCGCCTGTAGTATCCAATCGACCGCCTGTTCGACGCTAACAATGCCACCCTGGGAGACCACCGCGCTTAGGTCCTGTCCACGGAGCAGCTCCATGACCATGAAGGGGACGCCTGATTCCAGCCGGCCCACGTCGTAGATTCTCACAACATGATCGCTCCGCAGCGAGGCAATGACGCGACCCTCCCGCAGGAAGCGCTCCACTGCAGCATTGGTGTCTGCCTCGTCTGAAGACAGAAACTTGATGGCAACTTGATGACCCAACTCTTCATGCCGCGCGGAAACAACCACTCCCATGCCACCAGAACCGGCCACGCCATCCACTCGGTACTTTCCGTTGACTAGTTCGCCAACCGCAGGACACGTCGGGGCGAACTCGGGAGTCTGAGTACGTGCACTCACAGAATCATTCCTGCTTTCCAATTCGTATCAGCATCAGTGAGCAATACGGGGCGCGCATGGCCAAAGCGCCACAAGCAATGGGCGGCGTTGTGGTCTTCCTGTCGTGCAGGTTCAGGACGAAGTGTAACATTTGCCGGTGACTGAAGCGGAGCAAGGGATGCTCGACGGAACGTCCTCCCACACCCCCTACCGACACATCCCTAATGGCCGGCCTACTCTGCAGTATCTGTTGCCTTGAGCGTTCGTCGGGTCCACTGAGGATTTTCTCATGCGATGTAGATGTCAAAATGTTCGAAGCGGCGAGCGGACATCCGCACACCGCGCCACGAGGTGTGGCAGCTTTTGTCCAATAGAGGTCGAGTGAAGACTTGCAATTGCCGTTAGCGACCTTAACGCGCGAAACTCAGCGATCTTGAGTCAAGTTTCGGGAACGCCGTTGTTTGGGCGTACAGGTCACCGACGCACTGGGTCGGCATAGCGAGCACGGCTTCACCGGCTGGGAGGAGTGCCATTAATTATAGGGGCATCCAGACAACATACGACACTGTTAGACGGCGAATGCGGTCACAGCAGATTGACGGACTAGCGTCGCACGGACGCCGACGAACGCAATGCAACCAGAATCTGGCCGATCGGTCGTGGCATTTCCGGGCATCGGGCATATTGCGATTCTGCTACCGTTAGCTCGTCGTGCGATGACAAAAATGGCGCCGTCAACCGCGGGCACGTTGGAAAAAAGCCCATTTCTTCACCTGCTCGTGTCCGCTTTGGACCACGGGTCTTCCGGGACCCTAGTCCTCGAAACACCTCAGGGGGCGCGAAGCGCCTTGTGGTTCGAGCGGGGGATCCCTGTGAAGTTCCGGACGGCGGAATCAGTCGTTACATTGGGTTCAGTCCTTGCAGAACTCGGCTGGATTGAACAGTCACAATGCGAAGAGACCTTCAGGGAGGCGGCAGCAGCAGGCAAACTGCACGGGGAGTATCTCGCGCAGGCCGGGGTGCTGAGCGCCGACATTGTGAGTCGCGGGTTGCGCGTCCAAATGCTTCGCAAGCTTGCCTGGGCGTGCACGCTACCAGAGACCTGCGTCTACGGGCTCTATGCGGGGCAGGATTTTCTCTCTCGCTGGGCGGGCAATGGCACACCCATATCGCCGCTGCGCGCAGTTTGGCAATTGGCTCGCGACATGCCGGAATCCACCGCATTTTCCAGTTTGATTGCGCGTGCAACCTCGCAGGTTTTGAGGGTTCACTCAGAAGCAGTCCTCGAGAAGTTCGGCTTTGACACAGCCGAATGCGCTGTGCTCGACCTGCTGAAGGTGCAGCCGCAGCCATTCAGCGACTTGGCCAAGCTCAACGTGCTGCCCGTGGCCGTCTTGCAGCGTGCCGTGTACGTGCTGGCTCTGACTCGTCAGTTTGATCTTGGCAATGGCGCCAAACCGATGGGGATAGGGTTATCGTTTGAACGCATCCATGACTTGCTCGAAGAACGCATGGCTCGCATTTCTCGACCTGTGGCCATTTCTTCACGAGCGGCAGCTTCGCCGATCGAAACGAAGCCAAGCGCTCAGAAACCAGCCACTGCAGGTCCGAATGTTGCTGCGGCACAGCAAAGTCAAGCAGCCCTAGAAAAGCGCCGCCATTTGCAGGCGCTGTTGCAATCGTATGAACCAAAGGATTTCTACCAATTGTTGGGCGTTGAACGTGATGCGACCAAAGATCAAGTCTTGGCGGCGTTCTTTCAGCTAGCAAAGCAATATCATCCCGACAAATTGGGCGCAGAACTAGCTGACATGCGGGACGCAAGCGGTCGTTTTTTCTTCCGGCTCACCGAAGCACAGCAAACGCTTTCCGATCAAGCCAAACGAATGCAGTACGATCGGCAACTGGCGAACGGATCGTCTGCTATCGACGATGAGCAAGAACAAATCTTGACTGTAGTTCACGCAGCTACAAGTTTTCAGAAGGCTGAGGTGCTGTTCAAGAAGCGGATGCTAGCCGCCGCGGAGTTGGAAGCTAGGCGTGCACACGAGAGTGATCCGTCGCAAGCTGACTATCTGGCGCTTCTCGCCTGGATTCAGGCGAACAAGCCTGATTCGGAACAACAACTGCCTCAGATTTTGGATCGCCTCAATCAGTCGCTTAAGATGTCGCCTGAGAATGAGAAGATCCATTTCTACCGTGGCCAGGTGCTTGCGCGACTTGGCCGGCAACGCGAAGCGTTAGCCGACTACAGAATTGTCGTGTCGAAGAACCCTCACCACATCGAGGCCCAGCGAGAGATTCGCCTCTGGGAAATGCGGCGCAAGGGGCAAGAGTCGGCGCCGCCCGCCGGCTCGGCAGGCACGCGACAGAGTTCGCCTGTCCCTCGGGCGTCCAGACGCCCATCGGACCCACAACACCCCGCTCGCCCGTCGACAACGCCGTCACCGACACATGCACGACCCCACAGCGTTGCGCCGAAGACCGGGGTGCTCAGCAGGTTCTTCAAGCGGTAGATTTGCCGCCACTGCGGGCTTGCGCAGAACCACGGGCTCAACGTTGCTCTAAATGGGGCGCAATGAACCGGGCACGGCAACATTCATTAACGCATTTTGTCGCAACGATTCATAAACGGCCACGGCCACGGAATTGGAAAGATTCAGGCTGCGAACGGGACCTGACGTTGGAATGGCAACCGTGTTGTCCGCTCGAGCGTCCAGGAGGCTCTCGTCAAGGCCCACGCTCTCGCGCCCAAAGACTAGCGCGTCACCCACGCCCATCTTTGTATGAAACAGGTTGCGCGGCGCGCGTCCACTGAACAACCAAGACTGTGGATGCCTCCCATGATCGTCGCGGCACAGGGTAGCCGCCGCGAACTCCGCATCATCGAAGGTTTCGTGTACGTGAACCTCCACCAGTGGCCAATAGTCGAGCCCGGCACGACGCACCGCGTGGTCATCAATGCGAAACCCCAATGGTTTTACCAAATGTAGTGCGCAGCCCGTCGCGGCGCAGAGCCTAGCAATGTTGCCGGTGTTGGGTGGAATCTCAGGTTGGACCAAGATGACGTGAAACGGTCGGGGTGGAGATGCAGACCGTAACCTTTGGTTGGGGGGCAATAGCGGCATTATCATGAGGTCTAACGTAGATTTTGGCCGTAGATTTTCAGCAAACTGAGTGGACCTGAGTCGTCAACGCGGGTACGGTCTGTAGCATGAGCCACTGATGAGCCGAATCTGAAATGGAACCATTGGTTACGGAGCATAGCCTCGGGGAACAGGTTCCCCCACGGAGTCTCGGGCCCACACCGGCCACCCCTTCCAACGTCGAGGTGTCTACCCGAACTGGAATGAGAACCGCGCTCGACCAAAAGGCGCGGATCGAGCACGAAGAGCTGGTTAGCGATGTGCTGCGACTCCGCTGGCTTAGCCTGGTTGGTGCTCTTGCTTGGCTCGTGTTCGCTCTGCAAGATTGGATGGTAGTCTCGATTGGAGGCAAGGGTAGGCTCTCGATCTATTGGGGTATTCGTCTCGCCGGGTTGGTTCCAATCAGCTTGGCATTCTTACGACTGCGCAGTCCGCGCGGTTTTACTCGCAAGTCATTTCTGGCGCTGGATATTGGGATATTCTCTATCGTTCACACGGGAATCAGCCTGATGTGCCTCGAGTATGGCGGCATCTCGAGTCGATACGTGATCGGCGTTCTCGTGGCGCTCATTGCCCGCGCTTCCGTGTTGGCGGCACCATGGCAGCGAGGCCTGCTTATTATAGGCGTCCCGCTTAGCGTGTACCCGCTCTTCATGTTGGCGACTGCGGTCCTTTCGCCCCAAGTCAGCGCCCAGTTTGCCAACCGAAGCGACCTGAGCATCTTCGTACAGAATGTATTTGTGTCTTTCGTTTCCGGAAGCCTTTGCATTTGGGGCGGGCACGGTGCTTGGGCAATTCGACGGCAGTTGTTTGAAGCGCGCAGCATTGGAAAGTACCGTCTCAAGCGGAACATTGGAAAAGGTGGAATGGGCGAGGTCTGGGAAGCGTACCACAGTGGGCTTCAAGGCAATGTCGCGCTCAAGATACTCAGACCCGACCAAGACGCGAATCCCGAAGTGGTTCAACGATTCGAACAGGAAGTGGCTGCTATGTGTCGTCTGACACATCCCAACACCGTTCGAGTGTTCGATTACGGTGTTACCGAGGACGGCCTTTGGTACTACGCGATGGAATTGCTCGAAGGTCAAACGTTGTATGAACTAGTCAACTCGAAAGACAAACTAGATGTCGGTCGCGCGTTGTACATCGCACATCAAGCGACGCGGGCCTTGGCTGAGGCGCATAGTCAGGGAATCATTCATCGAGATGTCAAACCGGAAAACATCTTCGTCACGCAAGCCGGCGGTGAATCTGACTTCGTCAAGGTCCTAGACTTTGGAATAGCCAAATTGTCGCATGAGGCAGCCAACGTTACGCTGACTCGTACAGGAGCAATCTTTGGAACACCCACCTATATGTCACCCGAGGCGGCCGGCGGGCGCCCCATGGATGCCCGCTCTGACGTCTATGGCATGGGAGCAGTCCTATACTGCATGATTGCGGGTCATCCGCCATTCCGGGGCGCAAACCCGACCGAGTTGTTGATGGCACACGTGAATACGCCGCCCAAGCCGTTGAGTACGTTGGACGGCGTCACGGTGCCGCCCGAAGTGGACGCGCTCGTCATGCGTTGCCTAGCCAAGAACCCAGACGATCGTTTCTCCGATGCGGGTCAACTCGCTCTGGCGATTGAGAAACTTCGTAATTGAACCGTCCGCGCGAGATTATCGCTCGCCCGCTAGTCTCAAACGACGCTTTCGGTTCTTTGCTCTGTGCTTGGCGTTCTTGCGCGCGCAACGGTCCCGCTCGCGCTGCTTGCGTGCCTTTCGAAGCGTCACCAACATAGGACGACGTGCATACCAAAGGCGCGCCGCGTGCGCAATCCAAGCGGCGAGCGAGCGCGGCCTGCGAGTCAGGGATCTGTCCCGCTGTCCCGAAGCAACAATCGATTCTCGTCAATTCCGGTGGCAATAGCAGCGACCCGCGGGTCGTTCTGAAGCATAGAAATTAGCCCGGTCATGGCTTGCAGGTACGTTGTACGTTCCAGTTCGCCTCGCAACAACTCAACCCTCAGGAACACCGCCGCCGTCTGGATCACGTCGCACAGACAGTAGTCGCGTACTTCCTGGATTTTCCCGGCGTGGACAAACGGGCCAACGTCTTTGCCGGCCAGCCCAACCTTGCCCGGCATGCCGATGAGCTTGGCCATGATGTCGAGTTTTGCCGGTTTCGCGGCTCCAAAGTCAGCCAGGTAGTCCATCAGATCCAGGTGCCCTTCCGGGGAGAATCGATACCGCACGTCTTTGTTGGAATAGTAGTGGCGCAACGCCACGCCGTGACGCAGGCACCGAGCTGCAATTACGGGCATATCGAACGATCGGCCGTTCCAGGTGACAATCGTTGGTCGCCTTTCTTCCATGAACTTAGCGAAATCACTAAGTATTTCAGGCTCTTCCTTCGTTTCTCCAATGACACCCAGCTTTCGAGGCTGATGCACTTCATCGAGCCAAAGTGCACCGACGACGATGACCTTGTGATGCGGCGGTGCTGGTAACCTCTCGACATCACTCGATTCTTCTATTGGGAGTTCGGGGTCTAGGATCGTTTCAATGTCAATGACGAGGTAGGACTTGGACACTGACCCAGCATGCATGAGCTGGGCTGTTGGGGTCAATCTGGCTGGCACGGCCTCGGGAGTTCAACTACTTTGGAGCTACCAAAGTATGACCTTCCTGCGTCCTATCCCGCTTGAGGCCTCGCCCAGCTTCTGGTCGCTCCTCCTGTTCGACTACGTGAATGGTCGAGGAGCCCGAGGGCACGACGGCCTCGCCGCGGATGGACGCCCTGCCCTACGCGGAGCACATGGCCCGAAACACTCTTGTCATCAATTGCGACATTCGAGAAACGCGTGTTTGCCTTATTGAAAACGGTGTCATCGCTGAATTGCATCTAGAACGCGCCGCAGTCCGCGGCAGCGTCGGCAATATCATACTCGGCCGTGTGACGCGTGTGCTGCCTGGAATGCAGGCGGCATTCATAGACGTCGGCATGGAGCGAGCGGCGTTTTTACATGTCGAGGACCTGATTCGTCCCGATGACTTTGAAGCCTATCTGGACAAGGATGAACACCGCGAGGTGGGGCCCGCCGTCAACGAAGCAGCCGGAGAAGTCTTCGGACCGTCCGATGCGTCCGATGACGAAGAAGACAGTATTACCGAATCATCGATCGATTCGACCGACGGTCTTGATGCCGACGATGTCGAGATCAGTTCGTCGCCGGAACCCACTTCGTCCGATTTGGAGGCGAACTCAGTTGTCGAGAACGCAAGCCCGGCGCTTGCAGACGACTCTTCCAGCCCAGCTGTTGAAGAGGAGATGAACGGCGAGGATTCTGCCGACAACGAGCCATCGTCACCCGTGCCTCTTCAGGCGAAGTCGGTCACCGCGTCGGAAAGCCGAAATCGAAGGCGTCAACGACGCGGCCGGAACGGCCGGTACCGTGACGAACCATCATTCGAGACTCGCAAATCAGTCAACCTAAACGGTACCGCAAGACCCGGCGCTCGCGAGATTGGACGCGACAAGCGCAGCCGGGTGCTGGCTTCTCGCACCGCGCGCGCCATCCCCATCGCAGAGGTCGTTAGGGAAGGTGACGAAGTCATCGTTCAGGTGTCCAAGGAGCCGATCGGTACCAAGGGGGCGCGCGTCACGAGTCACGTCGCGCTGCCGGGACGTCATGTAGTCTACCTACCAACCGTCGATCACATCGGCATATCAAAACGAATTGGTTCCGCAAAAGAGCGGCAGCGCCTGCGCCAGGTCATGGAATCACTCAAACCCGAGTCAGGCGGCCTTATTGTTCGAACAGTCGGGGAAGGATTGACCAAGAAGGGCCTGAAGACCGACATCGGGTATCTCATTGCCTTGTGGAAGGAAGTATCGCGCACGAAGCAAAGTGCCAAGGCACCGGCAACCTTATACGCCGAGCTTGACTTGGTTCTCAAGACGGCACGCGATCTGTTCACTGATTCGGTTGAAAGAATCATTATTGACGACCGTGAACAGCATGCGCGCCTCGTGCAATTCGTCGGAATGTTCTTGCCGGCACGCGTCAAGGACATTGAACTTTACACCGGCGATGAACCCGTCTTCGACGCCTATGGCATCGAGGATGAGATTGGGCGAGCTTTAGGTCGAAAAGTGCCGCTGGCGAGTGGCGGCTATCTGGTCATTGATCAAGCGGAAGCGTTGACTGCCATCGACGTAAATACGGGCCGATACGTGGGCAAAGGCAGCAAGGACCTTGAAGAGACGGCGCTGAAGACCAACCTGGAGGCGGTTGCCGAAATTGCCTACCAACTGCGACTACGCAATATTGGAGGGCTGGTCATTTTAGACTTGATCGACATGGATCAATCTTCGAATCGGGAAGCCGTTTGGCGGGCTCTCGAGCAAGCTCTGGCAAAGGACAAGGCTAAGACGACCATCAATCGCATCAGCGAATTGGGCTTGATCGAGATGACTCGCAAACGCACACGCGAAAGCCTGACTCGTATGTTGCACGAGCCTTGCTTCTACTGCGATGGCACGGGACAGATCCAATCTCGAACGACTGTCGCCTATGAGATCTTGCGGCAGATTCGCCGTGAACGGCACAACCTGAAGGGTTATAACGTCGTGGTCAATGCGCACCCCGCAGTCGTCGATTTGCTGCAATTGGAAGAGAAGGCAGCCGTTCAAGAGGCTGAGCGACGCTATATGCGCCGCATCGAATTCGTGGCACGACGAGAATACCATCTCGAGCAGTTTGATTTGCAGGGTCGGTGAGGCTACGCAACCATCCGTCGCACGCGGCCCATGACGATTGTCCAAGGCATGGGGGCACGCACTTCGCGTACGTCAACAACGGTGCTGATCCGGCGCAGCAGGCCCGATTGGCTGAAGTGTTGGACGTGACCGGGGGTATTGCCTAGGTCTCGCCAGTACTTGCCGCGCAACAGGTTCAGGCTACGCCACAGCGGTTCTCGAGGGGTGCTGATTAGGAGGTCCCTAGCGGCTACGCGACCAATCTCGGAAAGCGCTCGATCAGGGAATTCAAGATGTTCCAAGACCTCGCAGCATACGACCAGATCGAAACTCGAATCGGTGAATGGCAGATCGTACACATCAGCGGCCAAAAACGTAAGACGCGAATCGAGACCAGGTGCCAAAGCTTCCAGACTCACGTCGCAGGCATGAAAGGTGTCAGGGCTATGCGAGAGACTTATAAGATGTTGCGCCAAGTGACCCTCGCCGCAACCGACTTCAAGCACTCGCCGCGGGCGCACACTCAGATAAAGTTCTGATACTGCACCCAGAAAGCCCTGCATCAGCCAACGTGCAATCGGGTTGCTCGTTGCATACTTGTCGTAGACATTCCCCACAATGACGGATGGTTGCCGACCGCTCATGAGGGTGCATTCGGTAGCCAAGGCCTAGCCCCGGTAGACTCGATACGCAGGGACGATTGACTGTCAGGCACCACGTTGGCTTCGAGCAGCCGCACGCGACGCAGCACTTCTTCCAACAACCTTCGATTGGCCGCCAGCAATTCGCTGAGCAACGCCAATAGGCCCACAAGGAATGCGACGATGATGCAACCGACGCCGACGACGAGTGATTGAGTATGCCCACTGTATGCCGGGTTCTTGACCCAGAAGTAAAAAAAGCGTCCGATTCCGCCGAGACCCAGCATCAGCAACGCCATGGCGAGCGCAGCGAATGTTTGGACTGGGCGGTACATGGCATAAGCCCTGAAGATGACCGGGCCGGCGCGGCGTAAATAGTCGGGAATTGAGCGGAACAGCCGCGACGCCCTAGTGTTCGGGTTGGTGCGCACGGGCACGTTGTGAATCGCCAGCCCCACTCGCCCTGCTTGGATCAGGGTCTCGAGCGTGTACGTAAACCCGCTATGAACGAACAGGTGCGCCGCTGCGTGGCGTGACATCGCGCGAAAGCCACTGGTCGAGTCGGCGACCTTGGTTGCGGACGCGTGTCGCACAAGGCGCGTGCCCACGCATTGTAGCCAACGCTTCATCGGTGAAAAATGCAGCAACGTTCCTGGCTTTCGATCGCCAATCACCAAGTCCGCATGGCCGAGTAGGATGGGTGTTACCAAAGCACCCATGTCGTTAGCGCAGTATTGGTTGTCCGCGTCCGTGTTGACGATAATGTCGGCGCCCAGCCGAATACTTGCGTCCAGGCCGGTCATGAATGCGTTGGCGAGTCCACGATTGTGCGCAATCCGCACGACGTGATGTACGCCCGACGTTCGGGCGACTTCGCTCGTTGCATCCGTACTGCCATCGTCGATGACGAGCACTTCGATGCTAGATATGCCCGGGATACTGCGGGGCAAATCAGCCACGGTGCCGGCAAGGTGCTGACTCTCGTTATAGCAGGGGATTTGAATGATTAGCTTCAAGCTGCCCGTTTGGCCGTAGCGGAACTCCATATTTTTGTCAATCTAGGGCCCACTGCGGCCCACCTACCCAATGCCGATTGTCGCTGCCCACGGAATTTCCAAAGCTTACGGCACACAAGTCTTGCTGCGTTCGGCGGATCTGACAGTGCGCGCTGCTGATCGGCTCGGTGTCGTCGGGCGCAATGGCGCCGGCAAGAGCACTCTCGGGCGGATACTGGCGGGGCTCGACAGTCCCGATCAGGGTCACCTATCGCGGCGACGCAACTGCCGCATTCTGGTCCTTGAACAAGTGCCGCAGCTCGAACCGGGCAAGACGGCGGCGCAAGTTGTCGAGGGCGGTCTGTCGGCATGGGTCGAGGCGGTCGAGCGACACCGGCGCGCTAGCGATGCGTTGTCCACCGAGCGCGGCGACGTGGAGGCACTCATTCAAGCGCAAGCTAGCGCGGCCGAGGACGTCGAGCGATTGGGTGGTTGGGATCAACGGCACCGTGTCCGCTCGATTCTGGATTTTTTGGGGGTCCGGCACGTGGACGCGCGTGTGTCTCAACTAAGCGGAGGCGAGCAGCGGCGCGTGGCGCTGGCGCGCCTTTTGATCGCACGACCCGACCTGGCGATATTGGACGAACCGACAAACCACTTGGACGCGGACACAATTGAGTGGCTCGAACGGTACCTGGTGCAGGAGTACTCGGGAGCTTTGCTACTGATCACGCACGATCGCTACTTGCTCGATCGAGTCGCGACTCGCACGGTGGAAATTGCCAACGGGGAGTTGTACTTCTTCGAAGGAGGCTACGGCCGTTACCTGGAGCAAAAGGCGCAACGCGAGGAGCTAGCGGCACGCACCGAACAGAACCGCCAGAACTTCTTGCGCCGGGAACTCGAATGGCTGCATCGCCAGCCCAAGGCGCGCACGACCAAGCAGGCCGCTCGCGTGGAACGGGCACAGACGGCGCTCTCGGCAGACAGACCGCAGCGCGAGCAAACCGTGCAGATGGCAGTCGATGTGGCGCGGGCTGGCAAGACGGTGCTCGAACTGAGGGGCTTGAGCGTCGGTATCGGCGATCGGCGGCTATGCGAGCCGTTCGATTGGTCGTTGGTCGCGGGTGAACGAGTGGGAATCGTGGGGCCCAATGGTGCCGGCAAAACCACGTTCCTTCGTACATTGCTCGGCGAAGTACCGCCGTATGCCGGGTCGATCACGCTCGGCAAGAACACGAAACTTGCCTATCTCGATCAACAGCGCGCAAATCTCAACGATGCCGCGAGCGTATTCGAGAACATCATCGGCGATCAAACGCGCCTCGAAATCGCTGGGCAACCCGTGGATCCGTATGCTTACCTTGACCGCTTCGGCTTTGGGCGACATGAGACGCAGCAGCCGGTGGGTTCTCTCTCTGGCGGCGAGCGCGCGCGGGTCGCGCTGGGGCGCATGTTGCGCCAGAGCGCCAACCTCCTGGTGCTAGACGAGCCCACGAACGACCTCGATGTGACGACGCTCGGCGCGCTCGAGGCGATGTTGATGGATTGTGGCGCAACCGTCCTCATCGTGACTCACGATCGCTGGTTGCTGGACCGCGTGGCCACCTCGTTGATGGTTTGGTCCACGGGCGCGGCGAAGGTGACCGTGCACGCCGGCAACTTCACTAACTACAGGCGTCTGCAAGAACTCGATCGACCGCCACCCATTGTGGCAACGGGCGAACGTTCGTCACAGCGTGGAAGTGGGAGAACCGAAGTTTCGCGTGCCGTCAAAACAAAAGGCCTGAGTTTCGCCGAGGCTCGAGAGCTCGATGGCATCATGCCAGCCATCGCTGCTGCCGAGCAGGCCGTTGCGACGTTGGCCGCGCGGCTTTCGGACCCTGCGACCTACGCGGCAGGAGGCAAGGACGTAGGCGAATTGCGGGTCGCGCTCGAAGCGGCCAAAGCGGACGTCGATCGATTGACGTCCCGATGGGAGGAACTGGAGAACAAGCGAACGACGTAGGCGCGACCGATCGGCCTTTTCTAGCACTACTGCCGAAAACTTCCCCTCACGACGCCCGTAGATACTGGCCGGGGCCTGTGTTTTGGCTGCGCTCCGGTGCTCAAATACTCGAGTATGTTTCGCTCCGGTGCTCTCCAAAACTTCGGCCGCAACCAGGCTTTTCAGGCGGGCTTTCTGAAGTCTTCGGCAGTAATATTAGCCTTGGGCCGGCAGAGTCCGTTTCGTCTCGCGCGCGAATCTTGCGTCCTTCGAGCTGCGTGTCATTCTCCGGGGCGGGTGACGGTCCGCACGTGGTTGCATCAACGTTCTTGAGTCGATAGGAGGATAAACTGTGCGCGAGCAGGCCAAAGCAATGCTGGCCGCGTGGGTTGAGATGCCTTGGTTTCGGAAGAACGACTATTTGAACATAGTCGTTGCGATAGTGGTGTCGCTGGCGCTTACCGCCTACTACTTGTTTCAGCTAACGGCGGGCACGTACGGGCCGCTCGCCATGACAACCAACTACTATGACCTATTGTGCGAGGGCTTTCGGCAGGGTCACTTGTATGTCCCGGTTATTCCAAAACCCGAGTTACTTGCAAAGCGGAATCCCTTCGATGTTGTCAACATGCCGCTTTGGTTGTGGGACGCGTCACTGTATAAGAAGCATTACTACATGTATTGGGGCCCTGTTCCCGCCTTGTGTTTGCTTGCGTACAAGGTGTTGATTGGCTCCACCAAGGAGGTCGTCAACCAGTGGATAGGTTATTACTTCGCTCTCGGCAGGCTTTATGCTGGTGCGGGACTGATCGTTTCATTCGCGAACTACTCTCGCACTCGGCAGCGACCCTGGGTCGTTGCGTTGGCAATTCTGGCATTCGGTTTGGCCAGCCCAACACCGTTCACCGTCGCAAGAATGCATGTCTACGAAGCTAGTCTGATGGCGGGGCAGTGCTTTCTTGTGGGGGGACTGCTGGCGGCCTATTGGGGGATCATGCGGGAGTCAAAGCGCATGCTGTGGCTCGTCGTGGCAAGCACCTGCTGGGGCCTAGCCTTGGGCTCGCACGTTTCATCGTGTGTTCCCGTTCCACTGTTCATATTGTTCACAGCGTTCATGGTGTGGTACCGAGGTGAACGCTCGTTGATGCTTGGCTTCAAGTACTTGTTGGCACTCGGCATCCCGGCGACGTGTTTTGTCGTTGCCCATGCCTGGTACAACCACGCAAGGTTCGATTCCGTCTTCGAATTTGGCATCAATCATCAGGTGACGGGTCAGAAGTTCGTCCGCGAATCAAAATACATATTCCCGAACATCTTTTCATACCTTTTTGCGGGAGTTGACTGGTCATGCCGGTTCCCGTTCGTCATTGCGCCTACCTACAGGCCCTTGTCGAAGTTGATCCATTGGCCCTCCGGTTACGCAACATTTGAGCGAGCTGCGGGAATGTTCCCAACTGCCGCCGTCACGTGGCTCCTTGCAATCTGGGTCTGGCGCCCCTTGAAGTTCTTGTGGTCGCGCACAAGCGCTACGCACTCGTACGCGACTCCTCGCATTTCGGCGATTGAAACATGGATGGTGCTTTGCGTATTGGCAAACATGTTGGCAATGTACCCTACGCTCGGGCAGTGGGAGGCATCCATGCGTTACTTGGGCGATGCCATCAGTGGCTTTCTAATGGCTTCGTTCTTGGCGGCGTTCTGGTTGCTCAGGCGCGTAGACTACTGCGGAACCTTCAAGCAGCGCTTCTGGGTTCATTTGGGGTTTGCGGCGCTGGCCGTGCACACGTGTTTCGTAGGAGCCTTTTCCGGCATCGCAACGTACAACGACCTCTGGCAGCACAGCAACCCCAAGCTGTATCACGAGCTGGAGAAATCCTGGTCCTTGTGTCCCGCGGATGGAAGTCGCTAGCGGAGCGCAGGGCAAACGCAGCCAGCCGGCGAAATGGGCGGACGTTCTAACGAGATGCGACGAATCTTTAGGCCACTGGCCTATTGCAGCGGCGTTACCGTGATACTTCCGGCCGCGGCGCCGCCATATAGATTTGTGCAAGACTCAGTGGGTTGCACGTAACCCAATTGGCCAATTGACGCGAGAGCGCCGAATGTCTGTGTGGCCTCGTCGTAAAATGACCAGCTGCTTTGCGCTGTTCCCGTATCAACGAACAAAAGCGTGTTTTCGTCACTCGAAACCCCACTGAGCGCGAGCGTCGCCGCGGGCTTGCTGACGAAACTCAATGGTGCGCCGGCAGTAAATACCCCTTGGGTCTCGAAGCGACCGGCGACGTACCAGCTCAGGTCCCCGTTTGCCGCTTTGACGGCGTAATAGAAGCTGGTCAAGTGCGGTCCGTACAAGGGATAGGCATAGGTGTCCCCGGCATTCAATTCCGGGGACGTATTTTGGACAGTGAAGTCTAGACCGCTATTTGGATCCGGAAACTGGAAGGAAGATGAGCGATCCGTTCGACTGGCGGTCGCGAACGAGCGTCTATCTGAGCTAGCAACATAGGCGATTACCAAGCCATCCGGCGTAACCGTAACCACATTGTCCGCGGCCGGCACAGAGACGATGCTCTGCGGCGTGCCCCAAACTGCGCTCTTGGTGGCGCGATCGGCGACGAACGCGGTTACCCCGGTTGATGAAGGGACCGTCCAAATCAGAGTCAGTTCGTCGGGAGTGATGGCCGCAAAGTGGCTGCCCGAATCGAGCGTAATTCCCGACAGCGATTGCGATTGGCCGGCTTTGGCGTTTTGTGAACATTGGCTTGGTAGACCCGGTGATGCCGAAAAACCTCCGGTTGCTTGCGGATGCCCGCCGGTCGCGTTGCTCGAACCGCCTTGTGTCGCTCCACCCGCCGCACTGCTTACTCCACCACCTGATATTCCGCCCTGGGCGGTTGTGGACGAGCCTCCGTTTGCGCTGGACTGCCCGCCCGCAGTTTCCCCAACGCCACCCGAGGCTGTTGCGGACGAGCCAGCATCGGAACTGGATTGCCCGCCCGCAGAGTCGCCCGCACCGCCCGAGGTGGTGGTGCCTGAGTCATGCTGGGCGTCGTCTTGACCCCCGGTTGCGGGGTTAGGTTGACCGCCCTGCGAATCTCCTTTGGATGACTCGCTGCTGCAGGCCAACACGAACAGTATGCTGAGAATTGCGCGTCGTACTATTGGCATACCGACCTCACACGGCGTCTTTGCAGTCGTACAATTGACGCCAATCCGTAATGGTCGGCGTCGATTGCCCGTCGGCGCTCGGGTTGAGCTTGATGGTCAGGCGAATGAAGTTCTTCGGTGCATAACTAAGATCCAGCTTGCTAGCATCCTGCAACACTTGATCTACAGTCTTGTCCGATGTCGTCCATCCAAGCAAGTTCGCCGAGGTCGCGGATTGCACTAGGACCGGGGGCGGCGCCTTGTCGAGGTCAGCGTCCGAATCCGCGGTCTGCACCGAGAAGTCAACACTTGCACCACTGGGAATGTTACCCATCCACTGCAATTCGCGCCATACGGGCATCTGCGCCGCGTTGGAACAAGTCGCTTGGTAGTCTCGGGTGAATTGAGCCGCCTGGTACACAAAGACAGGCGGCGGTGGCTGGCACTTGCTATTCACACAAAGGCTCCCCAGCGTAACGTTGTTGCAGCATTGAGCGTCAATATTGCATGGCGTCGTTGAGTTGTCAGCAATGCAGCTAGTCGTGGATAGCGGAATACAATGCCGTACGGGCGGATCGGTGAGGGGTGTGTCGAGCGCACAGATACTGGTTGCCGGCGAGGCCGTGGCCCCGCAGCAATCGAGATTCGAATCGCAAAGCGTGTTCGTAGATGTCGTCGAATTGGGTTGGATGCACGCTGGGATCGACCAGTAGGCCTTGGCATTACCGGCGAGCAATTCTTGTCCCGGCAAGTAGAAGGGGGGATGGCTCGGGTCGGTACCTGCACCCGCTTTGGTGACGGCATCACTGTCGACAGCAGACACCCATATCTTCTTCGTCGTCGGGCCGTACTGGCCGCCAATGGGAGACCACCTCGGGTCGCTCCACCAAGGATTGACCGTGGCTACGTTGCCGTAGAGCCGGCGCGACGTAAACGCAACCCAGTAGTAGTTGCCAATTAGTTGCGGGGCAGTCGTGGGTTCGTAGTTGAGCACGGGCTCAATGGCGGCCGTATGATTGTTGGTGCCCGTGGGAATGTACGTTCCGCTCGCGTTGGTTCCATTAGCAGCAGATAGTCGAACCATCTTCGGCGCAGTGGCGTTGGATGTCACAAGCCACAATTCGCCCTTGGATCCGTCATTGACGGCGTTCTTGTCGGTGCACTTGTACGACGAGGATCCAGGATAGTAGTCGCAAGCCGCGCGCGTGCCGCCGAAGTCAGTCGAATTGTGGCCGGTGATGCTTCCATCGTTAACGACTTCGCGTTCGAAGACTATGCCGTAGTCGCCGCTGGTCGTGGGTAAGAACGTGGGCCACACGTCCGTGCATGGAGAATTTGACGGATAGCTGCTGTTGCACGCGCCGCTTTCCGTGAGAATAACGCGGCAATTCGAAAACGCGGTTGCCGTTGGATCGAAGTCAATCGTGGCAAGCGAGTGCATATCGCCGCTGGTATTTGCGCCGCTGGTATTCTTGCAAGCATTGGTGCCCGCGTAGTAATTGAAAGCAACCTTCTTCCCATCGATCGAGAATGCCGGCAGCGCCGCATGAAAGTCAGAAACCGGCGGCATGCCGGGGGTCGTGATCTTTGTGCCGAGTGTTGCCGGATCAAGCGAATAGAGCGCGTTGGTGAAAGCGCTGCCGTCGCTGCCATCTAGACCTCCGGGTGGCGATACGTTGCGGAATGAAGTACCCGGCCCCGAGCTCGAAAGCATCTTGGTGCCGTCTGGATACACCGCACCCCAGGAGTACTTTCCTAGATTGGGTGTGTTGGGAAAGACGAGGCCAGCGTTCGCTGCATCCACCCCAAGCCTGAAGATCGCCGAAGTGCGGTCCGTATTCGGGTAAAGGTTCGTCAATAGAACAGGCGTTTGCGCGGTCGAAGACGCGTTGTGGCAGACACGACAACCTTTGCCTGTCGTGTCGTTCGTCGTATAGCCGGCCGCAACAGTGGGCGCTGTATCGCCCGGTTTCATCATCAAGGTCGCCGCGCCAAATAGTTGATTGGCCCCAATCGACTGCGTAGGCGCGGATGCCGTGGAAAGCGGCGGCGGCGGTGACAACTGAGCCACCGTTGTCATGCCATCGGGGTAGCTATACCCATAATTCTTGACCAGATTCGTTCCGTAAGAGTGGTAATAGACGGTGCCTTTGAGCTGATTCGAAGCAAAGTGGATGGTCGTAGACAATTCGTTGAGCAGTATCCCAGGGGATGCTCCCGTCAGCCGCTGGATCACGATTGCGGCATCATTTCCGAGCGCAGTGCGTTCGAACAGCTTCCAAACGCCGGAGTTGACGCTGTCGACCGTTGCGCGCGGACCCGCCGCAAGCATATTGGTCGAGTCACTCGGATCGAGCTGCAGGGTCGAGTTCTCGGGCACGATGGCGGACCAATTGAAGTTGGCGCCCGTCAACGCCGGGTATCGCAGCGATATCTTGACGGCCAAGGCCGCCCCGGTCGTGCCTGGTTCCCACTGCAGTAAGGGTGCCGGCAAACCCAGAGGCAAGACCGTCTGGGCATAAGGGTAGAGCAATTTGACCGTGTCCGCGGCGGTTGGAGTCCCGGCAAATCCCGAAACCGTGTCGCTTGGCGCTTTGGAATTGTCAGCAACGTTCACATTGACTTGCACGGTCACGGTGCCCGTAAACTTGCCGGAGTGGCCCGTTACTACAATGGGCGTCGAGATTGGCGTAATCAACGTCAACTTGCCGCTGGCGTTAACGGTCGCGATGTCAGAGCGGTCGATGGACCAGAGCACAGGCGTGGCTTTCGGGTAGCAGCTTGGCGGCTGCAACTGCGCCGAAGCCGTGAGCTGCGCGGGACTGGTCGTAACGGGGCTGAGCTTGCTGACCGACAGCGTCGAGGAACTGGCTGTAACACTCAACGACGTGCATGAAGACGACGACGACCCCTGGCCACTCTGGGTCAGTTGCAATGAGACGCCGGCGTCAACGACGTAGCCCGCATCCGCACCAGGGATTAGCGTGTTGGGATCGTCATCGATTTCATTGCAGAACGGATCGCAGGGATTGTCAAATGTGCACTTTGAGTTTACGCCGTTGACAGTAAGGCCTTCGCGGTGCCCCTTAATCTGCCGCTGACCTGTGGCAACACAGCTGCTCCAAACGCCACTATTGCAGGTGCGCAATCCCATGGCGCAGACCGTGTAGTCAGGAGTGTCGCGAACGACATTGCCACATTCGACTTGAGCGCCATCAGCCGCGCAAGTGGTGCCAGTTACGATGGGGCCCGTGCCACTCTTGACCTGAGAATCCGTGGCGTAGCCCGGAAGCGATGGTGGGCCGTGTGAGCAGCCAAACTGGGCCACGGCAGCCGCAACTGACAGGTGTACTACCCAACGGCACTGGGAGATTTGGGCTTGTCTGGTCATGGTACTTGTCCTGATTAAGAACTCCGCTTCACTCGATTGAGCCTATTTGCAGCCAGACAACACGAGTGCTCCAGCATTCAAATGTTTCATGGTGCCAGGCAGGGTCAAGGAAATTAAGGGCCTCTTTGATTGTATTGGTTGTTTGGGCAACGGCCCAAACACGTTTCGTGCCTCGCGATCGCTAGCAACAGCGAGATTCATTTCGAGTTCGCGGCTGCAACGAGAGGATGACTCTCCCCTACATAAGGCGCCGCGTGCCCACGTTGGGGCAGATCGGAACGTCACGGCGTATGGCATGATCCTGGACCCCACTTCTGCGAAACTTGGTGTTTGCTGCAGTCGTGCAATGCAAGACGGCGGGCTGGTTGTTTCACGACTGAGTCGTCACGATTTCCGCAAGTTTTCTAAAAGTTTTCGTGTACGTAACATGAAACATCCATGAAATCAACCATTTACGCTTCTATGACCACGAGCTAGCCCTGGGGGACTATGCCCAAGATCGATACCGGTGACACGAGTTGGATTCTAATTTCTACAGCGCTCGTTCTGTTAATGATGCCTGGGTTGGCCCTGTTCTACGGGGGCCTTGTGCGCACCAAGAACGTGCTCTCGACGTTCATGCACACGCTGGTTGCCCTGGGCATCGTTTCGCTGCAGTGGGTGTTGTTCGGCTACTCTCTCGCATTTGGCCAAGACGTGCACGGCATTGTGGGTGGATTGAACCACAGCTTGCTGATGGGCGTGGGGCTTGAGCCGCGAGCAGGGATGACGATTCCTCACTTATTGTTCATGGCGTATCAGCTCATGTTCGCTGCAATAACGCCCGCACTAATCTCGGGCGCCTATGCCGAGCGCATTAGTTTCAAGGGCTTCGTCCTCTTCACGCTATTGTGGAGCACGCTCGTTTATGACCCGATGGCACACTGGCTTTGGGCACCCGGTGGCTGGCTAGCAAACCTTGGCGCCTTGGATTTCGCCGGGGGCGCGGTCGTGCACATCAGTTCCGGCGTGTCCGCATTGATCGTGGCCATCGTCATTGGGGGGCGGTTGGGATATCCGCGTGAAAAGGCGATGCCGCACAACATGACGATGACGCTGCTTGGTGCGGGCCTGCTGTGGTTCGGTTGGTTCGGCTTCAACGGCGGCAGTGCACTTGGGGCCAACGGCACGGCAGTGCTTGCATTGGTCAATTCCCAACTGGCGGCAGCAACCGGTGGGATGACATGGCTCGTCGTCAACTCGATTCGGCTCAAGAAAGGCAGCAGCCTGGGATTTGCATCCGGGTTCGTGGCGGGCCTCGCCACGGTGACACCCGCGGCCGGGTTCGTTGGGCCCATGTCGGCCCTCCTAATCGGTTTGGCAGCGGGGCTCATCTGTTATGGTGGGGTCATGCTGAAGGAACATCTTGGATATGACGACACGTTGGATGCATTCGGCGTCCATGGCATCGGCGGTACGGTGGGTATGCTGTTGTTGGGCGTATTCGCGCAGAAGCTTTGGAACCCGGCGGGTGCCGATGGTCTCGTCGCGGGTGGTTCAGCGTTCTTCAGCCACCAACTGATTGCCGTTGTCGTGTGTATCGCCTGGTCCTGCCTCGCCAGTTTTGGCCTACTGAAGCTTGTTGACGCACTGGTCGGGCTTCGCGTAGAGCCCGATGTCGAGCGCGAAGGGTTGGACGTCAATCTGCACGGCGAGGCCGGCTACGCCATCGGCTCGACATTCGCTGGCCACAGTCTGGTCGAGGCGGCAGAGAGCGAATCGGAAACAGCGCTCGAATCGGTGTGACCGAGCCAACTCTCGGAGTCCGAGGGCCCATGGCTAGGTGAGCGCGCGACAGTCCCTCGCCATCGCGCTGTTTGCGCCGCCGCCGGGACTGAGGACCCGGTAGCCAAGGCCTTGCCGTGCCAGCCGGCGCAAGCCCTTGTCGCGAGGGATTTGGCCTGGCAGGATGCGGCCCATGCGAGAAGGCCTGCTGTGGAGTTCACTCACAATACTTTGCGCGGTCGCGGGCACCTCCACCTCCGCGCGAGCAGTCGCGCCGCGACCCGCCGCGCTCGACGCGGCCCCGAGCGACGCGAACACACGTGCCGTCACGCCATCGAAAATGGAATCCGTGTCCGCCAGCGTTGCACGGACGCACGCTGGCGGCGGTCAGAGTGAGCTGGCCGTCGGCTTCGACGCCCAGGGCGCGCTGCGGGCGGTCGTGTGCGGCGCACCGCAATGCGGCGTCGAGGGTGGTTTGGAACTGCCTGTGCCGGCCTCAGCCGCGTCACAGCGCACCGCGTCACAATTGATCGTCGTTCCGATCGGCGAGGAGCGCTCAGCGATTGTCGTCAGGGTTCCGACTTCGTCGTCGGATCAAGCGTGGCAGGCCGTTGTCGTCGCGGTGCCGGGTCAGACAAAACCGCGCGTCATATTCGAGGGGCTAACGGGCTATATTTCGGGCGAGTCCGGGCTGCGACAAGGACGCCAGGTTCAGATCACCGAGGTGACCGATGACTTCAAGGCCCGGCGCATTCTCGTCGGGGATCTTCACGAGGATCTCACTTTGTGCCACCGCGAGGCTTTGCTCAGCCCCCAACTATTGGACCCTCGCTCTCTGGAACTCAAGCCAGCCAAGGTGCAGCGCTTGAGCGTGCAGGAACGAGACAAGGCGCAGCCGATCGTGGCGGAGCTCGTCAAGGACGACTCTGCAATGGGCGCAGCGGCTTCACCTGGCACCGGGGCGCCTGCAACCGTGGGCAAGGACGCGCGCCTGTTGCGCGCCGTTGGGGCGTCGAGCGCAGTTGGCTGGCCAAGCGCGCTGACGGACGGCGATCCGGAAACCACTTGGGCCGAGAATCGCGGTGGCGCGGGTCGTGGCGAATTCATCGTGATGCGTGCCCGGAGTGACGTTCCGATCAATGCCTTCGACCTCGTCGTCAGGCCTGCGCATCGCTCGGTCCCGAACGCGGTTGGCGCAGAAACCCTGTGGCTTGCAACCACTCATGAGGTCTATAAGGTTCGTTTCGCCGAAGACCCCTGGAAGCTTCCAGGTGCGCATTGGAGGATCGCGCTTGGCCATCCCGTCGTGACCGACTGCGTTGCGCTCGTGACCGACACGGCCTACGGCGAGTCTCCAAAGTCGGAGGTCACATTTGCCGAGTTGAACGTAAGGACGGAGTTCGAGTCGGCCAATATCGACAACTTGCTGGGCGCTCTGGCTGGAGGAGGGCCGCGTGCGGAGGCTGCCGGTAGCGTCCTTTCGGGTTTCGGCGACGCTGCGGTTAACGCCGTAGACGCGAAGTTCGAATCGCTGGATGAAGGGGGTCGCCGAGTGGCATTGGATGTCGTCGACCACGCATCGTGCGCCAACGCGGCGCCGGTCTACGTCAAGGCGTTGCAGGGAGCACACGAGGAGCAAAAAAAGCATGCCCTCGATCGGTTACGGCGCTGCGGTGAAGCAGCAAGACCTACGTTGATTGCCGTCGCCGCCAAGGCCAACGGCAAGTCTTTGTTGGCTATCGTGGAGGCGTTGGGCGAAGTCGCGCCCGACGCCGCCATAAACGTTGTCATGACGCGGCTAGATACGGCGACACGCCTGCGCAAGCCGCTGCGCGAAGTGCTGGCGCGCGCCGCCCTAAGCGAGCATGCGAACACCACAATCCGTGAGTACTTTGCGCGGCAGGACCTGACGTTGGATGCCCGCATCGATTTGTTGCAGGCCCTCGAGCAGCGCGTCTCGGAATTCGCGCCCGCGTCGGTTGCGATGATGATGCAGACTGCTAAGGCGGGCATTGACTGGCGCCATCGCTATCGGTTGATTGGCACGGCACAGAACTTGGCTGCCAGCAACCCGGCCGTGCGTGATTGGCTAGCGCGGGCCATCACGTCGGACCAGAGCCCATTTGTCAGAATGCAGGCTGCCGGGGGCGTCAAGTTGCCTGGGCTGTTTCGGGCCGAACTCGTGAAAGCACTGCAAGATTCCGAGGTGCGCGTGCGCGAGGCAGCTGCCCAAGCGCTCAGTTCACGGGCTGCCGACTTTGCGCGCGCCGCGTTGGTCGAACGCATGCAGGACGATGAATGGCCCATCGTGAGATCCGCTGCGGCGGATGCCCTGGCAGCCCAGCCCCCCGATGGCGAAGCCGATGCGCAATTGGCCAAGGCGCTCAGTGACTCGTCACCGTTGGTGCGCAGTCATGCGATCGACGCGTTGGGCCATCGTCAATCGTACGGCCAAGCCTCGAAGATCTTGGACCACTTCCAAAAGCGCGATGAACACCTGTCAGTTCGAATGTCGGCGGCCAGAGCGCTCGGTTGGCTGTGCAACGCCAATTCCATCTCAGCACTTAGCGAACAGGCGCGCTCCCTGAAAGATCCGATGCTCGATGCCGAACAGCGAGCGCTAGCCGGCGTATCGCTTGCCGCATTGAGCCGCATTCACCCCAGCAACCTCAAGGATTTGCTAGCACCGTTGTTGACAGACAAGGGTGTAGCGCCCAGCGTCAAGCGCATCGCGCAGACTGCACTCGACACGAAGGAGCATTGTGCGCAATTGCATTGATGAGAGTTGTGGGCCCCGGCCCAAACGACAACGTATCCAAAGCTTGGCTCAAAATCGACAACTTTAGTGCGTTTCATGACTCCATTTTCTATCACCAAGTCTACGCGCCGATACCGGATCGTCGGACTCAAAGCGCAGCGCCCGGCGCTCCCCCTATCTGCGTGGGCTGCGTGGCGAGAGGCGGGTCTGTTCGGGTTGCCCGCGGGGGCACTATTGGCATGGCCTGTCGCGCTACGCGCCAATGGTCCGGTGTCCCTGAGTTTGCTTGTCTGGCTTGCCGCCACTGGGCTGCTGGGAATTGCCATCACGGTGTGTACGGGGTTGTTGCGCATGGGGCGACCGTTGCCATCGGCGATACAAATGGTGCCCATCGGAATCTTGTTTGCCGTGGGTCCACTTGCATACTTGGGTGGAGCACTTCACGCTCACACGCATCATCGTCCGCTGGGCGCCGTGACCTTCGCTGTGCTGTCGCTCGGCATACTGCTTGGGTGTTTCGCTTTGGCGGCACGAACACGCAGTACACTGTCGTCAAGCGACGTCGGCCAGCGCTTGTTCGGCCGTGTGCTCTTGTACGGCGGCACATTCGTGTCACTGTTGCTGGGCCTAAATGGTTTCGTGGCAATTCTTTCGTCCGCCAAAACGCATCCGGCTTACCTCGCTTGCATCTTGGATGGGCTCTTGGGCATCGCGATGTGCCTGTTGGGTGGTTTCTTGCGTTACACTCCGAGGCTCGAACACTTTGCCAAACGCGCTGGACCGCTGGCGATGATTATTTGCGTCTTGGTCTTGTTGGTAGCCCTCAAGGACCCGCACACTTCAGAGGCGCTAGCGCGCTGTCTCTCACTCTGGGCGGCTTTGAAGCCCTCTTAGCGACCCTGCGAAACGAGCGTTTGCCGCCTGGCGCCTGCGAGAGAAATGTGGAACGTTCGGCGGGCAATCCAGGAGGCAACTGTGACAGTTCAGAACATTGTAGTGGCGGGCAAAAGCGGAGCAGGCAAACAGCCGCGGATCGATGTGCTCCTGGCTGAGTACAGTCTCAAGCAATTGTTGACGGGCAACATCTTTCGGGAGTACCTCGGCGCGTACAACAAGCTCCGCGACAAGGTCAGCACTTCCCACCTTTGGCGAGACGGCATATTGGCAAACGACGCCGAAATCGAGGCCGCCCTCGAACCTGCAGTGGCTGCTGCAGGCGTGAAAGTCGAATCAGCCGTGCTCGGGTTCAAGGCGGCGCAGTTCGTCGATCGGGGCAAATTCGTGCCTGACGACATCACCAATGCACTGTTTGAGTCCGCCTTTGCGGCAGATGGGGGCAAAGGACTCGTATTGGATGGCTACCCGCGGACACCTGAGCAATCCGAGTTCTTGGTGGACCTTGCCAAGCGCGTTGGCACAAATCTGGACTTCGTATTGATCGTGGACAATGAGGACGAAGCCATCGTCGCGCGTACGATTGGCCGTCGCATATGCCCGAACAAGAACTGTGGCAAAGTTTACCACTTGGAATTTAAGCCCCCGACGCCGGACGGCAACTGCGCCGTCTGCGGTACACCGGTCGTCTTGCGATCGGATGACACGGAAGAGAAGATCCGAACACGCTTACAGGAATTCCATGACAAAGCACTGCCTGCACTGTCCGTGCTTTCGAAAGCGGGCATCCCGACGGTTCATGTGCCAGGCAATTTGCCCGTGTTCACCGATGCGGCCGTGCGTGAGAGCGTGCTAAGCGTGGTGGGGCCATTGCTCAGCTATAGATATCCAGATTGAAAATGCGGCTAAAACAAGCCCGAAGTGGGGCCGGGACCTCGAATGGCGTAGTTCGGGCTCGCCTACTTGCAGCACCGTACGCCTAAGCTGTAATCAGCATATGCCTTCGGATGTACGCTGATGCGGGACTCGCATCCCGCGCGGGTCGCTCGCGCGTAGAACCCGCCAAGAAACGCGCCCTCGCCGTCATCGACCCATTCGTCAAGGTTGCCGACCATGTCGTAGATTCGGTCGTTGCCCCATGGGCTAGCGCAGCGCGGGCTGGCGCCTGTCTTTCGCAGCAATGGACCTTGGGGCCCCTGGACGAGATTCAGGCGCGGATCGAGGTGACCCGTCGATGCGTCCCCGTGCAAAATGACCGCTGGATGCGCCTCGCGAAACACATTGCAGGCCCCCTGTTCATAACTATCTCCGTATGGGAATGTTCTATCTTGTTGTCCGCGGCACGCGGCCGTCCACTCATCGGCGCGACACAATCGTTTGCCAGCTCGCTCGCACGCATGCGCTGCGCTGTTGCCATCAACATAACCACTTGGTATCCGACCGGGTTTGGAGACCGCCATCGGTTCAACGCCATGGCCAAGCTGCCATGATTCGAGTTCCGGCACCTCAATGCTGCGCGCTTCTGACGACCTCTGATTCGAACGCTCGCCTTGCCAAAGAGAAAATGCCTTTTGGGCGCGTTCGGGAATCGGCGAATAGTAAGGGGAAAGTTCCCGACCCGAACGTCTGTCCACCAGAATCGCTTCCCAGCGATCGATACAGAACTGTCCTTTCACATCAACCATTTCCGGCGGACAGCTCCGGGCGGGATTGAGTGCGGCACTTGGTAACGGAGCCGGTACATCGGGCAGCGGTCTTCTCCCGTCGCCAAACACCCGGTCACCGCCATCAGGGAGATACAACACTTGGAGCGACGGACTCGGCTCGGGCGCAACCGTCAACGGCTGCGGACCCGCATCGTCACAGCTGGTCTTCTTGCCGCGATGACAGGACACGGCCGCAAAACAGGCTGCAGCCAGCGCGACGAGACCAATGGTTCTTGGGTGGCAGGGAGTCACCGTGGACCCTGCAGGTGCGTGAATCTACTTGCCCCGGTAGACAATGAGCCCATGGCTAAGATCGTATGGCGACACGGCCACACGAACGCGATCGCCAGGGAGCACACGGATATGATGACGCCGCATACGACCGCTCAGTTGAGCGCGCACCAGTGCGCCGCCTTGATCGACCCTGACATTGTACTGTCCGCCGCCGAGAGCATCTTGGATGACGCCCTCCATTTCAAGTAGATCGCCTTTGCTCATTCGCTTCCGTGCGGCCCCGTGCAAACAATTTCCGAGGGCCCGCGGACGCTGGCACGCCGGAGCCCCGGATGCAATATCAGTGACCCAGTTCGGGCCGTCGCCCAATGAATCGGACACTGGCCACGCAGCCGAGGCGCGTAGTAATGGCGTTTCTCTCTTATTTGTTCGACTACAACGGCGTGCTCGTCAACGACGAGAGCGTGCACCTGGCCGCGTTCCGGGAAGTGCTGACGCGGTACGGTATTACGGTCAGTGATGCCGACTATCAATCGAAGTACCTAGGCTTTGACGATGTCGGCGCGTTTCAAGCCATACTCGATGACAACGAAATTGCTTTCGACGCGAGCGTCATCCGATCGCTCGTGGAAGCGAAGAAACCCGCCTACCTGAGACGCGCCAGGCTTGGACTGATTCAATTCCCCGGGGCAGGCACGCTGTTGACTCAGCTGGCGAGCAGGGGTGCCGTCGTGGGTATCGTGTCCGGTGCCCTTCGGCAAGAGATTGAGCTTGGGCTGCGGATGTTGGGTGTTTTGGAAAGTGTGCGCTTCGTCGTCTCGGCAGAAAACACGCGTGCCTGCAAGCCCGATCCGGAAGGGTACCGCATAGGCCGAAGCAAGTTGATGCAAGTTGCTGGAGACGAAGTGGCTCGTCGGGTACTGGCGGTCGAAGACTCCATTGCGGGAATCAAGGCGGCGACCGCGGCGGACATGCCTTGCCTGGCGGTAGCGCATAGCTATCAAGAGCGTGACCTGATGCATGCCGGGGCTGTGCATGTCGTCTCGCGAATCTCCGACATCGACAGCGCTCTGTTGGCGTCGTTGGCGGCACGCCTCTACGGAGTTGGAGCCTAGAATGTGGCACAAGACCCGTTTGATCCCCATGATGAACGCGGGTGCCCCGCTGCGACGTCGCAGCATCGGACGTGGCTGCATTGCACTTGGGTTGGCTCGACTCGCCTTGGTGACGAACTTGACGGCGGGGCAAGCCGCCGGTTCCGTGCCGCCGCGACCAACAAGCGATCTCACACTGCGTGGCGAAGTATCGAGATTGCAGCTAGGGCGTGCAATTCGTGGGATTACGATCGGCCCGATCGAGAATCAACTTCACCCGGGCCGCGGCTACGGCAGCCCCGCATGCGCTCGATCCATGCGGGAGGTCAAACGCATGGGCGCTGATTGGGTGAGCCTCACACCGTTCGGACGCGTGTTGGATATTCACCCGAGCGGGGTGGCGATGAGTTTCGAGGTACCGTTCGCCGAGAACCGCAAGGCCGTTGTGGCCGCCGTGGAGCAGGCTCACGCGGCTGGGCTGCGAGTGCTGCTGGTGCCGCACTTGTGGGTCGAAAGCGGTGAATGGCGCGGTTTCATCGATCCGGGCAGCGACGCGGATTGGGCGCGCTGGGCCAAGAGTTACGAGGGCTTCGTCACGGCATGGGCCAGCGTCGCGCAACAGTCGAATGTTGAACATGATGGCGGTAGGTGTCGAAATGCGGCGTTGGTTGACAACCGATCGCGCCCCGCTGTTTCAGCCGATCTTGAAGCGTGTGCGCGCCATCTATTCTGGGCCACTGACTTATGCAGCCAACTGGGATGACGTCGAAGACACCGTGATTTGGGGCGATCTCGACGTCATCGGCATCAATGCGTTCTATCCACTGGCGACGCGCGCAGACGCGCCCTTCAATGAATTGCTGCAAGAGTCAAAGCGGGTCGCCGAGCGCGCAGCCCAATTGGCGAATCGCTGGCATATGCCGTTTCTGTTTACGGAATTCGGTTACACGACGCGCAAAGATCCCGCGCTAAGGCCCTGGGAGTGGCCTGAAGCGTTATCGAACGTCGTCATTGACGAACGCGCCCAGGCGCTGGCGTACCGCGCCTTGCTTGCCGCAGCGGTCGATCAACCAGAGTTCGTGGGCTTGTTTGCGTGGAGACTGTACGCCGATCCCGATGATGTGTCGCAAGAACCGGAGTTCGGGTTCTCGTTTCGAGGCAAGCTCGCCGAGCTCGAATTGCGCGATGCATTTGCCACGCATTGGGCCGCCGATGGACCACGCCCGGTCGGCTTCGCGTTGTCGAGTCGAGCTCATAGGCGAGTTGCGGATTATTGATGGGTTGGCGTCGTGCGCATGGCTGGTTCGGTCTCGCTGGACCATTTGCCCAATCCGATTCGAAACCCGACGCGCGCAAACCGCGCTTCATCGCGTTGGCCCAGGTCGTGCAAGTCGAGCCAGCTGCCCTCGGCGCACAGGGCAACGACCCCCGAGTGGCCGCATGCAAGCAGCGTCGTCACCGCGGCCTGCGCGGGGCTGACGCCGCGCAAGTGCTGCACCTGCAACCAACTGGCATGGGTTTGCCACTTTGCCTGCCCGCCGAAAAATGGCGGACCCGTCGTGAATTGACGAGCGTCTTGAAATAAGCTGACCCAGCCAAGCGCCGGGACCGCGCCCACTTCAAGCGCTGAGCCGCTCGCCTTGAACCTGAGCCCAAAGGGAATGCTTGCGAAGCCAGACCCGACTGAATTCTTCGAATCGCCGAAAGCGGACATTTCACCCGAGAATCTGAAGTACACCGCGTGACCCGCCGCAGCGAGCGTCGCGAGCGTTCCAAACTCGGCGAGTGCATCTCCGAAACCGAAGACCCCGCGCGATTGTGCGCCGAAATCCAGGTTCAATGCGACAGCCCAAGATTGCCCCCACAAGCCCGGCACGCGTGGCTGTTCCAACTTCGAGTGATGAAGTTGAGCCGCAAGTCCGACGCCAAAATCCCTTTCGTTCATCGAGCTGCCCCCCCAACGCGCTAGTCCGGCGTCAATGCCAAGCAAGCCCACGGTGCTCGTCTCGAGCGACCAGGGAACCTTCGGCAGCGCGTTGATTGGATCATCGTCAAAAGATTGCGCGGTTGCAGCGCCGCGCATACGGGCCTGCTCGAGCATCGTTTGAGCCTGCGCGCTCGAACTGACCAACCATGCCAACGCGACGAGCCCACGCCTGCCGAACGCCAGCAAGTCCCTATGAACCACTATTCGCAGCCATCGGAGTTTGGACACGCCGTCGTTTGGGTAGGGGCCTGGGAGGAGTCCCATTAGTACATCTCCGAATGATTCGATGCCGCAGCCACAGGCGTCCAGTTTAGCGCCGGCGGGGGCCCCTGTGCTTGCCCGAGCCACGAATAGACAAGGAAATTCGTCAGGACATGGTGCACGTAGTTGCGACTCTCCGCAAATGGGACTTTCGCCAGGAACAGATCCAACGGCATCGGATTCGTGTCGGAAACCCAATGGTTTACCACCTCAGGCCCGGCGTTGTACGAGAGCACGACCAACGGCAACTGACCGCCGAACAGATCCATCAATTTGTGCAAATACCTGGCGCCAATCTCGATATTGCAACGGGGCTCGTCCAACGTGGGAAAATCGCTCTGAGTGCATGCCGGCACTTGCCCATATTCCTTGATGACTTGCCGAGCCGTATTCGGCATCAGCTGCGTCAGCCCGACCGCGCCGACCGGAGACTGCACCTTCTCTCGAAAGCCCGATTCTTGCCGCATCACAGCATACGCAAGTCCCGTCGGCAGATGCCACGCCTGATCCGCCGCGCCTACGATGCCCGGATAGGGCCGCGGGTAGCGACAATCCCAGCGCCAGCGTGACGTCGTGTCAGGAATCTTTGTCAAATCCAGGTTGCCGACCGCTTCGCGCGACCACGCGTAGCGCCGGTCTGCTGTTCCCAAAAGCTGATAGGCATCACAAAAGACCTCACTCGCGGACGCCCCGTAGCGGCTGCGCAGCGACGACTCCTGCTCGCTGAGCGATCGGGCTGCCCATTCGTCGAGTCCTAGCGAGTGCAGTATAGCAACCGTTTTTGGTACCTCGAAAGTGAACGCCCGCGGCGCTGGGACCGCGGCTGCCGGAATCGGCGACAGCGGCGGAGTCACTTGTAACTGCTTCAACCGTTCGCTGGCCAACCATGCCCCCAGCGTAAATGGATATTGGGTTATTACGGCACGGAAGCGCGCTATGGCGTCGTCTTTACGATTGGCCTCGAGCGCGGCAACCGCCGCCAGTTCTTGCGTGCGCGCACGCAATGACTCACGCTGCTCGTTTTGGACTAAAACGTCGAGCGCGGCCAAGGCCCGCGCCGGTTGCCCCGCCAGCAGCGCGGCGACCGATTGTTCGAAGAAGAGTTCGTCTTTGCCCTTTGGCTTGTCCTTTCCGAGCAGCGCGTCGTAGCTTCGCAACGCTGCCGCATAGTCACCGATGATGCCGCGGACTTTGGCGGCCACCGCTTGCGCCTCGCGACTTCTTGGGCCCTTGGGTCGCATCACGACTTCCAGCACACGCAGGGCATTGGCCTCTTGCCCCGCGCGAATGTAGAGGCGCGCCGCCTCGAGGCGTATCGCGTCGGCGTCCTCCACGTGGGCCACAATTGAGCGCTCCAACATGTGAGCGCCTTCCGCGTTTTCCACATGGGCTTTGCTGCGCGCTTTGCCGAGCAACCAATCGGAGTAGCCCGGTGTCAAGGGAGCGTGGGCAATCGCTTGCAGCCGTTCGAGTTCCTGCTCGGTCGCCTTGAGCATTCCTGCTTTGGCAAACGCGAATGCGCGCGCCATTCGCTGATCGGACGTGAGCCTTTGACCCGTGGCGGCCTCCCAACGGACATCGGCGTTGGCGGCTGTGGGCTGCAAAGGCGCCTGCAGTGCCAGCCAGAGCCAATCCTGCGCGGCGAGCGATTTGTCGCCGCGGGCTTGCAACACTTCGGCGCGAATGGCTCTGGCGTTCGCGTAAGCGGCGCGTGACGGGTCATCTTTGGCATTCGAGAACAAGTCCACGGCGCGCTTGGCACAGGCCAAAGCCAGGTCATGCTGTTGCGCTTGGAGAAGGGTCTGCGCCGCTGTCACGTAGCCGCGCGGCTCTCCGATGGTCGCCAACCAGGCCGCGCCGCTGACGGCTTGACTGGTGTGCAGCAAGACGTCGGCGCGAAGCCGCAAGATCTGACCGCGCAGCAGCGGCAGCTCTTTGTCGAGGTCCTTCAACAGCGGCAGCGCTTCGTCATACCTTGCACTTTTCGCAAGAACGTAGGACAGAACCAAGTGCATTGCGGGGTCGGTTGACGTCTTGGTGTGTACCCGTTCAAGTTCGAGCGCCGCATCCGGCCACAGGCGCTTGCGAACCGTGTCCAACCATGGTGGCTCGGCGCTGGGCGCAATGGGCGCGTTGACGGTAACCTTCTCGACGGCCGTCGCCTGACCTGCGTCATTCGGCGCGACCTTGGTGGGCGATGATTTGCTGCAGCTCACGCGCGAACAGCCGAAGCTGGCCAATGCCAAAAGGCACCGCACTACCGCGTTCTGCCAGGGTTTCTCGGCCATCCCCGCCCGCTACCATCCGAAGCGCCGCTCGACGCGAAGACCGAAATTGGTGGCCGCATAGTGCAAGCCAGAGCGCGTCGAGTCTACGAACCACGAGTGCATTGCGACAAACGCGCCCGCGCCCCATTGTCTCGAGAAGGCATAGTCCAGACCCAGCCATAGGCTTGCTGCTGGCTCAACCGAGTCACGACCTGCCCCTTGCAACCCGCCACTTGAGGCAAACGCGCCGACGCCAAGCCCCGCCCAAGGGATCCATTCAATAATGTCGAGTTTGTAGGCAAAAACCCCCTCAGCGTAACCGAGACTGCGCCCGGACTTACCCGAAGAAACCGGAACGCTTTCCCCCAATTCCAAACGCGCATCGAACGTATCGCTAACCCCGTAGGCTCCGTGAAGCGTTAGCTCCGGCATCGAGTAGTTCGCGTCCCCGCTGTATGACATCATCCCGAGCCCAGCACCGAGATGCCATTGGCCTTCGAACGCCTGCGCTGGAATCGCGTGTAGGCACGTTCCAACCCCAATTGCCAAAAGCGCCGCAGATTTCATGCCGGCAAGCGCCATAGCACTTGTTTGGTGAACCTGGCCAACTGAAACGAAATCAACCAAGAGTTGCGGCTATCTTGCGCCAGTTCCGCCACAGACTCACCAAGTTCCACGTTTCACAAGTTGCTCAATTGGGCGTCGCACTTTGGGACCGGGCACGTCAGCAGGGTAGCCAAGCGGTGTGAATGCCACAGGCTCGACGCCCGGCGGTAGACCGAGGATTTCCCTGGCTGCCTTGGGATCAAAGGCAGCGACCCAACACGTTCCAAGACCTTGTTCCGTGGCTGCCAGGATCAGGTAGTCCATCGCGATCGTCGCATCGACAAATGTGTAGTTGACGCCATCGCGACGCGTCCACGATTCAGATAGGACGCCCACGATTCCAACCACGTACGGCGCCTGCGCGAACCAGCCGTGCGAATAGATCCGCCGCAGTTCTGACTCGCGACCGCGTGTCGGCAGCACCATAAGTCGAAAGGGCTGGCGATTGCAGGCAGTAGGCGCCAGCACCGCCGCACTTAGGACGCGCTGCACGATAGCGTCAGGAATTGGATCGGCTTTGTATGCCCGTACAGAGTAGCGCTTTTTCGCCAGTTCTAGGAAGTCCACAGACCTTTGTATATCACCCTGGGCCCCAAACGTTTAGCGAAAGAGTTGCGTCCGCCGCCTGGGCTTGCCCACCCAGTCGCCGCTCTGAATACGCCCGCGACCAGCTGCGAGGCACGCTTGCCGCTCTACAGCATGTTCATCGGATCGACGTCGATGATCACCCTCACTCTGCGATCAACCACGTGCCGATGCACAAGCTGCAGGACTTCGCGCAACCGCTGTCGATCGGCGCTCTTGAGCAGGAATCGAAAGCGCCATCGATTGCGAATTCGCGCAATCGGAGCCGGCGCGGGCCCGGATAATCGAACCGTTGCGCCCAACGCAGCTTTCGCGAGTTGCGCAACCCGGCTCGCCTCGGCCGATACGATGGTTTCGTCCAATCCCTCGAAACGAACCAGGGCTAAACGGGCATACGGGGGATAGCCGAGCTCTTCGCGCTGCGCGCTTTCGTGGTCGAGAAAGGCGCGCACATCGTGGCGCAAGGCGCAGCGGATGATCGGCGAATCGGGTTGTCGCGTCTGCACGACAACGCGCCCCGGGCGTTCGCCGCGCCCAGCACGCCCTGCCACTTGCACCAAAAGCTGAAATGTCCGCTCCGCGGCGCGGTAGTCGGGCATGCTCAGCGCTGCGTCGGCATCCAGCACGCAGACGAGCGTGACGTCCGGCAGATCGTGACCCTTGGTGACCATCTGCGTCCCCACGAGCAGATCAATCTCCCGGCGTCGCATCCGCTCAAGGATCGCTTCGCTTTTCGAGCCTGAAGCAACGTCGCGATCGAGCCGCGCAATTTTGGCCTCGGAAAACAGCTCACCAAGCGCGGCTTCGATGCGCTCAGTACCCGCGCCCTCTTCTGAAAGCTCGCCAGTTTTGCAGGCTGGGCAGGCTGTAGGAATCGACGCCTTGTAGTCGCACGTGTGGCAGACGACACCTGGGCGTTGGCGTCGATGTACGGTTAAGGCGATGGAGCAATCCGGACAGCGCACGATTTCGCCGCAACTGTCGCATAGCAAAGCAGGGGCAAAGCCGCGCCGATTGAGGAATAGGATGGCCTGCTCTCGATCGCGCAAGACCTGTTCGACGGCGCGCACGAGCGGTAGTGTTAGCAACCGATCACCGGTCGGCCCTGCCTTGATGCGACGCAAATCGACGATCTCGACGGTTGGAAGCGACGAGGCCGTCCTGGCGCGTGCTGGCAGTACCAATTGGGTCAAGACCCCCTTTTGCACCAAGGCTTCGCTCGTCAGTGAAGGCGTTGCCGACCCGAGCACGCACACACCGCCGACCCGATGCGCGCGCCAGAGCGCCATGTCGCGTGCCTGATAGCGAACACCCTCCTCCTGCTTGAACGACGTGTCGTGCTCTTCGTTGACGCAAATGAGGCCAAGATTGGCGACCGGTGCAAAAAGCGCTGAGCGCGCGCCCACCGCGACACGTACTTGGCCCGAACGCAAACCTTTCCACATCTGGTGGCGTTCCCCGTCGCCAAGCGCGCTGTGAACGACTGCAATGGCGTCGCCGAGACGCGCCCGAAACCGCCCAACCAACTGTGGTGTCAGCGCGATTTCGGGGACGAGAACTACCGCGCCACGCCCCAGCTCGATGCAGCGCTTTACTGCGTGCAGATACACTTCGGTCTTGCCCGAAGCCGTCACCCCGTGCAGCAGAAACGCGCGCCGCGCATGACTGTCGAGGGCCTCGGTGATTGCCGCGACCGCGTCACGTTGTGAGGCAGTCAATTCGGGCGGCAAATCGCGCGTCACGCTCATGGCGAAAAAAGGGTTCTTGATCTCAGTAACGCTCGTCAGCCGGACGAAGCCCTGCTTGTGCAGGCGGTTGACGGCGGCGCGCGCATTCTTAAATTGGCGTTCGAGATCGCGCAGAAGGCCGGGGCCATGCGTGAGGTGCTCTAGGATTGCCGCCGCCTGGCCTTTGGGTGTTGTGGCGTCACTTGGACAAGGCTCGATTCGATGGACCTGCTTCAGCAGGTGCCCAATCAACTTGGTTCGGGTGCCCCAGAGAGGCGCTTGCACGGAAGCCGTGCGCTCGACTGCTGGCAATGCGAGGCGCAACACCTCTCCGATGGGCGCAAAATAATATCGCGACAACTCGATCAAGAAATCGAGCAATTCATCGGGCAGCGCCGGTTCGGACTCGAGGAGCTGTCCAAGCGGTTTGATTTTCGTCGACCGCGATCTCGGGATCTCGGTACGATACATCAAGCACGACGCCAATGACTTTGCGGCGACCCAATTCACAGTGGACCCGCATGCCGCGTCCGCAACGACCCGCTTGCTCCGGCGTCACTCGATAGGTAAACGCCTGACCAAGGGGAATTGGCACGGCCACCGTCGCAAGCAGCATGGTTCGCCAGTCGAGCTAAGCAGGTGATGGCACACAAGAGTAGGCCGAAAAAGAAGACTAACAGGCCGAACCCAATCGGTGTAGGCTGCGGCCGCGCATGACGCCATTGGCCACGTACATAGTCGAAACATTGGTGACTCTGGTCGCCGTTGTGGCGTTGGCAATCCTGGTGCTCGCGGGCGCGCGGCGCTTCGGTCTTGGACGACCGCTCGGGCCGCTGGAACTGGTGGGGCGCTTGCCGCTCGAGGCCCGTCGGGCAATCTACCTTGTGCGGGTTGCAGAGCGCGTGTTGATCTTGGCGGTGAGCGAGGCTGGCATTGACAAGTTGGGCGAGCTAGACCCAAGTTCGCTTCAACCGTCTTTGGAGCATAAGGGCGGCTTTCGGGATGTCCTAGCCAAGATCCTTTCCGGCAGACAGCCAAGCGATGCAAGCCCGCCGTTCGACCGAAGGGGGCGGCGATGCCGCGGCGTAAGTTTCGGGCGGCGTGGCCCGCGTTCGCAATGATACTGCTGGCGGCAGGTTCGAGCCGGGCGGCGCCCGCGGGTGCAGAAGTAGGGTATGTTGAGTTTTTCCGGCAGCCAATTGCGCTGGTGCTGGTTGTTGCTGTGGCAACCCTGCTGCCGTTTGCGTTCATGGCGCTCACCGCATTCGTGAAGATATCGACGGTCTTACAGATAGTGAAAGGGGCGATTGGCGTACAAAGCGTGCCTTCGAATTCGATTGTCATCGCCCTGTCGGCCGCGTTGACTTTGCTTGCAATGGGCCCTGTCGGAACACGAATTGTCGATCGGGCGAGCCCTTTGTTTGTGGGGAGCGCCGGGCAAGACACCGTGAAGGTCGTGGGGGGCCTCGTCACGGCGGTTGGTGATCCATTGCGGGATTTTCTGCGCGCCAATGCATCGAAGAAAGAGAAACTTCGGTTCTTCGAGCTCGCCAAGCAGGCACGTCCCGTCGCGGATCGCACACAAGTCACCGACAACGATTGGGTTGTTGTCATTCCCGCGTTTGTCGTGACCCAGCTGATTGAGGCGTTTGCCTTGGGGTTTTTGATCTATCTGCCATTTCTGGTTATCGACCTTGTGATCTCGAATGTGCTGTTGGCACTCGGAATGCACATGGTTTCACCGAGCCAGGTGAGCCTACCGTTCAAGCTACTCCTGTTCGTCGCCATTGATGGCTGGGGCCTTGTCTCAGGCGCTCGTTACCGGTTACCACTTGACCTAGTTGACGCAGTCTTGGAGAACGTCTGCATATTGCCGTGTGCAGGGTCGGGTCCCTGCGTCGCGGGAGGATTCTCTAATTCGCCACGCCGGGAATATGGTCATTTTGAAATATTCCGGAATTGCTGACTTGAGAAGTGGTCAGGATTTGTGGAAATGATTGCATAGCATTCCACAATTCACTGAAAACATGGTAAGTGAGACCGTGACCCATGTCGGCAAATGCGAGGCTTGATTCATGAAACAGCGCGCAACGATCATCGAGGTCGCCAAGAAATCCGGCGTCGCCGTAAGCACGGTGTCTCGAGTTCTCAACGGGGGCTACGCGAGCCCCATAGTGCGATCCCGCGTCGAAGCAGTAGTTCGTCAGCTTGGCTATGTGCCTTCAACGAGTGCCCGAGGGCTCAAACTCGGTCGCACGGGGTTGCTTGGGTTCGTGTCGTGGAATGTTTTTGGAACTTGGACTTCCGGACTGTTGCGAGGCATCGAAGATGAACTCGTCGGGCGTTCCTCAAGTGTTGTGATCGCCAGCTTGGGACTTCGCGGCACGTATGATCCAAGCGCGGTGAAAGCCTGGATTGGAGAACGACGTGTCGATGGGCTCATCATTGCGCGCGCCAAGGAGGAACACCAGGAGCTCATCGCGTCGCTCGAAGAATCCCGGTTGCCAACGGTTATCATCGGCGCCGATCGGAAGTTTGGATACGGCGTATCCATCGAATCGAGAGATCGGAAATCGGGGTGTCTAGCGGCTGAACACTTGCTGCAACTGGGACACCGGCGAATTGCCTGCTGGAGCGGTCCAAAGGAATCCTTGGCTGCCCGTGAGCGTCTCAACGGCGTAGTGGAAACGTTGGCCGCGCAAGGGGTGGAATTGATGCTGGAGCATTCGGGCGCAGCGCCAAGCTTCCACGCTGATGCATCCGTGGGCTACGCAAAGCGCTGGCTGACTTTGCCCAAACATTCGCGGCCCACAGGGGTCGTCATGGCCAACGACGAGCAGGCGATGACTTTCCTTCACATGCTAATGGATCGCGGCATCAGCGTGCCTCAAGAGGTGTCGGTGGTCGGCTTCGACGGCATCGAAGAGGGCGCGCGGTTTTGGCCTGGCGTAACGACCGTTGCACAGCCAATGCACGCGATCGGCTCGGCTGCGGCGCGCATCGTGCTGCAAATGATCGAAGGCACCGAAACGGAAATACCGGATTACGTCGAGTTCGACACCGAGCTCGTCGTACGCGAAAGCACGGGACCAGCCCCCAACGGGTCCGTTGTTGAAATGAAGAACGCCTCGGGCGCAGCCGTGCGAAGGTAGCCGTACCCCCCATGGGGTTGGCCCAGCGGGCGTGAAGTCGTGGAAGACAATCTTGCCCGTCGGAGGTGTCAAGGGCTGTGCAACGCGCGCCCCCGACTTCAGATTTGCCGTACCTTCCACAGTGAGGTTGAATATGAAGAAATTTCGTTCACTAGGGGTAGCGTTGGCAGTCTTGGGGGCAATGGCCCTCGCGAGGTCTGCAATGGCCGACACGGCCGAATGGGCGTTGGATGGGTCGCATTCGCGCGTTGGCTTTTCTGTGTCGCATCTGGTCGTTAGCACCGTGACGGGCCGTTTCAAACAAGTGTCAAGCAAGGTGGAGCTCGATGAATCGAACCTGACTAATAGCCAGGTGGACCTCAGCATCAAGGTGGACTCCATTGACACAGATGAGCCCAAGCGAGACGAACACCTCAAGAGTCCCGACTTCTTCGACGCCAAGAAGTTCCCGACAATCGCGTTCAAATCCAGCAAGATTGTCAAGGTGGCAGGCAACAAGTACAAGCTCACCGGTGACTTGACGATTCACGGCGTCACCAAGCCGATAACGCTCGATGCCATCGTGAGCGATGCTATCAAGAACCCGTGGGGAAAGATGGTGCGTGGCGTGAAGCTGACCGGCAAACTCAACCGCAGCCAATATGGGTTGAAATGGAACAAGACGCTCGAGACCGGCGGCGTCCTGGTCGGCGAAGAGGTCACGCTGGATATTCAAGTCGAGCTCGACAAATAATCACTGCGCGGCTGACTTATCGGCGGGACCGGTTGGGCAAAAGACGACTCGATTGCGCCCCTCGTGCTTCGCCGTATAGAGCGCGCGGTCAGCGCGCTCCACCCATTGGCTTGGAGCTTCGCCGGGGACGAGCGCGGTAAGACCCGCGGAGAACGTGACTTCGATGGGCCCCGCCACCGTCGTAACAGGAGCTCCAGCCAACGTGGCGCGGGCGCGTTCGATACGTGCGCGCACTTTGTCGGCAGCGCTATCACGAATGACGATGGCAAATTCCTCGCCGCCAAAGCGACTCACGAAGTCCTCCTTGCGCAGAAAGTGCCGCACGAGATTGTCCGCAACGGCACGTAGTACTTCATCGCCGACGGGATGACCATATCGGTCGTTGATGGATTTGAAATGGTCCACATCCACCATGATGAGACAGGGCTCAGACCCCAGCAATAGTCCCAGCGTCGCCACCTTGTCGATCTCTTGTTCGAAAGCCGCTCGGTTGAACAACTGCGTCAGCGCATCGAGAGTCGCCTGAGTGCGCACCGCGTCAAGTTCATTGCGCAGAGCCTGCACCTGAGCCCCCAGGTGTACAAGTTGTTCTGTTTCGCGACTGCGTCGCCGATCGATCGCACTTCGAACAAGGGAAACAACCTTGGTCGCCTCGTGTCGAACCGCGTCGAGGTCATTGCCAACGATCGCGTCTGCAAGGCGCGTCAATTGCTCTTCAATCTGGGAATCCGCAGAGCGATCTTCGGCGACGGCCGCGGTTAAGCATTGGGCAAATTCCTGTACGGTTTGGCGCAGGTTGCCGAACCCTCGCACTACGAATTCCTGTTCTTGGCGGCGCTGACACTCGAAGAACCTATGAACCTTGCTGAAGTCCCGGCGCTGGGCGCGAGCGGGTGCGTCGGGATTGGTGGACTTCGTGGCACCCAACGACAATTCGCGCCACAGATCCGAACAGGATTGTTGGACATCGCTTGCCATCACGCGATCGGTATCGAACGCGAATTCACCATACACGCGCAGCACCTCCCCGAGCGTGTCGAGCGCTCGATCGAACTCGTCGGGCTTAAGGGAGCCAGCCGCCGGCGGCGGGTTCGCCTCGGCAACGGGTAGAGTCTCTGATTTTCGCCAAAACATGCAGTGCTCACCCGCAGAACGGTCAGTACACGCCTCTGCTTAAGCTTGGTAAATCACGCTGCAGATTCCGCCTTTTTTTGCAGCAAAGTACCGTCCACCCGGGGCCTGCGGGTCAATCTGGGGGTTGGTGCCCGAGGCCTCGTTTGTGCGAGCAGCCCTGCGATTCCGGTCGTGACCTCTGCGACATGTTCCGGAAATCTCTGGCGTGCGATGGTTCTTTCACATCGAGCAAGTAAGAGAACGCCATGTTAGGTACCGCCGTAAGAACTGACCGAATTGTCAACGGTCAAATCAGCGTGCACCCCATCACTTCGTCGCACGTGGAGCTTCGCATTGCTGGTGAGCTCCCTGCTGTTTGGCCAGAGCGTTTCGCGACTGTGCTGGCGTCGAAATCGATCACGATCTTGCGTGGTGAGGCCGAATGTCGTGCCGGGTACTGGACTGGGGTCTTCGAGTTGGATTCAAATCAACTCGACAGCAACCTCTGTGAGATTGACTACGCCGCAGTTCTGCAATCGCTCCCGAGCGTTCGGCAACCCCGGCCAATTGTTTTGCTACGCTACGGGCTTGTGCGCTTGGCAAACGTATTGCGTTTGGCAATTCAGACGGAGCATAGCCAGGGCCTTTTGGCAGACTTGCTGGCAAGGCTAAAGTATTTGGGGCTCTACCCAAAGCGCGTTACAATAGATTGCGCGTCGGGTTCCGTAACCCAGTGTTTTTGGTTGACGGGCTATGGCAATCGTGAGCCCGATCTACAGACGGAGCGGATGTTGCGTGAGTTCTTGACTAGCTGTCGCAAGTCCAGGCGATCGTGAACAGGCAGCCATTGGCTAGGGGTCGCGCAGCTAGCTCTTGCTCGACAGAACGGTACCGCGTAAGGCCCGCAGTTTTTGGTGGACGTTTTGCCGTGCGCGTACGAATTGGCCAATTTCTCTGATGCGGGCCGCTTCTTCCGCAGCGAGCGGACCGTCGTCGAGCGTTGCCAGCGCCTCGTTCAATTCGGCGGCGTTCTTCGGGCCGGTCATGCATACATTGAAATGAGCATTGGTCAACACGAACCGGTAACAATCTCGCCCGCGAAGCGGCGCCTGACCTTCGGGCATCCGACGCGGATCGAGCAATTGACCCCAGCGGGTTGCCGTGTAGGCCACAATTCCCGGTCGATCGGCTGCGGACAGCTTTGGAAATACGTCATTGTCCGCGCCGGGATGGGCTGCGCTGTATCGAATGTGAAATAGGTCATAGTGCGGCTGCGACGCGAATTCCGCGAACGCAGTGCGCCGATGAGCGGATATGGCAACATGCCTCACCAGGCCCCGTTCCTTTAGCCGCACGGCGCGCTCGATGATGGCTTGGGATGGCGCTGAATTGAACAACCCCAGCAGAAGAACGTCCGCGTATTTTAGACCAAGGCTGCGCAGGCCACTCACGAACGTTCGTTCCAATAACCATGCCCAGCGAGAGTAGCTCTGCAGGACTACAACCAGCTGACCGCGACGCCCCATTGCATCGATCGCTCGTATTGCCGACGTCATCCCGCGGCATCGCAATGAACCGTGATACCAATAGTTGACACCTCGCTCGAACGCCTGCATCAATGGCTTCTCCTCGATGCCATAGCCACCGGCTACACCAAGCGGTCCCACTTGGAGACCAGAACGACCAAGCGTCACGCGCGCGGGGAACGAAGCCATGTGGCGAGAATAGCGCAAAACGTAGCCAAGTGGGCCCACAACAAAAATCCGGAAAAGTATGGCCGTCCTGTCGCGGACGGGTTGGTTACGTCCAGCTAGGAGGATTCCCGTTACTCCCTCAAATAGTGGCAAGTGTAGCCGTTCGGGTGCTTCTCCAGGTAATCCTGATGATACTCTTCAGCGCGTGTGAACGGGCCGGCTTCGCCAATTTCTGTGACGATGGGCGCCTGCCAGCGGCCGCTCTTTTGGACCCGTTCGATGACCTGTTGGGCGATGCGGCGCTGCTCGGCATTCATCACGAAGATTGCGGATCGATACTGCGTCCCGATGTCGTTATGTTGGCGGTTCTTCGTCGTCGGATCATGCATTCGGAAGAAGTACTTCTCGAGCAGGTCGCTGTACGAGAGCTTCGTGGGATCAAAAACGATGCGCACGGCTTCCGCGTGGCCGGTGTTGCCCGTTGACACGTCTTCATACGTCGGGTTGCTCGTCTTGCCGCCCGTGTAACCAACCGCAGTCTCTAGCACACCAGGGATCTTGCGCAGGATTTCCTGCATGCCCCAGAAGCAGCCGCCGGCAAGAACCGCGGTCTCGAGTGTCGCGGCACAGCCCGACGCTTCGCCCTGCGCGGGCTGCGTGCAACTATTGACGGAACTTGCAACGACGGGTGTCTGGTCCGCGTTCTTGCCAAACAGTGCTAGGTACTCCGCGTAGCCCTCCTCCTGGAGCTTGTCGACAGGGATGAATCGAAGCGATGCTGAGTTGATGCAGTACCGCAACCCTGTGGGTGCTGGACCATCGTCGAACACGTGGCCCAGGTGCGAGTGCCCGGCGCGCGACAAGACCTCTGTGCGCGACATGCCAAGACTGTTATCGGTTTGCGACTGCACTCGGTCTGGCTCGATCGGCTTTGTGAAACTCGGCCAGCCCGTGCCCGAGTCGAACTTGTCACGCGAGCTGAACAGCGGTTCGCCAGTCGCAATGTTGACGTAGATGCCTTCCTTGTGGTTGTCGACATGCGCGTTGGAGAAGGGTGGCTCGGTCGCGGCTTGCTGGGTGACTGCGTATTGTAGCGGGGTGAGCCGCTGCCGCAGCTCTGTGTCGGAAGGTTTCGAAAAGATGCGCTGCGTTGCCATACTATTCTGACTCGTTCTTGCAACAGTGACGCCGCCGGAAACCGAAGCCGGTTCGGTTGAATGCTGCAACGTCACTTGACCCTGTACTGCGGGGTTGGCAATGGGGCTGATGTTCTCGGTCTGCTTGTTGCTCACGCAGCCAAGCGTCACCAACAATGCGGCCAGCAGAAGTACCCAACAACTGGTCCAACATCGCCTGCGTGGAAACGACGAGGGATTCATGAGTATGTATTGCATATTGGGCAATTCCAGCCGCTTGTCACGCCATGTGAAACCCCTGGGGAATGGCCCCCGACGGGTGTTTGGCCCCGGCCCAAACGACCGAGTTCCCAAGACTTGACTCAAGAACAATGAGTTTGGTGGGTTAATGTCGATAACGGGCATGACATTACTGTTATGCCGGTGCGCGACATTCGTTACTCACATTCCCTTGCACCATCAGCAATCGCGAAAGTGCCAGAACGCATGGCAAGGTCATCAGGCTCGACGGCGACCTCGGCGCAACACACAGGTTAGTCGCGTCGTGGGCTAGAGCAGTTGACCCAGCCCCGTGTGGGCTCTGACCAGGCCCGGCAGCAATCGGCAATCTCGGCGGAACTCCGCGGCTTGACGCAGTCCCTTGACAGGGCGACCGATCCGTGTCCGATTTGAGCCCGTTTTCAACGCCTTTGCGCCCGTAGCTCAGCTGGATAGAGCAGTGGGTTTCTAACCCACTGGTCGCAGGTTCGAGTCCTGCCGGGCGTGCAAATAACTCGAGAAAACAGGGGCTCCGGCTGGCGAGCCCCTGCGAGTTTTGTCCCCGAACACGTGTCATGGCTACCGCAAAGGCACCATGCTCACCTCAACGCCTGTGCTTGGTGGGCTGCACCATGATTGTCAAGTGGCCGCGTGATGACGCGGATTGACGAAGGAGCCAGGACAACTCCGCGTGGTCCTCAGTACGTGTGCCGGAGCTCAAGAAGAACTTGCCGTGGCGCCAGCGGATAATCGACGCCTGCAAAACCGGGATCAGGACCGCGCGCCCCTAAGACGTTGTAAGCCCGCAGCGCGATGCGCGACTCATGTCCGGAAATCAGATAGAGGTCGCGTGTGGTGACGAATAGGTTGAGCGTCGCGTACGCTCCCAGATCATATTGTACACCGGCGTCGATCACGTTGGTGTCTGAAGCGCGGCGCGGACCAACCAACATGCTATCCGCACCTACTGAGACTGGAACGGATGGAAGCGAAGGGACGGCGACCATCAAGCCCGCCCGCACGATATACGGCGGATAGATGGCATTGGAATCGCCAATCAATTGCGCAGCATAGCCGACTTGGCCAAGCTCTCGATACGAACGGACAAACTCCGTTGATAGATAGCCTGCGTAGTCTTCATAGTGGCTAATGTCGAAGCGTGTCTCCCAGGAAAAGGCGCGTTGGCTGGCGGTATTCCTAGCCACCAGGTTGATGCCCTGCGCTGAAAACGCTGCCATGTCATAGAGCCAATTGTACGAAACGCCCGATGTCACACCAAAAAACGCACTTGGCTTGTACGACATCTGGTATTCGACCGTGTGAACCTTCTGAGGTTTGAGGTGCTCGTTGCCCTGAACGTCGCCCGGTCCAAGTGGAGTCGCATAGAGTAGATAAGGCGAAGGTGCCTTGAAGGCGCTGCCATAGAGCAACTTGGCCACGATGGACTTGGACCAACGCGAGGTAGCACCCACGCGGCCCGTGATTTCGCTGCCGTATACGCTGTGGTTGTCGTAGCGTAGACCACCCGTCAACTTGAGCCAATCCTCAATAATGCGTAGATTGGAGCTAGCGTATATGCCGGCATTTGCCAGGTTGACACGCCGATCGTTATTGCTCGCGAGTGGCACAACTTGGTCCGTTGCACGGTTGATGCGCTCCGGAGTTAGCAGATTCTCGCGGTCATACACGCCCTCAGCTCCTACGATTAGGTTGAAATTGGCTGACGGCAGGTAGCGACTCTCGAGCAACGAATCCACGCCATTGTAGGAAGTTCTGCGGCGAGCATACCAGAGGTCGCTGCCAAGCTCGATTCTGTCATAGGGGAGAATGCCGCCTTGAAAGTACGTGCTTTGTAGCGCGAGATCGACGTGCTTGGTGAGATGAAGGACTCCGTCAAGATTGACGCGCAGTTGTCCTTCTGAAACCACTGTGCCCGTTCTGCGTCCCTGTGCGTCGTACCCGTTGGTCATTTGGGCCCACGGAGCAAAATCGCCGCCGCGGCTGAAGCCAGATAGATAGGAGCTAAGCACCAGATGTCCGACCTCCCGAACTCGGTACCCGACCCGCCCTTGTAGCACGAGCGATCGACGATCCAAGTTGTTGGCTATGGTTCGGTTCCCGGCATAACTCGGAATATCCGGGCTTGGTGATTCAGCTGGCAGCGCCAGCCCGCTGCGGCTTGCGTTTTCTGCCGCGGCGCCCAGCAGGTAGTCAATGTGGCCGCTCTGCCCATTAAATGCGGTATCGATTTGCTCAGATAGGTTGCTTCCCGAAAATCCAGTGAATGAACGAAAGCGAAACGGCCGACTCAAGTCAGGATTCTCAGTGATGATGTTGACGACACCGAGAAAGGCGTCAGCTCCGTAGAGCGCTGAAGCGGGTCCGCGAATGATCTCGATTTGCTTAATGGACTCGAGCGGTATTAGCTCTACACCCAACCAGTTTCCCGAGGTAGTCCGATAGGCAACGGAGCGACCGTCAATCATTACCTTGATGACGCCGCTTTCCGAGCCTAGCCCGCCGGTCATGCCTCGTACGCCCACGTTGGGCATGATATGGTCATCTACTACGTAGAAGCCCACGCAATGGCTGAGCACTTCGCCAACGCTGCGGTACCCCCAACGGTGGATTTCCTCGCGAGTGACCACCGTGATCACGGCCGGGGCATCTTCTAGGCTTTCAGAAGTCTTCGTGGCAGTAGACACTTCAACGTTGAGAAGCTTGACCAAATCAAGATCGTCGGCGGGCTTGGTGCCTTCCTCAGCCAGCGCTATCGTGGGCGATAGCCCGAGTAGCAACAGACCGATCGGAACAACAGCAATGCGTCTCATTTCCCGCTCTTGGCCAGCTTTCCCGACTAATGCTTCCCGTGCATACGCTTTCGACTTGGCCGTACCGGGAGGTCCGGCAACAGCGTGCCAGCAGCAAGGTACGGACTGCTGCTGGTGAACTTAAGCGTGGACAGGCGTCAGCAGGTACTGTGGTTCAATGAAGGTGCAATGACTCCGATTGCCAGATCACGATACTTGCAAGGCGGTACCGTGGGGCTAACCAGGGGTTGCTTAAGTTGTATCGACTATCGCCGTTTGCCCATGGGTGACACGCCGAACGTCGGGCGAACGCGGGCAAGGCGGGCCTTGGGTCCGGTGCCAAGCACTTCAAAGTAGCCGTCTGGCTACTCTAGTAGCCTGTGCACTGGCCATCGGAATATTGGCGGCGTGTTCTTCGACTTCCAATACTTCTTCGAACGACAGCATTAAGGTCGGAGTGCTGTTGCCATTCACGGGCAACCAGGCGGCTGTTGGCTGGAACGTCGAACAATCCATCTTGCTCGCCCAACAAGATGTGAACAATGCAGGCGGCATCGCCGGAAAACCCCTCAGTATTATTGAGCGCGACAGCAATTCGGGTACCAATCGAGGACTCGATCAGCTACTTCAATTGCTCTACGTCAACAAGGTCCAATACTTGATTGGCCCCGAAGAGGACACGCTGGCCAACGACATCGTGCAAGATATCGAGGGCCTAGGTGTGCTGAACATATTGCCTGGCTTTGCAGCACCCTCGATCAAACGAGCCAGCCTAGGGGGTGCTTGGTTGCGTCTAGCACCTACGCCCTATGCCATTGCGTGTGGCATGGCCAGTCACGCAATGCAGGAGGGCGTCGTGACCTCTAACACGTTGTCGTCAACTGATGACTACAGCATGACCCTGGCTAGCAATTTTAGCGGGCTGTACGCGACGGTCGGAGGCAAGGCACTGCCTGCGGTGACCGTGGCGCCGAACGCAGGATCCTGCCAGTCAGAAATCGACAAGGTGTTCAGTTACAACGCCCAGCGAACGTTACTCATTGTTCCCACATCAACGGCTGCCGACATAGTGACCGAATGGGCTATCAGTGGAAGCAAGGGCTCTTGGTACCTCTCCCCGTTGCTGCGCGACGAAGCCCTCTTGTACAACATTCCCTACGGTTCGCTGGATGGCGGCTTCGGCATGTCTCCGACACTGAGCCTAAGCAGTGAATGCGACGCCAGCACCGGAAATGTCGCAGGATATGTCAATTGCAGGCGCGACAACGCCCAACATTTTGGCCAGTATTTCGCTGACAACTGGGACGGCGATCTCCCGTTCCCTTCCGCAAACTTCTACTACGACGCGGTAGTGCTCCTGGCGCTGGGTCTGAACTATGCGTCCTCAGTGCAGCAGGACCCCGTTTCGGCGCCAAAGCTGCAGCAAATGATCCGCGCGAACAACGTTCCTGCGTCCGCCACCGCCAAGTGGTGGGACTTGCCAACAGCCATGGCGCAATCAAGGCAAGGAACTCCGCTCCGGTATGTGGGAGCTGCTGCCGAATACACCTTTGACCAATTCGGGGCCGCGCAGTTCCTCGTCTTTGATACTTGGACAATTCGAAACAACTCCTTTGTTGATGCACAACCTTACTATGCAAACTGCATTGACTAGAAAACCGCCTGGCCCATTGTGCAATTGGCCTGCAAAACGAAGTCCCTCAACTTGGAGTCAATTCTCTATAACGACAAGAAAGAGTCAAACCATGATCAAACAAAAGAGTATTCTCATTGGCGCGGTGGGCCTGTTAGTTCTGGTGTCCGCCTGCAGCAGCAGCAATTCCCCAACATCGACTAGCACCGCTGGCATCACCCGCACCCAAGTCCCGAGCAGCGCATTTACGCCGACGGATCTTGAGGCCACCATCAACAATCTTGTAGCGGAAATCGACAAATCGCCACCCAAGACCATGCAGCTTGGCGTCATACTCAAGAGCTTGACCGGCTATTTTCAGTCCATAGAGGTTGGAGCCAACCGAGCCATGGGCGAGCTCAAGGCTGTGGGTGGCGTAGTCGCTCCGGCTGATCAATCAGACGGTGATGCGGCTACCGCTGATCAAATCAGCATGATCGACAACTACGTTAGCAGTGGCTACCAAGGCCTGGGAACTGCCCCATTTGACGAGACAGTCGTTCCATCTATCAACGCGGCTGTCGATAAGGGGATCCCCGTGGTCACCATTGACAGCGACTTGGCCGACTCCGAGCGCCAAGTTTACGTGGGTACCATCAATGCGGCTGCGGGCACGACCGCTGGGCAGACGCTGATCAGCCTGCTTGCGCCCACAGTGACTGGGACGGTCATTCTCCTTGGCTGGGATGACCCGGGTTGGACGGATGGTTATAACCGCACGATGAGTGCCAAGACAGCGCTCGAAGCGACCGGTTTTACTGTGCAAGTCCAGAAGGTCAACTGGGACCCTGTCGCGGGTGAGTCTGCCGACGTGACGGCGCTCACGGGCCTAATCCAAAATGCGAGCCCGCCGGTGGTTGGGATGATGGGTATGTTCACCAATGCGTATCAATGCGCCATGGCCGCTGAAGCAGCTGGATTGGCCGCTGGCGAGGTGAAAATTGCAGCGTTCGACTTCGACGCGAATACCGTTAGCGCTATGAATTCGGGATACATTCAGGCCACGCACGCCCAACGGCAATACTACATGGGCTATGTGGTCCCCTACATTCTCTATGGGATAAATGTCCTGGGCCTGGACCAGACGAAGGCAATCCTCAAGAACGAAATGGTTGACGCCACGAGCTTCAATACGGGCCTCGACGTAATCCCTGCGAGCAACTTGGCTGGTTATAACGCATTCTTGGATTCCTTAGGCGTCGGGTCGCAGTAGCCAAGACCTACCCGAACGCAGGGACCAAGACGCACTGTGCGGGCCGGCGTGGCACGGGCATGCCGCCCGCGTGACACGGGGGGTAGCTCCATATTGATCGCTGACTTCGCGGTAGCGCAAGTTGCCGGAGGCTTGAACGGTTGGGGCCACTCTGCGCCATCTTCGACTTAACGTAAGCCGAAATGGCGGCCGTCTTGTCTGAAGATCGATCAAGCGGCGACAGTCCAACACAACGAGGAACAGAGTAGCCGGACATGAGTGGAGATGCCAACATTCGAGACTGGGGTGCCGCAGCCATGCTGTTGGCATCAGCGGCACTTGTTAGCCGCTCCGCACGCGCGGATAGTGCCAAGCTCTTGGTGTTCGTGCACGTGGCTGTCAAGCAAAGGGCCCTTCAGAGCCAGCTTCAAGGCGCGCTGCCAGGCATTGATGTCACGGCCGTGGGTCGTATTTCGGACTTCGAGCGAACTCTGAAGCAGGGTACCGACGCCGTCTTGACCCTGCCCGTTGTGATCGAAGCCTTCAAATTGTCTGTCGCACTAAGGGGCCAGCGTGCCGGAAACGCGCAGGAGACGTATTCACTGGTGGCGGCCGGAGCGGCGCCGGATCCCAACCAGGTGGCCGCCGTAGGCGCGCTCGACCTATTGGGACGCGATGGAACCAACAACTTCGTGAAGGATCTATTGGGTCGTGCGTGCCGGGTCGAACGTGTCTCGAAAGTGGAAGACTTGTTGCCACTTTTGCAGATGCAACGGGTGGAAGCGATCCTGCTTCCAGCACGGCTTGTGTCTGAAATCAAAGCCACTAGCAAACTTGATCTTGCCGGCACCGAACTCGCCAAGAAAGTGGGATTGCCTGCCGCTGCCAGTGTAACCGCGACGGGGTCGCAAGTCATTTCCGCCTTGGGAAAGATGCCAGCGAATGTCCAAAGAATTCTAGGAGTTGATTCATGGCGTTGACGCGACGTGAATTCCTGTGCGCAATTCCGGTCTGTGCCGGAGCCGTGATGGCCTGTTCTGGCGTGTCCTCGCGTGCAACCGCTTGGACACCCTATACAGAGCTCTTCGCGACTAAGCCTCCAACGTCTGACTCAAGAACGATTGTCGTTTTTATGCCAGAGACGTCTCAGACAAGAGACGTATGGACCGGGCTCAGCGACGAGCTGTCTCAAGATCTTCGCTTGGTCGCCGTGCGCGTGGAAAATGCGGATGACAGCGAAGTGATAGCGCAGGCCATCGCGCGGCACCGGCCAGCTGCACTGGTGCTCATGAACAATCCGACGGTAGCGGCCTATCGTGAATACCAACGGCGTACACCCCAACAACACTTCCCGCCAGCCGTCATTGTGATGACGTCGTTTCTTGAGCATCAATCGCGGGAACTGCTGGGCGCAACTGGGATTTGTTACGAGATCCCGTTGATCACGGTCGTTACCAATCTACGCCGATTGGTTGTACAACATGTAGACCGCGTCGGCGTAGTAGTTCGTTCCCCGCTTCGCAGGTTCGTGGGTGAACAGGCACGGCTTGCCCAGCGCGAAAAGGTCTTGGTAACAGAAGAAGTGATAAGCGCAAACCCAAATCCATCGGAAGTCAAGCAAGCCATCCGTCAGCTCAAACAGCAAAACGACCTAATCTGGATTCTCAACGACAACCAGTTGTTGACCCCCAGACTGATTGCAGAGGGTTGGTTGCCCGCGCTCGATGAGCGACCCTGGTTGCCGACCATCGTGGGTGTCGTTTCCCTTGTGTCGCCCAAGCGGTCCTTCGGCACATTCGCAGTGTTGCCCGACCATACGGCATTGGGTGCGCAGGCGGCTAATCTCGTCGCGGACATTGCCGACGCCGGATGGGTCGTCAGTACTCGGGCCTCGATTCAGCTGCCCCTGTCAACCACCACGACCATCGATCTTGCTCAAGCACGCGAGCGCTTTGCGTTGCGCGCTGACGCACTTCAGCGTGTGGACAAGATCCTTGAGTAACCCGTGAAATGATGCCAAACCCCATGAATGCCCCAACGTCTTGCACACCCAGTTCTTTGGAGGCTAGTCGGGTGCAAAAGCCTCCGAAGTCGGGCGCATCACGATCGAGGACGTCGGTACGCTCCAAACTGCTGAAGTCTAGCATGGGGATCTGGTTGCTGATTAACCTCGCCACAATCGCTGGCGTTTGCGCAGCGCAGTATCGAGCGTCATCGGAAGCCGCCCGACGCACTGAGCAACGCGTGCGCGCCAATCAACGTGAAAAGGGGAAGTTGCTGGTTGCCAACCAGACACTTGCTCTGCGAACCATGGCGGTTGACAACGCATTCTCGGATGTTCAGGACCTTGTGAGAAGAACCGTTCGCGAGGACACGGATCTTGTCTACGGCGTGTTTGCGGCTGCCAACAACTCACCATGGGTTCTTCTGACGCCAACGACACCAGAATCTGGGCTTACTGGCGCGGATGCCGCCAATCGCCTCGACCAAATTCCGGATGAGATTGGACGGACACCAGCGCCAGGACCCCGAACGCGAACTGTGTCTGCATTTGGCGTCCACATAGAGGAGCACGCTGCTGACGTATTTGACGGCACTGACTACTTGGGGACCATTCGGTATGGTGTCAGCCTGAAACGAACCGAGCAAACCGTTGTGCAGGAGCTGCAGCGCGCGCGCAAAGCACTGCTGGAAATGTTGGCAGTCGTTGGGCTTCTGGGGGCAGCCGGCATGTTGCTGGGTGTAGTTGCCACTCGACGCGCAGCGCACCGAATTACAGAGCCGTTGGCTGGTCTAGCCTACGCTGCCGCGCAGTTAGGCCAGGGCCACTTCGATTCGAGAGCGTCCGTTTTGAGCGGCGATGAATTGGAGCAATTGGCTCACACCTTCAACGCGATGGCGGACGCGAACCAACGCACCATGGCTGAGCTTGAAGCCCGAACCGCTGAAGCCTTGGAAGCGTCTCGGCTCAAGAGCGAGTTTTTGGCCAACATGAGCCACGAGATCAGAACTCCGATGAACGGAATCCTGGGGATTTTGGAGCTAATTCGCCGCATGTCGTTGGAAAGCAGGCTTAAGCGGTACATCGAAACCATAGACGTGTCGGCAGCAGCGTTGCTCAATATCATCAATGATGTACTGGACTTCTCCAAAATGGAGGCAGGCAAGTACACGTTGCGGCGGGTTGAATTCAACCTCCAGACCGTTGTCGAGGAAGTGTGCGAGCTTCTGTCGGTTCGTGCCCATGACAAAGGCATTGTTCTAATTAGCCAACTCGATCCAAAACTGCGTACCCTGTATTGGGGCGATCCGGATCGTTGGCGACAAGTCCTCAACAATCTACTGGGGAACGCAATAAAATTCACTGATCGCGGAGAGATCTTGGTTAGTCTTTGCGTTGCGCGTAGCGAACACAACCGTGACACGCTTCGACTCAGCGTGCGTGACACAGGTATTGGCATTGCCGAATCCGACGCGACGCGACTGTTCGGCGCGTTTTCTCAAGTTGACGGGTCGAGCGTGCGGCGATTTGGCGGGACCGGACTTGGTTTGGCAATTTCCAAGCGCTTAGTGGAAATGATGGGAGGCACTATTGGGGTCAGCAGCAAGCTGGGCCAAGGTAGCGATTTTTATTGTGACGTGCCGCTTGAAGCGGCAAGCGATGCAAACGTAGCCGTGCCCTCGTGGTCCTTGGGCAAGCACGTGCTGCTGGTCGAGAGTCATGTTCAGTGGCAACGCACGATCAGCGAGCACTTGGAAGCATGGGGCATGAAAGTCACCTGCTTTGGATCAGCAAGCGAGGCACTGGCGTAGCGTCGAACACAGCGAGCGACCCGTTTGATATCGCGGTGATTGATTCACAGATAGCGGAGGTGCCTTTCCAGGAATTCCTGGATCAAGTGCGCTCGTTTGCCCATTCAAGAGCACTACCCGTGGTGGCACTCTATAGACTCGGTTCAGGTTCCCTGCTGACGGTTCGGGAGAATCAATTGGTCGCACAGCTTCCGAAGCCGGTGCGGATGTCCGAGTTGTACAATTCCCTGCAGGCGGTCTTCGCGAGTGAGACCCTACCGACTGCGGAGAATTGCTTGTCTGGCAAGTTGAGGGTCGCATGCAGCGACCCAGTGCTCATCGTTGACGACAACGACATCAATCGACTGGTGGCCGCCGAAATGCTCGAGCAAATGGGCTATGCCGTGGCGACGGCGGCCAACGGGGCCGAAGCGGTTGAAATGGTCCGGGACCACCGTTACTTCGTGGTGCTGATGGATTGTCAGATGCCCGATCATGGACGGATATACCGCAACGCGAGAGATCAGGAAGATAGAGCAGAGCACCGGTCGCCATACGGTCATCATTGCTCTGACAGCTCATGCATTGATGGGTGAACGGGACAAGGTACTCGAAGCAGGCATGGACGACTACCTGTCAAAGCCAGTGCGGCCAAGTTCACTTGACAAGGCATTTGGACGATTTGCAGCGGCCCAACTCGAAAGCGAGGGGCGCATGAAAGTCGAACGGGTCGTGAGCATACGACCCAAGGCCTTGGATCCGACAATTTCCCGGTCCAAGAAGCTGATCGCCATGTTCTTGAAGAATTTGCCTGAGCAATTGAACTCAATCCATTCCGCATTGGTTGCTCAGAATGCCATTGAGCTCCGCCAGCACGCCCACAAGACCAAAGGAAGTTGCCTGGCAGTCGGCGCATCGCTGATGGCGGATACGGCGGCGAAGCTCGAAGCACTTGCCGAAACTGGAACGTCTTGTCGGCGGGGAGCAGCTTGCTGCACAGCTACAAGGGCAGTACCAGGAGGTCGAACTGGAAATGCGCTGTGAGCTCTGTGAAGTCTGACCGGTGCCGCACGGTCGCAGGCCCCGGACATCTCTGCCAGCACCACCGGGCGCTTGAATCATCGTGCGGCGGCACGCGCGAGAGCTCGCCGCCGATGAGCCGAAACGACGACCGAGGCAAGTTCCCAATGGATGTCGGACTTGGAAACCACGGCATCCGCCCTTACGTCTTGTGCGATCTTTTCCAGATTGGCCGAGTCCGCGCCTGACACGAGTACAATGGACAGCTTCGGCATTCGGGGATTGTCACGCAGCAGCTTTGCGAGCTTGTCTCCGCTCAAGCCTGGCATCATCACGTCCAGCACGACTACATCAATGTCCTGCTCGCCGACGGTCCTCGTTACGCCGATGGGTGAGCCACTGTCAAACACCTCGCAACCTTTGGCGCGCAATAAGTCGCACATGACTTCGCGCACAATCTCATCGTCGTCAATGACTAGTACACGAGGGTTGGCGGACACGTTGAGTTCCAAGAACTCATACGGCACAGCACCGCGCACGATTAACCCTCCGCGCCGAGCGAGCGCCCGGCAGAAACAAGATTTCTTGCAAATGAGATAGCGGCACCGTAACGACAGCCACGCACCGACCTTGCTAGGGTGGACCGACAGCACGACGTGGCCGCTTCTTGGTCGCCCAGGTCGGCTGTCCAAGCAGCGACAACGAGTTCTTCGCCTCAAGGTCGCTAGGAGCGCTGGTGCGGACTTTCAAGCTTGAAGCCACTGCCGTTGGCGCTTTCGAGATAGTCGATCCGGAGGCCGTCCGCTTTTTGCGCAGTAGACTGGCTCATCCTAAGGGTGGCACCATTGTTGGTAACCACTACGTCGCCAACCTGTGGGGCATCGAAGAGCAGATCGTATTCGTAATTGGGACCAATCTCTAGACGTAACTTTTCCGAACCCTCAGCCCTTGCGTTTGCAAATGCCTTAGCAGCCGCGTCGGTGATTGTAATGCTCGGCACTAGTCGCTGTACCGCGGTCGCACCCAACATTTTCCGAGTTCACCCGTTTGATACAGTTCGCTAACAATGTCGCAGCCCCCAACGAACTCGCCATCCACGTACAGCTGAGGGATGGTGGGCCAATTGGAGTAGTCCTTGATTGCTTCTCGAAGTACGGGGTCGGACAGTACGTCCACCGTCTGAAACCCTACGCCCAGGTCGCTCAGAACCGAGCACACGCGTGCGGAGAAGCCGCAGCGCGGCGCTTGCCGCGTGCCTTTCATGAATAAGACGATGCGGTTCGACTTAATGGCACTATCGATTTGTTCGCGGGTTATTTCGCCTTGTGTCATGGTCATTCAACCTTGGGCCGGGCAAGCTGCCTTGGATTCGTTGATTTCTAGTTCCTGACTATTGGGTCGCAAGCCTGACTGGCTAGCAATGAAGTGCCCCGCGCAGCCCACACCAGGGGGCCCAACTCCCATGATGAAATCGCTGGCTTTTTTCCCGGCGCGCCCGCCTCAATTCGTGGGGGCTTACGGGAACAGTCTCAACTGTGATATTCACGATGAATGGGCAACGAGAACCTACCCGTAAGCGGATGCGACGCGGATTCGTCCGTCACGAACGGCGAAAACCCAGTCACGACCGAATCATCCGAATCGCCCGGAACTGCCGAATCCTCTGAGTTGTCCACAACCATGGAACCGGCTGGGGCCGAGGGGCAGCGGGTCAGTACAGAGGTCGTCGAAGTCGAACCCGAGTCGATCCGGCCTCTGCCGCCAAGCCTTCGCTTGAAGTCCGCTCAGGAATCGACCAGTTGACCCATGAACGTAACATCGACGCTGCCGTCAGCGAGTTATCCACCGAAGGTCGTTGCCGATTTGATGACGCGCAAGATCATCACGGTGGAGGAGCACGAGTCCATTGGCAACCTCGAAGAGTGCATGCAGCGATTCAAATTTCGTCACTTGCCAGTTGTTCAACTCGGCAATGAAGTTCATTGGGCTTATTTCTCGTACGGACTTGCTCCACGCCGAGCTGGGCAGAAGGCCCGATGGCACCGACGTTCCAAAATTCAACAGCGACACGCTGGCGGGCACCATCATGCGCAAGAACGTCGTCATTGCGCGCGTTGATTCGCCTCTGGCTACGGCGTGCCGAGTCATGTTGGAGAAGAAGCTCACTTGCCTACCCGTCGTCTTGGAGAACGGCACTCTGGTCGGCATCGTGACTGAGACCGATTTCGTCAAGCTTTCGTTGCTGCTGCTGGAATCGAAATCCTAGGGGCAACAGCCCGGGCTGTTTCTCAGCCAAAGGCAGTACCGGGGGGGGGCGAAATCCGCTCGGCAATTGTCAGAGCGGAGCGTCCGCTCCCAGTCAGTAACGGCAACGTACCGATTGCATTTGGGCGTCACTCGGGGGAATCTATAGCTTTGGTGCCGTTCGTTCCTTCTCCATCGACCCAACCACAGGGTCCCAACGTCGCGCGAAAGACGGTTGCGGTACTCATTGACTACGCCGACCACCTCGGCTCAAGCTACGACGCGCAACTGAGAACCGGGTTCGAAGTGGCCTGCGAGGCTCATGACTGCAATCTCGCGTTCATTGTCGGGCGGCAATTGTTCAGCCCCGATCCATTGAGTGCCGTTCATAACGAGGTCTACAAGCTCGTACAGTCTGAAAGCGTGCACGCTGTGGTACTTGTCGCCGCCGGGCTGGCTTCCGCGTGCGGCGTGCTTCGCCTGGGTGAATTGTGTGATAGCTATCGCCCAGCGGCCCTGTGCAGCCTTGGTCTGGAGGTACCTGGCGTTCCTAGTATCGTCGTTGACAACGACTCGGGTATGGAAGCGGTAATCGAGCACGTCATTCGTGATCACGGGTGCCGTCGCGTTGCGTTCATCGGTGGACCGAACAACAACTCTGACGCGAAAGCACGATTACAGGCATACCAACGCGTGCTCGCACGAAGCGGGCTGCCGTTCGACGCCCGGTTGACTGCCTTTGGCGACTTTACGCATTCAACTGGTTTTGCGGCAACCCAAGAATTGCTCGAACGGAGAGTTGAATTGGGCGCGGTAGTCGCCGCCAACGACGAAATGGCACTGGGCTCCATCGAAGCATTGCGCCAGCGTGGGTTGCGTGTTCCGCGCAACGTGCGCGTCACCGGCTTCGACGACCTCGTTTTTGCGCGATTCGCCAATCCGCCATTGACGACCGCCCGTCAACCGCTTGAACGAATGGCTGCGTTGGCCATTGAACTTGTAACGGCTCAGTGGCTCGGCAAGCGCGTGCCGCTGGTTACACCTCAGCCCGTGCAGTTGGTGAAGCGTCGCTCGTGCGGTTGTCACGCGAGCCATCAGTTCGGCAGCACGCGGATGGCCGCAGCCAATTCCACCTTGGCCAGTAAGTTCATCAGCGAGAACTTGGAGAGAATACGCGTCCACGTAAACGAGATCTTGACGCCGCCAAGCGGCTACTCGCATCACGACGTAGGGCCACTGTTGCTCTCCCTGAAGGCCGAGATCAACGGCGAGCGAGATGCGTTCTTGACCGCGCTCGCCGAACTGCTGGACGCAGCAGGTGGTCACAACGAGTTCTACGACGACGTGCAGACGGCGATCAGCTTCCTTCGAAATGAATTCGATTCGGTCGGGGCGATCGAGTTGGAAGCACTTTGGGATTCTGCGCGCCGCGCAATCGCTCTGGCGAATACGCGGTCTCAGTCCGAGCAGCGTTCAGCCATTGAGGCGACCTACCAAAGACTTCTGAGCTGCGGCGAACGCTTTTCGAGCGCCCCGGATCTTCAGACGTTGGGCCGAGCCTTGGGTGAAGAACTGCCGCAGATTCCAATCAATAACGTTCTGATTGCCCTTTGCGTAGACGGACAGTCCGCCGCGCTGGAACCTTTCTTTGGACTCAGTGATGGTCACGTTGTCTCGCTGTCGGCGGGTCCGTTGCCGGTTACGAAATTGCTGTCGCTTGCGGCGACCTGTTCCAATCGGCGGCATACATCATTCGTGCTACCGCTGACATTTGAAAGTCAGTACTTGGGTGTCGCCATATTCGAGCCAGAAGCTGGCCTGGGCGTGTGCGGCATGCTGCGCGAGCAAATAAGCTTCGCGGTAAAGAGCGTGGCGCTCCATCAGGAAATCGTGAGACGAACCGCGCTGCATGAACGCAGTGTTCGGGAGCAGATTACGGCTACGACTCGTGTGGAATCACTGAGGGTCATGGCCGGCGGCGTCGCCCACGACCTCAACAGCGCGCTGAGTCCTCTGGTGACATTGCCGAGTGTGATACTCGGCCTCATCGACAAGCTTGGCGTAGATTCTAGCGGGGACGGGCGACGCTTGCGGGCCTACGTGGAAACCATCGGAAGTGCCGCCCACCGTGCCACGCAGACAATTCGGGATTTGATGACGCTGGGCAGACAAGGTCGCACACAAAAGGCCCCTTTGGATCTCAATTGGCTCGTAGCCAGCTGTTTGAGCGCCGAACCCCTGTTGTCCGCTGGCGAAGACCGCGGCCGCATCCATGTCGCGGTCGAGCTTCATCCAGTTCAGCTAATGGTCAATGCGTCGCAGTACCACGTCGAACGCGCCATATCGAACTTGGTTCGCAACGCGATTGAAGCGATGGGAGAGTTAGGGACGCTATCGGTGCAAACCGGCGTTTGGATTCTCACGGAGCCGGTCGTTGCTCGGGACACAGTGGCGTCGGGCCACTATGCCAAGGTTGCAGTTTCCGACACCGGCCCCGGCATACCGCAGGACATGATAGACCGAGTTTTTGAACCGTTCTTCACCAGCAAGAAACTGCGTGATAGCAGCGGTAGCGGCCTTGGGCTGTCGATTGTTCACGAGGTTGTGAAGGAACACGAAGGCTTCGTGCAAGTCGTCAGCGAACAAGGTCGCGGCACAACCTTCACCCTCTGCTTTCCGCTCGTGGACAAGTCATCGCTTGCCGTTTGCGAGAACCCAACGGATTCTAGGAAGGACGGCAGTTCAACGCAAGACGTCGAATGGTTGACACCTGAGGTGCATTCCGCCGTTCACGGTTGCGTTGACTCTGCACCCAGCGATTCGGAAACTCAAACGCCTACCGGCCAAGCAAAGTTGAGTTCCTAGCGCTATGATGTGACAGTTATGTAGGCTATGACTTGCGGACCAATGCCCGGGCACGTGGTGTTGACTAGTTGGCATGATGCCGGCAGGGTCATTGATCCATTGCAGTTGCCGCTGCACGAAGTGAGATTGTCGCACAGATCGTTCTGCAGTGTCCAAATGGCGTTGGCGGCCGTGCTTAGATCACGCAAGCATTCCTCGTATTGAGATACGGTCAGGGAACACGATGGAGCAGAGGGCGTCGTTGGACAGAGTCCACTGATCGAGATGCCGGCAGAATCTTTCGGGTTGGTCGGGTCGTTGATGCAGCTGTCATATTGGGTATGACAGACTTGACTGGCTTGGCTTGGGTCCGCCCGATTCGCCGGACCGAGGGCTGCCTGAATGCACGATCGAATTGCATATTCCTGAGCTGTCTGGTCTACAAGGTACTTCTCGAAGTCGGTGCAAAGCTTCTGCATCTCGTCTGCTGAAAGTGCGCTCAGCGCCTTGCTCTCGTCCACGGAGGTAATTGGGGCCGCAGTCTGAGGCGACTTGTTGCTCGAACCGCAACCAAACCCGAATGCCACGCAGAACGAAATTCCAACCAACCATTGAACCGTTATTGAATCGCCCATTTTTGCCATATGCTGCCCCGTGAGGTTGCCTGACACCGGTGTCGAGGATACTACGACCGCAGCACGCGGTCCAGGCTGACGTCGGCGCGTTCAAGCGTTTCGCGTTGCAGGGCGCATAGTTGTTGCGTGCCCAAGAGGCCAAGGTCAATCAATCGATCCATCTTGTCCCTCGGCAATGCCTCTTGCTCCGCGGTGCCCTGCAATTCGACGAGCGCGCCCTTGGCAGTGGCGACGATGTTCAGATCCACCCGCGCGTCGCTATCCTCAGCGTAGCACAGATCGAGCGCCGGTTCGTCGTCGAGATAGCCAACGCTGACGGCGGCGACTTGGTCGCGCAGCACGGGAACATCGAGCAGGTGCTTGCGGCGCAATGTGTTGATAGCCAAAGCAAGAGCGAGCCAGCCCGCGGTCACGGCGGCGGTGCGCGTGCCTCCGTCGGCTTCGAGCACGTCGCAGTCGATGATGATCTGCCGTTCGCCCAAATACCGGCGCTGCACGGCAGCGCGCAACGCTCTTCCGATCAATCGTTCGATTTCCTTGCTGCGTCCACCAAGCGGTTTTTCGCGGCCATCGCGCCGCTCCCGCCGCTGCGGGTTGGAGCGCGGGTGCATCTGGTACTCAGCGGTGACCCAGCCCTCGCCGCGGCCCTTCATGAATTCCGGAACCTGCTCGTCCACGGAGGCCGTAGCGAGCACGACCGTACCCTCGGCACGATACAGGACCGAACCCTCGGCGAGCCGGTGAAATCCGGGGATTATCTCAACTTGGCGAAGGCTATCGATTGGGCGTTGGCCCCGTCTGCTCGGCATAGGGTGTGGCCTATAGCATGAGATGCGTTGCCTGCGAGCCTTTGAGAAGACAGGGTTTGCACAATGTCGAGCCTGCGCGTCTCCGAGGTTTTCACGAGCCTGCAGGGCGAAGGGGTGAGCGCCGGCGTCCCAGCGACTTTTCTGCGGCTGGGTGATTGCAACCTGAGTTGCCGCTACTGCGATACGCCCTACAGCTGGGATTGGCAGCGCTATGACCGCAAGAGCGAATTGAGTATCGAGGATGTTTTGGTCACAGCGGCACGCATAAGGCAGTTTGCCCCGCGCCGGTTGGTCATAACCGGCGGCGAACCGCTGCTGCAACAGGCGGCATTGGAGTTGCTGGTCGGCGAGCTTCGTGAGTTCTTCGTCGAGGTCGAGACGAATGGGACGATTTGCTCGAGTGATCCCTTGCGGTCGAGCGTTGGGCAGTGGAACGTATCACCGAAACTATCCAACAGCGGCATAGAGGAGGCTCACCGCATAAAGCGCGACGTGCTCGCCGGATTTTTGGAAACCAAACGCGCCTGGCTCAAGTTCGTCGTCGTCGATTCACAGGATCTGGACGAAGTGCTTCGAGTTGTCTTTGCCGTGAACTGGCCATCAGAGAATGTGATCCTAATGCCCGAGGCTCGCAGCCCCGCCGATCTGGCGGCTCGTTCCGCATGGGTAGCCGAAGCCGCCGTGCAATTCGGGTTCCGCTTTTCGACCCGGTTGCAGGTCTTGCTCTGGAAGAACGAGCGAGGCCGCTGACCGGTTTTGCTAGCTGAAAGCCGCCGTGAAATGCCCAACACTCCCAAAATCAAGTTCCTAAGTCTGTTCGTTCCGAACCTCGCCGAAGCTGTCGCGAGGTATCAGTTGATATTGGGTATCCCCCCGCACGATTCCTGCGCGGCGGCGCCCGCGCAGCATCCGTTCGCGGCCAAGGGCCCCGTCGTGTTTCAGTTAGGCGACGTGACCTTAGCTCTCTATGAATGCGACGGTCGAACGACCCATACCGGCGATGTGGGCATTGGTCTCGAAACTGAATTGGACGCCACAGCAGCTGAACTGCATAGGCAAAGCGGACAGGTCTTTTGGGGCCCACAACCGATCGATACAGGGGGTCGCCGGCTGGCGATTGGCGTGACCGCTGACCGGCATTTCTTCGAGATCGTTGGATAAGTCCTAGCAGGCTACCGCATGCGGCGAGCGGAGCAATCGCGGAAGGTGCGGTTCGCGACCTAGCCAGCCACGCTAGTCTGACGGGTCAAGCTCAGCCTGCATGTCTTTCTTGAGTTCATGCAGCACTGCCAATTCGCCGTGCTTTGCGAGGGGCTCAAGCGTCCCGATGGCCGCTTCTAGCCTTTCAATTTCCTCTTTTTGCCGGCCACGAAGGTTGATAACCATCTTCTCGAACGCCTCGAAGAAGTCCCCGAGATCGTCGCCCTTGCGTAGCGGCGCTGGGACGCGAAGCTTGCCTTCGCCCACACCCTTGATTTGCCGTTTCATCTTGTAGATGGGACCCGCCACCTTATGCGTGACGACAATGCCAGCCAGGCCAATCAAAATGACCAACAGGCTGAGCGTCGAGGTGAGCATGACAAGCAGCACGCGCTGTTGATGCGCAATGTCGGCGGACTGCTGCTTGAGAGCGGCGGACTGTCGCTCGAGCGATCGCTGCTGCTCGTTGAGTCGCTCGCTTTGCTTGTCGGCGTCGCCCTTGAAAGCCTCGAGCAAAGCCGGGTTGTCACTGTATGCCGGATCCTTGACAATGCTCATATTGACGACTTCGCTGACCGTCCGGCTTTCCTTGACGACCTCCCGACCGCGCTGGACCACTTGTTCGCCTTGCGCAACCGTCTGGTGGCTCTGCTCGATGACGGCATTGCTGGTGCGCCACAGCAAGGAGCCCAAGCAGGCGCTAAATAGAAGTGCGATCCCTGCTAGGTACGCGCTGTACTTGAGCTGAAAGCGCCGATCGAGCAGGAAGTTTTTGAGCTGACGCTGCTCCCGCCCAGGCATAGATGAGGGTTGGTTTCCGATCTGGCTAAGATAGAGTCGAACGCAGTTCGGGAGCAAGCGGAATTCGAGCCGGCAGCCGGATTGACGTCCGCTTCGGCCGTACTACCCCCGCAGCTCGGCGCTGGAGGCCCCGGCAAGGAATCCGCGGGTGTGGCGGGCAGGATTTCGCCCTTAGTACTTGTTCGACCCGAAAGACGGTACCTTTTCGATGGCCCGTCCCGCGGCCGCTTCGATGAGCTGGTCCTCGATGTCTGGGCTCTTGCCGCGAATTCCCTGAGCCGAAAGCGGTATGTCCAGCATGCCAAGCAAGGCCTTGTCGGGATACGTGAAGTAGGCAACTTCGATGCGAATCTTCAGGTTCTTGTCGGCGTATTGAGGGCTGCCGACACGTGGCAACAGGAAAAGCCCCTTGACGCTCTTGTGCGCAGATAGCCGTTTTGCGGCCTGGGAGGTTGTTTCCGAAGCGGGGGCCATCAGTATGTTTGTGGAGGCCTCGGCTGCCTCCCGCATGGCCTTTCGCATAATGCCGTTGACGTCGTCGCCGCTGCGACCCGTGTTGTCGGTTGTCTTGCCAACCGCCACGTAAAATCGGGTCGCTGATGTAAACTCTGGTTCCGGTTCGGCGTGAAGCACCTCGATGGCTTTCTTAATTGCCGACCTCACTGTCGCGTCCTTTTCGGCTTTGCGCCGGCGCTCAAGACAATCGTCACCCCCCCGGTGCAGTCTGCCAATTGCGGCCGCGGCCGCAGCCCGTACGGTTGTGTTGTCGTCTTCCAACGCGTTGCATAAAGGTACGAGCGCTTCGGAAGAATTCGACCCGCCTAGCGAAAGCGCTGCCTGCGTGCGGACCCTGAAATCGTCGCTCGTCTGTAGGCTTTGAATTAGTTTGCCCGTAGTGGTCAACCTTGCAAATGACGACGGAGTCAGCAACAACACCCATGCGGCGAGGAGCACGAGACGAATGAGTCGAGGCATGATCATCCATGATAACACGGATAGGTCCAACATTGGTTAACGACCTTTGTGTCGCGCGCCGTCTGCCTACGCTGCAAAGCGAATTATTGGGGACCGACGTCGCTGATTTCTGTCTGCGACCTGTTCGTCCGTTCCGAGATTCCTACGATGTGGGCTACTCGGGCCCGTGGTTCCCCCCTGGCAACGGTCAACTCGCCAAGGTCTAGCAGGCGTGGTTGCCTCGGCAGCCCGAACCGACGGGGCTTGCCGCACCTTCAGCCTCGGACCATTCGGGAAGGTTGGTCGGTACCGGCAGAACAACACCTTCGCTTAGAGCCGAAACAATGGCACGCGCCAACTGCTGCGTTGCATCCTTGCAGGGCTCGCCCCCACCGGCGAGAAATGAGCCGTGGCAAGCCAGGTTCTGAGTTTGTGCTGCCTGGTCCACTTTGGGAACCTGAGTGAGCGTTTGCCTCAACGGGGGATTTATTAGCTGCCAAATCACGGGAGCATACCGCGGCGGGACATAGGGCTTCCTGGTCATGAACTCGTCTTCGACCAACGTTGCACAGGTTCCGTCAAGGCGAAGGACATCGTAGCTGGTGGGAACATCCATGATCATCTGATGCCTTTTGACTTCGCGTTCACGCAGCAGCAACACTTCCTCCAAGAACTCGAGCCTTGAGAATCCGTTTGGACCCCCTAGTGAGTTTATGGGAGCCACGTCTTTGACCCTAATATATGCATGCTTCCAAGGCGCGCCTCTTTCGAACATGGCAATTGCAACGCCTGGGTACTTCTTCTTGCACAAGGCGCGAACGAACTCCTGCGGCGGGTAACAGGCACCCCGCTCAGCAGTGCAATTGCGTGGAAGCTCTGCTCGACCTGTGGGTCGCCCTGGCGTCTGAGGCTGCGTGACGGGGCGCGTTACGCGTGGGTGCGTTGATTCTGACTTCATTGCGACTGCCTTGGGTGGACGTGGTGCACTCGATCCGCAAGCCACCGCAAACGTTCCCGCTGCGAAGATGGCGACCATTCGCATGGTCGCATGCAAACGCAAACAGGACTGACTTGTCAAGTCGATAGCCACTGCAGTCTACCGTATTGGCGGAGGGCTGGAATCGAGGGCGGCCGCCAATAGTAACTTGGCCCGTTCCAGTTGCCCCTGGACGGGAATGGCCTGCACCACTCCCAACGGCTACACCCAACACGGTTCCGGCACGCTACGCCGAAAGGCGACGTAGCCTGTCAGCCGTTTGTGCCTTGTGGTCGCTAACAGTGGCGCCAAAAGACTGGACGTACAACGGAACAGCCCGCAAGCCACAGCGGGAATTCTCAAAGAAGAACCGCCACAACACCATCGGAGTTTTCTTCCGGGTGAGAAATGCGGCATCATCCTCTCGTCCCGCCGGATTACCGTGCGAACCCGTGTCTCCCGGTTTCGTCCGGCTTCTAAGGAGCGAGGGTATGAGTAGGGCGATATCAGCCAAAATCATGTGCGGTGCGGTTGGCATCGTGTTGTCATTGACTGTCGCCGTAAGCTGCAGCAAGTCTTCAAAGAATACGGTTCGTCGTGGTGAGTTGGTTACACCATCCAGCACCGTGGATGCCGCAGCCAGTAATGCACAAGCCACGAACGGTGACATCGGCAAGTCTATCAAGACTGTCCTTGAGCCGCATTTCGTGGCAGCGCGCGAGGTCAAGGATGACGTCCAGGAGAAATTCCTGCGCTCGCACGCATCCTTTGCTCTCACCGCCTACCGAAGACTCGCTTCAGGTCAACCAGACAACAACTTCGTATTCTCGCCTGCGAGCTTGCAGTTGGCGCTTGGCATGCTGGTCGTGGGTGCACGCGGTGGCGGAGAAAATCGGCTGGCGCGAATCACCGCGCCCGGCGTGAAACCCGAACGGATCTACGAAGTGATGCAGTCTTGGCAAGAGCAGCTGCTTCGCTCTATGAACTCACCCTCGCAGCCAGGGGTCGAAAGAGTTGGCGTTCTGAGCTTCGCCAACTCATTGTGGCTTGACGATAGTATTCAGCCAGCCTCTACGTTCGTGGAAAAGCTGGGACAATACTATGGCTTCGGGGTATTTCGCGTACCGATCAGAGGTGCCGCAAGCACGGCCTCACTGGCAGTCAACCAGTGGGTGAGTGACAGAACTGAGGGTCGTATTGCACGAATGACGAAGAATGTCTCGAGTAAAGACACCGCCTTGTTGGTGAGTGCCGTGTATATCAAGACGAAGTTTGCGTCGCCCTTCGGGAGCATTGAACCGGAGCCTTTCTCTTCGAAGTCGGGCAGCAAGACGACGGTTCGACATGATGCGCAACGTGCTTCGGACTCGCGCAATCCAAACGCGGGCCTACCAGGCGATTGAATTGGACCTGTTGTACGGTGCCACGTCGCTGATAGCACTGATGCCGATGGCCGGGCCGCTTGACGCTTTCACCCGTGGCCTGACTGCGTCAAAGTGGCTGCAAGTCCTCAACGATCTCGAACACAACAAGAAGAACGTGGACTTGCACCTGCCGAAAACTGACCTAAGAAGTCGATTCGACAACATCGAGAGCGCCCTTGGATTGCCCGAGGGTCCCATTGCGCTGCCCTTCGTGGCTCCCACATGTCAGGTAACGGCTTTTCCGCACGAAGCCACATTCGTTGCGAACAAGGACGGCGTTGAAGTTCCCACTGCAGCCGGGACGACGATGCAGAGCGGTAGCTCTGGCCAATCCAAGGAGGATGGATCCATTGTGGCGCGTTTCGATCGACCGTACGTGTTCGCGATCGTTCATCGACTCACCGGCAGTATTCTGCTCCTGGGGCAGGTTGCGGCACCGTAGCGTACAGGCAAGAGGGTGTGCTTGATAGAATCGCGTGAGCCTCGTCCTGTTTGCTGGCACTGCCGCCGGCCTGAAAACAGCTGCTATTGCGCGCTCTTGCCCAAGTTGAACACAACCACCAGAGTCTTGTTCCTTCAACACCCTCGCGAGCGGAACATGCCGATTGGCACTGCGCGCATGGCGCACCTATGCCTGCCGAATTCCGAATTGCACGTCGGACTTGACTGGGACGATTGTTCAGACTTGCTTTCTGCCCTATCGAACCCATTGCGTCCGGCGATGTTGCTGTATCCAAATGAGAAAGCCCTGGACGTCGGAGCCGAGCTACCGCGGGGTCCTCTGACATTGGTTGTGGTGGATGGAACCTGGTCGCTCACCAAAAAGATGGTTCGACAAAACACCGTTCTCTCAAGATTGCCGCGGTTGTCGTTTCAACCCTCGAGCCCTAGTAACTACCGCATCCGACGCGAACCGAGCCCGCATTGCGTTTCGACGATTGAGGCTTTGGCACTTGCGCTCGGCAGGCTGGAAGGGGATCCGGACAGGTTCATGCAATTGTTGACGCCGTTTCAATGGATGGTCGATCGACATCTCGAACTCCGAGAGCGCAAGCGGACTTTCCCGTGCCGTCACGTCATCAACAAAAGACGAACACTGAATATTCCCGAAGCGCTGCGCGAGCGCCAGAGTGACATCGTCTGCGTGGTGGGCGAGGCCAATGCTTGGCCGTATTGCGCGGGCGGCGCACGCAGAGTGTACCCGGATGAGCTGGTTCACTGGGTGGCGCAGCGCATGGTTGGCGGCGAGCCATTCGAGTATATCGTCGCCCCGCGTTATCCGCTCGCTCCAAACACGTCGAAACACGTCGCTCTGAGTCCGGAACGTCTGCAGGCCGGCGGCAGTGTTGAGGAGTTGTGCGCGAGATGGCGCAACTTCGTGCGTGAGACGGACATTCTCTGTTCTTGGGGCTGTTATGCAACCGGGCTTTTGGCAAGCGATCGAGGCTTCTTACCGCCTCTGCGCTATGATTTGCGCCAGTTGGCGAAGCATTTGCTCAAGAGAAAGCTCGGGACGATGGATCAGCTTTTCGCGTGCGTCGGCGAGGAGGATGCGCCGAACTTGGCCTCGGGACGCGCTGGGAAAAGATTGGGGCAACTCGTGCGGATTGCCCGTTGCTTCAATGAAGGGCGGCTCAGGGGGCAGCGCCTAGGCTGATTCGAGCTGGCAGGGTCACGTTCTTGGGAGGTTCGACTGAGACACCGAGAAAGTCACGCCAGGATACCGAGCAATTTCCGGGCAGCACCTCCGGCATGCTTCGCTCCTCCGCCGGCATCAGCCATGCCGCAACGATTCCGTCCACAACTAGGGCACGTAGGCCCAAGGCGTGATTCACGGCAACGAGCCCCATCGCGGTCGCTGGGGGCGTTGCCGAACCGTGTGAGAAGGCTCGATTGCGATGCTCCACGAGTAGCGCATTGGTTGATGCGGTGGCACGCGGCAGGTCCCGTTGATTGACGACGGCCGCTGGCGGCGGCACGGCAATGCTGGATGAGTTGTACTCCTGTTTCTTTCCTATTTGCGTGACGGCAAACTCTGCCTTGCCACCCCCTGCGAACTCAAACAGAACTCGCACAGGAATTGTATCATTTTGGCACACTGAGTTGGTCGGATCGGCGCTAATGAATTCGACGAGCCACCGGCAAAGTAACCGTCCTGACACCCCCGCGGCAACCAGCGTCGTTTGATCGATTGCCATGTGACCAAAGGAGCTAGTAACGGTCAGACGTTCCGTGTCCCAATCCATGAAGCGCCCACTTCCAGCTGATTTGAGCGTGGCTGACAACATTGAACCCGCATCGACTCGCCCCTCCTGAAACAAGGAACGCATTGTGCCAGCGGGCAGAATTCTATATTGGTTTTCGTCGGGCCAAAACAAGACGTGTCCAAGCAAATCCACCCGCGATCTAATCTCCGTCCCTTTTTCGAAAGGGAAACCACGGCTAGCAAGGATCATTCTCATGCGGCCCGATCCGACAAGGTCGATTCGCAGAGACCATTTGGTCGTGTTGCGAATCTCGACCAACCGATCGCGGTCAATCGAAGACGTGGCGGGCAGCGCGGGCCAGTCAATGGCTTTCCATTCGGCCTCAAGCGTAACACCCGTCGAGTCCTTGGCCGTGGGCGTGTCAATGAGCAAACGGCTGTCATCACGCAGAGGTGTCGGATGCAACACAGCCAGACCACCGTCTTGAAACGCGCTTCGATGCAACGAGTCGCTGTCGCGCGAGGCTGACGTCGCTTTCGACGGCGTCGCCTCGTCGTTCGGTAGCTCGGGTGGCGCTGCAGGAAGACTGCCTGGCACGCCAACGGATCGCGTGCGGGTATCGTCGGTGCGACATCCCGTCGCCTGCGCGAGCAGGAAGGTGCCAATTACCGCCAAACCCACTTGCTTTGAGCGCATCCCCGCTGACTGCGGTGCATGCGCACATGCTTTGCATCGATGCCGCGACACCATGGCGAAGACTACTACCTTCTCGCTTTACCGATGAGTTCGACCACGTCGCAGTGGTGCTCATCGCAGAAATCACGAATTCCGCGCATGATCGTTTGGGCTGAACAGGGGTCGCGGAAGTTGGCCGTCCCGACCTGCACGGCGCTGGCTCCGGCTAGGAGGAATTCCAAGGCGTCGCGCGCATCCGTGATGCCGCCGATGCCGATGACTGGGATTTGCAGCGCGCCGGCGAGTTCCCATACCATGCGCACGGCTATCGGACGTAACGCAGGCCCGCTCAGACCGCCCGTGGCATTGGCTAGCTTCGGTCGCATGTTGGCCACATCAATGACCATGCCGCGAATCGTATTGATGGCAGTTACCGCGTCAGCCCCCGCCCCCTCGCACGCCTTCGCGACACCCGTCAAATCACCCGCCTCCGGGCTCATCTTTACCCACACGGGCATCTTGGTGACCGCGCGCACGGCAGCGGTCACCTGTGCGGCCATCTTCGCGTCGCGACCGAACTCGATGCCACCATGCGTAACGTTGGGACAGGAAATGTTGAGTTCGACGGCGGCGATGCCAGACTCCCGATCCAACCGTTCTGTGAGCGCGACGAAATCCTGAATACTAGTCGCAAAGATGTTCGCAATCACCGTGACGCCTCGCTGCCTCAGTTGTGGCAATTTGTCCCGGCAAAATGCTTCGACTCCAATATTGGCAAGACCGATTGCGTTGAGCATTCCGGCTGGCGTTTCGCAGATGCGATGCGGCGCATTGCCGTCGCGCGGTTTGAGGCTAAGCCCCTTGGTGCAAATGCCGCCGAGGCTGGCAATATCGAAGAAGTCGTCGAACTCGAGGCCATAGCCGAAGCAACCCGAAGCTGTCAGCACGGGATTCTTGAGCTCCAGTGAGCCGATGCTGATTGCTTGGGATCTCACGTGGCCTCGACTTTCGCAACGGGCTTGCCAAACGTTGCATGCGTTCGCTCCCAGTCGATTTTGCTAGCCTCGATGCAGGGGCCCTCAACGCACGCGTAGATATAGCCGCCAGAGGCGGCGGGTACCGCACAACCGAGGCACACACCGTAGCCACAAGCCATTGGCGCCTCCAGTGAAACTTCGCAAGGCACGCCGGTTTGGGCGCAGCGGGCAGCAACGGCCGCCATCATTCGATCAGGCCCGCAAGTGTAGACTTCCGAACTGTCATCGAGGAATTGCGGCAGCAGATCGGTGACTCTGCCACGGCGGCCCAGTGAGCCATCTTCCGTCGCTAGCTCGACCTGACAATACTCGGCGGCATCTTCCGCCAGTGGCAGGTCTCGCTGCGTACGCCCCCCGTACAAGAGCAACGGACCTTTATCGCGTTTGCCAAGACTCTTTGCCAGAAATAGCAAAGGAGCAATCCCTACGCCGCCAGCAACCAGCACCTGACGTCGCTTAGGATCGGGGGAACGCCAGGCTGTTCCGAGGGGCCCCAGCATCAAGAAAGTCTCTCCAACCTCGGCGCGTCCCAGCCGAGCACTGCCTTCGCCGCAAACCTTTACCAACAGTGAGTGTGTGGAACCACCGGAAAGGTAGCTCATAGGTCGTGACAAGAGCGGTGCCTGGCCCCACTCGGAGCTGCGAATCATCGTGAATTGTCCCGGAAGGGGTTTCACGTTGGGCCCTGCTTCAAACGTCAGCACGTGGTAGGAGTTGCCAATGCTCTCTCGACGTAGCAGTTGTGCCTGTGCAAGTCGGCGTCGCGGCAGCTCTTCTTTGTTATGATTCACTCTCATGCCTCCAAATGCCGATGCTCAGCGGGCGCAGCCGTGCTGTCATTTTCGTCAATAGCAAGGGACATTTCAATTCCGTCTTCCGTGGGTTCACAGTAGTAGTCCTCCCGAATTCGACCTGCTTCAAAACCCAACGATCGATAGAGGCGAAGGGCGGCGACATTCGAGCACCTGACCTCAAGCAGCACTCGACGCACGGCGTTGCGGTGAGCGAACCGCAGCAATTCTTCAACCAACGCTTTGGCAAGACCACGGCAGCGAGAAGCGACAGCTGTGCCGAGTGCAATAACATCCAGTTCATCGGCCGCCTGCCAGGCCAGAAGAAAAGCCTCTGGGACATCAGCGTCCGAGCTGAAGCGCGCGACCCAGATGTGGGCGAAACTCCGCTCCAATTCCCGCTCCATCTCCAGGTGAAAGCCGCAGTCTTTCGCAATTTTGCTGATCGCGAAAACTTCGCTGTTCGCCATCGGCGAGATTCGCATTTCGGCGACCGACTCTACTCCCGTGACCACGAACGGCAAGCATTTGTCGTCGAGAACTAGCTGATGCGACTCCAGAGCTGGGCCGCAACAACCGCCGCGTCCAACACCAATCGCAGTGTTCCATCACCGCGCAACACGGCGCCCGCATAGGGTCCACAGTCCGCAAATAGTGGAGGGAGCGGCCGTACCACGACCTCCTCGACATCTCCCAGTGCGTCGATGCCGACCGGTACGGATTGAACGCCAGGCACGGAAATATCAAGTTCCATGACGCTAGGAGTCTGCGAATGGATTCCCACACAGGCGGCCAGCGAGGGGGTCTGCGACCCGGGCTCAGTCCGCTTGACGCGACCGGTGAAGGTCACGGGCAACGCGAATTGCACATGCGCTGATTCAAGCCAGACGACATCGATGAGCCCCCGTTCAACCGGGAACTCCAACGTAGCTTTCACCCCGCCACCAACACGACTCGTCAAGCGCATGGCGCCTCCGAGCCGGCGCATGATGTCTTGCGCCAAGTCGAGCCCCATGCCCCGCCCGGCGAGAACATCGGCGCCGCGACGAGTCGAAAAGCCCGGTAAGAACAACAAATTGAACAGCTCATGCTCCCCTAAGTGCCGAGCGGTCTCTTCGGTCACGACTCCCCTCTCAACGGCGAGTTGTCGCACGTGCATGACATCAACACCACCGCCGTCGTCCTCTACAACAAGCCTGAGCCAATCGCCATGTCGTTCCGCGGACAGCATGAGCAGACCCAATGGCGACTTGCCGGCAGCCGCGCGCACCGAAGGAATTCCGATGCCGTGGCTAATTGCATTGCGTACGACTTGCATCACTGCGTCAAGCAGCCGTTCTGCAAGACCTCGGTCGATGCTAACGTCGCCCCCAACGGTATCAACGCGTACCAGTTTGCCCTCCCCCTCAGCGAATCGTTGAGCCGCCCGAATGACGCGCTCGAATAACCAGGTCAGCTTGGTTCGCCGAAGGTGCGAAAGCGCCGTGCGCGTTTCAGACCATTGATTACGTAGTAGTTCCGCATTCTTGAGACAATGCGCAGCAATGTGCGAAGCCTCGGACTCTTCAGTCTGCACGTTCTGAGCCAACTGTTCGAGGCGATATACTAGGCTTGCGTCGGCGCTCGGATTGTTGGTGGGCACGGCCAACCGCTGAACCTCGAGCAGCTCATGATTGACATCGCGCAATTCGCGGGCCAGCCGCGACGCGGACTCCGAAGCGCCGATCAGTTCCTCGACGCTGACGTCGAGATGTTCCAGGTGATCGAAAATCCTTTCGAATGTCGCGCTGGGAACGCGAATTGATACGTCCGTATCGCCCTCGAGTTCTTCGATCCAAGAGGCAGGCGCGGGTCGTGATGAAGGGTGCGCCGTTATCTTGGGCATCGGAGCCGGCGTGGTCTTGCGTAGCGGCACGCTCTTGCGCAGGGCTCGCAGCATCGCAAATGCCTCGTCGGGGTCGTCGATGAGGCGAGCAATGGTGCCCCCGTGCCTCGCCAGTTCCGTCAACGGCTCGAACGACTCACGATGCCCTTCAAGCGCCGTTCGAAGCCTCGATTCAAGACCATGACAGTACCAGGCCGTCGTGTCGTCGCCGACGGCGCTCGCGGTTCCTTTCATCGAATGAACGATCCTGAAGGCGTGTTCCAGCCCCTCACGCCCTGGCTCCTGCAGGGTAGTCACCGTATCGAGTTCGGTGAGCCGATCCAGCATCGCTGTCCGATATTCAGCGCGTTGGCTGGCGTCCACCGCGCTCGGCAGCAATGCCGGTGGCGGAACGGGCCAAGCCGTCTCGAACGGCGCAAGTCCATTGCGCAGCCGCTCGGCGACGCCCCGCAGTAACTCAATGGCGAGGTCATTGACGCCCTCTTCGCGCTGGCGACAGCGCGCACCCAACTGCCCGACCACCAGTGCCAAGTCGGTGTGGCCCGTCATCGCCACCGACCCTCGCAACGAGTGCAACAAAATTCTCAATGCTTCCAGGTTAACGGATGATTCTCGAGGCCCCAACCGCCTTTCGATTTCGACGGCCAACAACTCGTCCAGTGAGACCTCATCGTTCACTGCTTGGTCTCACTCGCCGAATCCGCCTGCGCCGCATTCACAAGCGCGCGCAACAACGGTTCGACGGCAGGCAAAAGGAGAGTTCTGGCTATTTTTTGTCGCCGCGTCACGGAAAGCCCCTCGAGCGCTGTGAGCAACCCTTGACCATGCTCGGCGACTCGTTGCACTTCGAGCGCCGCAGCGGCGTCCAGACCTGAAGCGCGCTCGATGGCCTTTTCGAGCATGTCGAGCGACGCCAACGCGTCGAATTGACATTCCTGAGTCTGTCGCAGCAAATTCGCCAATTCCATGGCCTGGCTCTGGGCAAGTTCGGCGGCCTGAACGAGCTTGTTCTGCTCGATCTCGGCTTCGTCGAGCAATCGAATGTGGTTGGCGACAACGTCAATTCCGCGCGCGGACAGACTGCGCACTTCGTCGGCGATAGCGACCAATGCCTTGCCCGAAGACTCACCGAACCTGGCGCCTTCCAGACCCGTGTTCAACGCTACCAGTTTGATGCGCTCCAATGCATCGGCCAGTTGCGTCGCGGAGGTTCGCGTGTCGCGCAGACGCACCTCGAAGCGGCGGGCTTGATCGGCGCAGGCCTCGACCTGCGAACGGCACTGCTGCAGCCCTTGATTGGCCTTGCCGCACTGTTCCACGGCTTGCCGGGCGCTTTTCGCGGCAACGTGGTGCGCCCCGAATAGCAGCGCTGAACTCAATTCGTCAGTACTGGAAGCACCCGATTGGACATTCGAGTCGTGCTCCGCCACATCCCTTAGCTCATCCATGAGTCCTCCTCGATAGGTGCCACCAAAGTTGGCCTTTGAAGACGGGCCTTTTCCACCAAGTCGCGAATCGGCAGGGTGGGAACAATGTCGTTCGCTTCGATGGGCCCCCGTTCATCGCCATCGAAGAACCCGCTCTTGACGGGTTCGATTCCCGAAAAAGCAACGGTTTCGCCTTCGCTGTCACAGACGACCAGTGTGCGCCCGGCGGGCCCCAGCGAGACAACCGGCACAATACGCCCTGCCAACAAAGCCATGCCGAGGTCCGTGCCGGGAAACGGCGTGACCACGATATCGTACCGAATGAATCGCGCGGCCGCCGCCGGAATGAACGCCAACTGCCCCTGACATCGCACCAGTAGCCCTGCCGCTGACATCAAGCCGCCTTGCGACGAACCAGCCGCGAGTTGACGAATTGGTATAGAATCTTGCACAATTCGAAGGAATTACCCTTGGTATCTTCGACAATCTCTCGAACGGTCTTTTCACCGTCGATAGCTTCGAGTACTTGGCGTTCTTGTTGAGTCAGATCGTTGCTTCCAAGTCGATCGATCGCCAACTCATCTCTGTACAGAACCTCGTCGAAGTCAAACGTGCCCTCGATGAGCCGCCATTCATCGACACGACGGAACCCCTCCATGACCAGCGCCGTAATGGGAATTCGCAGTGACATCGGCTGTTTGCTCTCGTCAGGCGCGCCCACTTCGAAAGCGAAGCGCCCGGTTTTCCACCGAACCAATTCATAGACAAGTTCGGAGGTTTGTCGCTCGAGAGCGGCGCGAATTTGCGACTCAGTCGCCAGACCTAGTTCCATCAGTCGCTCACCCAAAGGGCGCCGCGAGCTGTTGTTCTTGATGACGGATTCCAAAGTCTCGCGCGTCAATGTACCCGCTTCGAGCAAGTATCGTCCAAGTAGGAACTCGTCGCGCAGTCCACGCGAACGTGCTAGGCCCACAGTCCCAGAGTCGACGAACAGCGACACTTCACCGCCCCGAGTCGCAACGAGTAGTGTCCCAGATTGGTGCTGCAATTCGAGTAGCTGGAGCACTTCCGCAATGGTGATGACCGAGATATCACCCGAAAGCACCTGACGGGTCCCATGCGCGGTCTCAAGCGATTTCAGTAGTGAGGTGAGGCTCAAGAGGGCCTCTGGCGTGATCGCTTCGTAGATGGCCTTGCCGACGTTGGTGACGCCTATTTCGTCCGGCATGGCTGCTAACGCCGGTCCCAGTACCTTCGTCAGAGCTGCGGCGAATTCGGTAGCGGTCTTAATGCGCCTTGCCACCGGATCGGTATCGGGCGGTGATTCCACCGCGATGGGCCGAATGCTCGCGCCGCTTTCTTCGTCAACCAGCGGCGGGGGTAGCGTCGAGCCTTTCGACCTGGCCTCCAAGAACTTCTTGAGAGCCAGTTCGACAACGGCCAACAATCCGCGCGCATCGAAAGGCTTCGTAATAGCGTCGATGGCCCCTGTCTGCTGTAGAAACTGGCCGCGGATCTTGTCGCCCTTCGCGCTCATCAGCACAACCGCGGTTCCGTTCAACGAATCCCTGGTCTTCAACTCGCGGCAAAACTGAAAGCCGTTCATTCGAGGCATTACGAAATCGACAAGGATCAGGTCGAAACTGTTGGACGCGAGTACCTGCAGCGCCTCAAGGCCATCGCCTGCCGAAGAGGTCTCATAGCCCTCACGCTCGAGGATGGACGTCACGACCTTTCGTATCGTTGGGCTGTCGTTAACGACCAAAATGCGCGCAGGCATCGGAGTAAAAAATGGTGACTCTCGTCGGGATTTGACGTCAAGCGTTTGACGACACGCGAGACGAATACTTACCGTTCGAAGGAAAGCGTCTCAAGTCAACCTGCGGGCCGATGCGGTTCGTCGCCGCCAAACCAATCTGGGTCATGCCTGCGTCAAACTAATTCGAAGTTCCGCCAACTGGTCGGCAGCGACTGCGGTTGGGGCGTCGCTCATCAAATCCGTGCCTTTTTGGGTTTTCGGGAAGGCAATCACGTCGCGAATACTTTCAGTACCTCGCAGCAGCATGCAAATGCGATCGAGCCCGAGTGCAATGCCGCCATGCGGTGGCGCGCCGAATCGTAACGCGGACAGCAAGAAGCCGAATTTCTCCTGGGCCTGAGCCTGATCGAGACCGAGCGCAGCAAAGACCTTCGACTGAACTTCGGGATCGTGCAGACGAATGCTGCCGCCGCCGATCTCGAAACCATTCAACACCAAGTCATAGCGGTAGCACTGAACCTTGCCCGGGTCGCTTGCGATGAGATCAACGTGTTCGTCGCACGGCCGCGTGAAGGCATGATGCGCGGCTGTCCAACGCTTCTTTTCATCGTCATATTCGAACAGGGGTGGATCGACCACCCAACAGAACTTCCATTGATCGCCATGACCCACTTCCGGAATCAGGGCCATCCGCTTGGCAACTGCCACACGCAGGTTTGCCATGACCGTGTGCACCAGCGAGGTCTTCCCGAATTGGAACAGAATCAGATCGTTCTCTTGGGCGCCAACGGCCTTGTTGATTGCGGTGCGCAGTTCAGGGGTCACTCCCTTTGCCAAGGGCGATTGTAGCCAGGCGCCATCGGGCCCCACTTTGGCACGTGCCAGGCCGCCTGCACCCATGCTCTTGGCCAGCTGCTCCAGCTTGTCGCCGTCCGCTCGAGAAAGATTGGCAGACGCCGGAACGACCATGGCCTTGATGATTTCACTCGGCAAATCGCGCCGATAGGCGCCACTCTTGAACTTTGAGGCAATGGATTGAAAGAAAGGGATGCCCCCGCCATCATGGTTGATGACAATCTCAGTCAGATCAGCATGAGGCAATTCGAAACGCAGATCAGGCTTGTCATTCCCGTAGCGGCGCATGGCATCGTCGAACGGCAGCTGCGGGAACTTGCCGTCGGGGTAAAGCGTTCGAAGGTCCAGGCCCATGGCTGCCTTCCAGATCGAGAATACCAGCCCCTCGACGAGCGTGAAGATATCGTCTTGATTGATGAAGCTCAACTCAATGTCGATCTGCGTAAACTCCGGTTGTCGATCGAGCCGCAAGTCTTCGTCGCGGAAACAGCGGACAACCTGGAAATAGCGCTCGTAGCCGGCCACCATAAACAACTGTTTGAACAGCTGTGGGCTCTCGGCAAGCGCATAGAACTTGCCAGGGTGCAGGCGGGCCGGCACTAGAAAGTTGCGGGCGCCTCCAGGCGTGTACTTGCACAAAAACGGCGTTTCCAGTTCGAGACAGCCCTGGTCGGACAAATAATTGCGGGTTGCCTGGGTAATGTTGTGACGCATTATTAGGGCTTGCTGAAGTGGCTCGCGCCTGAGATCCAGATATCGATATTCGAGGCGGACCTCTTCGCGCGTGTCGGCGCGCGCTTCTATCGGGAACGGAGGCGTTTCGGATCGGTTGAAAATCGTCGCCTCAAGCCCCACCACCTCGATTTCTCCCGTCGGCAGATTGGGGTTTGCGGCACTCACCATCTTGTTCTCTTTCTTGCTGAACTGTTCGCCGCGCGACCTCACCTTGCCGCGTATGCCGATGACCCACTCGCCACGAATCGCTTCCGCAAGCTCGTGAGCGCCACTCGAGAGATCCGGATCGAAAACGATCTGTGTGGTCCCGCGTCGATCGCGCAGGTCGACGAAAATGATCGACCCGTGGTCGCGCCGATTGGCGACCCATCCGAAAAGCACCACGTCTCGGTCAATGTCTGCCAAGCGTAGAGCGCCGCAATCGTGGGTGCGCCGGAGTTCATCAATGAATCGAGCCAAGGGGACGTCCTTTCCAATCCAAAACAGGAGCGCAGCTCTTAGCGCGCCGGGGGAACCGGCTCAACTGTTACCTTATTCCGCGGGCCAGCTCGCGGGCCACCCGACCTCATGGGGGGCGATAACGGCCCAATCGGCAACGCACTTGCGGGGAAACGTCCGCGTGTCGCCGACAAAAGTCGTGCCCTGGGGTTGCGTTTGCTGGAGCCGTACTAACCTGTCGCATCTATGAACTCGGCGCCACGCACACATGCGAGAGTCTCCTGGCACGGTCTGCGGCTACTGACGATCGCCGCACTTCTTTCCGGCGCAGTGCCGGCGTGCCTTCAACCGGCGGTGCCACCTCAGCAGTCTGTAGCAACGAGCACCACGGCGCCAAGTGTTGGCCCCGCCACGGTGCCAAGTGCAGAAGGAGCGGTGAGTGCTGCGCAGGCCACATCTTCGCAGATTCCCGTTGACGTTCACGATGCCGTGTGGGGCAGCGCCCTGGCGCCGTGCACGATAGTGACGTTCCAGGATCTTCAGTGCCCGTTTTGCGGCAAATCCTGGCAGACACTCAACGAGCTAGAACGACAATATGGCGCTCATCGCTTACGTTTCGTGTACAAGCACTTTCCTTTGCCATTCCACGATGAAGCATCGCCCTTGGCACGCGTCGCACAGTCCGTTTTCGAGTTGAAAGGCGTGCAGGCGTTTCGCGATTTCGTCTCAAGAGTTTTCGAGTTGCGTGGCTCTATCGACGATAGTCGCCTGCGTACGCTGGCGTTATCTGAGGGCGTCTCGAGCAAGGAACTGGACGCTCTGTTGCTAGATCAGAAGTCGATTGCTTGGAAGAAACTCGACGATGATGCGGTCCTGGCTCGATTGCTGAGTGTCCAAGGCACACCCCACTTCTTCATCAATGGTGTGCGTGTTGTCGGTGCGCAACCCATCGAAGAATTCAAACGCGTCATCGATCAGGAGCTTGCCGCCGTGGCGGCGCTACGCGGTTCAGGCACAAAGGCCGAGGAAGTCTATGCTTCGCGGGTCAAATTCAACCTCGCCTTGGAACCCGACGAAGAGCGAGTGACCGGCGGCAGCCACGGCGATGCGCCGTCGGACGCGGACACGACCGTGTACAGGGTGCCCGTGGATAGTCAGCCCGTCGAGGGGCCCAGCGACGCGCTCGTGACGGTTGTCGAGTTCGTCGACTACCAATGCCCATTCTGTCGTCGCGCCGAGATAACACGCGAACAGCTATTGAAGAAGTACGGCAACCAATTGCGTTTCGCGATCCGGCAGAACCCTTTGCCGTTTCATCCACGAGCACTGCCGGCGGCACGTCTAGCCATTGAGGCATACAAGGAAAAAGGCAACCCTGCGTTCTGGCAGGTGCACCGGCGGCTGCTGCAACTCGAAGCATTGGACGACGCCAATTTGCTTGCCATCGCTGACTCTCTCAAGCTGGAGCGCGGCCGGGCCAAACGAGCAATCGAGACTGCAGCACATCAGGACATTCTGGACGACGACGAGGCCTTGGCTGTCGCACTAAAAGCCTCTGGGACGCCGCATTTCTTTATCAATGGCATTCGCGTGAGCGGAGCACAGTCCCTCGAGTTGTTTTCACAAGTGATCGACGTGCAGTTGGCCAAAGCGCGCGAGCTCGTAAGAAGCGGCACGCCGGCAATGGCCGTGTATACGACTCTCATGAAGAAAGCCGTTGATCCCGACCCCTTCGAACACAAGTCGGTACCGGCACCCACAGCCAAGAATCCGCAACGTGGGGCGGCTACCGCACCGGTCGTCATCAATGTGTTCATGGATTTCCAATGTCCATTTTGCAGTCGTCTTCTGCCGACACTCACCGAACTGGAACGCGATTTTCCTGGCAAGCTACGCATCGTCTATCGAAGTCGCCCATTGCCGTTTCACCCACAGGCACGTCCGGCCGCCGAAGCGGCGCTGGAAGCCTTCCGACAGCGCGGCAACGCCGGCTTCTGGAAGATGTTCGATCGCCTCTTCGAGGTGCAGGGCACCTTCGGTGCTTTCGAGCTTCCGGCGCTCGAGCGATACGCGAAGGAACAAGGGCTGGACGTCGAACGTTTTCGCCACGCGTTGAATGAACACGAGCACGAAGCCGAGATTGCGGCAGATGAAAGCATCGCCGACCGAGAAGACATCTCAGGAACGCCTGCCTGCGTCATCAATGGCAACTACGTTTCAGGTGCCCAACCGGTCGGAAGTTTCAAGCAGGCGGTGCGCGCGGCGTTGCAGCGCCGGTAATGGCATTTGACCGAAGTCGCCTTGACTGCTTGGCTTGGACGTGATGCCCAACTTTAACTGCGTTCAATGTGGCCGTGCATTCGCGGTAAGCGATGCGGCTCTGGCGAGGTACCCTGGCTGGTCCCCGAAGAAGTGCATAACGTGCAAAAGTCAAAGCGCCAAGCGCGGCAGTGTCGCTTCGTCGCGACCGCACGACACGTCGAGCAGCAGCGGCAGCAAGGGGGCAGCGTCAGCACGCGAAGAGAACCTGACGGTCGCGGAAGTGTTACAGAAGTACAAGGATGGCCCCAAGACGGGGGTGTTCACTGACGGTGCGGCAAGCCCAAACCCAGGCCCGGGTGGGTGGGGCGCGGTCTACGTTGTCGATGACAAAATTGTCGATGAGCGTTGGGGTGATGAGGCACACACGACCAATAACCGCATGGAGTTGATGGCGCTGCGGGCGGGTATCGGCTTGATACCCGCAGGCGTTGCCACGACCGTATTCACGGACAGCCAACTCTGCGTCAACACGTTCACCAAGTGGGCGGACAATTGGGCTGCGCGCAATTGGCGGCGCAAAGACGGTGAGATCAAGAACGTTGAACTCGTCAAAGAAGTCTATTTCGCACTCAAACAGCGGCCAGAGCTCCAACTACGTTGGATTGCCGCCCACAACGGCCAACGCTACAACGAGTACGCGGACTCACTGGCGACGGCCTATCGGCGCAACGTCAAGTAGCGCCGCAAGCGGACGCATTGTCCAAACTGACCGTGGGACTTGCACAGAATGCCCCTGCCAAAACGGCGTTGTGTTGCTTCAGGGGGTCTTGTGCGGGCGTGCTTAGCGGGATCGCTTGCCCATGATTCCCGGCAGACGTGATTCGCCACCCAAAAATGTTAGCAGATATGTAGTACATTAGCGTTCATTTGATCACTAATAACGACAATGTGGTTATCAGATTCCCCAAGTGTCCGTTTTGGTCTCGGATCCGCGATAGTACTCGTAATTACGATAGGTTGCGGACATCCAATGCAACGCAGGTTACAAGGCCGATGGCTTGGCGAGTCGGTTGAGAATATTGACCAAACGTTCCTGCCCGCCGCGACTGGTTGGGCCAAGGGTACAAGTTTCGAGTTCTCTGGGGACCGCTTGACCGTGATCATACCGGCTGAGGAGCCAAGGTCGGGCACGTACTCAATTGGCTCCGTGCACGACAACCGCGTGGCCATGCAGGCCAAACGAACTGACGGCACCGTGGACGCTATGGACCTGCGCGTGGATGACGAACAGAGCCTGCAATGGATGTTGCCGAACGGCGTAGTGGTTCGCATGCGCAAAGTTAATTGATGGGAATCCTTCCAACCGGTAAGGCCATGTTCACTGCGCCAACCCGAATCGTCGGTAACCTGTGCCTTGGCGCTACTCACGCTACCTGTTCACTACGCCCTTCGGGCGTTCCTCGCTGCGCGAGGACCGTCTACCTCCCTGAAAAAGTACAGCGTGCTGTACTTTTTCACTCCGGTTCGTCCGTCGCGACGTTTTTATCGTGTTGGTTGTTTGGGCCCCGGCCCAAACAACGCGGCTACTCTTCATATTTACGTAGGACTAGCCACCGCAGCTCTATCGGGCACTGTGCGCGGTCGAGTGCAACCATGTGCTGGCCGAGTGCCCACTCCGAATAGGCAGGCGTTGGGGGCCAGGCGACATCGGGAAGATGCTGCTTTTCGAAGTCGTGAGCAGCATCGTCGGCCACTACTCTCAGCGGTAAACCCGCCATGGTCTGCGCGATGTCACTCCTAGTGAACAGTGTCGCGCAGCATTGCTGTCCCCACTGGTGCGCCATCGGGTCGGGAACGTATCCGTTCTTGGCGATATGCATATTGAGGAGTAGCAGACCTCCAAGCCGCAACCGCTCCGCTGCCACCTCGAAGATCCGACGCAACTGTGCATTCCCGCGAAGGTCGCCAACCACGCCGGACAGCAGCATCAAGAAGTAGTCGTGACGTAGATTCTCGATCTGCTCGAAGATATCACCTTTGATTACGCGGATCGCAAGATGGTTGGCGGTCGCCTCGGTTGCGAGGGCGTCGGCGAACGTCGGCGTGATCTCGACGGCGTCCACTGAGAAACCCAGACGAGCCAGACTGAGGGAATTGCGACCCATTCCTGCGCCGATATCCAGAACGGGTGCGGGAGGCGGCTTGCCTTCTTGCTCGAGTATCGTCATTAGTCGCGCATCCGGATGGCTGCCGAACAACGGCTCCGGAACACTTTCCAGCCAGTGCTGGTACGCAAGCGAGATCGGCACGGCATCGGCGGTCACGGTGTAGTGAACCTCTGTTCCCATCATGACCTGGTATGTCACAACGATATTTGACCGTGGTGAAGCCGTATAGGCTTGCTCAAGAACACTCGCGAAGAGTTCCCTACCATGCGCGACTTGTTCGGGTGTCACTTTGCGCCCAAGCGCCGTGAAGACGGCAAAACAATGGCGTACATATTGGTCCAACAGGGCCGGGATCGCCGGCAGTGTGAGGGTACCGGACGCGACGGCGCGACGCATGAGACGTCGAACCAGTGCTTGGCGCAACTTCGTGGGGTCGAACTTGCGTGGGTGGCCGGGCTTGTCGTGGCTTGTTGACGGACCGCCCAGACTTTGCCGTGAGGTGCTGCCGCTTGGGCCAATGTCGCTGACGGCACCCGTTCAACTGGGTCCGTCTAAACGTGAGCCAGCGAAGCTCGACGGGACATTGATGCTGTTCGATATCGTAGACGTCGAGACCTGTCACCCAGTTGACGAACCACGGTGTTGGAGGCCAAGCCTGCTCCGGCAAGTTGTCGTGTTCGTAGTCGTGAACTGAATCGTTGGAAACCAGCTCGAATGGGAGGCCGGCAAATGCCTGCCTGACCTCGTTGGCGGTAAACAACGCGGAATAGCATTGTTGGGCGAACTCGCGCGCCGCCTTGTCGGGCGTAAACCCCTGTGCTGCGAGGTGGACGTTGAACAAGAGCGTGCCGTCTTCCTCGAGAACATCGGCGGCAATCTCGAACAGCCGACGGAGTTCCTCTGGCCCACGAAAGTCCGGCACGACTTCGGAAGCGAAAAAGAGGCGGTAGTCACGTCTAAGCGTTTGCGTCGCTTCGAAAATATTTTCGGCGATCACGCGAATTGGCAAATGGGCACTGGAGGCTTGCGTCGCTAGAATCTCGGCGAATTTCGGCGTCAGCTCGACTGCGTTGAACGGGAAACCCGCGACGGGCCAGCGCCAGCGCATTGCGGCCCGTCCCCGCACCCAGATCGAGGACGGGGCTCAACGCCGGATCGCCGAGCTCTGATGCCAGCGACAGCACACGAGCGTCCGGATGGCTACCAAATAGCGGGCTGTCGCTCGTGCCAACCCACCTTTCGTAAGCGTCCGCAATCGTGCTGACTTGTTCACCGACAGAATAGCCCAATGGGCGTCCAGATTCGGCTTCGTATCTTATGCATATCTTGGAGCGCGGCGAGCCAGCGTAGGCCGCTTGGAGTTTGCCCCCCAATAGCGATTTCGCGGCTTGGTGTTCATCAGGCGTAAACGGCCGCCCCGATGCAGAAAAGACGGCAGAGCTAGTCTCGACATACTGGTCGAGCAAGCTTGGAACTGCGGGAATCTCCACAATTCCGGTGACGGCAATTCGCTGCCAAATTCGGTGCAGCAACGCCTTCTCGATGACGCTCGGACCGAGCTGTCTCCGGTGATCTCGACCATTCGGTGCCTTCCGCATTGCGGGGGCCACGTTCGGACTTCTTAGCCGAATGGTCAAGAGTCCGTTGGCTCGGTGATATGCGCCAGCTGTGAAAAGGCAAACCCAGGCTTGTCGGAGCAAGAACACCGTTGGGGGACTCACGCGCGTTTCCGTGCCGCCACAAAAAAAGGATGGCGATTCGAAGCCCCATATGCGCTTGTGTGCGCGCTTGCGGTACCTTGAAACTCGTCAGCTGCGGTCGCTCACAGTGACACTGCAACGTCTTGATTCCTCTTTACATCTTGCGGACATTTATGCTTAGGTTGGCGGTTGTGTGGCTCGTGTCGGGTGCAGACATCTGCGTGCTGCAGTTGATTACGGATGTTTTTAGTTTTCCGTCGTAACTTGCGAAAACGGAGTCCTCGAAATGCGCAATCGCTTCTTCACTACGTGTAGCTGCTCGGCAAGCCTATTAGCGCTCACGGTTGCAACCTACGGCCATGCGGCACCCGTGCTGCGCACGCAGGTCACCCAGCACGGTGACTTTGCGATGTTCGGCAACACGCTGGGTTGGGACTGCGCGGTCAACGCGGCGGCAGTTCTAACGGGCACCGTGAACTGCAACGGCGTCACGAACACGGCCGACACGGGCATTGACGTCTATTGGGCCTCGGATCAGCCGGCGACGGGTCAGGCGCTTGCTTCGAACGCGGTCGCCATGGCCAATGCGCGCAGCACGGCGATGTTGGTGCTGCCGAGTGGCGCGCGTATCACTTATGCACGCTTCTACTGGGCAGCGTATCAGCCCTCAGGAAGTACTGCAGACACTACCGCGGTCATCGAACGTCCTGGAACCTCGTACACGCAATCGGTAACGGCCGATGCCAGTTGGACGGCGACAGTGCCTGGTTACCCCGGTGATCTCTGGTACCAGAGCACAGCCGATGTTACGGACTTGCTCGTTTCTGCCGGACCGGGCGCGTTTCGCGTCAGTGGCGTGTCGTCAGTTGCGAATCTCAATACGTTGAACAACAACGTGACAATGGCCGGTTGGGCCGTGGTCGTGCTGTACCAACGTGACGCCGATCCTCCGCGCAATCTCGCGTTGTTCGATGGTCTTGATCCGGTTGGTCCAGGTCAATCTCAGAGCGCTACCATCAGCGGGTTTCTGGTGCCGCTGGCGGGCTTCACGGCGAAACTCGGCGTGCTCGCCTATGAGGGCGACGAACAGTACACGGGCGACCAGTTGCTGTTCAATGGAAATGTCTTGAGCGATGCTTTGAATCCCGCCAATAACTTCTTCAATGCGACCCACTCGAACTTGGGCGCGGGCGTCAGCAACCTAGGAGATCTACCGCGGTTGAGCGGCGCAGCGGGAAGCATGGGCGGCGTTGACCTTGACGTTGTTGACATCACCAACTTCGTTCATCAGGGCGATGATCACGCAACAATACAGGCAACGTCCACGCTGGATCGCTACGTGCTCGGCGCGTTCGTCACGTCGATTTCGACGTTCAAACCTGACTTCTCGAGTTCCGGGAAGACCGTACGCGACGTCAATGGCGGCGCGCTAAGGCCCGGTGACGTGCTTGAGTATACGGTGACAGCGACCAACACCGGTAATGATGCTTCCCTGCGCACGGTGATGACCGATGTGCTCCCTGCGCAAGTTACATACGTTCAGAACTCGCTCGCGCTCGTCTCGCCGACCGCGCAGGCGCTAACGGACGCCCCGGGCGACGATGCCGGTGAGTACAATGCCGCGACGCGAACCGTAACGGTCCGTCTCGGCACCGGGGCCAACGCGACAACCGGGGGTACCATAGCGATCGGGGACACCGTCACGCTCAAGTTCCAAGTCACGCTCAATGCGAACGCGTCTGGCACCATCGACAATCAAGCGAACATTACGGCGGATGGGCAACTGGGTGCGCCCACCGGGACTTTTCCAACGGACGGCAATGGTCCTGACACTGGGGTTCCACCCACTGAGGTCACCGTCGATGAGTGCGCCACTGACACGGATTGCGCTGCGCCAAAGCCTTATTGCGACGTATCATCCAGTCCGCGCGTGTGCGTGGCCTGCGTCACGAGCAGCCAATGCACCCTGGCCACGGCGCCCGAGTGCAACATGACGACGCATGTCTGCGAATGTCCAAGCGGCACGGCTAGTTGCGTCGATACGGACGGTGACGGGCTCACAGATGTGACGGAGATCGCCATCGGTACCAACCCTAACGACGCGGATAGCGACGACGACGGCGTTCCCGACGGTGCCGAACTCGCTCCAGGGACGGACTCGGACGGCGACGGGCTGATCAACGCGCTCGATCCGGACAGCGACAATGACGGCCTATTCGACGGCACGGAAATGGGTTTGGGTTGTAGCGGCCCAGGGACGGATCTTTCCGCCCACCGCTGCATCCCCGATGCTGACAACGGCGCAACGACGACCAACCCGCTCGTCGCCGACACGGACGGCGGTGGCAAGAGCGACGGCTCAGAAGACAGCAATCTCAACGGCAAGCTCGACCCGGGCGAAACCGATCCAACGGAAGGTCACGCCAGCGACGACAGCAGTGTCGTTGATTCGGACGGTGACGGCCTGTCCGACAACCTGGAGACATTCCTCGGTAGTAACCCGCATGATCAAGATTCGGACGACGACGGAGTCATCGACGGGCTCGAGCCAAACCCAAGCGACGACGTGGATCGCGACGGGCTCATCGACGTGCTCGACCCGGACAGCGACAATGACGGCCTGTTCGACGGCACGGAAATGGGGCTCAGTTGTTCGAATCCCGACACCTCGGCCGCGGCAGGCCACTGCATCGCGGACGCCGACGCTGGGCAAACGCACACTTCGCCGTTGCTCCCCGACACCGATCACGGCGGGATGCTCGACGGCAAAGAAGATACGAACCACGACGGCCGCATCGACCCAGGCGAGCGCAATCCCAACGACCCGTCGGACGACACAGCCCAGTGTTACGCTGACTCGGAATGCGGCGCGATCGATAGCGGTCGCGTGTGCAACGCGAGCCACACGTGCATTGACGGCTGCCGCGGACTTGGCGGCAATGGCTGCCCCTCGGGGCAAGTCTGCAGCTCGGCGAATGACGTCATAGGAACGTGCGGCATAGCGACAGGCACGGGTGGCGCGTCGTCCACAGGCGGGGCACCGTCTACAGGCGGCACCGTTGCTACCGGTGGCATTCCGAGCACAGGCGGCACCGTTGCTACCGGTGGCGTTCCGAATGCAGGCGGTGCTGTCGCAACCGGTGGTGATTCATCCGCGGGCGGCACTATCGCAACGGGTGGCACCATCGCAATGGGTGGCGCGATTGCCACGGGCGGAACTCAGGCTACCGGTGGTGCTGTCACGATCGGCGGTTCGATCGCGACAGGTGGCACAGGCGCAGGTGGGCTCAGTGTCACCGGCGGGGTTCCGGCAACAGGCGGTATCGCGGCTATGGGTGGCTCAAGCGGGGGTGGTAGCAGCGCCACCGGCGGCAGCGTCGCGACCGGCGGCAGCGTCGCGACCGGCGGCAGCGTCGCGACCGGCGGCAGCGCCGTGGCTGGGTCGAGCAGTACGGGCGGCGCCAGTGCCATAGGTGGGTCGAGCAATACGGGCGGCGGCAGTGCCGCAGGTGGGTCGCGCAACTCCGGCGGTACCGCGGGCACGAGCAACACGGGTACTGGCGGCGAAGTTGACGCAGGCAGCGAAATTGACGCCGGTGGCAGCGAAACCGGCGGCGACACGAGCCTGGGCGGTTCGGAAACCGGCGGCGAGGAAGCCGTGGCAGGTCAGACGTCCGTCAACACAGGCACGGGCATTGCCAACACGGGCAGCAGCATCGAGGGTGGTGGCTGCGATTGCAGCGTCACCGGTCGCAGCCGTAGCGCAAGCGCGTGGCTTGGCCTGATTGCGGGCGCGCTGCTCGTGTGGACAAGGCGAAGAACGCGTTAGCCGCAGCAAGGGTTGCAGGAGTCGTGAATTGCGTACCCCTGCAACCCGCGCTCCCGTCAAGTTAGGGTGCAAAGTCTCAAGGGTCGATCCCGAATTTCGTCCTGCAAAGAAGTCATTCTGAACTAACTCATCAACCAGCGAGAGAACCAGTGATCAAGAAATCCGCATCTATTACGGCAGCGTTCGCTGTCCTGTGCATCGCCAGCAGCGTATCGGCACAGACTGCCAGTGGGTTCGCACTCGATCGTTTTGAGCCGTCCGAGCGCGGCAGTGATTGGTTCGTGACGGACTCGCTGGATCTGCGCGGGAGCGGACGCGCAGCGTTCGGGGTCGTCGCCGACTGGGCTCACCGTCCTTTGGTCATCTACAACACCAACGGGGACGCCGTGCGCACGCCCATCTCGAGCCAGCTGTACTTGCACCTGGGCGGCGCCGTTAACATCGCGGATCGACTGCGTCTTGGGCTAAGCTTACCCGTTTTGGCCGTCAACCGCGGCGATTCAGGAAGTGTCGGTGGAGTTCTCTATTCCAACAGCACCGGTGCCGCCCTGGGCGACCTGCGGCTGGGCGCGGACGTTCGCCTGCTCGGCGAATACGGCAGCGCGTTCACGACGGCTCTCGGGCTTCAGGCGCATTTGCCCACCGGGTCGCGCGATGCCTATGCAAGCGACGGCAAGGTTCGCCTCGTACCCCACTGGCTCGTCGCTGGCGACATCGGTCCATTTGCGTACGCAACCGTCGTAGGCATCAACGGGCGTTTCTTGTCCGACAATTATGCCGGCGCTGCCTTCGGTTCAGAACTCGTGTTGGCCGCTTCTGCTGGCGTGCGCTTCGCGGATAAGCGTGTTCTCATCGGTCCTGAGCTTTCAACGTCAACCGTCATCAGCGACTCGGGCAACGGGTTTTTCAAGCGCGCAACGACGCCGGCCGAGTTGATCTTTGGTGGTCACGCGCGCGTCGGCAACTTCCAGCTGGGCGCCGGCGTTGGACCGGGCCTCACGCGCGGCATCGGGACGCCCGACGTTCGAGTGCTCGGGTCCCTCGTTTGGTTCCCCGAGCAGAAGCAACCCCTGCCGCCACCGGTCACGGATCGCGACAAAGACGGCATCGCGGACGCCATTGATGCTTGCCCCGACACGCCCGGCGAGCCCAACGACAATCCCAGGCTCAACGGTTGCCCCAAGCCCAAGGATCGCGACAAAGACGGCATTCTCGACGCCGACGACGCTTGCCCGGACGAGCCGGGCGTTGCCAACGACAATCCCAAGCTCAACGGCTGCCCCAAGCCCAAGGACCGCGACAAAGACACGATTCTCGACGACGACGACGCTTGCCCGGATGAACCCGGCGTGCCTTCCGACGATCCCAAGAAGAACGGCTGCCCCAAGCCCAAGGATACGGACGGCGACGGCATCACCGACAACCTCGACGCTTGTGTGAACGACCCCGGTCCGCCCAACGACGACCCCAAGAAGAACGGTTGCCCCAAGGCGGTCGTCGTAGCCGGCGAAGTGAAGATACTCGAACGCATTGAGTTTGACACGAACAAGGCGACGCTGCGCCCGGTGAGCGACGGCGTGCTCAAAGCCGTGGCCGACATCCTAGCGCAGCACAAGGAAATCAAGCGCATTCAGGTGCAGGGCCACACGGACAACCGCGGCACCAAGGCCTACAACAAGACACTGTCCGACAAGCGCGCTGCGGCCGTCAAGAAATGGCTCATCGCAAACGGCATCGACGCGGCCCGCCTCGAATCCAAGGGCTTCGGCCAAGAACAGCCGATCGACTCGAACGAGACCGACGAAGGCCGGCAAAACAACCGCCGCGTGCAGTTCATCATTCTGGACAAGGGTGAGAGCACCCGCGGCGAGGACGTGAAGTAACGCTACTCTGGCCGCGCGCCGTACCAGCCTCGTCCGGGCGGCGCGCAGACCACAAGCGTTTAGTTTGCCTATGTCGCGGCGTCACGGAAACGCGTGCGGTTCCTTCAGTCGCTTACCATGTCCGCGTCAGCGCAACCGATCCGGGCCCAAGCTGCAGCGCCGTGGATACCGACGTTGAGTCGGACGATGACGCCGAGCTCGAATGGTCGCTGAACACGAGGTACGCGCCCAACCCAAGCCCGACGAGCCCGACCGCCAACGATGCGTAGCTCATGCCTTCGTATCGACCCTTCGTTTCGCCATTGTCAACGGCGGTCGTCGAACAGAGGTTACCCTTACACTTCTCTTTGACATTGCCAAAGATTGAGTTGCCGGCGATCTGAAAGCCCACGAAGCCTGCAACGCCCGCGACGCCAACGCCGCCGACAATGTAGCCCAGCGTTCGTCGATCCGTGCTCGACCCGCCTGAGCTCGAGGCGCTTTCTTCCTTCTGCGACTCCTGATGGGCCTCCGCCTCCGCCGGCGCACGATTCGAATCGAGTGCCGGCGTCAAATCGGCAGTCAGCACGCGAGTGACACCCGGCTCCAGTCGCATCCGCTTCCTGCGCACCCGCCCATCCGTTGCCGTAATTTCAACGTACACCCGCCCGGGCATCACGGGCAGGGGTTTGCCCCAATCCGCATCGGAAAGCTTCCTGCCCCCTATGCTGACCTCGGTTCCGGGAATGACTGTGATGAACGCGAGTTCGACTTTAACATCGTCCAGTTCCTTGCGGGCCGCGTCAGCGGTTTTGCGGTACTTCGGTTGCCGTGCGGCAAGCTCGGTCGCTTGCGCGATGGTCGCCTCGAGTTCTTTGTATGCGTCCAGCGGTCGGTTGACCTTCATCAGGGCGCGGCCAAGCATGAGCCGCGAATTGGGACTCGCAACGATGTTGTATGACTCTTGGAATTTGTCAACCGCTTCTTTGTAGTGCCTCTGGTTCATGGCCCTGACCCCGTCCATGTAGGGGCCTTTCGCGTCATTGAGCTGAGTTTGGTTGGCATCAATGACGGATACTCCTTCAGCGGACGCGACGACTGAAACCAGCAGTCCGCATAGAACCGTTGGGATCGAAAGCTTCAGAATGGCTCTTTGATTCATCACGATTGTTCTCTTGGCGCAACCTCGACCCCGCGCCTATCTCCGATAGGGCAAGGGCCGACGTCAAAGTTCATTGGGGACGTAGTGAGTGCTGGGTGGTTGCCCGCCTTTGGAATCGCTGGGCTCGCCCTCCGATGCCGCGGACTTTCCAGATGACTTGCTTTGATCCTTGCCCGACCGTTTGCGCTGGTCGGGCTTTGCTGCCAAAGGCGATATGGTTGCCGAATCAGCTCCCCTGGCACTATTGGTTGCGGCGCTTGCCGCACGGGGGGCCTCGACCGGTTGCCCCGCGCTGGGCGTTACCGACGCGGGCACGGACGCCTGCGGGGGCGGCTGTGCTTCCCTCGACGTCGTGGCCTGAGAGCGCATCATGATGAGCATTATCACGACGACGGCAAGGACCGTTGTCAGAAATCCGAGAATCAGCGTGCTAAGGCTTAGCTGCAGCGTGCGTTTCTTCGGTGAACCCAGCGAATCGCGCGGTTCTTCCTGAGATTGGGCAGGCGCGGGTACGGACGCAATGCTCGGGGCTGTTTGCGCGGCTTCACCCACCCGCTTAGAGCTTGGAACCTCACCCACGACCTGAACGGGTTGCGCTGCCAGTGGGATGAATGGTTCCTCAGATACGAGGCGGAAAGGCTGTGCGGGCGGAGGCTGAGAGCTGGCGGCAGGGGCGAACGAATCCCTTGCGGGCGCTGGACTGGAACGAACCGCGACCCCACCGACCGGGGTTGGTGAACCGTGGCCAGGCAATGTGTCCAACTTTTCACGCGGCGGCGGCACAGCCGCTTCGGGAACCTGCTCGGTTGGCTTCTGCGCGATTGGAGGTGGATGGTTCGGCGCTACGTCGGCGGCCTGCGTCACGGCAGTTTCCTCGGGCGCCGGCTGCGCAGCTGGAGGTGGTTCTGAAGCTGGGGATCTTTGCAGCAGCGGAACCACGGCGGCGGGCTCGGGTTGTGCGGGCGCAACTTCGCTCGCGGCAGGCTCAGCCGCTGCGGGCAAGTCCAAGACGGCGGCGGGCGTCGGCGGCGTGTGTTGACGCAACGGATCCTCGGGCAAAGACACCTCGGGTTGCCGAGCGCGCGCGGGTTCGAGGATTGCATTGGTGAAGTTGATCACCTGATCGTATGTGGCAACCTCCTCAACCCCCATTACGATCGCCACGGCGAGCTCGCGTAACGAGGCCTGACGTTTCAGCGGCTCGGCTTCGAGCGCCGTGTGTACGGTATGAACTAGCCCCTGCGGCACGATGAAGCCATCAGGTACTGACTGCACCACCTTTGGGATCTTGAAGGTGCAACCCAAGTCAAGCGCGTTCACCTTTTCGCGAAACAATGTCTTGCCGGTCAACAATTCCCAAAGCAGAACGCCAATCGAAAAGACGTCCGCGCGTTCGCCGGGTTCCCTGGAATCATCGAGCATTTCCGGTGCGGCAAACGCCATTGAGCCCGGTTGCGTGCGCAATGCCGGCACGCGTAGCGCCGCGGAGGTAATTTGACCGTCAAGGGCGCGTATGCGCCCGTCAGGGCCGACTAGAAGGGAACCCGGCGCCACACTGCCGGGACGCCACGCTGTGCCTGCCCCCGCGCAATGATCGCGACTTTGTTCGAGTCCCTCAATCACGTCCAGTGCAATGCGCGCGGCTACTTTGGCTGGAAACGCCGTCTTCAGTTCCTCGGAGCAGCGCTGTAGGAATTCAATCAGACTACCCTCGGAATGCTCGTGGATCAGCGTGAACCAGCCTTTGCCGGTAACGACGTCCATCACACGAAGCACCAAGTCGTGGGTGAGATTGGTGCTGTCCCAAATGGCATCGGCCAGCGTTTGCTCGTCCTTCGCGGGCAAGCCCGGCGGCAGGAGCACCACTCGCGCCAGCCCATGCGAAACCCCCTCGCCAACCTCTCGGTCGGCGATGTACAACGGCCCAAGAGGCCCTTGTGCGACTTCTCGAACGATGACGTAGCGCCCAACTCGGGAGCCAGCGATGGGAACAGATTCGGCGGCAGTCACGCTATTGAACTACTGGATAGGGTGAATGATATCCCCGGGCCGCTGACATCTTGGGGGATTTTGGGAACGATGTCACCTTCGGAGGCCCCCCTGGAAGGGCTTTTGATTTATGCGGCACGGACAAGAAACCTCACGGCGCCATAAAATTCAACGCGCTTGAAGGATTGCAGCGTAGCTTTGTAGCAGCTCGTCGTACCCTGCGCGGCGCTGCGACACGTTTCGAGAACGCAGTTGTTGGGCCGGGGCCCAAACAACCAACACAATCAAGAAAATCCTGAATGAACGTGAACATCGGGCGATGTGTTCGGTGCGCGGCACGGAACTGGCGCGTTGGCACCTATTTCAGGCTCGGGCACCGGGAGGATTCCCTTTAGACCTTAGCGCGCGAAACTCAGCGATCTCGAGTCAAGTTTCGGGAACGCCGTTGTTTGGGCCGGGGCCCAAACAACCAACACGATCACGACGTCGCGACGGACGAACCGGAGTGAAAAAGTACAGCACGCTGTACTTTTTCAGGGAGGTAGACGGTCCTCGCGCAGCGAGGAACGCCCGAAGGGCGTAGTGAACAGGTAGCGCGAGTAGCTCCAAGGTACAGGTCACTTCACCGGCTGGGAGGGAGTTCCCATTGTTCATCTAGCTTTTCCGCCAAGGCGAGCAACCGTCCGTAGAGCGCACGCCGTTGCCTTCCACGCACACCGAGTTCCTCGAGAATGGACCGCGGTGACTGACCCTGGTTGAGCTTGTCTTGGAGAAGCGAATCCGCAATCGCTACGTTGTCCGGGTCGGTCTGCGGGTCCGCGTCCTGGGCGCCGAGTACTAGGACGAATTCGCCCCGAGCCTCGCCTTCTTCGTTTGACAGCGTCGCCAGCGTGCCGCGTCGCACTTCTTCGTGCAACTTGGTAAGTTCACGGCAAATCACGGCGGGCCGCGTCGGCTGTAGCAGGGCCAGTTCGCGCAGCGTCGCTGCGATGCGTTGAGGCGACTCGAACAGCACGACCGGGTCCGCGCTGTTTACGACGCGTTGGATCGCGACCTGACGGTATTTACCTTGCCGCGGGAGAAAACCAAAAAAGAAAAACGGCCCATCGACGATGCCACTTACCGCAATGGCGGCTGTGACAGCGCTCGGGCCAGGCACGACTTGCACGCTCACGCCGGCATCGACGGCCGCGGCGACGAGACGCGCGCCCGGATCGCTGATGCCTGGCATTCCAGCGTCCGTCACCAACGCTACCGAGTCGCCATCGCCGATGCGTTCGACGACTTTCAGCATGCGCGACAGTGGCGTATTGGCTTCGACGCACTCGACGGGCTTGCCTCGAATGCCAAGGTGGTTGAGCAGCGCGCGCGTGCGTCGGGTATCTTCGGCGACGATTCGATCGACCGAGCCGAGCGTCTCGACGGCCCGAAGCGTGATGTCGCCTAAGTTCCCAATGGGCGTTGCTACGACGAAGAGTACGCCTGACAAGCGCCCCCACTTTCAATCGTAAACTTGAACGACATCACCCAGAGTGTCCGTTAGATACGTGCGAAGTTTGCCGGTCAGCCGTGCCTCGAGTTGTCGAACACGCTCACGTGACACGCCAAACTCGTCACCCAGTTCCTGCAGCGTGACGGGCTCTTCGGCCACAAGCCGCCTATCGAATATGACGAGTTCTTTGCCAGTCAGTGTCGTTCGGAAATGGTCGAGCCGCTCGCGAACCAGGCTCTGAAGTTCCAAGCCTTCGGTGAGCTGATCGGGCCCCGGCAGCGTCGCAGGGAGTAAATCCATACGCGTCGTTTGGCGGCCCTCGGCATCGCCGACGCCGACATCGAGCGATGCATCGCCGCTCGCCAAGCGTCGGTCCATTTCCACAACGTCCTTCTCGTTGACGTTGAGGCGCAGCGCAATCTCAGAATGGCTTGGTTCGATGCCCATGGCGGCGAGTCGCGCTTTCTCCTTGTTGAGATTGAAAAACAGTTTGCGCTGAGCTTGGGTCGTGCCAAGCTTCACAAGCCGCCAATTGTTGAGGATGAATCGAAGGATGTAGGCGCGAATCCACCAGGCGGCATAGCTCGAAAGCTTGACGCCGCGGTACGGGTCGTAGCGCTTGACGGCCTGCATGAGGCCGATGTTGCCTTCCTGAATTAGGTCCATGATGTTGCGGTATGCGCGGCGGTATTCGAACGCAAGCTTGACCACCAGACGCAAATTGGCAGTCACGAGCCGAGCCGCAGCGTTGACATCACCCGTTTTGATGTATTCCTCTGCGAGCCTATGCTCTTCGTCGGGTGTGAGCAGCGGATGGCGCTGGACCTCTTGCATGTAAAGCTGCAGCGCGTCCACGCGCGCCAGCGCCCGTTCGTTGGACGGGACCGGCACCTCGTCGAGTGCAAAGCCCGTATCGTCCGCGATGATTTCTCCGCTTGCTTCGATGATCGCGTCGGGCTCAAGCTCGTCGGCAATTTCGGGCTCCGGCGGTTCCGATTCGGAATTTGCGTTCAGCTCATCGTTCGCAGAACCTTCGGCGCCCTGGCTCTCTTGCCGCGTCCGATCGGTTCGCTTTTTTGAAGTCGCTCGTCTAGCCAAGTCTTCTCGCTCTTGGGAAATTGGCAAAAAGGTTGGGCTCGCTCTGACAGAACGTCAAGTGTAGCTGACGGCCGAGCCGCATTCGACCAGTTCCCGGATCAGGACCAGTTACGTTCCCGGGACCCATTCCAGGACCAGAACCAGTTCCCGTGCCAGCCACAGTCGCGGGGGCTGTTCATCGAAGGGTTCGGTGCCAATTTTCAGGTTCCTCAGATCACGACCAAAGACGCGCCCGGGTCGAGACGTCTCAGGTCATCTGGATCGCTCGTGACAATCTGCTCACCGTAGCGTCGGGCGCAAATGACGACGTGAGCATCGGCGATGTCGCTGGTCCGACTTGCTGCAAGTAGGACTCCGACACTGGTTGCGTCCGGACCATCGAGTGCCACCAGGTTGCTCGTCGGTTGCCGGATCAGTCGAGATAACCTTGCTTGCTTGGCAGGCTGCCGCATGGCCTGGGCCAATGCGGTTGCCGGTATAGTCACCCTTGCGCCTACCTCCGCTGCACGAGAAAGTAACGCGATTACGCGCCGATCATCTCGATCCAACGCAATGAGTCCCCCCGCGTCGAAAGTGACACCGCTCAAGCAGCGGTCCTTTTCCGTCTTTGCTGTTGAACGACCCCGAGAACTGTGTCAGCCCACACTCGTTCCTTCGCCGTGAGTGGCCCCCCCGTGCGCTGCAGAGCCTGCCCCAACACTGCTCCCCAGCCTGCAACATCAGCGAGCGAAACGGCTACCGCGCGCTGGATGAAACTCGAGACATTGGCGGCCTTGCCTTGTGACACGAGCCTACGGACAATAGCCAAGTGCTCGTTGTCTAGAGTAATCGTGACTTTGGTCGTCGCCATACCGATCGCCATACCACTACTTGCGGATTAGTCAAGTGGCGTCTGGTCAACTGCGCTCCGGGTCACTAGCGAGTTCTCACGACCTTGCCCTTGCCCTTGACGACCTTCGAGCTGCTCCGGGCGACCGCTGCGTGAGGGGCCGTCCGACGAACGTAGGGACGCACGGACTTCGCCTTTGCTGCGACGGCGGGGGCACCCGCATCGGTGATCAACACGGCTGCGCCGCCATCCGACACCGCGGCATCAGCCACGGAAACGTCCGGGGCATTGGTCGCCTCGCGGCCGTTCGATGCCAGTGCGGCGGATGCGTCCTGAAGGCCCCCGTCCTGCGCGGCTTCGATGCGCGGTGGGCCCTGATTCGGGCTTGATTGCGTCGCACAACGCCTTAGCGAGATACCGACGATGAATGCACAGCCCACCAGGCTGAGTATCGAAACCCAAGCGATTCTTGATTTCGATCGAGGTTGTTGTGGCCGTGTTGGCTCACTCGTAGGGGGCAGTTCGGGTGTGGCGGCGGGCGCGGGAATTGTGGGACCAACGGGATTGACTTTGGCCTCGTCGGCCGCGCCCTTCGGCAGCGAGGGCGTGGCGGCGACGGTCGCCGTTTCGGGCAACGCGGGCTTAACGGCGGGAACGCCAGGCGTGGCGAAAAGCGCCGCTCCGGGCAGCTCGAACGGCTTCGGCATCGTCGGAATCGCCGGAACAATGGGCGGCCTTCCGGCACTCGCGGGCGAGGGGATCGGGGGCGGTGGCAACGAGGGCAGCTTTGGCGGCGGCAGTAGATCGCGAACCGTGTCCGGCGCGAGACTATCGGAATTGCGTGCTTGTTCGCCCTGCGCCGCTCTGTCTGCCGCGGGGGGTGCGGGTCTGTTGGATATGCCAATCGGCGGCGGTGGGATCTTTGACGCTGCGGCGGGCGGTGCCAACGAACCGTGCGCAGCAGCCGGGTCAGCACTTGAAACGGCCCGTTCCATAGCGCGGTTGCGCGTTTCAAAGATGTTTCCCAAAAGCCCGTTCATGTAGTGCTGAACGTCTTGTGGCGTGGCCATCAATTCGCCACACTGCGTTTCAAGCGCCTGCAGTAGCGCCGTAGTCCCTTGGTACCGGTCGGCCGCGGCACGTTCCAAGGCTCGCTTGACAACCGCGACAACGGACGCCGGTATTGGACCGGTCGCACCGCGTTGCAACGAGTCGAGAGACGCAACGGGCAGAGTTCGCACCCTGTCCGCCACCGCTTGCGCCTGCAGTGCCGAAAAAAGGCGCCGATTTGCCAGCATTTCCCAGAGGCAGATGCCAATCGAAAACACATCCGAGCGCCCGTCGATGGCGCTGGCACCGTCTATCTGTTCCGGCGATGCATAGCTGAGCAAATCGGGGTGCTGCCCGTATTCGGCGGTGCGACGAAGAATCGTTGCAATCCCGGCGTCGCAGAGTCGAGTCTTGCCGTCCTGACCGACGAGTATCGAGTCGGGAAACAATCCTCCGCACAACGAGTCGCCTAACGCTGGAGAGGCGCCGCAGGCCTCGATGGCTCGCGCCCCAAGCACGATGTCGTGAGCAATCCGAAGCGCAACTCCGACAGGTGTCGGGCTGCCCCTGAACGACACCAGCCTCAACATGCCGCGCAACGGCTCTGCTACACTATAGCTGAATGCCGCATGCAGCAATCCTTCCTGAGTGCCCACTTCCAGAGGGGTCATCACCGCCGGATCATCAAGTCCCCTTACCCAGCGCCCTGCCTCCAACAGCTGTGCCGATACGTCCGGCGTCGCCTTGCTCTCAACGGGCAGACTGCGTAGCGCTACGATGTGCCGCTCAGGGATGTCCAGCGCCATTACTAGGCCGCCAATGGGGCTTTTGGCTATGTCACTGATGGGCTGATACCGCCCGAGTAGCGGTGCTGATGGGTTGCTAGATTCGTTCACGAAACCAATCTCAACGCGCCAATTTCACTGGACGTCCCGCAGTGGGTGGCTCGGACAGCAAAGCCAAATGCTGGTATTTTGCCTTTTCAAGCGTCCTTGAGGAGGCAGCCAGGTCATACACGAGGCCCCATTCAATGCCATCCGCCCCGGAAACGAACAGAATGTCCGACTGCTTGCACCCCTTATAGAACCGCTCCAGAGTGTCGCCGGTCATCGCCAGATCCGGACCTGCCAACCCCTTCGATCGCTTGCTGGCTGTGCCGCCTGACAACCGCCAAACCGCTGTGCCTCGATCCTCACGCACGATGGCGACTACGCTGCAGCTTGGAGCAGTGGCCACCTTCTGCTCCGTTAAGAAGTCCAACTCTCCGCTGAATTCTTTCCGGGTTGGTGTGCGCACATACAGCGCTGACGCTCCAATGGCCTCCAAATCCCTGAGCATGGCTATGACCCACTGCGTATTCGTTTCGCGCGCAGCAACGACATGCACGTCCTTGCCGTTGAATTGGTCGCGCACGCCCTCGATCTCCTTCTGTAACTTGTCGTAGTCCTCGGCTTTCTGAATCACGATCCGGGTGAAGCCCACTTTGGGGCCAACTGAATCCAGCGACAGCTCCGGTGGTCCTTGAGGCTTTGGAGGTTGTGTCACTGGCGGAGGCGTCTTGGGCGCGTCCGGCGGTGGATCGAATGGGTTTCGCTGAGGCTTGTCGTCATCGCAACCGATGAGTCCCATCGCGACGAGGCACAACGCAACCAGCGAGCAATTGCGACGCCCGTATGTCATGAAGAAGGATTTTAGTACTGCTCGACATCGATTCGGCCAAGCAAATTTCGCTTGGACTGGCAAACAGTTGCGATCGATTCACTGACAAGCTAGGGGCCGGCTAGTCGGAATCTCAGGCAGCACCGAACCGTTTTGATCTTGTCGAACGTGGCATGCTGGCCGCCACGGTGAGCGAAGTCGAGCCATTCACCCAAGACAAGCCGCTCTGGTCCATCGCGGGGTTCCTAACAGTTGCAGCGTTTGGCACATCGGTGCTCGCACAATGGTTGGTGTTCGTGTTCGAACAGCGCCACGGCCCAACGTCGATTTCGCGGACCATCGATACGCCGTTGAGTTTAGTGAGCGGTGCGTTGGTGGTGCAGTCAGCATTGGCGGTCTTGGTATTCTTCTTCTTACGGCACTACCCGCCGTTGCGGCGTCGTGCGATTCCCGGGGCAAAGCTTTCCCCAATGGCGTTGGTCAATAGTTTGGGGTTGGTGTTGGGGTTGGCGCCGGTAGCAAATGACTTGGGGTTTCGCTTTTCGCGGGCAATGCGCCAATCGCCGGACAGTGCCAGGTGGGTCACGTTGATTGTCCAACATTCAAGGGTTGGGGAACTGCTGCTCTTGGCAGTTGCTCTGACGCTGTTGCCCGCGCTTGTCGAAGAGCTCTTGTTCCGCGGCCTGCTCATGGGCGCGCTCTTGGGCGCGCCGACATCGGCAGTCTTGGTGTTGCAAGCGCTGGTTTTCGGGGCATTTCACGGGGACGTGGCGCAGGGAATGGCCACATTCGTATTGGGATTGGGATTCGGCTTCGTTCGCCTAAAGTCTCGAACATTGAAGGCGCCTATCTTCTCGCATGCGACGTACAATCTGGTCGTGCTGGCGTCTATGCGCTTCTTGCATCAGCCAGACAATCCGCCTCCCAATCAAGGATGGGGGCTCATTGGCGGCGGCATGCTTCTAAGCTTCGTGTGCATTGTCGGTCTCAAGCGCCACGCCGAGCGCCATCGTGAGTCTGCGATCGGGGCTCAATGACCGTACGCTGGTTTGGCGAGTGGTTGGACCGGGCATTCATCGATTTGTGCATTCGTCCGACGTTAGTGACCGTGACTGAGGAGTCGCCGCTCACTCGGTTGAAGCTGGCCGAAAACCGCACAAAGGAGGGTCTGAATGAGGCAGATCTGTTCGCAGATGAAGTCGTTCCCGCGCATGTTACGCCGAGTTCGCTCGCGCTCCAGCGCGGGACAAGGGTGCTAACGCGACGTTGGCCAGCCGCAACGGTTCCTATCGAAGCCAATTGGTTTCCAGACGCGACGGACGCTCAATTCGTCGAATCGACATGGTACCTTCGAGACATGCCGAGGCCCTTGGTGGTCCTGGTCAACGGCTGGCAACCGTCTGCTTCGTTGCCCGCGCGCTTGTTCTGGCCTCTGCAACAATTGGATCGCGCCGGCTTTGACGTTGTCGTGGTGACGTGGATCCCGAAAGTGCCGGATCGCGAAGGGCCATCCGCGGCGGCTTTCCGACCCGTGACCCCTTGCGCAATATCGTGCGACTGGCCAAATTCGCTAGCTCATTGCGCGAGATTGTTCAACTGGCTCACGAGCTTGGACATCCATCAATTGGGATCTGGGGCGTGAGCTTGGGCGCCTACTGGGTGGCGCTTTTGGCAACAATTCACACGATAAGCCATGCGGACTTGTACGTGATGGAAAAGCCATTAGCAAAAATGAGCGATCCATTGCGATTGCACGGTCGAGGCGCTGACGAGCTGCGCGCAAGAGTGGCTGAGCGGCTCGAAAGAGTGTACCGGGCTGTCTCGCCCCTCGAACGCCAGCCGCGGGTGGCTTCGACGCGAGTGTTGGTGATTGGCGCTGAATTCGACAGGGTGACTTCCCTTGCCGGCGCGCAGGCGTTGGCGACGCATTTCAACGGGGAGCTGTTGAAGGTCCGCGCCTCGCATCTCATAGATACCAACAGAAGTCAGAACATGTTGGCGGTGGTGTCTGGCAGACTGGTTTCAGCGTTCGGCCAAACCCACTTGCTTTGAACGCATACAGTCTAATTTGCACGGCTGCAATGAGGACTGTCGAGAACGACCGTAACCCCTGAGTTGCTCGGCACCAAACTGTTCCAAAGCCGCGTCATGGCAGATTGCCCCGTGAATATGTCCACGTGCTGGCCCTGCACTCGCAAACCCCGATCTTGGGCAACGAAGCAACCGTCGTGCTTCGTGCGTCGTTCAGGATCCCGCGGCATTCCATCGAATTCAGGGATGTAAAGGGAAGTGCCCAGGGGCAAGACTTTCGAGTCCACGGCAACCGTCAACAGTGGCGTGATCGGCTGTCCAGTAGCACCTCGTCCCCACGGGTACTTGGACATATCGAGCACGTCGAAACATATCTTTTGCCCGGTTCTAGGGCAGACCGGCGCGCAATCACAATCACGACGGTTGAAGCTGACGGAACTTCCAGACGAAAGTAGCCCGCTGCCCTGGACACACAGTGTCTCGAAGAAACCCTGTGGCACGGACACCCTGGATTTGCACTGGGCGTCGTAGAGTGGAACAGGATCTCCTGAATAATCACTTTCGCTTGGAAAGTCGTAGTACGTGTTCTTGAACGTGCCCGCGACCTTTCCGTCTATTCGGGTTGCACGCTTGGGCGCTGCCTTTGGATCAGAAAATTTCGAGGGAAGCTCGTCTGCGTCGCTGTTCGGTCCTGCTATCGTGTCATTGCCGATTCCAGCTCCCCTAACACCGAGGCTGTGCGATTCAAGCGCGCGACGCTCAGGGTTAGTCCGCCGTTGTGCCGGCGGAGCGCTCTGGTCGTCTTCGTCTTGCGTTGGGTGAGACGGATCCCAGGGCTCAGCCAGCCAAGCTGAACCGGTGGTGGCGCAGGCGCAGCATAGAGTTGCCGCAAACGTGAGCAGGCGAATGGCCGTCATCAGGCTCAGCAGGGTATGCTCGACGGCTTTCCCACTGTCAACTGGGACCTATTCTCGCGCCGTGGTGAAAATGGTCATAATGGGTGAGGCATTGGCATGTCGGCTCAGTGGCCTACAACGGTCCTGCCACCTGCTACGCCATCGCCTTCGTGGTTCGCAACGCCCTGTCCGAATGTCTCATGCAACCGCACGATCCCCAAGCAGCTCTACCTGACGAGGATTGCTGTGCCAACGCCGAGACACGTGCCGTCAACAACGTTGTGCGACGCCTGCAACGCTACTCGGTCGTGATCGCCGCACACAATGTCGAGCCGTACATCGACAAGTGCCTCGGCAGTTTGGTTCGTCAGACTTTGTCGTTCAGCCGGCACATCGAGGTCATCGTCGTGGACGACGGATCCACGGACCAGACTGGGCAACTCGCGACGCGTTGGCAGAGGAAATACCCCCGCAATATCACCTACCTGCACAAGGAAAATGGCGGGCCCGCTTCGGCTCGCAACTTGGGGCTTACTCTCGCTACGGGTGATTGGGTTACGTTTCTAGACGCTGATGACTTTGTAGCAATCAACTACCTCGCGACCATTGACGATTTCCTAGCGTTGACCCCCGATGATCCATGCCTAGTGTGCGGCAATGTCCGTTACTACTATGAACGCTCGAAGCGGATCGTTCAACGCTCATCCCTTAAGATTTCGCTTCGACTACGGCCCCAACGTGGTCGATGTGTTCCGCTCACCAAAATTCCTACATTTGGCCGCTGCCCAGGGCTTGTACCGGCGAACGATCATCGAAGAACATCGCCTTCGATTCAGCGAATTGGTCATTCCGATTTTCGAGGATGCGCATTTCACGGCCAAGTACCTGTGCCTGGCCAAGCGCCAAACGGTCGCGTTTCTGCCTGGCGCTCACTACTTCTACACCAAACGACGCGATCAATCGTCCCTGTTGGCGAGCGCCTGGAACAAGCCCAGTCGCTATGATGATCTGTTGCGTCACGGATATTTGGATATTCTGTCGTTTGCCCACGGGAAATTCGGGTTCGTCCCGAGATATGTTCAGAATCTGGTACTCTACGATTTGAGTTGGCTGTTGCTGCGCCTCGTGAACCACGACCATCAAGTGCGACGGCTCGGCCCTGCGCGAACGGAACGGTTTGTTGACCTACTGAAGCAGATCTCGAAGTGGATCGACTCTCAAGCGGTTGTTGAATACGACCTCACGGAGATGCCCGACTACTGCAAGTGCGGACTTGTCGAGTCAATCATGGGCCGACAGTGCTTCGATGCGTGGATAAGTGTCGAGTCGTGCAACGTGCAGCAGGCTCGAACGCGGCTATCCTGTTGCTTCACACGCGACACTAAAGTGAGCATCTTCGTTAACGGCGTGTCCACGAACCCCGATTCGGACAAGACGCAGACACACACGTTCGCAGGTCAGTTCTTCGCCTTCGAACGCCATCTGGACGTGCGAACCCCGCGCGGCAGCCATTTTCGAGTGCTCCTCGACGAGAAACCCGCGTTGATTCGTCTGGGCCAGTCCCGGCTGAAGCAGGTATCGACCGAGCAGATGGAGGCCGAAAGCCAGCTACAGGCGATTCGGGCGCGCACCGGGTTTGTGCCATGGTGGGTTGAGCCGTTGCGCAGCCTCGCATCGCGGCCGCGCGTAAAACGCAGATTCGAAGGTGTCTGGCTGCTGATGGACCGCGATATTCAGGCCGACGACAATGCGGAACACCTGTACCGCCACATTCTACGCACGCATCCGAAGATACGCGCCTACTTCGTGCTGCGCCGCAGCTCGCATGACTGGAATCGTCTAAAGCGGGAGGGGTTTCGGCTCATCGCATTCGGATCGCTGTCTCACAAACTTGCGTTTTTGAATTGCCGCGTGCTCGCGTCGTCTCACGTCGATGGCTATATCGTCAACTTCTTGCCAAAGAAATGGTTTCCTGGCATGGCTTGGCACAAGTTCGTTTTCTTGCAGCATGGTGTGACACAAGGGGACATCTCGAATTGGATCAATCAGAAGCCCATCGATTGCATCATTGCGGCGGGTCGCCCTGAGTGGGAAGCGTTCACTGCCGAGCGAGGTCGTTACCGTCACTCAACGCATGAGGTGCGTTTGACCGGACTTCCTCGCTTCGATCAGTTGCTCAGCGACCGCAGGTCCACGACCAAGACCCTCCTAGTGATGCCGACATGGCGCGAGTACGTCGTTGGCACAGTCCAGGGCAAATCGAATCGGCGAACGCTGAGAGAAGGCTTCGAAATGACGCGGTACGCGCAATCCTGGCGGTGGCTGCTCAATAGCGAACAGTTACATAGCCTGGCGCGGCAATACGGCTATCGAATCGTATTCTTCCCACATGCAAATATTGCGCCCTATCAGTCGCAGTTCAACCTGAACCCAGCCGTCGTCATGCGAACGCACGAACAGGGCAGCGTCCAAGAAGCCCTGGCGTCCGCAACGGTGTTGATTACCGACTATTCGTCAGTGGCGTTTGATATGGCATTCCTGCAACGAGCGGTGTTGTACTTCCAATTTGACAGGGGCGATTTCTACTCGGGTGAACACCTGTATGCACAAGGCTACTTCGACCACGAACGCGACGGCTTTGGCCCTTGCTGTTCAAACGATACCGATCTGCTAGGCGCGCTCGAGCAGCTGCTAAGAAACAGCGGGTTCCCCGAGCCGCAATACCTCGAACGGATGGAACGGTTTTTTCCATACCGCGACAACAAGAATTGCGAGCGCGTGCTCGGGGTCATCTTCGAGCTATTGGCTAACGCACATATGCTCTAGCGCGACTCCGCCCCCGAGTTCCACGGCTGGAAAGCCTGGTTGACAGCGACGCGCAGGGCGCAGAGGGGCGTCGGGCCGAGCGTCCAGCGTTGACCGTTTGTATGAGAATCAAGGCCGCGTTTTGCCATGAACCCAATTGAAAGTTGCAGCAAGTGTGGGGCCGGCACATATTTTCGCCCCCTCCCACCTAGGAGCTGATGCATCTATGGCCCGCGTCACCGTCGAAGATTGCCTCGAGCAGGAAGAGAATCGCTTTGCATTGGTCGTGTTGGCCTCCAGTCGGACGCGCACCTTGATGAAGGGCACCCGTCCGTTGGTGAGCGCAAAGAACAAGGCGGCGGTGATCTCGCTTCGCGAAATCGCGAAGGGCAAGGTTCGTTTTCATCGCGACACCAACGAAGTCGTCATGGAGTACATCGAAGAGTTGGCGGCTGCTACACGCGCGTGACGAACAGAAGAAAGGGCAAGAAGCCCTCGGCCCAAGCGCGGCCCGTGGCCAAAGATCGCCTGGAGATCTCGCTGCAGACTCTGGGTCAAGCCGGTGACTTTGGCGCTCTCGCCCATTATGCCGATCCGGCGTACTACGCGCATTGCTATCGTTCGCGAAGGCATGACATCGCATACTACGTCCGTCTGGCCCGCGCGGAGACAGGGCATGTCCTTGAATATGGTTGTGGTAACGGCCGCATAACCTTGCCCATGGCACAGGTTGGAGCACGCGTGTGGGGCGTCGATTTGTCCAAGCCAATGCTAAATGACTTCGAGCATCGCTTGAGCAAACTGCCCAGAACCACCGGCAAGCGGGTTACGCTGGTGCACGGCGACATGCGAACTGTGGAGCTGAAAGAACGGTTTGCGCTGATTTTGGCGCCGTTCAACGTGATGCTGCACCTGTATACGAGAAGTGACATCGAACGCTTCCTTCAAAAAGTCAGGTTGCACTTGTCTCCGGGAGGGACATTTGTTTTTGACGTGTCGTTGCCAAATCCTTCGGATCTTGCGCGCAGTCCAGAGCGAAAGTACAAGGCTCCCAGCTTTCAGCACCCGCTGACGTTGCAGAGAATCGGATACACGGAACGGTTCGAATATGATCCGATTCGGCAACTGTTAGTGGTCTGGATGCAATTCGTGCCAGAAGACGGTAGCACGCCTTGGACGATACCGTTGACCCATCGGCAGTTCTTTCCGTGTGAGCTTGAGAGCTATCTTTGCCACGCGGGCTTTTCGTCCTGTGTCTTGTCGGCAGATTTCTCCGATGATCCGCCAAGCCCGCATACTGATTCATTGGTGGTAACTTGTCGTGTGTAGTTTCCGGGGCCCGACCCGGCACACGTCAGCGGGAGGCCTTGACTCAATATTGATGGGCTTGGCGTAGCGATATCCAGCTACGATTCGCTCGCCACTCTTGGCAACTCGATGACAAATCGGGCACCCTTCGTGTACTCAGCGTCTAGGCGAATCGTGCCTCCATGTGCTTCGATGATTCCACGCGCAATTGCCAAACCAAGCCCTGCCCCGCTACGATTGTTGCTGTAGGAAGCCGAGCCACGAAAGAATGGCTGGAACACATGGGGCCGATCTTCAGCCGGAATTCCTGTCCCATGATCACTCAGGGACAGTACTACCTTGTGAGAGTTCGCGGAGACATCGAGCACCACGGTTTCGCCGTCAGGGCTGTGCGCTACCGCGTTTTCCATTAGGTTTCTCAGCACCCTCGTAAGATCCGGTCGGCGCCCCGGAACGGTCAGCTTTTGGTCCGTACCCGATACCGCGATCTCGATGGAACGCAATTGAGCAATGCCGTTGACGACTCGTACAGCGTCCTGCACCAAATCAGCCACCAGTGAGTTTGGCGGGGCACCCGCCGACCCTTGCACGCGCGCCAACGTCAAGAGATCTTCGGCCAAGCCGATCAGCCCTTCCACGTCTTCGAGCACGGACGATAGGACCTGCTCGTAGTCCTCGCTGGTTCTTCGACGTCGCAGCGCTAGCTGCAATTCGCCTCGAAGCGCTGCCAGGGGGGAACGCAGTTCGTGGGCGGCATAGGAGGCAAAAACCTTGTGCGCGGCGACAAGTTCTGCCAGCTTGGCCACCATGTGATCCAGGTCGGAAGCGAGAGATTGCAGTTCCGTGCTTCCGAATATGCCGCCGCCAAGCCGGGCTTCAAGATCGCCCTCGGCAACTTGGCGAGCCATACTGGCGATGCGCTGCACGTCACTTGCGACACGCCGACCTACCCACGACGCGATGCCGACGGTGCTCAACACGGCCACCGCCATCAGACTGGCAAACAGACGGAGCAAATACGCCATATCGTCCTCGACGCCGGCTCGGGACACGGCGACGAAGAGCCGCCTTGCGCGTCCGGATGTCACAGGGATCACGATAGCGCGCAGATGCCTACCCGAGAAGGAGTAGTTGAAAGTGGTCCCTTCGGGCGCCAGCGGCCAATTGACGTCAAGCTCTTCGAGCAGGGGAGGCTTTGGAAGACTGTCCTTCGTCCAAATAATGGGTTTGCCGTCCGCGTCGTAGGCGACCGCGTAGCTCTGCAGATCCTTGAGTGGATCAGGCAAGGGGGCGTTGCCGGTGTTGAGCGTGGCGACCGCCCCTGGATCCTGCCAAATCAGCGCGGATACGACGCCCGCCTCCGTGCGCAACGCGGAATCTAGATCGCGTATCTGCTCGCGCGAAACCAACAAGTACGCGACGCTGAAACTTCCGGCTAACGTGGCCAGCGTTAGTGACGACAGTGACAGGGTTAGCCGTCGAGATAGCAGCATCGCACGGGCACTCAGGATGCCGCCGGTGATTCCGCGGATCCCATACGATAACCCACACCACGCACCGTTTCGATCAAGGTGGAGTGATCGCCAAGCTTCTCGCGCAGTTTCTTGATGTGGGCGTCCACAACGTTGGACCCGGGATCATACGTAGTCTCCCACACTTTGCGCAACAGTTCGCTGCGCGGCACGACGCGCCCAGATTCACGCGCTAGGTACGTCAGCAATGCGAATTCGCGTGGGGTAAGCTCAACGAGCTGCCCGTTGAGCATGGCATGGCGTTCCAAGCGATCCAACACCAGCGGCCCCACTCGAACGACGCCCTCCGTGCCAGAGCCCCGGCGTCCCAGCGCGCGGACACGCGCCAGCAGTTCGCCCAGGTCGAACGGCTTGGGAAGATAGTCGTCGGCCCCCGCATCAAGCCCGAGGATTCGTTCGGCGACCTCAGCGCGGGCGGTCAACATTAGAATTGGGATTGTCGAACCGCGATCCCGGAGCGTTCGGCAAACGGCAATCCCATCCGTACCTGGCAACATCCAATCCAAGATCACGAGATCATACTCGATGTTCGACGACCTCTCGATGGCTTCGGCACCGTCTTCAATAGAGTCGACAGTGTAACCTTCTTCCTGCAGGGCGCGTTGCAGAAAGCGAGCCAATTTCTTGTTGTCTTCGACGACCAGAACTTTCATGGCGTTCGCCATTATGCCACCGTTTTGATTCTTCACCATGAACGGTTCTTCATTCTCATGCAACCCGGGGGAATAGTCCATGCGTGGACTACGTCGCGAAACGCGCTGAAGTGTCGCTTGTTTGAACGGATATCATGACCGATAGCTCAGTTTCGCCGATGATGTTCACGCCGTACTTCTTGGCCGCGTCGAGCTTTGATTGGCCCACTTTCGCGCCGGCGACTAAGAACTGTGTGTCCTGCTTGACCTTGTCATGAACCGTCCCGCCTGCACTCAGAATTGAAGCGTGCACCGACTCGCGCGGCCGTGACAGCACCCCCGTTACGCAAAAACTCTTGCCCGACAGGGGACCGACACCCACGGGTCGAATTAACGTTTGGGCGCGTGATACCCCCCGCTCGGCCAATTTCTTCAATAGAATGCGCTTGCTGTCGTCCGCCAGAAACGCCGTGACCGATTCAATCATTTTCGGTCCGAATCCTTCGATGCCCGAAAGAGCCCGTTGCGCATCTTCGCTGGACCACGTGAGCATCTGGTCCAGGCTTACGGCCGCTTCTGTCAGTTGCCGTGCCGCCACTTGGCCGATGAGTTCGATCCCAATCCCTGCAATGAGCCGCTCGAGAGGTCGTTCTTTGGAAGCCGCAATCGCTGCCAGTAGGTTGTCAATGCTCTTCGGCCCCATCCGTTCGAGCTTTTCGAGTGATTCGGTCGTCAATCGGTAGAGGTCGGCGACATCCATGACGAGGCCACGTTCCACTAATTGATCGATGACGGACTCGCCCAAGTGATCGATATCCATCGCGAAACGACGCGAGAAATGCCAAATCGCCTGCTTGATGACCGCGGTACAGCGGCTATTCGGGCAGCGCAGAGCCACCTCCTCGCCGCGGCGCACGATGGCGGTCCCACAATTGGGACAGCGGTCGGGCATGTGATACGCAGAGGCGCCCGCGGGGCGAAGACCTAGATCCACACCAACGACCTGAGGAATTATCTCGCCTGCCTTTTCGATGCTCACCATGTCGCCGCAACGCACATCTAACGCGTCGATGTTCTGTTGGTTGTGCAGCGATGCGCGTGACACGACCGTTCCAGCGAGTTGCACAGGCTCCAGAACCGCCACAGGCGTCAACACTCCCGTGCGGCCTACCTGAACCGCAATATCCAACAAGCGGGTCTGCGCGCGTTCAGCGGCGAATTTGTAGGCGATTGCCCAGCGCGGGAATTTCGCAGTCCTGCCCAACCTAAGTTGCTGGTCGAAGGCATCAACTTTGACGACAGCGCCGTCGATCTCAAATGGCAATTGGGCGCGTGATGCTTCGAGCTGTGCCAGAAAGTCCATGATGGCGTCGATGTTCTCGCACACCCGGTGCTTGCGATGCATCGGCAGGCCAAGTGACGCCAAATGGTCGAGAACGGTGGCGTGCGACGGTGCCATTTGGGCTCCCTCGAGGCACTGCCAAATGAAAGCCCTCAATGGACGGGCAGCGACTTCCTTTGGATCGAGCATTCGGAGGCTGCCGCTCGCCGCGTTGCGTGGATTGGCAAACGGCAGTTCGCCTTCGCGAACTCGCCGTTCGTTGATGAGTTCCAGGTCGCGGCGAAAGATGACCACCTCGGCCCTGAGCGTCAGTGGCCCCTGATGGTCGATCACTAGCGGCAGACTGCGCAGGGTGCGAAGGTTTTCGGTGATATCTTCGCCGATGGTCCCATCGCCCCGCGTCGCGCCCCGGATGAATCGACCGTCCCGGTACATGAGTTCGACGCTTGCGCCATCGAGTTTTGGCTCCACACAAAAGCGAACCGCCTCGCTGTCGGTCAGATTGTCTGTCACGCGCCGAATGAAGTCGCGCAATTCCGCTTCACTGTAAGTGTTGTCGAGCGAGGTCATGGGAGCCACATGCGTGACACTGACCATGTCGAAGCGCGGCTTGGAGCCCACGCGTTGTGTCGGTGAGTCGCTCGTCACGAGTTCCGGGTGTGCGGCTTCGAGGTCAACCAACGCTCGGTAGAGCTTGTCGTACTCGAAGTCGCTGATTGCTGGATCATCGAGAACATAGTAGCGATGATCGTGAAGTTGAATCTGTCGCACCAGTTCGGCATGCTGGGCGACGGGGAGAGCTTCGCTCATGGTGACCTTGACTCGAATACTGGACCAAGTGAATTCGCCAAGCGAGGCCCATGTCCAAGTGGCGATGTGACCTAAAAAAAGCCCGCGAAAGCAGATTCGTAGCACGCGGGACAGGGACCGCTGGCCCGAGGCCCAAGTCGTGTCAAATTGGAGCGTCTTGAGTGGATGTCAAGCGCGGTGAAGGCCTTAGCAAAAACCCCGACGCCGGAATACAAGCGCGAAAATGCGTGGACGGATCTCGGCCTGACATTGCCGATCTTTCTCGGGTATCATTTGTGCGTTGTGTTCCTGCCGGTTCGCAACGCGGCCGACTGGGTGACGCACCAGATGGCGGAGCTTGCCTCGAACGACCTTCGCATCTACGCGGCCGTCACGCTGGCGATTGGACTCGTGCTGGTGACGTCGCTCGCTGCGATGGGTCGCGGTCACTCGCTGCGGTGGACGCGGTTCGTAGGGATCGTCATCGAAGCGGTGGTCTATGCCGTGACAATGCGGGTCGTGGCGAGCAGTGTCGTCGGTCAACTCAAGTTGGACAGCCTGCCGCCCGAAGCCCTTGCACCTGGAAGCAATAGCGCGTTCGCCTCAATCGTCTTATCGATGGGGGCAGGTTTCTACGAAGAGCTGGCATTTCGCGTGTTCCTGTTCGCCATCCTCGGGCGCCTCGTGTGGTTGGCATTCGTCGCCACGCCAATCCCGTTCTACAAATTCGTGTTTTGGCTTGGTTGGGCCGTCGTATCTTCAGCGGCCTTTAGCGCTTGGCACCATTTCGGCACGTTCGGTGAACCCTTCACGCTAGAGGCTTTCGTATTTCGTTGGGTTTCCGGGTTGGCCTTCACCGCGATCTTTGCGCTGCGCGGTTTTGCCCCCGCCGTCTGGACTCATGCGCTCTACGACATTTGGGTGCTGGTGCTTTAGCGGCGCGGAGCCGCCGCGCGGGTTGCGGCAGCGCTGCGTCCGACAATTACTGCCGCTTGAGACGAATCGTGTAGTTGGTGCCGGCGAGCACTAGGGTACCGGTCAGAGTCAGCTGCGCGTCGAGCAGCGCAGAATCGACTACGATGTCCTGCGGCGCGGTGCCAATGCTGCAACCAGCTGCGTCACAAGTGCACAGAGCCGACATTAGACAGAGGTCCAACTTCTCACACAATATTGGAACCAGTCCTTCAGTCGCGTCGGCCGCAGGCACGGCGTCCAGCTGAGGACATGGGTTGTATGTGTAGCAGTTGTCGGAACTTGGATCTGGGATATTGAAGACGTTGCAGGAGCTGCAGCTGTAGCTACCATTTAACTGCTGGTGCGGATCTTGAAGGTGGCACCAACCGCCAAAAATCTCGAGGGACTGCGCTGAGGCGCGGAGCCGTTCGGTCTCTACCCGGATATCGTGTAGGGTGAACAGGAAGCCGTCCCAAACAGCTGGGATATTCAACGGCCGGAAAGTGTTGCTCGGACTGGGCGACGGGTAGTTGGGTGGATACTTAGTGTCTGGATCCGTCGGAGCCGGCCACAAGTCCTCATTTCCAAATCGAATCGTGCCGGTTCCATCTTCCTTTACGGTGATTCGCACCCGATCGCTGCCGTCCATGAACTTGTACGCCTCAATGTACCCGTCCCAATTCGCCGCAAAGGCGGCCAACCCGGTCTTGGTCGGCGTCGGCGAGTTGTCGCCGATCACCTCGGGGCCGTGCGAGCAACCGCTGAGGATGGCGACAACTGCTAGACTGGAAAGATTAAGTTTCAATGGTGTCATGATCGACTCTCCTTGATACACTTAGTCTCCGGTCCCTTGCGATTCCTTCGCTGTGTCCGTCGAATCCAGGTGGCAAATTGCGCGCACCCGGGCTGCGTACACGCTTTGGCCGTGCGCCGATAGGTACGCTTGCCCTTGCAGCCGCGCGGAGTCTTCGTCCACGAGTTGGCAATTGGCCATGGCGCGTGCGGCCGTGCGTTCCTCGAGCAGCTGGCCCTTTGGGTACTTGTGGTCCATCTCGCTCAGAAGGCCAATGGCGACCATGGGATTGTTGCTACGAATCATGCGCTCGGCGCGTTTTAGCAAGTCGAGTTCTTCGACGAGGGAATTGTCGGGTGGCTCGGCGCTTGGTGTCGTAACCCTTGTCCGCGTGCCGCTGTGACCCAAACCAGACAAGGAAGGCAAGGAAGCTTGGTTGGGTTCGGGCTGCGGAGTATTGGGTTGGGAGTGATCTGCTGCTTCATGATTCGACGCTGGGGCAGTAACGACGATTGTCTTGATGATTGGCGTGTGTTGAACCGGTTGCGTACCCCGCGCCAAAGGCAATTAGAGCAGCGCCGGTCGCCACCGTGCCGAGCGCGAGCAGGTGCGATTGCCACAGATGCCGCAATGGGTGCGAGACGGGTGCGCCAGCGGCGGGCGGAGCGAGCGACAGCAACGCCATTCGCTCGGCGAGCTGCGCGCGCAGCCGACTTTGATCGGCCTGGGAAGGCTCGATGGCATTGCGTGCCTTGGTGATGAGCTCGCGCTCGATCGATGTGAAGTCAATCATGACGTGGTGTCCTCGCCGCGTGCGGAAAGAAACTTCTGTAGCGCGGCCTCTGCAGCGTGAAGCCGCGAATAGACGGTGTTGACCGGGATTTGGAGCACTTCTGCAATTTCCGGCGCGCTTTGGCCTTCGATGCGGCAGAGCGCATAGACAACGCGCTTGCCCTCGTCCAGGCTTTCCAAGAATGCACTGACGAGTTGCCAAGCTTGCGACTGCTCGAGTTGCTCGAGTGGTCCCCGGGCTTTGGACGCCAGCGCCGCATCAAGCGGAAGCAGCCCACCCTTACGCCGTTCGCGGCGGCGATAGTTCGCCGCCACATGACAGACTATGCCGCAAAGCCAGGTCCTTGCCGACGAGCGAGCCTCGAAGCTCTGCAATTGCCGGTAGGCTGCCAAGAACACGTCTTGCACGGCGTCATCGATTGACGCTGGGGTAACGCCGAGCGCTCGCAACAGGCGCCACGCAACGGCAAAGTTGTCTTCGTATAGCGCTTCGAAGCGCAGCGACGCATCGCGGGGCGCCAGGTTCGCAGCCGGCGCCGGCGCTTGTTCGACCTCGGACCTCATCGGCTGCGCTATCGGCATGGTGCCAGATTCCGAACATGAGTGTCCGGACCCGGTCGAATCCTTCACGGCCACAGCAACTCGAGCCCCGCCGAGAGCCGTCCGATGACGGCATTCGGCTGGTGCACGACGGCACCATCGGCGAACACAAACTCCTTTCGAATCAAAGGAGTAGCCAACGTGCCGCGCCCGAAAAGGCGAACCGATTCGCTGCCTAGGGGAGTCAACAATTCGAGATCGATTCGGGGCGCAACCCATGTGCCGGTGCGTGAGCGAGCCAAATTGACATTGACGCCCTCGCCGCTCAGCCGACCCAACTCCGCACCGCCGCACAGCGTCACCGTCAATGGCCTGCGCGGCGCATTGCCGCAAAATGCCAGCGCGGCCGCAAACAGTGAGAACTTGCCGCCTGCTTCGTCGCTGCTGCCGCTGCGCACGCTGGGAAACGCCAACCCGCCGAGCCTGCCGCTGATGGCACCGGTACCGAGCGTTATCGCGCCGTCAATGCCGAGCGCCCAACTCGGCAACGAGCCCCGGTCGAGACTGGGGCCAACTGCGACGCCGTACCAAAGCGGGTGGCTTGGTCCAGCGGATACGGGTTGCGAATTCTCTGGCGTGACGGCACGCGGGCTGCTCGTCACGGGGGACCTCGATTCGGGCGCTTTGCCCTTGGTTGAGTCTGCGGGCGCGCCGGGCGTTGCCGCTACGGGTTCGGTGTTGTCCGCGCCGAGCGCGAGCGCGATTGCGACGGACACGGCCTGCGCTAGCTCATCGCAGGTTTTTGCCTCTAGCGTCCTTTGCTGGGCGTTGCCTGAGTTTGCCTCATTTTGCACAGCCAAGCGGACAAGCCATTGGTTCTCTGAATGTCGCTCTGCTTTGGCCGTGAAGTTGAGATCGGCGGCTTTCTCCAGAGTTGTTCCCAATGCCTCTTCGACGCGCCATCGAATGGCGTCCCGATCGGGACACCCGGCAGGCGCATTCCACGTGAGTTGGGCAGCGCGTGCCGGCAAGACAAGAAGCAGCAAGAGACAGGCACACCGCGCGGCGCGCCAGAAGGACTCAAGAACCCTCGGCGCGCAGCTCGACATCCAACTGGCCCGTGCGAACGGCATTGCGCGGGGATGCTAAGCACTAACAATACCCCGGCGTCAATTGCCAGAAATGAACCGCTGGACACGCTGGATATTCCCGAATGGCCAGCAACCTGAGTCATTGACTCGGGCACAACCGCGGCTATCAACGACTTGTGTTGGCCTTGTCGTATGGATCAGCGGGTGGCGTTCGGAGCAGCTCGCGCCCTCTTCAACTGCGTGTGACGCAATCCCTTCGGGCACGCACGGATCGTGAGAGCCATGTCCCTTGTCGCATCGGAGCCAGCGCGGGGCGCAAGCGGTGACGTATTGCGAGGCAACGTGTCACGCAGACATCAATGCCGCGCTGGGCATCACGGGCTTCCGATCGAAATGCCTGTGCGTCGCGCGGGACGTGCCGCGAGTCACTAGCGAGGGGCGTGTGTTGTGAGCCTCTTTTCATGAAGCGCCGGACACTCGGTGAATGCCTGCAAATGGGGTAGTCACGTCACTTACTTGTTTTCGATGTGGATTCGATTTCCTAGAGCCACCCCGGATTGTTGGACACATAGTAAAGCACTAGGCCTATTCACAGCGGTGGTTCATCATGACGGTCCCCAAAACGTTCTTCATTGCGCTGGGTCTCGCTGCGTTGTCACTGAACCTTGTTGGGTGCAGCAGTGCAAGCATAGGCGGCGGACCCCCGCCGTCGAGCTCTGATCAACAGGGCCTCGGCGGGAACGGGACCAGCAATGGCACGTCCACCGTGCCAACGGCCGGCACGGGCAATTCCGGATTCCAGGTGGGGTCAACGGGCGGCACCAACAACTGCAACAACAATGGCTCGGCTCCGCCTGGCTGCGGAGATGGCATCGTGCAGACCAGCCTCGGCGAACAGTGCGACGACGGTAACACGTTGGCCGGCGACGGGTGCAGCGGCACCTGCCAGGTCGAACCGAATCACACGTGTCCACCGCAGGGTGGACCGTGTGTTGTTAGCTTCACGTGCGGCGACGGTGTCGTCAATCCGGGTGAAGCCTGCGACCAGGGGAAGTACCAGGGCAGCCCCGGGTGCTCGGCAGACTGTAAGACGCAATCCCCGGGTTACAATTGCATCCCGGGGCAACAGTGCGTCCCCCTCTTTAGCTGCGGCAACGGCCGCATCGAACAGGGCGAAACCTGCGACCCTCCCAACCCCGGAAAAGGCTGTACCGCCGACTGCCAGACGGAAGCCGGTTGGCGCTGCACGCCAGGCTCCTGCACGAGGCTGCCTTACTGCGGCGACGGCGTCGTGCAGGCATCCTTGGGCGAAAATTGCGACCAAGGCCAATATCAAGACGCACAACACCCAGGCTGCTCTGCGGACTGCAAGACTCAGGATTCGTCTTGCAGCTGCACACCCGGGCAAGCCTGCGTTTGCCAGACCCCCAAATGCGGTGACGGCATTATCCAAGTGGGTGAGCAATGCGACCAGGGCAAGAGCACGTACCCAGGCTGTTCGGCGACTTGTCAAATTCAACCGGGGTACCAGTGCCCGTTCGCGGGCGCGCCGTGCGTGCCCGTGTGCGGCGATGGCATTCTCATCACACCTGCTGAGCAATGTGATCCCGGCATCACGGCCGAGGCTTCGGCATGTAACGCGGATTGCACGGTGAAACCCGGCTATGCCTGCAATGCCACGAGTTGCCATAAGACGGTGTGCGGCGACGGCGTGGTCGAGGGCACCGAAGGTTGTGATCCGTTGCCCTCCAATAACGATCTCGGCGACGGTTGCACGCCATTGTGCACGGCGGAACCAACCTGCCCCCCGGGTACTGCAAGCACTCCGGGCGGAGCTTGCACTACCAAATGCGGCGACGGTCTCGTGCTTGGCACCGAGCAATGTGACGACGGAAACGCCGTGAGTGGCGACGGCTGCTCATCAACCTGCCAAATCGAGGCGGGCTTCACGTGCACGCAGCCGCCGCTCGGCAACACGATGGTCGTGCCGATGGTCGTGCGCGATTTCAACGCGGGCGGTGATTTCGAGAAAGGTTCTAGCTTTGCTACGGGCCTCAACTACGCCAACCAAGGGCTGGTTCAGGCCTACCTCGGCATTACCGGCACAAAACCCGGCCTGAAGCCAGTGCTCGTGTCAACGACGGGCACGTACGATGGCACCGCGGGTCAAGCATCTGGAATTGCAAGCCCGCAAAGTTACGCACAATTCTATGACGACTCGGCGCCAGCGGCGGGTAACACGCGTAACCTGCCAACACTTGCCTCCACGCTGACGTTGTTTCTCAACGACGCTGGCACTGCTTATGTAAATCGCTTTGGTGTCAACGGCAACGGGCTGACTTCTGCCAAATACGAGCGCACGCAGTCACAGACCTGCATCAGCGCAGCCCAGGTTGCCCTGGACGCGACCGGGGCGCCCATTCCCTGCGTGGCTTGCTACTACGATGCCGACCCGACTACGCCGCAATGTGACGGTAATGGTGGTAGTCCTCAGGCCTGCAGCATCAACGGACAGGCACCAACTAGCTGTGCGCTCGTCGGAACAAACTACGTGGGCACGGTGGTGCTGGCCTCCTATGATGGCAATCCGCTTTGGTTTCCCGCCGATGCCATCCTTCCGCAATCCTCATGGAGCCCTTCGGCCACAGCGCAGATTTCAGGCAACTACGACCCGAGTTGGCCAATGGATCCGACCGGGGTGAACCACAACTTCAGTTTCACTACAGAAGTTCGGTTCTGGTTCAGTTATGACTCTTCGAAGACGTATAATCTGACGTTCGTCGGCGATGACGACGTGTGGGTCTTCATTAACAAGCGACTTGCCGTGGACCTCGGTGGCATCCACACGGCTGTGCAAGGCGTTCTGACGTTCGGTGGCACCGGCGCCGCGAGGACGGTCGTGACACCCACCAACGTGACCGGCGGCCTGGTCATCACGAGCAACCCCAACCTCGGGCTGCAGAACGGCAATGTCTACGAAATTGCGGTGTTTCAAAATGAACGGCAGACAAAAGCCTCAAGCTACCAGCTCAGCCTAAGCGGTTTCAACGCCGCTCACAGTGTCTGCAAGCCCGTCTGTGGCGGCACCAACCCGGCGGTGTCTCCCGGGCAGCAATGCAACAACGGGGACGCCGGCAACTGTGACCCAACCACATCGGACTGCTACAACAAGTGCACGACTTCTTGCACGTTGGGCCCGCGTTGCGGCGACGGCATCGTGCAGTCAGCCCACGAGCAGTGTGACAACGGCAAGAACACAGACGGCTACGCAGCCACCGGTTCCAACGCGTGTGCACCCGGCTGCACGCTGCCCCCAAATTGCGGGGACGGTAAGGTGCAGCTCAACTACGGTGAGGCATGCGATAACGGGTCCGCAAACAGCGACACCGCGTACGGCGGGTGCACGACGACTTGCGAACTTGGCCCGTATTGTGGTGACGGCAAAGTCAATGGTGACGCTGACCATCCCGAGGCCTGTGACGACGGCATCAATGACGGAACGTACAACACCTGTGGCGTCGGCTGCACGCCGCCGCCCCGTTGCGGCGATGGGATCGTTCAAACTGATTGGGGAGAACAGTGCGAGCCGACATCGTCTGACGATCCCAATTGCACTCAAGACTGCAAGCTTCCCGGCGCCTGCGGCGACGGCGTCGTGCAGTCGCAACTTGGCGAGCAATGTGACTATGGCGCGAGTCAAAACACGGGTGCCTACGGCGGATGCAATTCCAATTGCACGCTGGCACCGTATTGCGGCGACGGCGTTACGCAAAGCCCGCCGGAAGAGTGCGACCTCGGCGCGCAGAATTCGCCGCTAGACAACCCGGTGTATGGCGGATGCCTTGTTACTTGCAAACTCGGACCGCACTGCGGCGACGGCATCATCAGTGGTCCTGAGCAGTGCGACGACGGAACAGGCCCCAGCGCCGACGCTGGCACCACCAGCACAAGTACGAACAGTTGCGCAACCAGCGGCAATGGCTCCCCCGGGAGCCACTGCACCGCGCAGTGCCAGAAATACGTCGGTGGTGCTGGGTAGGGCAATTCGGTTTGCCGTACCGTCGCAGCCGAGCGGCAATCGAGATTTCTGTTTTGTGGGTCGTGACGTCACGCGCTACGCTGCGGCGTCCCAGTGCCACGAGCTTCAATTGCCAAAATGGGCCCGGGGGCGATAAGCCTTCTGCTATTGGGCGCGCTCGCGACAGTCGGGGTCCTCGTGATGGCCGGGAGGCGACACGCGAATCCCAATCGATGTGGCAGCGGCTGGGTGAGCATCGGTCCGCGCTGCTGCGCCGAAGGACAAACGTCTCGGCAGGGGCGTTGTCTGGGCACAGCCAGGTCGTGCCCGCCCGGCTTTCACCGGTCTGGGCTAGACGATCACGGTTGCGTATTTGGCCGCAAGCGAATTCCAATTTCGTCCACGAGTCTGAGCATTGGGCCCAATGACTGGCAGTCGGAGCAAGTCACGCCGATTGCCGCGACGGTGCCTGCATTCGAGGTTGACGCGACAGAAGTCACGGTTGAGCAATGGGTGGCATGCGTCACGGCACAGCACTGCCCACGTATGAGTTTCGGCGAATTCGGGCAACCTGTCCGGAGCGTCACGCTCGAACAGGCACAACTCTATTGTTCATTCGAAGGCGGGAGGCTGCCTACGCTTGATGAGCGTATGGTCTTGGCCGCGGGAGCAACATCGCGGCGGTTTCCTTGGGGGCAAACCGGGCTCGTATGTCGGCGTGCCACATTCGGTGTTGTAGCGGGACCGTGTGCCGAGAATGGCAACCAACCCGATATCGCCGGCAGTCATCCTGATGGGCAATCACCGGAGGGCGTGCTCGATCTGTCCGGAAACGTCGCAGAGTTTGCCATCGGTACGGATGGCAAGGGTTGGGCGTGCGGCGGCAGCTTCCGCTCGCAAACGGCGCTGGAACTCAAGAGCTGGGCGTGCGTACTATGGTCCAAGCCCGCAGATGACGTAGGATTTCGCTGCGTCTACGCGATAGACAAGGCGCGTCATAGTGGCTAATCATCCTTGGTCTTCGTACCGGTAAGCACGTTGTGGATCGTGCTGGCAACCGGCGGACAACCCGGCACGAACGGGCCGGTTATGCGATGCTTGATTGTGCAATTGCCTAGGCACAGAGTCCCCGCTGGCAGCGTGTCATGGCCTTTGCCAATTGCGATCTCGACGGGTCGCCGTTCACCGAAATACTCGAACAAGTTCTCTCCGTAGCGCTTGAGGAACATGAGCAATGTGGACTGACAAGCGCTGCATGAGTTTTGGTCCAACACACGAACGCCCGGAAAGTTCAACGACAACTCGCGGGGAGGTTCCTCGAACGGTTCAGCATGCGATGCCCAATCGTCGGGTGTTATCCGCATCTGCTCGAGTCCGATCACGCCCAGGCAACGTTCGGCGCCCAATCGAAGGTGGGCAATCTGGGATGCGTCTCGACCCATGAGATGGCAGGCTACGCTGTCTGCGGCAAACGCATCGGCGCTGACAACGATCACTCCGAATGGCTTCTTCGAGCCGGCGCTAGGGCCCAAACCCTCTTGACCGACAATGCCGTCAACGATGGAAAAGTGCGGACGGAGCACGGTCGCCATGTCGGCGATCGCAATGTCTAGCGGGCGATCGGTGCAGTCTTCTACGGGATCGAGCATGTGCAGTTCGACCTTGCTGCGTCGCCAAAGGCAACCTTTCATATTCTTGACGGCCAGCGAGACTCCCGTATGCATGTGTGTCTTCATGACGGGAATCGACACGACCAAGTCGTGTTCCAATACGTCGGCGCAGACCTTGATTTGCCGCAAGACGCGCGGTTTCTCAAGCTGCAGCACAACGGGACGTCGCAGATCCAAGTCGAGCAACTTGATATTGCGGCGGCGCGCAACCTCGGCGATCCCGCACATTTCAAGGGCTTGTAGCGCGCGAACACCCACAATTGGGCTGTCGCCGACCGTGACGTTTGCACCGGCGTCTTTGAACGCATCTATCGCCGCCGCAACGACGTCCGGGTGCGTATCAATCCCAGATATGGGCGGCGCCATGCGACCCGCGTTCGGTTTGAGTAGCACGCGTGCCCCGTTCACCGCGTTCAAGGAACGCGACGCGAGCGCACGACGGGTCACCTCGTAGGCATCGCTGCCGAATCCAACATCGACTGCGGGCAACCGTGGATCGTCCAGCAACGGTGACGAGGTAAAGGGGTAGATCATCAGGGCCGGCTTAGTCTAGTTCCCGGTGGATAATTAGCAACTCCGACCGGCCCGAGTCCATCCCGTCAGTGACTCGCGACAACGTCGCAATTCTGATTCGGAACGCACTGCTGGCTTTGCGAATCGCAGCGGCCGCTATAGCAAACGGCGTTACTCGTGCAGGCTGCGCCGTTTGCCCGGTACTTGACGCAGTTGCCAGCAATGCAAGTGTGTTGGTCGGCACACACCTTGTTCGAGTAGATTGGGATTGTGCCTGTCAAGCAGGGTTGCCCTTCCGTCGGCAGGTCATTGCATTGTCCCGGCGTCTTGGGGTCAGTTGCGGTGCAGTATTGATCCTTGGCACAGGGATCTGGAAACGCAAACGGACAACTATCCGTGACCGAGGAGGGCGCAACGCATGTGCCGGTAAGAAGCACTGACGCAAATTGACAAGATGCCCCAGATTTACACAACTGGCTGGGACTTGACAGAACGCTGCACGCATCACCAATGGGGTGGCTCGCAATGGCATTCACTGCGGTACATTTGCCGCGCGTCGTCGAATTGGCACCCCAGCACACAATGGCGTCACCTGATTCTGGAGCGCAATCGTTGGGTAAGTCGTAGCCGCATGCATCGCCCAAAGTGGGTTTGGTAGTGCAGCGCCCCGTGGATCCGGTCGAAATGAAGCAGGTGAAACCCGATTGACAATCACTGGTCTTTCGGCACAAGGCGTCCGCCGCTTCACGAGCCGAGCAGGTACCCGGGCACGAGCCGTCGTACTTGCAGTACAAATCACCCTTGCATTCCTCATCGAGGGCGCAGGCACCCCCCTCGAGGACAGTGCCACCCAGTGCGGCCTCACATGCTGGTAGACTCAGGTTGTTGGTGAACGAGCAGCCAGCCGCCGCGATCGCATCGCGGCAACCCGTCATGGCGGTGGGATCGTAAATGGCAGTGCCTGCGGCGACGGCTGCCTGAATTCCTGGCAATGAGGCATTCTCGATCTGCCCGGCTAGCAGGGTTGGACAATCATTGGAGCCCAGCAACCAGCCTGCGGCGGCAGAGCTGCAATTCGCAAGGGCCGCGCACATCCCTTCAGCGTACAGCTCGGGTAGCTGTGACAGGTCGGGGCCGCTGCTTGAGCCTCCCGCGGCTCCGCCCGTGCTCGAACTGCCACCCACGTCCAAGCCGGAACCGCCCGTGTTGCCGGCTGCGCTGCTGCTGAAGCCACTCCCTCCGCCACAGCAGATTGATGCCGCACTACCCAACAACGTCACGATCAGAGTCAAGTGTCGCATTCTCTGGTCCTCCCAGTTCCTGTTCGTGCCCGCAGACAACCGTTGCGTTTCGGGTCAAGTCATCGACCTCCTAGTATGGCATAATCGCACAATGGCCGGCTAGGGCATGGCGTGATGCCTTCGGAAGCGGGTCGAAAGGACCCGTCAACCCACAGAAATAGCGCCAGCATTGGCGGCCAGGGCTCCCCAAGTCTCCACGCTTCGGAACAAAACGGGCGCTTGCCCGAAAGCGAGTTGTCAGCGATGCTCACCCGGTGACGAACCGAGCAACGGAGTACCGGCAGGCCAGCATCAAGCCCTGTATGGCTGTGGCGGCATTGATTGCAGTGGCGGCGTTGCACACCGGCCGATTCGCTGCGGCCGCTGAGGACAACGCTGAACCTGTTGAAGGCGCTGTGACCCCAGCCAAGCCTGTGCGCACGGTCCATCGAGTGCGATCAACGGATCGATCCAAGAAGTCGAAACTGCTCGACGCGGGCACTACGGACGCTGGCCCAACCGCTTCGGTCGTTCGCGTTGATGCGGGTCCTAGCCTTCACCTCGATGAAACGCGAAGCCAAGTTCCCGATGCGTCCACCACGCAGCGGGACGTTCAGACTTCGACGGCGACAACAGTCACTCCAGCGACCGTGACATCCGCTGCATCGTCGCCGATGGCACAACCCCATCCCGGAATAGACGTGCGGGTTCGCGAAATGGTGGTCTTGACACTCCATTTGAGCGATGGAGGCATGTCGGCCGCCGAACGAGCCAAACGGGCCAACCGCGCGATTGAGCAAGCAGTCGGCGGCTCGAGTCCGAAGACAGTGCGCGTCGAACAGGCTGGCAATCGGAGCATCGTATTCATCGGAGCGCAACCGGTCGTCGAGCTAACAGCAGATGATGCCGCCGTTGCAGGCGAAGGCTCCTTGGACCTCTACGCGGCGTCGGTGAAGGCACGCATCACCGATATATTGAGTGCAGAAGAGAATCGAAGCCAATGGGGAAAGACCGTCTTCTATGTCGTCATTGTCATTCTGCTTGGTCTAGCCGCTCTCTACTGCTTGAAGTTGATACGTGATTGGAGTCTGCGCGCGCGCAGCTGGGTGGAACGCAATCCGCAGCGAATCCCGGCGATTCGGCTCAGGTCTATCGAAGTGGTACGGCCGCCCGTGTTGCGCAATGCAGCGCTGGTGTCGCTGGCAGTGTTCAAATGGATCAGCCAGATTGCAGCGATCTACCTGTGGCTAATCGTATCGATGTCATTCTTCGATTCGACGCGTGGCTATACGGAAAAACTGACTGGGCTCGTCCTATCACCGCTCTCCACGTTGACAGGGCGCATCGCAGCGCTCTTGCCGATTACCGTCATCGTGGCACTGGGAGCCGTGGTTCTCGTAATTCTGTTGCGTTTCATCAGCTTGTTCTTTGCAGCCGTAGAGCGCGGCGAGACCAAAGTAGAACACCTGAGTCCGGCGCTCGCGGCCCCAACGAGTTTTGTAGTTCAAATCGGGCTTGTCGTCTTGAGTCTGTTGGTGGTTGCTCCCGTGTTGACGGGTAGTTCTGACGGCACCTTCTCACGACTCGGTCAGCTCGCCGTCGCTGCAATTGCGGTGGCGCTGGTGCCGCTGATTACGACGGTTTTCTTGGGTATGCGAGTCCTATACTCGAGCCGCCTTGCCGTCGGGCAATGGGTGAGCATCGGAGCCATCTCGGGTCGAATTCTGGAATTGACGTTGTTCGACACCAGAATCTGGATGCCTGGGGGAGTGACGGCACGCGTGCCGCACTTGGTCTTGCTGTGGCAAACACTTCGCACGTCAACAGGCGTAACGAACTCGGTTCGCATATCCGTCGCAACGTCCTCGCGACTCTCTGACGTCGTTGAAGAGCTAACCGCCGTGGCTGCTCGTTTCGGCACGGATGCTACCGTCACCGTCGATTCAGTCGCGCCCGACCGTGCCGATCTGACGATTCAAGTAACCATGCCCGAATCAGCCAGCAAGAATGCCTTGTTGTTCGACTTGTTGCGCGCGCTTGCTGACCGAAAGATCCCCCTCGCCAAGGACCGCATGCCCCAGGAGCCGTAGGTTCCGGTCGCCGTAGCCCCAAACCGACGAACGCCGTGTCAATGAAAGATGCGTCCCTGGGCCACCACGGAAAACTCACCAGTCCGCGAGCCACATTTCCGCGTACATACCGTCTCCGGTCGAGGATTCGCGCGACAGGGACGGACTGATGATGTAGACGTAGTGTGGCTGCTTGGCGCGAATATAGATCGATTCTTCAGCGGTCACGTGAACGGACTGACCCGCAGTGTTGACGATCACACGTTGCTTCGTCGGCACGTAGGTTCGGGCGTAGGGGAAGGCTTGATTCTTGGGGCTGGGGGCATCACCGCGACCAAGCGTGCGCACGAGTTTTTCAGCATGAGACTTTAGTTCATCAGGGAAGAAATCAAAGCCGACCTTGAAGGGCAGGTCGCCTGGGCTAACTTGACTTGTGGGAACTGCCTTTGCCCATAGGATCAACTGACGCTCTGTCTCAGCACCCTTTTGGACAGCATAGCTATTGCCAACCCAGCGCCCTTCCCCAGAAGGAGTACGCGGTAGAAATCGCTGGGCTGTCGCAAACTGCTTGAGAATGCGACAGGCTTGCTTTGGACCGATCTTGGCGCAATTCAGATCTCGCTCAAGCGCGACAACATCCAGATCCGTCGGCGCTGGCGGAGCGGCGGGCGCTACCGAGGGCAGGGCCTCGACCGACGCCGATGGGGCCGCAGCGCTCCTCTTGTCCGACTCGGATTTATTGCATCCAGTCGCCAGTATCGTCGAACACACAACGGGTAGTACTAACCGCGGAAATGGCCTCAAATGATCGCTCTGACCGAACCAAGGCTGTCATGGGGGCATTATTCATCGGCGCCTGGGCGTGTCAAGCCGCGTTGGCCGGACGACGTCTGGGCGTGCTAGTTTGCCTGCCCATTACCACCGTTGCGAGCCGCCTCATGAACATCCCAACAGACGAGCCGCCGCTTTCCTACCTTGCATACACCCTTGCGCCCGATCCGAGCGCCATCACCGGCGACGAGGTGCTAGACCGTTTTCTTGAGTACGTTCGATTGACCGAGTTGGAGCTGTATCCCTCACAGGAAGAGGCGGTGCTCGAACTATGTGCCGGCAAGAACGTGATCCTAGGTACTCCGACCGGTTCAGGCAAATCGCTCGTCGCAACGGCGCTGCACTTCATGAGCCTGGCTCGACAAGCTCGTAGTTTCTACACCGCGCCCATCAAAGCACTGGTCAATGAGAAGTTCTTCCAACTATGCCGCGACTTCGGACCCATGAACGTCGGAATGATCACGGGAGATGCCAGTGTTAATCCTGATGCTCGGATCATCTGTTGCACGGCGGAAATCCTGGCGAACATGGCGCTGCGCAAGGGCTCATCGCTCGATGTCGATTCCGTCGTATGCGATGAGTTTCACTACTACGCGGACCGCGATCGCGGCACGGCTTGGCAAATCCCGCTGCTGACTCTGCCCCAGTTGACGTTCTTGCTCATGTCGGCAACCATGGGGGATGCGACGTTCTTCAAGGACAAGCTTCAGACTCTGACTAGGAAACCTGCGTGCATTGTTCAGTCCAACCAGCGACCGGTGCCACTCGACTACGAGTACCGTGTCACGCCACTTCACGAAACGCTCCTCGAGCTGATGCAGCAGGGCAGAAAGCCTGTGTACGTAGTCAATTTCACGCAGCGAGCCTGCGCCGAAGAAGCACAGAACCTGATGAGCAATGACTACTGCGACAAGGCGGAAAAACAGGCGATCAACCTGGCGCTTCGCGGCGTGCGGTTCGATAGCCCGTACGGCGCCGACGTACAGCGATACTTGCGTCACGGTATCGGACTTCACCATGGCGGTCTCTTGCCGAAGTATCGGTTGCTGGTCGAGAAACTGGCTCAGAAGGGCCTGCTCAAGATTATCGTGGGGACAGATACCCTGGGGGTGGGAGTCAACATTCCAATCCGTACCGTACTATTCAGCAAACTTTGCAAGTACGATGGACAAAAGACGACGTTGCTGAAAGCTCGGGACTTTCATCAGATTGCAGGGCGCGCCGGACGTCGCGGCTTCGACGACCGCGGGAGTGTGGTTGTTCAGGCACCCGAGCATGTCATCGAGAATCTGAAATTGGAAGCTAAAGCCCAAAAGGACCCCAACAAGCGCAGAAAGATCGTCAAGAAGAAGCCACCCGAGCGTGGCTACGTCCCCTGGGATGAACGTGTTTTCGAACGCCTCATTGCGGCAGCGCCTGAACCGCTTACTTCTAGGTTTCAAGTCAGCCACGGTATGATCATACAGATGTTGGGCCGCGGCCGAGGCGGCTGTCGCGCCATTGCAAGGCTAATCAAAGATTGCCACGAGACGAACCACGACAAACGCAAATTGGCACAAGCGGCCCGAGAGATGTTCAAAAGCTTGGTTGATGCTGAAATCGTGAGGGTCCAATCCGACCGAACGGTCGCGATTGATACGGATCTGCAGGAAGACTTCTCGCTCAATCACGCGCTGTCGCTCTTCTTGGTCGAAGTCATCGACGCGTTGGACGTAGAGAGTCCATTTTACGCGGTCAACCTACTGTCCGCAGTGGAGTCGATTCTGGAGGATCCCGTGCAGATTCTTCAGAAACAGCTTGATCGAATCAAGTTCGAGAAGCTCGCGGAGTTGAAGGCGACCGGAGTCGAGTACGAACAACGAATCGAGGAATTGGAAAAGCTCGACTATCCTAAACCCAACGCAGAATTCATCTACGAGGCGTTCAACACGTTCGCTCGACACCATCCTTGGATCGAGCAAGAGAACATACGCCCGAAGTCGATCGCCCGCGAGATGTTCGAGACATTTCAGTCGTTCAAGGAATATATCAAAGACTATGGCCTCGAGCGCAGCGAAGGTCTTCTGCTTCGGTACCTCAGCGATGTGTACAAGACAATTTCTCAAACCGTGCCGGTTAGCGCAAAAACCCCGGAAGTGGAGGACATTGCCCTGTTCCTCGAAGCCATCGTCAAGTCAACGGATTGCAGTCTCGTGTCGGAATGGGAAGCGCTACAGAAGCAAACCACCTCCGAGCAGCCCGCGAACGGTGAGTCCGTGCTCACTATTGCCGATCAGCTGGACGTCACACAAAATGACAAGGCATTCGTCATTCTCGTACGAAACGCCGTGTTCGGCGTGCTAAGAGCCTTGTCCCGAGGGAATTGGTCAGCGGCGAATCAGGACCTGATTGGCACATCGGAGTCCGAATTGCAGGCAGCCATGCTCGCGTTCTTCGACGAGAACGGGGAGTTGGCGGGGGATACGAAAGCCCGCAATCCTCGTTTCATGCGCATTATTTCCAAGAGTGAGCTTGAGCTAACCGTCGAACAGACACTCTGCGACGCCGAAGAAGCCACCGATTGGGTGATGCTGCTACGAATTGACCTCCAAGCTTCGCGCGACGCCGGCCACCCCGTTATGAAACTGTTGCACCTTGGCCCGCACGGTGACGGTCCACCCGCGTAGACGTACGTCCGAAAATCGACAGCCCGTAGACGTGTCTACCGGGAGTAGACAACGGGTGAAATCTGACGCAAGCGGCAAATCGGTGCCCCTGCGCCCAAACCATTCCTGCCCAACTCGAGATTTTCGTGCCGAGCCAATGGCACAGTGGGTGCAAGGCGATGTGACATTCGGAAATTCTGCAATTGCATGAGGTCACATGTTCAGCATTAGGGTGGACGTAATTCGCGAAGTGTTGGAGCTAAGCCTTCGTGGTGCGCCGACGGAAGCACTGATAACGGACTTGACTGAGCAGCTCGACTCTGCCTTGTCAACCCTGCCGCCTTCGCGCTCGGGTAACTTCCGCATACGTGTCCGAACGCACCCGAACAATCCGCGTGTCGGAGAACTGGCGGCGAATATCTGTAAAGAAGCGCAGCAACGATGGTCCGCGAAACTGGCGCGAGTGACGCTTGATCCTCCGGCGTCGCGCAAGCGTTCAGAGTCTCCCTGGGAGTTTGTGTGGTAGCCGCGTGTGGCACACCGGCGCCACTGACATCGCTGACCCTGCCGTTTCCTACCCGGCTCATGCCGGCTTGCGTCCACAACCGAGCAACGCCGTCGATCCCAAACGCAATGGGAACGTCTGGTACTTCGGTTCCATGTAGGAGCGCATCACATCCAGATGGCGAGCCCATTCGGTGGCGCCAACCTTGCGCTTGAGGAGTTCAAAGGGAGCACTGCCGCGCGTGATACCCGCAAAGAACTGCTGGAAACTGCGGAACTCAAACTCACGATGGACGGGCTCTACGCTGACTTCCGCGAACCCGGCGTCGCGCATTTCCTTCTCGAAACGATCCGGATTCTCAAGGGTCAGTAGATTTTGTTGTGGCGGCACGGAATCAGGATTGACGACCCTTTGCACGTCAACGCGCGCTAACATGAACGGAGACTGGTCGAGCGGCGCCCAGCTCGTAACGTATGCGTTGCCACCCGATTTGAGCACGCGCAGCAGTTCTCGAAACCCGCGATCGCGATCAGGGAAGAACATGAGGCCAAACATCGAGAAGCCAACATCGAACGTTGCGTCGGCATAGGGCAGCGCTTGACCGTCCCCCTGCACGACTGCCACATTGGCGATGCCCAATTCCCTCGAACGTCGCTCACATATCTTGACCATTTTGGCAGAAAAGTCGATGGCATCGACCCACGAGACACGCGGCGCCACTCGGCACGTTAGCGAACCCGTGCCCGCCGCCACATCGACAACCCGCATGAATGAGGATAGCTGAGCCCTTTCAACGGCGGGTTCGGCAAACAGCGCCAGAAATGGCATCGAGATCTCGTCGTAACTCTCCGCCACCCAATCCCAAGGTTGTACCGATGCAAGGGGGTTTTGCGCAACGTTCGACACAGCGCCGTTCATATACCGAATCATCGACAAAAGACCACCCTCGTTCGTCACAAGTATGACCCGATAGGCATCGACGAATCGTCAGAGGATTTCCACTTCCCAGCCAACATGCACAGCCGCGACGACCACTGGGCGAGGTTCCGCGTAGTGATGAGGACCCAGCGTCGTTGAGTTTCGATTGCGAATGGGTACACCGATGGCGGCCCAGGGTGTCAAGTAGGGCCCAAGCTCCCAGGGAAGCCATTGAACGCCCACCGCGAGCGACGGCACGATGTACTGATTGACGGCCTTACCGCGCGTGTCGCGACTCGTGTACGACCAGCGCTCGAGAAACCCATAGCTGCCCGACCAAAGTCCTACTGATTGGCAGCGCCAGACGTAATACGCAATCGACGCCTCGGCCGCGTTGACTTGCCGAGTCAGGCCGCTTTGATCACCAGCCGCCGAGTCCAACCGGTAGCCAAAGGCGCCGAGTGTGAATCGGAAACGCCGGGCGAGGTTGGGCTTGTAGGCCATGTGCGCTGAATAGCCGTGTGCAAGAAATGGCAATGGATCGAATTCGAGCGCCATCCGCCATGGCGGGTGAGTGCTCTGAGCCCGCGCCCTCATTGGTAACGCTGCAGTGGTCGCTAGCACGAGCCATCCAAGCGCCGCCGCCAATGACGCCCGCGTGATCCGGAACATACGGCATCATCGCGCTGAATCATTCCTGGATCGATGGAAATGGAGCGACGCCGCAAGTCTGCCGGCGAGTCCGAAAAAATACCGCCAGGGCCTGCGGTTGCCGATGCCCCGTCACCGCCCTTCGGAGTCCCGCAGCGACCAGAAGACGACCGGGCGCCGCGCCGCAAAAAGGAACCTAGGCCCGGACTCACAGCGGTGGACAGGGTGTCGCCCGTGTCCCAGTGCCGCCAAAAACAGCAAGAAAATCGCGGCCCTCGATCTTGAGCCACGCTCGACTTCGCGGAATTTCCTTGTTCGAGCCGCGGGGCCGCCTGCGAATCGCCCCGGGCATGGTTTTGAATGGTAGCATGGCGTGCCGCTGTGCGCTGTGGCGCACCAGGGGTACGCGGAGCGTTTGCCATGGCCGAGGACAACACACCTATTCCGCCAAAACTTGCGGACTTCGAGGTCCTGAGAAGGCTTGGCGTCGGCGGCATGGCAGAGGTGTTTCTCGCCAAGAAACGCGGTGCAGAGGGAACCTTCAAGCTGCTCGTGGTCAAGCGAATCTTGCCGCAGTTCGGATCATCGAGACGATTTCGAACGATGTTTGCCGAAGAGGCGCAGCTGGCAACCCGCTTGAATCATCCCAACATCGTCCAGGTCTACGAATTTCAGGATTACGGCGATGAGGGGCAACTGCTCAGTATGGAGTACGTGGAGGGCCCCGATCTGCGTCGGGTGATGCGCGCGGCGCGCGCCAAGCACAAGCGTATCCCAGCATACGTCGCAGCGTACATAGTCGGCGAAGTCGCCAAGGGGCTGCACTACGCGCATGAGCGCAAAGATGAACGCGGCAACCCGATGGCTATCGTGCATCGCGATGTGTCGCCCCAGAACATTCTCTTGAGCTTCGATGGTGGCGTAAAAATAGCAGATTTTGGCATTGCATCCGCCAACCTGTTCCGCGAGGAACCCGGCGTCCTGAAGGGAAAAACTGGGTACATGTCTCCGGAGCAGGCGCGCGGCGAGCGCGTCGACCGGCGAACGGACCTCTATTCGCTAGGCGTAGTCTTTCACGAAATGTTGACGGGCAAGCATCTTCACGGCATGGCGGAAGGTCAAGAACTTCTGGAGGCCGTACGCTCCGGTCAAGTGGAGCCTCCAAGCCTATTCGCGCGTGACGTGCCGCCCGATTTGGACGCCATTGTGATGCGCGCGCTAGCGCGAAGTCCGGACGATCGCTACACGACGGCGCGCGATTTCGCCGCTTCGATCACCCGCGCGCTGTTTCAAGCCCAGCAACCCGTCGATTCACACACCTTGGAGAACCTGCTCGACGCGTTGGTCAGACGAGAACACACAGCGCCGGGTGCTCCAGCCTCTGCCGAGGGAGCAGGCGGTGAAGATGACGCTGGGCGTGAGTTCATGGCGCCACTCAATGCACCGACAACGCACGGAGGCTCCTCGACAAGCGCACCAAATTCCGAGGCTGAGAGCCCATCGCTACGGCCGCGGCGCACACGGCGCGGCCAGGAGGTCCGACATGTCGTGATTGTTTCGTTGCAACTTCACGGCGTCGAGCAGCTTGCCGAAGCCAGCGGCCCAAGCGGCGCAGGGCGGTTTATTGAGCAGATTCGAAACACCTTGAACGAAATTGCGTACAAGCGCGGCGCGCGTTTGACCTGGCATCGCGAGCGAACGCTATTGGGTGAGCACCTGATTCCTTCCGGCGGTGCCACCGCGCTGGTGGGACTGATGGCAAACCCAGCGCGCGCGCCAGCGGACGCGGCTTCGTTGGCGGTGGACATGCACGAGGCGATTCAGGGTGCTTGCGACGATATGCCGGTTGAACTGCAGGCAAGCATCGGCATCGTGCGCGGCATCGCAACCGGCCGTCGCGACGGAGCGGGTCACCTGGTGGGCCACGTGATCCAGGAACCCGCGATCGAACTCGCCCGCATGCTCGGTCAGAAGGCTCCGGCGGGCGGGACATGGGTCGCGGGCGGACTGTACCGATTGGTCCGCCGCGATTATGTGTGGGCTGACGCTCCGACGATTGCCCTCGACAATTCGCGCAACAAGAGCCTGCCGGACAATATGCGCATCTATGCGCTGGTTCGGTCCTTGACACGCGAAGAGAAGGCGCTGGAAGCGGCGAAAGGCTCGGGTGACTTGATTGGCCGCGACGCAGAAATCGCCGATTTGCAGACGGCATTTCATCGCGCCATCAGCCGCCAGGCGGATGATAGCGGCCCAATTACCGTCCGCGTGGTTTCGGGCGAGATGGGGATTGGGAAGTCGGCTTTGGTGGCCGCCTTCGTCAGTGAACTACCCCAGGACGCCATCGTCGTACGCGCTGAATGCTCACCGTCACGCAGCGAAGTCCCTTACACGTTGATGGCCGAGTGGTTGCGAACGCTAACGGATGCGAATGCGGAACAATCGGTCGAAGCGGTCCAAGCGCACCTCTCGCACCTTATCGAAGGGTTTGACATTGGCGAGGAACGCGAGGCCATCCTGGGTCTGTTGGCAGCATTGGTTGCTGGCCAATTCGCCGCCGCCATCGACGAAGGCGATGCCGCGCAGAATCGACGCCTGTTGATAGCGGGACTTCGCGCTTTCATCGCGCGGCGCACGCTGGAAGGGCCAGTCGTTTTGATCGGCGAAAGTCTGCAATGGAGTGATCCCTCAAGCCTGGAGGCCATCCAAGATTTGCTTCGCTGGTCGGAACCGTGGCCCGTGTTGGTGCTGCTTGTAGCAAGACCCGGCGAGCGTGTGGGCCCCTATCTGGATGGTCTGGTTCATATTGAGCTCAAGGAACTGAGCGTTGACAATCAGGTGCGTCTGCTACAGACCCGGCTTGGGGCAAGCCGCGGCGTCGAACAAGTCTGCGCTGACCTCGTCCCGAGAATTGGCGGCAATCCTTTCTTCTTGCTCGAAATGGTCGATGCGCTGCTGGAGCGCGGTGTGCTCGAAATGCGGGAGACCGGCAACAATGCACTCGAGTTGGCGCCCGTAGAGGGCACCGTCCTGGGGGCGCAGAGCCTGCCGTTGACGCTCGAACAATTAGTCGCGGATCGACTCGAGGAATTGCCGCGAGAGGAGCAGGCAATCGTGGACTGGCTCGCCGTCGCCGGCGGACCGCTGCGGATCGAAGTCATGCGAAGTCTTGTCGGAGCGCAAGTCGATGAAGGCATCACGAGGCTGTGTGCGCGCGGCGTCTGTTCGGACAGCGGCGACACTGTTGACGTAAGGCATCCGGTGACGCGTGACGTTGCTTATTCGTCACTGGACGTCGAGACGCGAGTCGAAATGCATCGTCGCCTCGGTGAACAACTGAGTCAGACGCCGCTCGCGAGGGGTCTCACAGCCGCCATCGTAGCGCGCCATCTCGAAGCAGGGCGCGCGAGGCAGGCTGCTGCTGACCACTACCTGGAAGCGGGTAGAACGGCACACTCAAGCTATCAGGTGCGGCTAGCAAAACGCTATTTCCGGCGTGCAGTGCGAATTTTGCCCGAAAACGATGCACGTTGTTTCGAGGCGTTCGAAGCGCTCGAAGCTATCTGCCGCATGCAGGGGTTACGTCGCGAGCGCAAGCGGCACCTCCATGCAATTCGCGCGTTGGCGCGCGATTCTGGCAAGGCACGCTGGGCCACGGTCGCACTCATGCGCACGGCGCGATACGAAGTTGACATTGGGCATCTTGCACGCGCCTTGACCGCGGCCCAACGCGCTGAGTATCTCGCAAAGGTGGCCGAGCTGCCCATCGATCAGACACAAGCCCAAGCTCTTGTCGCTGAAATCCTGCGGGATCTTGGTGACATGCAGGGGGCCCTCGCCGCCATCGACAGGGCACTTACTGCATCGGCCCACTCCGAAGTGTCCGCCAGGCAGCGCGCTGAGGTGTTACGCGCCAAGGGAACGTTGCTCCGGCGTGTCGGACGAGTCAACGAGGCGATTGAAGCCCATGCCGAGGCGATAGCCGTATTTAGAAAAGTGGGAGCGAAACGCATGGAGGCGCATGCCAAGAACTCGCTTGCGTTCGCTCTGTTTGTGCTCGGTCGATTTGAAGATGCGATCGCTCTAGGGATTGACGCAATCCGCATTGATCTGTCGATTGGAGGCAGACTACAAATTGCAAAGAGCTTGAGCACTATTGGGCAATCGTACGCGGCACTTGGCGACGTGGACCGAGGGTTGGCCTATTTCCGCAGGGCGCGTCAGGCTCACGAGAGCTACAATGACCAGGAGTCCAAAAGCGATACGCTACTATGCTGGGCAGAGATCTACCTGGAAATCGACAACGCGGTGGAAGCAGAAACCTTGGTGCAGGAGGCGGCGGCCATCAATTCGATCACGGGCAGTGCCTATGATGCCGCGCATGAGAAGATTGTGCGCGCCCTGCTGGCGCGGGCCCGTGGCGATTCCGCGGCGGCCGTCATGCACGCCTTCGACGCGCGCCAAGTCGCGGAAGCACAAGCCTACGTCGCGTTCCATTTTTATGCGATGGCGATCGAAGCCGCGTCGCGTGTAGACATAGGCGAGCAGCACACGGGCATTCTTCTAGCGACAACAACTCTGGGTGCCATGGAGACAATACAAGGCTCCGAGTATGCGTTAACCTCGCGGGTTCTTTGTTGCGAGGTTCTGCGAAATGCCGGTTCACCCCAGGCGGAGCCGATGATTGCGCGCTCCGCAGCGTGGTTCACAAGCCTGTGCAGTTCCGTGAAGAATCTAGAACTGAGGCGCACGCTGCGCGAGAGACGTCCCGCGAGTCGATTGCTGTCTTGGGCCGGCGTGACGGGACCCGAGCAGCCTCCGGATCCAGAAAATACCGACGACAACCAAACCAAGGTCTCGTTGAACGCGGAATCGCGCGCGGTCGAGTCCACCTCCAAGACAAGCGAAGGCACGTCCGACCTACAATCGTGATCGCATCCCTCTAGCCCGCTACAAGATACCGTGACAAGATCTTGCGGCGACCGAAGCCCGGAAACATGGCCGTCACCGTCTCAGAATCACCGCCCGATTCGATTTTCTCAACGACGCCTCTACCGAATCTTTGGTGAAAGACCATCTGCCCTCGACGCAGAGCAGACAATGGTTCGGGTTCGGCGATGTCGTCGAAGGCTGAACGGTTAACGATTCGTTCGCCCGGTCGCAATGCTGGCGCGCCCGTTGAGGGGCGATGCGTCAGCCAACGATCCGTCGGCAGTGGACGCACTGGCTCGACTTCGGTGAACCCGTCGGATGTGCCACGACTGGGACTGGCGTAACTCGATTCATGAGCGACAGTGTCTTCGGGCAGTTCGTCGAGAAACAGGCTTCGGCTCAAATAGCGCGTTTGCCCGAAGAGGGTACGCTGGGAGGCGTGGTAAATGTAGAGCTGGTTCTTCGCTCGCGTGACCGCGACATAGGCGAGCCGCCGCTCTTCGTCGAGTTCTTCGAGTTGTGCTGAATCCAAGCCCCGATACGGAAAGACGTCATTTTCCATACCCGTGAGAAGCACTGTGTCAAATTCCAGCCCTTTGGCGGCATGGACTGTCATCAGCGCAACCTTCGGAACGTCCTTCATTGTGTCGGGCGCCGATACCAACGAAATGCGCTCAAGATAGCCGGTCAACGTGGGCGAAGTGTCAGTGAGTGCCGTATCGTCTTCGTATTCTGCAATGGAACCCAAGAACTCCTCGATATTACCAATGCGGGCATCGCATTCAGCGTTGTCCTGCTCCTTCAGGTACTTTCGATAGCCGGACTCATTAACGATTCGATTGGCCAATTGAAACGGCCCCGTTCCCGCCGACAAGGCCACCTGCCACTCGTTGATCAGGTTCACGAACTGGCGCAGCTTGTGGCGGGTCGGCGCTACCGCGTTGGCATCCATCGCGCTCGAAGTCAGCGCGTGCCAGGCACTCGTGCCGAGGCGTGCAGCCTCCTCGAATACTTGCTCAATCGTCTTCTTTCCGATACCCCGCGCCGGAACGTTGATGATTCGAATCAGGTCGGCTTCGCTGGTAGGATTGTCGACAAGGCGCAGATAGGCAACGATGTCCTTGATCTCAGCTCGATCGAAGAATCGGGTCCCGCCGATAATCTGGTAGGGCAGATTCTCAGCGCGAAACGCTTCCTCCAAAACACGAGACTGCGCGTGAACGCGATAGAACACGGCAATCTGTCGTGGATCGACTCGCTCGGCTAGCCGCTTCCGCACCCTCTTCACAACGCTGGCCGCCTCGTCGCGCTCGTCAGACACAGCTCGCAGCACAATGCGCGACCCAGGCGCTTGTTCAGTCCACAGCTGTTTGGGTTCTCGGGTAGTGGCCGATTCAATGATGCTTAGCGCAGCCTTCACGATATTCGCTGTTGAGCGGTAGTTCTGCTCCAATTTCACGACGAAAGCGTCAGGAAAGTCCTGCTTGAATCCGCGGATAATCCCGACGTTGGCACCACGCCAACGGTAGATGGACTGATCGTCGTCACCCACCACACACAGGTTCCGCGTCTTGGCGCTGAGCGCCCTTATCAGTCGATATTGGGTGGAATTGGTGTCTTGAAACTCGTCAACCAAAACGTGGTCGAAGCGTGAACGAAGCTCTTCGCCTGCCGACGAAGTGCGGCTTTCGCTCAGTCGCATCATCAGCAGGATCAGATCTTCAAAATCAACGGCATTGGATGAAAGTAGCGCTTGTTGATATTGAGCATAGAGCGTGACATGCGTCGCATCGAAGTTGGCATTGGCCTTGACCCGATCAGGAGCGAGACCCTCTTGTTTCTTTCGGTGAATTCGCGACAGTATTAGTCGCGGCGGGAATTCGCGATCGCTCAAGTTCATTTTCTTGAGCAGGCGGGTCATCAGTGCCTTTTGATCGGATTCATCGTAGATTACGAAGTTTCGCAATAGCCCAACCTCGTCGCAATATCGACGCAAGAGTCTTGCGGCGACAGAATGAAAAGTGCCGACCCAAAGGTCGCGCGCCAGCGCTTGCCCCACGAGTTGTTCGATTCGATCGCGCATCTCGCCCGCTGCCTTGTTGGTGAAGGTCACGGCAAGAATTCGGTAGGGGGGAACGTTCTCGCCCGCAAGCAAGTGCGCGATTCGGAAGGTGATGGTCCTCGTCTTGCCGCTGCCAGCACCGGCAAACACCAGTAGCGGACCGGACGCATGCTGGACCGCCTGAGTCTGGGGTTCATTGAGTTGCGAGTAGGACATCTTGAAGTACGATTGGTCGGGGTGCCCTTAGCACTCGGTTGGTCGGTCGCCTACACTGGTTGCCAATGCTGTCGCAATTCAGCTCGATTCGTGGACGGATTGGAGGATTGGCTCGTGTCTTGCGTCACATTGTTCCACAGAAGCGAACCTATTGGTTTGTGTCGTGTGACGTGAACCACGTTCCCTTTCTGCGCATCTGCGCGTGCTGTTTGGCGCCAACCGAGGGGGGACGTCGAGAGGTGGCACGCGGCGGCACCGGCGCGACGCTAGTCCCCTACTGCAACGCCTGCTTGTCGAAGGTGGGGCGATTCGGCCTTGCAATGATGGCTTGGAACCTATCCTCGGTATTGCTGGGCGTAGCTGGCTGTCTATACGTGCCTCTGATTCCTTGGATTTCGGGGCGCACGGCTACCCTCACGGCTGCGATCGTTGCCGGATTGCCGTGGCTGCTCGGTCAACTTTGGAGCAACGCGACCGCGGATGATGCTCCAGGTTTGGGCAGGGCCGTTTTCATCGTCAAGGGCGGCCTGGCTTGCATGAATTCACAATGGGCCACACGCTTAGGTGAACTCTTGGAAACCAAGGCGCATTCGCAACGCCGCAGGATCGCGACGCACGTAGGCTGGGCCTGTGCTGGCGTTGTGATTGCACTGGTTGCAACGCCTTGGCTCTACGACATACTTCACCCATACGTTAGAATACTGAACCTAACCGACAATGGCGTCGTCGTGTTCGCCGACGGGCACGAATTGGTACATGTGCAGCCGACAAGCGGCGAAAATCCGTTGGCTGGCTCGCTAACACGAGTTCCCTCGGGCAAGCGGCATTTCACGGTTCGACAATTGGATGGTGTAATCGTCGAAGATCTCACGGTCTACGTATTTGCTGGTCATCACCACTTGTTCGCGCCAGCAAAGCCTCAAGGAGTTTGCTTCTGGGTGGAGCGGGCGCAAGTTGGTCGGTCTCGAAACCCCGTCACCAAACGAACGTTGCTTTGGCAACAGGACAGTTTCTGGTCTCTCGACAATGAAGTGGACGCATGGTTTAGGCCGGCCCAGAGCTCAAACTCGGCCCGTGTCACGGGCGGCGTCGTCAGGGCGCTGCGACAAGGCGCCTGTCCTTCGACTTTGAGTGAGTAGCGGGCGGTGTTTTTTGAGTCAGAGTGCCATTGGCAGACCTGTAGGAGTGACTATAGTGGCGGGAGTTGTGACCGATCCCATTGATGATTCTGTTCAGGACTCCGAAGCCAATTCTCTAACGTCGAGCACTGCTCCGCACGCTGATACCTCCGGTGCTGACTCGCCAGACAAGGCCACCGCGGAGTCCCAAGAGGAATTCAACGCGGAAGCCGCGTTGCAGGCTGAAGTCGCAAGACTGAAGGACCAGTTGCTTCGCACGCTTGCGGACTTCGACAACTTCAGAAAGCGCACCCGTCGTGAAATGTCGGACGCTGAGCGCGTAGCGCGAGATGATTTGCTGCGCGAATTGCTTCCTGTATTTGACAATCTTGAACGTGCCAGCCTCCACGCGGGCAGTTCCACGGACGTACAGTCTCTTGTTGATGGTATTGGGATGGTCATGCGTCAGTTCCTAGATACGCTGGCGAAGCTTGGTGTCGAACGTGTTGCAACCGTCGGTCAGCCTTTTGATCCGGCTGTGCACGAAGCCGTGCAGCAGATCGAGTCTGCCGACATACCGGCGGGTTCCATCGCCCAGGAGCTGCTGGCCGGCTACCATGTAGGCGATAGGTTAATTCGTCCTGCAATGGTTGTAGTCGCCAGACCCGCCGCAAGCTAAGAGGGTGCCGAGGATCGCACTGAGCTGGTAGTCGCAGGCAGCCCATGTTGCGTCCGTCAACGGTTTCATGAGATGAAAATCGACCCGATAGGTCAATCTCGGGCTATCATTACCCGCCAATGGGTAAGGTGATCGGGATTGACCTCGGAACGACCAACTCATGCGTCGCTGTACTCGAGGGCGTAGGCGCTTCTGGCCAACCCGACGTCAAAGTTATTCCCAACGCCGAGGGCGCCCGAACTACCCCGTCGGTCGTTGCTTTTTCTGCCGGCGGAGAGCGTTTGGTGGGTCAAGTCGCCAAGCGTCAGGCAACGACAAATCCAGGCAACACTTTGTTCGCCGTCAAGCGATTGATGGGCAAAAAGTACGCGAATCCTTCCGTGGCACGCGATCGGCGACTATTTGCCTATCAAATCGTCGAGCATGAAAACGGGGATGCTTGGGTCGAAGTTCAGCAGCGGCAGATTTCTCCACCCGAAGTCTCGGGCTTTATCCTCTCAGCTCTGAAGGAAACGGCCGAGAGTTTTCTCGGCGAAACGGTAACCGAAGCCATCGTGACTGTGCCAGCGTATTTCGACGATGCGCAGCGCCAGGCCACCAAAGATGCAGGCAAGATCGCGGGATTGGAGGTCAAACGCATACTCAACGAGCCGACGGCAGCCGCACTCGCCTACGGCCTAGACCGCAAAGGCGCCGAGCGAATTGCCGTATATGACTTGGGTGGGGGAACATTTGACATCTCGATTCTCCAGATCCAAGGCGGCGTATTTAGCGTGCAGGCGACAGGAGGCGATACTCACCTTGGCGGCGAGGACTTCGACAACCGACTCATAGATATGCTCGTAGAGGAATTTCGGAAGGCAAATCGAATTGACCTCAAGGGGGATCGGACAGCACTGCAACGTCTGCGCGAAGCGGCGGAAAAGGCCAAACATGAACTGAGTTCGTCGCTAGAAACGGAAATCAATATTCCGTTCGTCGCTGTGGGAGCAAGTGGTCCGCTCCACATGCAACGTTCATTGAAACGTAGCGACCTCGAAATCCTCACCCGAGATCTTGTTGAACGGACAATTTCGGTCTGCAACGACGTGTTGAAGGACGCCAAGGTGCGTCCCGATCAAATCGATCAAGTCGTGCTTGTGGGTGGCATGACCCGAATGCCCACGGTCCAGCGCTCGGTGCGTGAACTGTTCGGCAGGGATCCTCACAAGGGGGTCAACCCCGACGAGGTTGTTGCGATAGGCGCAGCCATTCAGGGCGCCGCGATCTCCGGAGCCATCAATGAAGTGCTTCTGCTCGATGTGACTCCACTGTCGATTGGGGTCGAGACGGGAGGGGGTGTCTTTACTGCCCTAATTCCCCGAAATACGACAATTCCCACGCAGCGAAGCGAGATATTCACCACTAGCGTTGACAACCAGACCTTCGTTCCGGTTCACGTGCTGCAGGGTGAACGCGAAATGGCTGCTGACAATCGCAGCCTTGCTCGCTTCGAATTATCGAAGATACCCCCATCACCGCGTGGTGTTCCCAAGATTCAAGTATCCTTTGCGGTGGACGCCAACGGCATCCTGTCGGTCGAGGCCAAGGACCTGGCAACCGGAAGGTCTCAAGCCATCAATGTGGCGCCTGCCAGCGGCTTGACTCAGGAGGAGGTCGATAGACTCGTAGGCGAGGGTGAGAAGTTCAAGGTGGCCGATCAACTGCGGCGTGAGTTTGCCGAAGTACGCAACCAAGCTGAGGCGCTCCTGTATACGACGGAGCAGGCGCTGGAAAGTTATGCCGATCTCTTGCCCGTCGAGCGGGTCACGGCCGTCAGAACCGATGTGGAAGCACTCCGTGGGTTGCTTGAAGGTAATGGTGATATCACCCAGATTCGTGCGTCTTATGCGGCGCTGGAGCAGGCTACGTTCGAGATCGCCGAAGCGATGTACGGCGGTGAACCCTCGAACTAGTGCGGGTCTCAGAAGCAACAATCGTCATGCAACGAGAAGCAAGGGGAAGCGTCCGCGACAATCTACTCTTCGTTGGAAGCTGCCAACTTCTGTTCGATAGCGTCCAAATGAGCTGCAACTCTTGGATCCGAGTTGCGCAAGGCTTCCACACGCCTTACGGCACTAATCACGGTCGTGTGATCTCGGTTGCCAAAAGCACGACCCAATTCTGGGAAGCTGCACTTCAGTCGCTGTCGGCAAAGGTACATTGCCACTTGGCGAGCAAATGCGACGCTCTTGTGGCGGTCCTTGCTGAGCAGTTCCGAGTTTGATAGCCGGAAATGACCACATACGGCACGTTGAATATCGGCTACGCTGGTGGGGTCAGGTTGCCTGGATCCAACGCTCATCAACTCTGCACGAGCGAATTCAACGTCAATGGGCCGACCCGTTAGCGACGACTTTGCGGCGAGTCGAATCAAAGCTCCTTCCAGCTCGCGAACGTTGCTCTGAACACATTGGGCGAGCAGTACGGCCACGTCGTCGGAGACGTCAATTCTTTCGAGCTGAGCCTTCTTTCGAACTATGGCAACGCGTGTCTCGAGCTGCGGGGCTTGTACGTCCGCCACCAGACCCGACGTGAACCGAGACGCCAACCGCTCCGGCATTCGCTGCAACTGGTGTGGATACTTGTCGGCGGAAACAACTATTTGCCGGTCAACATCACGCAACGCGTTGAACGTGTGAAAGAACTCTTCTTGCGTTTGTTCGCGCCCGGCCAAGAATTGAATGTCATCCACCAGCAGCACATCGCAGCCGACGCGATATCGCGTCCGGAACTCATCCATTTTGTGATGTTGCAATGCTTCGATGAATTCATTCGTAAATCGCTCGGCCGAAACATACATCACTTTCGCTTCCGGGCGGCCCAACAAAACGGTGTGCGCAATTGCATGCATCAAGTGCGTCTTGCCAAGTCCAGTGCCACCAGCGATGAACAAGGGGTTGTAGCGAGCGCCCCCCGAGTCTGCGACAGCTCGCGCCGCCGCGTAGGCGAGCTCATTGGATGGGCCCACGATGAAGTTGTCAAACGTGAACTTGGGATTGAGCGCCTGCAAGAGTTCGATGTTCAAAGCACGTTCGAGCCGCGGATAGACACTGATCCGCTTTGCGACACAATTCGGCGGTGGGCGTGATGTGATTCTTGAACGCTCCGCACTATCGACACTCTGTGGCAAATCTTCGGACTCTTGCCGACTCAGTGTATGCGGTTCGACAATTGGGCACACCAAATCGCGCTGAATTTTCCACTTAACCATTACGCGTTGTATCCCAAGGGCCGCTGCCAATTGGTCTGTCAGGTCGGGGACGAAATGATCATGGACCCAATCGCGCACGAACTCATTGCGCGCCGTCAATTGCAGCGTCTCTCCGTTGAGTCCGTCGAACTGAACACCCGAGAACCACTGCTCGAATGTCACTGGGCTGCGACTCTTGGTTTTGGCAATCGCTTGCAGCCACATGCGCTGTATTTCCGAGGGATCCTGCATCGTTGAATTCACTGGAAGACCCACAACCATTGAACGAGCAATTACCCAATTTGTCCACAATGTTGTGGATAACCTGGGGTCGACCGCCTTGTATTTTCTTGCGACAGCTTTGAGTCCACCAAGGCAAGAAAGCACCCGGGCCTAACGCTTAGCCAACTACTCCAAGTCAGCTTTGGATAATGTCGGGCGGAACAACTAGCCAGACACAATCGAACACGTCCACCAAGTCAAGTGGGACGCGCAGCTAGCACTGGTTTGTAATCTAATTCAATCCTTGACATGCTTTTGTATTGAACTTGGCATAAAAGAACCTTGAACCATTGGCCCGAATTGGACCCCTTTTTTGGTTGCGGCAACTCGACGCTCGTTGCACCCAAGAATTCGCGTTATCGCTGCTGCTGCTCGGGCTTTTCCTCGAACGCTCGATTTTTCGATGCATGATCAATCCACGTTCTCGTAGTCAAGAGGGAACTGGTCCAAATCGCACGACACGAATGTCAGTAGAACCGCCGGTTTGTTGGCCCCGACGCGCTGTTCGGGGTAACCCTTGCCCCACCAGAATGACCCAGCGGTCGCAATTCGCATTGCGCGGTCGATTGACCTGTGTTCGCGCAGTTGGCGCATCGGTCGCGTTGGGTCTTACCGTATTCGCGGTCACCTGTCGAAGCGCGGGCGCAAGTGACCTCCCTCCAGAAGTGGGCTGGGACTACGGCGACGTGGACACCGGCCGCAGCGCGGCGCTGTCGGGAGCACAACGATCGTTTAGCTCATCCTACGCCGCGCTGCTCTCGAATCCTGCCAACATGGCAAGTGCGCGCGTTTATCACGTTGGAGCGCTGGCTTCGATCTGGCCTGAGGCAAATCGTCAGACATACGGCGCAGCCATCGTTGATTCGAGCACGAGCAGCACGCGCGTTGCCGGAGGCTTTGCGGCGCTGTGGACTGTGCAGGATCACAGCGGAATCAACCGGCTTGGATCCGACCTGCGCTTGGGTCTCGCTCTTCCATTTTCGGAAAAGTTTCGCGCGGGTGTGACTGGGCGGTACCTTTCCCTCAGAGAAAACGGGAACGGCCCACTTGGACAAAGTCTTGCGTCCGGGGGACTTAGCGACAAATCCATTGTGCGTGGTTTCGGAATCGACGTTGGCGCAACGCTGCAGCCCAATCCAAGCCTTGCGGTATCGGTCGTTGGCGTAGGATTGAACGGAGCAAGTACGGGTTTTCAGCCAACCGTGCTTGGAGGGGGGTTTGGATGGACCAATAATGGCCTGACCCTTGAAGGGGATGCGGCCGCAGATTTCACGACCTGGGAACGCACGACAATGCGCCTAATGGCGGGAGTCGAGTATTTGCTTGGTGATCATTACCCCATACGAGCAGGCTACCGATGGGACTCTGGGCTTCACAACCATCAAGCAAGCGCTGGGGTTGGTTACATCAGCTCAGCATTTAGTCTTGACATCGGGGCTCGACGCAGCTTTGGCGAGTTCGGGGCGACGGCCATCGTCTTCAGTTTCGCCTATCACGTTGAATCCAGCGGAATGGGTTCGAACAGCGGAGACTATTGATTCACCGATCTCGATTCTAGGACAAACAAGCATCCGAGAGCCCTGGCCGCGACGGCTGATTCAAGACCATTGTGCGGCTAGCCATGCTGCAGAGGACCCGACTGCCTCGTTTGCGAGGTCCGACGTGGGCGCTAGTTGGTGTACTTCGAGCCATTGGCCTCGCACGGACTCAATCGCGCGGGGATTTCTGTACCAGTCCTCGTCGAAATGTTGAATTAGCCGCGCGTGGTCGGATAATCCGAGCCAAATCGCGAGCAGTCGTTGAGCATCGTCAAAACCAAGGCGAGGCAGATTGCCTGCAAAATGGTTCGGCCATTCGAAGCCAAACACCTCGGTCGTCTGCCCTGCAAAAGCCTCTTGCATTGCCCTGCTCGATTGAATGACCGTGATCCTCAGCCGCAGGTTCAGACACAAGCACCGGCTGGCGTGCAGCAGTGTGCGAGTGAATTCGCGAACCTGCGTACTCGCTTGTTCCTTATTTAGGTGAAGAACGCGACGCTGCCAGTCTCCGTTGACTGCCAACGATGCGATGAGACTGCCCAATCTGTGTTCAAACAGGTGCCACGGGTCACGCCGAATGACAAAAGGGTACTCGCCGGGAGCCCATGCGCGTGCAAGCTCCTGACCTAGTCCATACAGGGCTCGCACAAAGCTAGTGGGACCCACTAGCTGCGGCCATGTGGGTTCACGCACGTGCGCATAGTTTAGCCAACTTCGGTGACCTAGAAGGCTCGCTATCGACTGCGCGCAGATGCGCGCCGGCCAACCTTGGCCTGCTCGGAGGGCTAGCGCTGCTTCCAAGAGCAACACCGGGCCGCGGGGCAGCGCTTCCGATGAAAGGGGTCCGGTCAACCCGAGCCACCCATCAACGAACCCACGCATCCCGTCAACTGGGTCAATAACAGATTGGACGCCTTCAAAGCCGGCACGTTTGGCCAACTCATCCCTACGTTGCCACAATTCGCTGACCCACTGCGTCGCAGGCGGCAGCAAATCACCGAGTGCCGTCAACCACTGTGCGCGGCCCTGAGATTCTCGCAATAGCTGAAGCAATATCTGCGATCGTGTCGTAACGATTCTCTGTGGGTATTCTAGATCGATCGGACTGCTGCGCCAGAATCGCGCAAGCCGCACTTGAATTGCTGCGTTGATTCGCGACTCCGCCATGTGGTACGCCCAACGCAGCAATGGCGCACGCAATGGCAAGTCCTCGGGCAATTCCCGAAGTCGAATGAATGCTGCCCGCTGCGTAAGGGGAGGGACATCGAGAAAAGGGCCGCTTGGATCGGCTGATTCGGGATCAGTTCTCAGCGTCAACTTGTATGGGTCATCAAAGTCGGCAAGGACCTTGATCTGTCGGTCCCATGCGAGCGGATCATCGTGGGGCATGGCGCAATTCGGGGAGTAGACCAACATCGCCTGGTAGACAATGGGAGTCTCGATCCGGCTCCCCCGACCAGCCGTTCCCAGTGCAGTCGTCCGAGCAAACCCTATTGCACGAGGTGGGTGACGATCCTATGCGTCGTTCGTCTATCCGATTTTGCCCATGATCCGTCCCGCTGGAAAAAGACACTTGCCGGTCGTCGGCGACTCGGAACCCCAATCCAATATTCCCGGGTCGCCGTGGCTCTGGGTGCCGTTGGGCAGCGTTGTCATTGTGTCGGTTTGGGCGCCCCTTTTGCTCGTTGCGCTGCACCTGGGCAACACCCGACTTGGGATGTTCGCGCCGACCGCAGTCTTGGTCCTGTTGACCTTCGCGAGTGCCTGCTCAATCGGCGGCGCAGTTGTAGGTCGTTTTGCAGCCCGTCCCAGTCGTTGGAGCGCCGGGTTGGCCGGCGCTTTGGGCGCACTGATTGTGTTGGCTCTCGCGGCACTGGGCCACGCGCTAGAAACGCCTCTACTGGGAGCAACCATCGCACTGTGTCTTGTGTCCATTGCCGTGCCGTTGGCTATGCTTGGCAGTCGCTGGGACAGGAGGAACCGGGCGTGAGGCTCGAGGTATTTGCAGACGTTCTGGCGCAGCGGGGCCTGTCACCCACAGTTTGCAGTGTAACCGCGCTACCCTTGTGGTACGTTCTTGTGCGCCTCATGTTCAGGTGGCCTTCATGGCAAACGAGTTATCATGACCCACATTGACGACGAACTGCGCCGGGCCATCGACAACCACGAAGCAATGGCCACAGGCGAAGCTGAGCCAGTGCCAGGCTTTGTTAGTTCGAGCCAAGCCGGCAGAGCAGCGCCCCAATCGTGGCGCCAACTCGGTCTATTGTTGGGCTTGGTATTCATGGGCGCAGCGATACTCTTCGTTGTGTTCTCCGGCTTCAAGCAAGCTGCCATCTACTCCAAGGGGGTGGACGAACTGTTGCGCGACAAGGACCGATTCCAATTGCGAACCGTTCGCGTCTTGGGAACGCTGGTTGCCGGCACGTTGGCCCGTCGCAGTGACCCCTGCGAGTATCGCTTCAAAATGCAGAAGAACGATGCGGCGCTGACCGTTCTTTACCCGCAATGCGTGGTCCCCGACACGTTTCGCGACGTTCCGGGCGTCAACGTGGAAGTCACGGCCGAGGGGCAGCTGTTAGCGGACGGAACATTTCACGCGCAGCAGATTATGGCAAAATGTCCTTCGAAATACGAAATGCGGGGCAAATCCGAGCAAGGTGAGGGCGCGCCACACGCCATGGGTTCGCAGGCAGGGATGGTTGCGCAGTAGGGTGCCGAGCTTTGCTCGGCGAGTATCATGAATCATGTGGGACCGTTTTATTCGCGCGTGTCGAAGTGAGCCGGTAGATTGTGTTCCGCTGTGGTTCATGCGCCAGGCTGGGCGCTACATGCCCGAGTACCGCAAGTTGCGTGAACGGCACAGCCTGCTGGAGCTGTGCAAAACGCCGGAGCTCGCCGTCGAGGTCACGCTGCAGCCAATACGCGCCTACGCCGTTGATGCCGCAATACTCTTTGCAGATCTGCTCCTGCCGCTTGAGCCAATGGGGGCGCCGTTCGAGTTTCAGGCTGGGGAAGGGCCCGTCATACGGGCGCCGATACACTCCGCAGCCGACGTCGAACGGCTTCGAGTGATCGATCCCGAGGAGGACTTGGGCTACGTGCTGACCGCCATCCGCTGGCTGCGTCGTGAGCTCGATGGAAAACAGCCGCTGATTGGCTTTGCCGGAGCACCCTTCACGTTGGCAAGCTATCTCGTGGAAGGAGGCAAGAGTACTTACTACCTCACGACGAAACGGTTGATGTACTCCCAGCCCGACGTTTGGCATGCACTTGCCGCGAAATTGGCCGAGGTCGTCAGGCGCTTTTTGCGCGCACAAATAGCGGCTGGGGCTCAGGCAGTGCAGCTCTTTGATTCGTGGGTAGGCGCGCTCGGGCCCGAAGACTACGCAACCTTTGTGGAACCTCACGTGGCGCATATCCTGAAGGATGTCATGCAGGCTAACGTGCCCGTGATCCATTTCGGCACCAACACGCAAGCCCTGCTTGAATTGCAGAAGCGCGCTGGTGGCAGCGTGATCGGAGTTGATTGGCGCACCCGCATCGATGAGGCGCGCCGGCGCCTGGGCAGCGACGTTGCGCTTCAGGGCAATCTTGACCCCGTCCTGCTGTTCGCGCCCCGGGCTCTGCTCGCTGCGCGTGCCAAAGAGCTGCTGCAACAGGCTGGAAAGCTTGGCTATGTCTTCAATCTGGGTCACGGGATTTTGCCGCAAACGGATCCGGATCAAGTTCGATTTCTATGTGATTGGGTGCACGAGCAGAGCGCATGACTGAATCGAAACGGCCGAGTGTGCTCGTGGTGGGCGCTGGCATCAGCGGCCTCACGGCGGCCCATGCACTGTTGCGTGAGCAGCCCGACATCGATCTGTGTGTGGTCGAACAGCAAGACCGCGTCGGGGGCAACATTTGGACGATTCGTGAACAGGGCTACCTCATTGAAGCCGGCCCCGATTCGTTCTTGCGCACTAAGACAGAAGCGGCTGCTCTATGTCGCGAAGTCGGGCTTGGTGATGAGCTCATCTCTCCAAACCCCGCCGGACGACGCGTGCTCATCGCGCACCGGGGTCAACTTGTGCCGATGCCCGCCGGCATGGCGCTCGCCGTGCCGACCCGCTTGGGCCCCATGGTTTCTACGCCACTGCTGAGTTGGTCCGGTAAATTCCGCGTGCTCGGCGATCTCACCGTGCCAAAGCCCACGGGCGATCCTCGCGACGAAACCGTCGCCAGCTTTCTCGTGCGGCATTTTGGTCATGAGGCAACTGAGAATATCGCTGGGCCACTGCTCAGCGGCATCTTCGCTGGGGATATCGAGGAATTGAGCATTCTCTCGACATTTCCGCAGCTGGTAGAGCTGGAGCGGCGCCACGGCAGCCTGATTCGCGCATTTTTCGCAGCTGAACGGGCACGTGCCGCCAAAAACCAAACCATTCAAAGGTTCGGCGCAGCGGTTGATGACCCACTGTATTTGCCGGATTGGCTCGACCTGCTTCGGTGGCTGCATCGACGGGCCCGCCAAGCGGAAAGTCCATTTCAGTCTTTGCGTGGTGGCATGGGTCAACTGGTTGATGCGCTAAGGGCCCGCGTGCCCGATGGCTGCCTGAGGCTGAGCGTAGCGCTGCTCAAGCTGGAACAAATGGCGAATAACAAGTGGCGCGCGCACCTTTCCAACGAAACACGGCTTGACGTTGACAGCGTCATCTTGTGTATGCCTGCGCATGCTGCAACGGCCGTCGTCGGGGATGATGGGTTGCGTGCGGAACTCAAAGCCATTTCCAATGTGGCAACCGCCGCCGTGTATCTTGCACTGGACCAAGCTTGCCTTTCACGGCCCCTTGATGCATCCGGCTACATGGTGCCGCGTGCGGAGGGCCGGGCGTTCGCCTCCACTTGGGCCTCATCGAAATGGGAGGGTCGTGCTCCGAATGGCGGAGCTTTGGTGCGCGTGTCGCTCGGCGGTGCTCGTGACCCAGCGCTGGCGGTCAACTCAACGGAAGCAGATCTCGGCGAACTTGCTCGCCAAGAGATCGAGCGAATGATAGGTACCGTCGGCACTCCGCTGTTTGTGCGCGTCTTCAAACACGTGCGACCTCAGCCAACTGTGGGGCATATTGCGCGACTCGCTCGCATAGAGGGCCACGTGGCCAACTTTCCTGGGCTCTTGTTTGCCAGCTCTGTCTTCGGTGGCACCGGCATTCCTGATTGCATCAGGCGGGCAGAGAGTGCAGCAAGACTCGTTCTTGACTACACGCGCCGGCGGACCTGAGCCATTCGTCGATTGTTGGTGTCGCGGTTCGCCCAGCGCGTCTCCCAATGAACTGCACACGAATTGCACGTGGATTGCCCAGAGGCTTGGGCCCATTGACCGACTCACCAAAGAATCTTCGTGGCGCGGGCGAACTTGATAGGGTTTGCTATTCTCGCGCCCGCTCTTCCGACGTCGTCTAAAGGCAGGACAAGGGACTTTGGATCCCTGAATCATGGTTCGAATCCATGCGTCGGAACCAATCATACGGGGTGTTGTCAAATAGTAGAGTGCCCGGTGCGCCTTGTCACAAGGTCCGGGCGCTGCTTGCGCATTCGATGTACCCTCCATGGTCGCTATGCCGCCCGACGACAGTACCGAACGCCGCTTCGTCGAGCGGTTGCAGCGGCACGATGAGCGCGCGTTCAACGAACTCGTGGAAGCCTACAGCCCACGCGTGTATAGGCTTGTTGCGCGAATGTTGGGTCGGCGCGAGGACGCGGAGGACATGACGCAGGAAGTCTTCGTGCAGGTATTCAAGGGAATCGGACAATTCCGTGGCGAGTCCAAGCTTGGCACTTGGATCTACAGGGTGGCGATCAATCTCTGCAAGAACCGCTCAAAGTACCTATCGCGACGGCATGATGACAAGCAGGACGCACTGGATGCCATCGCCGATCGTCAGCCTCTGCATCAAGCCAAGGGCGTTACTTCGGGCCAAATCAATCGACCGGATCAGATGGTCGAGGGTATGCAAATCGAGGCGATCATGCGCCAATGCATCGCCGCGCTGGAGCCCGATTTTCGCGAGGCTCTCATCTTGCGCGACGTCGAAAACCTGAGCTACGAAGAAATCATCGAAATTACTGGTGTTGCCGAGGGCACCGTCAAGAGTCGCATCCATCGCGCACGCGCGTTGCTAAAGCAGCGTGTCTCTGAAGCCCTCGGGGAGTCGCTGCCATGACCGATGTGACGAATTCCTCCGACCACAGCAACGAAGTCGCGGACGTCAACCTCGATTCTGTCGAAGAAGCTCGGCTTAGAAGGTTGTTGCGCGGAGCGCTGGATGCAGGTCCCGACGAGTCACCCGACGTGCTGCGAGGCGTGCAGCGCAAATTGCGGGAAAGAAGCGGCGGCAAGTTCTACGCCGACGGCTGGACGACGGTGCGCTACGCGCCCATCTCCACCTATTTCGTTACCAGCCTGATGATGCTTGCATTCATAGCATTCGTGTACTTCATAATCCACCCGCTCGCAGGACCGCCATCAATGGTAAAGAGCGTCCCCGTTCCGGTTCAGGTGGTGATGCCCCATCATTGACGGACGCCCGCCAGCCTGCAAAGGCGAACGGACCTTGGTTTTGCCATTTCAACGGTTTACTGTACCCAACGCGCAACAACACATGTGATGTTATCGGGGCCGCCGCGATCGTTAGCCGCAGTGACCAATCGTTGCGCCACGTCCGCCAGATCTTGCGTCGAATGAACGATGTCGAGAATCTGAGGGTCCGCAACCGGACCACATAGGCCGTCGCTGCACAGAAGCAGCAGATCGTCCTTCTCTGGCTGTTCGAATCGCGTGTCCACCTTGACAGTGTCTTTCATGCCAAGGGCCCTAACGATCACGTTCTTGTGGGGGAAATTCGCGATCTCCTCCTCGGTCAGGCGCTTCATCTTCTTGTAGTCGTTGAGTAGTGAGTGGTCTTCGGTTAGCTGTTCAATGCGGCTGTCGCGAATTCTGTAACAGCGGCTGTCACCAACGTGAGCGACGAAGAACCCGTCTTCAACGGCAAAAAGGGTCGCCACGGTGGTACCCATGCCCCGTTGTTTGGAATTGCGCTGTGCCTGTTCGAAAATCCGCAAGTTGCACAGCTTGATCCCAGTGATAAGGCGATTCTCCTCGTACCCCTTGGCTCGATCCATCTTGTACGGCCATGTTCGTTCGGGATCATCGGACGTCAACGCGAAGAATTCGCGCAACGTGTCAATGGCCATTTTCGAAGCAACCTCGCCGGATGCATGACCCCCCATGCCGTCGGCGACGATGTACAAGCCAAACTCCGGAAATATGGCGAAGTTGTCTTCATTGTGATTGCGCTTGCGCCCTACGTCGGTTTGGCCAGCAACTTCAATGCGCAGCGGGGAATTCACGATGGGTCAGCTCGCAGCTCTTCGGAGATACATCGACTCCGGGATCAGGCAAAGTCTCGACTTTCAGCCGGTCTCTTGTCAATCGCCTGTGCGCACAAGTGAGGTCTCGCCGAAGAAGCAACAACCCCGGCCGACCGCCAGGCATTTCGCATGGTGACTCATTTCCATTCAGAGTTCGCCAATGGGTGTCAGTTGACCACGTCCGTGGACCGCCTAGTACCTCGATTCTTTTGAATCGAGGTACTAGAAATTCGCGAAGCGAATTTGGGTTTGAGCGAATGCCCAAGGAAACAAGAATAGGGCCGCGATTGGCCGCGCAGCGGCCGGGTCCGAAGGGCCCATTACTTCAGTGGAATCGCGGCACTGGTGGATGTGTCCGCCAGGTGCTCGGGCTCGCGTCCAAGAACCGCTGTCGCTTCGCGGTAGCGGCCTTCGCTGTAAATCAGCAACCTGACTCTTTCTCCTGCCGTGCGCCTACGCAGAAGTTCCTCAAATGCAAGCGTCGAAGTGACGGCGACACCGTCGATCGCAACCAGCAGATCTGCCGTCGCGTTGTCCTTGCCAGCCCGCAGCCCCAATGCTGCCACCGGGCCGCGAGAATCCACCACGCTGATTCGGACCGCCTTCAATGAACCCGCATCGGCGTCGGCCACCTGCAAACCGATCCAAGCCGCAGGCATTGCCGAGCCTTCGGGCACGCTTCTGAGGAACTCCTTCAACATCGCAACCGGGATCGCGCAAGGCACAGGACGGCACTCGGCGTTGGGATTGGGTTGACAGGCTTGCGTTACCATCCCCAACACGTCGCCATTACTATCCACGAGGACGGAACCATATTCGACAGGCCTGGGAGTGAAACTCAGCGTAAACACGTCGCGCAGGGTGAAGCCGTCGCCACCGGTTAACGTTTCCCGCTTCAGCGGTCCCGCTGCGGCCAGAGCCGTCGCGTTGGCTTGGTTTCCGCGAAGCCAATGCGCGTGTGCGCCGGGATCGTCAGCGGCGATTCGCGACGCGCGAAGCCCCTTGTTGAATCGACTGTCTTCAGGAGCCAGCAGAGCGAGATTCATGCCTCGGTTGGTCGCGGCCATCCGGAGCCGTTTGCCGGCACCACTTGCGTAGTACGCCGACAAGGAATTCCCGTTCCCAAGCGGTGAAAGCGAAGTCAAGATCCGCCCGTCGCCAGCCAGCACAAGTCCAACTGCAACAGGACGCTTTGCCTGTTCGACCACGACAATGCCTTGCCTCAGATCGGCAATGTCCAGTGCTTGCGGTGCAGTTGTCTTCGCGTCGGATGGGTTAGCAGGGCGCGCCGCAGCGCTCGGAGCGGCGGACGAAGGGACTGCTGGGCGCGCCGCAGGCGGTGTGACGGCATTGCTCGGTTTGGGCGTTTGCGCCGACACCGCAGACAATGCACTCAACATGACGGACACAACCAATGCACCAGAAAGCCGACAGTGGGTCACGCGGCAAGTTTAGCCCCAATTGTGCGCAAATGACCACAGAACATGCGCGAGGTCGGGCAAACCCCGGGATTTCTTGGCCCCATGGGCTAGCTTTCGCGTCAAGGGTGCCCAGCTCGTCAACCCAATACCGCCTCTTTCTTCCCGTGAGCTCGGGACTCGAGCCTTGGCTATGCCGTGAACTCGATGACCTGGGCCTGTCCGGTACTGTCGCACTGGGTGGGGTAGAGTTACGCGCCACGACAGAACAACTCTGGACGATCCATCGCGAGTGTCGCTTGGCGGAAGGCGTCCGTGTTCGGCTGCGTTCGTTCCGAGCTAGGCAGTTCGATGCATTGATTACCGGTCTCAGTCGCTTGCCTTGGCATGCCTATCTGACGCCTGAGCAGTCGTACGATGTGCGTGTGGCTTGTCATCGATCGAAGCTCTGGCACTCCGAAGCGGTCGCAGACCGAACGCGGCTTGCGCTGGGTCGAGTCCTCGGAGCGCGCCAACATAGCCTTAGGCAGCCGGGTGGGGCCGATGTCCAGACCGTGTACATAAGAATCACCGGCGATATCGTGCAGCCCAGTATCGATGCTTCAGGTGAACGATTGCACAAGCGCGGAAGCCGCACCCACGTTGGGCAGGCCCCGATTCGCGAAACGCTGGCTGCGGCGATGGTGCACATGCTCGGGCGCGAGCATGAAGGAGCTGCCGACGTCTTGTGGGACCCGTTTTGCGGATCGGGATGCATCGCCATCGAGTGGGTCGAGCGACAACTGGGCCTTTCCGCAGGACGCGATCGGAGATTTGCGTTCCAGAACTGGCCGATTCATGATGCACAATCGTATGCTTCCTGGACGGCGGCCCGAGCCACGCCGAACACCTGTGTCATTCGAGCGTATGGTTCGGACATCGACGTGACTGCTGTGGTTGATGCACAGGAAAACTGTGGCCGTTCAAAGGTTGAGACCTATTGCACGTGGCTATGCGGCGACTTTGATGCCGTTGTTGACTCGATCCCACTCGGCGCAACGATAGTAACCAATCCTCCGTATGGAATTCGTTGTGGCAACAAACAAGAGGTTCGGTGGCTGCTCGATCGGTTTGAGTCCATGTTGGCTCGTCGCACCGACTTGCGGCCAGTGATTGCACTCTTGCCAGTCCCGCTGGGGCCTTGGCAACCAAGACTCGATTGGTGCCCGTTGGCCAAATTCTACAATGGCGGATTACGTGTTCAGGCGATGCGCCTCGGCTAGCTAGTTCCCAGTGAACAATGCGCCTCTAGCGGGATCTTCAGGCGAAGTGCCCGCTTCGGACTTAAGCGGTTCATTCGGCTGACGTAGTACCCCTTGGGTTGCTCCGTAAATCTGTCGTCTTGTGGCTGCTCTTGGCCGGGTTCGGTTGTCGATTGACACCGGAGAAAATACACGACCAAGTCTTCGACCCATCCGCAGCCGATACGGCCCCGTTCATCGTTGATGAGACGTTCCGCATACGCCTCCAGCGTCCAGGCGAGGGTTGGCAATTGCTTGGTGAGGAGCGCAAGATTGCGACTTCGACCGATTCATTGCTAACTGCGTACGACACGGAACAAGCGCTGTTGGGTGATGTCTCGGTCGGTCAGGCCCCGCAGGCTTCCCTTGCCGCCTATCTTGATGATTGGTTGCGTCGCTTGACATTTTCGGAAAAAGCAATTCAATGGCGCAATAGAGCGCCGTTTCAGAACTGCCCAGCAGAATCGTTCGAACTGAGCGGAGTGTATCTGGGCCAACCCACGCTCCTGCAAGGCACGTTCTTCTTTCACGAGAACCACGCCTACCGCGTAACCATCAGGGGACCGCGTAGCCAGTTTGATCGCACTCGCGTACAGAGGTTTTTCGAAAGCATCACTCTATTGCCGGGTAAAGTGCTGGGAGCGCCCCGTGTGAAGGGCGTGACTGAAGTGTCGGGAGTTGGGTGGCGCATAAGGGATGGTCGCTATGAAAGCGCTCTGTCGGGACTTCGCGTCGTGGCACCACCCGGCTGGCAACTGCTTGCGGGCAACGACCTGAGAGAATTCAATCCAGACGCCGACGTTGCGCTCGTTCACGACGATCCAGACGTCTCGCTGACAATTCGCGTGGCGGCCTCACACCGTCGCCACGCACAAGATTACGTTTCAGAGCATCAGAGGGCACACATCCAGAATCTTCGTGTGACTCTGACCAAGGATACGACTCCATTGTCGCTCATGGGCACGCGAATGAGTCTTCAGTTGGGCCACGCGGAATTCGGTAGTCAATACGCCTACGGAAACCTCACTCGCGATGGCCAAGTGTTCGAGCTTACCGCGGGCTATTCCGAGCTATTTCAAGCCGCGGCACCGACCTTGCTGCAACAGGCTGCAGAGCATGTGCAGGTTCTCACTGAAGTGGAGCGAAATGCGCTGCAAAATGAGTTGCTTGCACAAGCAACTGACGAGCACATTGTGGGACGTGACATTTCGTTACACAATGGCTGTTTCCAGGACTACTCGAGGTGCTTCAGGTGGTGTCGACCGCCTGGTTTTTGGGAGACAGCCGTAGGCGCCGCAGCTCATGCATCCGACAGTCGAGTTGCCCTAGTTGCTCAGAACGTGCAGGTCGGCTTGTCCGTCCGAATATATGCTCAGCCCCTGTTGCGGGACAGTACCAGCCTATTTGTCGGTCTTAGCGGCGAGCAAAGACTCCGCGAGTTGCCGGCAGGTCAGTTGGCAAGACCCAGCCATTTCTCGAGGGCTTCGGCCGGAACTGTCGCCACGGACCGGGGTCGCTTGTCGATGACACTCTATGGCGTGGAACATCAGGGTGGCGAAATCGCCTTTCTGGTGAGCTGCCTCGACGGCAATGATGGCTGCAAGCGGCAAGCTGACTTGGCTCTCGAGGCGTTTAGGACGGAGAGTTGCGTTCAGGCCGTCGAAATGGTTGGCAATACGCTTGTCGATAGGCGATTGGGTCTTGCTCAGACACTGCCCAATGCGTTTCGATTGAACGCGCGTCAAGCCGCGTTCGGCGAATCGGGACAGCGTATCTCGTGGGAATCGCCCGATGGCAACTTGACGCTGGTGACGATGGCAGTCGGAGGCGGGTCCGGAACACCGACTGACTTCATCGAAAGCGTTGACAGGGCCACACGAGCCGTTGTTCCGCCCGCAGTGCTACGTCAGAAACGCACATCGACCATGAACGTCAACGGCGAGATGGCCCAACGTTCAAGCTATGTTGGTTTGAACTTTCGATTTGATTCTCTGCTGCTTAGACACGACCGTGTCCTCGTAGCTTGGTTGCTAGCAGGCCGAAGCGCAGATCGTTTGGCGGAATTGGTCTCAGGGCTCAAGTGGGCGAACTAGAAGTCATCTCAGAAACCGTCGCGATGGTTTCCAAGCCTTTGCGCTCAATTCGGCGCACACCGGTCGCACTACCCACAATGAGTATGTCTGCACGCGCCACAAACAGACCGGTCTCAACGACGCCGGGAATGCCGTGCAGTTCGTCATCCAACTTGGCCGGGTCGTCGATGGCACCCACTTTGATGTCGTAGATGATATTGCCCGTGTCGGTTCGCCACGGCTCGCCATGTTCCACTCTGAGCGCCACATCGCCGTACTTGCGGAGCCACCTGGCCGTGCCGGCGTGTCCGAACACGACAACCTCCACGGGGACTACGGATCGCTGCCCAAGTCGTGCGCTCAACTTGGATTCGTTCAACTATTATGACGTTGCATCGCGAAGACTGATTGACGATCTTCTCGCGTAGATGGCAGCCGCCACCCCCCTTGATGAGGTCAAGATTCTCGGAAACCTCGTCTGCGCCATCTACGCAAAGGTCGATATCCCAAGGACCGGCATTTTCGAGCAACGGGATGTTGAGTTTCAGAGCTTGCCGTCGGCTCTGTTCGCTCGTGGCAACGCACATGAGTCGCTTTCCGCCGTACAAAGCGTCGGCCACGCCCTCGATAAATAGGGCGGCCGTAGAACCAGAACCTAATCCCACCACGCCGACATCGGGTAGCAGACTCAGTGCCTCTTGGGCGGCTCTGCGTTTGGCAAACAAGGGATCCATGTCAGTTGTGGTCAATAGCATTCCGTTAAGCTGGGTTCGACAAAGGCACTGTAGATAGCCCGTAGCGCTGGCTCGAAGTCGTTGGGCATCACCCCTACGATAATATTGAGTTCGGATGCACCCTGGTTGATCACACGAACGTTGACTTTGGCATCGCGCAAAGCTGCAAATACCTTCGCGGCAATGCCAATCGAATGCGTCATGCCTTCGCCGACCACTGCGATCAAGGCCAATTCTCCTTCGAGCGTGACGCTATCCGGCTGCAAGACCCGTCGTATTTCGTCAAGGACTGACTCCGCGCAGTCTTGAAGGTACTTTGATTCGACAATGACATTGATACCATCAATGCTTGAAGGACAGTGTTCAACATTGATGCCGCGACCTTCCATGATACCCAGCAAGCGGTAGGCGAAGCCAAGTTCCTTGTTCATCAGGCTTTTTTCTACGCAGATCATCGAGAAGCCCTTCTTGCCGGCAATTCCAGCAATCTCGGTAGATTTCTCGACGCTGCTGCTAAGCGTCGGAACGATCCGCGTCCCGGCGTGCTGCGGGTCATTGGTGTTCTTGATGCAGATTGGAATACTGGCCTCAATAACCGGAACGATCGCTTCGTCGTGGAACACGTTCGCTCCCATGTAGGATAGCTCGCGAATTTCGCGATACGAAACCTCTTGCATCGGCTTTGGATTTGCGACGATTCGAGGGTCTGCCATCAAGAAGCCGGACACGTCAGTCCAGTTCTCGTATAGTTCCGCGTTGATGGCGCGTGCGACGATAGCGCCGGAAATGTCCGATCCACCGCGCGAGAACGTCTTGACGTTGCTTTGCCGATCTCGGCCGTAGAATCCCGGTACGACGTACATGCGCCCAGCGTCGCTCAAACGAGCGCCCAGCGAGGCGTAAGTTTTGGGGTCAACGGTTCCCGATGGCAAAATCGTAATGTGTTCCTGCGGATCGACAAATTCTGCGTCTAGATATTTTGCCATCAGTAGCCCGTTGAAATACTCGCCACGTGAGGCCGCAAAATCGCGGGTGGTCCCGCGATTGAGCTGCTCGTAGAATGCCTCGAAGCGCTGATCGAGATCGATGACTAGGCCGAGCTCTTGGGCAATTTCCAAGTAGCGGGAACGAATTTCTTCGAACGGCTGAACGAAGTTGGCTTTGATAGCCGCCATTTCAAAGCAAAGATACAAAAGGTCCGTGATCTTGGCTTCTGACTTGGCGCGCTTGCCAGGTGCTGAAGGAACTACCACGCGCCGCCGCTTGTCTTGCTCGAGTATGGTACGCACCCTACGAAACTGACCGGCGTCGGCAACACTCGTGCCACCAAATTTGCACACCACACGGGACATTGACTGCTCCTGGGAGCCGCGGCTTAGCGGTTCTGGCCCGGCCCCACATAGCAGTGCTGCGGCAAGCTTTCCAGCCGAAGCGCGACGGCGCGCCGGGACGTGCACTCGGAGCCTGCTTTTCCTGGCGGCCCCGTGTACACTGACGCAGCAATGAGACCTGGCCCAGCGTATTGCTTGTTGGCGGCGGCCCTGGCCGTGGTTGCTTGCCATCGAGCGCCAAGTGGCCCGGCGGTCGCGCCGCCGCAGTCGCTTCCGGTGACGGTCGAGGCAGCGCACGTGTCGAACGAGGCGTTCGGACGCGCCCTGCATGCCGTTCTTTACTCGAACCAAGCGAGCGCAAAGCGGTTGAGTTTGCTCGCTGGAGTCGTGCAGCAGCAATTGCGTCGTGCGACAAGACGTTTTGAGACCGCCCATCGCGTAGAAGGGTTGGCCGCCGTGCGAGGCGCCTTGCTCCTGGTTCGGGCCGGTGAGTCTCGCGACAGCATGTGGAAAAATGAAGGCTTTGCACTTGAGGCGGCCGCCAACGAAGTCGCGCGAGCGGGCAACGAGGGGCAAGCCTACGCACTGTACTCGCTGTTGTTACGATCTCAGGCAAAGACGACTGCGGTTGAGGAAGCTCGGCGCCACTTGGAGGCCATTCGGACATTCGACGGCCAAAATCAAAACCACGGCCCCGTTGAGAGTGCTGGAAAACTGCAGCGTATCGCCACGCACCGAGCGCTATTGGATGCTTCAAAGGAATCGCTCGACCTAGCGAGCACTGCCACGCTCAATTGGCTGCGTACGGCTTTGCACTCCGATGTGACGGAACGCTTTGCGGAAGCGTCGTTTGACCGCGAGGAAGCCGTTGAGGCCTTTCGGGCGATCCGCTCGGGCGCAGCGACGATTGCTGCCACATTCCTACGTCACGGCGACCCACTTGGTGCGTTGGAGTTCCTCGAGCAAAACGATCTGAGCCGGGTGACACCCGCACCGCTGCGCGATCGTCTGGAGCACGCGGCCATGGGGGGCGACGTTCAGGCATTCAGCGACTTGTTTCGTTTGTTCGAGTCAGCGATGGAGTCCGATGAACCCGAGACGGCCATTGATTCCGATATTGCAGCAGGTGCCGCATTCGGTGTCGCGGTTGAGCTGTATCGAAGAGCTCCAGAAAGCGTTACTGCGGCCGGGCCTCTCTCAACGCTGCTTGTCGAGTATGGGATGTCGGAGGCCGTTCCGTATCTCCTGGTTCCAGCGCTCGGCAAGAGTCCGAATGGCGACGCACTGGCGTTCTCGTTGGAAGTCGTCGGGCACGCCTTGGCCACTTGCGGCCAAATGTCGGAGGTGGACAGCGCTCGGCAGCTCTACATGGCCAGCAGGCCCATGATTTCGATGGCGGAGCAGCCGGGCTATTTGCCTCGTTTTCAGGCGAAAGTCGCGCAACTTCGGTTCTTGCTTGGCGCAATTGAGACTCGCGAGGGGAATTTGGAAGAAGCGCAGAGGCTGTTGAAGCAGGCCGCCATGAGCCAGTCGAACCTTGAGACCTGGTCGCTCTTGGCGCAAGTGGAACGGCAACTCGGTAACCTACCGGCCGCGTTGGGGTCGCTGGCTCGACAGATTGAAATCAGCCGCGAGAAGGCGAATCTCAGCGCGGAATCGGAAGCGCTGGTCAGCATCTATGAACTCGAGCAACAACAGGGGCAGACGCAGGCGGCCGCGAATGCGCTCGAGCGTGCGCTGCGGCGCGCAGTGGATGCTCGGCAATCGGCGCGCACACCTGCTGAACAATCACGCGCGGAGCGCACGTTGGCTCGCGTGCTTGAACTGTTCGGTGACCATTCAGGCGCCGTGCGGGCGCTGAATCGCGCGCTCGACGCCGCCCGCTCCGATGCGGGGCAGTTTACGGCGAGTGTGCTTGAGGCCGGACGAATGGCATTGACCTATGGCGATCTCAACGCCGCCAAGATGGCGGTTCGCGAGGCAAAAACAGGAGGGCTGCAAGCCGAAGATGAGGTCTACATTGGAGCGTGGTTGCGCATTGTCGAACGGCAAAAGCATGAAGTAGGAGACGGGACCGTTGAGGATGCGCTCGCGAATTTGGACGAGATTTCGCTGTGGCCGTCACGCCTGCGCGCGTGGACTCTGGGACAAATAGAAGCGCGGTCTCTGTCGGACTCGGCCCTTACGCAGTCACAAAGAACCGAAGCGCTATTCTATCGCGCCATGCAATCGAGGATTGAGGGCAACGCAAGTGAATTCAGCCAGCTGTTGGAGCAGGTCGTCAAGAGCCCGAGCGTCGAGCTCATTGAGCTGACCGTTGCGCGCGATCTGTTGCGCACCGCGGTCCCTCAACCGCTTCCGAAGCTACCGGCTGACGTCGCGTTGCCTTGAGCGGTGATGCTTTTGTTTTTGGCGGCACTCGCACGTTGATTGATCTCTGAGGTCAGAGTGCACGCCGCACCCTGCACGCTGATCCAATTCGCAAGCCAGTCCTACTGGCGGCGCGCGTTGCCTGAGCCAATTCGAGTTATGTTCGGTTTCGGACTCGGTGCCTGTACCCGTGCCGGTAACAGTATCAGTTGCCGGTGCCTGTATCGGCCGAACCGGGAACGGATACCGGCGCCGAGACAGGCGCGGATACCGGCACCAGTACCGATTCAGTTACAGGCACCGGAACCGAATTGTCTGTTGTCCGCTCAACACACGCCGTAGTTGCGTTTTCCGGACTGATTCGATCGCCGTTCCGGCGGGATTCGATCAGCGTTCCGACGGCATTCGATGGCGCCCGGTCGTGGGCGCCGGCCTGGTAACCAGCGCCTGCTAGTTTTCTTGAGGCGCGAAACTCGTTGCTCAAGCAAACGCTATGGGGCCTTCCAGGTGTCAGGGTGTCGACGAAGGTGAAGCACGCGCAGCACGACCAACGGAGCTGTCTGAAAGTAGACGGCATACGGAAACCGAGAGAGAAGGACTCTTCGTGCAGACCCTTCATAGACAGGGAATTGCTGCGGACTCTCGACAATGCGGGCGACGGTTGCGTCAACGTCATGTACGAATTGGACACCAAGTTGGGCTCGGTGGCTTTCGTACCAGAGAGCAGCTTCGAGGACATCCCGCGATGCACGCGCCCGGAACCGCATGATTGCTACTGCCCAATTTGCCGAATGCGAGCCAGAATTTCCTGTCTCGCCGCTGTCCAGTCTTCGGACGCGTCTGGGTCATCCTGCTGCGCCTGGAGTTCGGCACGCACAAGGTCTTGGTGCCAATCTGGGCTCTGCGGATTGTCATGCACAAAGACACGCTCCCACAGCAGATTCACGTAGTCGACCTTGGCTTCTGTTGACAACTCGTCGAAGCCAGGCGGTGGGGCGAAAGAGGGATGCGGCACCCACGTAATGTAGCGTGCCGACGCTGAAAGGCCAGAGGAATGGCTACGGTGCTGCGGCGTTCGTTGGCCACTTGTCGGGTATCGTGGCTGTCTGTTTGGGCTTCTGCTAGCAGCCCGGGCCCGTTCGTCCGGAGCTCACGGAAGCGGGCCTGCACGCCGTAACGTGCGGGCAATCAGTTCCACACCCGGTTCTCTGCGTTGCTGGCTTTTGCGGCTCAACCGCAAATCCGTTGGACTGACTCTTACGTGACGCGAGAATGTCACGTTCGCGGCTCATGCAATTCGAGCTTGAGAACCTTTGCGTACCGGTGGAAATCCCCGTCCGTCGTGTAGATGGCGAACTTTCGACGCATTGCCGTCGCACAGATCAGAAAGTCCGTGTTCGATCCCTGGATGCCGCGCTCGCGGCATCGGTTGAACGCTGCTGCAGCTTCTTCGTAGTCCGCCGACTCCAACTCCAGATCTGGAAACGATCGAAGGTGGTTGCGTAGCAACTCGAACTGCGCCTTTACCTTAATACCAGATAGCAGCTCCTGCCGAACCGGCCCCAGCAGCACAACTCTGCCTTCGCTGATCAGCTCGGCTAGCTCGCGCGGCGCCGCGACGTCTACACGTTTTGCCCGCCGAAGGGCAAGCGACCAAATGGACGTATCAACAAGTACATTCACGTTCGCCGCCGCTGCTTCTTGTAGTTGTACGACGAGTCGAAATCAATCTTACCGAAAAGCTCAACTACCTTCGCCTGTTAACGACGTTGGATGTATTCTCGCAGCGCTTCGTTCACCGTGTCCTTCTTCGTCCGATGGCCTCCGACTTTCTGAGCTTCGCCCAGTAGGTCGTCGTCAATCGCTAGGTTTGTAGGCATGCGTGACAGTCTACACATTCCGTTGTGTAGCGCAAGGTTGAGCCGCCCTGACTGACCGCGATCCGAGCAAGCTCGACGGGACCGCGCGTCTGTGACCAATTGACAACCAGACGATCAGCGTCACTTCGGTCCCAGAATTCGCGTTGCCAAGTGCTCTCCGAATACCGCTGAGAACAACTTCTGCACTGCCTGCTCTTTCTGGCGGCGTTCGGCGTCGCTTGCGTATTGGAACTCGATGCCCATTCCGGGTGGGTTGGCTGGGCTCGAATTGTGCACCGGATTCGTCCAGATGACGCGGCCACGAAGTCGCAATGGCTCCGTCATTCCGGGGATCGTCAGTGCAAAGATGAACTCAGTGCCCACCTCGAGTGGTCGCGTCGTGCCGATGAACGTTCCGCCGCGCGAGATGTTCTTCGTGTAGTCGGCGAAGAACGTGTTGACGCGTTTGTATTCGACCTTCAATTCGATCGGCGTCCGGCCCTCATTGCGACGATCGTTTTCGCTCTGCTCAGACATCCGGCACATACAATAGCCGGCCGGGCCCGCCAGGCCAAGTGGGTCGTGCGGGTGCGCACGGGCAACGGCTGGGGAGGGGCGCACCCAAGAAACACGCCGTTTCCGTGCCGGCCAGGCAAAAAATGCCCAATTATACGCGGTGACGCGGTTCGTGCTAAGCCGATGGACCCTGCGTGCAGGACCCTTACGAGCTTCTGGGCGTATCGCGCGACGCTAGCGACGCTGAAATTCGCACTGCCTTTCGGCGGTTGGCGGCGTTGCACCACCCCGACAAGAATCCAAACGACCACGCGGCGCAGCAACGCTTTGCCGATCTCAATCGAGCCTATCAAATCCTCAGTGACGATCAAAAACGCGCCGCCTGGGACCGCTTTGGTGAGGCAGCCTTTCGACCTGGGGGTTTTGACGGCACGGGAACACCCTTCACGAACGTCGCCGACCTCGAGGACGCTCTGAAAATCGATGTTGGGGACGTTCGGGCTGAGACGCGGCCCGAAGAACGCCGCCAACGTCAAGGTCGAACTCACGTTCGAGGAAGCCATTCGAGGCTGTCAGAAGTCCGTTTCGTACGACAATAAGCAGCTTTGCGCGCGCTGCGGTGGCACCGGGGGGGAACCGGGTGCCCCGACGACGCAATGCGGCGTGTGCGAGGGGCGGGGCAAAGTGCGGCCGCTGGTGTCGTTGTTTCCGCTGCAGCGTGATCGCGAATGTACGGCATGCCACGGTACGGGGCTGCGCGCGGTTCGGCCGTGCACGACATGTCGCGGAGACGGCGTCATCGGCGTGCGGCGCACGATCGACGTCAATTTCCCGGCGGGTGTCAACACGGGCTACAAGCGCACGTTGAAGGGTGAGGGAAATCGACCTTCGCCAGGCACGCCGGCAGGGCCACTCATCGTCGAGGTCACGGTCGCTGAGCACGAGTTCTTTTCTCGCGACGGCGACAACGTCTTGTGTCGCGTGCCGATCACGTTCGCGCAGGCGGCGCTCGGCGCTGAAATTGATGTCAGGACAATTGACGGACGGGCTACGTTGCGTGTACCCGAAGGCGTTCAGCCCAACACAGTCCTGCGCATGCGCGGCAAAGGTGCTCCCCGACCCTATCGCGGCGGGCGCGGCGATCAACTGGTCGAAGTGACGGTCGAAGTCCCTTCTCAGCTATCCGATCGCGCCCGACAATTGCTGCTCGAGCTATCCGAGGAATTTGCACAACAGAAGCCCAATCCGCAACGCACCTGGAAAGATCGCATCTGGGATCGGTTGCGCTAGCGGCAGATTGGGCCATCCTTCTGCGCGAGGCAAGGGCATGAAGGAAATCCGCATTGGGGTCTTGGGCGCCGGCAACATGGGCTCGGCCATCATACGTGGGCTACTCAAAGCCCAGTACGCGACACCGCAGGCACTGTGCGCCAGCGATGTCAGTGTCGAGCGCCTGGCGCAACTAAAGCAGGAACTGCGCATCGTAACGACGAGTGACAACCGCGAGTTGGTACAATGCTCGGACGTGGTCGTGTTGGCCGTGAAGCCACAACTGGTCGCTCCGGTCCTCGGAGAGGTCGGGGAGGTTTGGCAGGGAAATCTGCTGCTTGTCAGTATTCTCGCGGGGGTCTCGACGGAAATGCTGGAAGCGAATCTTCCTCAATCTGCACGAGTGATTCGAGCGATGCCCAACACGCCCGCCATCGTGTTGGAGGGCGCCACTGCAGTCGCGCGTGGTTCGCGGGCAACTGAGTCGGATGTCGATCTCGCACGTGCACTCTTTGGCTGCGTGGGGACCACTGTCGAGGTTCCCGAGTCGCTGATGGACGCCGTGACGGGTTTGAGTGGCAGCGGCCCGGCCTTTGTCCTTCTTGCCTTGGAAGCCATGGCCGATGGTGCTGTGCGCATGGGCATGCCGCGCGCAATGGCGCTTGAGCTCGCGGCGCAGACCATGGCCGGCACGGCGCGAATGCTGAGACAGACTGGTGAGCATCCGGCTGTTCTCAAGGATCGGGTAACTAGTCCCGCCGGCACTACCATCGCGGGTCTCATGGAACTCGAAGCGGCGCGCGTTCGACATGGGTTCGCAGAAGCCGTTGTCCGGGCCACGCAACGCGCCGCAGAACTCGGCCGTGCCGCCCAACAACGTCGCTGATGCCAAAGCGCCTGCAAGGGGCTCAAGGGGCGACGTTCGGCGAAGCTGGCCGCAGTGCTCCAGCTCGGTCGGTTACAATTCGGTAAGCCAGCTTGTGATCAGGTAGTTTGCTACAAGTATTGCTACGGCACTCTGTACCACGGCGCGAGTGGTCGCGATGCCAACACCGCGCGCCCCACCACTGGCGAAATATCCTTGGTGGCAGGAAATGGTCGATACCAAGAACCCAAATACACAAGCCTTGATGACACCCATGGTAAAGTCGCTCATCGTGAGATACTTCTCGATATTCGCGACAAAGACTCCGGGATCGACCCCCAATCCGTCAACGGCCACGAACCAGGCGCCCAACATTCCAACGCAACTATAAAGAATACAGAGTAGTGGTAGCATCAAGATGCTGGCTACTAGGCGCGGCGACAAAAGGTACTGTACTGGGCTCACACTCATTGTCGTCAACGCATCAATCTGCTCGGTCACACGCATGTTGCCTAGCTCGGCTGCCATGGCGCTGCCTGCTCGCGCCGTCACCATGAGCGCTGCAAAGACGGGACTGATTTCGCGCGTAAGCGAAATGGCCACCACGCTGCCAACCACGCCTTCAGCACTGAATTGACGCAGGCTGTGTGTGGTTTGGAGGGCTAGGACCATGCCGCTGAACAGTCCTGTCAGACTTACAATGAAGACCGACTGAACTCCGACAAAGTCCATGGACTTGAACAGCTCACCCAAGCGATAGGGCGGGCGTGCGACCCACATTATGGTGCGCAGTGTCAGAATGAAGAGTGACTTGATGCCCCCGAGCACGCTCCGCACCGGCGCGACAATCTCATAAAAGACGCCGCGCGACTTGGCGCGACCCGGAGCTTGCGAATCCTTTGCCAACGCCGCGATGGTCATAAATACGGTGCCGTGCGTGACCTAACCATTCACCATTTTCCTCGATTCGGACAATTGCGCAAGCATCTTGCTGGATCGGGGGCCCTGGCATGTCAAGCAGGCTCTGCGCGGCTGCATCGAGAGCGACACGACCAGCGCGTCACCCCCTAGCTCGACGGTCCATGGTTCACCCCATTCCACGAACAAGATGCAGCCCTCATCGCGACGATGGGACAGACCGAGGTCAATCACTTCTCTTGCAGATTCGAGCCTGTACAGATCGGCGTGAAGCAGGGGAGGCACAGTACCTACTTCATGAACCAGGGAAAATGTGGGACTGGTTACACGAACACGTTCTGACAATCCCAGGGCGCGACAGACACCGCGCGTGAGAAACGTCTTGCCCGCCCCGAGTTCGCCGCTCAGGACAACCAAATCTCCCGGACCAACACACTGGGCTAGGTCTCGCGCCAAGTGCAGGGTGCAGCGTCGCGTGTCAAGCGGCACTAAAGTCCTGACTGCGCCGTTCATGGGCGTCGCGCATCCGTTCCCGCCGGTGCACGCAGTTGCTGCGAGTGACTCGGCTGGATTGCGTAGTTCGGAACCATTGAATGATTGGTTCCAAACCCCTGACTCTTGCAGCTCCACAGTGCAACACGCGCGTTTTCGAGATGCAGTACGACATTATGAAGTGCCTGCTTTCGACCTTCGGGGTTGTTCAAGACTTGGCTGGGGAACCCCTCGAATCCTGCAGCCGAGAGCAATGCAATGTCGTGGCCAAGCACCTCGAAGTAGCCCGGCCATCTTGAAAAGCGCTTCCGCCACCGGTCCAACCCATCGTCGCGCGCTTGGGCGTCAACGAGTCGCGCGAATGTCATTTCCCCTTTGATTTGGTCATTTCTCCAGGAACTCTCCCCGGCGATCGCCTTGGGACCGAACCATATTGAAGGCAGTTTCTGCGCGTCAAAGGCAGCTTGACCCAGCTTCTCAGCGCACGCAACGCCACAGGCCAACAAGACACGGGCGATTGGGCTTTTGCGCCATTGTTCGAAGGGGCTGTCGTTTTCTGTCGAGCAGGCCGAGTCTTCATCAGTGACTATCCTGGTGGTTTCGACGTCACCAGGCGACGCATAGTGCCACTCTTCAATAATCGCGCGGTCCGAGGCGTCGATCCAGAAGGACGCCTCGAACTGGTCAGACCGATCCAATGTGGACAAGGTGATGACCGGAAGCATCTTTGCTCGCGCACTCTTGGCAAGTAAGCGGGCGGAAGCTGGCTCAAAGCCCCCAACTAGCAGGGCAACGCCGTCATTGTATAGACTCTCGACCGCATCGGCATAACCCTCCTGATCGCTGCGCAAAGCCTCACGCGTGCGTAATTGCACAGTGGTTTGCCCGACAATATCGTCCAACGTTTGAAGGACTCCCGTTAACATTTCGTTCGAACGTCGTCGTTGCTGGGCGTCGTCGAGCTCCAGAACCACCCCTACCGTTCGCGTAAGACCCTGCAGTTCCGTCTCGCCTTGAGCCGCAACGCGCGCGAGGCGTTTGAGACTTGAATTCTTCTGAAGTGGCAACCATGCATCGTTTAGCAGTCGCCGTGCCAGTGAACTGTCGTGTTTTTCTATGGCGAAGTGGGCTAGACGCTGCAACACCGCTTCGCGCATCCAAACTCGGCCTTGCTTTCGGCTCGGTGAAGTGGTTGGGATACGCTCCGCCATCACCAACTGGGACCATAGTCGATCCAACGCAGGACGAGACACTTGGTCGAGCACCAAACCAATTTCTCTGTCGATGGAAGCGCGGCGGTCCTCGCTGCTGTCTAGACGCCAAGCCAAAGCCCACTTTAGGGCATCATCGTCATGCTTGAGACGCAGCGCCGCGCGAATGATTTCGCGCGCCCACGTGTCGCGCTCGCGCGAATCGACGATCTGGCCACTAAGCGGTTCCAGGAGCCTCAGGCTCTGCTCGGGTTGACCGCGTGTCGTGAGGATCGCCGCCTTGAGGACTTGGGCCGTTTCGAAAGTATTGCCTACCTTTTCCGAGCTTCCCTGTTCGGCGAGTGCTTGGGCGTCCTGCAGTTGACCCTTAGTGAGGCGCAGCCAGCCAAGCCAGACCCGTACCTGGTGCACCTCGGGATCATTGGGGAATGAATCGATGAACTTCACCAATCGAGACTCGAGATCTTGACGCTCGCGGTCAGAACCTTCGTGCCACGCCTGGTCTAGCAACTTGAATGCTTGTTGAGCCGCCACAGATTGACCAAGCGCGGCCACGGGAGCGGTGGGCTGAGTCTCTCCACGCGTGCAACTGAACGCGAGTAGGCAAAGGATCATGGCGACGCAAGTCATGGTCCCACGTTGACAATTTGTGGTCTCGCGGGCAAAAAAGGCCGTCGCGGGGGCGAATCTCACGTCGCTAACCCTGAGCTCCCCTGCAGCTGTTCGTCAAGGGCTGGTTCACGTGGGCTAGGGCTCGTCAACGCGGGGGTTGGTTTCCGACCCGGCTGCGGGCAGTCAGCGCAAGTGCCCGGGCAACAATGTGGCATTGCTCGGGGCAAGCGTGATCTGCGGCGTGGGCCAAGCGACGGGCTGGCTGGATGAATACACTATGGCACCGAAGCTTTGGTGCGTCTAAGATGACCGCTTGAGTCATTTCTCATTTCAACCCGCCGTCAGTCGAGGGCGTAGACTGGGACAAACGACAATGCAGTTCTGTTGGTGGAGGTTGCCACTGTTTTCCGGCGATACCTTTGGGGCTCGCAGGGCAAGCCTGGGGCTATTGGCGCTGACCACGCACTTCGTGAACGGATTGGCGGTTGGAACCGTGGTCGTTTGCACTCCCTGCTTCGATTCCTACTGCAGGCTCGTCGATCGCTCAATTTGGAGCGCTGGATTGGAGACCTTGATTGTGTTCGCCCCGGCGGCGACACTCTTGCTAGCCGATTACCAGGCGATCGGGGAAGTCGAGTGGCGATGGGCCTGGCAGATTTGGGCAAGTCGATTCTTGGTTCTGGTGAGTTTGGGTTACCTGGCGCTGTACGTAACGGTGTTGCGGGGTCCCTGGTTATTAGGGCAAGCGGGGAGTTCGGATCGTGTCAGCATATGGACGGCTCGGCTTTCGTCAACTACGGTTGGCGTCCCATGGTTGGCATTCGCGCTGGCGTTGGGGCTAGGAACAAACCTGTGGTGTCTGTCGGCCGCGTACCTGAGGGCACTGGGAGCAACCCGGCTACCCAATGGTTCAAGGCGCAGAAGTCGTCTTGAGATCTTGATCTGGTTGCTGTGTGCTTTCTTGACATGGGTGGGGCTCGCTACGATCACGACCTTTGCCACGGGCGGCGCAATCTAAGTCGGCGGTCGTTTGGGCCGAACCCTGCCGAAGCATGCACCGCCCATCTAGCGGAGGCGTGCACATATCGTGCTTTCGCTGGGCTGGTGCGTGGCAACCTGAAAGCATGGGGTTGGGTCCATACTCGCTTTGCGAGGTTGCCACTTTACGTGTGGCAACTATCGCGCTACCTAACGGCTCGTGCCAAGGTGCTACTTGCTCGCGCTGTGTTCGGGGTCGGCCCTGGATCAGCATTCCAACAACGTATCGCTCTTCAACTTGGTCGAGCAAATCAACTTCCAGCCGGGTTCGCCCCCGGCGCCTGGGACATTGATCCCGCTCGAGGTGCATGCCTATTTTCACTTTGCGCATAACGAATTGGGCTTCACTTTCGACGTTAGATTCGTGCTCGTGTCAGCCGAGACGGGACTAGAAAGCTTCAGCGATACGTACAAGTACCGATCGAATACGCCGCGATATCGGACTCGTACGCTCGGCCTGCCTTTGCCGCCGGTATCGGGCGCCTACGAACTGAGGGTTGATTGGCGTGTGCCCGAATCGAATTCGTGGGCACGTGAGGCGCTGTGTTGGCCAATTGCCATCGTCGAAGCCGCGCCTCAATCGTCGCGCGTGACACATTGAATGGACCGCTGGGCGGTTCTAGCGTCTCACAAACGCCATTATGATTTCGAACGCAATCAGTGCAATGATGATGATCTCTAGCGAATGGGCAACACCCAGCTGTGCGCGATCGTAGAGCGTGCGCGCAATCTCAGATACGGCGCGCTGACGGGCCAATACTGAGCTGCGCCAGACAGGCACTTGAAATCGTTCGATGGCACCGCGGTATACCCGGGCATAGTAGACATCCTCTGTGATCTTGAAGGCGTTCTCGCTGCGATCGACGAACTCTCCGATATCAATCAAGAGTCGATTGACGACGTCGACTCGTCGTCGAGCACGACTCACGAACGGCCATCGGTCAACACGTTCATTGGTCCAGTCGTACAGCGTGTTGAGCTCCCGTTCCAGTTGCGCGTCGAACCGCTGGAATTCGAGCAATTGCGTTAACGCCAATGCCAGCAGATTGACCAAGTCCTCGTTGGGCTTCGGATCGACTATGATGGCCGCGTCCCAATCGACAATGCAAATGTCCTCGCAACCGTACCGGTAGTTGTGGCCAACAATCTGGGCGTGAAAGCTGGGTGCTGGGATGAAGCCCGGCGCTTCACCAAGCAGAATTCGGACGACGTCCGGTGACGACAAAAATCGATCGATGGGACACGGCTCGACGAACTTCTGTATGGAAACAATGGCATACGTTTCGATATTCAAATCGTTGAGCGGCCTGTCAATGACGGGCTCGATGAGCCCCAACAGTCGGTCAACAGCCTCACGACCGGCCGTTGTCAATGCCGAGCTTTGATTGAGTGTGGCGACCCACCTTGCTAGTTCCGTGGGGTGAGTCGCTGACTCAACAAGTCCGTTCTTGGAGGTCATCGGAAACTGGAAGCATGTGGCCGCGACGCCGAAGCTGAACAACAGAACATTGCACTCAGCTTGAACCCAACGGCCCGGCTCGATCTCGATGTCTCGGACGCCTAACCCAGCGACGCTCAGCATGCTGCGCAGTTGGCCGATGAACGTAAGTCGCCCGGGACGGATGCCAATACTCGCAGGTAGCTCTAGCTGTGAAAGCGCGACCAAATCAATGCTCTCCGCCACCTCAAACAGCCGGAAGGCGTATAGTGTGCCGGAGGCAATACTGGGTAGGCTCATGCTATCTGCAGCGCCGAAGCGGGTCAGAACATCAAGCCCAGCTCGAGAACCCCTGTGTACTGGCGCTTTTCTCCGGCTAGCGCGGTTTTCGAGGCGTTGCCGGATTGCGCGTCCGAGGGACTGACAAGATCCGTAATCAGCTCAGCTCCAAACATGACAGTTTCGTACCGGATGTTGGCTCCCAGCAATAGTCGCTGGCGACGCAGCCGTACCGGTTTGAAGATCTTGTTGTTGTTGAAGTCCCACACCTGACCGCCGTTGCCGCAGATCGGTTGCCCCGAATAACTTCCGTTCACGGGAGCCGCCTGCCCGGGCGCGCTCGTCCCTGCATAGTTACACGCGGCAAACGGGTCCGTGGCGGGCGTGAAGTCAATGACATTCGAGTCGCCGAATATCCAGAGGTACTGGTAGCCGATCCAAGGTGTTAGCACGACCGCATCCTCGATCGGGATTGGTTTTGAGATCTGGGCATCCAAACTCGAGATGGTCAGTTGCAGCTCAGGTGTGCCAGTAATTGTGCGCACACCGCCACCGGCGGCGACATCGGGAATCATGCCAGGAATGCTCTTGCGAAAGCCTTCGAAAAGGCTCATTCGCACGTCAGCGCCTGTCGCCCAGAGCGACGTCTTGGGCATGACGCCAAATGCTCCCGCAACCTCTAGGCCGAAGCCGAAGCTTTTTCTCAACTTGACCGAGTACAGCTGCAGAATCCCAACTGGAGACGAATTCTCCGATGCCGGTTGACCCGATGAGGGATCGGTTTCGCCTTGGGTTCCTTTCTTCCAATAGTCTTTGCCCGAATCAATACTCGTGTACGCAGCTTCTAGGGAGATGTGAAAGCCTCCGAATCCGGTGGTCCGCGCTGAATGCATCGCCGTCGGCGCAAATGCAAATGCGTACTGGTTAATCAACCTCTTGAACGCCGCGTTGTCGGGTTGGCACGGGTTGTAATTGGGACCCGGATTGAGTATCGCCCCGTTTTGGTCTCGACACGTCGAACCGTTCAGGACCAATCGCTCAATTGCCGGATCCATTGGCGCCGCCCTGGCAGGCGTGCCGATCGCAACGATTGTCGAACTCAATACAACGGTGGCAAGACAGCCTCTAATGCGCACAAAACAACTCCGCTTGCGGCAGGCTAGGCGCGGCAGCCCTTCGCCGTCAAGTGGCGCGCATCGGCTGGCCGGAGCCGCTATGCTTTTTTTTTCCGGACCCTGTCCCAAGCGGCTTTTTTGGCCCGCAGTAAGCTTGTGGGACAGTCTCCGAGGACCATGTCGGCGCACCAAGTCAGGGCCACTGAGCAAAAAGCGACAGAACGGACCCGGTGGATCCTGCGGCGACGTCAGCCCAAAGTGGTGGTTCGAGCTCCCGACGCGACTCCCTGCAACGTTCCACGCGCGGGCCGCGAGCGACGGGGTCGCGTGTCAACGCTAGTCGGTTTGGGGGCGCGCGAGGCTATGCCCACTTTGTTCGACATCGACGTGGTCGAGGACGAACCCACATGTCCCCGCATCACTCGGGTTCACGCCATCGTCGAGGCAGACACGGACACGAATCTAGCGATCATCGAATGGGACGACGACGACGACGCAACTTGTTTCGACGTTTGAGCAACACGCGCAGCGCGTGGATGCCATCGAGGGCTTCGTCCGCGTACCCGTGCCGTCACAACAAAACAAGAAAGCACGCGGGCAACATAGCTGCTCGCGTGCTTTCTGCGCCGGGCCTCGTTCTGCGTGCCCCAAGGGGCGGCACATCGAGGCTCCGGTCGTTGGGAGGTGCGAATGGGGCGCTTGCCCTGCATCACTTTGAGCCCGCTTGGCAGGCCTAGCACCTCCCTATGGTTGTCGTGCGGCGAGTAATTACTTGCCGCCCGACCGGTTCTTAACTCAGGCAGCCACCTTCTTGGCGCGACGGACGCGACGCTTGGCAGCTTTCTTCGCCTTGGGGGCGGCAGCTTTGGCAGCCTTCTTGGCAACCTTCTTGCCGGCCTTCTTGGCGCGCTTGACTGTGCGCTTCTTCGCGACTTTCGGAGCCTTCTTGGCGGGTGCTTTGCGAGCGGTCTTGGTCTTGGTCTTCTTTGCGGCCATTTTTTCTTGCCTCCCTGAAAACCCTCTAGGGCGGCGAACCGTCCGCGAGGGTATGTTGCAAGACGTATATTGCCACCTAATGTGATGTGTCAACGAAAAAATTCATTGCAATTCCTGAAGCAGCATCAACCAACCTTGGCCCTGGACGTCACTAGCCTATTTCTGCGGGCTTTTTTGGTATTTGGCCCGCGGTAATGTTTAGGAAAAAAATTGCTGAACACCCGTTCTTGCAATCGGCGGAGACGCCTTGACCCACCTGCCCGCTCGGGTTACCGGGAGACGGCAAGCGCGCCCCACTTGCCGTATTGAAGGAGTTGCCATGTCCTTGAGTTCTTCCGTCGCCCGCCTGTTCGCTTGTGGCATCTTCGCTGCACTCGTTGTCGCAGGTTGTGGTTATTCGCAGGAAGAATGGGATCAGAAGGTCCGGGAAAGCGAACAATTGCGCGTTGATCTGAACCGGGAGAGTCAGGCGAAGCGCAAGTGCGAGGCCGACTACGCCGATGCGTTACACGAGCTCGAGGACCTCAAGAAGAAGTACCGGGCCCAAGGCCTCGACTTGGACAACCTCAATGCAAGCCTAGAGCAGCAGAAAAAGGCACTGGAAGAATATGCGCAGCGGGCCAAACAGTTGGAGGACATGCGCAAGCGCTTTGAATTGCTGCGAAGCAAACTGCAGAAGCTGACAGAATTCGGTCTGAAAGTTGAGACTCGCGACAACCGCATGTTGATTCAGCTTCCGGGTGACGTGTTGTTCGGCTCGGGCAGCGCCACGCTGCGAACCGAGGGCAAGAATATCTTGACCCAAGTCGCTGACGTGCTGCGCAATGACAGTCAGCTGTCGCAGCGCGAGTTCCAGGTGGCGGGGCATACAGACTCAAAACCGCTGCGAGGCGGCCCTTTTGTGGACAATTGGGGCCTGTCGGCAATGCGGGCTCGCTCGGTGGTCACGTTTCTCACCACCTCCCGGGAAGATGGGGGTGGCGGACTCAATCCCGCAAAATGGAGCGCGGCAGGCTATGCTGACACGGATCCTGTGTCGTCGAATGATACGGACGAGGGTCGGCAGCACAATCGCCGAGTCGAGCTTGTGATTCAGCCCGACGTGGAAGAGATGTTGAACCTAGGTAGCCTCACGAAGTGATCGAATCGTCACCTGCGCGTCATGGACGCAAACGGTTTGCGACGATCGACATCGGTACGAACTCGGTCCTGATGCTTGTCGTAGAGGCTGTGGGCAGTGACCTGCACCGCGTAGTGGACCGGGCTGTCATTACCCGCCTGGGTCGAGGCGTCGATCGGGCGGGACACCTAGAGGCCGAGGCGTCGCGCCGCACGCTGGAATGTCTGCAGTCGTACGCGGACGAGCTTAAGCAATTGCAGGTATCCAATTGTCATGCGGTCGGGACCAGCGCATTGCGTGACGCCGCCGGCGGGGACGAGTTTCTGAATCATGCAGAACGAATTCTTGGAACCCGTCCCCGGGTACTCACCGGCCAGCAAGAGGCCGATCTATCCTTCGGCGGCGCCCTCTCCGGCTTGAATTTTGCTGGAAAGGCCACCGTATTCGACGTTGGCGGGGGTAGCACAGAGATCATTTCGGGCGATGCAAGCGATGGGTCCGTGCGAATCGCAGACGCCATTAGTCTCAACATCGGCGCGGTTAGGCTGCATGAGCGCCACGTGAGTCATGATCCGCCGCTGCCTGAAGAACTGAGGGCGGTCAAGCAAGATGTCCGAAAGCACCTGCCGGATTCAGCGCGGTATGGCGGCTCGCCGTTGGTCGTGGGCGTCGCAGGCACCGTCACGACCTTGTTCGCCGTCTCGAAGAAGCTCCAACACTACCAAGGTGATCAGGTGCACGGGCAACGGTTGAGTCGAGAAGAAATCGCGAATTGGACGAGTGTGCTCGGAGCAATGTCCTTAGCAGAACGCTGTAATGTTCCGGGCCTGGACCCGAGACGCGCGGATGTAGTCGTGACGGGCGCCGTAGTCGTTGGTGAAGTGATGGATTGGCTGCAGGCAAATGCAATCATTGTGTCCGATCGCGGCCTTCGTTGGGGTTTGGCAGAGCAGCTGGCTTGGTGCACGGATTCGTAGCGATTGAGAGAGAAACTGCTTGCGTTCGAGGCTTCGTTTTGCGGCGCAAATGGGAATCGAGGCGCGACTGCCGACGGGGGCGCCAGGCAGCAGCGAGTCAAGCTAATTTCGAGGGGGCGCGGCCAGACCGTCATCGCCAGCTACCTTGGCATGTGTTCAGCAAGTCAAACCCATTCTGCTGAAGTTGGAGCCACAGGCTTCGGGTGGCTGGATCGCCCGAAGCAGGAGCACAGATGTTTGTTTTTTGGAAAAATGGCGGGGGGGGGCACCCTGCGCCCCTTGGTGCTGAGCCATGCATTTGGCTAAAATTCTGCTAGACTGCAGGACCGCACCGCGAAGGTCTACTAAATAGTTGACAAGGCTCGCAGAGCTGACTAAAGTCCTTCGCCTGGCGGCCTCTAACCTGAAACGGGATTGATTGTGGCTTGGGAAGTCCAGATCGTCTGAAAAGATATGGAATGAAAAGTCGCTCTTGAGTGTTGCAGCACAACCCGTCGTTGATGGACACGGTCGTCATAGGGGTTCTCCCGGACGGGATGGGTGTGAATGTGCTGCGGCACTGTGTTTGGGTAGGTCGCAAAAGGAGAGAAGCATGCAGCCAGCTCAGGAAATTGAGTTCAAAGTCGGCGACAAAGCAGTTTATCCCGCACAGGGTGTTGCTGAGATCATCAGCATAGACGAAAAGGAAATCGCCGGCGCCCGGCAGCGATTCTACGTGCTTCGAATTCTCGATACCGACCGCAAAATCATGGTGCCGGTCTCCAACGCAAACGCCGTCGGCTTGCGCCAAGTAATTAGCGAACAAGAGATTCGAGAGATTTTCGATATTCTGCGCGAACGCACAATCGGTTTCGACACTCAGACATGGAACCGCCGCTACCGTGGCTTCATGGACAAGATCAAGACCGGGTCTATCTACGACGTGGCGGAAGTTCTGAGGGACCTGTACCGGCTAAAGGCCAGCAAACAGCTATCCTTTGGCGAGCGCCGAATGCTCGATACCGCACGGTCGCTCATCGTCAAAGAAATCGCAATTGCTCGCAGCCAGACTGAGGACGAAGTCAAGACGGAAATCGAGGCGATTTTCTTCTCGAATTAGCGGGTACCACTCGGATTCGTGAGCGCGCAGGAAGTTTCTTGCGCGCTCACATTCGTTTAAGCGGACTTCCAATTAGTCCTCTTCGCCATTAGTGTTCGTTCTGCGCTGTATGGGAGGAAGCGGCGGCAAGTCCACGGCAATTCGCCAACGGCCCTGTTCACGAACGCAGCGAACGTCAGCTCGATCCTTCGAGTGGCTGTCTCCCTGTATCGTGACGACAGCCACGTCACCTTGGATCGAAGCTGAATAACGCTGCGGAGCGAATCTGAGCGAGAACCGTGTCAGTGCCAGCATTTCCTCGGGTGCTACCTTGCGACTGGCTAGCGCGCTGGCACGTGCAGCCCGCTCGGTGAGATTCTTCTGTGCGTTTGACCAAAGAAAATCGAACGCACCGCGCGCCATCTTCGGATCACTGTAAACGCTCTTGACTCGGTCGATGAATTCCTTGACTAGCTGTTCAGGATCCTCGTCAACCGCTTCACGACGGCAAGCCGCGCTGCCCAGCATGGCGGCAGTGACCACCATCAATATGAGAAGCCGCGGCACGGCCAACTAATACCAAAATGCGCTCAATTCACCACGGGCAAGCGCGAGCTGCCGCTTGTCGCGTGCGGTCCGTACACCATGAAAACATTGCATATGTCGGGATGCGACGAATCACACACATTTTTGGCGGCGATACGGCTTGGCCACGCGGCCTTCGCGGCAGCTCCACGTACGGAACTCCTGTCGCGAACTTGGCCGAAGCCAAGCCAGTCCCGGTACGATTTCATTGCATGCACCCCCCCCAAATTTTGTCTGACTTGGCCGGGAAAACGTGTCGCAGGGGCGCCCGCCATCGGTCGGATTCGCAAGATGGCCGACGGCGACCCACGTTTTTCGGTCGTCCAGGGCGACAACGCGACAGTGTTGGCAACGCTCGGCGAGCGCAACGACCACAAAATGACTTTGATTGATTTCAGATCCGCCGTTCTTCACTGGGCGACAGCACTCAAGGGTTCTTCGGGACCGCGACGCTTCGGGTCGTATCGTAAGGGCCAGGGAACCAGCTTTCGATGATCGGTGGAAGAATCTGTCGGAGTACCTTGAGGCGCTTCACGCCCGCCTTGTCACTTCGCGAAAGCTGCTGACCGCAGATGGTTCTCTAGTCTTGCACGTCGATCCGAAGACGAGCCACTATGCACGGGTGTTGCTCGACGAGGTGTTCGGTCCAGACTGTTTTGCGAGCGAGATTGTCTGGCGCTATCGGCGGTGGCCGGCAAAGACGCCCAACTATCAGAAGGTGCACGACATCCTGTTGCGCTACGCGCGTGAAAGCAAAGTCAAGCCCAAGTTCACTCAGCTGTATGAGCCATTGGCGCCTTCGACGTTGGCCACTTGGGGAACGAACAGGCAACGCGCCCTGTATGACAGTACGGGCCGCCGACGTTGTTCGAGTTCTACGGAGCATGCGTCGCCGGGCGTTCCGCTCGGCGATGTTTGGGACATCGGCATCGTTGCGCCCGTGGCTCGCGAACGCACCGGATACCCGACGCAAAAACCTGAGGCATTGTTATCGAGGCTCGTCGAATCGCTCACGGCGCCTGGCGATTGGGTATTGGATCCCTACCTTGGCAGCGGCACGACGCTTGCCGTATGCGCACGCCTTGGTCGCAATGCCATTGGCATCGACGACAATCCGGCAGCGATTGAAACGACCTGTCAGCGGCTGGCTGATTTGGGCATTACGGCACAAAAAAGGCTCTTGGTTGCGGGACCTACGCTGAAACGGGCCGAACGCGAATCCAACCCGACGCCGACGTCTCGGGTCGCTTAAAGCGACGTCGCGCCAGCCCACCTCGATTGGTTGCGCAGGTCGCCAAACGCGCCTAAGACGTGCACCGTGCGTGGCTCGTTGGTCCGGCTATTGATTTCGGTTGCAGCAATGCTGCCCGCGGCGGCCGCCAATTCCGCGGACCCCAATCCCATTGTCGTTCAGGTGGGCAATCAGTCGATTTCGGTCGCAGAGCTGCAGCAGCGCTGGCTGGAGATTCCAGCATTTCAACGCCAATCGCTCGGCAAAACCAACATCGAACGCTTGCGAGTGTTCGTGGACCGCTGGATCGTGCCCGGGGTGCTTCTGGCCCAGTCGGACCATCAGACTATTTCCAAAGAGCGCCAAGAGGCAATCGAGAAACTCGTGTTGCAGCAGGCAATGACTGCCCGCATACGCAAGCAATCGGAGATTACTTCACCGGTATCCGATACCGATATCAAAGACTACTTCACTTCTCACCGACAGGATTTTGACCGCCCCGAACGTCTCCGCCTGTTCAGAATACTCGTCGCCAGTGAGGCGGACGCCCAAGCGCTCATTCAGAAATTCCGAGGCGCGCCGGATTATGAGACCTGGCGAAATCTGGCACGGGACCAATCGCTGGACCTCGCGACCAACATGCGCGGCGGCGAGCTCGGATTCGTGGGAGCGGATGGGAAATCCGATGTTCCGGAGCTGCAGGTTGACCCAGTGTTGTTTGCTGCAGCGGCGCATCTCAAAGACGGGGAGATTGCCAAGACACCCGTTCGAGAGGACGGGAAATTCGCCGTAGTGTGGCGCCGCGGGCACGTTGCCGCGTCACGTGCCGATTTGAGTGCATTGGCACCGACAATACGCGCTCATTTGCACGAAGCGCGCGCCGCGGCAGCTTTCGACGAATTCCTTGCTGGATTGAAGTCCCAGCATGTGAAGGACTTCAACCCCAATCGGCTCGACGGGATCGAGTTTCCAGAAACCACAAGCGAACCGGCGCGTCACGCAGACGCGTCACCTTAGCGACTCTAACGCGCAAAACCCATGGTTTTTGAGTCAAGCTTCGGGAACGCCGTCGTTTGGGCCGAGACCCCAACGACGTCTCTGCGGCACAATCAGTTCAACAGTGCGCTCCACAACTCATCGTACGTCGTTGTGCGCGGGAATTGCGGGAACTCGGCAGCCACGTTGTCGGGGCAGCGAAACAAGACACCTTTGTCCGCGGCTCCAAGCATGCTCGTGTCATTATAGCTGTCGCCAGCGGCGACGACGGTGAAGCCAATCGACTTCAGGGCTTCGACAGCGCGGCGTTTGCTGTCTACGACACGTAGTCGGTAGCCGTTGATGCGGTCGTTGTTGTCCACCAGCAGCTCATGACAGAAGAGCGAAGGGCGACCCAGTTTTTCCATGAACGGCGCGGCAAACTGGTAGAACGTATCGCTCAGGATAATGACTTGCTCCCTGGAGCGGACGCGGTCCATGAATTCCTTGGCGCCGGGCAAAACGTCCATTGAGTGGATGACTCGCTGGATGTCCCCAAGCGCCAGGCCTCGCTTGCCGAGGATTTCGATTCGTCCCTGCATCAATTTGTCGTAGTCGGGCTCGTCACGCGTCGTACGCCTTAGCTCAGGGATGTGGGTCGCGTTGGCAACGGCGATCCATACCTCAGGCACGAGCACCCCTTCGAGATCGAGACAAACGATACGCGGCATTTTTTTTCTCCGGATTGACAGTGCGTCTACGGTTCGCGATAGAACCGTGGTACGCGACGCGAAACGCTGGTCAATACCTCCCAAGGAATCGTCCCGACCGCGTCGGCTATTTCGTTGGCAGAAATGCAATCGGACCCCAGCCGTCCCCTCTGCGCACCCAGGACCACGCATTCCTCGCTGAGCTCGACGCCTGGCAAATCGGTCACGTCCACCATGGTCATGTCCATGCTGATGACACCTACAATCGGCGCACGGCGCCCCGCAACAAGCACATGGCCACAATTGGAAAGGCTGCGCGAAAGCCCGTCTGCATAGCCAACCGGTATCGTCGCGATGCGACTGGCGCGGCTCGCGCGCCATGTGGCACCGTAGCCCACGCTTTGCCCCACCGACAGATTTCGTATCGCAACGATTTCGGTACGCAACCGCATTGCGGGCAACAGTTCGACACCCAGGTTGGGCATGGGCTCGACACCGAACAGTGCCAGCCCCGGACGCACTAGATCGAGGTGGTGCTTCTTGTCGGCGAACAACGCGGCGCTGTTCGCGGCGTGCCGAATCACCGGCTGAAACCCAACGCGAGCCAGCATGGACGTCATTTCGTCGAATGCCGCGCGTTGCTCGTCCAAGTGAGTCCTGTCCGGCAGATCAGCGCAAGCGTAGTGCGTCATCAGCCCTTGCAAGCGGATTTCAGGATGGTCTTCGAATGCCTTAATCAGGCGGCCGATTTCCGGCAGTGTCACACCCAGGCGGCCCATACCCGTGTTGACCTTCACGTGGACATCAACCGCCTCGACACCCAAATAGCGAACCTCCTGCGCCAAAGCTTCGACCTGTCCCGGGTCGTGCAGCATGGGCGTCAGGCCATGCGCAATCACATCGCTCCAAGCGCGACCGTAGTGGCCACCGACGATGAGAATCGGAATCTTGATCCCCGCTTCTCTGAGCTCGATGCCCTCTTCAACCAACGCGACGCAAACACCCGCGGCTCCGTCGCGCTCCAACGTTCGCGCCACGGCCTTTGCCCCATGCCCATAGCCGTCGGCCTTCAGAACCGCCCATACCGGCACCTTGCCGACGACCCGCTGGACCGCCCTCAAATTGTGACGCAAATGTCCGAGGTTGATTTCCGCCCGCGTCGGCCGCACAGCGTCAGATGGCATGGCGCGCTGAGGTCGAAACACTCGTGGCAGTGGAGATACAACAGGGGCCATTCGTCGGTACCGCGGTTTTCAGCAACTAGGGGGTAGCCCCAATGCCACGGTTTCGTCAAATTCTCGATACTTGTCCAATCAATCGGCCTTACTTGTAGCACCTGCGCATGCAGGTCTTAAAAGAACGTCGGCACTCGCCACATGCGTCTTTTGCCGTTTTCTGGCTCGGCGGCACGGTAACGCCCATTGGAACCTTGGTGGCACCGTCATTCTTCGCTGAGACGGAATCGTCGCTTTGCTCACAACTCGGCGCGCACTCATTCCAGTGCGACACGCACGATTCGGCACAACTAGCCTCTGGTGGAGCCTCTGCTTTCTTCGCGGGCACAGGGGGCGCTTGGCTGGGAACTGCGCTGGCCTCCTGCGCGCGCGGCGGTGGCGCGGCGTGGACGCTCGACGGTAGAGGCACGGCGTCAGCGGTTGGCGCGGTGGCAGTTCCTGCGTCAATTTGCAGTGTCAACGTGGACAACTGGCCATGGTCGATATCCTTCAAACGTTGACGTGCATAGCTAAGTCGATCGCCGCTTTGGGCGTAGGTGTGACGAGCCAACCAATCTTGCCAGCAGGCTCGTCGATGAGCGGGTGCAATGGTCGGATCCATGTCGAGTCGATAACAATGCTCGAATCGGACGTTGCTCTCGTAGATCATCTGTACATTGGGCCCACAACCAAGAACCAAGAAGGCAGAAGGTGCCCAAAGCGCTTGGAGTGCCGTTAAGCGGGCTTGCGGCATGGCTGGGACAGCGTGGCGGCTTTCAGCCGGAACTGCAATCATGGTTGGAGCTATTTCAGGTCAGTTTGCCCAAAATAGCCTGCGCATCGTGCCTTTGCGGCACCCAAAGCAACGCTGCCCTAATGGCCCCCGGCTCGACAAATGGTAGAGCCCCCGCGTGTTTACAGGTCTCGTCGAAATCGTTGGGCACATCCAAGCCCGAAGTGATAGAACTGGTGGACAACGGATACTGGTGAAGTCCAAATTGGGCGCTTGGGTTGTCGGGGAATCCGTGTCGGTCAACGGCGTGTGCTTGACCGTCAACGAGGCACTGCCAGACGGGTTTCTCGCGGATGTGTCGGCCGAGACGCTCGCCCGCAGTACGCTGGGGCGGCTCGCCGTTGGATCAGCGGTCAATCTCGAGCGGGCGCTGCAGATTGGCGAGCGTATGGGCGGCCATTGGGTCACGGGACATGTTGACACCGTGGTTCGCTGGATTTCAAGCAAAAAGACCGGTGAATCCTTGAGCGCAGTGCTCGAGTTGCCGCAGGCGTTCGTCCCCTACGTTGCCCCGAAAGGCTCCGTCGCCGTCGAGGGAGTGTCGCTTACCGTCAACGAGGTTGAACCGAGATCGCTTCACCGTAATGATTATCCCGCATACGCAACAGGCAACGACACTGGAGCGGACCAGGCCGGGCGATGGCGTCAATCTCGAGGTGGACATCCTGGCGCGCTACGTCGTGCACGCGTTGCGGCATTCCGCAGTTCTCGATAGTGAGGAGCAGGGTCCCGCGGATCGGGCCCTGCAGGCAGCGCTGATCCGAGCGGGGTTCGTGCATGACCCGCAATAAGCGTATGCCATCCTGTCCACCTCGCCAACTGGACATCAATCCGGGCTTGCTGGAACGGGTCGTCGCCGCAATCGGGGATATCCGCGCTGGCAAGATGGTCATTTTGGTGGACGACGAAGACAGGGAAAATGAAGGAGACCTCTGCGTCGCCGCGGACCACATTACTGCCGATGCCATCAATTTCATGGCCACGCACGGACGCGGCCTGATCTGTGTCACATTGACGGAGGCTCAGGTCGAGAAACTTGAGCTGCCGATGATGCAGCTCCCCGACAGGCAAGGCCCATCGCTCGGTACGGCCTTCACCGTGAGCATCGAAGCCAGAGAGGGCGTCACCACGGGCATCAGCGCGCCCGACCGGGCGCATACGATTCGCGTGGCCGCAAATCCGCGCACCGAACCCTCGGACCTCGTGGTTCCCGGCCACGTGCTGCCGCTCAAAGCCAAGCGCGGGGGAGTCCTGGTGCGTGCGGGACAAACCGAAGGTTCCGTGGATCTTGCGCGGCTCGCAGGGCTGAATCCAGCGGGCGTGATCTGCGAAATCATGAATGATGACGGCACCATGGCGCGCCTGCTAGATTTGCAGCTATTCGCCCAACGTCATGCCTTGAAGATCGTAACCGTGGCGGACCTAATCCGGTATCGACTGCAGACGGAGATACTGGTTCGCAGGGTAGAATCTGCGCAAGTGGTACTAGGTCGTACGGGCAGACCATGGACGGTCCACTTGTATGAAGATTCAATCGACTCGGCGCAGTCCCTAGCATTCATATTCGGGGAGCTTGTCCCGGGCACTTCAACGCTTTGCAGAATGCACGTGGGTTCCACGTTGGGCGATGTGTTTTCTGCCGTTTCTGGCGACGGTCGCAGGAATTTGCACGAAGCTATTGACGCAATCGAGAGCGAAGGGCGTGGCGTTGTCGTTTATTTGCCTGCGCAGGGAGACTTGCTGGCTGAGGTTCAGGCTGCGAAAGGGGGCACCCGCGACCCAACAGTAGCACCGAGATCGGCTTCTGGACCTCTGCGGGAATATGGCCTTGGCGCCCAAGTCCTGCGTGATCTGGGGATTCGAAGCCTTCGTTTGCTCACCAATAACCCGATGCGCCTCGCCGGCATTGAGGGATATGGGCTTCAAATTGCCGATTTCGTGCCCCTGGTGCCAACGGCTACGGCAAGGTAACGTAGGGTGTCCTATGAACAAAGAACCCAATGCCATGCCACCTTCGGCAATCGTCGGCAACCTTGTCGTGCCAGCCAAGGCAAAGTTTGCCGTAGTCGCCGCTCGGATGAATTCGTTCATCGTTGACCGCCTCGTCGAAGGAGCCTTTGATGCACTCTTGCGACATGGCGCTGACGTCGATCGAATTGCACTGGTTCGCGTCCCGGGCTCATGGGAGATGCCGCTTGCTTGTGCGCGATTGGCCCAGTCAAAGCAGTTTGATGCAATCGTGGCCGTTGGCGCCGTCATCCAGGGCGGCACCCCACATTTCGAGTATGTCGCAGCAGAAGTCACCAAGGGCCTGGCAAGCGTAGCTGTTACAACGGGCGTCCCCGTTTGCTTGGGTGTTCTGACGACGGACACGCTAGAGCAAGCGGTCAACCGAGCGGGTGTCAAGGCCGGGAACAAGGGTTTTGACGCCGCCATGGCCGCGATCGAAATGGTCTCGCTCATTCATGAGTTGGGCAACCGCGGTTTGTAAGGATGGGCGCGCGTTCCACTGCCCGCGAAGCGGCACTCCAGATGCTGTTCGCCCTGGACACTACCGGCAACGAGGTGGACCAGACGATCTACGACTTTTGGCGTGAGACGCCGGGGATCCGGAGGGCAAGAGTTATGCGAACGAACTTGTCCACGGGGTGATGGCCGCGCTCGGTGAGTTGGACCATCGAATCGCCGGAGCGAGCGCCAATTGGCGCGTCGATAGGATGACTCGAGTTGATCGCAACGTGCTGCGCCTCGGCGTCTATGAGTTGAGCTATCGACTCGACATTCCAAGGGCGGTGGCGCTAGATGAGGCGGTGGAACTGGCCAAACGTTTTGGGTCCGAGGATAGCGGCGCGTTCGTCAACGGTGTATTGGACCAAATAGCGGACGATTGCGGTAGGGTCGAAACTGTGGAGGCCGGCGATCAAGGCAGCAGCAATCATTCTTAACTGGGAATTCAATGGATCTTCGGTTCATCCCCCGTCATTTGCGCCGCCTCGATTGTGTGAGCACGGAAGTTCTGGCGGCAGCGACATTTCAAGATGAACGACCGCCGCATGGCGTCGCCGGTCTCGTAGACTGGCGCCTGTGTGGACGCTTGTCGCGATTGATTCAGTCAGGGTTTGTCACGGGTCAGCTGGGTGAGGTCGTGTTGTTGCCCGGCAAACCACAGCTCGCGTTCGACAAGTTGCTGTTCTTCGGTGCGGGGGCTCGAACCGATTTCGGCGAGCGCGTATTTCGAACCGTGGTGCTCAAGATCTTGACGACTCTGGAAGGCATGCACGCTCGCACTGCGGTCGTGGAACTGCCGGGTCGTCACTTCGATGGCATGGGTCCGGAGCAAGCAGCAGCAATCCTGCTCGATCTAGCCGTCGAGCGAACGGCTCACGACGTTTGGACTCTGGTTGAGTCTGCTGAAGCGCAGCGCTCGATCACCCAGCAACTCGTTCACGAGCGTCAACGCACAATGCGCTAGCGCCCTACTCAGTTTCTCACTTGTCGTAACGAATACTACTCGCTGCAAATGGGACTACTGAGCTGGCAGAGGCTTGTCGGGCTTCGTGACTCGAATGCTGCCAAGCACTAGGTCTTGTGTGTATTCGCCGCGATCGAATTCAAGCACCAAACCCGGATAGGTCTCTTTGAGGACGGTTCGATTGGGATTGGCTGCTGTCACTGCCTCGGACGACAATGGCCTGCCCATTCTCTCGTGCACGTAACCCAAGATCACTCGTGGCGAGATATCCGGAGGAATGGCGCAGCGAGTGCGTCCCCAAACCTTGCCTGGGCTGCCTGCGACGGGCCGATCGTGCCGGTAAACGACGATGCCGGAAACCACTCCGTTCGACAGCTCGAACTCAATCCCGGCAGCGATGTAGCGACAGAACTTGTCACTTGGTTCGTCGCACTTGGAACCCATGAGGCGTTCGATGGTCGCCACGGTTGCCCCGAACCGTACTGGGCCCAGGCCTCCGCCGGCCTCGATGGCAAACGCCGGACCGGCAGGAACAACGTAGGACCTTGCCGCGACCGCAGAAGGCGCGATTGATCCAGCACTCTGACTGCTCGCGATGGCACCGGATGCCAGTGACCCATGCTTGGACTTGCACGCCGAAACACCCAGCAAAGCCATGGCACAAGCTACGGTACTAAACCAGAGCAACGTCGAATCCACAACTGCCTCCGGGATGATTCTTAGTCCAAGAGGTGGTCCGAAGGGAAGTCTCTTCATGGCCGCGGAGTGTACCACGATTGCGACGTAAGTGCGCAGAAGTGCTCCATCTTTGCTGTTGCCTCGTTACCAGGGCGTTGGTCGCTAGCGACTGTTGTGACAAGTGGCCAGTCAACGAACACTGTACATTGGCTTCGCGAGCGCTATTGTCGCTGCGTCGAATGGGTGAGCCAGAGTCACAAGCGGGAAGAGTGTTGGGCGGTCGGTTCCGCCTGGAGCGCCAGCTCGGCGAAGGGGGGTTCGGCACGATCTGGCGCGCCGAGCAGCTCATTTTGGGAGCACCCGTCGCCGTCAAGCTCATTGATTTGAGTATCGCTCGCCAGGCAGGGGCGCTTGAACGGTTTCTACGTGAAGCGCAAGCAGCGGCCGCGCTTCGCAGTCCCCATGTGGTGCAAATACTGGACTACGGGGTGGAAGGTGAGCAGCCCTTCATCGCCATGGAACTTCTCGAGGGCGAGAATCTGGCCGAACGGTTGCATCGCGTCGGCCGTTTGGCACCTTCCGAAGCTTTGCGAATTGTAACGCACGTTGCACGTGCCATCAGCCGCGCGCATGAGAGCAACATCGTGCACCGCGACTTGAAGCCCGAGAACGTGTTTTTGGTGCGCAATGAAGACGACGAAGTGGCCAAGGTTCTCGATTTTGGTGTGGCGAAGATCAAAAGTCCCATACCTGCCGATGAATCAACGCAAACGAGGACTGGATCACTGATCGGAACGCCGCACTACATGAGTCCTGAGCAGGTCCAGGGGAACAAGACCGTTGATTTCCGTTCAGACCTATGGGCGCTTGGCGTCATTGCCTTTGAGATGTTCACGGGGCACCGCCCGTTCACCGGCAATGCACTCGGCGATCTGGTGCTTCAAATATGTGTCCGCGATATCACAAAACCTTCACAATTGGCACCCGTCCCAGCCGGTTTCGATGAGTGGTTCGCTCGAGCAGCGGAGCGCGATCAAGAAAGGCGATTTCAATCGGCACGCGAGCTGGCCCAGGCGCTTCGCGATGTCGCAGGGGGCAACGATCGTGAAACATCGCTCGTGATATCTGACGATCGGGTCGAACCGGGCGATGCATCTCAGCTTAGCGTGTCGGCAATCGTGGCGTCTGAGCCCAACTTGGAAGTTGGGAAGTCCGGGCAAAGGTCGTTGGAACTTGCTGAAACCCTATTCAAACCAATCGATCCGGTGCCGGTTACGAGACGCGTTGCTCAACCCTTCAAGTCAGTAGCATTCGTCGCCCTGCTGCTTGGCATGATCATCGGAACTGGGCTGTGGTACCGAACGTCCAAACGCGGCAGCCAATTCAGAAGTGGTTTTGTCGTCGCTTCAGCGACAGGGGCACCAAGCGCAAGCGTCGCTGCTAGCCTTACCGGATTGGGTGCCGTCGAATCGGCGCGAATCGGCGTGCCCATGACGCGCACAACAAGAACGACTCACGACAAGAAAGGGAGAAGTCCAGTGCGAGCTTCGGGGTCGGCCGCTGCTCGACACCCGCCGCTGCCAATCGATGCCCCGAAGGCTCCTGATGCATCAATTCCATTGGCCCAGGCATCGACCTCAGTCACCGAACCCGCAAAGCAGGCGTCGGCGGTGACCGCATCAAAGACTGCCGAGCCCATTACCTCGTCGGCTCCAACCGAGAACAAGCCGTAGGTCCAGGATCGAGGTACAGATTACCGATTCCAGGACGAGGAGCGCTTAGATCTTGAGCTAGCTTTTCAGGATGCTGTGCGCCAAGTCGGGCCCCGACAGTCTGGCTGATGTACGCTAGAGGAAGCGGGACGACGGCAATTCGCCGAACAACAGTTGCCTCACCAGATCGAGTAGCGCTACGACGTTTACGAGTCGAGTTGAAACAATCGAATGTTGGCCTCCGCCAATCGTGATTCTGACGAAGTTCTGGTGCACGGACTGCACGAGAATGAACGGGGTATCATCCCCTCTTTCGCGAGCCTTAGTGAGCACTTCCAATCCCCTTGAACCCGGGAGTGAGGCCTGGCTGACTACGAGGTTGAAAGGGCCATCGTTCGTGAGCAAGCGGTCCATCTCGTGGCCGTCTTCAGCCTCGCAAATCGAGGCCGTGCCCATGGTTTCGAACAAAGGCAGTAGCACCTGCCGCAATGCATCGTCCGGACATGCCAGCAGCAATCGCGGACACTGCGCTTGCCCAATGGGTCTCATCGTTGAGTCCAATTTCGATTCGGGTGTGCAGCAGGCTGCCGCCGTGTCACCAAGATCCACCGCACAATCTCCCTCATGTGTATCTTCGTGGTGACTTGGATCAGGGGAGCCTGGCTTCATTCGTCAAGGAGTTGACAAGTTGGGCTCTTGCCAAACGTTGCCTGGAGAGCACAGCATGAAATGTGCCACGCCAGACATAGGTCAACTATTCGAAACTATTGGAATTCAGCTCGAAGATAGCCCAACCGTTGCAACCTTGAAGGCTTCGATCGTGAAAGGAGGCACGCGCGCAGGCCGATCTGGTCTACAGGCCGCTTGGCACTTGACGAACGGCCCGAGTGCGTGAACACTGCCGCGCGTCGTGCTCGACGGTCCAGCTGACGTGCGGGCCACTTGAATCCGGGCACATCTGCAACAGCGATGAGCAATGCTTTCACTGCGCTGCCACGATTAGTGATCGAGCGCGTCACACCGGAACTCGAACTAGGTCGCCATCCAGTCAAGCGCGTGTTGGGCGAAACGGTTCGTGTCGAAGCGGACATCTACAAGGACGGGCATGACGAGATAGACGGCCGTCTGCTATTTCGTGGCCCTGGCGATGGTGACTGGAAACGGGTCAAACTCGAATATCAGTATGAACCGGATCGGTGGCATGCACAGTTCTGCACTGATCGGCTTGGATTATGGGAATACGTCATCGAAGCTTGGCCTGACCGATATGGCAGCTGGGTCCGCGATCTACGAAAGCGATTGGGTGCGGGACAGGACGTTTCGACAGTGCTTCTCGACGGCGCAGCACTGCTGAATTTGGCAGCCAAGCATCGAAGCCCTGAGACGGCGGCCAGACTGCGTGCAGCCAGCCGCCGCATCTCCGACACAACGGTGAGATTGGATGACCGAATTGCTGCGGCCCAGTCCACGGATACCCTCCTAATGGCAGCGGGGCCGTTGCACCCGGACGAACTGACGCGTTACGATCGCGTTCTCAAGGTACTTGTTGAACGCGAGATTGCATTGGTCGGTGCCTGGTACGAGTTGTTTCCTCGTTCGCAGAGCACAATCCCTGGTCGCCATGGCACGTTTGTGGACGTCGAGGAGAGGCTGCCGGAACTGGCCGCTCTGGGCTTCGATGTCATTTACTTGCCACCCATCCACCCGATCGGTATCACCCATCGCAAGGGACGCAACAACGCGCGCATCGCGCAGCCAGGGGACGTCGGAAGTCCATGGGCCATTGGATCCTCCGAAGGCGGTCATATGGCCGTGCATCCTGAACTTGGTACACTTTCCGACTTCGACCAGCTCGTGCGCACTGCCAGAGATTTTGGGCTAGAGATCGCGCTCGACTATGCGCTGCAATGTTCACCGGATCATCCCTGGTGCAAAGAGCACCCCGAATGGTTCTTCATACGCGCCGATGGTTCAATTCAATACGCCGAGAATCCGCCCAAGAAGTACGAAGATATCTACCCTATCAACTTCTGGTGCACCGATCGGGAGAATCTGTGGAAGGCGTGCCTTGACGTACTGCTGTTTTGGATCTCACATGGCGTAAAGATCTTTAGGGTCGACAATCCTCACACCAAGCCTTTTGCCTTCTGGAAATGGCTTCTCGACGCAGTCCGTTTGCGTCACCCGGACGTTGTCTTTCTATCCGAATCATTCACACGACCCAATCGGATGAAGGGCCTCTTGAAGCACGGCTTCTCTCAAAGCTACACGTACTTTACTTGGAAGAATGCCGCTTGGGAGATTCGCGACTACCTGACCGAGTTAACTCAAAAACCGAACGTCGAGTATTTTCGGCCAAACTTCTTCACCAACACGCCCGACATACTGCACCAATTCCTACAAACCGGTGGGCGGCCGGCGTTTAGGATTCGGCTGCTATTGGCTGCAACGCTGTCTCCGTCGTACGGAATTTACAGTGGCTTTGAGCTCTGTGAGAATCGAACCGTTGCGCCGGGCAGCGAAGAGTACCTGAATTCCGAAAAGTACGAGATTCGGCAACGAAAATGGAACCAATTTGGCAATATCAAGCACGACATCGCTAGACTCAACCGAATCCGCAAGGAAAATCCCGCGCTGGGAATCCTAGGGAATCTTCGCTTCCTGTTAACCGAATACGAACAAATCATCGCTTTCTCCAAGCACGCACCGGGCAACGACCTCATCATCGTTATTAATCTCGATCCTCAGCGCATGCACGAATGTATGGTGCACGTCCCGTTGGAAGAATTGGGTCTTGGTGAAGACCAGATGTTTGAAGTGGAAGATCTGCTGACCGCGGTTCGTCACACGTGGCGCGGGCGCCGCAACTATGTGCGCCTTGATCCAAGCGAACGAGTCGGGCATGTGCTTCGACTGGTTCGGCAGCGTTGACTCGCTCCGACCAAGTTCGTTGACAATTCGCAGAGTTCGCCGCAGGTGACGCAGGCATCGCTTGAGTGGGGCTGCTTCCCAGTGAAAGACGGGCTAGTGACGGATTTCGCTCTGGCTGCATCGCAAAAACGCCGCTACGATCGGATCCTCCGCGGCAATCGGCGTCGGAGGGTTAGACCGTCGTGCTAGGATATTGGTCGCGCGAATTTGTCAGAGACAATCCGGACCTTCGGGAATGTATTTACCAAACGACATTGTGCAGCACCGGTCAGACCTTGAAACGCGAGCCTGTGCGGAGCAAGTGGACATTGTTCAATGCGACCGTGTAAGGTGGCTCGCTTGACACTTCGAGTTTGGCCGGGGCAGCCGTACCCGCTTGGGGCAAGGTGGGATGGCGAAGGTGTCAACTTCACACTGTTCTCGGAACACGCTGAACGTGTTGAACTGTGCTTGTATGAGACAGGCAACCCTAGTCGGCAAATGGGGCGAGTCACGCTGCCGGAAAGGACCCACAACGTTTGGCACGGCTACTTGCCGGACATTCGCCCCTCGCAGCTCTATGGGTATCGAGTCCACGGCCCCTACGCTCCGGTACAGGGACACCGATTCAATTCGAACAAGCTTCTGTTGGACCCTTACGCCAAAGCAATTGCGGGACAAGTCACATGGGCGAAAGCGACCTTTGGCTACGAGCAAGATTCCTCGGAGGCCGATCTAGCATTTGACGACACGGACAGTGCGGACGCCATGCCGCGTTGCATTGTTCTAGATGACACTTTCACGTGGGGTGACGACCAAGCGCCACGCACACCGTGGAGTCGGACATTGATTTATGAGTGTCATGTAAGGGGCATGACGATCAATCATCCCGACGTGCCGCCGCCGCTTCGCGGCACATTCCTGGGACTGGTCTCAGGAAGGGTTCTAGAGCATTTGGCGGCACTCGGTGTTACAGCCGTCGAGTTGTTGCCTGTGCATCAGGCCGCTCATGATCAGCGGCTCCTGAATCTTGGACTGGTCAACTACTGGGGCTACAACAGTATTGGTTTCTTTGCACCGGATGCACGCTTCGCAACCGACTGCCGTGGTCAACAGGTCACGGAGTTCAAGACCATGGTCAAATCATTTCATCGCGCGGGCCTTGAGGTACTGCTGGATGTTGTGTACAACCATACCGGTGAGGGCAATGAACTAGGGCCCACACTTTGCTTTCGGGGCATCGACAACGCGTCCTACTACCGCCTTATGGCGCATGATCGGCGGCGAACTGAGGATTTCACGGGATGTGGCAACAGCCTCAATTTGCTGCACCCTCGCGTGTTGCAGCTGGTCCTTGACAGCCTGCGGTACTGGGTCGTCGAAATGCATGTTGACGGCTTTCGCTTCGATCTGGCAACAACACTAGCGCGCGATCCGACGGAGTTCAATTCCTTGTCGCGCTTTTTCATGACGATCCAGCAAGATCCAGTATTGTCCCAGGTGAAACTCATTGCTGAACCGTGGGATTTGGGTCCCGGTGGATACCGTTTGGGCGCGTTTCCTCCGGGTTGGTCCGAATGGAACGGTCGCTATCGCGACTGCGTGCGGCGATTTTGGAGGGGCGACGAAGGTCAAGTACCAGAATTGGCCTCACGCCTGTCTGGCTCGAGCGACCTTTTTCAGGCAAACGGGCGCAGTCCACTAGCCAGCATCAACTTCGTAACGTGCCACGACGGGTTCACGTTACATGATCTGGTAAGCTACGAACGCAAACACAACCTCGGCAACGGCGAAGACAATCGCGATGGCGCATCCGAGAACTTCAGTCGCAATTGGGGCACCGAGGGGAACACTTCTGCCCCCACGCTGCGTCGCCTTCGCGAGCGAATCAAGCGAAATATGCTGGCCACGTTGGCGTTCTCGCAGGGTGTACCGCTCTTGACGGCCGGTGACGAGATGGGCAGAAGCCAACGAGGAAACAACAACGCGTACTGTCAAGACAATTCGGCGAGCTGGGTTGACTGGAAGCTTTCCGATACCGACCGCGAAATGCTTGATTTCACGCGTGAGCTGTTTCACATCGTTCGCAATTACCCAATTCTGCGTCGTCGGAAGTTCTTCACGGGGCGAGCCGTGGACTCATCGAAACTCAAGGACGTTACCTGGCTTCGATTCGACGGCTGTGAAATGGAAGTCGAGGATTGGGCGAACTTGCGGACGAGAAGTCTAGGTATGCTGGTCCAAGGGGGCGGTGCCGACCAAGTCGATGATTTGGGGCAGCGCGTTCTGGGTCCAATGCTTCTTCTCGCGGTCAATGCTAGCAATCGCTCGAAAGCATTCGTGTTGCCGCGATTCCGGAACAAAGGTAACTGGCGAGAACTGCTCAATACGACTCTGCACTCTCGACGGCCCGTTCGCGACGACGGATTGACGGTTGCTCCCCACTCGCTTGCGCTCTTGTGTTACGATCGGGCCACCCTATGACTAATGCCAGTCAAGTTCACGACAACGTCGCAATTCTTCGCGGTGATCCAGATCAGTTTCGGCTGATATCTTCAACTGAACATGCGCAACCGCATGCCTATCTGGGAGCCCATCCTGTTGAGGTCGGGGGTGTGCTTGGCTCGATCATCCGAGGCTACCAGCCGGGAGCGGATGCGGCGTGGGTCGTCGTCGGAGGCGAAGAACGCATGATGACCAACCTGGGCAACGGGATATTTGCAACGTTCCTCGCAGGGACGCGCTTGCCAATCCGCTATCGGTTTCAGTTTCAATTCCCTGATGGGCACCGCATCGAGCGCAGCGACCCATATCGGTTTCTTCCCACGCTTGGCGACGTCGATCTGCATCTTTTCAACGAAGGAACTCATCGAAGGTTGTGGGAAGTCCTTGGGGCACATGCTCGGACAATCGATGGCGAGCGTGGCACTTCGTTTGCGGTCTGGGCGCCAAACGCCAAACGCGTTTCGCTGATTGGCGATTTCTCTGATTGGGACGGTCGTTTGTTTCCGATGCGCTGCCTTGGAAGCTCGGGTGTGTGGGAGCTCTTTGTCCCTGGCGTCGAAGCCGGAGCGTTGTATCAGTTCGAACTTAAGACCAAAGAGGGCTGGCTACGCCGCAAGACCGATCCAATGGCATTCGCGATGGAAATGCCGCCTGCACAAGCGTCGCGAGTCGTGGAATCGCAATACGAGTGGGGCGACGGCGGCTGGATGGGCAAGCGAACCGACCGGGACTGGCAGCGGGAACCCATGATCATTTACGAACTTCATTTCGGGCTCCTGGGCTCGCGTACCGGAGCAGGGTAACCGTTGGCTCACGTATCGCGAGATCGCGCCGTTGCTCGTTGAGCACTGCCGCAAGTATTGCTTCACTCATGTCGAACTCATGCCCATCGCGGAGCATGCTTTCTATCCGTCGTGGGGGTATCAAGTGACGGGCTACTTTGCGCCAACGACTCGCTATGGCACACCCGATGATTTCCGATACTTCGTGGACACGCTGCATCGTGCCAATATTGGTGTCATCATCGACTGGGTACCCGCGCATTTCCCAAAGGATGACTTTGCGCTCAGGCGCTTCGATGGAACGGCCCTGTACGAGCATGACGATCATCGGAGAGGTGAACATCCCGACTGGGGCACGTTGATCTTCAATTACGGACGCCCCGAAATTCGCAGCTTCTTGATTGCCAATGCACTGTACTGGCTGCGCGAATTTCACGTAGACGGGCTGCGGGTGGACGCTGTCGCGTCAATGCTCTACCTCGACTACAGTCGACGCTCGGGGGATTGGCTACCGAACCCCTACGGCGGGCGTGAGAACCTGGAGGCCATCGATTTTCTGCGTCAATTCAACGTGGCGATTGAAGACGAAGCGCCTGGTGCTTGCACCATTGCGGAAGAATCTACCGCCTGGGGCGGTGTGTCGCATCCAGCAGCATGGGGTGGCTTGGGTTTCACATTCAAGTGGAACATGGGGTGGATGCACGACACCTTGTTCTTCTTCACCCGCGATCCGGTGCATCGCAAGTACCATGTCGATCAACTGACGTTCTCGATGGTATACGAGAACACCGAGCGTTTCATCAACTCAATCTCTCACGACGAAGTGGTCCATGGAAAGGGCGCGCTCTACGCGAAAATGCCCGGGGATCATTGGCAGAAAATGGCCAACATTCGTCTGCTCATGATGTACCAGTACATGCGGCCTGGCAAACAGCTATTGTTCATGGGCGCCGAGATTGCGCAAGGACGTGAGTGGAACGTAGAGACGAGTATTGATTGGCACTTGGCAGAACTCCCGGATCGAGTAACGCTTCGCGAATTCATAAGAACCATTGGAGAAGTCTACCTGTCCCTCCCAGTTCTGTGGCATTCCGACCCAAACCCTGAGTGTTTCGAGTGGATTGATTTCAATGATCGTGAGAACACCGTCTTGAGCTTCATACGCCGCGACGGGTTGGACCCTGCCATTGTCATCTTCAACTTCACACCCGTGCCAAGACCGAATTACCGGATTGGTGCTCCCGAGGCCGGTCAGTGGCATTGCGTCATAGATTCAGATGACACGCGTTTTGGCGGTAGCGGTTGTTACCCAGTCGAGAGCTACGAAACTCAGAATGTCTGGTGCCACGGTCGTCCACAGAGTCTAGTCTTGAACTTGCCGCCGTTGGGAGCGCTCTTAATGTTGCCCGACCGCATTTTGCACACTCATGACGATAGTCTGACCAAAGTGGACGCCACATGACTAGCTCAGTATTCCTAGCACTGAAACAGCATGTCGAGTTGCCACCTGCTGACTACGAAACACAAATAGAGACTCTCAGTCGAGAGCTCGGTCGGCTGCAACGGGAGATACGCGCCGCAGCAATACCAGTCGTCGTCGTGTTCGAAGGCTGGGAGGCAGCGGGAAAAGGCACTGCGATCAACTCGTTGCTGTTGGCACTCGATCCACGAGGATTTCAGGTGCACACAATACAGCCGCCCACCGAAGAAGAGCGTTTCCATCCACATCTTTGGCGGTTCTGGCGCAAGCTACCCCAGGCGGGGAATATCGCAATCTTTGATCGCAGCTGGTACGATAGGCTCTTCAGCCCTGACTCATCGGATGGACGCGGCGAAGCAGTGGCCGACGTCTTGGCATTCGAGCGCACCCTTACCGACTCTGGACTGCTCCTACTAAAGTTCTTTCTGCATATTTCGAAGAAGGAACAGAGCCGTCGCTTCAAGAAGCTCCGAGCGAAACCCGCCACGGCGTGGCGCGTGGACAAGCACGATCTGGAACAGAATCGCCACTATGACGAATGGCTTGAGACGATCGGGTTGGCCATAGAGGCCACGCAATGCAGCGCATCGCCGTGGCAGATCATATCAGCATGCAACAAGCGCAATGTTACGATCAGTGTCTTTCAGTCGATGATCGCTGCGCTTGGCGGCCGTTTGGCGCGAAAGCCCGGGCCCGTCGTTGCAAACGACGATGCCGTCAGCGAACGGGTAACGAGCGGCTCCAGTCCTCTGGAAGCCGTTGATCTGTCCCAACGAACGGAACGGGAAACCTACAAGTTGCGCTTGGATGAGCTTCAGGACAGACTCCGGGAATTGGAGCATCGTATCTACCGTGAACGTATTGGCGTGGCCATTGTGTTCGAAGGTTGGGATGCTGCAGGCAAAGGGGGTTGCATCCGACGCTTGGTTTCTGGTCTTGATCCACGCGGGTACGAGGTGATTCCGGTGGCGGCACCAACGGAATTTGAGCGTCGACAGCACTACCTTCGTAGGTTCTGGATACGGATGCCAAAGGCGGGTCACATTGCGATTTTCGATCGCAGTTGGTATGGGCGGGTGCTTGTCGAACGAGTTGAACGGTTCTGTTCGCGCTCGGACTGGATGCGCGCCTACACAGAGATCTGCGATATGGAGCGCGCCCTTTTCAACGCGCACATGGTCGTGCTCAAGTTCTGGCTGCATATTGACCAGGATGAGCAGCTAGCTCGATTCACGGCACGAGGAGACACGCCGGAGAAGAAATACAAGATCACAGAGGAAGACTGGCGAAATCGAGCTCGTTGGGGCGACTACGAAACGGTACTCAGAGACCTGCTCATCCTGACAAGCACGAAAGACGCACCTTGGACTGTTGTTCCCGCAAACGATAAGCTCACAGCGAGACTAATTGTGCTCGAAACCGTAGCGCAGGGCATTGAACGAGGACTTCGGCGTCACAAGCGGTCGAAGTCGGTGGACTAGTCGCCCGCGTCCTGATCCCGGGCCAGTTTGTCCAGGATTTCTTCGGCTCGTGTCGCCGAAATCCCAAACCATTCCGCGAGCTGGTTTATAAATTCGTTTTCCGAGTCGTGTACAGAGTCGTCGGCTAGCGCGATGGCTGCTGCGAGAGAGAATGCGCTCTCAGCTTCGTGCGGGCTGTCCGATAGCGCCTCGGCAATTTCTTGAAGGCGCGCATCTCGACCGTGTTCACGAAGTTTTGTGGCGAACGTCTCTAGCATCACGTTGATCGTACCGGTACGGATGAGATTGTCCGCCAGTCCGCGAACTGCGCCACGTAATGCATCTTTTTCGACTTCGGATATTTCCCCGTCGGCCGTCATCATTAGGTACATGGTTTCTGCTAGGGGATCGATTCGTTCGACGGCTGCTGTTTCCTCTGGGCTCAACAGTCCACTCCTCGCCAACGTCTCGTAGGCTGGACTAATGACGATACTTGGGCGACGCCCGCTCTGCAGCAGCGCATCCCTAAGACGCGTGATAGTGGCCGTATGAATGCGCATGGCTGGGAGGTTACTTTAGCGGGACACCAATGATCCACGCCCCGTCGTTGTAGCACAAAGGGAACTGTGCGCATGTACAGCATTTGCAGGCGGCTCAGCGCTGGTCCTACTTGGGACGGAGTAGGAGTAAGCGCTCACAACGTGGCCGCGGGCCGAAGGCTGAGGCACCGTGGAAATGGGGTCGAGATTGCGCCGCGGCGGCCTCAAGTGTCAAACCAGCAGAGCGGGCAATCGATTCTATCGCTTTGTCCGCGTACCACGCGCTTTCGTCAATGATCGTATCGGCAATTACAAGGGCAACCGTGCCTCTAGGGCGTAGGACCCTGCCCATTTCCCTGAGGCATAGTTCAAGTTCCAAAGGGTACCTGTTGCGCGATGAATTGGGGGAGCAAATCCGTCGCCGAGCTCCGATCTCGTGTCGTTCTAGATAGCGCGCATCCAATCCCAGCCACTGCAGGCGAAGTCGATGGTGTTCGACATAGTCGTATATGCCGGGATACGGAGGAGACGTTATGATGGCTGCAAATGAACCGTTGCGGAAGGGCAGTCGCCTGGCGTCGCCCAACCTAACATCAAATTGGTGCTTCCAACGCGTCTCGATCAGCGCGGCGAACTCAGCCTGGCGTCGCGCCAGCTCTTGCGCCTTTCTGTGAAAAAGTCTTATGGCGAAACCGGCCGCCAATCGGCGCTGGCTTGGACGCAGCACCGTGTCGCTCGTTTGCCGGCTCAACTTATTTGCAATTGAAGAGAGGACCAGCATCAGACCAGCTTGACAATATCGATCGGTGACTTGGCGAATGCCTGCCAGAAGGCCGTCCAATTCAAGCAACATGTGCGAGTCGAACTGGCGGGCTTGAGCCGCCGGATATCGTCGCGACGGGCCAGCGCGGCTCTTTCGACGCGCCTCGGCGGCTTCGGCGATGGTCTTAGCGCATTCTACGAGTTGCTTTCTCTCTGTCGGTCGAGTCTTGTGCGCCTTGTATGAGGCGAGCATGACGGCGAGCGGGTTGGCGTCGAGCCCGGTAGCATCACGCCCCGCAGCCAACGCCTCCACCAACGTAGTGCCGCTGCCGCAGAATGGATCCAAAACGCATTCACCGGGGCGAACCAACCCCTCTACCAATCGCCGTGCCGTAACAGGGTGCAACCGTGCCGGATACGCATGAAAACCGTGCAAGTGGCTTCTTACGTAGGGATCATCCGCTCTTACGTCCAGTGCCGCATTAAGCAATGTCCTGTCTGTTTCACTACCGCGGTCAATCTCGATCTTACCTCCCACGTTAGTGAGCGCCCGGCGAACAACGACGACCATGCCGGTGGAACATAGCGCTTTTGGGGGATCGTGCCTTGGAGTCATGGCCATGCTAGGGTCAACTCGCTATTAATACGACGCCTCGAAGCCTAATTCGCCACCGACTTGATTCGGAAGTGGGGCGCATCGTGAAGGACGCCCCGTTTCGCGCAGGGCTGGTCTATCCTTCCCCGTATTTCGTGGCCATGAGTTCTCTAGGCTACCAGACTGTGTACGGTCTGATCCAATCGACGCAGAACTGGTGTTGTGAGCGCATCTTTCATCCTGATCGTGAATCCGTAGGCCTGGGCTGTGACGAACGTCCTCTGAGCTATGAGGGCGAGCGGCAAATGCAGGAGTTCTCTGTACTGGCCTTCAGTGTCGCGTATGAGCTGGAGCTCTGCGGGCTGATTCGCATGTTGGAAGCAGGTGGAATCCCGGCATTGCGGGAGCGGCGTGGGCACGCATTTCCGTTGGTATTCGCTGGCGGGCCACTGACCTTTTCCAATGCGGAACCACTTCTTCCTTACGTCAACGCGGTATTGCTGGGGGAATGCGAAAACACTCTGCCCTGGGCGCTTGAAGTTACCGCCAATTCGAGTTCGAGAGCCGATCTGCTTGAATCATTGTCGCGCTGCCCCAGCATTGTTGTACCGAGCATCGATGCCTCGAAGCCCGCAGTTCTGGCCCGCGCGGATGACTGCTTTTTGCCCGCATGTGGTCCAATTCGAACGCCTGATACGGAGCTGTCGAACATGTTTCTCGTGGAAGCCGCGCGCGGCTGCTCACGGGGATGCACCTACTGCGTCATGCGGCGTAGTACAAATGGCGGGATGCGCATTATTGACCGCGCAAAGATCATCGGCAGCGTTCCGCAAGATGTGCGACGAGTGGGCCTTGTTGGGGCGGCGGTGAGTGACCATCCGCACATCGTAGACATCGTCAATAGCCTGGTTGATCGCGGCTGCAATGTCGGCCTATCTAGCTTGAGGCCGGACAAATTGAACGAGTCGTTCGTTGCTGCCCTTGCACGAGCTGGGTACCGTACTCTGACCACGGCCTTGGACGGTGCGAGTGAGCGGTTGCGCAAACAGATCGATCGGAGAGGGCGGGCCGCCCACTATGTTCGGGCAGCGCAGCTGGCCCGAGCTCATCGAATAGAAAAGGTGAAACTCTACCTCATGCTCGGGTTGCCCGGGGAAACGGATGCAGATATCGACGAATGCGCTTCGCTTGTCGGATCTTTGTCAGAAATCATTCCCGTGACTTTGGGTATTTCCCCGTTTTGTGCCAAGCGAAACACCCCGCTCGACGGGTTGCCATTTGCCGGCGTGGCTACTGTTCAATGTCGTCTCAACCGGCTCCGGTCGAAATTGGCTGGACGCGCTGAGGTTCGACCAACCAGTTCTCGGTGGGCATGGGTTGAGCATGTATTGTCGCAGGGACAAGCCGAAGAAGGACGTGCTGTTCTTGAAGCCCTGCAAGCCGGCGGCACTTTTGCCGCATTTCGTGAGGCATTTGCGTCAATTGGTCACCACCCCGACGAGACGAAGGCGGAAATGTCCGACGTCGGCGCTCGTCGATTGCGCGTTACACACCCCCGCCAGATGGGCGACCCGTGATTCTGTTACCATCGGCGAGAGGGATAACACCCGAATTCCCCACCAATCGAGAATCGACGTTGGACAATACTACCTTAGCATCTTCGGCACTTGCGCTTGACTGTCCGCTGAGCAACACTCGATCGAGTAGTTGCGACGGCCGCACGTTTTGCAGGGCTGCCATCAAGTTGTTTGGAACGTTGGGATTCTCACTGGACAGCTGGGCAATCAGCTCCTTCACTCGGCGTCGCTGCAAATTCGGCTGGCTGCCGCAGAGCGAACACGGAATGATCGGGAACTCTTGTTCACCGGCGTACTGAGCAAGCTCGCCTTCTGTGCAGTAGACAAGCGGTCGGATCACGACGTGCTGCTGGTCGTCGCTGACAAGCCGCGCCGGCATGGCTTTGATTTGACCTGAATACAGAATGTTCAGCAACAACGTCTCGATGAAGTCATCTCGATGATGACCGAGGGCGATTTTCGTAGCCCCGAGCTGTGCAGCCTGCGTATAGAGCATGCCGCGTCGTAGGCGGGAACAAAGTGAACAGGTGGTTCTGCCTGGAGGTATCTTCTCTTTGACCACGGAATACGTGTCTTCCGTAACGATGCGATAGTCGTATCCCCTGGCGGCAAGGTAGTTGGGCAGGACTTCTTTTGGAAACCCAGGTTGCCCTTGGTCGATGTTCATGGCGATCAGTGAATAGCGAAATGGCGCGCGGCGGGCGATTAGCGCGAGCAAGTGCAGAAGCGCGTGAGAGTCTTTGCCGCCACTAATGGCAACCAGAATCCTGTCGCCGGGTTCAATCAGATTGAAGTCACTACTGGCGCGAGCCACTTTCTTGAGCAAGCGTGATTCCAGACGGCTAGTCTCTGACGGAGTCTGCAACACGGGTTACACGGTATCACGTTCTTGACCCATCGACCTTTCGTCGTCAGCGGCATCGCTCTTTGGGCTGTCAAACCAATTGGCGCTCCGTGCGTTTGCTTCGTTTTTGACAATGCGCGCGGTCAACTTTCTGCTACACCCATTTCGTGCACGTTCGTCTCATTCGCTCTTTCACCTTCGAAGCTGCGCATCAGCTGCCCTGCGTGCCCGCCGGTCACAAGTGCGCGAGGGTACACGGGCACAGTTACGGCGTCGAGATTGTGGTACGTGGCTCTGTGGACCCAAATCTCGGCTGGTGCCTGGACTACGGCGAGATTGACGCACTCTGGCAGCCGCTCTACCAGGCATTTGATCATCACTTTCTCAACGAGATTCCCGGCCTCGAAAACCCCACGAGTGAGAACCTTGCAAGTTACATTTGGGAGTTTTTTGCGGGGCGGCTGCAGGGTCTCGAGCGCGTTGTCGTGATGGAAACGAAAGATGCTCGCTGCGAGTACGAAGGCAACTAGCACTACGACCGTAAGCTTTCCTGGCACGACGCCCGCACATCCTGGCGGAGGCCTGCGTTTTGGCCGCTCTTCGGTGTTGATCTTCAGCCGAAGTGCTCGCACTTGGACCCGACCCCGGGAGCGGCAATTCGCGAAGTCTTTCCAAGATTTGCGAACTATTCGCCGAAATTAGCTACTTGCTTCGTCGCAAAGCCAAGTCTGCTCACCCTTGGGTTGACCCAACGCAAACTCAATGTCGCAAGTGTTTCGGTCGAGCAGGCTTTTCACGAACTCCAAGTACACAGGCTGCGAATAGTCCCGGGCACCATCGATCCTGGCCCGAATAGTGCCGTCCTTGTCGATGAACCATGTCTCGGGATAGAGCCTCGTACCGAACTGGTCCGTAATCACGCGTGACCCCGGATCCAATAGTACCTCGAAAGGCGGATTGTTTCCCACCGTGGCTGCCAGCATGTTCTTCACGTCATCCACCGACTCATCAGGTGTTATTGTTACCACTTCGGCGTCCCCGCGAGCCTTGAGCGTTTGGGCAATCTGGGCAAGGCTGGGAAGTTCCTTCTTACACTCCGCACATGTTACTGACCAGAAATTCAGAACCACGACTCGACCGCGCCAGTCGCTCATGCGAGCAGAGCCACCGCCCAGACGCTGGAGATGAAAACTTGGGACGCGTCGGTTCGTGTTGGCATAGCGCGGCGCCACTTGGCAAAGTGGCAGACACTGACGTCTCAATTCGCCGTCCTGCGCCGTTCGGACAAACGAGAACACTCCGACCGCCGCAACAATTGCGAACGCCACTTGCACCATTGAATGCGGTTTCACGCGACCTCATTGTGCCGCGTTTTTGCCCCTGCGCCAGTCGCCAAGGCCAGCACGTAGGTGGGAGATCAACTTCGCGTACGGCACGTTTGCAGTCGAGCGGGCGCCAGTGCCGGCTGGACCCTACGTTTTGCCGGCAAGGAGCCTGCTTCATGCAGGCAACTGTCGCTTCAGGCGCGTTCAACGTGACAGGCGTACATTGGACTCTCGCCAAGGTTCTGCGAGAGGAACTTCGCGGCGCTTTCGTGTAGGGGAAGGCATTCGACAGCGTAACGCGTAACCCTGTACTGCGCGGGCGGCAGGTGCTGCTCGATGAAAGGCAGGCCGGGCGCGTACACCAAGCGTCCACCATGCATCAACGAACGCAGAATTAGCATGAATTGATGTGCGTACTTTGCCGCATCGCCATTTGGACGCAGGTGCTGATGTAGGAAATGGAGGCTGAAGGATTGATGAGCAACAACGGTGCCGAATTGCTCCGGCAACCAAGGGAACTGAAACCAATCTGCCACGATACAACCAGATATCTGAGGCGCAAATACGTCCATACCTAAAGCATGGATCGCTTGGTTGCGAAGCCATCTGATCAGGACGGCCCTGTGTCCACATCCCACATCGAGCACGGGTTGTCTTAGGGAAGCACCCTCCAAATGAAGCACCTTGAGTTGCGTCTCTGCGGAATATTCCTCTGACAGGATTCGACCTATCGCCCCACGGGGACGGAGAAACGCCAGGTCTTGTATGAGTGTTTGGCAGGCACTGTTCAGCAATTCCGCGCAGGCGTCGGGGCCTCCTGGCGAGCGCAAGCCATCGTATACTGAGCGAAGCCAAGACGTAAGCAGTGTGCTTACGCGAGCCCATGTCTCCTCGGACAGCGTCGCGAATTGATTGACAGCCTGCAAGTGGTGCCGCGTCTGGTCCATCAGGTTCGAGACCAACGCCGAAGGTTGACCAGCCGATGCCTCCAACTCCTGTGAAAGTAGCTTGAGCGCAGTCTCACGACGGGAGCAAAGCTCACCCATCACTTCTGCGTCGATCGAACCTGCTGTTCCATGCTCCGCGTCTGCCTGGAGTATTTTCACGATACGGTCGTACAAGTGTTCGATCAGAACCCGCGTCGATTGAGGACCCGTACCCACACGTATGGTGTATCTCGAATCGGACTCGTGCATCAAGTCATTCCACACGATAGAATCGTTGCGAAACGTCCAGTATGTGTGCCATGACTGTTGCCAAAATAGGGATAGCCGCCGGGAAGCTTCCGAGCGTTGGTGGCACACAATGAAGTGTACTGAATTTGGTGGTATGGTCCTTTCATGGTCCTTCTTGGTTCGCCGTCCGACGTCAGCGCGGCGCCGGCGTGGGCGGAGGCTCTGGTAACAGCCGCTGGCAACGCCGGCATTGGCGTGGCCGTAAGCTCCAAGGTCCCGGGAACAGGACTGCCATGCTGGGTGTTCGCCAGTCAAGCAGCTGTCGATCTGATTGGCACGTCGCAGGCAGAGTTCTTAGGACGTCCTGTCGAGCCGTCAGTCATTGGCGACGCTTTCTTCAGTCCACAATCGACCATCGTACGGAACGATCAAGTTGTTCGCACACAGGGTGAACTGGTGCGTCGCGACGCCACTCGCATTCCTGTCCACTGGATTAGCGTCGAATCGACGTCCAACGACATCGAATTGGTCGTGCACTGGTTGATTCGAGCGGATCGTGAATTGCGCATTGAGTTCGTGCCCCGGGACTTCAACTGCCCCTTTCGTCGATTGGTTAACGAAGCACCTGATGGTGTGGTGGTCTTGGTTGACCGACGCATTGTGTACGCAAACCAAACCTTGGCTCGAATGGTCGGGTGTTGTGCATCACGAGACCTTGTTCAGCAGGAACTCCCGCATATCCTAGCATCTGACGATCTCGAAGTGGCGCATGCAGCCCTTGAAGCCGTTCTTTGCGGCGAGAGGCTCAGTTCTCCGCTTGAGCTGCGAATCGCGGCTCGGGACGGCCACTTCTTGCCTGTCGAGGCACTGCTAGTCCGAACCGATTGGGCCAATGCCCCTGCCGTAGTCCTGATTGCACGTGACGTCAGTGGTAGGCGACAGCTTCAAAGTCAATCGATCAAGACTGATCGATTGGCGGCTGTCGGAACGCTGGCGGCTGGCGTGGCTCACGAAATCAATAACCCGTTGGCCTACGTACTACTGAATCTTCAGTACTTGATACGAGAGATACCCAAACTGAGGACATCCGATGATCGGGTCGGTCAACTCCTGGAACGGCTTCGTGAGGCCCGTCATGGCGCTGAACGGGTAAGCGCGATCGTGCGCGACTTGAGGACGTTTTCGCGAACTGACGAAGAGAGTATCGGGCCCGTAGAACTGCGTCGTGTCTTGCTGAGCGCCATCAAAGTGGCCCGTAGCCAATTGATGGACCGCGGCCAGATCGTCGAGATGCTCGACGACGTTCCCCTGGTGCGAGGCAATGCGTCCCGTCTAGAACAGGTCTTCTTGAACCTGCTCATCAACGCGATCCAAGCGCTGTCCGGATCCGCACCAGAGGCCAATGTAGTGCGAATTCGGGTGTCGCGTTTGGGTGACTATGTTGTTGTGGTCGAGATTTCTGACACGGGGGTTGGAATTGCAGCAGAACATCTCGATCGGGTCTTCGACCCGTTTTTCACTACGAAACCGGTCGGTCTAGGGACAGGCCTGGGGCTCCCCATCTGTCATAGCATTGTCACGAAGATGGGGGGAGCGATCAGCGTATCAAGCGAAATCAGTAGGGGTTCGACATTCAGGATAGAATTGCCCATCGATCGCGAGGTACAGGTTTCGACCATTCGCACGCCGACACCCCCGCCTGCAAGAGCCCTGCAACGAGCGCGTGTGCTTGTCATTGATGATGAGCTTACTGTTGTCTCCATGCTCCGCCGGATCTTGTCCGAGGAGCACAATGTTGAAGTAGCCACCAGCGCAGAAACAGCGCTAGAAATCCTGGATCGTGAAGATTTTGATGTAGTGCTTTGTGATCTTTTGATGCCCAACATGAGTGGTGTTGATTTGTATGAAGAGGTCTCGCGGCGCTACCCGGGTTTCCAGAAGCGCATCGTACTCATGACCGGTGGTGCATTCACACCTCGAGCCGCTCAGTTTCTCTCGCGAGTGAGCAATCCTCGCATCGAGAAACCCTTCGACATGAAGCATCTCAGACGCGTTGTGCGCGACATGGCCGCGCTCCGTTACGCGAAGGCGCCGAGCTCCGCGTGACAGAGGTTCGGACGTCGTTCCACCCGCTCACTCCATGGGGGACATCGCGCGAAGCAAGCGTCACTTCAACGAAATTCCATGCGCCATCGAATATCTGCGCCCAAGTTACCGAGTTGCGAGCTGGAAATGTCATTGACGTTGTCATACGACCCTTCGACACTAACGCGGCGGCCGAGCTGCCATTCCAAGTTGGACCGCACTTCCCTCGACTCGGCAAGACCGCTAGTCACCGTGGCTCGAATCCTGTCGGAGAGCCGCTTTCCGATGGTGATGGTTGGCTCAGTCCGCCCGGTTCGTGAGGAGTAAGCACTCGAGAATTTGAAATCGTCGATGACTGGGACTGTCTCGCGCACAGTCTTGTCGGCCCCGCTGAGTGTCCCCAACGCCTCGAGGGCTACGCTCGAAACCATGCTCGCCGACTGCGCTTGGCTCAGTTCCGTGCGCGTAACACCCACTGTCAACAACATGAATACATCGTCAGGTGAGAGCGCCGGGTCACTGGTAAGGTCGATGTGGAGCTCATCGGCGTCGCCGTGGGCGTGCATAGTGATTCGCCAGCGTCCCCCAGTCGCGCTCGTTGTTGTATCCGTGCCCGTCGGCGCGCCAGCAGCCGTCGTTGTCGCGGCAGCTGCTTGGTTGGAATAGCGTCGGTATTCTGTCGTCGCGCGCAAATCGACGCGTGGATTGACACGCGTGCTATCATCGAATCTTACCGACCCTTCCCGAATTTCAAACGTGTGCTGCCTCAAGTGAATGCGCCCGGACGGTTTGGCTTGCAGCTGCCCCCGGAGTCCAAATCTTTGATTAGTGCCGGTCAATTCAAGGCCAGACTTGTCAAGAACCAGCTCTGCTTCAATGAGATCATTGTTGATTCGCATCGGCGTGCGAGCGTGTATTACCAAGTCGAAATCAAGCTTGTCATCCTCCGGATCGTAAGCTTCTACCTGGCTGCGACGCCCGCGCTGAGCCAGCGTACTCACATCGGCCGTCATGCGCACAGGTCGGTCGTACTCGAGTTCGTTGACCGTCACGATCCCCGCCAGGTGAGGTCGCACAGTTTCCGCGTTGGGGTCTAACCCCAGCTCGAGTCGCGCATCAAAAGAACCCTTTATCCCAAGGGTCGCTGGAACTGGCACATCGCTGGCGTTCACGTCCAGGCGCACTTGGCCGAGCTGGGTCCCCGTGAGTGGCGCCCCGCCCGACAGCAGGATCTTGCCGCCGCCAAGGCTTGCCTCTCCACGCGAAATGCGTAGTTCACCTTCATTAATGGCAACGTCCAAATTCGCGTTTGTGATGGGCCATTCCAGGTTTTTCAACTGGAGCTCTGCACCGCTGACCTGCAGCAAGCCTTGCGTGCGAGGATGGCCCGGGGCTCCTGTGATCTTCAGGTTACCTCTGAGACTGCCGGACAATTCCTCGATCTTGGGAAAGAAGCCTTTGAGGATGGCAATGTCTATGGGCAAGAGCTGCAGATTCGCTGTGATTTGGGGATCGTGTCCCAGGTGCGACAGATGGGCCGCGATCTGAAAGTCAGCTGCAGCTCGTCCGTAGTTCGCCCGCACCGCCAAATTCGAAAGATCCAGGTCGCCGCCTTCGAACGTCAGTGCATTCGACATTGGTTGCACGGACAGTTTCAAATTGCCGCGCTCGACGACTGCACCGAAGCCCGAAACCTTGCCGCGCACTTTGGCCGGTTCCGCAAACGGTAGGTCGGTGAGTTGTAGCTCACCCGAGATCTTGCCTGACATGTCTTGAAACTGCGACGCAGGCAACAAGTCACTGAGCGCCGACAGGTCGAAGTTCTTCAGTGCGATCACGCCGCGCGCATGCTTGTTTCTTTGACGACTGATTTGAAAGTCGTCGATCTCGATTTGATGTCCGAAGAGTTGCCCGTCAACGTGGAAAGTGCCGATTTCTTTGTCCGCTTGATACTCGGCGGCGTCAAACGCCGGTGCAATTGGATTGCCGCAGCGGCTGGTTCTGCCCTGCAAGGGGCCACGTGGCGGAGACTCGAGTTTCACCGTGAGGTCCGACGGTGCCAAGTGGTTTCTGCCAACGAGAATTCGTGAGGCAGTTAGGTGCGCCTCGGCAAGTGGCGCGTCCAACGTGCCGCTGACGTCCGCGACGCCAGCGACGTGTCCGTCGAGTAACCTCCCGAGCGATCCGAGGGCATCAAAGCGCCTAATCGGGATCGACGTAGCCGCCGCATGCGCGGTCAACACAGCCCCCGGTCGCACTTGCACCGATCCAAGGATGGCTCCATGGCCTTTGCGGAGCGTTACGCTAGGAACGTCCAGACTGACGCCCATGTACCCGGCTCGCATGTCAGGCCACGTGAAGTCGATGTCCGCGTCGGCCGACTCGTAGTGCTCCTCAAACATCTCCAAGTGACCCAAGGACACTTGGCTGTTGATGTGCAAAAAGCCGCCGCCGCAGCGATCTTCCGATCCCCCTAGCACGTAATGAATGCGCGTGTTGGTCTTGCCCCATCCGAATAGCGACTCATAGCGGGGGTCATGATCAAAATGCCACATCGCTAGGAAGTCTCTAACATCGAGTTTGGCGCTCTGAGCCTGCGCATCGACAATCAAAGCCCCAGGGTGGTCGAAATCAAGCCGCGCGCTATTCACAACGTAGTCGCTCTTGCCCTTGACTGCCTTCACTTCGGTCAGATCGACTTTGAGCGGCCGAAACAGGACTTTGGCTGATTGAACACTGCCCAACGGGAAGCCGCCAAACACGAGGTCTTCGACGGCGAGATTGCCCGTCAACACGGGATCGGCAGCGTTTCCCGTTAGGCGGAGGCCAAGTCGCGCTCGACCCGACATTGGAATCGTCGTGATTGGGCTGATGTCGGATAATCCAAGCCGCCTTTGTTGTCGATGACGATGTCGAGGGCATTGTCGAATCCGATGGACACGAGCGGCGTGTAAAGCTGGCTTTGGCCGAAGCTGGCAACTGTGTCTTGAAACTGAAAAGCATTGGGCTGCACGACGAGGCGACCACGTACCAAGGCTTTGGAGACGCCAATCATGTGCCGGCGCGCGGGGTCGTTGAAAGCGCGGTCAAATACCTCGAAATCACGCGTGTCACCCGCAAATGTCCTTCGATGTACGGCAGAGCCAGCTGCCCCTTGGCGTCCGTGATTTGTCCGTCGCCGAAATTCCAGGTAACGATGGTACGCTCGGTGACTCCAAGAGCCCGCATCAAACCGGGGAAAGTCATGCCGTGTGTTTCGACGAGACGACTCGAAAACGGCGCGTCCTTCTCGAGCGGCCGTATCGTCGTGTCGTGCACCAGGGTGCGCCCCTCTGCAAACATGAGTTCCGATTGCTTGATGTTCAGCACATCGCGATCGATTGAGAAGTCCGTATTCAGCTTGTCAGCTATGCGGTAGCGTTCCAGCTGAATGCCCGCACCACTGAGCCGACCCGACATGTTCGGAAGGACGTGAGCTGGGTCCCAATTGATTTGCGCATTGAACGAAACCCAACCCTTGACGGGTGGCAACTTGACGAATCGATCCACCGGGGAAAGGGGCAGCCGAGCGGACACCTTGCCGGCGACCGTCGTTTTTCCGCTGACCCAGTCCACCACGAAGTCAGTCAAATCGAGGGAAATCTGGCCGAGGTCCTTGTCGGAGGGCGCGCGCAAACAGGCGCTTCGCGTTCCGCTCTTTGGATCCAAATCGGCGACCCCGGAGATAACCAGGTGCCGGATTCGGACGTTCTTGGGCGCTATCCGCGCGTGAACCTCAAGATTGCACAAGACATCTTCATCATGCGAAGTGTGGGCTGCGTTTATCTTCGTGGCTGCCACCTCATGCTGCATGTCAATCGTGGTGCGTTCGTCTTTGACCGCAACATCGAAGGTTGGTCCTCGTTTGGCAAACACGTCAACATCGATCTGCTGTGACTGGATGCGCGTGCCGTCAACATCGAGATCAAGTTTCGCGTTTGCAACCGTCAGCGATGCAAACGGTGGCTCGGTGCTGGATTTGCCTTTGGAAGGCGGCCGCGCCAGGGGCAGGTGATAGGCGAGGTTGGCGAGCTTGCCCTGCCGGAATTCGAGATGAATCTCCGGACCCAGCACTTGCACGTCACCTAGATCGGCCCGGCCCGCCAGCAGCGAGAAAAGCCTTGGTCGGAGCCGCACGCTTTGCACTCGCACCGCGGGCGGACCCGATGTCGAGTCGATTCTCAAGTCGTTGACACGCAGTTCTAACGGCCAAAGAGCCAGGGCGGCTCGATATTTGGCGGTGAGGCCGAATTCATTTTGCAGGTAGTGTTCGGTTGTGGCGTCCGTCCAGCGCTGGACCCGACTGTTCCCTAGGAGTAGTCCTGCAAGTATCGGAAAAGACCCAATAATCCCTAACACGAGGCATAGGATCTGCGCCAGGCGCCGCTGCCATGGCGTCCGCTCTCTTGCCGGGGAATCGGTCGATTTTGACCGCATGAGCGCTAAGACCGAAGCGTACCGTGCGCGTGAGGCGCAGTCTAAGGTTCTACGCAAATGGGCTTGGCTTGTTTTCGGCTTTCAAGACTTGCGAATCTTTCGCTCGGATTCTGGCGGCTCGTTCGCGCGCGGAGCAGCGGAGCGTGCTAGACGGGCCGGCCCGAAACGCGCGAGACGCCGTCCCGGCCACCTCCCCAAATGACGACCGTTAGTCTGAATTCCAGCGGTTCGCGAGATCGCGCTATCGACGCGCTTGAGCGCGCCGCAATTGCTGCCGAAACCGGGTTCCCCGACCGTCCCATCATCGTAGTCGGCGAATCGGATCTGGACGCGCTACCGCCAGCGGATCTTCGATCGCGCCTTGATCGCGTGGTCTTGGGCGGTTTTCCGGAAGCGGGTCTGGATGGCCTATTGGCTTCGGGCGCACTCGACAGGCTGTTGCCGGAGCTCGGGGCACTCGTGGGTTTCGGTGACGGCGAGTGGCGGCACAAGGATGTCTGGAAACACACCAAGCAGGTGGTCGCCCAAGCCGAGCTAAGGCTCGAAGTCCGCTATGCGGCGCTGTTTCACGATATCGGCAAAGTAAAAACGCGCAGCATCTCACCCGAAGGCGAGGTTCACTTCTTCGGTCATGCCGAGGTCGGGGCTCGTATGTTCGACAAGTTGGAGCGGCGCCAGCGCCTATTTTTCGGGCAGGACTCTCTGCGCGAATCGATTCGCTCGTTGGTGTTGCACCACCTGCGTGCCAGCCAATACGACGGACAATGGACGGACAGCGCCGTGAGGCGTTTCGCGCGTGAAATGGGCGCCCAACTCGACAATCTCTTGTGTTTGTCGCGTGCCGACATCACGACTAAGCGCATCGAAAAGCGCCGTCGCGGTATAGGGCTAATCAACGAACTGGCCGAGCGAATCACGCAGTTGGCGGCGCAAGACGCCCAGGTGCCAGCGCTTCCCAAGGGCGTGGGGACCGACATCATGGCGACGTTCGGGCTCACGCCGTGCAAATTGGTCGGCGACATCAAGCGGGCGCTCGAAGCGGCGGTGGACACGGGTGAACTCGATTCGCATCGAGAATCGGCCTACTACGTGGAGTACATCGCTGCGCATCGCTCGCGCTTCGGACTGATCTAGCCATGCAATCCGTTCGTACGCTCATCGTCGGTGCCGGGGTCACGGGGCTTGCTGCCGCAGCCGCCTTGAGCGAATCGGACAACGGCGACTACCTGGTTCTGGAGGCAGGCGAAACCATTGGTGGCTACTGCAAGACCATCAAGCGGCAGGGGTTTACCTGGGACTATTCGGGTCATTTCTTTCACTTTAGGCACTCCGCGATCGAGTCTTGGTTGCGAGCTCGTATGCCTGGGCAGCGGATTCGAACGGTCGAGAAACGGGCGTATATCGCGTACCGCGGGCGGCTGATTGATTTTCCATTTCAAAGGAACATTCACCAGTTGGACAAGGACGAATTCATCGATTGCATCCACGACCTGTACTTTGCGAGATGTGCCCCTACGGCAACGGAGCCAGCACGCAACGAAGGCAATTTCAAAGAGATGCTGTACGCGCGCCTTGGACGCTCCATCTGTGACAAGTTCCTGGTGCCGTACAACGAGAAGGTCTACGCGACGGACCTTTCGCGGCTCGATCGAGACGCGATGGGGCGCTTTTTCCCGCACGCGGACTTGACCGATATCATGCACAATCTAAAGGTCGCGGACGATAGCAGTTACAATTCGACGTTTATCTATCCGGAAGGCGGCGCGATTGAGTTCGTCACGGCCCTAGCAAGTTGCGTCGAGCCCGACCGCATTGCGCTACGCGAGCCCCTCTTGCACGTCGACCTTGAGCGGCGCGTGGCGCACACGCCCCGGCGTGAAATTGCATTCGAGCGCTTGGTCTCGAGCGCGCCTTTCAATCGATTGCTGGACTTCGTTGGGCAGCCCCATGACGCAGCGACCTGGAGCTGGAACAAGGTATTGGTGTTCAACCTGGGGTTCGACCGCAAGGGCCCCCGAGACGTGCATTGGATCTACTATCCCGATCCCCAATGTGTTTTCTACCGTGTTGGTTTCTACGACAACATCTTCGACGCGCCGCAATTGAGCACGTACGTTGAAATCGGGCTGCCTTCGGATGCTCGGGTTGACGAGGCCTTCATTGAGCAGGCTCGACGTCGAGTTCTCGACGATATGCAGCGCCAAAACATCATCGACTCGCACAGGCTTCTTGCCGAGCACCATGTCGTCATGGATCCGGCGTATGTCCACCTGACCAAAGCGTCCATCCGCGAGCATGCCGAGTTGTCTGCGATCTTGAAGACAAAGGGCGTTCATTCGATTGGGCGCTACGGTGGTTGGACGTATTGCTCGATAGAAGACAATATCGTACAGGCGCGGGAGTTGGTGGCGTCTGGTTTCCTCTGACCGCGCCGGGGCTTCCACGGTGCGGAGTGAAGACTACGGGGCGCGCCGGCGTCGCAGCGTCCTGATGATCAACAGACCAAGTAGCCCAAACCCAGCCAGAGCCGCCGAATTCGATCGCTGACCTGCGACGCGACAACCGCAGCCGCCCGTGTTCGACGAGTTGCCATTCCCAACCCCTGTGCCGGCAGGTTGCGTGCTCGTGTCCGCGCCAACGACCCCACCGGTCGCAGCCGCACCGCCCAGGGTGTTGTCACCGCCAATGGCCACGGCACCGCCGATAGCTGGTGCATTGCCACCCGCGCCAATTACGCCGCCCGTCGGCGGCGGCGAAGTACTCGTCGTACCGCCGGTGGGCACAAACCCGCCCACATTGCTAGCAAATCCGCCGGTGGCAGGCGCAACGTAACCGCCACCCGTGCCCGGCGTGCCGCCAACGTTTGGCCTTCCGCCTATTGACAAGTTAGCTCCCGTGCCGCCTGTTGCGGCTTTGCCGCCGGTAGCATTAGGACCACCACCCGTAGCCGTGACGCTCGTGGTGCCGCCAGTGGTTGGTCTGCCGCCGGTTGCCGTGAGACTTGATGCGCCGCCCGTGGCATTGGAGCCACCCCCTGTGCCCGGGCCACCACCCGTGCCCGGTGTGCCGTTCAACTCGAACGCGCCGATATCAGGCTTTGAATCGCGCGTGCGCGAGTTGAAGCAATTAGCCACACCGCCTATCTGCTCGATGTACGTGTAGTCGATCGAATACGTCCACCAAGTCGGCATTGTGTAGCCCGAATAGACGTAGACATTGGTCGGGGTCGCCTTTGTGATGCACTTTGGGTCAAAGCCTATGTCGTTCGTTGGCGCGTTGCTGGCTGTGCCCTTGTCGATGACGGTCGTTGCGGACGACGTCAGGTTGAAATCGACATTCGTAGCACCCGGCACGCTTACGAAAAGCGTGGCTGCTCCCGACGTAACGTTGTTTGATTGGGTGATGCCGTTGGCATTGCCAATCCCGTTCTTGCCTGATGTCGTGGGAATGCTGATGGTGTTGACCAGGATCGCACCCGTGCGCGACGTAGCGTCCGAGTACATGATTTCGTCGTTGTACTGGGCTTGGGCGTCCTTGGCGTTGCCGTAACAGGTGTTATTGACGATCAACGAATTGGAACTGTTGGTCAATCGAATACACGACCCGCCGTTCTCGAAGCCGATATTGTTGATGAAGGTTGCCCCGTCGCTGTACTCATCGAGGATGAAGCCGCTGCCGTCCGAGTGATTGCTCGAGGAATCCCAGCTATCAAAGGAAACCGTCTCCCGCACGACGTTGCTCGTGGTTCCGCCGGTAACGCCGTAGAGGTTCACACCACTCGACCACGAATCTTGGCCGGCGCCGTTGTGGGCCACAATGCACTGCTGGACGAGCACACCGGGAGCGCAGTAATGGGCGATGCCGTTGATGCCGTTGCCATCGGCAATGCAATGGATGTACTGAACATAGCCAGCCGTGTGCGCAGCGCAGGCACCGGAATAGGGGTTGCCAAAGCCCGTATACTGGCTGTTGCGCGACACGATGCCATCGAGTCGAACGTAGTTCCCATTGACGCCGATCCCGCTGAAGTATGGAACCTCCCCTGGGTATGCGGCGATGGTTATCCAGGTAATGGTATCGGTCGTTGCATCGTAAGTGCCCGACTTTGACACCGTAAGGCCACCATAGGTACCCTTGCGCAGGTAAATCGTGTCGCCCGCAACGACCTTGTTCACGGCTGACGACAGCGTGCAGGGTGAGGCTTCAGAACACGCGGTGCCGCTGCCGGTTGGGCTCGCATAGTAGTAACTAGCGGCATGTACTAGCGACGCGAAAGCGATGGTTGCAAGCAGTGCGGAACAGAAGATGATCGGTGGCTTCATGACTCAACACTCCCAACAAGTGACCTGCGCGAGAACTGAACTTAGAGGTGGCCCCTAAACAGCATAGATTCCCACGTTACGTGGCAAGAGCCAGGCCCAAAGCAGGAGTGAACCAGGGCTTCATTTCTCGAAGCCAGGTGGATGACCGCAGCCGCAGCAGCGCCCCAGGCCGGAGGCGTCCGCGGGCGTCCGCACGCCTGCACTCGGCGGATTTCATTGCAGATGCCGGTCGAAAAAATCAAGCGCCAGCTTCTGGACCTGCTCGTGAATCGCCATTCGATCGATGGATGGATCGATGTCGGTGCAGACTTCATGCGCGTATTGGGAACCGTGCACGTTGCATAGCGGCATGAATATGAAGTGCCCCCCGGCGGGCAACTGCGTCAGTTCGGCTCCCGGAATCGACTCGGCAAAATGTTGGGCATTGGCTGCCAGCGGCAACCAATCATCCTGCACGCTCGCGACAACCCCAACCGGGATACGAATCTGCGCGAGATCTGCGGTTTCAAACCCGGGGCCAAGTGCCGGAGCCATGGCGAACACAGCGCGGATCCGCTCGTCGCGATACGAAAGCGACGCGGACGCCATATCCGGTATCCGCGAAAAGTCTATTGCGCGCGCGAGCTTGTTACCCTTCTCGGTCGGATGTTCCCTGCTGTAAACACCCATCAACTCCGGGTGGTAAATGCCCCCCGCCAGTGCGATAACCGTGTAGCCACCCGCCGAAAACCCCGCCGCACCGATGCGGTTGACTGCAATGCGTTTGCCAAAGCGTGGCTCGTTGAGCAGTGCATCGAGCATTCGCGAAATATCCGGGGGCCTGCGCCACACGGCAATGAATCCTTCGGGCGAGTTGTTTCGAAAGGTGTTCCCAAAATGCTCAACAGCGGCCACAAGATAGCCATGTGCCGCCAAATACTCGGCAATCCACACCATACTCGAGCTCGACCCGCCGGTACCGTGCGACATCAGCACCAACGGAAATTGCGCTGGGTTCGACGCAAGTTCGGCATTTTGCGCGCTATGTGAGACAAAAACCCCATCAAAAGATCGTTCCCGAACCACCGTTTTCGGATTCGCGGGGTACCAGATGCGCGTAGCCAGCGGACGTTTGCGGGCCGCATCCTCGAATCTCAATGCCGTAACACCCACCTTCGGACCTTCTTGCACGCTCAGTGCTGCACTCGGCGGCGTGCTCGTGCGACCGCAGGCCAACGCCAATTGCAGGCACCAAAACGCCACGAGCCAGCTCGACGACGTGCCAAGCCGGCTGCGTCGGCGATCGTATTTTTGCGCTCGTTGGCAGAACTCATGAGCCATCAAGGTCCAGTCTGCCATTTTTCCGGCGGGGTCAAAATGGCAGCGCTCAATCCCTGGCCTGAGAGTCGCTAGTTGCATCTTCCAAGCGGTTCGAACGGGATTCCAGGGTCCAATTCCGAGCGCTGACGAGCCGTAGCACGTCGTCGAAACCCATGCGCTGAAGTGGCTCCGCAAGATCGTCTGGCAACGGCACCGCACCACTGAGCACGCGATGCGAGATCGGGTGTGCAAGCCACCAGCGACCGGCATGCAGCGCGAGTCGGTTCAGATGATACCGCTCGCGGAACGCGCGATTCAAGTTGCCGTGACCGTAGCGGACATCGCCGATGAGCGGATAGTTTGCGTGTTTGAGGTGGCGCCGAATTTGGTGAAGCCGACCGGTGAGGGGCTTGGCCCAAACCAGCGAGACATGCCTCGGCTCGGTGTGGGCAACTGCAATTGGTTCGACGATCGTTCGCGCCGCTACCCGCGGTCCATCCTCTTTGCGACTGATAGCGTGATCGATGTCGAGTGTTTCGGCTAGTGCTCCCCGGACGAGCGCGACGTATTCCTTGTGACACTGCCCCACGCGAGCTTGCTGCGCGAGCGCTCGCGCCACTTCGGGCGTCTTGGCAAATACGACAGCACCGCTCGCTCCTCGATCCAGCCGCTGTACCGGGTGCGCGGCTCCGTCGCGCGTTCGCTCGCGGGCGAAGTTGACGAGAGCCGTTTGCGCCACGCCCCAACCTCGATGCACCAACAACCCCGAAGGTTTGTTGAGCACGAAGAGTTCGTCGTCTTCGTACAGGCAAGCGATCTCCATGTTAGACTGGTAAACATAGTCCGAGATCTTGGTCGATCGACGGCCCGGTAGCCGAATCTGCAAGGCCCCTTGTCGATTTTCAAATGGCGCGCTGGCTCGAGTTTCTCTAACCGAAACAAATGGGCCGCAACTCGAGCGACGAAGTATTCCCGTTTTCTGGACAGCCGAGGCTTGGCTTGCGAGCAGCCAGCTTCGCAGGAGCTCTACTGGTATTGTCCATCCGCAGCGACGCGCAAGCGGCAAGCCTTACTTGGAAGGGTCACACCTGGAATGTCACCTCGGGCGGAATGGCGGGAGTTGCCGCCGGCAGTCCGAGCAATGTTTCCGTAGATAGTGACGGCTACCTACATCTCAAGATTACCAACAATTCGGGCACCTGGACCGCTGCCGAACTCTTCACCACCGACAGATTGGGTTTCGGAACCTACCAGTGGCAAGTCGATGGCCCAATCGACGTCTTCGACAAGAACGTTGTGTTGGGGCTGTTCCCGTACGGTCCTGCCGTGGGCATTGGAGCGGACGGGACCAACGAAATCGATATCGAATATTCGTTTTGGGGGCAAACCAACGGAAACAACGGCGATTTACGGACTATCCCGCATCCGGCAACACGATCGGTGAGACGAGCTTCCTCTTCTCGTTGAACGGAAGCACCTATTCTACATCGCGCTTCATCTGGACCCAAAACAGCATACAAGACTTCTTGCTGAGTGACTTTCAGGCAATTGGAAGCACCACAGGTCTTATCAAAACCTGGACCTATGCGCCAAACAATCCCACTATCAATATTCCACAGCAGGCTTTGCCACTCGGTATCAATCTGTGGTGCTTCAATGCCCCGCCTTCCGACGGCAAGGATGTAGAAGTGGTGATCCGCGATTTCGAATTTGTGGCAGAGGGCACCCAAACCGGTGGTGCCTCGGGAACTGGTGGCAGTCCGGGAACCGGGGGAGCGTCCGGCACAGGTGGCACCACAAGCACGGGTGGAAGGAGGGCTACCGGAGGCATGCCGAGCACCGGTGGCGCTGCGAGTACGGGGGGAGCCAAATCCACGGGCGCTACGACGAGCGCTGGCGGTGCCGCGAGTACGGGAGGCGCTGCGAGTACGGGGGGGGGAGCCAAATCCACGGGCGGTGCGACGAGCGCTGGCGGTGCCGCGAGTACGGGCAGCAGCAAAGCTACCGGCGGCGCGATGAGCGCGGGCGGCAATATGAATACCGGCGGCAGCATCGAGACAGGCGGAATGAACACGGGCGGGACGCACGGCACGGGCGGGGCAACCGGTACTGGCGGCATAGTTTCTGCCACTGGCGGCGCAGCAGCCGTGGGCGGCGCTTCAACCTTGGCTGGGAGCTCGAGCACGGGCGGGTTTACCGATTCCACAGGTGTTTCGAGCGCTACGACGTCCGGAGCGTCCACTGCCGGCGACAACTCGCAGGCCGTTGGAAGCTGCAGTTGTCGAGTGGCAAAGCAACCTCGAAATTTGACCCCGTTTGCCAGCTTCGGCCTGCTCGGGCTTCTCCTCATGAAAGCGCGGCGCCGGCGACGACACACAGGCGATTAGCCGGGCCGACTTTCTCTTTGCCACATCGGCACGGAAAAGAGCGCCTACGTCGATTGCCCCGTTGCGCTGCCGGGAAACGACCGGCAACATCGACCGTCGAGTGCTCACGATACCTCTTCGACGATCACTGCCCGCTGGTCGACTTCGAACCCGCTGCGACCAAGGAACATGTTGGAGATGGGCGCTCGATTGGATTTACGACGGGCTACTTGTGCTCACTTCCACCGCGTAGTTGAGGGCTTCGCGCTCATCATTGAAGGTTCGGATGGGACATGCGATGCCCTCACGCGTCCAACGGAAGAATTGAACCTTTACCACGGGCGCGTTGTTGATGCTGATAAATTCGCGCCAACCCTCCGTGACTGCGGGCAACACTTGCTTCATTGCTTCCTCGAACTCCGGATCATTTCTCAGCTTGCCTCGCCGACCGTCCCAAACCAGAACGACCTTCGGCCGGTCAAATCCTTGAAAGAGCTTTAGCAGCCAATTGTGCGCATCCAGCAACGCACGCGTGTGCGGATATGCATCGCTGATTCGAGTGACACGCAGGATGCGGTGGAACACGTCGTTTTCGGCTGAAAAGTGCTCGCATTGCCCTAAGGGCCGCCATGACATGGCAATACCGTGCCGAGCGCGGCGACTATTGCCGTCCAACTCGAGAGTCGTACTGCCCCTTTGAACAGACGGTTTGGGGGTCAAAGTGTTACGAACTCCCGATCTGCCAGCGAAGCTGCGTACTGTTTGTGCATTGCATGCACACTGTCCCAAGCATGGAGTCTGCGCATTTCCTCCCATCCAGCGGGTCACATTTTCGAATGGCATCAGACTCGCGTGAATCAGCTCAAATTGTGAAAGAATGGGCGCACCAAAAAAGTCAGCAAGCGTCATCTCATCGCCACAAGAAATCGCTTCGCGCCGAGCCAATGTTGATCGAGCAGCTGAAGGCATTGCCGCGTGCGTTCGCGGCCCCACTGGATTGTCGCCTGGTTGACCTCCTCTGGCTCGCGCCGGTGGTGCGGATACATCTCCGGTAAATGAAGTTATAGCCCATCACACGGTACAAACTCGTGTTCAGCCAATCCATCAACTCGTGAATCTTGGCACGGCGCTTCAAGTCGCGCGGGTACGTTCTGGAATCGTGCTTGTCCGCGAGGTACTTCAATATGGCAGAACTTTCGGTCAACCGAAAGTCACCATCCTCCATGACAGGAACGAGCGCGCAGGGATTGACCTTCTTGAAACTGTCGGAGAGGTGGGCACCGCAGAGAAGGTCCACATCGACCTTCTCGAATTCGATTCCCTCCTCGGTGCAGAAGAGCAGAGCCATCCGGCTAGTGGGAGAGCCATCGAACGTGTAGAGTTTCAAAGTTTGTACTCCGAGAGACTTGCTGCTCAGAAGTTTTCATCTGTGCAGCCGAGGTAGTTTGCGTTCCGTTGCTAGAACGGCAGGACACAGACAAAGTTGCCAAACAACGCAGTGCCCACATACGCGCCGATTGACTTACAGCCCGGTTGCATGAGAATGCATGAGTCGGGATGGGGGTGAGCACAGCACGCGTCGCAAAAACGCCGCGCGCGCGCTGGAAACAGTCAATTCACCAGCATTGTACACGCGGCACTGCAGAAGCCATAGCCGTTGAGCGTGCCATTGTCACATTGCTCTGCGCCATTAATGATGCCGTCACCACAATGCGGCCCCAGTTGGCAATTGGACGTGCAGCCGCCGTAGTCGCCCAGGTTCAGGTCCTCACCCAAATCACATTTCTCTGGACCGTTAGTTACGCCGTCGCCGCAATGCGGCCCCAGTTGGCAATCAGGCGAGCAGCCGTCGTAGTCGCCCACGTTCATGTCCGTACCGAAATCACACTGCTCGGGACCATTGGCCACGGCAAGGGTGCAGTTTGAATTGCAGCCACCGTAGTCGCCGGTGTTATTTTCGGTACCCCCATCACATTGCTCGCCGAGGGAACTGTCAACGAAGCCGTCGCCGCAGTATGCAGAGAGGCGACAGTGCTCCGTGCAGTCGGGGTCGTTGGGGCCCCGGGGTTCGCATTCTTCGCCAAAGTCGGCCTCGACGATGCCGTCGCCGCACAAGAGCACGCATTGTTCGCCGGGGATGCATAGATAGCCTGGTTCTTGTCTCTTGCAGTCCGAAGAGCAGCCCGGGCTACCCTGGTATTGGCCCTGGTCGCAAACTTCGCCGGGATTCAGCACGCCATTGCCGCACCTAGATGACGTGATCGAGCTGGCACCACCGGCACCCGGCGGGTTGCCACCCGTTGCTGTTGCGTCGCCAGTTGGGCGGGAGCCGCCGGTTGCATTCGAGCCACCGGTCCCCGATGGACTGCCGCCCGTTGCCATTGCACCGCCAGTTGGGGGGAAGCCGCCGATTGCATTCGAGCCGCCAGCGCCAATTGCGCGACCGCCTGCAGCCGTCGCGCCGCCCATTGCAAGCGAGCTGCCGGTTTCATCGCCCACTGAGCCTCCGCATCCGGACAATACACATATGGCCAGCAAAGCAGCCGTAACAACAAAGCTGGGTTGGGTCATGAGCCTTTACTCCGTAAGCAAACAAGTGATACTCAGGATCATCCCGCAGTTGTTCCAGGTTGAACAGCTATATCGCTATCGCTCACAGCCGTGCCCTTGCGGGAGCCCACCCGGGGACTCGATCGATGCCAAACGACGACAATCGCGACCTGCGCTCACCGATTCCTCGGCTATTTGCTTATTCGGTGGCGTTTGGGCTGCTCGGCTGGGGGCTCTACAACTAGAACACCGAACAGGTAAATTCAGGCGGCTTTTTCCTGTCTGTCGAGTGCGTGGAGATTCTCGATCGCACAGGTGCGCCTAAGGTCGAACACATTCTTGCGGACGCCGACGTATCGGGCTCGTGGACCCTGACGCCGGGTAACATGTGCGAGGGAGTGCTCGATAGCGACCCTTTCTCGCAGGTTCCGCCGCCCTTCAGGGGTAGATTTCAGACTTCTCAGTTGAATTAGCAAACGCTCGTCGGGGTGGATTGTGATGGAACGTCCGTGCCCGCGCTGGGCACGAGTGCAACGCTCGCGTGAGGGACAGCTATCACAATCGCTTGCTTCAAATCTTGCCACATTGAGGCGAATGTCCGCGGTGCGGTCCTCGGGACATCGCACCACTGCGTGGCCGAGGTCAATGATGAATGCCGTCTTAGGAAATCGGTCGCCGTTTCTTGGCGTCCAAGGCTTTGCTAGAATCCGCTGCCCCGTCTCGAATCTGTCGTGGGTCCAATGACTGGCGAGATAGCCGCGGTCGATGTGTAGCTCAGCAATCTTACCGTGCGCTTCTATCTCGGGACGAAGGATGTCGGCGGCGTAGTGTTCTGGCTCGTTGGCAGGTCGAACCGTGGCTGCGAGAATCAGGCCTGAGTCAAGCTCGCGGGCGATGTGACGCTTGTAGCCATTGAACAGCTTGCTTTTTGCCTTTCGACCGTGGCGCATATCGGGATCGACAACGGAGATGAGTCGGTCCTTGGCAACTCCACGTTTGATGCGCGACCCTGTACCATCAGGGTCAGGCTCTAAATCCTGCTCGATAATGCGTTCGACCAATGCAAGTGCCTCCTTGAGTGGCGGCTGATTGATCTGGTCGGGCAGCTTGGCCACGAGCCACAATCGGAGTCGCTTTACTTCGTCCAGCAGGCGCCCAAGCGCATCGCGTTGTTGCCTTTCATCGTCCCAATCGATATCGAGAGCTGCTTTCAGGCTGGACTGTCCAAGCAGTTTCATCTGGGCCTCGGCAAGCACCTGAGCGGTACTACATCCGAGAACCTGAGCCGTGCATTGGACAACTGTTTCGAGTGCGTGTCCCAACAGATTGAAGGTATCTTCAACTCGTCCAGCACCCCAAAGGGGCGCTGAATCGAGTGCAACGCGTAGTGCCTGGTGACCGAACTCGTTGGTTACACGAGCCAGCTCCACGGTCCGTTCCACCAAACGCCTATCCATGTCGTGCTCGATCAACCTGCGTCGGAAATCAACCAATGCCCCCTGCGAAAATGCAGGGTCGTCCATTCCCATGCAGTCGAGAACCATCTGCCAGCGGCGGTCAAATACGGCTTCCTCGACGGCTGCGGCATCAGACTTTCGCTCATATGCCTGCAGCAAGGTGACCATCGCGAGCAATGCAGGCGGTTTCGGTGGCGTTCCGCGCGGCATGTCCGAATACATCGCAGCGAGCTCATCCTGAAACGCGTCATCGAACAACTCGTGGCGATGCCTGCGCAAAAAGGCAAATAAGCGCCCCGTACGAGTCAGGCGTTTCATGACCAGCCCTTCGACTCGAGTCAGCTCCCTTGGAAACTCCCAACGTATACCTTCACTGGACTTCGACATGCCTATCAAAGATCACATCGAAGTCCTGTTGTCGATCCTGTTGGAGCCCCCCTTGCGCAACCGATCGAAATCACTTTGTTTCTAGCAGCAGGGGACACTCGATCGGTTGGTCGATCGGTGCCCTAGCGGCGCTCGGAAGAGGTCAATACAGGCGGTCGATCCCTTTGACGATTGCCCCCATGTCCGCAGAACCTAGCAGGATCACTAGGTTACCCCCAATGTGCTTGCCCGGCAAAAGGAACAGGGTTTCCAAGAACAGTACATAGTCCGATTCCTTGATTCGGGCTTCGCCGACAATAAGGTTAGCATCACCGAGATTGCAGGTGGCCTGTCCAAAGGCGAATTCGATACCCAAGGTGTTGGCGATGCTGCCTACCAGGGCATTGATCAAGATATTTCCCACTTCAACCAAGAGCATGCGGTCTGCCTCGTCGATGTCCGCTTTGTTGGACAGCGTGTCGTGTACCAACGCGTTGATCAGTTTGAGCCCGGCCCGATGTGACATCAAGAGATAGACGGAACCCGAGGCAGCGCCAGTGAAGTCCTGCCTGACCAAGGCCAAGTCGTCTGGAAGCGACTCGGAAAGCACTTGCGGCAATTGGCACAGCTGTAAAATGTCAAGTCGCGGCACACTCAGTTTGACCGTTTCGTAAACCAGCTTCGACATCGCGCTGGCAGCACGTCCGATCCCGATGTTAAAAATTTCGCGGAAAGCGTCGGCATGGCGCGGAGTGAACGGCAATTCGGCGGGTGCCTCGCGATGCGCCAGCACGAGCCGCACAACACGCTGCAGCTCCTCCGAATTCACGGGCTTTGGCACGAACGCAGCGGCGCCAAGTGTGCGTGCTTTGGTAGCGGTGGCATCTTGAATATCGGCCGACGAAACGATCACCTTGACCCTGGGGTAGCGAACCTTGGTCTGACCCAGAAAGGCCAGTCCGCTAACGTGAGGCATGAGCAGATCGGTGATTACGAGGTCAACCCGAGTTGTCTCGAGCTTGGCCAACCCTTCGGCACCACCGGTGGCGCAAATCACTTCGTAGTTATCGCCTAGGGCCTTGGCGACCTGTGACAGACTGAAATTCGAGTCGTCAACAACGAGCACCACGGGCTTCGCATTGGGAGGATGCAGAGTTTCGATGTTGTCCGAAGTAATGCTCTTCATCTACACGGCTCCATAGGATAGTAAGCGGCCGATCCGGACCCCACTAAAGGCCTTCGATTGCATGGCGGGCACGCCCAGCCCCGACGCTCGACACCCATCCCCCCATCGCATTCAACGCTCCCACGACCCGCTGTCTCTGCACTCCGCACCATGACCGCTGTACGTCTGGAAGTGCTGTCTGGATGCCTCACATCGATTCCAAACGTCCCACATGCCCACGGCTTTCCCTGCATGATTCCGTGCCGTCACAACACAATTGCAGAAATTGTCCGCCATGACTGAATAGTTTGGGTCGTTTTTTCGCTTTTCTTCTTGCTGCGCTGCGTAAAGCTTTGAAACCTTAGAAGACCCTCTGATGGATCGCGCCCCTAAATCCAGTCCACCGACGGGAACCAAGCGATGGTCCGCCTGGGCAGGAGTCGTGGCGATGGCGTTCGCGGGCAGCGGCGCGACCGCAGCGCGCAGCGTGACCACTTACGCGCTGCTCGAGGTTGCTGTGCCCAAAATTGCCGCGGCGCGTTCGCTAGCGCTAAAGTCCGTGTTGACAGCGCAACCGCTAACGCCGGAATTGCGACACCGCGGTTACAACGAATGCTACCCGTATGATTTCGTGGGCCTAGGGCCGTACGCGCCGTACCGAAAGCTTCGCGTGGGCCGCATTGCCATTCCGCAAAAGGGCGGGCACACACGGGATTTCGGCTATGACGTGATTGTTCACTTTCACGGCCAGACGGCGATGCGCATGACGTTGGCGCAGGTAGCGCGTGGCGTTGCCTTTGCCGGGATTGATCTCGGCATGGCGAGCGGCGCCTATTCGGACGCGTTTACCGCGCGCGATGCTTGGCCGCAGCTCAAGCGCTCGATCGAGTCGGCGCTCAAAGCACAGTCCGGCGATCCGCGGGCACACGTCCGGCACGTCGCGTTGACTGCCTGGAGCGCTGGCTATGGCGCCGTCAACGAAATCCTCAAGCACAACAGCGACGACATTGATGCCGTCGTGCTCCTCGACGGTCTGCACGCGGGCTGGGACCCCACGCACACGAGCCACACGACGGGCAATGACGTGATTGCAGGCGCGGTCGGGCCCACGTTGGAGTTTGCGAAGTTGGCGCTCAAGGGTGAGAAAATCTTCGTGTTTTCGCATTCCGAGGTGGATCCGGTTACGTACCCCTCGACACGGCTTACCGCCGACCTGTTCCTGCGCGAATTGGGCCTGAAGCGGCACCCCGTTGGGGACAATGCTGATCGATTTGGTCTTTACGGCACGGTAGACACGCGGGGCGTTCACATCTGGTCGTATCGCGGCAACGACAAGCCCGCGCACTGCACGCACCTGACGCATATCGACAGGGCCGTGCGCGACATCCTCGAGCCCGCCTGGCACACGCCGGCCATGGACCGCAATGTCCCGCCAACGCCGGCGCCAAAGCTTGGGCCCGCGACGTCGCCGTCGAGTACCCAGACGGAACCCGAGGCGAAGAATTGCTCGAGCGCGGACAATTCCGGGCGCAAGTCGGGATAGACTCTGGCCTTGAACTCGCGTCGAATCGAGATCTCGTCGCGCAATCTCTATTCTAACTTCACGTGCCGCTGTGCCAGATTAGAGCCCGCAACTGTAGATGACATTGCTCGGCAGTGAAGCGGTACCGCAGTGATCGAGCGAGCAGATACCGGACGAGCACTCGTCGTCGAGCATGCAATCCGCACCGTCAGGCTTGAGCGGTTCGCAGACCGACCCCGAGCAAGCAGAACCCACGACACACGGGTTGCGCTCACCTGCTGCCGGGTTAGTGCAGGATTGCCCAACTGCTGCGGGCGCCGTGCAGACGTTGTTGAATGAACAAATATTCGGAGCGGCGCACGACGCCGATTGCAGCCAGTCACAAGCTTGGCCGAGCGTTGCCTGCCCGAGAACGCAGTGGAAGGTGGTGTCGCAGTAATACGGGTCTTGGCACTGCGACGCCCCATTGCCGCAGGCCTCACCGGCTGCGGCTGGTGCCATACAAGTGGCTTGATTGGACGTGCCGAGGCCGATGCAAAAAGTGCCTGGGCGGCATACCGGCTGGAAGTTGCCGGTGATAGCACAGCTTTCACCCGCTTCGGCATCGGCGACGCACAGCGGCTTACTGGATTGGTCCGTGCATCGGCATTCGATGACCTTCCCCGTGACTGGCGCACATTCAGCGTAACCCCGGCATTCGCCACCGAGTGTTACAGTGCCCGCGGACGTGCTTTGACCGGGCGTGTCGTTTTTGGTCCCGCAAGCCCAGGTGCCGAAACAAGCTAAAGCGACGAGAAATAGGGTGTATCGAGTACGATGCCCTGCTCTTTCCATGCGATGTCAACGAACCATATGCAGCCTCTATTCATTCCAACAGCTCAAAATGTCCCTAAATAGGCGCCGGGGTCTTGGCCGTTCGACGACGCGTTAGGGCCATGATCTCATCCGTACTCATTCTGACGTCTGCGCTTCCGCGAAGACGCGATACCACGTCTCCGCCTCGATCACGCCCCTTGCTTGGTTGCGCTTTCACAAGCCGCACGTCACTTCCTTTGACCCGAAATTCCACTTGCGTCTCCGGAAGAAATCCAAAACGCGCGCGAATTCCAGCGGGGATCGTTACTTGGCCCTTAGAGGTAATGCGCCGGTAAGAATGTACCCTGTTACCCATGGTGGCAAGGTAGCATAACTCGCCGCTGAAGCTGGTGGCGGTTCCACCTGAAATCCAGTGGTTCGGGGCCGTGGCGAAAGCACGACCCCGGTCTTGGTAACTTGAGGCGATCGACGTAGCCAAACTGGCCAATGCCCCGATCAAACCCAGGCCAGTTTGACGTCGCGCTCCGATTGCGCGACAAACCCTCGCCATGCCTGAATTCATCTTCACGATGCGCGAGGTCACGAAAGTGCACCCGCCGGACAAGAAGGTTCTCGAAAACATCACGTTGGCCTTCTTTCCCGGCGCCAAGATTGGCGTCATCGGCGCCAACGGCTCGGGCAAGTCGTCGCTGTTGCGGATCATGGCCGGCGTCGATACCGAGTATCTCGGCGAGGCCAGGCCGCATCCGGGCACGCGCGTCGGGTACTTTGCACAGGAACCCGAGCTCGGCGATTCGAAGACCGTGCGCGATGCATTGGAACTTGGCGTCGCCGACATTCGTGCCGTGTTGGACCAGTTCGAGCAGGTGAATCTGCGCCTCGGGGAGCCATTGGACCCAGATGCCATGGAGGCAGTCCTCGCCGAACAGGCAATGCTGCAGGATCGCATCGACACGCTCGATGCCTGGAATCTGGAGACGACACTTCAGACGGCGCGCGAAGCATTGCGTCTGCCGCCACTGGAAGCGGAAATCTGCGTACTCTCGGGTGGAGAAAAGCGGCGCGTGGCTCTTGCCTGCGTGCTGCTCGGTCGCCCTGATATGTTGCTGCTCGACGAACCGACGAATCACCTCGACGCAGAATCAGTCGCGTGGCTAGAGCGGTTCTTGCTCGAGTACCCTGGCACGGTCATTGCGGTGACGCACGATCGATATTTCTTGGACAATGTCGCGGGCTGGATCTTGGAACTCGACCGCGGCCGGGGCTACCCGTTCAAGGGAAACTACACCGGTTGGCTCGAGCAAAAGAGCGCAAGGCTGGCCGTTGAGGAGAAGCAGGAAAGCGCAAGGCAGCGCAAGCTGAAGCATGAGCTCGAGTGGGTGCGATCGAGCCCGCGAGCGCGCCAAGCCAAGAGCAAGGCGCGTCTTTCTGCGTATGAGAGCCTGCTTGCGCAATCGTCCAAAGGCCCTCTGGATGGGTCTGATATCAGCATCCCTGCGGGGCCGCGCTTGGGCGATGTGGTCGTCGAATGCGAGACTCTCAACAAGGGCTTCGGCGACCGACGCCTGATTGAAGGATTGAGCTTTCGACTTCCCAAGAACGGAATCGTTGGCGTGATTGGCCCCAACGGTGCCGGCAAGACGACATTGTTCAGAATGCTGATTGGCGAACAAGCGCCCGACTCGGGCACGTTGACTGTCGGCGAAACCGTCAAGTTTGCCTACGTCGATCAGAGTCGAGCAAGCCTTGTGGGCGAGCACAATGTCTGGCACGAAATCTCCAAGGGTGAAGACAAGCTCCTGCTTGGCGGTCGAGAAATTGCGTCGCGTGCCTATTGCTCTTGGTTTGGTTTCCGCGGCAGCGACCAGCAAAAGCCTGTCGGCAAACTCAGCGGCGGAGAGCGTAACCGGGTTCACTTGGCGAAGTTGCTCAAGGAAGGTGGCAATGTCCTGCTGCTCGACGAGCCCACCAATGATCTCGACGTGGACACGCTTCGTTCTCTGGAGGAGGCGTTGCTCGAGTTTGCTGGCTGCGCAGTAGTCATCAGCCACGACCGGTGGTTTCTCGACCGGATCTCGACACACATGTTGGCCTTCGAAGGCGATGGGCAAGTGACGTTTTTCGAGGGGAACTACCAGGCGTACGAGGAAGACCGACAGCGGCGACAAGCCGCCTCGAACAGCGAGCCACGGAAAATTAAGTTCAACAAGCGCGGACTGTAGCCGGTCAGATATCGCTCGACGGTTCACGAGGAATTGGACATCGACTCGCGGTCAATGCGACGACTCCCGGGAAACCCACGGGTTTTTCGGGCGGCGGAAGGGGGCCGTCCCTGAAAGATCTCCACAAGAAACCTGGGGTAGGCTGTTGGATTCTGGACTATGGTTGGCGCCCCGCGGGAAACGCGGTGTAGACTAGAGGTCAAGCGTAGCGATTGTTGCTGTGGGGGCGCATGGTGTCTGTTTCTGGTTCTGTTCTGGTAATTGATGATCATCCGCGAATACGGGCTGGCCTGGTGCGGCTTGTCGAGGAACTCGGGCACGCGGCCGTCGAGGCCGACTCGCTCGAGTCAGGCCTTGAACTGCTGGAGCGCGCCCCGTTTCGATTGGTGCTCTTGGACCTGCTACTGCCGGGCATGCACGGTTTCGACGGTCTGCGCGTCATTCACGAACGGTTCGCGGACACGCCCGTTGTCATCATCTCGGGCACGGCTACGGTGGAGCTGGCGGTTGCCTGCATGAAGCGTGGCGCGCGCGACGTCATTCCAAAGCCATTTGACCCCGATGTGGCGCTCGAGTTGATTCGGGCGGCACTAGAGCCAACGAGTGCCACGTATGTGCGAAACGACAAAAAGCCGGAGCGGACACGGGATGCCGTGCGGCGAGCAACGCATAGCTGGGGGCTCTCCCCACGCCAAGCGGAGGTCTTGGAGTTGTTGGCAACGGGGGCATCCAACCGCACGATTGCCGATTCATTGAAGTGCGCAGAAAGCACGGTGGAGATGCACGTAACGACGCTACTCAAGAAATCTTCCACCTCGCAGCGCGCCGAACTGGTCGCACGCTTTTGGATGGATTTCGGCACGTAAGCAGCTGCACCGCCGGGGTCCCTAGCCCGGCGGCAGCGCAGGCTGGCGTGGCAGCCGGGAAGTCACGGATCGTCGGCGGCCACGCGATTCGGATCAACGTGGTCGGGCCGCGTGCGGGTGCCAGATTCCACGATATCCGAGTGACTACTGGAATCCTGAGGCGCGGCAAGCGCCCGCGGCCACAATATCGTCGCGCGGGCCCCGCCTGAGCTCGGGTTGGCGATGGTGAGCGTGCCTCCGTCACGTTTGACCATTTGGTGACAACTGTATAGCCCAATGCCAGAACCCTGTGCTTTGGTGGAAACCTTCGGGCTTGGGTACGTGTCCAATACGATGCGCGGAAAACCGACGCCGTTGTCCTCTACGGTCAAGATGACCATGTCATCGACCACGGCTATCCGACAAACGGCCTCCTTGGAGGCGTTGTCACGTTCCGCTTGGCAGGCGTTGATGACGAGGTTTTCGACGATGCGCTTTAGCGTCGCCTCGCCTCCGATGATTGACACCGCGGCATCGGCGGCAGATGGGTCGCAATCGACGCGACATCGAACATCGGGGTAAAGACGTGCGACAAGTTCCACGCAACGCTGCAAAGGCTCGACCAAGTGGATCGGCGCTGCAACGATGGGTTGAAGTCGCACGCTCTGGCGCGACGATTTTATGTGTTCGCCGATTCCGGCTAGTTCGCCGACGAGTTCTCGTGACAGGCTTTGGGCACGCCGGAGGCCGGGTTCCGTCCCCTTGTCCAGCGCTCGCGAGAGATCGCGCACCATGAACAGGCTGGCCGTGATCGCGTTGCTGAGGTCGTGCAACGTGCTGTCGTGCTGGGCCCAGGACTGCTCAATGCCCTGGGATGCTGATTGGTTTTCGCTGGCCATCGACGGCGCAACGCGTTCGACGATGGCTGCAGAGCCCCTGGCGGACAAAGACAGCGCCAACACGGAACCGACCAGCCCCGCCATGAGCAGAGTGAGCAGCGGCAGATTGTTCGATCCCGCAAGTGCTGCGAGCCCTAACGCCGAGACCGAGAACACGGCCCACCCCACCAGTCGCGACCAGCGCGATTGGATGGCGAACCGTCGCGAACCTGATCGAGAAACCGATGTTGGGGGGGCCGACTCTCCCACCCCTTTAGCTATATCATAAGTTGCGACTTAGATGATGCCGATGTCATGAATATTTGCTGTAATATTCGGGAGCAGTTCAATCGCCGCGCTGAACAATCCTTCGGCAAATGGATGGGATTGCGGCAGGACTGGACAGAGAGCATTAGATGATTGCCGCCATATTGTCTACCGGGACGGAACTTACCCGCGGCGAGCTGGAAAACACCAATTCGTCGTGGATTGCTGCTGAACTGACTCAGTTGCATGTGCCGGTGGCGCGAATCGTCACCGTCGATGACAACCGCGAACGGATCAGCGAGGCCTTTCGGCAGCTAGCGGCCTGCCACGACCTGGTCGTGTGCACGGGCGGGCTCGGGCCGACAACGGACGACGTGACCGCCGAAGCTCTGGCAATAGCCGCCAAAGTGGCGCTAGAGGCGCACGAACCGTCGCTCGCCGCCATCAGCAAGCGGCTAGCGCGACTGGGTAGGACAATGACGGAGTCGAATGCGAAACAGGCCCAAGTGCCCGTCGGCAGCGAAGTGTTGCCCAATCCCAAGGGGACTGCGCCAGGCTTCAGTCTGAAGCTGGATCAGGCAACGGTCCACTGCCTGCCAGGCGTCCCACTCGAAATGAAGGCCATGTTTGAGGCGTCGGTGTTGCCGATGATTCTGGCGAGCCGCCGGCAGACGTCAGCGCAAATTGTGGTTCGCACGTTCGGGATGCCAGAGTCCGCAGTCAATGATGCTCTGGCTGATATTGAGGCGAAGTACTCCGTCACACTCGGGTATCGCGTTCATTTTCCCGAGCTTGCGGTCAAGGTGGTGGCCGTCGGCAACTCGACTGAAGCGGCAACTGAGCTTGCCACGAAAGCGGCTGACGACGTCTGCGAGATACTCGGCCATCGTGTCGTTTACGGGCGGGGCGATGTCAATCTGCCAAGCGTGCTCGGCCAGTTGTTACGCGAACGCGGGCTTCGCTTGGGCCTAGCCGAATCGTGCACGGGCGGCCTGGTGAGCGCACTGCTCGCCGAACAACCTGGAATTAGCGACGTGTTCGCGGGAGGCGTCGTTGCCTATTCGAATGAAGTCAAGCGGACGCTGCTCGGCGTGCCCAGCGAGTTGCTCGACCAACATGGGGCGGTAAGCGAGCCGGTGGCCATCGCCATGGCTGAGGGCGTGCGGCGTCACATGGGTTGTGATTTTGGTTTGGCCGTCACGGGAATTGCGGGGCCCACCGGAGCGACGCCGCACAAGCCGGTCGGGACCGTGCATTTTGCGATTGCTGGCCCCCATTTCACGCGCCATCACCATCGCGTATTCGGCTGGGATCGAGTCCGGGTCCAACGCGCGGCAGCTTTCGTCCTGCTCAACTGGCTTCGCTGCTTGCTGCTCGACCCCAATGCGGAGCCTACATGAGTGAGCTAGCAGGGCGCGATTTGCCAGAGCGATTGCGGGTATTCGTCGCCCTTGTTGCGCCAGAGCGGACCGTCACGCAATTGCGGGCGGCTCAAGCCAAGTTGAATGAGGCCGCGCAGCGTGAAAATGTGGCCTTGCGCCTGACGCTTGGCCATCAATTCCACATGACACTCGCGTTCCTGGGAGAAATTTCCGCCGCTCAGGTTCAACCCGTCATTGTCGCTGTAAGTGACGCGGCAAGAACGCAGTGCGGCTGGACCCTCGCGCCCCGTACATTTGTGGCGCTGCCGTCTGCGAAGCGCGCGCGGGTGATTGCCGTCTCCTTCGAGGACGCGACCGGTGAGTTCTCGCAATGTGTGTTGTCGCTTCATGCAGCCCTGCGAGATTGCGGTTGCACCATCGAAGAGCGGGCCTTTCACGCGCACATCACGGTGGCGCGGCTGCGCGCGCCCCGAAGGGTGCCCCTTGAGGGCCTGGACGTGACATCGACGATCGAGCCATTTTTCGCGAGAGACATCGCAGTGGTTCAGTCGATCCTGTCGTCCAAAGGCTCCGAATACTGTAGATTATCGTCCAACACGCTTGGCGACGGGGCGCCGCGCTGAGGTCAGCGTGCAGGGTGCAGTGGCAGCGGGTCGGGCGTGCGTTGAACGGGATAGGGGATGAGTGGCGGATGTCCGGGCGCGAGGGGCACGGTTACGCTCCCGAGCGTTCAAACGTCAACGCGTCCGCGCTGCGATCAACACGTATCAGATCACCCGGCGCGAACTCGCCACCGATGACTCGGCGCGCTAGCTCGTCTTCCACATACCGCTGCAGGGCGCGTTTGAGCGGTCGAGCGCCGTATTGCGGGTCGTAGCCGACGCCCGCCAGCCAGTCGCGCGCGGCCGAAGTGACTTCCAATTTGAGTTCGCGCTGGGCCAACCGCTGCTCGATTCGCGCCAGTTGGATATCGACAATGCGACGGATCGTCTGCTGCGTGAGCCGGTGAAAGATCAGTGTTTCGTCGATCCGATTCAGAAATTCCGGGCGGAAGTGCTGCTTGAGCGTCTCGGCCATCCCTCGTTCGAGAGCGTCGCGCTTCTCTTGCGCCGACAAGTCGCGCCGCTCTTCGATGGTTGAAAGCATTTCAGTGCCAAGGTTGCTTGTCAAGATGATGACGGTGTTCTTGAAGTCCACCGTGCGCCCCTGACCGTCCGTAAGCCGACCGTCATCGAGCAGCTGCAGCAGCGTGTTGAACACGTCCGGGTGGGCTTTTTCGATCTCGTCGAACAGAATGACGCTGTACGGGCGACGGCGGACGGGTTCGGTCAGTTGCCCGCCTTCCTCGTAGCCAACGTATCCAGGCGGCGCGCCGAGCAGCCGCGAGACCGTGTGCCGTTCCATATACTCGCTCATATCGAGGCGAATCATGGCTTTTTCGTCGTCGAAGAGTTGCTCGGCAAGCGCGCGGGCGGTCTCGGTTTTTCCTACCCCGGTGGGACCAAGGAACAAAAAACTCCCAATGGGTCGGGTTTCGTCGCCCAGCCCGGCGCGGGAGCGGCGCACCGCGTTGGCAACCGCTTTCAGCGCCTCGTTTTGCCCGACCACGCGAGCGCGCAGGTGATCTTCCATTTCGAGCAGTTTTTGCAAATCACTTTGCAGCATCTTCGAGACGGGGATGTGTGTCCACTTGGACACAACGGCCGCTATGTCCTCGTCGGTCACCTCTTCGCGCAACATGCTGCCATCTTTTTGAACCCTCGCCAGTTCGTCGCGTCCCGATTGCATGGCGCGTTCGGCTTGCGGGATGCGGCCGTATTGGAGCTCGGAGGCACGCTGGTAGTCAGCAGCGCGACGGGCCTGGTCCATCTGCACCTTGAGCGCGTCCAAGGTCACCTGCTGCTCACGGATCGAGTCGATGATTTGCTTTTCGCGGAGCCATTTAGCGCGCGCGATGTCGCGTTCGCTCGACAGCTCGGCTTTGTCGCGGCGCAATTCGTCGAGTCGGGCGCGGCTGGCGGCGTCACGTTCTCGTTCAAGCGCTTTTTCCTCGATGGCAAGTTGGATCAGTCGCCGTTCCATCTGATCAATGGGCGCGGGCAAGCTGTCGATTTCCATTTTGATCTTGCTGGCCGCTTCGTCCACCAGATCGATGGCCTTGTCCGGCAAGAACCGGTCCGTGATGTAGCGGTTGCTCAATGTGGCGGCTGCGACCAAGGCGGAATCCTGAATGCGAATACCGTGGTGCAGCTCGTAGCGTTCCTTGATACCGCGCAAGATGGCAATCGTCGCCTCGACGCCCGGTTCAGACACGAAGACGGGCTGGAAACGCCGTGCCAACGCCGCGTCCTTCTCGATGTGTTTTCTGTACTCGTCGAGTGTTGTCGCTCCGATGCAACGCAGCTCGCCGCGGGCCAATGCAGGCTTGAGCATGTTGGCTGCGTCCATGGCACCTTCGGCGGCACCAGCTCCAATCAACGTGTGCAGTTCGTCGATGAACAGCACGACTTTGCCAGCAGCCGCTTCGACTTCTTTCAGAACCGCCTTTAGGCGATCCTCAAATTCACCGCGGAATTTGGCACCCGCGACCATGCTGGCCAGGTCAAGAGACAACAGCCGCTTGTCTTTCAACGACTCAGGCACATCCCCGGTCGCAATCCGCTGCGCGATGCCTTCTGCAATCGCCGTTTTGCCGACGCCGGGTTCTCCGATGAGAACCGGGTTGTTCTTGGTGCGCCGGCTCAGCACTTGCATCACGCGGCGAATCTCCTCGTCGCGTCCGATGACTGGGTCGATGGAACCTTTACGCGCCAGTTGTGTGAGATCCCGCGTGTATTTTTCGAGAGCCTGGAACTTGCCCTCGGGATTCTGATCGGTCACACGCTGTGACCCTCGAATCTCCGCGAGCGCTTGCAGCAGTTTGTCGTACGTGAGCCCCTGGTGTTCGAGGATTGGCTTGATTTCCTTGTCCAGGTGGGCTGCTGCCAACAAGAACAGTTCGGCGGAAACGAAGTCGTCTTTGAGTTGCCTGGCCTCGTCCTCGGCACCCTGCATTAGCGCCAGGGTCCGCGAGTTCAACCGTGGTTCACTGCCGCCGGAAACTTGGGGGAGCTTCTCCAGCCGTTCGTGGAGCGCGGCGACCACGCGATCGGGTTTGCCCCCGGCGCGCTCGATGAGTAGCGCCCCGGCGCAGTCGGGCTGGGCGAGCACGCTGGCGAGCAAATGCTCAGGCATCAATTCCGGGTGCCCCTTACGAATCGCGCTCGAAAACGCGGATTGCAGAGCTTCTTGACTCTTGTTGGTCAGACGGTCGGTTCGCATGGCGGTCAGCACCCAAGTTAAGTTGTGCATCGGCGCTAGCAAGGGGCCGCGACAATTGCGCTACTGACGACCAGCGCGGTGGGCTCGGCGCGCGCGCCAACTGGCGGTCATGTCCGCCAGTGTTGTGTAGAGGCTTCACGAATCGACGGACGCTTCGATGCGCGCGCGAATCGTCGCAAGCAATGACTCAGCTCGGCCTAGGCCAAGTTCGGCGACAAGGTGCGTGAACTTGCGCTCCAGTTCGATGCGTGCTTCCCAATTGACCGGAACATCCAATGTCTCGATGACCGAGCGGCGCGACAGCGGAGCCCCTGCGGTATGCCGAGCACGTCAACTGGACGTGCCCGGCTCGCGACTGGTGGGTCCAGTAATGAGACCAGGGTCACGAATACTGCTGCGTTGAGTCAACACAGGCTCTTCCTCCTCGTCGGAAGCGTTCAATTGAGCTGTTTCATCTATCTCGAGCAGATAGAAGACATAGCCGAACTCGTTTGAATATCGCTCGACTATGTCCATCTCGCGTTCAGTCTCGGATAGAATGGCTTCGATGGTCCGAGGCACCGTGTGGCTGGCGCGGAAAGCGGCGATACGACGGCGCAAGGGGCGATAGTATTCGTTCCACCAGTCTTCGTTCGGCAATGTGAACGTGTCCAATACCCGGAACCCGACGCGCTCTGCGGAACCGCAGTTGCCCGATATGCTCGTCATACCGGGGTACGCTTTCTTCCAGAATGCTCTCGGCTCATCCGACGGAGTTGGAACGAGCCAAGTAAGCTCCGTCAGCGCAACACGTCCTGCGGGCGCCAGAAGTGGCCGCCAGAGTGTAAGCGCCTGCTCGAACCCCACTAGGTACGCGGCGCCTTCTGACCAGACGAGATCGTAGCTGCAGGGTGGTTCCTCGAGCTGGGTGAAATCGCCTTGTCGGACTTGAACCAGTGACTTGACCCCTTCTTGCTCGGCATTGGCGGCCAGAGCCTCCAAAAACGGTGCATGCTGGTCCACGGCAACAATGGGAGACTGGAGCTCGCGCGCGAGCAGCAGGGTTGAGGCGCCGCTGCCACAGCCAAGATCGATGACTCGCAGGGGCTTCTTGAAACTGCCGAGTCGATGCAAAGCCTCGTGCGTGCTGGCTTCAGACCCAGGCCCTTGTCGGGGTAGACCTTCGTAGAGTGAGAAAAAGGCTTCCTCAGGAGTCATTTTGGGCAGGCGCTTAGCACATTATCCGCGAGATTACTGCCCAACGTTCCCGGCCCGTAAGCCGAATGCCGCACAGTGCGCGCTGTGTGTGCATGACAAGTTCGATCCATTTAAGAATGTATCCGAAGGAGCTGCCGCAAAGTGTCCCAGCGAGGTTGCGCAAAGCGCATGGGAAGGGGCGTGTTCTTGGTTGCGTTGGCCTGTAGTCGAATGACCTACGCGTCCGACGATGATTGGTGGGGCCGAGACAAGGCGCTGCATTTCCTGGCGTCGGCAACAATCGCCGGCGGAACCTACGCTGTCGGCACTCTCAAATGGGATTCAAGACTTCCGAGCGCGGGTCTTGCGCTCGGAGTGACGTTGGCGGCCGGAGCCACAAAAGAAGGCTGGGACGCGCTCGGTCACGGCGATGCATCGTGGAAGGACTTCGCCTGGGATGTAGTTGGTGCCATCGCGGGCGTTGGCCTTTCATTCGCAATCGATACGGCTGTTCGTCCAACGCCCGCAGCGCGTTAGCTTGCGCGGCAAAGTTCTACCGTCAGCGGCTGGCCATCGCGTACAGATACCTTGCGATGTTGGCGACGTCTTCATCAGTCAACTTCGCGCCGTTCTTGTTGCGCATTCGACTGACGGTGGACTCCCAAGCGTCACGAGGAACTGCTGTTTCTGACTTCAGCGAATGGCACTTGCCGCATTGGTTGAGGTAGGCGCGTCGCCCAGCCTGGAGTTCTTCCAGGCTGGTTCCAGGCCAATGCGCGTTGGCCGCCTTGAGGTCTGCGGTACTTGGCGGGGGTAGGGTGCCACCGCAGCCAAGCACCGCCAGCGCAAAGGAGGTCCTCAAAAAGCCCGATAACATCGTCCGGCGTGCTTCGATCATGATCCTGTTTCTGATAGCAGAAAGTCCTATTTGTTTGCACCCCGAAAATGACGGAGCCACGCGCCTGGCGGCCGTTGATTAGTAGCGTGAAGGCACGTGCGTATTGCAGCGTAGCGAAGTGTAAGAGAACTTCTGTTTCAGCTGTCGCCGCGGCGCAGGCACCTATCGGACCAAGGTCGTCGATTCTTGCAGCAGCGCATTCTCTTCGTTTGCATGTGAAGTAAAGGCCGCCTCAAATGAACGGCAGCGGTCCGCCGCTTCCCGCGTCGAGGTTCCGTTGATCTGCCCCCAGGGTAGGACCCTCAATTCTTCGAGGGCCGAAAGGATGTTCTTGTGCTGTCCTAGCAGCCGCTGCAACTTGCCTTGGATTGTTGGGTACTTGTCTCGCAAACGTGGAAAGGCTTCCTCTTCTTCGAAAGTGAAGTGCTCCTGCAGCTGTTGCCGCAAGATTTCGATTTGTCGAAGCACTTCAGACTGCAGCGAGACGCTCAACCCGGCGTCCATGGATTCGATCAGGCTGCTCACGTGAACGACCTGTGAACTCAACAACAGGTGGTCGTCATGTAGCAGGTCACGATCATCCATGGAAGGGAACAATAGTAGACGAGATCCAGGCCGAGTGAGTGTCAATTTGCTGGCAGGAGTGAAGTGTCGGTTCTGAACCCCGTTGGAACCACGGTCACTCCGTAACCACTAGCGAATCTCAATTTCCGTCTTTGGCGCAACGAACACCTGCCATGAGCAGGCGCCAGCTGCCCGGGTGGTGAACCCTATTGGTGACACGCAGGCCCGCTGCCGGGTAGTTGAAGGCCCCACCGCGCAAAACCCGTTCACATTCGCTTGGAATTGGATTTGTGCCTGTAAAACCCTGGCGCCTCTCTCGACGCAGCCATGCCAAGGTATCGAGTATTTGTTCACAGGTGCCTGGCTCTCCCCGAGAAGCCCCCGGCCGACGGTAGGCGAACGGGTCGTAGTAGTCGAGCAACCATTCCCACACATTGCCAGCAAGATCGAGGTGCCCGAATGGCCCCGCCCCATCGGGGAATGACCCCACAGTGCAGGTCGTTCCCGATTCCGTGCCGATTGCGCGCGCAAAGCAGCCGTGACGCGCCGGATCTGGGGTAGCGTTTCCCCACGGGTACCTGCGATTGTCGTCCCCGCGTGCTGCCCGTTCCCACTCGGCTTCGCGCGGCAGCCGCTTGCCACGATAGCTGCAATAGGTGGCTGCCTGGTCCCAGGATATTCCTGTCACCGGCTGCAGGGGTTGCCTGAAGCGCCGATCGTCGCCGGCGCCAACGGTTCTGGCTGCGTTCTGGCGGTAGATTGTGCAGGCACCCGCCCGAACACATTCCACGTAGTCGCTGACGGTCGTTTCCGTGACGTCAAGCCAAAAACCAGAAACCGTTACCGGATGCTGGGGGTGTTCGTCTTCTTCCCCGCCTGTGTCTGCGCCCATTTCAAAGGTGCCCCCAGGTACATAGAGCATACCCGGCAGTACATTCGCACCCTCGGCAACAGCCACGTGACTGGAATCCAACGCAGGGGCATCCGCTTGATCCGCCTGCTTCGTGTCAGGCGTATCTCGCGGAACATCCGGCAAATGGGTCATTTGACCCCCGTCCGCCTGCACTTGCGGCTGCCTCGCAGCAGGCGGTCCAGCCGCAGGCGTGCCCGGCGGACTCCACCTGCAACTAACCGCAAATGCCAGCCATCCCGCTTGCACGCAGGCGTGTCGCAGCACGCCTAGCCAAGTCCGCCGTTGGTTCCCGGTTGGCCCCGCCAAGCTGCAACTCGATCTGGGTGGACGGCTTGCCACTGCCAAAGGGCCTAAATATCCAGGTTCCGAACGGTAAGTGCGTTATCTTCGATGAATTTGCGGCGCGGTTCAACTTGGTCGCCCATGAGCACACTGAACAGCTCGTTGGCGGCAACGGGATCATGAATCTTTACCTGCAGCAGGCTGCGAGCGTTCGGATCCATAGTGGTTTCCCAAAGCTGGTCTGCGTTCATTTCACCGAGGCCCTTGTATCGGGTTATGTGCATTCCCTTTCGTCCGCGCTCGGCGACGAAGGCTTCAAGCGCTTCAGGGTCGGCTAACTCGATGGCTGGGTTGTCCGGGGTCGAAGCGAGATAGGGAGGCTCGCCTATTGATCGAACATCTTTGTCGAGCTCAAGAAGTTCATGATATTCAGCAGACTCAGCGAGCTTCCAGTCCAAAAGGGCCGGCCGCGCCGATGCGCCGGGGCGGAATTTGACATTGATGTAGGCCGCGCCATGCCGCTTGTCCCATTCGACAGCGACCGATAGCGGCAGCAGTTCCGGGTTCTTCTGCGTCAGGAACTGCTCCAGAGCGCTGGCTGCGGTTTCGACCTTTGTTCGGTCACGAAAATCGCCGAGCGACAACGGGCGACAGCGCATTAGGGCAGCCACTGCGCGCGCATCCGTGCGGCGATCGATCTTTCTCAATACTTGGCGCTGTGTCTTTAGCCGGGTTGCCAATTGAAAAAGTGGCCTGCCCGAAATCTCAGGGCCGTGCTGAGCTTTGATGCTCAGACCCTCGATGCCATTTTCGAGCAAGTAGGTATCCAGTGCGGTCGCGTCCTTCATGTAGAGCATTTTTTTGCCCTTGCGCAAACCGAACAACGGAGGCTGTGCAATATACAGGAACCCCCTGTCGATCAGCTCGGGCATTTGCCTGTAGAAGAACGTAAGCAGCAATGTGCGAATATGACTGCCGTCGACGTCTGCATCGGTCATCAAGACAATCTTGTGATAGCGAACCTTGGAGACGTCGAAACTACCATTGTCGCCAATGCCACAGCCGAGCGCTGAGATGAGCGTTGCCACCTCTTGCGACGAAAGCATCTTGTCCAAGCGTGCTCGTTCAACGTTGAGAATCTTGCCCTTGAGCGGCAAGATTGCCTGAAAATGCCGGTCCCTTCCCTGTTTGGCGCTGCCGCCAGCGCTCTCACCCTCAACGATGAATAGCTCACTCGTCGTTGGGTCCCGGCTTTGGCAGTCGGCAAGTTTGCCGGACAGCGACGTGCTGTCGAGAACACCCTTGCGTACGACCTCGCGCGCCTTGCGGGCGGCTTCACGTGCCTTGGCGGCAAGCACTGCCTTCTCGACTACCTTGCGAGCGGTTTGCGGATGTTCCTCAAGATAGCGCGCCAGCTGTTCGCTGACGGAGTTTTCGACGATTCCCTTGATGTCACTGGATACCAACTTGGATTTTGTTTGGGAATCGAACGAGGCGTCGGGATGTTTGACATGAATGACGCCAATCACCCCTTCTCGCGTGTCCTCCCCTGACAGACCGTTTTTCGAGTCTTTCAGCAAGTTCTGCTGTTGAGCGTACGTGTTGAGTGTCTTTGTCAGCCCAGATCTCAGGCCGGTCAGATGCGTGCCGCCGTCTTTGTTGAAGACGTTGTTAGTGTAGCAGTAGATTTGCTCGGCGTAGGCACCTGTCCATTGTAGGGCAATGTCTACGACGATCGTTGACTTGCCGTCGGAGCCATTGGGTACCTCTTGGCAAAACGAGATAACTTCCTCGTGAACCGGCTCTTTGGTCTGGCTAAGCAGCGCGACGAACTCACCGATCCCACCATGGTAGGTATACGTCTCGTTGCGACCTTCGCCGCGCTCGTCGATGAAAACTAGCTGCAGGCCGCTGTTTAGGAAGGCCAGTTCGCGCAACCGTTTGGCCAATATGTCGTGATCGTATTCAAGGTTGGTGAAGACTTCAGGGTCCGGCTTGAACGTCACCTTGGTGCCCGTCTGGTCGCTTTCGCCAATTTCGGCAAGCGGCGCGACTGGAACGCCACGCACATACTCTTGAAACCAAACCTTGCCTTCTCGCTGGATTTCCAATCGAAGCACATCGCTCACAGCGTTTACGGCACTGACGCCAACGCCGTGCAGCCCGGCGCTGACTTTGTAGCTGGAATGGTCAAATTTGCCGCCAGCGTGCAAGACGGTCATCACAACTTCCGCGGCGCTCACCCCTCGGTCCGGCATGATTCCGACAGGAATTCCCCGACCGTCATCCTCTACGGTCACCGAGCCGTCGAAATGAACAGTCACCGTGATTTCGTTGCAATACCCGGCAAGGTGTTCGTCGACCGCGTTGTCGACACACTCCCAGACGAGGTGGTGGAGGGCCGAGCCGTCGTGTACATCGCCGATGTACATACCGGGACGTTTTCTGACTGCCTCGAGTCCCTCGAGAATCGTTATGTTCTGTGCGCCGTAATCGTCTGGCGGATGTGATGCGAGAGATTGCGGTACGTCTGGGGTCACGTTTCCGTTCATGGTGTCAGCCAATGTGTTGCGGCTACAGCCAAGCCCACTTGTTTTGAGCGCATCCCCGATGGCTGCGTGGCTCGCTGCGGCGCGTGCTCACGCGACCCATCTTTACGGTGGGCGAGAATCGACACGATTCGACCGCAACAACGGATCTCACTACGGCTTCGTATAGTCCCGCGAGCGCGCTCCGGCAAGCGGAATCACCGGAAAATTTGCGGCAAATCGCTTGAGTCTAGGTTGCCTTGTTGGAAGTCTGGTCGCCTTATTCGACCTTTCGGCCAGTGCATAAGTTTCTAGAACTCGACGGCCACAATTTGACCGTCAACAACGTTGAAATTCTTTTGGTCGGTTCTTCCAAGCTGCAAGGAGTGCAGCAGATCGGGACGAGGCGTGCTCAAGAACACTTGACTCGGCGTTGTGCGCAACCATTCAAGAACGCTTGTTGTCCTAAGATCGATCAAGCTCGCTAATCACGTCGTCCAAGAGCAGTATGGGGTGCACTTGGCGTGCTGCCCTCACACAGCCAAGCTCGGAGAGCTTGAGCGCCAATGCCAAGAGGCGCTGCTGACCCTGCGATGCGTGATGTCGCGCGGACCGTCCTCCCAGCGACAAGTGAAGATCGTCGCGATGAGGACCTAGCGAAGCGCGTCCCCGGCGCCTGTCGATGGATCGACAATCCGCGAGTTCGCGGCGGTACGTGTCTGCGTCACGTATCGGCAAGCCCGAGAAACTTACCTCCAGTTGCACGGACTCTCCGCAGAGAGTGGTGAAGAAGCCTTCAAGGAATTGGCACAAGACTGTCGCCGCTTGGCGGTGGGCGTGCGCATAGCGTAGACCCTGCTCAGCCACTATTGCCTCAAAAGCCGGCAGGGCTTTCTGATCCGTGTCATGTTGGTCGAGCAGACGCTGGCGGTGCCGAAGCGCGCGCGAATACGCCAAGCGGCAATCCTGCGTGGCCGGGTCCGTGTAGATTGCGATGCGGTCCAGGAGATTTCTTCGAGTCGCGGCGGGGCCAGTGACGAGTTCGAGATCACTCGGGCAAAACACGACGATGGGAGTGCGTGAAGCGTACTCGGCGATCTTTTGGACTGGCTTTCTGTCAATGACGATTCGACGACGGTTTGAGCCAAGAACCACTTGCTGTTCACGATTCAGCCCGTCGTCTGTGATCGTCGCGTTGACGCTGAAGCTCGCCGTGCCCGATTGAACGACTTCGCTAAGCTGCTCGGTTCTAAAGCTGCGGCCAGTCGCTGCAATGCACAATGCTTCGAGCAGGCTGGTTTTTCCCTGGCCGTTCTCGCCTGCAAGTATGTTCAACGTTGGGGAGCAAGATAACTCGACATACTGCAGGTTTCTAAGACTGCGAATGGATACTCGTTCGAAGTTCAGTCGAGTTGTCAAATCCGCATCGGCATGACAACGGCCAGAAAATCGAAGCTTTCGGAAGCAGCCGCTGGCCTAATGATGGCGGGATCGAGTTCACCGCCGAGACCTACCAGTAGCTCGTCGTCGGGAATTGCGTTCGCGATGTCGAGGAAGTACCTCGCGTTGAACCCGACTGTGATGTCTGGACCGTCGTAGTCGATGCTGACTTCGTCGAAGCCCTCGCCGGTCTCGGGTCCTTCGGTTTCGAATCGCATCGTGTTGCGCGTCAGTGTCAGCTTTACGCCACCCGTTCGATCACTGGCGGCCACCGAGACCGCTTTGAGGGCCTCAGCAACACCCAGCCTTGGCGCGCGAACTATCTTTTCTGAGGCATTGGGAATCACCTGCTCATACGGCGGGAATTGTGCATCGACCAATTTCACACTGAATTCCAAGGCTCCAGAGCGGAAAAAAGCATTGGGACCCTGGCGCAACAGTTCGAGTTTCGGCTCCGTTCCTTGAGCTTCGTCGCTCTTAGAAGCCTCGCTGAGTGCGTCGTCGCAGATGCGTTTGAGCTGCTGGATGCCTTTAAGCGGAATCAGTAGGGTTTGGGACGACGACGCGTCAGGAATATTAGCCTCGGCTTTGGTCAACCGATGGCCGTCTGTCGTAACGATACGCAGCCTAGCCCCCTCCTGTTCGATCAACGCGCTATTCAGAGCAAGCCGGGAGTCGTCCGTCGAAATTGAAAAGTGAGTTAGTTGAATCAACGCGGACAGAGTACCAACGGGAATGCTGATCGGGGCAAGGCTACCTTCGGGCTTGGGTAGCGGTGGAAATTCAGTGCCGGGCAATCCATGAATGGTGAACCTGCGGGCTGTACCCACTGCTTTGAGTGTCAGGGCAGAACCGCTAGCTACGGTAAGGGACAATTGCCCTTCGGGCATCATGCGCACCCGTTCGAACAAATCGCGGGCACCCACAGCGATGGAACCCCCTTTGTCCACCTGTGCGGGGATTACACCGCTAATAGCGAGAAACAAATCGGTGGCAGCCAACCGCAACTGTCCAGGACCTACAACTTCGATGAGGACATTGCCGAGTACCGGCATTGTGCCTTTCTTGTCCGCGACTCCCTGGCAACGGTCAAGAACACGGGAAAAGTCCTTCTTGGTGACAACAACCTGCATCGGGATTCGGGTCTTACCGAGGTCTAGGTTTTTTCGCCAGAGTGTTTGGACTTCGGGTAAAAGTCGGCCTACTGACCTGAAACAGCCTTGGTTCCGTCTCGTTCGGCGCGCGCGACTGGCTATCAAGAAGAGATTTTCTTAAATCTCATAGTCATAGTAGGGCCTGTTGAAATGTGAGAAATTCAAGCAAGTAGCTGTTAATCATGAACAAAATAAGGTGAGACCCTGTGGTTGAGTGGATGCTGAGTGCAGTGGATGCAATGTGGAAGGATCCAAAGTCACAATGTAGTCAAGAATTTGACACCGGATCGTCCTACAGGTTTTCCCTAGTTTGTCCCCATGGCTGTGGGTATCTCGGAAGGGGATACAACCCGGCGTGTGGCAATTTGCAAAGGCTTTCCAAACCTTGCGAACTACTCGTCGGGAACTAACCAGGACTAGTGCGCGGACGGTTCCAAGCGAACCAAAGCCTGCATCAGCGCACCGTGAGTTTCCTGATAGGTTTGAGGACCAATCCGACCGTTCAGTTTCGCAGTTTCCAGCTCTGCAAGCTCCACTAACAATCGATCACGCGCTCGATCTTCAAGTTGGTTTGCTTGGTCATCAATGCCCTCGCGCTGACGCTTGCGGAGCGCAAATCCAAGTCCAGCCAAAGCCAAACAAGACGCCAGAACGGCCGCAACGATTCGCCCAATACCCAACGTCGGAAGTCCACGAACCTCGAGTCGCAACTCGCTCAACTGCGATACTGGGCGTTCGAAGCGCTTCGACGTCAAGAGCAGGCGTTGCCCATTTTGAGCCGTGGTCGGCTCGGGATCTGGAAAGCCGTCAACTTGCAGCTCGGCTTTTCGACCGGACGCAAGACCAACCCTGACTTGCATGACGTTCGGGGGCAACTCGAAATCAAAGCTTGCATTGGCCGCATTGTGACGCGGAACGTGGAACGTATACGCAACTTGGTGCTGTCCGGGAGGCACGACACCCACGAAGTGAACACCAACCGAGCTCGACTCGACGCGGACGTCGTCATCCGATTGTTGCACGTTGAAAGCTTTCCGATCACTTGGCAACCGCAAGTCGAGCTGGTCGGGGACCCATGTCGTCTTGCCGATATTGAACAACTCGTACACAACCTCGAACTGGAACACGTCATCGCGTGGCTCGACAAATAAGAGACTCTCCATCGCAACCAGAGCCAGCTTGATGTCGTGCACAATCGGATATTGGTGCAGCGTTAGGCCTACCCCCGCTCGCTCGGTCAACTGAAAAGGCTGCGCCCCATATTTGACGCCGGCATCGTTAAGCACCACGCGGTAACTCAACCCAGAATCCACCGCGAGATGGTTGAAGCGAGCGACACCTGCTGCGCCGGTGGTCGCTTCGCGCTGCGTCTCGCTATTGCCCTCCGAAACGGATTCTCTGTGCACCTGAACGATCAGAGCCGCGCCCGCGACGGGCTTGTTCTCAACGTTCACCACTCGCACTTCGATGGTTCCGACCGGAATCGTCGGGGATAGGATGACGGTATCGCGTGTGAGTGACCCCATGCTGTTCGAGTCTTGCGATCCCCGGGCGGCACCCTCGGCGTCTTGCATCGAATCAATCGGCGGATGACCCGGCGGGAGCGTCTGGCTGTCGTCGGTGTCTTGCTCTGAGTCCGAGCCCGGCGTTTGCGGCACCCCCGAGACAACATTACTGGTTTGGCTTGACGGCACGGAATCTGCGTTGGAAGCGATCGAACTGGTGGCGAGCAGCAGCAGACAGGTGCCCAACCCTAACGCGCATTGCCTGGCCAGCGCTTGACGATTGATCGATAGCGTCATGGCCCGTCAGCCTTTCTTGGGGTCGCTTGAGGCTCCCCGTTGCTGCTTGACCAGTCGTTTAAGTCTTAGCCTCGACGTGGCTCCTACGCGTCTTGGCGGATTCGTCCAACGTGGCAAGGAGTCGTTTGGCCTGTTGGCGCAGTCGCGCGCTCTCCTGGTTGAACTCGGCGTCGGTGATTTTTGCAAAGCGGTGTTCCTGTTCGAGATCCTTCAAAGCCCTAAGGACGCTGGCCTTCTCCTGTTCCTGGGGGTCTGGTGCCGCCAATTCCAGGGCTTCTTCCAACGAAAGTGGCTCTTCGCTGGTGAGTTCACCGAGGCTCATCCACGCCAACACAAGGCCCAAAACCAGCAGACCACCCGCTGCGGTCAAAATCGCGGGACCGGCCCCATAGAACGTGCCGCCCACCACAATGCAAAACACCAACAACAAGGGCCAAAATGGGCGCGCCCTCAGCCACCATTCTTCTGCATTCATTACGACGCACCTCGCGCCTCTTGGCGCTGAGATTCAAGCCGCAAACTTGCCTTGGTTACAACCCAGGCACCCAGCGCGCCCCATGACAGCTCTGGCCATATCGATACTGCGGTCCCGAAGATCAGTACCAGAACGCCCACCCAAATCCACGAGACCAGCGGATTGACGTGGATCTGGAAAGATGCGCGCCTGGTTTGCGGATCCGCAGTTCCGACGACCACGTATAAATCAGAGAGTAGCCCTCGCATCAGCCCAACTTCCGTGGTTGGACTGCCGGGCATGCGCGTGTAAATGAACTTGGCGGGACTCAGGACCCCGAGCGGCTTGTTGCCCTTTTTCACTTGCATGTCTGCAAAGATCATGCGCTTGGAGGTGTCTGCGTTTTCCTCGTTCGAGCAGGCGGGGCTACCCGGACAAACGCGAGGCCCGGTGTAAGTCAACGTAAAATGTCCGACACTGGTTGATTGACCTGGAGCCAACCCCACCTCTCGCGTCAGCGACCAGGCCGTACCAAGGAACCCAATGAACATGGCGGTAATTCCGAGGTGCACTACGTAGCCGCCATAACGTCGTCGATTTCTGCTGATTAGGCGAACAAGCGCCACGGGCGCAGACTCGGGCGCGGACCGCTCAATCGAAGCGGCCATGCGCGCTCGCAGACCCAGGACGACTTCCTGTACGATGACGGCGACATTGAGCGCGGCACACATAATCGTTATGAGCGGTGCCGACGTTGCAAGTCCTTGCGTAATGATGCCCAAAATGCCCGGTGCCGTCTGATCCTTGGCCACAAACGCCGGCCAGCCCCAACGAGCGCCAAACGCGATGTGCAGAGCCCCGAAAACCAGCATGGCAGTGAGCGGCGCAATGAAGTTCCTGCGCAGCGTCCTTGCGCTGGTTCGTCGCCAGCCGAACAGCGGAGCTGCGCCCATTAGCATGAACACTAGTAGACCGAGTGGCGCAGCCCAGCGGTTGAAGAATGGTGGCCCGACGACGATGCTTTCATGCCAGAGCCAATCGCTCAGCTTGGGGAACAAAGTAGCGGTCAGTATGAACAGCATCAGCCCCACGAGCGCCCAGTTGTTGAGCACGAAGGCGGCTTCGCGGCTCAGGTAGGCTTCAATGCGCCCCTTGCTGCGCAACTGAGGCAGCCGCCACACGATCAACCCGACCATAGTGGCCATGACCAGCCCCATGAACCAGACGAAGAAGACCCCGATGTCACTCTGGGCAAAGCTGTGAACACTCGAGATGAGCCCGGATCGGGTCAAGAATGTGCCAAATAGGGTCAGGAAGAACGTCAGCCCGATCAGGAACACATTCCAGACCTTGAGCATGCCCCTTCGCTCTTGGATCACCGTTGAATGCAGGTACGCCGTGGCTGTGAACCACGGTAACGCGGCGGCGTTTTCGACCGGATCCCAGGCCCAAAACCCGCCCCAGCCCAGTTCTTCGTAGGCCCAAACCATCCCCAGAACGTTCCCGATTGAGAGTGCCAACCAAGCGGCTAGCATCCATTTGCGCACGGCGAGCAACCATTCTTCATGAAGGCGACCCGTGACCAACGCAGCGACGGCGAATGCAAACGGTATGCTGCACCCAACGAAGCCAGTGTATAGAGCCGGGGGATGGACGATCATCCAGTAGTTCTGCAACAGAGGGTTAAGCCCCTCACCTTCAGCAGGTGCTCCCGCCACGGTTACCTGAAATGGGTTGGCGGCAAAAAGCATCAGCACGACAAAGAACCCCACAATGACCATCAATGTGGCAATCACCACAGGCTGCAACACTCGGTAACGACCGCGCATCCACCGAACACATACGGACACGAAAATCGCTAGCAGTGTCAACCACCAAAGTAGGGAGCCATCTTGGCCACCCCACAAGGCGGCCAGCAGGTACCCGAGCGACATCGATCGGTCGCTATAGTGCGCTACATAGCGAATGCGAAAATCGTGCGTGACGAAGGCGTAGGCCAACATCACAACGGCCAGACCAATGAATGCACTGGTGGCGTATGCACCCAGCCTTGCACTACGCAACCAACGCAATCGATCGCGGCTTGCTGCGACAGCGACGGCAAAGGTGTACGCGGTCGATATGAGCACCACGTACAGAATCAGGGACCCAAACTCAGGCAACGACTGCCACATGGCCGCTGGAGTCTAGCGCAGTCGTTGCTTGTGCGGCGCTGGGCGATGGAAAATAGCCAAAGGGATTCCTTTGGGCCCCACCCTCAAAGGCCCGTCCTGACAGATTTGGCGCAAGATCCCGGGTGCGATGCCCGGAGCCACTAGCCCTCAAGTGAAATCGTCGTCCCCACGTCCTCGCCGAGGCAGGCTCGCCGGATGTTCCCGCGTTCCATCCTAAATACGCGTACGGGCAGGCCGTTGTCCCTGCAAAGGGCCACGGCGGTAGCGTCCATGACTCCTAGATGATCCTGCAAGAACCGGTCATAGGTGACGTGTTGCAGGAGTGTCGCGTTAGAAAAGCGTATGGGATCGCGATCGTAGATTCCGTCAACTTTTGTCGCCTTGAACAACGCTTCGGCGCGGATTTCCATTGCCCGCAAGGCCGCAGCCGTGTCGGTGGAGAAATACGGATTGCCCGTGCCCGCAGCGCAAATGACGACATGACCGCGGTCCAAATGGCGAATCGCGCGCCGTCGGATGTACGGTTCCGCGACCTGGCTGATTTCGATCGCGGTCATTACGCGCGTCGGCACGTTTCGCCGTTCGAGTGCGTCCTGCAACGCCAGCGAATTGATCACAGTTGCCAGCATACCCATATAGTCACTCTGGGCCCGATCCATCCCCTCACCCGCGCCGCGCAGACCTCTGAAGATATTGCCCCCCCCGACGACGACCGCCACTTGAATGCCACTGTCGCGAACTTCCGCCAATTCGGCTGCCGTCGCCGAGATGGTCGCCGAGTCGATTGTGAGCCCGCTCTCTGGACTTGCCAACGCTTCACCGCTGAGCTTCACGACAACGCGCTTGTACTGCAACTTCGATTTGGATTCAGCCACGGGAGAATGGCTAACTCGGCGCGTCACGAATTGCAATGGTTGAAGCCAGACCATGCCTGGCCCCGGGACGCGGTCCGTAGTAGAAAGTCAACCACAATGCATCATCCAGGGCTGGGTCGGTTGCTGTTCGGGCTTGTTCTGGGGGCCGTAGTCGCGCCCGGCTGCCAACGACGGCAGGTCGAAACGAAGCCCGGTGAAGTGGCCGCACTCAAGCCCAGCGCCAATTCGGGCCTCTCCGCTGAACAGTCCGCGGTGGTACTGGCACGCGTTGGCGACCGATCCATTACCGTGGGAGACTATGCCGCGGCGCTAGGGCGCATGGACCGTTTCGAGCGTCTAAGGTACCAGTCCCCCGAACGGCGCAAGCAGCTGCTTGAGGAAATCATAGCGGTCGAGCTTTTGGCCGACGAAGCCAAGAGACAAGGTCTAGACCGAGAGATGGACACGCAGTTGCGACTAGATCAGGCCCTTCGCGATGAAGTTCTGAGAGACGTGCGTGCCGGGGCGCCGATGCCAGAAGCAATTCCCGACCGGGAGGTGCATGACTACTACGATGGCCATCGGGACGAATTTAGCGAGCCGGAGCGTCGCAGAATTGCAGAAATTGCGGTGGCTCGCGAGGATGAGGCTCGACGTTTGATCGACGCGGCGCGCAATGCTGCCCCGCATGAATGGGGCCAGCTAGTACGCAAGTATTCCACCGGCCGGAAGGATTCAGCCGTCCCGTTGGAGTTGGAAGGCGATCTCGGCATCGTGAGTGCGCCAGGGCAGGGTTCAAGCAGCGAACCCAACGTCCCGCAAGCGGTCGTACAGGCCGCCTTCGCAATCGAAAAGATCGGAGGCGTCTATGGCGAACCCGTTCGCGCGCAGAACCAGTTTCACATCGTTAGACTTACCAATCGCATGGCGGCCCGACAACGGACTTTTGCAGAAGCCGAGAGAAGCATTCGTGTGAAATTGGTCCAGGCGCGCGTGGAAGTTATCCAGCAGCAACTCATTGACGAGTTGCGCAAAAGGATACCGATTTCTATCAACCAGTCTTTGCTTGCCACGATCAAATCCACCACCAAGTAAGACCCGTAGCAGGCGTGAACCGGTCACTCTTTCTCCCACTTCGGACGCAGCGCGACACGTTGGACTGGCATTGGCAAATGCGCAACGCCATCACATCGGTCGCGCGATTGGCCGAGATTCTGCGATTGACACCGCAAGAGCGAGCCGGCGCCATAGCCGCGGAAAAGGCTGGTCTGCCGCTGTCGATCACCCCGTACTACCTTGAGCTCTGCAGTCCGAGTGACGCGTCTTGTCCGATTCGGCGTCAGGTGGTTCCGTCGGTGCTTGAACAGCGGAATGTGCCCGGTGAATGGGTCAACCCCCTCGGCGAAGTGATGCACGAGGTGGCTCCCGACTTGATTCAACGCTATCCCGATCGGGCGTTGCTATTGGTCAACGACCGATGTGCCGTCTATTGCCGTTTCTGCACGCGCAGTCGCTGGGTCGGGCAGGCCGGTGGCGCGCGATCCCCGCAACGCCTGGCGTCGGCATTCTCCCACCTGCGCAACCATCCGGAAATACGCGATGTGATCGTCAGCGGCGGCGATCCGCTGACAATCAGCACGGCCAAAATCACCGATCTCTTGGCTGAGCTTCGCAGGGTTCGATCGATCGAGACGATACGGATCGCCACCCGAGTTCCGGTGACATTGCCGCAACGGGTGACGGACGAATTGGTGCGCTCCCTGCGTCTCTTTCACCCCGTCTGGATCATGACCCATTTCAATCACGCCCGAGAACTGACGCAGCTGGCCCAAGATGCCTGCCAGCGGTTCGCAGATTCTGGCTTTCCCGTCATGAATCAGACCGTCTTGCTGCGGGGTGTCAACGACACCCCGGCGGCGCTAATGGAACTATTTCGCGGCCTAGTCCGCAACCGTGTACGACCGTACTATCTCTTGCAGGGCGATCCCGTTCGCGGAAGCGGTCATTTGAGAACGCCCCTCGATGCTGGGATACGCATCATGGAGGCTCTACAAGGGAGGCTGAGCGGTATCGCGCTGCCCAAGCTAATCGTCGATACCCCGGGTGGGCATGGAAAAGTGCCCATCGGTCCCAACTACGTTATTTCCCGATCCAACGGCGTTACCCGATTTCGATCTCCGTTCGGCGTCAACATGGACTACTACGACCCTCCCGAATGACGAAATCGACGGATTACAGCGGTGCGCGTGAATTGCCGACGAACCCCCGGCCGCGATCAGCGCCATCAACAGGCTACGTAACCAAACGCCAAACAAATGCCAACAAGAACGTGGCCAAAATCGTGACGAATATCGCGGTGCCGCGGCGTACGGCAGCGTGGTCGTAGTTCTCAAGCGCCCGGAGATACACTTGCTGGCGAAGCCACAAGGCGGCGACTGTTTCGTCGTGCTTCGTCAACTCCTCCAGCACAGACTCCTGTACCGCAATGCGACCACTAGCCGCCAAGATTGCGCGACCCAAATCGGCCAGCGCTTGGTTCTTGCGCGCAACAGCCGTGTCCGCGGCTTTTGAGGCTTGGCGCATTTGCGATGATAGTGAGTGAATCAGTCGATCTCTTCTGCGTTCCAGTTCTCGTTGGCGTAGCTTGACTCCGTGGACCTGAGCGCTGACCTGGTCGAGCGCCGAGCGGCTGGCAACGACCGCCGATCTTGCGGATTCAACCTGGGGCGACAGCGCCTCTGATTGTCGGCGAATGGCGTCAAGTTTGGCTTGTGTTGCCGCGTCTTGGGCGCCTGTCTGCTCGATATTGCGCCGCTCGATCCCCAATCTTTGCAGTCGTGCTTGTTCACGCTTCAGATTGAGTTGCGCTTGTTCCTCGTCGCGCTGACATTGTTGGTGCTTCGCTTCGAATTCGAGCCGCTTACTTTGCTCCTTGGCCAGGGCGTCGTCTAGTGCTCGCGTTTCGGTTTCGATGGAAGCTTCCGCGGACTGCCGTTGCTGCGCCAACTGCCCGTGTTCGGTCGCTGTCGCGTCAACCGCGTGCACGGGCGCACTCAGAGTTCCTTCTTTGGCGGCGACGTCTTTGAGGCTCGTGGCCAAGGCGACCAAGGTTTCGTCACGCCGCGATTCAGCCTGAGCAAGTTCGGCACTTGAGGTTCGAAGCGGACCGTCCAGTTAGCGCCGGCCGTGAAAAACTAGGTAGGCGTACAGTATCGCCTGCAGCCAGTTACTAGGTTTTGGGCCCCACGTGCAGAGGGGTTCAATCTGGCTCATCGGAAAGTCGACGCACCCCGGCTCCGGCGTCACCCCCATCGGCCATGGGCGATCCGAGGCGGCAGACGGACCGCTCGCTCGCACGGGGGCTGACAACTCGATCTCCAACCCTGCGGAATCGAGGTTGGAACCGAGCAGGTCATCGTCGAGAATTCCCGCCATTCCGTATGCGGATGTCTGGTCGGCAACGGGGCGGTTGCTCGTGGCGGCAGGGGCAGCTCGCCCCTTGCTCGACACGGCAAGGTCGAGATCCGGGATTTCGGAGGTTGAGGGGGGCGGCTCGCGGAGGGCCATCGCCAATCGCTCAAGCGTACCTTGCCTTGGGCGTGCCGCAAAAGCCAAAAAACGCCAAAAGGGCTTGCCAGCGCCCCACGGTTAGCGGCCCGGAGGCACTAAAGTCATGTCCTCAGTCAAGTCCTGAGGCCGCGTTTGGTGCTGGGGCCCCAAACGCCAACACGACCAAGAAAAAACCGAAATAGTCATGTGGCTGCGAGAAGTCTGAGGCACATGCCATGCAGCTGGCACGTTGGGCACAGGCACCTGAGAACATACCCCACCGGCTGTGAGGAATCCCGTAGACGAAATAGACCGGTCGCGCTAGAGCGAAGCACGCGACCCGCACGTGGGCCTGCCAACTTTGCGTCTTGAACCCCGCCAGATCCGGAAGGAAGCAACGGTATTGCACGGCGAGTGTGGCGGGCCCTTTCCCTATCTAGACGCCGAACATCTCGATGACGCTGCCGTTGTGAGCCATTGGCGCGTCCAGCGCGTAGTGCACTATGGTCTTGGCGACGTCTTCGGGAGCCATCCGCGGCGCAAAGCCGCTGCCTTTGAGCATGTCGGTGTCCACCGATCCAGGCAAGATCGCCAATGTCATAACGCCCGAGTCGCGCAGTTCCTCAGCCAAACTCTTCATGAAGCCAACCAAGCCCCATTTCGAGGCACAATAGGCGGCAGCCCCTGCGGTTCCAAGTGTTGCTGAGATGCTGGCGACGTGGATGATGCGGCCGTGCCCATTGGCTCGCATTGCCGGCAAGATCTCTCGCGAAATGAGGAAAGGCGCGCGCAGATTCACGTTAAGCTGGCGATCCCAGTCGGCGACGCTAGTGGTTTCGACGGACCGGCGTTCAATCGTGGCGGCGTTGTTGATCACGACGTCGGGTGCGCCGTATAGGTCCAGGACTTGGCGGCAAGCAGCCACGATGGCCGCAGGATCTGCCAGATCGAGGCACATACTCTTGAGGACGGCGCCGGTGACGAGTTGCTCGGCTTGCACAGGCGCTGTGCGCGCGAGCAGAATCAGGTGTACATTGCGATGACTGAGTTCAACCGCGACCGCGCGCCCAATGCCCCGCCCGGCGCCCGTGACAAGGGCGATCGTCATTCTGCGGGTTCTCCGCCGAGCGCTTCGGCAAGACGTCGCTGGCCTTCAGGCGTGTCGAATTCACCCGCGGCATGCGTTGTCGTCACGACCGCATCGCGTTGATGCGGTCCGCGCAACCGAAGGCAGGCGTGACGTAGATCCAAACGACAGTACGCACCTCTGGCGCCCCCGAACTGCATCAGTGCAGAAACGACATTTTGGCCGATCTGCTCCTGCAGGGTTAGCCGCCGTGCGTACGCGTTGACAAGGCGAGCCACGACCCCGAAGCCTGGCAGGGTTTGACCGGGCAAATAGGCCACCGCGGCCGTGCCCTCCGAGGGCAACAGGTGATGAGGACACAGGCTGCCCAGAGCAATTCTCGAGACTACGACAACGGCCGGATTGGGCAATGTGTTGCGCGATGCAGTCGCAAAAAGGCTGGAAATATCGACAGTATACCCACACAGCCAATCACGTTCCAGCGCCTCGACAACCAGTGTGGGCGTTTGCTGAAGTTCAGGTTCCAGAACGGGATCATGTCCAAGCGATCGGAGCAGATCGGCTACGGCTCGCCGTGCCAGGTCGCGATTGACGGACATCGCGAATAGCTTAGGGACCTAGCGTCCACAACGCAACGGTCAACTCGCGACAGCCAGCCGCAGCCGCGGATCGAGGTCATCGGTGGATCTTAGCTTGACGGAGCGAGGCTGGTCGTCTCAGAAGGGGAAGATTCTGAATGCAATCTTAGTCAGAAATAGGTCGGCAATCAGAATCGAGATGGCGATGACCACCACAGTCCGAGTGGTACTGTTGCCAACACCGGCCGTGCCGCCTCGTGTGGTCAAGCCGAAGTGGCACCCGACGAGCGCGATGATCGCCCCGAAGAACGGCGTCTTGAACATGCCGCTCATGAAGTCCGACATCGTCACGCTGCCGAGCGCGCTTCGAAGGAAAAACGCGGCAGGGATTCTGAATTCCCAGTCCGTTACCATCATGGCGCCCGCGAACCCCAGCACCAGGGCAAAGGAAGCCAGCAGCGGCATAACGATGATCGAAGCCAAGAGACGCGGCAACACCAGTTTCTTCAGTGGATCGGCGCCGAGCGCACGGACCGCGTCGATTTGTTCGGTCACCGCCATGGAGCCAACCTCGGCGGCCATGCCAGCCCCGATGCGTCCTCCTACGATGACGGCCGTGAATGTTGGCGCAAGCTCGCGGGAAAAAGTGAGCCCGATGACCCGGCCTGTGTACTCCATGCCGCCAAATTTGCGAAGTCCGAAGGCGAATTGGACGGCCATCACCATGCCGATGAACACGCTGGTGACCGTCACGATCCCAATCGAAGCGACGCCAAGTGCGTCAATTTGCTGCAAGATTGCCCGAAACTCGAAGGGTCTGCGAAAAATCGCGCGCAGTGTCCCCAGCGTCATCTGCGTGAGTTGCCCCACGTGCCCCACCATCCCCAACGTCCGATCCCATTGTTCCTGCAGAAAGCCGCGTTGGCGTACAGGTGCCATGCGCAGTCCGGTTCCAGTCATTGAGGGTCGATCGGAATAGGGCCCGTTCAATCGACGGCTTGAAATGGGGCTCGACGTGGGGTCGCTCATGGCTGAACTTGCACCGATAGGCGGTCACCTGGTTGACTCCGACCCGCAGAGAAGCCGTTGACGAATTGGTCGAACTCGGCTTTCGAATCGGGGTCGAGAGAAGGCGCGGCAATCAGGATGAAATCGTAGACGCAGCCGTCTTTCTTGAGCACGCACACCACGAACCGTCGAGCGACCCCGTCGAGTTTGGCGGACAGTTCCGTGCGCAATGCCTCACGCCCGTCGAGATTGATTCGGCGCTGATCGGTAATCTGTCGCTCGGTAAAATAGATGAACAAATGCTGAGTCAGTGCCTCGAGCGGGACGTCTTCGCCGTCCTTGCCACAGCGACCGTTGACCGATACGACCATATCCCGCGCCGCGTCGCGAAAGGTCAATAACGAGTCGTCGTCTTCAAGCTTGCGCCAACCCGGGGGAACTCTTCCCACCCGGAAGCTGACCGACCCCCCATGGTAGACTTTTCCATCCCACGTCGGTCCGGCGCAAGCCGCGACGGCCAGCAATGCCAGCATAGACATCAAACGGCGACCGAAGCTAAGGATGCTCAGCGTCATCAACGTATTGCGCACCATACCATTTGGACTATCAACGAACAGAGCCGACAAACGAGCTTCGAATGATGCTTGGCGTCACACCCCCAGAATTGCCCGCGATCCATAGGAATTCGCCAGCCGGCCGCCGAGTGCTAGGGCTAGAAGGGGGCGGCGCGTCCCTCGTGCTAGGCTGCGACGGGCGATGATACCCATTCGCGACGATAACCCCACCCGACGTTTCCCCGTCATCAACTACCTGCTGCTTGGGCTCAACGTCGTGGTTTGGCTGTGGGAGGTCAATGTTGAACAGTCCGGAGCCACTTGGCTTACTGCCGCGTATGGCCTGGTTCCACGCCGGTTCCTTGCCGATCCCGGGGGGGAAGCTTTCACGATTTTCCTGTCGATGTTCATGCACGGGAGCTGGGCGCACGTGGGTGGCAACATGCTGTTTCTCTATATCTTTGGCGACAATGTCGAAGACGCGCTTGGGCACTGGAGATATGTGGCGTTCTATCTGACGGGCGGTCTGTGTGCAGCGGCCGCGCAGATTTTTGTAGATCCTAGCAGCACCATTCCCATGGTGGGCGCATCAGGCGCAATCGCGGGTGTGCTCGGAGGGTACATGGTCTTGTTTCCCCGCGCACCTATCACGGTTCTCAACCCCATTTTTCCATTGTGGTTCCTTATAGGGCCGCTGCTCGTCTTTCCTGCCTGGCTTGTCATGGGGGAATGGTTTGCGATGAATTTTTTATGGGCACGGGCTCACTTGGAACCGGGGCGCAGGGTGGAGTCGCGTTCTTTGCGCATATCGGAGGCTTTCTAGCTGGGCTACTGCTTGTCAAACCGATGCGCCAGACGCAAGGTATCCGAGAATCGCCCCAAATGGCAAGGGTGGCGTCCGCCACCGCGTTCACCCGGTGTCGGTGGATTTGGCCGCGGCCCTTCAGGACGGTTTGGGGGTTGGCCCGGCTCGCGTGGTGGCCCCGGGACCTGGCATTGATCGAAGTCGGCAGTTGCCGCCGCTATCCAGCGGCGATAGTCATTCGCCACTCGAATGCGGCTGCTCAAGCTCTACAACACACTGACGCGAAGTCTCGAACCCATCGTCGTGCGCGACGGACGGGTCGGTGTCTACTGTTGTGGACCAACCGTCTACGACGTGCCCCACGCTGGCAACGCGCGCGCCGCGCTTGTTCCAGACATCCTGGTCCGGTTGCTTCGCTCGTCGGATCTTGACGTCACCTACGTGCGCAATCTGACCGACGTTGACGACAAGATTCTCGATCGTGCCAAACAGACGGGTATCTCACCCCTGGAACTATCGGCAAGGATGGCCCACGTGTACCAGGATCTGATGCGGCAAATGGGCTGCATTGCGCCGACGCACGAGCCCAAGGTGAGCGAGCACATCGCTGATATAGTTGCGATGATACAAGCCATCATGGCGCGCGGCAGCGGCTACGTCGTGGAACGTGGCGCCGCAATAACCGATGTGTACTTTCGCGTGAGGAGCTTCGCGGAATACGGAAAGCTGTCTCGGCGCAAGCTCGACGATTTGCGGGTGGGTGCCCGCATCGAGCGCGACGAAGAGAAGAGCGATCCATTGGACTTCGCGCTGTGGAAGGGCGCGAATGCCGATGAATGGGGCTGGGACAGCCCTTGGGGTCGCGGACGCCCGGGGTGGCACATTGAATGCTCTGCCATGAGTCGGCGCTACTTGGGTCACGGCTTCTCCGTTCACACAGGCGGCATGGATTTGATCTTTCCCCACCATGAAAACGAAATTGCGCAGAGTGAAGCCGCGCAACCCGAAGCAGGCCCGTTTGCGTGCTGTTGGCTGCACAACGGGTTTCTCAATGTGGACAAGGAAAAGATGAGCAAATCGCTCGGCAATTTCGTCACCGTGCCGGACGTTTTCCAGCGCAACGACCCTGAGGGATTTCGCTGGTTCCTGCTCACCGCCCATTACCGCGCGCCGATACAGCTAGATACGGCGACCCTTCAGGACGGTCGCGTTGTGTTTCCTTCTATTGACGAGGCCGAGCGTCGAGTGGACTATCTGTACTCGACCGTCGAACGCCTCGCGGAATTCGCCCAACAAGCCGGGGCGGGCGAGTTGCAGCTTCCCAAAGACCTTGCGCCAATCGCCGCGTGCGTTCGAAACGCGGCCACAGACGCAGAGTCTGCACTTCTGGACGATCTCAACACGCCGCTGGCCATTGCTGCCCTGGGCGAGTTGCTCAAATTGGCCAATGAGCTTTGCGACCTGAGACTGAAGCGCAAGAAGGACGCTGCTTTCACCCAGGCCTCGCAGTGGCTTGGGGCTGAGATCCACAGGGAAATCAGGCGCGTCACGGACCGACTGGGCCTTCTTCAAAGTCCGGTGGCTGACTATCGCGAACGCACTCGGCGAAACCGTGCGGCACGGCGGGGGCTGGCCTTGGATGCAATCATCGCAAAAGTTGACGAGCGTGAGGTTGCAAGAAAGGAGCGAGATTTCAAGCGCGCGGACGCCCTTCGCTCCGAGCTATCGCTCTGGGGGGTGGCCGTCAAAGACGCGCCAGGCGGTCCTCAGTGGAGTATTGATGTGTGACTCCTAATTTGAGCTCGCAAGTTTTCGGCGAACAACACGTCGCAGTCAGCATTATCCGAACCAGCACCCCCTCGTGCAAGTGCCGCAGCAGAATTGAACGTCGGCGTCTAAATGTGTCGCGCCACGGGTGACGACAGGGTCGCCGTCAAGGCGGATTCAGACAAAAGGGCTGCGAACAGTCACAACAGGGAAATGGCCGCATCCTGACCCGGATAGCACGAGGTGACGGTCCGCGTCGTGTTGGTGCACACCGTCGAGTCGCATTGGTTGGTAGCTGAAAGAGCGGGGTAGTAGACTAGCCCGCTCCCAGCGGGCGGTATTGAACTATCGACGACAAATATCTCGAATCGAAAAAGGTTTGAGTCGATATCTGCCCCGCCGAGCGTCGTACCCTGCAACTGGATCTCCGCAATGACATACCCGTTGCCGCTGACATTAATGCTGCCGGGCAGCACACTAACTGCTATGGCTCCATAGCCCGAATCGTCACCCGAGCCGACCGCTAGGTATCCGCTTGCTGGGACACTGAAGTAGCCAATGTCCGTGACTCCATTGGCGAACAGATGGACTTCGGCGTTGTTGATGGTGACGTTGGAGGTTTCGGCTCTCAGTCTCGCTTTTGAACCACGCGACGCCAACTGATTGGCCACCAACAATACAGCCGTATACGTCCCTCCAAAGCCCACGTAGACTGTCCCGCTCAGCAGCAACTGCGACGAAGCCGATGGCGAATACGAGCAATCAGGGGGTTGCGCATACATCGCACCGACGATGACCAGCATGTCGTCGTTATGCGCGCAGCTGCCTAAGCTCAGTGACATGCCAACCAGCAGTCCCGCGGTGCCCAGTTTGGTCATCCATCGATTCATGCGAACCACCTCACGAGAACTCCAACGCAGCCACCAAGTACATCAAGTCTAGCTTCCACGGGCAGCCCTCGTCAATTTCGCGATTGGTTTTTGGCTGAATCCAGCCCAACGCGGCTACCGCTCGACCCGCAACCTCACGCTCGGCCGCGCGTACGCGGAGGTCCAAACTGAACGAAAGCCTATTTGCGTACAACCGCGGTTTGCAAGTATAGCCGTCGTTTCGGGGATCAGGCGCACAAAGTCGCCAACAGATCTCGCAGATCCTCGACCACGACGGGTTGAATCTCAACTGCCCCAATGGCTCTCACGAACACGAATCTGATCAAGCTGCCTCGGCGCTTCTTGTCGTATGAGATGTTGTCGGTGGCAGCCTTCAGGTCCGCCGCCGCCAGGTCCACTTCCAGCCCAAATGACTTGAGCAGTTCGCCAACGCGTGGGGCCAATTCCGGGGCTGTGAGACCAACCCGTTGCCCCAACCTCAGCGCGGCTACGAGGCCAAGAGCCACGGCTTCCCCATGAGTCCGTCGGCCGAATCCTCCAACTGCCTCGATAGCGTGGCCGATTGTATGACCTAGGTTCAACACTGCCCGGGGGCCGCTTTCTCGTTCGTCGGTACCTACGATGCGTGCCTTGACCCTGATGCAGCGCCGAACCACATCGACCAACAATTCCGGGTCGCGTGCCACAATTGGGTCTCGGTGCGATTCGAGCAGCTCGAACAACTCCGGGTCTCCGATGATCGCCGTCTTGACGACCTCTGCTAGCGCGCTCGCATAGTTGCGATCGCTTTCCGTTTGCAGCCAATCAACGTCGCAAATGACCGAGACGGGTTGCCAAAATGCACCCATTGCGTTCTTTGCCTCTCCAAAGTCGACAGCGGTCTTGCCTCCGACCGACGCGTCCACCATCCCAAGCAACGTCGTCGGAACCGCAAACCAGCGCAGCCCTCGCAGCCATGTGGCGGCCGTCAGTCCGCCAATGTCCGTTACGACACCTCCGCCGAATGCGACGACCGGACTGCCTCGGTCTATGCCGCCTCGTTGCGCCGCTTCGAATATGTCCCGCAGCGTGCCTAGGTGCTTTTGTGCCTCTCCAGCCTCAAATACGGCGCTCACGACGCGTGAACCGGTTGCTGCCAAAGCGTCATTGGCACGCGCGCCATGCAGTCGCTGCACGTTCGAGTCAGTAACCAGAAGTAGGGTGGAGTTCCCCTTCAGCAAAGCCTGGACCCGATGTTCCAAGATCCCTCGGCCAATGTCCACGACGTATGACCGTTCGCCCGCGGCGACTGCAACCGGATCACGTTGCCATACTGCGGTCACGTCCTCGGCAATCGAGCCGAGCTTTTGCCGATTGAATTGCACGACGCAATGGGCTTCGAGAAATGGGGTGGCCAGGTGCTTCCAGAGTGGGTTGTCGCTGCCGCCGTCAGACGACGTGTGCGTGCCGTCACAACCATCAAAATCTCCAACCGACACGACCACACTGCGATCCAAGGTGAGGATCCTCGTTGGCCGCTCAAGCCAGGCAACACTTGACAGGTCGATCACAGGTGGCGCCGGCGAGTGCTCAGAAAGCAGGGCCTCAAGCCTTTGACCATCTGCAAGCTCCAGCGGCCGCCGAGTGCGGTTGGCTACCCATTGCGCCAGTTCGGACTTTCCGGAACTGGGAGGGCCGACTACAACGAGTGGACGCATCATTTTGAAGAGCCCCAATGACTGAGCCACACGGCGCTCTACGCCGTTTGTGCGTACTGTGCTAGGCCCGGCACAATGACCGAGGATCTCGAATTGGTCGTGCGCGACGGCGCGGTCGGTTTGCGTGTCCGAGCCAAGCCCCGTGCACGTCGCTCGACGTTCGTTGGCATTGAACAGGGGGCAATGGTGGTTGCTTTGGCGGCACCGCCGCACGAGGGGCAGGCCAATCAGGAGCTGATCCGACTCTTCGCCCGGGTGGCTAAAGTCCCGATGAGTCACGTCGAGCTTGTCTCGGGTGCGGGTGGCCGCCACAAGCTGCTGCGAATACGGGGTGTTGAGGTCGCCCAGTTGAGGAAATTGCTGCTTGAGCAGCTTTGAGGAAACTACCCGCTATTCGACAGACTCCGGCCCGGCTAAAGTCATGTGCCCGTGACTTCTGCGTCCGAAGACATTCGTGTCACGCTGCATGTCCTCCTGGTTACGGAGGATGCAAGTACCGCACAGTTGGTGCAACGGACGCTTGCGGGATCGCGGGATGAAGTCAGCATCGCCAACGATCTTTCTGAAGGGCTTTCCAAAGCGGTCGCTGAAGTTCCAGACATCGTGCTGGTGGATTTAGGTCTCGGCAACAACGCAGGTCTTGCCGTTGTGCACCACTTGCGGGCGTTGAACGCATCATCCGCGATATACGCCTTGACCGGGCCGCAGGCGTTGGAGCTGGGTCCGCAGTCAATGGCCCTTGGTGCTTCTGGCGTTCTGGTCCTGCCGCTGAGCGGCGATGAAGTAGTCAGGGCATTGGCAGCCGCCCGCGCGGAGCGGGCCGATCGCGCCGAACGGGTGCAGCTGCGTAAGATTGCCTCCCTTGCGGAACAGGCCAAACAGCTTTCGCAGGCGCTTCGCGACGTATCGTCTGCGAATTCAAGGAGGGATGCTGCCGAACGCGTTGCCACCGTGCTCGCGCAGTTTACGGGCACGCAAGTCATAGTCTATATGCCGACCGGCGAGGAGTCACGCCAATGGATGCGTCTTAGTCGCGTCGGCAGGGTCGAGTCGTCTCCAAGCTTTGCCGAGGAGATGGAAATCTTGGGTTGGGCCCACGAAGAGGGCTTCGAGGTGGTACGGTCGGTCCTGGGCCGCCAGAGCGTTTGCCTGATCCTGCTGGGCTCTGGACAGAGCCCTACCGTGGCCGCTTTCTTGGATGTTTTGGGAATGGTCGGCACGCAGATCGCCACTGCAATCAGTTTGGCGGTTGAGCGCGAACAGTCAAGCCGTGGTGCGATGAAAGACCCACGTTCAAGCGCGTATACATTCGCGTATTTCGTGGACGTGACAGGGCGCGAAATTGACAAGGCTCGCCGCTACGGTCGCCGTTTCGCGCTTGCAACGCTGGGTGTCGAATTGCCAAAGCCCGACGGCGCAACGGTCGCTGACCCCGGGATTCAGGTGGCCGAACAAGTGCTGGCGTGCGTACGCGACACGGACGTGCTCGCCCGAGTTGACGACGGCGAATTCTACCTATTGTTGCCCGAGACGGGTGGCACGGGTGCCCACACCTGCCGGCGTCGGGTGATGCGACAGCTGCTCGGCGCCACCGGACTCTCCTCGAGCGGACAATTCGCTATTGACGTCGCGATGGGGGTTGCGACATTCCCGCAAGACGGCCTCGATTTGTCGCAGTTATTGCGCATAGCTCGGCACCGCGCCGAACTGTCACGTCATTCCCCGGTCAGGCGTCTTGGGCTCGATCGACTGAGTCTGCCTGAAGTTCTCGATTCGCTGCTCTGGAGACTGGAAGAAGCCTCCTCAGGGCTCGGCATGGAAGCACCACAAATGATTTGCCTGCCGATGCTGGACGCCGTGGGTCTGGTGCTTGCTGTTGTCAACGAAGCCTGTCGTGGTGGCGAGACGAAAGTGGTTGCCACTGTGCACGCCGGGATGAGCTTGGGTGGCGCAATTCGCGGTGGGCTGAGTCCGGACCGCGAGCAACTTCAAATTGAAATAGTGGACCTGAATCCTTTTCCCGCGTGTAAAGATCTAGAGGTTCTTGTGGTGATTGCGGAACACGGCGTGTATTTGATAATTGGCCGCAGCGCAGGGGGCAGTTTGCGGGCACTGCATGCGGCGGAACCCGTTTTGGCCGATCTAGTGGTGCAGCGCCTCGGAGAGTTGGCGCGCACGAGGTTGCTCGACTGATGGCCATCAACGTGTTGGTGATTGACGCGGACGTCGAAGCCCTTAGCGATTTGGCCGCATCGTTGCGCGCTCGCGGGCTGTCCGTCGCTTTGGCGGACACCTTCGCGGTGGCCGTCGACCAAGCTCAAAAAATCTCGTTCGATGCCATTCTCGTCGCCCAAGCCATGGCACACAGCAATGAATTGGTTGCGCGCTTTGAGGCGGAACCTTCGTTGGCCAGATTGCCGTGCTTCGAATTGGTAGACAATGCGGCCTCAGAACGTCAACCGAAACAGTTGCCTCGTTCAGAACCCGACGTAATTGCGCGAAGGCTCTGGGGTTTGGACAGCTCCCCACCGCCGGTGTCCAATGTTGGCGGCGATTTTCGTGGTGACCTGAAGCAGGTTAGCGTAACCGATTTGCTGCAGCTGCTCAGCATGAATCACCGTACCGGATCATTGACGATCACGACCGCGATCGGCATTGGCGAGGTGCGACTCGTGCGGGGTGAAATTGTGGATGCCATCTATCGACGCGTTGAGGGTAGCAAGGCGTTGTATCGGTTGATCGGGGAGTGCGAAGGCACATTTGCGTTCATGAGCGGCGTGACGACGGCACAACGGCGCGTGGAGCAGCCAACGCAGGCCCTGCTGCTCGAAGGGTTGCGCCAGGTCGAGGAAACGCGCGGTCGTCGCCAATCAATTGGTTCGGAACAAGATGCACTGCAGTCCTTGGTGCCTGCCGGAAAGACCGGCGACGACCTAGCCGATCGAGTGCTTCTCGCGTTGGAGGTGCCCCACACGGTTGACGAGCTTCTCGATCTGCTGCCGGACAACGACTTGGCGATCATCAGATCGACTGAAACACTCATCAACGAAGGAAGCGTACGACGAATCGAGAGGGGCGCTGTCCGTGTCGATCTGGCCAACCCCGACCAATTGAATGCCCTGTCGAATGTCGTTCGACGGCTTCGGCGGCCAGGATTCTCGGGTAATCCGCGCGTCGTGCTGTTTGCTTCGCAAAATCGCCTCAGTGCGGCACTGCATTCGCTTGGGAGAATCGCCGACGCCTGGCGAGCGTGCGAGGCAGCACCCGTCGCGCCGGTGGCACACACCCTGGCGACCTTGCGGCTAAACGACGGAGCAGAACTTGATGTTGTTGGATTGCCGGATGCGAGTAGCTATTGTCCTCTGTGGGGGATGACGCTGCCGGGTTCAGCCGCGGTCGTAGTACTGGGTGAGCAACCACCGTCGGGCGGCATCGAGACGGCCTGCGATATTTTCGGCATACCTATGGTTCGGGCTGAGGCCCTGTTGGGGCGGGTGGAGGAAGGAGACCCGCAGCAGATGGCGCTTGTCGTCCGGACAGCCTTGGAGGCTGCCACCGGCCGCTAGCGGCCGGTACTCCGGACAGTCAACGGACGGTGTTCGGCGGGTGTGCACCCGTGGTAGGCATTTCATCGTGGCCGGCGTCGATCAGAAGCGAAAAGAAGAGCACGGCGGGTTGTCCGTCGCTCGCGCCGAATTCGCTTCTAGCTTGGGGCGACGCCTGGAAGCGATCCAAGCAGCCATCCAGGCGTTCGAGCAGCAAACCCAGTCCGCGACGCGGCGGGACAACCTGATTCGACGGCTGCACGCGCTCGGCGCATCGGCGAAGGTGTTGGGGTTTGCTGCAGCGGCGGAGTGTTTGTCGCGAGCCGAACAGCAATTGCGAACGGGGCTGCCCGAGACACTAGGCGACGATCTGTTGGTAGTGCGAGACCAACTTGCCACGTTGCCGACGCTGGTGCTTCGCGGCACCTATTCAATGCTGCCGGCACCGCCGTCGTTGCCGCCAGGGCAAGCAGCATCGCCTGTGCCTTTGGCGCAGGGACCCTGGTGTGTGTTGGTATGTGGCAGCGCTGTGCTTGCGGACAATCTTCGCAGTGCTGGCTCGACCAGCCAAGGGCTTGAACTAATTCATACTCAGGAGCCCACGGGGCTCAGAGAGATGTGCGCAATGTACGGGCCCGACGTTGTCGTGCTCGATGGTACGCTTGGTCATGCAGAGGACTTGATTCGTACGCTCAGCGACGCTCCCGAAACATCTGGCGCCGAGTTTGTCGTGGCACTTGCCGAGGAAGGGGCAGCCGCTTCGCTGCAGCAAGCAGGCGCTCGTACGGTGTTGGCTTCGACTCTTTCTCCAGCTTCGCTATGGCGAGCCGTCAACCGAACAAAGCCCGACGAACACGACTTGCCTTCGGCGCGAGAGCCTTATGGCGATATGGTGCTGCGGGACCTATGCGAGCAAGTCTCTCGAGAAATTCGGCGTGGGCTGCTGGACGTAGCCGATGTCGGCGCGCAGTCCGAGTTGGTCTCACTAGGTGAGGGGACCGAAATTAGGGCCGCAATTTGGTCGGCTGTGGCTCGTGTCCGGGAAATAGTGACCGCGCAATCCTCAGGTCGGGTCCGGTTTGGGCCAGGACCCGAAGGAAGCATTGTGTTGGCGACGAGTGCTGGCATGCGCGGGCACTCAATCACTGACTTGGCCTCGATCGACTTGACGGGACGACGTGTCGTCGTGGCTGACGATGACCCGGCAGTTGCCTGGTTTGTCGCGGGTACCTTGCGCGCCGCGGGCGCCAACGTTCGCGTGGCTCAAGACGGGCGACGCGCTCTGAACCTCGTGCATCAATGGTGGCCGGAGGTGGTTGTAAGCGACGTTCTTATGCCCGGGGTGGACGGTTTCGCTCTGTGCCGAGAAATAAAACGAGACGTCGTGCTTCGCGATGTTCCAGTGATTCTCCTTAGCTGGAAGGAGGACCTGCTATTTCGGCTGCGGGAGCTAGGCGCCGACGCTGACGCCTATTTGCGAAAAGAGGCCAGTGCTTCCGCCCTTGTAGACCGTGTCCGTGAGCTGCTCTGGCCACGCGTTAGCCTTGAACGACGTCTACGCGGTGGGGTCGAGGTTCGGGGACGGCTGGATGGCATTACGACCCGAACCTTGCTTGATGCGGCGTGTCGTTTGGAACATAGGTCGCGCATCTTGCTGCGCGATGCCTCTGCGCATTACGACATTCGAATTCGCGATCATTCGCTTCGCGCACTAAGCCGCACGCGAGCAAACGGCGCTGCGGAGCGAGGAGAAGCGGCCCTCGCATTGCTATTAGGCGTAAGTGCAGGAAGGTTCAGTGTCGTTGTCGATGATCAACCAACTGACGATGATTTTGCCGAACTGAGTCTCGACGAAGTGCTTCGCGCGCCAATTCTTCGAGCAAGGGCCGCTCAGCGAGTATTGTCGGGTTCCGCACTTGGGACGGTGGAGCGCGTGACGCTCGACCCCGAAACATTCACCGACGAACTATCGATGTTGCCGTTGAGTCTACGTCCCCTTGTGGACGAGTTACTTCGCGGCACGGCTCCGCGGCAGCTTCTCGCGTCTGGTGCTGCGTCGCTGCGAAGTCTCGAGTCATTGCTGTCCGACGCTGCGCGACGCGGTGCCGTGCGCGCAATCACGGGCGCGTCAGGGGAGGACTTGATAACTCGCGAGATTCTCACCCTGTCCGCGCCGATCTCTGAACCGCCAGCTCAGGACGAGCTGGTGTCGCCCGCAATGTTCTCTCTGCAGTTGTCCCCCAGTCCAGCGCCCGCCGGGCAAGGTGGCGAACGCGCGAGCGTTCAAATTGCACACCAGTCGCCGGGTACTCAGGGTGAGGCCGACGATGGGTTCGATTGGACCGCTGAAGCAAATTGGGACTTGGATGTTTCTCCAGAATCTGAGGCATCGCTGCGCGCGGAACGCTCAAGCCCATTCTCGCGTCCGAGGTTCTCCGCAGAATGGGGGTCCGAAAAGCGAACCTCTCCTGGGGTTGGCAAATCACGGAAGCCTACTCCAGCCGGCTTGGGAGCAGTCGTCAACCCCACTCCTGAGGTCTCCACTTCAAACCTATCAGAGCCGAAGCCAGACAAGAGCCAACCAAACGTTCATGAGACGCCCGAACTATCCGAGGTCGTTGCCGCCGCGATTGCAGCCGATACTCCTGTCGAATCGGCGTCGCGTGGCGCTGAGTTGTCATCGATGCCCGTCGCCGTAGTTGACGAGGCCGCGCTGTCCCGGCACAGTTCGGCGGCAAACGAGGCGAGCGAGTTGGACGCACCGGGGACAGAAGTCCAGCTACACGCCGTGGCGGTGCCGGCGCGGCCGGTCAACATCGTTGAGCACACGGAGCGCGAGCGATTGCCGGCAATGCGCGTTGCGGGGAATCTGGGGCCCAGAGAAGAGGAGGCGGTTTTTCCTCTTTTGCCCAGCGCAACGCCTGAGAAGCGATCACAGCGCAATACGCCGCGGCCGGCGTCGGCTGTTGTTCCTCCTGAAGCATCTCCAACACTTTCGTCCGAGTTAGCGCCACGGACCGAAGCGCGCGCAGACAACAAAGGGACAGCCGCAACCACCACGGCGCTCGAAGCAGTAGCGAGCCCGAATGAAATCGCGGCGGGCGACGCGCGGAAGCAATCCGATGCGGAGTCTTTTGAAACCGTCGAGCAAATCGGTGGGGTCCCCCCGGACGACTCTGCATTGCGCTCCAATTTGGTTAACGGCGACGGCCTTTCCACAGGGGCAGCCGCGGTGGGTCAGGAATGGAACGACAAGCCAGAATCGTCCGGTGGGCGAATCAGCAGTTGGATTGTGCCACTCGGCCTGACAGTGTTGACGGGTTTTTTGTCATTCGCGGTGGCGGTGCCGATTATCCAACGATTCAAGTCCAACTCAGTGGAAAGTGTTGTTGCATCCGCGTCGACGCTCGAGTCAGCGGACGTCAGTCTGCTCGCGTCGGCACTGAACTCCGTCAATTCGGGAGCAGCGGCCACAAGTGCGGTCCAAGAACCCAACGAGTTGCCTTCCGGAGTTGTTGTTCCACCGGACAAAGGACTGGTCGTAGTAAAGACCGGGGGAGTGCATTCAATCTTCGTGGACGATGAATTTGTGGGTCGAGGGCCAGAAAGAGTGGTTCCCGTTGCGGGGGGTCAACACAAAGTCCGGGCTTCGCTCAACGGCGAGGAGCACGCCGAGTCCGTGGACGCGATTGTTGGGCGGGTCGTTGAGTTGTCGCTTGAACAGCCAGCGAAATAGCCATGATCACCGTTGCCGCGGATCGCTCAGGGTGCAACGTCCGATTGACGCTGCTGGCGTTCGCGCGGGCTTGGTTGAAACGAGGCGCCATCTTGCTTGTGTTTTCTGGGGAAAGCGGGTGTCGCGGCTCTCCTCGACCGGTTCCGTTGTTGGATGCGGCGATTGCCGACAACAAGACGAGCGCGTCAGGTTTTGCCGTAGCTAGCAGCGCGGCAGGAGGGCCCACGAATGATTCAAACGTCCTCAACCTGATGGATAGACTACCTGAATGCGAAGTCGATCAGTTGGGGCCCGTTGTCGAATTTGGGACGGCCGCCGAATTGGCTCGGCGCAACTACGACGCAACCCCCGCAACGGCGGAACAACTCGTCGACCGCGCCAGCGGCAGATTCACGCGCATTCATGGGCATCGTCTCGTTCACGAGTTTTGGCTTGACGAGCCAATAGAACGTCCGCGAATCAGCGTGCGGCTCCTGGGCGTTGGAGCGTCACGGGTGAGCGTGAGGCTTGACAAGCTTGCGACGGGCGCTGCGCAACTCGTGCGCGGAGAGCCCGTGACCCTGTCGTTTGGCCCTGTCGAGGGCATCGTCGAATCGGGCCGCCATGTTGTTACTCTCGAATTTCGTGGACAGGCTTCTGACAAAGCGGAGCCAAGCGCTGAATTGGACTGGATACATCTGGGACAACCTCTTGAGGGCGATGTGTCCCCGACGGTTCCAACGCTTCGCACCATGGTGGCAGATCAAAATCTAGGCGGTATTCCAAAACGGTCAATTGTTCTGCGTGCGCCGAGCAGTGTTCGTTGTCCGCTACTGCTGACGTCCAGCGCCCATCTGCGCGTTTCGATGGGCTTTTGGGGCTCAGGAACGGGCCTTGGCGAAATTCGCATCTTGGAGGATGGGCAGGCGCCCGTGGCGTTGCGACAACAGAAGACGCAAGGAGGCAACGGCGCGAATTGGACGCCGATCGACGTTGACTTGGGTCCCTATGCCAATCGTATCGTCGAGCTCGAATTGCGAGCCCTGCGGGCATCGCAGGGCGGCAGGGTGGTCTTTGGCGAACCCAAGATTGTCCGCAGCGACGCACCGGTGACTGCAGAGATTGGGCATGCTCGCATTGCCATTGTCGTTGTCGCGGCAGGGTTGTCGCGCCGGAAAATTCCACCTTGGGGTCCCACTGCGACGTACGCTTCGCTCGGCCATTTGCAGCACGATTCCGTCGCTTTTCCAAACTATCGATCCTCAAGCACCGTGCCCGCATCCGTGATGGCGACACTTCTTACGGGTCTTGCAGCGGCCGTGCACCACGTGAGTGACACCGCGGGGCGTCTCACAACAACAATTACAACGTTGCCGCAATCCATCAAACAAGCAAGTGGGCGAACGGCTTTCTATACGGGTGTCCCAACGAGCTTTTCTGCATTTGGGTTTAACTCGGGTTGGGACGAAATGCAGACATTTTCCGCCCGTGAAGGACCAGGCCGCGTCTGAACCAATAGTTCAGGCGACACGGTGGCTGCAACGTGAGCTGGAAATGGACGAAAACGCTCGCCGCTTTGTGCTGGTGCATATTCGCGGCATGCATCCGCCGTGGGACGTGAACAAGGAAGCCGCCAGCATGCTGCAACCCAGCGATTACGGGGGGCCGCTCGACGCACGGCGCGGAGGTATCACACTGGGTCGAATTCGGAGGCAGACATCAAAGACAGTTCGCCGCCTTACGGATGAAGACTGGGTGCGTTTGGATTCGCTTATGACGGCTGCGTTCGTCGATCAAAGTCAGGCCCTGGACCAGATGATCAGCTTGCTCAAACGTCGCAATGTTTGGGAACAGACGTTGTTCGTTTTTCTCGGGGACGTCGGTTCTGGTGAACCACCGAACATACCGTTCGATCCCGTCGGGGGCTTGCGAGAAGATCAACTCGTGGTGCCGCTTCTGGTCAAGTTTCCGAACAACGCTTTGGCCGGACGGAGTGTCGACAACGCCGCAACAACAGCCGACATAACGCGTACGGTGTATTGGTCGCTTGGCCTTGATATTCCTGAAGGGCTTGCTGCGGCGGATCTACGCGAACTTGCGCTGGGGTGGGGACCCATACAGGCTCGGCCGTTGACCGCTACTATCGGCAATCGCTACGCATCACGACTGGCAAATTGGCTGTTGCTTGGGGAGATCGGGAAAGAACCGAGTCTGTGCGAGATTTCACGTAGATCCTGCCTGTACTTCAAACCATTTTCTGGACCGTGAGTGGACAGCTCGCGCCAGTTGGCAGTGGACGCATAGTGAGTTGGTGAAGACCCGCGCACAGGGGGCCTCAGGGGGACGGGAGCCTGCCAGCATTGACCCGGAAACCGCGGCGGCGCTGATGGTATGGGGCGACATCGATCAGCGATCGAACTGATCGTAGTCGTCAATATCAAACTCGATATCTGCGTGTCCGCCGTTGTGCATTGCAAGACGCAGCGTTTCGACGACGATATCAATGGCTTCCAGTCGTGTCGTGAGCAGGTAGTACTGGCCTTCGGGTACGGGGGGTGCCATTGCAAGCCGCTCTGCAATAATCGCCTGATCTTCGTGCGCTAATCGTAGCTCAGCGGCGGGGCCATCGTGTTCAGTTCCTTGCAGAAAAGCTTCGTAGGCGACCCCAACCGGATTGAAGCTGAGGAACACGAACTGAGCGCAGATTTGCCAACTATGAACATCGGGATTTGGGATTCGCCAATGCCCGTGAATTCTTCGTCGGACGAGCTCACCGAAATAGGCGCCGATCGCACCGAGGAGCAGCTGCGCAATCTCGGGACGCTCTCGAATGCTGTCGCGCGCCAACGAGACGTAGTGATCCAGTATGGGTAGGGTCTCATCGGTAAAATCCAGTGTGACGCCGAGCGCTCGGTGCACAGAGTTGACGCAGAAAGTGTATAGGGCGCAGATCGATTCTGGCGCTTCGGAATCGACGGACGGCGCGTTGCCGAGCGCGACGTCGTCACTGGGGTCTTCTTGAGCAATGAGGGAATCCACATGCTCATTAGTTAGTGATTCATGGGTTGGCATTGGAAGTTCGTGGGCGGCATCGGGGTCGATGGGACCCGCGTCAGGGCGAGCTTGACGGCTGTTACTAGCAAGCCGCCGCCTGTGCGCCCAGTGAGCCGCCAAGCCCAAGGGCCGGGTGACCCGCCTGAGCAACAGATGATCGCACGCGCAGTGGAGAGGCCCCAAGCGGAAAGCTAATATTTCTCAGCATGGCGTTGCAGTGAAAAGATGATCTCGCCGAGCAGAGCTGGACGCGGTAGGAAGGGATATTGCGCTGTTCGTCCTATGCGGCTCGGAATCCTCAGCGATATTCACGCCAACTATGAAGCGCTGAGCGCCGTGTTGGAGGCGTACCGAGATGAGCAGATTGGCGTCTACTATTGCCTGGGAGACACAGTGGGCTACGGTGGATCGCCGAACGAATGTGCGGAAGTCATCCGTAGCCTGGTGAAGGACACAGTGCTTGGGAACCACGATGCGGCGGTCGCCGGGCGCATGGATTACTCCTACTACTACGAGGCGGCGCGCAACGCGCTCGACACGCACGCACAAATGCTGTCGGCAGAAAGCATGGCCTGGCTCAAGAGCTTGTCATACAAGATCGAACTGGATGAATATGGGTTGCACTTGTGTCACGGCTCGCCGGTGCGGCTTGAGGAATTCGAATACATCTTTGCTCCGGAGCAGGCTCGGGAGTGTTTGCCAATGTTCTCGAGCTTGCCGGCGCTTACGCTGATTGGGCATTCCCATCTTTGCAAAGTCTTTGCCCTAACGCAGGAGACTGTGGAAGAGCTGCCGCCGATCGACTTTGAACTCGAGCCTGGCAAGAAATACATTGTCAGCGTCGGGTCTGTGGGACAGCCGCGCGACTACGACAATCGCGCGAGCTACACGGTGTTCGACTCAGAGAAGAACCTGTTCGAGTTCAAGCGAATCGAATATGATATCGAGACTGCAGCGGACAAGGTTTTGCGTGCGCACCTCGAAAGAAATTTTGCGCATCGACTGTTCATCGGGGTCTGACGAAGAGCATCTCGTGAAGCGGCGTGCAAAGGTCTCAAACGATGCGTCGATCGTAGTGCAAGTACTCAGTGCGCGATACGGCAGCGTTTCCCGGAATACTAAGCTGAGTTCGCTGCGGCGCCAGAACCCCCAGCTAGACCGGTTCGACTGGCTCTTGCTAGTCATCGCCATCGAGATTGATCTGAAGGTGCACCTCCCGTCGCGGCTGATCGAGGCCGAGGGAATGACGGTTTCAGAGTTTGCCAGGGCGATTGCGGCTCTACGGAAGGTGAGTTCAAGGGCCCACACACTGGACACTGTCACGCTATTGGCGCAGGCACTGATGACTGAGACAGAGGCTGAGGCAGGGTCACGGATGCGGTCGGGTCAACGGCAGGCGAAGAAGCGGCGTTAGCGACGTTGAGGTACGGAACTCGTCAAGACGATCAGATACGTCGCGACGGACGGACGGGTGGCGTGGGTAGCGGTAATGTATGGGTCAAACGTGCGCGAGGTTGGCTCGGCAGGCAGGGGGCAGAGAGCAGCTCAAGCGATGTGACCGTTCGGGCGCAAATTGCGCTCTGTCTGCGTCCGCCCGTAGTGTTAGGCTGGGATAGTGAGGACGGGTTGGAGGATCAGAGTGCGGACGGATCGACCTTCAACATTGACAAGGCGGCGTCAGACGTCTTGAGTGCCCCGTCAATGCGATCCAAAAGAAGGTGGAATGTGTCCTGTGTGGCTCGCTCTAGCCGCGTTCGAAGGGCTATTTCGTGCTCGAGATCGTGTGCGAGGGAAATGGCTACAAGCAGCAACGCTTGAGGAGGCAACTGGGCGCTCGTCGAACTCGCTATGCTGCGGAGACGAGAATCCACGGCGGCGGCAAGCCGCCGCAACTCTTGTTCCGTTGCGGCTGAGCGGACTCGATAGGTCTGGCCACCGATTGTAAGTGCGACGGTAGCCTGGCTCATGGGCTGAACTTACCACTGAGTAAAGGAGATGGAAATGCAAAAACGGCATCAAGTGTTCAGGCAAGTTGTTTGAAGGCGCGTGGATTCTCCAACGCATCGGAAAGAGCGATGGGGGGTTGGGATCTGGCTGTTCATGGAGACGCCATTCCAGCTGCAGTTGGGCGCAGTACATAGGTGAGACGGGCATTTCGGCCGACAGGGGCTGGAATTTGGGCTGCTTTAGTAACTAGGTGAAAATACACAGGAAAATGTGAAGGTGCTTCGATGGGATCGTGGCCAGCGTCCCGTGGCGCGAGGCCGCGTCGAATGACTTCGCTAGTTCCGCGAAGAAGACGGCAAGCGGGACTTGGCGGGGGTGCCGCGTAGTTCTGAGGTATTTGCTCCAGGATTGGGTGAATCGGTATCGAACCGGCGAGTGACGACCGGGGCGTTGTTCCCTGAGAACTAGGCAGTGCGGAAGACGAAATGCTGCAGTATCTATTGGCAACTTGGCGCTGCTACAGGCGATGGACAGATAGAGGAGTTTCCACAAGCAAATTACCGCCATAGGGAGTGAAGGATTCGGCGCGATTGACAAACTGGGATTTTCTTGAGGCGAAGCTGGACCAGCTCAAGTCGGCAGAGCTCTACAGGACACCGGACGACGGATGTCGGCGGCGCGAATGCATGGCTCGGGCTTCTCGGCTGGACGTGGCGCCGATTGACGCGTCGTCGAACGACTACCTCGGGTACGCGAGAACGATCGTTTCACGTGAAACTTCGGGTTTCGACCCCACGATGGGAGCTGGGGCCTCGAGACTGATCCACGGAACTCATGTACTCCATACCCAATTAGAAACCATACTGTCGGACTGGATCGGGCTGCCGGCAACACTTTTGTTCAGTGCAGGATACGCGGCGAACGTTGGCATTCTAAGTTCCCTGCCTCAGCCAGGTGACTTGATCTTGTCGGATTCGCTGAATCACGCCTCAATCATCGATGGCTGCCGCCTATCCAAAGCCGAGGTGAGGGTCTTCCCACACTTAGATTTGAGTTCCCTGGAGACTCTACTCCGCCAGGAAAGCACCCGACGCCGTTGTTGGGTGGTGACTGAATCGTACTTCAGCATGGACGGCGATTCGCCAGACCTTGTGCAAATGCGCGCCCTTTGCGATCAGTATGGGGCGCCCCTCCTCGTTGACGAAGCACATGCACTTGGAGTGTTCGGGCCCCAAGGTTCAGGACTTTGCCGACAATGTGGCATCAAGCCGGACGTTCTTGTAGGCACGTTTGGAAAGGCCCTGGGGACTCAGGGCGCTTTTGCATGCTCCCCGGAGCTTGTCCGCGATTGGCTGTGGAATCGTGCCAGAAGTTTTGTTTATTCCACGGCAACTTCGCCGTTTCTGGCTCAGGCGACACTTCAAAGCGTGCAGCGCACGCGGCGTGATGACACAGCCCGCATACGTCTGTGCAAAATCGTCGCTGACCTTAGGCAACGGGTTGCTGAAGCTGGAGTGCCGGTCTTGAAATCCTCGCACGGCCCCATCGTTCCTGTGATTATAGGCACGCCTGAACGAGCTGTTGCCGCCAGCGAACAGCTCTTAATTCGCGGAATTTTGGTCCAGGCAATTCGACCTCCCACGGTGTCCCAAAACACTTCGCGACTGCGTGTGACATTAAATGCAACTCTTACTGATGGCGAAGTTCAACGACTCGCAGACTCGGTTGTCGAGATATGCGCACAGTAGTCATTCTGGGGACAGGAACAAGTGTTGGGAAAACCTATGCCACTTGCCGAATTGCCGCCGAGATCTCAGGTCAAAAGGCCGGCTTCAGCATACTGGCCATGAAGCCCATCGAGACCGGCGTGGTCTGTTTGCAAGCCACAGACGCAGCATGTCTCGGCTTGGCAAGCGTGCCCAAGACGGCCGCGGAGCACGCGTATGCCTTTGAACCTGCACTGTCGCCTCACCTGGCAGCTCGAATGAGTGGCGTTGCCATTAGTGTTGGCCATACTGTTGAATGGATACGCGAGCGCAGTCGCCGCAGCGGCTTTGATCAAGATTCTTCAACCGATGCTGATCGACGATGGGTACTGATTGAGACAGCGGGTGGCGTCTTCTCGCCCATCAACGAAGAGACGACCAACCTCGATCTCGCGATTGCGTTGGAACCAAGCTCTTGGGTACTAGTTGCAGCAGATACATTGGGTGTCCTGCACAATGTTCGATCGACGCTAGTCGCCATGGACCGGTTCGCACGGATTCCGGACATCATCGTTCTCAACGCAACCCAGAAACCAGATGCGTCTTCAGGCACAAATCGCCGAGAATTGGAGGCGCTGGGTTGGGCCAATGTCACCGGCCAGATACAGTACAACGGCGGCTTTGAGGAGAGTGATCGCGAGCGATTGACTGAGAAACTAGGCTGCACTTCGGATAGATTGGACCGAGAACGAGTAACCTGACCTTCAAAGGTGATGGTGATGTCCAGCGTGCTCAATCCCTAACGTTGCTGTCTTCGAATTGCGACACACGCCCCCCCTTGAGCACCCAGCGGACCGCTCCAATGCGTTTGGAGAAACTTGGATCATGAGTGATTGCTATCACGATGGTTCCGCGATCGCGTTCTTCCAGCAGAACTCGCTCAAGTAACATAGTTCCATCGACGTCAAGTCCAGAGAACGGCTCGTCCAACAGAAGGATGTTGGGGCTATGGACCAACGCCCTCCCGAGGGCGATTCGTTGGCGCTGGCCGCGAGACATCGTGCCCACTTTTCGATTCTCAAGGGCCGTGGCTCCCACTCGTTCAGACACCTGTTCCCAAGTGCCGCCGCGCCCATAAAGAGCAGCGGCCAGTTCCACGTTCTCCCGTCCTGTGAGTTCGCGGTACAAAAAGGAATCATGCCCAACCCACCCGAATTGATCACGTAGTTGGGCTGGTTGCTTCACTAGTGGGTGACAACGGACGCTCCCGCTGGACGGTCGGATAAGTCCCCCCAAAATTCCCAATAGAGTGCTCTTTCCCGCTCCATTGGGTCCCTCCAGCACGGATATCAACCCGGGTTCAAACGACGCCCTTACCCCTCGCAGAACCGTCGTTGAGCCAAAGCGATGCACGATTTCCTGCGCTACAAGCTGCAGTATTTTTGCCACAGGGCATCGGTACCACGGCCAGGGGACGCCTGTCCCGACAATACTCTTGGCTTGTGAAAACCACTCCGCCGCGCAAGCCTAGTCGGTGCTGGGCAAGTGCGGACGCATGCCCCAAAATGCTAGCATGTGCGGGATGTCGTCGCCCGCCGCCGCGGTTTCCGAAGAAGGCTTTGAACACTTGGCGGCTCTTCGCTCAGCGATCGAAGGTGCGTTGGAGGGCAAATCAGGTGCTGTCGAACTTACAATGATCGCTCTGCTCGCGCGAGGTCATGTGCTCATCGAGGACGTACCCGGCGTCGGCAAGACAACGCTTGCTCGGGCTTTGGCAAAGGCAGTCGGTGGCCAAGTCAGGCGTGTTCAGTGCACGAGTGATCTGCTGCCTGGCGATATACTGGGTGTATCGATCTTCGATCATCGCCGCAATGACTTTACATTTCGTCCGGGCCCCATCTTCACAAATGTCCTTCTGGCTGACGAGATAAACCGGGCAACGCCCCGCACGCAGTCGGCTTTGCTCGAAGCCATGAGCGACCGCCAAGTGTCGCTAGACGGCGAGACCCTACCCCTGCCTGATCCTTTTCTGGTTGTTGCGACACAGAATCCCCGCGATTCGGCGGGCACGTTCCCACTGCCGGAATCGCAGCTCGATCGATTCATGCTGCGGTTGGCCATTGGCTACCCCTCCGCAGCGGTTGAAACCCGGCTAATGCTCAATCCGCAGACCGATCACGTCGTCAATGTACCCGTCGTGCTCGATCCAAAAGCGCTCAGCCAGCTCCAGCGCATGGTTGACCGTGTGGCAGTGGACGGTGCCCTTGGCGCATATCTTCAAGCGCTTGTTGGGGCCACGCGAAACAGCCCCGCACTCGCGCTCGGTGCTTCAACTCGAGCAGGTATGAACCTTGCTCATGCGGCTCGGGCTCGTGCGCTACTCACCGGTCGCAAATATTGCATTGCCGACGATATTCACGACCTCGCAGTTCCTTTATTGGCTCATCGCGTAAGACTAACAGCTCAGGCCGAAGGGTTTTCCGTCAGTCGAGAAGAAGCTGAGACCACATTGAATGAAATTGTATCGCGAGTGCCCATCCCGCTATGAAAGAGGCAATTCCAATCAGGAGATTGTAGCAGATAGCAGTCGCACGCAGCCCTTTTGGGGTGAAGCAATCCGTTGACTCGAGCGACAATGGTAAGACCCGGCGACACGCCTCGAAACACGAAAATGGACGCACCCAGATTTTGGCAGTCCCTGCTGAAGCGCTGGCGTCCGCCGCGTCGGCTGCGCATCACCCGCGAGGGGAAGTACTACTTGGGCATCACCTTTGGGGTGGGTGTGGCTGCCATCAATACGGCCAACAACTTGCTCTATCTGCTGCTGGGATTGCTGCTCTCGTTGATTGTCATATCCAGTCTGATGAGCGAATCAACGTTGCGTGGGCTTCGTGTCACCAGAAGACTTCCACGCCGCGCTCAAGTGGGCCGCCCCCATCAAGTGGAAATAGAGGTCTGCAATGACAAAGCTTATATTCCTTCCTACGCAATTGAAGTTGAAGATATTCGGGCGGGACAACCCGCGGACAAACGCTGCTTTTTTCTCAAAATCAGCCCGCGATCGACCCAGATAGCTGCGTATCGGCGCACTCCCGGCAAGCGCGGCCTAAGTCAACATCGAGGTTTTCGTGTCGCAACGCGGTTTCCCTTTGGACTCTTCGAGAAATCGCTGGAAATCGACTTGGAAGGCGCGCTGCTCGTGTACCCGGCCGTCGATCCGGTCACGCTGCCACGAGATGAACCCGGAGAGACGATTGGAGGCGAGCGAATTCACGCTCGTGGTCATGGCGACGAAATCATGGGACTTCGCCCGATGCGCGCGGGTGACGATCCACGGGACATCTACTGGCGTCGTAGCACTCAACCCGACCAACGCGTGCTGAGGGTCCGCGCAGAGGAGATGCACTCCGAAGTCACACTCAAGATCAATACGCTGAGAGTCCCGGCAGTGCCGCTGACAGAGTGGCTAGAGCGATTTGAACAGAAAATCCGCGAAGTCGCCTCGTGCACCGTCGCACACTTGCGGCGAGGCAACACCGTCAGAATCCACACTTCCGCCAACGAAATGGTGCGAGTGATTCCCGCGCAGGGCGCTGACTCTGCTCTAACTTTCCTGGCCCTACTTGAGCCAAATTCCCTTGGGGTCACCCCCGACACAACCATGTCGCCAGATGTCACCGGGTCAGAATCCATGATGCCGCTTAGTCGCCATCACTCTGCGTCACGCGATGTCACCGCCGCCAGACGCCCATGAGGTTCGGTCTCATTCACCAGCTGATGCTCCATAGCCTTGCGGTCATAGGCTTGTTGGCGCTCACAGCCACCGGCGAATTGGACCGACGCACCGCGATTGCGCTGTTCGTTGGGCTGGCGCTGGCCCTAACGGTGCCCTCGACCATTCGGGAACAGCGGATAGTGCAGCTCTCGGGAAGTTTGATCTCGCTTGGCGCGCTGCTTGTCCAGCTCGCCCGACTGACCACTTCAGCCAGCGTCGTAACGCTTGTCGTCGAGTTTGCGGCTCTCCTACAAGTCATACGTCTTGCAACGCGTCGGGGAGCAGCGCACGACCAACAGATAGTCATACTTGCCCTGTTGCACCTGATTGCGGCGACGATTCTCGGCGCCGGCTTGGCCTACGCAGCGTGCTTTGTTGGGTTCATGTTTCTGGCACCTGTCACGTTGCTGCTTAGCCATCTTCGGCGCGAGGTCGAGGGAAACTACCGTCAAGGAGCCCGCGACCGTGCGGGACTACCGGTAGATGTGCCACGAATCCTACGTAGCAGGCGCGTTGTCAGCCCAGCCTACCTGGGATTAGTTGTTTGCCTTTCTTTGCCAATGTTTCTCTTCACCGGCGCGCTGTTCGTCGCGTTTCCACGCGTGGGTTTGTCGCTTCTGCTGCTCCAGCCCTCGCGCAAGGCTCGACTGGTTGGTTTCTCCGACCGAGTCAACCTTGGCGTGGTGGGCAAACTACACGGGGATCCAAGCGTTGCGCTTCGCATCACATATTCCGAGTTGCCGCCTCAGCCCCCCGAGCACTTGGCGGTCTACTTGCGGGGCGCGACGCTCGACTACTACGACGGCCAGGCGTGGTCCAAGACTCAGGCCGTAGCGCGGGCTGCAGACCATGAGGGCGGCCTCTATCCAATCGCGCATTGGCCGAATCTCGCACTTGATCGCTCGATGACGGTCGAATTGAACCCCATCGAACCTCCAATCGTATTCGTGCCCGCCGATGCTTCCGCCGTCCAAGTGCTGCCGCAGTCGAGGGGCGAAGCGTCGGAACCTGTGAACCTGTATCGTACCTCTGAAGATGAGTTTCGGTACGCTTCGGATTTCGGCTTGGGGTTGCGGTACAGAGTCTTCTTCGACACCAAGCCCGTGCGTCGAACCAACGCGCTGCCCTCCCGCGAAAGATTGAAGTATCTCGCATTGCCACCAAGGATTTCCCAGAGGGTGGCCCAACTGGCTAGGTCATGGGTCGGCAATGAGACTGATCCATTCCTGCAGTCCGCGCTCATAGAACAACGCCTCCGACGCGAATTTCGCTACGACTTGGAGTCTCCTTCTAGCGCTACCCAAGATCCCTTGGAGGATTTTCTATTTTCGTCCCATCGCGGACATTGCGAGTACTACGCGACGGCAATGGCGGTCCTCCTGCGCACCCTGGGTATCCCGACGCGAAACATAACCGGCTTCGGGGCGGCCACTTTCAACCGCTTCGGACGATTCTACGTCGTGCGCCAGAGCGACGCGCATTCTTGGGTCGAGGCATGGGTGGACGATTTTGGCTGGCGCCGATTCAATCCGACACCTCCACAGGCGACGACCACTTCTGCCGAATTGGGAGGAATCTCGAGGCTTGTCAGGGACTTGGTCGAAGCGGCCGCCCAACGTTGGTCGCGGCACGTCGAAGCCTACGATATGCAGCAACAGCTGCGACTAGTGGGACAGATTCGCGCCCATGCAGAGCATTGGGGAATTTCTGGTTGGCTCAGGCGTTGGGTCACCTTGCGAGCCTCGGTCGCGGTCGCTATGGCGATTGTCATTGCGGCTCGACTCGTCAGGTACATACGCAGACGAAAATCTCGCCGACAAGCAGCAGAGCGGCCGGACCAGTTGCTTAGTCCTCCGTCGAAATTGGCTGTCCAGCTATATCAGACTCTCGAGCAGGTTATGTCAGAGCAAGGCATACCTAGACCAGAGGGGATGCCACCCTGGGGCTATGCTCGCTCACTGGTTCACGTCGGTCACCCATTGGCGGATCAAATCGTCAACCTAACCAAGTTCTACTTGGAGGCTCGTTTTGGCAACCGGCTACTGCGTTCCGCTGACGTGGAAAATTTCAGGCGGCAAGTTGCCTTGCTAGGACAAGCACGCTCGCGCCGCCGCGCAGCGTAGCGTTCAGGCTGCTGTGAGTGACAGCTCAGCAGTGATGCCATGCACCAAATCACGCCTCGAAACTGCGGAGCCGCGCAACGCTCCAAGCGTCGGCCGAGCCAGAGCCGCGTCGAAATTCCAAATCGGGACGCCCTGGCTCCACCCATGCATAGACCAACAAATCTTCTGGATCATGACAGTTTGCGCCAACTGGCATGACGTCAATGCACAACCCAGACTTCAATTCTTCTTGACTCACGGCTCGCTGCAGTGAAGCGACGGGCGTACCTAGTTCGTGCGGAGTATGCCCCTGGTTCGAAGTCGAAGCTGCGTATGATTGAACCACGAGTCGGAATGGTTCGCCGTGGATGGGCGCGGTCACCCTGATTGTCACGCGCACTCGACTGCGTTCCCCGACTCCCTTTGTCGTGGCCGCAACTAGACCTAGCCAGGAGTCACCACGTCTCACCACCAAACCGCTGTTGTGCCGCGGCCGAGGCATTCGAGTCTGCGTTGCCGTTCCAGTTGCCATTTCCAACCAAGTTACCGTCGGCTACCTACCAAGGTCTTCTCAAAGCACATTTCGTGCCCAAGTGACTTCTGCGACACCTACATAGCCCCATAGTGGATTACAAAACAACTATCTTTTCGTAACTACTCACGATCCAACGCAGTCTCGCTAAGCAAACTGGTCAATCGGCCCAAAATGTCTTGCGATGTTTGGCAGGATATCGAGGCAGTCCGTGAAATCCCGGTGTTGCACCGGTGCACGCTCATGATCAGGATGTCGTGGGCGACTATCACAACGCTTACAGCGCCGCTGGATAGCATGTGGCATTCGACAGCCGTAGACCGTGGCGGTGCCTGACTTGGCGCGAAACCGATAGCGCGCGCCAGATCAAATGCATCATTGCTGCCACGGAGCCGAATCCACCAAACAGCTGCGCATGCTTGGACGCAACTCCAGTACACGACACGGTCAGCGGTCAATCTTGATGCGACTTGTCTGGCAACCGAGAATGGCACGTAACCAAAAAGCACACTGGCGAGACCCTGCTCGCCAAGAATATCCATGTAGCGTGCCTGGCACTCGTCAAGACCGGCAATGGCGCCCGGGAACTCGAGCTTCGGCGGACTTGCAGTTGAGGTTTCCTCTTCGTGGACCAGATCACGCGTCGCATTCAAGTTTCCTCTCCAGGCGCGCTCCACGGCAGGCCACCCGCCAAGCTGCAAGAGTCGTGTCACGTAGCGAACTCCATCAACATACGGCACATGCAGCGCATACTGCAAAACTCGCGGTAGCGTAGTCGAACCTGATTCAAGCAGCCGTCGTTCTAGATCGTCGCCATTTGGACCCAGGCACGCCCCACTCTGAGGATGCTCAAGCTGTCGCGCAAGGCAGATTGCCTCCCCTTCCGCCAGTGCGTGAATCGCGGCGATCCGATCGCCTTGGTCCTTCTGCCAATGGACCTTGTCGCCAATACGGTAGTACTTGTCTTGAAATGCATGCACCAATTCGTGCCGCAACGATGATTCAACTGCTTCACGATTCCGACTGGCTCTCAGAAGGATGCGACGCCGCGCGAAGGAGTAGAGACCTAGCAAATCGCGACTGAAGCGATCGACGCCATCCATGTCAAAATCGAAATCGCTGGGGACCCACCCAAACGCCTTCAAGAAGTCTAGTTGGGTATCCCGCACTGAAGGAGACATTTGCACGGCCTCGTCGGCAAGGATCGCGGTGACCATCCCGTGTTGATCGACAAACTCGAGGGAGAACTCAAGTTCGGAGTCCCAGCCGCGCAGTTTGGCAATTTCATCGGCAATTTGTCGCGCGCGCACGGCAAGTGCCTCGGTGCGCGCCCGGCTTGGCGAGTCGGCGTGGATTGGAGGAACCGACTGCGGATATGGGTCCGATTGTGTCCGCGTGCCGCAGCTACAAATCAAGGCTAAGACTACAATCCAACAACGGTTCATGCATCGTCAGCTGCCGAACGGATCGCCGCAATGGCCTCACGTCGGTTCCCGGTGGCGAACACGGCGACCCCGACTACCAGGATGTCTGCCCCCTGTTTCACAACACTCGGTGCGGTTTGTACGTTAATGCCACCATCCACTTCGACGGAGATGTCGCGACCTGAAGCAAGCACGAGTTTGCGTATGTTTGCGACTTTTGGAAGGACTTGTGGCAAGAATGCCTGCCCCCCATAACCAGGATTTGCGGTCATTGCCAGGACTAGATCGATGTCGTCGAGCACATAGTTCAGATTGCACTCCGGCGTATGTGGATTTAACGCGACTCCGGCGCGCTTGCCCAACTGACGAATTGAGTCGAGCGTCCGCTGCAAATGCACGGTGGCCTCTGCGTGCACCGTAATGATGTCCGCCCCCGCCGCCGCAAACTCCCCAATGTGCCGTTCGGGTTCAACGACCATCAGGTGCACATCAATGGGCAGAGAAGTGGCTTTGCGTGCCGCGCCCACAACGTCTGCGCCGAACGTCAAGTTGGGCACGAACCTGCCATCCATGACGTCAACGTGAATCAGATTCGCTCCTGCCGCGGCGACCTCGGCAATTTCGTCGGCCAAACGTCCAAAATCAGCCGCGAGAATCGACGGTGCAATTTGAACAAGTTTCGGCATTGGCGCGGCATAGTCGAACCGGCCGCTTTCCGCCAGCCGGACCTGGCCCCGAATTGGCAGCAAGAGCTGTTTGTCGCTGGAGCTAGGAGAACAGCGTGTTAGGATCCACCTTCGAAGGCTGCCACTCCGTCAAGACGTGTCATGGGGAAAAGGCACGTACATCAGGAACAGTCGGCCATGTTGTTACGTGCACTAGCCAAGAAGGACTACGACCAGATCGTCCAGGTGATCGACCGATGGTCAGGTGGGCCTACGAGCACGTTGGTGCATCCACTGCTGTTCTACGAATTCGGCCAGTTTGCGCTGGTCGTTGAGCGAGACTCGCAATTGGTCGGATTCATGTTTTGTTTCCTCACCAACGCGTCGCCGCCGGTCGGATACATTCACTTGTTGGGAATTCACCCAGACTTTCGACGCCGCGGCATAGGCCGGCTCCTCTACACCAAATTCGAGGAAGATTCCCGTGCAGGCGGCTGCAAAACATTGAAGGCCATGACCACACCTGGCAATGAATCAGCCATGGCGTTCCATCGCGCCTTGGGTTTCGCTGTGGAACTAGTTGAAGACTACGCGGGGCCAGGACGTCCGCGCATCGTGTTTATGAAGAGCTTATGACGACGCTGCTACCCGGTCAGCCCTCGGTCAACGATTTGCGAACGATTGGCCTCTTCGGCGCATTGAGTGACGATATTCTTCGACAATTCACCACTGCGTTGACGATTCACGTCATCGACACGGGCACGACACTATTCCGCGAAGGGGACGACGGTCGCGAAATGTTCGTAGTGCTTCAGGGCGAGCTTGAGGTCCTGAAACGGAGCCATCGCGGCACTGAGGCGCGTGTGGCGTTGTTGGGCCCGAACGATTGGGTCGGCGACATGAGCATCGTCGATATCCAGCCTCGCTCGGCTACAGTGAGGGCCTTGGCTCCGACGAGATTGTTGCGCGTGACCGCGGCCGACCTAGACGTCGTGTATCGCAACGACCTCAAGGCGTACTCGATCATGATTCTGAACTTGGCGCGGGAGTTGAGCCGCAGGCTTCGCGTGACGGACGGAATTCTTGCCGATCTGATAGCAAGCGTCTTTGACGAAGTCATTGCGCGCAGGCTGGGCCCTTCAAAGCCCTAGAGCTTCGCAAGGCCCCAAGGCAAACCCCCTTTGCGGACTATCCGAGGCTGCAACTCGCAGGCGTGGCTTCTTGCAGGCCTGAATCATTGGGGCATGCCCCGGCAGCACCGCCAGTCACCACCCCGCTGTCACTGCCCGGGAGGGTCGAACCTGATGTCCATCCTCCTGTTCCGCGAGCCCCTCCAACGGCGCTAGCGGCACCACCCGACCAGGGGGCTGCCGCATTTCCACCTGCGGCGGGATGGCCGGTGCCGCCCGCTGCGCCGACGGCCGCACCCTCTCCTCCCGCACCAGATTGGTAGCTGGAAGATGGCTTGCCCCCGGTGTCGGGCGTACTTCCTGGCGGTTCTGGTTGCGGATTGAGTATGCATCCAGTCAGACCTGCCGTGACTACGGCGGAGAGCCAGAACTTGCGCCAAGTCCGCTGAAACATTCCTATTGACTCAGAATAGCATCAATTGAGCCAAGGGACACACTGCATTCTCTAGGACTTTCAACCGTATACATGTGCCAACCTGGCACAGCCAGCACAAACCAAGACAACCGGACCAGGCGTTTGGGGCTATCGGGTCCTGTTCAGCCCATCCAGACTACCGATTAGATGCTTCTTGGCTCTTCGCTCGCGCCTCAGCTAGCAATTCCAAGGCCAAATCCAGGTTCGGAGGGATCTGACGCAATCCGTGGGCGATTGCTGCCAGATCACCCGCGAGAATCTCAACGATCTCCCCAATTGCACCCGCATTCGTGCGAAATATGTCCTTCCACATTGCTTCGGATCCCCCGGCAATCCGGGTCATCTCAGAAAACGCGGGGCCTGCCGCAGTCCTGGTGCGATCGGTGGCAGACGCAGCAAGCCAACTTGCCAAGATTTGAGGCAAATGACTGGTAAGTGCAACGGCAGCGTCGTGCTCGGCTGGCGCCATTTCAGTCCAAATGGCTGCCAAGTAGGATATTAGCGCGCGGGTCGCTAGCCGCGTCTCTTCGCGCGCGAATTGCGGGCACACGATCCAGCGCCGACCACTGAAGAGATCGGGAGTCGCACTGGAAAGGCCCCCGCGCTCGCGACCTGCCATTGGGTGTCCCGGAAGGAACCAGTTCCGATGCGGAGAAATCTGTGCTGCATCGACGATAGCGCCTTTGGTCGAGCCGCAGTCGGTCACGGGGACTTCTGCCCGGAGCCAATCCTTGATGGAGGCGATGATCTCTCCGACCGGCATGGCGAGCACCACCAGATCCACGTTGCCAGCGAGGACCGACGCATCTTTCAGGGATTCCAAGGCCACCGCTTTTGTGAGCAATGGTGTTGCCAAGTCGGAGCAAACAACGGATTCGCGGTCAACCCCCACGATTTCCAGCCCAGGAATGCTTCGACGCAGGGCCTTGCCGATTGAGCCTCCGATCAACCCGAGGCCCACGATAGCGACACGCCTCATCGGCGTACAGCGGCCCCAATCTTCCGCAATCGCTCGACCAGTTCTGCCCCTTGCGCCCAACTTAGCGTAGCTGGGACCCTCGGGCGGGAGGATTCGGGGCCTACCCAAACGCGCAGGATGACCCCGTCTGCCCCTGACCCAATCGCTGCACCAGCTACCGCGGCGCAATACTTGGCGCGCTGTGCGATGGTGGGCACATCAACGACGATCGGCAAATGCGTGTGAAGCTTGGCCCGCGCGATTGCAGCGATCTCGAGTGTGCGAGCCCCATTTGGATATTCGCCGCCTGCTTCCAACAACACGACCTGACTGTCGTTTCTCTCGAGCACTCGCTCGGCTGCACCAATCCACGAATTGGCTCCCCAACTTGGACTACGCTCGACGAACTGCACAGGAAAATGTCTTTCCGTGACCTGTGGGTGCAGTGACAGACACGTCAGTGCTCCGACACTCTCGGGTGTAATTCGCCCTCGCCACACGGCAGCGTCATAGGGCCGACCGGCTGCGAGTTGATAGGGTGTCTGTGTACCCGGAGGTACTCCAACCGCCGATTCACGGTTACTGGGTAAGGTTCCGTCGCCGATGGGTTCAAGCGCGATCCAGGGATCGGATCCCCCAATTCTGCCCCAGGGTCCTTCCACGATGGTCGGCTCCTTGCGAAACCTTCGAGACGCTAGTCGATACGGTTCAGTGATGCGAACGACTTCAGCCACACAGGGAAGTTCACGCACAACAGCCATGTCGTCTCGCGTAACATCACCTACAACACCGAGAATGGTCCGGTTCTGTCCGCTCGAACGGTGCACGTCGAATCCACTTTGAACCAGAAAAGCAACAGCACTTTCAACGGCAGATTCTGGAGCGCTAGGCTCCATAACGACGATCATTGGACTAGCAAGCGTACACCAACCGGTCGGGGAGTCGCGAAATTTTGCGCAAGACAGGGGGAATTGGCGAAGCCACATCCCATCCGCAGTCGCTTCGGCCAGCCGAGCCAGGTCCTGCAGATCCATTGATGATACGGCGACGGTTCGTCCGTATTTTTGGACGCTTCTGCTATCCTCACTTTCTAGTGCTAGTGGCTTGGAATCGTGACGGCGTCCGAGTTTGCTGGCCTCGCATCCCATGACCAAGGGCTCCGAACTTGAACTTGGACAGGTGGTAGTCGGTAAGTACCGGCTGCTCGATGTTCTCGGCGAGGGGGGCATGGGCGTTGTCTACCTTGCTGAGCACGAGCTGATCGAGAAATCAGTCGCCCTGAAAGTTCTGCGTCGAGAATACTCCGGCAAACCGGAACTAGTTCAGCGCTTCAAGCAAGAGGCGATCAGTGCTTCGCGGATCAAACATCCCAACGTCTTGGACGTGTTCGATTTTGGACAGCTGGAGAACGGGTGTTTCTTCCTCGCCATGGAGTACTTGCAGGGGCACGACCTGGCGGCGGACTTGGCCAGTAACACAACAGTCGAACCAGTCCGAGCTGTGCGGCTCGCGCTTCAGATGTGTCGCGCGCTGGGTGCGGCGCATGCCCGCGGCGTCGTGCATCGGGACATGAAGCCCGAGAACGTGTTCTTGCACACCACTGAGGACGGTGACGAGATCGTCAAGATCGTCGATTTTGGGATCGCACAATTGCGGGGTCGAGATGACCATAAGCCTGAGGAGAAATCGCGTCGGCGTTTGACACGGACAGGCGTGATATTTGGCACCCCCGAATACATGTCGCCGGAGCAAGCCTCCGGAAAGGCTGCGGACTTGCGCGTTGACGTCTACGCGCTGGGCGTCATCTTGTACGAAATGTTCAGCGGCGCGGTGCCGTTCACTGGCGAATCATTCATGGCTGTGCTGAGCGCCCATTTGACGAACCCAGTGCCCCCACTGCGAACCTGGGCACCCGATTTGGTGATTTCCAACGAACTAGAACACGCGGTCATGGTGGCGTTGGCGAAGAACCCAGATGACCGCTACCCATCAATGAGCGAATTCGGTCAGGCTCTGCATCACACGCCTGAGGGCCGCCAAGCGGCACCGTTGGCAGCCCTGTTGCCGATCCCAAAAGTCACCCACGATACATTTCGACCAGCGCGCGGTCCGGCTTCGCCTACTTCGCCGCAGTTCGCGGCTTCTGCGCCCAATTCCGCTGAGAACATCGTTGTGGAGTCCAGGAATGTCGCGACCTTGGTCGGCGTGTCAAACGCAGCTGCGGAGGGTGACGCCCCCAATTCGGTGCCGCTCGAGTTGCCCAAGGCGCGCTCGGGCTTCGGACCCTATGCGCTATCGACGATCGGTGTGTTACTGATAATTGCTGCGGGTGCCGGGGCCTGGGTACGAGTGTCGCGCGGCCGCACTACTCCGTCGGCAAAGTCGGCAACCGCTGCGGTGTCGTCCGCCGCGGCTGGCGCCGTGGCGGCGTCTGCCGCAACAGCCGCGTCTGGCGTCGCCCCTGCGAGTCCGGCAACGACCGCATCCACGGTCGTCTCGGCGAGTCCTGCGTTTCCAACGCGAGTCGTCTTGTCGATCAGTACAGAACCCGCTGGCGCGACACTGATGAAGGACGGTTTTCAGGTTTGCGATTCCACGCCCTGCACGGTGGAGGCTCAACAGGACGAAGCCTTTGAACTCGAGGGGCGAAAGGGTGCCCTCAAGGGCACGTCACGAGTCCTGGCGCAACGCGATCAGAGCATCAATATGGTGTTATCGGCGGCGCCTGCCGCCGTCAATCGTCCCACCAAACAGAAAGCCAAGCTGTGCGAAGTCTCGGTGGAAGGGCTCAAGATCCTGCGGCCCTGCCAATAAATGACGCTAGGTACCTTGTTTGGATCTCGCGGTTGCATAAGATACGGCCACCATGCTTGACGCACGCACTGTAGCCGAGAACTTTGACGAAATACGGCGTTCGCTTGAGCGTCGTTCCGAGGCTGCTGCCCAATCATTGGACGGCTTAGCCGAGCTCGCGCGCAGGCGCGTGGAACTCATTTCGACGACCGAACAGCTTCAAGCCCGTCGCAATGCGGCCAATCAAGAAATGACACAGCTGGCAAAGGGCGCGGACAAGCAGGCATTTCAGGTGCGTCGCGACGAGCTCAAGCGCTTGTCGGATGAAATCAAGCAAATGGAGCAGCAGCTGGGTGACCTGCTCGTACAGATGGAACAGCGGCTGCTCCTGGTTCCCAACGTACCCCACCCGTCCGTACCCGACGGCCATTCGAGTGAGGACAACCCAGTGGTTCGCACTTGGGGTGAGAAACGGGGCTATGATTTTGAACCCAAACCTCATTGGGACCTGGGTGCGGCTCTGAATATCCTGGATTTCGAGCGTGCAGCGAAGTTGTCCGGCGCCCGGTTTGCAGTTCTCTACGGCCAGGGCGCTCGTCTGGAACGTGCCATTTGCCACTTCATGCTGGATCTTCACACGCGTGAGCATGGCTACATTGAGGTTTATCCTCCGTACTTGGTCAAAGCGTCCGCCATGCGCGGAACCGGACAATTGCCTAAATTTGAGGAAGATCTGTTCAAGACGCAACGAAACGATCCCGAGGATCCCGCTGCGTTGTACCTGATTCCGACTGCGGAAGTGCCACTCACGAACCTGCACGCTGAGGAGATTCTCGAGCCGGGGCGGCTGCCACTTGCCTATACCGCGTACACCCCGTGCTTTCGCAGCGAGGCGGGCAGCTATGGCAAAGACGTCCGCGGTCTAATTCGACAGCACCAATTCGACAAGGTGGAGCTCGTGCGGTTCGTCGCGGCAGAACAGGCGCAGGAGCAGCTGGAACTGCTGACGGGCCACGCGGAAAAGGTCTTGCAACGACTCGGGCTCCACTACCGCGTCGTCTGCTTGTGTGCGGGCGATCTTGGCAACAGCGCGACCAAAACGTACGATCTTGAAGTTTGGTTGCCTTCTCAGCAAGCCTATCGTGAAATATCCAGTTGTTCCTGGTTCACGGACTACCAGGCCCGCCGTGCGCAGATTCGCCATCGCCCAGAGCCCAAAGCTAAGCCCAGATTCGTACATACCCTCAACGGCTCAGGGTTGGCGATCGGCAGGACTTGGGTGGCGATCCTCGAACAATACCAAAATGCCGATGGCTCGATCACGGTGCCCGACGAATTGCAGGCGTTTATGGGGACGGATCGAATTAGCCGTTCGTAGTGTCGTGAGCCGGGGCCCGACCCGGCACACGGTCCAACGTTCCGAGCGCGTTGTCAACGGCGACGCGATTTCTGGGATGATGACTTTACGGCACGTGGCTTCTGGCCGCGGCGCGACATCGAGCCGGCGCTCGACGAACGAGTAGGACTGCCTGCGCGCCCTTGGCGACCGCGCCTGTCGCGAGCCGAAGCCGCAACCAGACGCCGTGCGCTGATTTGACGCCGCACGATCGAAACGTCTTCAATCACCACGCGTATGCGGTCACCGAGTGACACGCGGTCCCCCGATCGCAGGCCAACAACGCTCAGATCGTCATCAGCCAGTTCATAGCGATCGGGTCCGAGCGACTCCAACCGCACCATGACGTCAACGAATGGCTCGTCGAGCGCTACGAAGACGCCCGATCCAACGATTGCCGTGACGGTGCCCTCACATTCGTCACCGATCTTGTCGTGCATCAACACGGCACGGTAAACGTCAACAACTTCCCGCTCAACCTCCATGGCTGAGCGTTCGCGCGAGCTGGCATGGGTCGCAATCGCGCGCAGCCGCTCGACTGCCGTAGGGCTGTTGTCGGGCTTTGTCCCGCGCAACAACGCCTTGACCAAGCGATGCACAATGAGATCTGGATAGCGGCGGATCGGAGAAGTGAAGTGCAAATACGCGTCGGCGGCCAACCCGAAATGTCCAATGTTCACGATGTCGTAGAACGCTTGCTTGAGCGAGCGCAGTGCAATAGACTCAAGAACTGCCCGCCGCGGGTGCTTTGCGATGCTTTCAAGCCAGCGCGAAAGCCCCAGTGGATCCTGCAATTTCTCGAGATCGACCGCCACGGCCAGCTTCTGCGCTACGCGACCCAGACGCTCCAGTTTCTCAGGGTCCGGTGGGGCATGCACGCGATATACGCCCAGCGATCGACGCGAGCTCAGCCATTGGGCGACAAGTTCGTTGCCGAGCAGCATCAATTCCTCGACCATTTGATAAGCACGCTTGACACCGGGGTCTCGAGCACGCCGAACGATATTGACTGGGGCGCCGCTAGCTTCATCCAGCAACACCTGTGCCTCGGGCAGGTCCAAGTCCAGAGCCCCGCGCTTGAGGCGGGCTTTGCGCAGTTTTCTTGCCAATTCGTCGAGCACGCGCAGGCCTGGGCGAAGCGCTTCGGCTTGAACGCTGCGCGCGCCTTCTGCGGTAAATCCGAGGGTCAACGCCACGCCGCCGTATGTGAGCATGGCTGCCGATCGCATCACGCCTTCAACGATCTCGAATTCAATCAGCTGCCCCTTTTGACTGAGATCCGCAATCACGCACAGGCACAGCCGCTCCTTTTCGGGCAAGAGCGAGCACAAGTCGGCGGCCAGGGCGCCGGGCAACATTGGGACCGCTCGGTCCGGAAGGTATAGTGTGCAGCCGCGCGAGCTCGCTTCGGCGTCCAGCGCAGAATCGGGTTGGACGTACTCAGCCACATCAGCAATGCCTATGTAGGCGCGGTACCCCTTGTCGGTTCGCTCGACCCATAGCGCGTCATCATGATCACGCGCTTCCTCCGGATCGATCGTTGGCAGCGGAATCTCGCGCAAGTCGCGGCGCCCCTGGAAGCTCAGTCGCTGAAGGCGCGCCGCAGCGGCTTCCGCTTCTTGAACCGCAGCAACTGGGTGCTCTTCTTCGATCTGTTCGCGAGCCAGGATCTTGGCAACCTCGACGTTGGGATCGCCAGCGGGCCCCAATACGCTTAGCAGTATGCCCTCAGGGTTCTCGGCCGCCGTATCTGGAAACCGGGTTATTTCGGCAATCGCGGCAACCCCGTCCTTTGCCTGAATGGCCGTGGGCCGAAGTGCAATGGGTCCGCGCAGGCGTGTGTCGTCAGGCTCGAGCCATTGGCTACTTCGGCGCTTGCGCAGTGTTCCCGCAACGCGCGGGTTGCGTCGAGCTTCAATGGACTCGATTTGCCCCTCAAGACCACGCGCCGTTTGGCTAACGATTGCGACGTTGACCGTGTCCCCATGCAACGCGCCACCGATCCCGTCGGGCGCCACGTACACATCGGGGCGGCCCGCTGCGACAACGAAGCCGAAGCGCCGCGGGTTCACAGTAAGAATGCCGGTCCAATGGTCGCGCGGTCGCTCCGGGCCCGTCTTGAGCGTGAATCGTTGACCCGCCCGCCTGAACAGCGCACCCTCTATGCAGAGCAAGTCGAGCAAATTGAGGAGGCGCGAATACTGAGCCTCATGGACGCTCAATTCCTCTGCGACTTCGCGCGCATGGAGCGGACGCGATGCATTGGCAAGACAGGCTAAAATCGCTCCCCTTGGGGGAAGTGGTTTTGACATGTGCCATTCGTAGCGCAGAGCACAGCTTTTGGCGCCCAAGTCGGTGGTTTTTGGGGCAAACCGGGGCAGCTGCTGGGAAAAACGCACGGCTCGCCCCCGGCTTTCCCCCCTTGGGCGCGAATGTTATCCTAACAACGATGGCCTTGGAATCTGAGGACACGCTTCGCGAACACCGAGATTCGGTTAACCCGAACGCTTCGAACCAATTGGCCAACGTTGTTGGGCTGGAGGTCTTTCAAGCGCTTCCCAAGACGGACTTACACGTGCACTTGGACGGGTCGCTTCGCCTTGGCACAATTCTGGAGATTGCGGAATCGCAGGGGATACGACTTCCAGCGTCCGACGAAAGAGGCCTGTTCGAGGCTGTCGGTTGCGGCAAGGTCTTTGGAAGTCTTGTTGACTACTTGCGCGGCTTCGACATCACACTGCAGGTGATGCAGACGGCGCCCGCGCTTGAACGCATCGCGTTTGAGCTCGCTGAGGACGCCGATCGGGAAAACGTGCGGTACATGGAGGTTCGGTACGCGCCACTCTTGCACACGCGCCAGGGCCTGAAACTGACGGCAGTCGTTGAAGCGGTGCTCGACGGTTTGGGACGTGCCCGTGAGACCTATGGCATAAAAAGCAATCTGATTCTGTGCGGGATTCGCAATATCTCAGCGGAATCCTCCTACGCAATGGCCGAACTCTGCGTCGCTTACAAGAACCGCGGGGTCGTTGGTTTCGACCTCGCGGGCGCGGAAGCAGATTTCCCCCCGAAGCATCATCGCGCAGCCTTCCAGTTAGTTCGCGACAACAACATCAATACCACAATTCACGCGGGCGAAGCGTATGGGCCGCAATCCGTGGCCCAGGCGATCCACGTCTGCGGCGCGCACAGGATTGGTCACGGTGTAAGGCTGCGCGAGGACGGTGACCTACTGCACTATGTCATTGATCACCGCATTCCGCTTGAATGCTGCCCCTCGAGCAATGTTCAGACTGGAGCCGTCAAGGACATTTCGCTGCACCCAATGAAACTGTACTTCGATTTGGGACTGCGTGTCTGCGTGAACACCGACAACCGATTGATTACCGATACGACCGTATCCAAAGAGCTGTGGCTCGCACATAGCCGGCTCGGCATTCCGTTCGCGGACATCAAAGCCATCATTTTGGGTGGATTCAAGTCGAGTTTTCGCCCATTTCACGAACGACAGGCCGCTGTCCGCAAGGTCATTGCCGAGATGGACCGCTACGACGACAACGGTGTTCTCAGGCCCAGTGCCCCCGGCGAGGATTCAAGTCCGCCGCGGGCCAGAAGTTCCGCCAACCTCGGCTGACGACGTCACAGTTCAATCCCGTCGCGCACTTTGCTATTTCGCATGAATCGCTCGAGCTCGTCCACGGCCCGCTCGACATCCTTCGAGTCGGACCCGGGGAGTCTGACGAGGAACCGCACGTAGAGATCACCGACATTCTTGCCGCGGTGTACTCCCTTGCCCTTGAGGCGCAGCACCTGGCCGCTTTGTGCCCGCTTGGGAATTGTTAGCGTTACGGGGCTATCGGGGGTTGGAACTGGTGCCTTGCCGCCGTGAAAGGCCTCGCCGACTGTGATCGGCAAATCGAGATACAGATCGAGGTCACGACGCTCAAAATGGGGGTGTGGGCGCACACGAATCGCTAGAACCAAATCTCCGGCGGGCCCTGAATAGGGGCCAGGCTGACCGCGACCTGCGATCCGCAGGCGATCGCCGTCGGTGGCTCCTGGAGGAATTCGCACGGTGATAGGGTCGCCGCCGTCTTGCAGAGTTAATGTGACTTCAGTACCGCGGACGGCCTGAGCAAAGTCAATCATGATCTCGCTTGCCACGTCTGATCCGCGCATCTGCGCTCCGCCGCGCACGCCGCCACGGCCAGAAAACAGGTCGCCGAACATGTCACCGAGACCGCCACCGCCGGTAAAGATGTCTTCAAACCGGAAGCCGCCCCCTGAAGTGCGGTTCGACCCAAACCCCTGAGATGCCCGCTGGTAGGCGCGGGCGGCTTGCGCATCGAAGCCCTCGCGCAGCGCGTCCTCACCGAATTCGTCGTACAACGCGCGCTTTTTCGGGTCACTCAAGGTCTGGTAGGCGCGATTAACAGCCTTGAACTTCGTTTCAGCTCGTTTGTCGCCCGGGTTCTTGTCAGGGTGCAATTTCGAGGCGAGCTTGCGATAGGCTTTCTTGATCTCAGCTTCGCTAGCCGTTCTTCCAACTCCCAACTCTTGATACGGATCAGCTGCCATGCTTCGCCTGTGGCCTCATCAACGCGAATTGGACCAAGTTGACGCCTACATTCATAGACGCAAGGTGCGACGCCGGTCGCTGATGGGCCTCATCGCGTCAAAGTAGGCACCGGTCGCACAGTTGGCAAGGGTTACCCATCGGACGCTGATGGGATTGGGTGGGAGGTTGTTGGCACTCACCGATGGGCCGGATGCGATGGCACAAACACTGGCAAGCGCTGCGACCCAAAATGGGAGGGCCCCGATGCAGCAAATCGCCCGGGAATTGCCCTTGAGCAAGCACCGCAGCAATCGCCCAATAAGTTCCACTCATCCAACCGATAGCCATCGCGACGAATCACGGCTGTACCGCAAGCGGGGCAATAGGTGGTCTGTCCATCACGATCCGAAATGTTTCCGGTGTACACGTAGTGCAACCCTCGCTTCAGCGCTTGTTCGCGCGCCCGCCGACAGGTACCGGGAGGCGTGCCGCGCACGTCCGTCAATCGATAGTCCGGATGAAATGCCGTAAAATGCAGGGGAACGTCAGGGCCCAACGTTTCAGCGATCCAATCGCACATTCGATTGATTTCGTCGGAGCTGTCGTTGGCGCCCGGAATCAGCAATGTGGTCAATTCCAACCAAGTCTGTGTTTGATGACGGACGTATTTGAGTGTATCAAGCACGGGCGCGAGTTCCGCTGCACACAGTTTTCTGTAGAAATCATCCGAAAACGCTTTCAAGTCGATATTGGCCGCGTCCATGACCGAGAAGAATTCCTCGCGCGCCTCGGCGGTGATGTAGCCAGCCGTCACGGCGATTGTTTGGATTCCAATGTCGTGGCAGGCACGTGCTGTATCGATCGCATACTCCGCGAAAACCACGGGATCGTTGTACGTGAAGGCCACCGCCGAACAGCCCCAGGCAGCCGCGGTGCGGGCGATGTCTTCGGGCGAGCCGGGACTGCTCATTCGTGACGTGTCTCTGGCCTTGGAGATATCCCAATTCTGACAGAAGCGACAGCCAAGGTTGCAGCCGGCGGTTCCAAAACTCAGGACTGGCGTGCCTGGAAAGAAATGAAGCAGAGGTTTCTTCTCGACAGGGTCAATGCAAAAGCCGGAAGCTTGACCATAGCTCGTGAGGCGCACCCCTTGTCCCTCGCGTTTTCGGACGAAGCAAAACCCTTGCTGCCCTTCCTGCAATTGGCAGGCGCGAGGGCAAAGCGTGCAAAGAAGCCTTCCGTTATCCAAGGGTCGCTGCCAACGACCCCAGCCCCGAGCCGACTCATTAGGCATCACAGGCCAATTCTACTGTCTTTTGAACCCGCGAAAAGCCACATTGCCCGGTTCGGGGCCGCTTACACTCATCCGGTTGGCTGTGCTAAGACACGCCCGCCTTGTTCGACGCACTCATCAAAGGATTTCGCGAAGCTCAAAACCGCTTGGCGGGGCTGACGGAGTTGACTGCCACGAATGTCCAGCCGGCACTTCAAGAGGTTCGTCAGTCGCTGCTCGAAGCGGACGTGGAGCTAGGTGTTGTCAAGAGACTTCTAGCGCGCATAGAAGACAAAGCAGTCGGGCAGACGGTTCAGACCCGGATCAAACTTCAAGGCGTTGTTCACCGAGTGTCCGCGGGGGAGCAATTCGTCAAAATCTGCCACGATGAGCTCGTTGCGATAATGCAGTTCGACGGCGAGCCCCTGCAATTTGGGGCGCAAGGCAAGACGTCGATCATGATGGTGGGTTTGCAAGGGTCCGGCAAGACGACGACAGCCGCTAAATTGGCCCGTTGGCTCAAACGGGAAGGCAAGAAGCCGCTACTTGTTGCCGCTGACTTGCAGCGGCCCGCAGCCGTCGAGCAACTGCGAGTTCTGGGTCAACAGATCGAGGTTCCCGTCTTTACGATATCCGGTGACACGCCGGTGAACATTTGCCGCTCCGCACCCGCGCAAGCGGCCGAGCTCGGCTGCGACGTTGTCGTCTACGACACAGCGGGACGCCTCGCTGTCGATGAAGTCTTGATGCAGGAATTGGGTGACATCAAGGCAGCGGTCTCACCCGAGAACATTCTTCTCGTCGTGGACGCCATGATTGGGCAAGACGCCGTGCGCACGGCGCGCACCTTCAATGAGAAGCTCTCAATCTCCGGCGTCGTTCTGACCAAGCTCGACGGTGACGCTCGTGGCGGGGCGGCGCTCAGCATCAAGGAAGTTACGGGCGCGCCCGTGGTCTTCGTAGGGGTCGGCGAAACGACAGACAAACTTGACTTGTTCCGCGCCGAGGGCATGGCGAGTCGTGTTCTGGGCATGGGCGACGTTGTCGGCCTGATGCAGGATTTTGAGCAAGTTGTTGATCAGAAGCAGGCTGAACAAGACGCCATGCGACTGATGTCTGGGCAATTCACGTTGCAGGATTTCTTGAACCAAGTCCGGATGATTCAGCAAATGGGATCCCTAAAGGATCTCATGGAGAAAATCCCCGGACTTGGTGCAATGATGCCGCCAGGCCTCGCTGTGGACGACAAGGAACTTGTCCGTATCGAGGCGATGATTCAGTCGATGACTCAATTGGAGCGCGATGACCCCAACTTGTTGATACGAGAGCCGGGTCGAGTCAGGCGCGTCGCACGCGGTTCCGGATCCGAAGAAAAAGCTGTTACCGAGCTGGTGCAGAAGTTCCTGTTCTTGCAGCAAATGATGGGTGGCTTCGGACAGAATCTTGGAATGCTCGGCAGGATTCCTGGGCTAAAGGGGCTAGCCACTGCGCGGCACATACGGCGTGCAATGAAAGGCCGTGCTGGCGGTGCGCCACCGACAATGCCAGGCATGGGCTTCCCTGGAATGGGTGTGCCAGGTATGGGCATTCCAGGAATGGGTATGCCAGGCACGGGAATGCCAAGCATGGCAAGCCACGCTGGGGGCATGCCCGACGACATTGCACGGATGCGCCCCACATCGAAGACGGAACGAAATGCACGCAAGAATTCGCGCAAACGCGAGCGCGACGCTCGGAAGAAGAACAAGGGAAAAAGGTAAGCAATAGGACAATGCCGGGTCGTGCACGCACAAGGATGGTCAGAATGATCGCGGTCAGCCTTGTGGCGCTGGGTTGCCAGTCCCGGCGCGAAACTCAGCCATCTCAGCCAGGCGCAAATACGGCACACCAAGAGTCCAGAACGCCGTCAAGCCCAAACCCGATCCCGGCATTGGCTGTCTACCAAATGGGCACCGGCGCAGCCATAAAGGTGGACGGCATTCTCGATGAGCCAAGTTGGATCAGCGCGGCAAGCACTGGCGAATTCGTGGATGTGGGCACGGGCGCGCCCAACCAAAGCCGTGACATTGGAGGTAGCGCATGGCTGCTTTGGGACGCGGACGCGATCTACATTGCAGTCAAGATTCGCGATTCCGATATTCGGGGCGATTTTGCCAAGGACGCGGTTGACCCCCACCTTTGGACGGAAAGCGCCGCCGAAATCATGATCGATCCTGATGGTGACGGTGACAACCGTGACTACTATGAAGTCCAAATTGGCCCGCAGAACCTCGTGTTCGATTCGCAGTTTGACGACTACAATCAACCGCGAGTTTTGCCTGCGGGACCATTCGGCCATCAGCAGTGGTCCGCGCACGCCACCTGCGCGGTAGTCCTCAACGGCACGCTCAATGATTCGCACGACACGGATCAAGGATATACCATTGAGGCCAAAATCCCCTGGGGGGTATTCGACAAGGCCAAGACGACCCCGCCGAAACCCAATGATCAATGGCGGATGAATTTCTACGCCATGCACAACAACGGGGGCGTTGCTTGGTCGCCTATCTTGGGACAAGGCAATTTTCACAGAGCGTCACGATTTGGCAGAGTCACGTGGGCCGGCTCGATTGGTGCTGCGCCCTGACTGTTGGTTGGCCAGCTCGGCGCGGGGTAATCATGATCCTGACTGAAAAGCTGACTCGCCCGTTGTTGACAGGCCGGACCACAGCCAGCCTGCTAGGTGGCCGCGAACTTGGGGCGATGCTGTAAGACCCGCTGTTGGGTTGCGTGGGGCAGAGGCCATGATAGAAGAATCCGGCTTTGGTGTTCTTGTTTGAGGTCTGACAGTGGAGACCGAACTGTGGCTCACGCCGAGAACTCAGGTTACCCTCAACAGATTGTTCGCGATCGGTACCGACTTGAAAGAATGGTCGGACGAAGTGCCATGGCTACGGTATGGGTGGCCCGTGATCTTCGCGTTGGCGACTGCGTAGCCGTAAAATTGCTCGCGCTTCCGCTGCTGGCTGACGTCGAAGCACGACAACGCTTTCAACGCGAGGGTGAAACCGCAACGCGGCTTCGATCGAAGTTTGTTGTCCGGCTTTTCGACTACGGCGAAACGAGGGAAGGGGTTCCCTTTCTTGTCATGGAACTGTTGCATGGGCTGACTCTTGAAGCCTATGCACGGCGGGTTGGTCGAATGCCCATGCGTCACGCTGTGCGCTTTGGCGTTCAAATCAGTCGTGGTATTGCTCACGCCCACCGTCGCGGCATCATTCATCGCAATCTGAGGCCCGCGAACATTTTCTTGCACAGCGAGGGTTCAGCCAATCCCGACGATGTGACACTCAAGATCCTCGATTTTGGCGTGGCAAAAATCCAAGACATCGCTGTCGATTCGGTGAATTCGGTGGCCTCACGACCTAGCAACGTCACAGGAACTCCGCTTTTTACCGCTCCTGAGCAGCTAGAGGGCGTTCGGAGTGTCGATCATCGCGTGGATCTCTATGCGATCGGGATGGTTGTATTCACGCTGCTAACCGGCAAAACTCCGTTTGAAACGGACAATAGCTATGACTTGGTGACAGCCATACTCAACGGGCCCTTGATCAAGCCCACCAGTATCGTGCCCGAATTGCCCCAGGCGCTTGACGCATGGCTTTTGCGCGCTTGCGCCCGCAATCCAGACGAGCGATTCATGCGAGCCAACGATTTGGCAATCGGCTTGCATCAAGCCGCCGGCTTCGAAGGGCCATTGGACATTCACCTAGAGCCGGGACACGCACCCGTTGTGCCGGAGGCCGTGGTGCTTGACCTAGAAGCCAATAGTGAAGTCCCGACACAACGGTGGATACCCCCCGCAGAGGACTGAACGCCGCTCGCTCCCCATCGAATGTCAGAGCCGGTAACGTTGGCGGATAACCGCCTCGTTTTCTGCGCACGTGCGTGTCAACCGATGTGCCTGGCCCAGTAGCCGTTGACCCAACTGTGCTAGCGCCGCTGTTTGAAGCATGGCTTCCGCCGAGGCATCCCCAACGGCCGCGTCCACTGCCGTCGTGTCAAGGCGTTGACGAGCGGATTCGATCAGCTCGATTGCCTTCAGATGTTCCCCGTAAGCGCTAACGCACGTTGCTTGCAACTGACACGCGTCCTCAGCCTTGCAGGGCAGTGCCCGCAGGCGATTCAACCATGGGTGTTTGTCATGGTTAGAGGAAAGCCGCAACATCTCCACGGCCCGAGCGATCTGCGCCGTCGTGCCCTGGGCCTGTGCGGTGTCGGAGTGACGGCACGCCACAAACATTGCAATCAGCCCGAGAAGCGACAGCGGTGCACGCGACGTAGTCCGGCTGAGGAACGACCCGAGCCGAGTGCCTCGGTCGCCTTGAGTAGTTCGTGCGTTGTGCGACTCAATCAAAAGTCTTGGGGGGTGGCCCGAGCTGGATGCGTTCCCCAATGTACGAACCAACCAGCGTGAACAAAACACCGACCGCAGCCAATAGAACATACATAAATGAAGGCATCGTCTTGACGGTTTGCGTGCGTGCCAGCCAGATGGCGGTGGGCAGCGCCACGAGGAACGCTGACACGACGGGTTCAATGAACGTGCGGCCCGGCGACACGAGCCCAACCAATATGCCGCCAGCGCACCAGACTGGTATCGCCACAACCATGCCAGCCGAGCCTTCGAAATCGAATGCCGGCAGGACCATTGGCAATCCGAAAACGATGGCGGCAGTGAGCACGCCCATGATTCCGAGCGAAACCACGAACCACAGCGGACTGAATCCTTCTTGCTGGTAGCGTCGGTCGATTTCCTCTTGGCGACTCAGCGTGCGCTTGGCCAAATTCTCGATCTTGGCGCCGCACGAAACGCATCGGTCGTTGACGAGCGGCAAAGTGTTGCGAAAACCACAAGATGGGCAGACGATGGTTTTTGCTGTAGCCATTGGTTCCCTCAAGGTGCCATTCTAGGATATCAAAGATGGTCTACGGATGAGAACTGTTCGTCCGCTACCTCTCCCGAGGCGGATTTCCAGGAACCTGTCCCCAGGTGACTTGTCAGACAACACCGTTAGCATGCCGCAAGCTGAAATGATTGAAGCCAATAGCGGACACTTGGCCGAATGTTCGGATCCCGAATTGGAGCAGTTGCCTGCACCTAGGCATCCGTGGCGACGAACAACGATCTTGACGCTAATTCTCTGTTTTTGCGCGAGTTTGGCTCTACTATTCGGACTGCGCGGCGAGCTTGTGTATTCCATCAGGTCAGGCCAACCTCGTTCTGCCGGCGGGTTGGCGTCGTTGTCGCTCGACGGGCCGCTTGCCAACCAATGGGTACAAGCCGACGGTGATCTCGAGGAACATGGGGGGATTCGCTATGCGCGCCCATTTGAATCAGACACATTTCGTTTGGTTCCAGTCCGAGGAAATCACCGGATTTGGGTTCAGATTCGAGTTCCAGTGGGGTTCGAAGACGAGCACTTTGTTCCGCCGAAATTCGTTCATTGGCCGACTGGCCCCAATGAAATCCTTGGGCTTGCGATATTCCGCAATACCTGAGGCAATTCTCGACGCAGGCTGGCCGAAAGGTCAACTAGCGGATGACGCCTGGATACTGATCGACGGCGAGTCGCCCAAAGCCATTCGTTGGGTATTGGCGCTGTCGCTGGTGCTTGTAGGTTTCGCTGGGTTCAGTCTCTGGGCGACGACCGCAGCCCTGCGTCCTGCTCGTTCCAAGTGAATTCAAAGCGAGCCGCTGTCCCAGGTGCTTGACACGACACGGTGCTATGACCGTTGCCCCATGGCGATTACATATCGCGACGCCGGCGTCAACATTGACTCAGGCGATGCTTTGGTCGAACGGATCAAGCCGATTGCAAAGAGAACACGGACTGCCGAAGTCGTTTCTGACATTGGTGGGTTCGCCGGATTGTGCACGCTGCCGTCGGGTATAGACGACCCGGTGCTGGTGAGCGGCACGGACGGAGTGGGCACTAAACTCAAGATTGCATTTGCAACGGGTCGTCACGACACAATCGGGCAAGATTTGGTGGCGATGTGTGTCAACGACATCATCACGTGCGGTGCGCAACCATTGTTCTTTCTCGACTACTTCGCCAGCGGTCGGCTGGACGTGGCGGTTGGCGAACAAGTGGTATCGGGAATCGCCGATGGCTGTGTCTTGGCCGAATGCGCACTGCTGGGTGGCGAAACCGCGGAACTGCCAGGCATGTACGCAGACGGGGAGTACGATCTAGCCGGCTTCGCCGTTGGCGTCGTGTCTCGAAAGTCGATTCTAGGATCCGACCGAGTGCAGACGGGCGATAGACTTCTAGGCCTCGCGTCGAGCGGACTGCATTCCAATGGATTCAGCCTCGCCCGCCACGTCATCGAACGAAGGCTGGAACTTCAATGGGATGCGCGCCCTTTTGCCTCGGAACGGCCGATCGGCGAATGGCTGCTGACACCAACGAGAATCTACGCTCGCGCCGTCGGCGCGCTCAAGAAAGCCGCGGGCGATGGCCTGCACGCAATGGCTCACATCACGGGAGGCGGAGTTCCGGGCAATTTGCCTCGAGTGCTTCCAGTCGGTACCAAGGCTCGCGTGCGCATGCCACCTATGCCGCCCCTATTCGAGTTGATCTACGAAGGCGGTCCCGTTGATCTAAATGAGATGCGTCGCACCTTCAATTTGGGCGTGGGATTGGTCATTGCACTGTCACCGAAGTCAGTCGAAATAGCGCGCTCCGCACTTGTTGATGCGGGCGAAACTGTGATCGAGTTGGGCGAAGTACTTTCCAGTGGTCCCCACTGCGAACCCACCGTAGAGTTCGATTGAGGCGTCCGTGGCGAAACTCGAGTTGGGTGTTCTTGTTTCGGGCACGGGCAGCAATCTGCAGGCGATTCTCGATGCAATTGCCGAAGGGGCGCTTGACGCCCGCGTGCGTGTCGTCATCAGCAATGTGCCCGATGCATTGGCATTGCAGCGCGCTGCCGACGCCGGCGTGCCCGTGGCGACCATCGCGCATGGACAATTTTCCAACCGACAAGACTTTGATGCCGCCGTCGCGGATGCCCTGACTCGCGCAGGGGCCGAATGGGTTGTGCTTGCCGGATTCATGCGCGTCCTGACACCAGATTTCCTTAGAAAGTTCCGACGACGGGTTCTGAATATTCATCCTGCGTTGTTGCCCTCATTTGCCGGCGCGCATGCGCAACAACAAGCCTTTGACTACGGGGTCAAAGTGGCAGGCTGCACGGTACATTTTGTCGACGAGGGTGTCAACAGCGGCCCCATCATCGCTCAGCGCACGGTACCTGTACTCCATGACGACTCGGCTGAATCACTTTCGAAGCGCATTCTTGAGCAAGAACACCTACTATTTGTCGATGTCTTGCGTTGGCTGGCCGCGAATCGAATAAGGTGGCAGGAGGCAGAGCCCGGCGGTCGCCCTAAGATCGTGGTTTTGCCGGCATGACGACACGTTACTACGACGCAATCGTTCTGGGCCGCTCCCTCGGCGTCTTGACGGCAGCGGCGCTACTGGCCCGACGCGACTTTCGCGTTCTTGTTCTGGGTCACGATGATCGCCATTGCGACTATCGGTTCGATCGCCTTCACTTTCGCAGGCGAGCATTTACTTGGCTGGCGGGTGCGTCGCCACCTTGGCTGAGTCTGTTGAGGGAACTCGCGCAGAGTCCGCGATTTCGGCGACACCTGATCTCGCTTGACCCGATGTTCACAGCGCTGTTGCCCCAAAAGCGGCTTGAGCTTCCGCCGGATGTGGACCTTTTCTACAAGGAAATCGACCGCGAATTCCCAGAGGTGAGACAAGTTGTCGGGGAGCTGTACGCCCAGTTTGCCAACATCAACGCAGCGGCCGACGAAGTCTTCGAGCACCAAGCAACTTGGCCGCCAGGAACGTTCTTGGAGCGCCTGCAGACAAAACGAATTGCATCCAGCCTGCCGCTGATTGGCTCGCAAGAGAGTCTCGACGTGTTGGCTCGCTTCCCAGCAGGACATCCTTTTCGTGAATTGGTCGCGCTGCCTGCCGGGTTTGCTTCGAACCTTGCCTCACCGAGTTCGGGCCTGCATCCATTTGCCCTGGCAAGGCTGCACGGCGCTTGGGCTCGGGGAATTCATTCGATCGAACGTGGTGAGGATGAACTCATCGGTTTTCTAGTCGAGCGAATCGAGGCACACAGCGGCCTGTGCCGACTCAACTCAAGAGCCGCAAGTTTGGTCATAGAGCGTGGAGCCGTGGCTGGAATCATCGAAGAGGGTGAGGAGCATCCCACGGGAACCGCCAATGTGATTTCCAATCTCACGGGAGAGGCGATCGCTGAACTTGCTGGTGGTCAAGGTATTACTGCCAGCGCACGACGACAATGGCCTCGAATGGTCCCTGCGGCGGGCCGTTTCGTCATGTCATTGTTGGTGCACCGCGAAGCACTTCCCGAACCTCTGTCGGAAGAGTCGTTCTTGGTGGCTTCGCGTACTAGTCGGCTCGATCCTCGCCGCCCTGATGTGCATCTGCAACGATTTGACTGCGCGCGCTACGGTGAAGGTTCGGGATCGCGTCCGGAGCAGGCGCTGCTCGTGGCCGAGATTCTCTTGCCGCGGCGCGGAGTGCTGACTCTTTACGAAGCCCGTGACGCCGTCTTGACGACACTGCGCGAACATCTTCCGTTTCTCGAACGTCACTTGATTGCCGTTAACTCGGCCTATGACGGTCTACCACTATGGGACTACTCGTCGAGCGTGCGCGTGGAGATCGACCGCGTTCATTGCAAAGAGACCTCACCGGGCGGTGAGCCAATGGACCCACTTTGGTTGCCACAATCCGCTGGGTTTCTCGGGCTGGCTGGCGAACCCCTACGCGGCCCTATTCCCGGCACGTATCTCGCCGGCAGATCCGTCTTGCCGGCGCTTGGGCAAGAAGGCGAACTTCTGGCAGGCTCCAGTGTAGCACGGCTGATCACACGCAAGAACCGGAACCGACAGCGAATGCGTCGCCAGATGTGGTCTAGGATCGAAACAGACTGAGCCCGAAATCTAGGCGCGACTTTCTGATAAACTCTTGAGAATGTCCCGTATCGTCGTTTCTGCTGCGGTTGGGCTATGCTACCTATCGCTGTCGTTTGGTGCGATTGCCTCTGCTGCCGCTGCTGAAGAATCGACGTCGAAACAATCCCTTGCGGTCTTGGGAATCGTCGCGGGCCGCAACACCGAACAGGGGGTAGCCCTTGCGTTGGCCCTGCAACGTGCGCTCGACACGAGCATCGAATGGACGTGCCCTCCGAATCCAGAGTCCCTAGGCAACTTGATGCAGAGTGCTAAATGCCCGGAAACGCCTGATGCGGACTGCCTCTCCAGGATCGCCGAAGAGACGACCCTCAAGCGCTTCGTCTGGGGAACACTGAAGCTTGCCAAGGGGCACATCACTGCAAACCTGGAACTGTATGACGGCCTGCGGACTGGGACGACGACGAAACTCGACTACAGCGCGAAAATGACAGACACGTTCGATGAAGACTTGCTGCGTCTGGCCAGTATCGCTTTAGGTAGGATATTGGGGCCTCTCCATTTTCCAGTGGTCGTGAGTTCGCGGGAACGGATGGGCGAAATCTTCATCGACGAGGTCTCTGTCGGAAAGCTCCATGATGGAATGGCGAGATTGTCTGCAACGGTCGGTGATCACAGAGTTCGACTCGTGCTTCCTGATGCGACCGCAGTTGCTCGATCCTTTCGGGTCCGCGTAGAGCACGTGACCACGGTGCGACTCGACTTCATTGATGTCCCGGAGACCTGAGAGAAACAGGACGTCACGACGCGCTTATGCCTCAATGTCGCCGAAGTTTGTCTGCCTGCGAGCGCTTGGGGCAACGACCTCGTTTCGTCCCTAGCTGTTCGCGGTTGCCTCAGCGACAGGGTCGCGACTATTGATGAGATATGCGAGTCATCGCCGGCAGTCTCGGGGGTCGCAGTCTCTCGGCCCCTGGGGGAAGCGTGACGCGCCCGACGGCCGATCGGGTGAAGGAAGCGCTGTTCTCAATGTTGGGATCCATGCGATCCCTCAATGTCTTGGACCTCTATGCCGGGACCGGCGCACTCGGAATCGAAGCGCTATCACGTGGCGCGAGCCACGCGCTGTTCGTCGAGGCTGGTAGCGACGCCGTGCGATGTATCAAGCAGAACCTGTACAGCCTGAAGCTCAAGGATCGCGCAAGTGTTGTGCACAAGCGTGTTGAGCGTGCGAAACATGAGATCGCGCTCCGGGCACCGTACGATGTCGTGCTATGCGATCCCCCGTGGTCCAGAATCGACGCCGTTTGGAAGTTTCTTGCTGCTCTGAACGTCGGGGAGCTTCTGACCCCTGCGGGTTGAACTGGTGCTCGAGCACCCCGCGAATCGCACACTGGGTCGTGATAGCTGGGCCCAAATGACCGTTATCTGCGTCCGAGCGTGGGGAGATTCCGCGATCACTATTCTTGAGAGTGCCGCCACAACATCAGAAACCTGAACATCCGACCACGGAGGGTCCCCATCGTAGGGCTCGCGCACCGTGGTGGCACCGACTATATTCGGTCCCTCGGTCCGTCCCTTCCACGGACAGAACTCAGGACATCCATGGCGAGCGACTTACCTTCCAAACCCCCAGGCGGCACGAGCGGTTCATCCTACGTTCGTGCGGCAGTTGTCATGTTGTTGATCGCCGCGGCGCTGCTCGTTTGGAAATTCACATCGCGCTCGTCTCAACCCGCGACGAGCGCAACGGTTGTCGTCTCGGAGCAGCCAAGAGTCGAGGCAGTGCCACCTCCGCCCCCCCCGCCGCCAGAGGAAGAACCTTCTTCTAGCGCCTTAGCTAGTGCGGCTCCTTCCGCGAAAGCCACGCGTGCCGGCGGCGGCTGCACGGGCGAATGCAAGGGAGAAGTGAGCCACGAACTTCGGTCCTACTTGTCCGGCCGCGCCTCTCAAGGCCGCAAGTGCTACGAGCGTGCCCTGCTGCAAAATGCTTTGCTCAAAGGACACATGAAACTTCAAGTACGCCTCAATCCACAGGGACAGCTGTGCAGCGCTTCAATCGCAGCCGACGAATTGCAGGATCCCGGCCTTTCCGCGTGCATATTGCAGATGTTTCGCAATTCGGTGTATCCCGCTCCGAAGGGCGGCTGCGTTGACGTCGCGGTTCCGCTGTCCTTCGTGCCGCAGCACTAAGTCCACGACGTTCCGTGCGCCGTCCAAACGCACATGCAGCCTGACATGACCGCCGAACCCCGCAACGGTGTGCTCCTTTGGATTGCCTACGACGGATGGTATTTTCATGGCATGGCACATCAGAGCCATGTGAGAACTGTCGCCGGCGCACTGCAGACGGCGATTGTCGAGATGGATAGACACGCTTCATGCATTAGACAAGCTAGCCGCACTGATGCAGGTGTTCACGCCGAACAGCAAGTCGTCGCATTCGACACATCCAAGGATATTGCGCCGCGGGGTTGGGTTCTGGGTTTGTCCAAGTATCTGCCGAGGGAAGTCTCCGTAACTGCGGCGTCAACCGTTCCCACCGGCTTCGACCCCCGAGATTTTGCCTTCTCGAAGACCTACCGCTACCAAATCCTTCAAAGCCAGATAAGAGATCCATTCTTGGAACGAAGGGCTTGGCGAGTCGGTGAGAGGTTGAACCACGCGACCATGCTTGACGAAGCCTCCCAACTGCTGGGACAGCACGATTTTGCCGCATTTCGAAGCGCCAACGATCGTCGTTCAGACACTCGGCGGGAACTCACGAATATCTCCTTGGAGCCGGATACTAGCAATGAGCGCGTGTTTTGGTGGACAATCGAAGGCGATCGATTCTTGATGCATATGATTCGAATCATTGTCGGTACATTGGTTGACATCGGTCGCGGGCGCATTGCGCCGGGCGCGTGCGCGCGTGCTTTAACCAGTTGTCGTCGGGAAGATCTTGGCGTGACGGCACCATCAATGGGACTGTACTTGCATCGCGTCCAACTCACGGAACGGGGCACGGACCGTTGGCCGCAAGTTGACGACGCTGCGCTCGTAACGTAGGTTCCACAACATCGCACCTAGGATTCGTTACGAGGTCAGACGGACTCTCTTTCGAGGGTCTTCGGCCGATACCGCATAAGCGGTTTCGATTGTCTACTGGTGCAGCTTGGAGCCTGCGGGATGACACTGAGAGAGCGAATTGCCAATCAGAGACGAAGAGTCCTGAATAATCCATTCATCCTGAAGTGGTCCACGGACGACCGCGTTAAACGCGCAGCAGAGAGTGTGCTCGACATACGCAGTCGGGCACAAGAAGCCTGGAGAATACTCGTCGACGGACATGCTCTGCCCTCCATTGACCCCGCTCTCGATGACTCAATTGGGCAGACGGAAGAACAGTTTACTCGCTCGCGCGCAACGCCACGCCCTGCCGGCAAGTCCAACGGGAAGAGCCAAGTACCGACTCCTGACTCGCAAGGCTCGGACGACATGGATGAGTCCTTGAAGGAGCGTGGCACAATTGCTTCGCTTGGTGGCCGCGACATCTTGCTGAAGTGCTTTCAATTCAAGGCCGCCGACAATGCGCGAAAAATGGGGATTTACCCGTATTTCCGGCCGCTCGACTTCAACGATGGCCCTGAAGCGCAAATCAACGGCAAGCGTGTCACCATGTTGGGGTCGAACAACTACCTGGGCCTTACGACGCATCCCCGCGTGCGCGAGGCAGCACGCGCGGCGATTGATCGTTTCGGAACCAGCATGACGGGCTCTCGGCTCGTGAACGGTTCGATGCGACTTCATGAAGAATTTGAAGGTAAGCTTGCGGCTTGGTTCGGCAAGGAATCCGCGCTCGTGTTCACCACCGGCTATCAGGTGAATCTTGCAGTGTGCTCAGCCTTGTTGAGCAATCGCAAATGCGTTGCCGTCGTTGACAGGAACATCCACGCATCACTTTACGATGGAGTGCGTCTCGGTCAAGCCGCTGGAGCACGCTTAGTGCGCTACAGGCACAATGACCCTGAATCGCTCCAGCGCGCACTGGAAAAACTGGATGCCGACGAGGGTGCGCTGGTGATAACCGACGGCGTATTCAGCGCCGAGGGGGAGATTGCGAAACTTGACCAGATTGTTCCCATCGTGAAGAAGCATGGCGCACGTCTTCTTGTCGATGAAGCGCACGCGCTGGGTGTTGTAGGTCCCGGCGGTAAAGGAACCCCGTATCATTTCGGAGTCGCCGACCAAATCGATCTCATCGGCGGGACATTCTCCGAAATCCCTCGCAAGCATCGGAGGCTGGCTTGTCGGCGACCGAAAGACCCTCGACTACGTGAGGCATTTTGCGCCGTCATTCATGTTCGCCGCGAGTGCCGCCCCGCCCTGCGTTGCGGCGGCCATGGCTGCATTCGATGTGATGCAAGAAGAGACATGGCGAATCGATCGGCTCCGCGAAAACTTTACCTACATGCGCGACGAGTTACGCAAAATGGGTTTCGAGCTAGGTCATACCGAGACGGCGGTCATTCCGATCTTCATCCGCCAGGACTTGCGAACCATGATGATGTGGCGCGACCTCCTGGAGGACTACGGAATCTATACCAATCCATTCATTACTCCAGGCGTGCCCCCGAAAAGCGCTATGCTCCGAACGAGCTACATGGCCACGCATGAGCGGATCCATCTCGACCGAGCTCTGGAAGCGTTCTATAAGGTTGGTAAGAAGTTTGGCGTAATATGAGTGTTGGGGTCGGCAGTCAACCCAGTTTCGCAGTTGCAAGGACTTGACGATGAAACCTGAGATTCGAAAAACTCGGATGGGCGGGCCACTCAAGGATTTTCTAAACGTCGTTGAGTACATCTATCGCGACGACCCTCACTATGTCAGGCCGCTCAACTTTGAGCTCAGACAGCGTCTGAGCCCTAAACATCCGTTCTTTGATCACGCGGAGGGGGTTGCAATCACGGCTCACCGCAACGGATTTTGCGTCGGACGCTGCACGGCACAGGTCAACCGAGAGCATTTGGCGCGATATCGCGACGACGTGGGGTTCTTCGGTTTAATCGACACCATTGAAGACGAATCAGTTGCAAAGGGGCTTTTGGATACGGCTGCGGAGTGGCTAAGTGAACGCGGGATGAAACGCATGAGGGGCCCTTTTTCACTTAGTGTCAATGACGAGATTGGTTGCCTGGTCGAGGGGTTTGATACACCCCCGATGGTGATGATGCCTCACCATCGTCCTTACCAGGGGTCGGTGATTGAGGCCGCCGGACTCACCAAGCTCAAAGACCTCTACGCATGGCGCTATGTCGTCGGTGATATTCCCGCACGAGCACGACGCGCCCACGATGAGATTGAAGCTATGCCCGAGGTGAAGGCGCGTGCCTGCCGAATCAAGGAACTTGCGACTGAGGTTCGCAAGATCGTCAACGTGTTCAACGACGCCTGGAGTGAGAACTGGGGGTTCGTGCCGTATACCGAGCGTGAACTGCGTGCGCTGGCCGACATGCTCAAACTCATCATACGACCCGAACTTAGCCTAATCGTGAACATTGACGACGAACCTGCGGCGGTCGCTGTCGCATTGCCCAACATCAATGAAGCTTTGCTGGGTTTACACGGAAGACTGACCCCGATCAACTTCGCGAAGTTGCTGTGGCGATTCAAAGTGCGGGGACCACGAACGGCGCGGCTGGCAATCCTCGGCATTCGCAAGAAGTACAGGGCGTTGAAGAAGTACGCCGGACTATCGACGTTCATGTACGCGAAGATGAACCACGCAGGGCAACGTTGCGGCATCGATTGGGGAGAACTTTCCTGGACGCTCGAAGACAACGCACCCGTCAATCTCGGAATCAAGTTCATGGGCGGCAAGATCTACAAGCGCTATCGGTTGTACGAACGCACGTTGTAGCGATGAGTCAGACCAATCGCCTGCGTTTGCGTGCGGCGCACACGGACGCAAGCGCTGCGTGGGCCTTGTTACGAGTTTCCTTGGCTTCAAGCTGGGGCACGCTGTCGGCGACAATTCCGGCGCCTGCCGTTACCTCGAATCGCTCATCTTGCATGACCACGGTGCGGATCCCAATCGCGAAATCGAGCTCAAGCCCCTGCGTTACATAGCCGATGGCGCCGCCATAGACACCGCGTGGCCTGCGTTCCATTTCCCGGATAATCTGCATGGCCCGTACCTTGGGCGCGCCGCTGAGCGTTCCAGCGGGGAACGTGGCGGCTAGGACTTCCCACGGCCCGTACTGAGGCGCGACTTCGCCAGTGACTTCGCTGACGATGTGCATCACATGGCTATAGCGCTCTACCTGCATCTGCGTTGGCAATCGAATCGACCCGGCATTGGATACGCGCCCGACGTCGTTGCGCGCAAGATCGATGAGCATGACATGCTCAGCCCGCTCCTTGGGATCCGACAGCATTTCTTCGGCAAGTTTTACGTCCTCTTCCGGCGAGCGACCGCGCCGTCGCGTCCCGGCGATCGGACGCAAAGTCACAGTGCGTCCCTCCACGCGGACAAGAGTCTCAGGACTGGCGCCGGCGATTGCGATGCGCGGTGCGCCCTCGGATTGCGGGAATTCCAGCAGGTACATGTAGGGTGCCGGCGACAGCACGCACAGCGCCCGATAGACATCGAACGGATCGGCGTTGCCGACGGGCACGGAAAACGTCCTAGCGTACACAACCTGAAATGCGTCACCGGCGCGGATGTACTCCTTGATTCGCTCCACCCCTCGCTCATATTCGTTATCGGGGATGTCGACTTGGACCTCTTCGGGCCATTCACCGGGATCGGGCGGCGCCATGGGCAATAGTGGCGTCAGCGTTTCTAGATCACGTTCGGCGCGTGCAACCTCGTCGCGGGAATGTGAGGCGATGGTCGCCGTGTGAGTCAGATTGTCGAATACGATGACGGTCGAGCCACTGACGAGACGCGCAATCGGTCTACCGTCCTTCAACTCAGGCCAAGAGTTGACCTTCGTGGCGGTGTGCACGACGTCGTAGGAGACCACGCCCACGAAAGACTCGGCCAGTCGCTCTGCCACATCGTCCGGAACAACTCCTCTTGTGGCGACTTGCGTCTTCAAGGCCAAAAACGGGCTAACTCCTGCGTTCGCGCGTATGATTACGTGCGCATTTGGTCGATAGCCGAGCACAGAATATCGGCCCCACCGCTCGCCGGGCACCACGCTTTCTAGCAAAAACGAACCCGTTTCAGACCGCCCGCGCAGTGTGGCATAGGCTGAAACAGGAGTGATTCCGTTAACGACCAGAGTCTTCTTGTACACGCCAGTCATGCGTCCTTGGCCGAGCTTATCGTGTTTACTGCCCGAATCACGCGTTTTCGCGTAGTATTGCTTCGAGCTGATCACTTTGACCCAGAAACCAACCCAAAGGAAGTTCGCTTGCCTGGTGCCGGTACTCGTTTGCCTACCGATGGCGTCGTGTCGCAACCGCGAGAGCATGACGCTCCACGACACGGAACGTCGCGAGTTCTCGGCTCGCCTCAGTGATTCAGTGGTCGCCGAGGTGATACAACCCGACGCTCCAGGTTCTGCGAATCACTTCGAAGTACGCCGCGCGGGTCATTTGGTCGGTGTTTGCCCCCAGCAAGCCAATTCGACGGTAGCTGCGGTGACGCAATGTCGTGCCCTTGTGTGCGAGGCTGATTCGCAGTGCCCACCGGCCCATGGTCTCAAGCAGGGCACCTGCGTCAACGGGCTATGCATCGAACCCTCTCAGACCCTCATTGCGGACGACGCCATCATGCTGTGCCTATCCGGCACCGGGGCTGGCTATGCTTTACCGGTGCAGGTGGAACGGTTCGCCCTTGGGTTGAACTGCGGAATGCCCTGCAAAGTACCTTCCCCGTGCAGACAGCCGTAGCAGCGTGCTGTCTGCCGTTGGCGGGTCTTGTGAGCTTGCCGATGCGTGGTTGGCCGCGCCACTAGCCTCCTAGCGAGTTCTTGGCTAACCTCGCCGTCGATTCATGGCTGGCTCGACAACGATGTTACCAAGCGCTGCGATTGCGGCGTTTGCGCAAGGGCGAATCGAAGGGCGGCGGTTGTTGCTCCTCGGTTCCGCAACAAGCTGTCTTTGGGAAAAGGCCCTTGAACGCGGTGCGAGACTGGTTCACCTCTGCGATCCAGATCCCGTGCGCCTGGCGCAAGCCGCGGCGGCCAATACTCTGCACAATGTTTCTTTTGCGCCCCTGTCGAACCAAGCCAGTCTGGCTCTGCGTGACGGCGTCTTCGACGTTGCGATCATCGAAAACCTTTCTGTGCTCGACGACCCCGTGACAGCGTTACGGCTTACGAGGCGCGCCCTCGCGGTCCGCGGCGTAGTATTCGTCACCGCCCCAAATCCCGACATCCGCGAATCCTTGCTACCTGACTTTTCAACGCCCAAGCTCTTGCTCGACTACTATTCTCTGTACGACGTTGTGAGAGCCGAATTTCCTGTCGTACGAATGCTAGGCCAGATGCCGTTCGTGGGGTACACAATGGCCGAGCTGGCTCCGCTTGACAGCCCGGAGCCCATCTTGGACGCGGGTTTCGTGCCGGGCGGCACTGAGGAACCCGAATGGTTCGTGGCCGCAGCCAGCGCGCAGCCGTTCGATATCGAGGGCTTCACCGTAGTGCAGTTTCCCGCATCCGAGGTCCTTCACCACAGTTCGGAGCGCCAGATGCGCGAACAACTGCGGGCTTCGCGTAGCGCAGAGCGTAACGCCGTTGAGCGGTTGGCGCGGCTTGAAGCACAGCAACTCGACTCCGCGGCCGCCGAAGTGCGCAAGGAAGCGGACCTCGCGAAGCAACTTGCCGACCTCAAAGTTGAACTCAAGCATAAAGAGGAACGCATGGCGCTGCTTGAGGCACGCGCCACAGCCGTCGAGGCTAGCTCGGTCGAGGCTCGCAATCGCCTCGAGCAGATGCAGCAACAGCCAGCGGCGGACACGGCGTCGGACGTCCTTCGATTGGAGAACCAATTGCGCGAACGCGGCGCGCGTTTGCGGGAGCTCGAGGCTCAGCTGAAGTCTGCCGAGCTGGTAGGGCGTCAATTGCTCCGAGACCTGGAGGCCGCTCGCAACAGCCAGACTCAGCGTTTTGGCACGGAGGCGTGGTCATCCACCGTAGCGATGCGAATTCAGGCCGAGCCGGCGGCGACAGATACCGCCCAGTCCCCGGAAAAGACGTCAGCATGGGTCAGCCGGAAGGTTGATGCGGACACTTCACCGGCCGGCAATGGGCCATGTTCAGAATCCGACTTGGAGTTGCTCGTCCACGAGCGAGCCCGCATGCAAGCGGATATCCAAGCGGCCACCTGGCGCATTGACCAATTGCTGTCGGAACTCACAAAACACAAGGGCGCGGAAGTCGAATTGGCCCAAGCCAAGAACCAACTATCCTATGCCGAATCACGTTTGAGCGAGCAATCGGCGCTGCTCCGTCAGCTCGAATCCGACGCGATTCGAGGTTGACGTGTTGACAGAAGCTAGTTGTGTTTTAGCTTCGAAGGCGGCTGCCCCGACCGCAACCGCATGACCACCAAGCGCGACTACTACGAGGTACTCGGCGTACCCCGCGAAGCGAGCAACGACGAGATTCGCAAGGCCTACCGCCAGGCAGCCCTCAAATTCCACCCGGACCGAAACCCTGGTGACAAGAACGCCGAAGAAAGCTTCAAGCAAGCCACAGAAGCGTTCAGTGTTCTTTCCGACGAGAATAAGCGGCATACGTACGATCGATTCGGACATGCAGGGCTGGAGGCGTCAGGAGGCGTGGATTTCAGCAACGTTGGGATTGGCGACATTCTCAGCCAATTCCAGGACATGTTCTCCGACTTCTTTGGCGGTTTTGGGGGTTTTGGCGGTACGTCACGTTCAAGTCGAGGCGCGGACCGCGGCCAGCATGTCCAGGTCAACGTCGTACTGTCGTTGAAAGACGTCATGGCCGGCGTAAAGCGCGAAGTAGAAGTCAACGGGGTTGCCCCGTGTGATCCTTGCGCAGGAACCGGCGCCACTCCGGGAACCAAACCACAGCGCTGCTCGGCCTGCGGTGGCTCCGGGCAGGTGGCGAGCCAGCGCGGATTCATCGTTTTTGCCAGCACTTGTCCACAGTGCCGTGGAACGGGTAAGACCGTTGCCTCGCCGTGCAGCGCCTGCAACGGACAGGGGCGGGTTGAGCGCCACCGCAAAGTCATCGTCAACATTCCTGCCGGCGTCGACAACGGGATCCAGCTGCGATTGTCGGGTCAAGGCATGCCTGGGCGTCCGGGGGCGCCTTCTGGGGATCTCTATGTGCAAATCCACGTCAACGATGACCCTCGTTTCGAACGGGAAGGCAGTGACTTGCTCGTGCACGAAGCGGTCAGCTTCTCGACCGCAGCACTCGGCGGAAAATTCGAGGTGAAGCTTCCGGATGATTCATCGGTAGAAATCGAGGTTGACGCGGGCACGCAGCCTGGATCCATGCTCACAAAGCGTGGGCGTGGCTTGCCACGATTGGATCGCAGCGGAGCCAGAGGGGATCTTCACGTTGTCGTCAACGTTCTGATTCCGAAGAAGTTGTCGCGCAAGGCAAAGAAGCTGATCGAAGAGCTGGAACAAGAATGCTCGAGCTGAATGCGTTAACAAAACCGAAGGCCTTCGGTTTGCGAATGCCTTCTGGGACCTCCACGTTGCCGGGTTGAACTGGCGCCGGCGGATTGACCACCGGCGCGGGCGCGTCTCTGCTTTCACCCGAACGAAGATGGTGCAGCTGCCGCCGGTGAGTTGAGCGTTGAGCGCCGTGTTCGCCCAGCCCCTGCGACTCATGATGATCACTTCGGAATCGAGGGCAACGGCCATTCGGGCCCCGAGCAGCGCTCACCTTGGGCAGCCACGCCTGCGAGTGTCGCAACGACATCAAAATCGACCTCGGGTGCGCCGTCCTCCGTCACTTCGATGCGGTCGGCATTGAGGGCGAGCAGGAGCGTGCCGTCGCGCGGCTTGCTGCTGGGACCAAGGCTCAAGTGATCGCTAAATTGGCGCCGGGGTGAAATGCCAATTGTTCCCGGCTGGAATGCTATGTCACTTCACCTGGGCTGGGTCTGCGCAAAGAGGTGGGCTTCCTTGGCCCCACGGCAGCGGGTTGCTAAAGGCGAGTCGCAAGGAACATCAAAGTGCTGCATCAACGCATCAAGTTACCCAAAGTTAGCGCTGTTTGTTCTGGCTTTCCTGTGCAATCGGTGCTTTCAATGGGCAGTAGTCCAAACAGGAGAATTTCAATTGGCAAAACCAAAAACCAAATCGTCACAGAAGCTCACCAAGAGTGCTCTCATCCAGGCCATCCTCAATGACATGGGCGAAGGCTGGGTACGCAAGGATATTTTGAAGGTGCTAGATTCTCTGACTCGGCTTGGGCACACCGAACTCAAGAAGCGGGGCGAATTCGTGCTACCTGGCTTCGCAAAGTTCGTGCTCGTCAAGAAGCCGGCCACGCCAGCCCGTCAAGGTATCAACCCATTCACCAAGGAGCCCACCACATTCGCGGCTAAGCCCGCCCGCAGAGTGATCAAGGCGCGACCGGTCAAGGCACTCAAGGACAGCGTCGCTTAGCTCAAGCGATCGGTAGATTTGGCTCCGGAGAAAGAAGAAGATCGCATAAGTCCGCGTCCATCAGTGACCGGATAAGGGCGTCGTCGGCCGGGCTTCACGCGTGTCTTCATCGCTTTGCTGACAAATGATTGGGCTCCCTTTTTGCGACGAGTTCATTCCGTTGACGCGGGTTTGACGTGTGGTAACGGGAGGATGGAAAAACGAAAGCATGGCGACAAGAATGATCAAAGCTTTGCTTGAATTTCCATGGATATACGAATCCGTGCAGCACGTATTCGGCCTGCCGAAGTTTCGGCGCGCCTACATCGACGAGTACGTGAAACCTTCCCCCGGCATGCATGTTCTGGACATCGGATGCGGACCGGGAGTCATCGTCCCGTATCTGTCCGTCTATGAGGACATTCAGTACCTGGGGATCGACGTGAACCCCAATTACGTTAGGAAAGCCGAGCGGCAATACGGTAACGAGCACTGCAAGTTCCAGTGCGCGGACATCTCTGCGTTGGGTTCGAGGGGAGACGGCCAAAACGAACCATGTCAGCGATACGACATCGTCATGATGAACGGCGTGATGCATCATCTTTCGGACGCAGAGGTCGGATCGTGTCTGAGAAGTATCGTCCAGCTCCTGAAGGACGAAGGCCGGTTCTGCTCGTTCGATCCCGTGTACGGTGACAAGCCGTCGAGAATCGAACGCCTCATCCTCGGCAACGATCGGGGCAAGTTTGTAAGGGTTGCTGCAGGCTACGAGCAATTAGTCCGAAAATACCTCCCCAACGCAAGGTATGCCGTGCGAATCGGACTACACAACCTCCCGACGCACGGCATCATATTCTATTGATATTGCCGCAGCAGTGGCGCGCGGTGTAGGCGCCCCCTGGGTTCGTGCGGCGTTGTATTTCACTCAGGCAAGGTGTACCCAGTTCGCGCATAGTAGAATTCGCCACTTGTGCCATCGTGATCCCTCACTCAGCCGCTGCCACGTTGCTCCGAGCTCGGGGGCCTCGGATTTATCCGGATTCGTCGGGGCGTTCGCCTGCCGGGCCTGCCGCCTATCAATGCCAGCCCCTACGGCGCTTAGCACCGATTCGTAATGCCGCTGATGACGCTTCGAAGCTTTGAGAGGCGGTCGAGGAACCGTTTCAGTCAGGCGGTCACTTCCCTGCGACGCCAAAGGTAGTAGACCGCCGGGTACACGAGCAGTTCCATGACGAAACTCGTCACGAGTCCACCCACCATGGGAGCAGCGACGCGTTTCATCAGATCGGCTCCCGTTCCCATTGACCCCATGATGGGTAAGAGGCCTATCATGGCAGCGAAGACCGTCATGGCCTTGGGGCGTACACGTTTGACCGCACCGTGAATAATAGCTTCAACGAGATCCGCGCGCGTATTGAGTTGTCCGTTCTTCTTGAATTCATCACGGGAAAGATCCAAAAATAACAACATAAATACGCCCGTCTCCGCGTCTAGGCCCATCAGTGCAATCATGCCCACCCACACGGCAATCGACACATTATATCCAAGTGCCCAGAGCAACCAGAGGGCACCAACAGCCGAAAATGGCACGGCTAGCATCACGATGCTCGCTTTGAACGCGGACTTAGTATTCATGTACAACAGGCCGAAAATGACTACCAAGGTGAGCGGCAAGATGAGCTTGAGCCGCTCCTTTACGCGCAGCATGTTTTCGTATTGTCCACTCCAAACCATTGAATAGCCGGTTTGCAACTTTACTTGTGCTGCTACGGCACGCTTCGCTCGAGTGACGTATGTGCCCACGTCCACCTTCGATGTATCGAAGTCAACAAAAACGTAGCCCGCCAGTAACCCATTTTCATCGCGGATCATCGACGGGCCTTGAGTCAACGTGACGTCTGCGATCTCCTCCATAGGAATCTGTCCCTGGCCATTCGGAAGTGGAATCAACACGCGCCGTAGCTTGGACAGATCCTCCCGGTAATCACGGGCGTAACGCACGTTGATGCCGTAACGTTCACGCCCTTCAATGGTAGTGCTTTGATTCTCGCCGCCCACGGCTGTCATTACTAGAGTGTTGGCATTATCGATAGTCAACCCATAGCGGGCCAATCGATCGCGTTTGAGCACGAAGTCCAGAAAGTCGCCCCCTGCAACCCTTTCTGCATAGGCACTTCTGGTGCCGGGAACGGTCGATACCGCGGCCTCGGTGGCTTGAGCTAGCCGTTCGATTGCGTGCAAATCAGCGCCCATGATTTTGATGCCTACGGGTGTTCGGATGCCGGTAGACAACATGTCGAGGCGTCCTTTGATAGGCATGGTCCACGCGTTGGAGATGCCCGGCAGTTGCAGAGCCGCGTTGAGCTCGTCCTCCAATTCAGCCTCGGTAATTCGGTCCCACCAGAAGGGACGAAATAGTGGCTTGAGCCACTCGGGGACCCGGTCGGAATACCAGCGTGGCTTATGCCGCCATTCAATCTCCGGTTTGAGCAGGATCGTGGTTTCCATCATCGTGAACGGCGCCGGATCAGTCGAAGTGTTGGCTCGGCCAGCCTTTCCGAAGACCCGTTGTACTTCTGGAAAGGACATCAGAATCTTGTCCTGCACCTGAAGCACCTTTTGAGCTTCGGCAACTGACATGCCCGGCTCTACCGAGGATGGCATGTACAGAATAGTCCCTTCCCGCAGTGGCGGCATGAATTCGGAGCCAAGCTCAAGGCAAACCGGAACCGTGCTTGCCATGATCAGCAGCGCCACGAAGATCGTCGTCTTTGCGTGACGCACTACGAATCGGCAGGGTTTTTCATATAGAAATTGAAGGAGCCGACAGATCGGGTGTCGGTCTTCGGAATAGTACTTTCCCACAAGCAATTGTGAGGCAATCCAGGCCAGAAACCGGGGACGAAACGTGAAGGGATCGATCCGCGCAAATAGCATACGCATGGCGGGATCAAGCGTGATGGCTAGCAGCGCCGCTATGGCCATGGCTAGGTTCTTCGAAATGGCTAGCGGTCGGAACAGACGCCCTTCTTGATCGACCAGTGTGAATACCGGCATGAACGCGACTGCAATGACCAACAGTGAAAAGAATACGCTCGGACCGACTTCCATCAGCGCCTCAAGGCGCACTTGATGAAAGTCCCCCTTCTTACCGTCTTTGATCCAGTGGTAGATCTTGTTGTAGGCGTTCTCCACTTCAACAATGGCGCCGTCCACTATGACGCCCACGGAAATAGCGATGCCAGCTAGAGACATCAAGTTGGCATTGAGCCCCATGAGCTTCATGGGAATGAACGCTAGGGCGACAGAGGCCGGAATGGTAATAATGGGAACGATTGAAGAGGGAAAGTGCCAGAGGAAAATCAGAATGATGAGGGAGACGACGATCATCTCCTCAATCAGCTTTTCTCGAACGGTATCGATCGCTCGACCTATTAGATCGGAGCGATCGTAGGCGGTCACAACTTGCACACCGGACGGCAGTGCCGGTTTGATCTCCTCCAATTTGGCCTTCACGCGTTCAATAAGGTTCAGCGCATTTTCCCCCTCGCGCATTACTACGATGCCGCCTACCACGTCGCCTTCCCCGTTGTAGTCGGCAATTCCGCGGCGCATTTCGGGTCCAAGAGCGACCTTGGCCACGTCCCGAACGAGAACTGGCGTTCCCCCTTCTGAGCGGAGTACGAGGTTCTCGATGTCGTGAATACTCTTCACGTAGCCCCGACCGCGGACCATGTATTCGCGTCCTGCCAATTCCACCAGACGCCCGCCCACGTCGTTGTTTCCTGTTCGAACCGCGTTGATGACCGCTTCGAGAGAAAGCTTGTAACCGGCCAAGGCGTTGGGGTTAACCGTGACTTGATATTGACGGACTTGGCCGCCCACAGTCGCTACCTCGGATACGCCTGGGACACTTTGGACGGCGTAGCGCAGAAACCAATCTTGATACGATCGCAATTCATCGGAAGCGTGCTTACCGCTCCGATCGACTAGGGCATACTGAAACACCCAGCCAACGCTGGAGGCATCCGGACCGAGTTCCGTTTTAACACCGGCTGGCAACTGCGGGATAATCTTCGACAAGTATTCGAGGACTCTCGTGCGAGCCCAATACATGTCGGTTCCGTCTTCGAAAATAACGTACGTATAGCTAAAGCCGAAATCCGAAAACCCCCGGATAGCTTTTACTTTAGGGGCGCCAAGCAGTGCCGTGATGATGGGGTATGTGACTTGATCCTCAATGATGTCAGGGCTCCGATCCCATCTCGAATAGACAATGACCTGCGTGTCCGAGAGGTTAGGGAGGGCATCGAGCGGGATCGTGCGCATCGACCACCAAGCGAACACCAAGGCCACGACGCTGGCCGCAATCACCAGATAGCGATTCTCCGCGGAGAACCGAATGATGCGCCTAATCATGGGCTGTGCGCTCCGTGATCTCCGTGCGAATCGTGGGCCTCGTGACCTTCATGTGGCAGTACTCGGGCACTCTCCAGTCCCTTGTTGGACCCGCCCGCTAGCTCGGCCAAGGACGCGCGCAGTCTCGATTCCGAGTTGACGAGGAAGTTAGCCCGCGTTACCACCTTTTCGCCAACGGCGAGCCCGGACACAACCTCTGCTTGGGTATCGTCCGAATCGCCTAGCCAAACCAGGCGCGGGCTGAATTTGCCATTGCCAACCGCCACGAATACGACATGGGTCGTACCCGAATCAATCACGGCGTCGATGGGAACAGTGACCCCATCGTGGGGCAAGCCTTTTAGTACCACCTCACCGAACATCTCGGGCTTGAGCTCTTTGGTTGGATTCGGAAACGTGAGCCGTACCTTCACGGTTCGAGTCATCGGATCGAGCATCGGATCGATGAACACGGCCTTCCCGTTGAAGTCGCGATTGGGAAACGCATTGAGCGTGAGGGTGGCCGGCATGCCCTCTTTTACGAAACGTAATTCACTTTCGTAGACATCCGCCACCACCCACACCGTCGAAAGATCGACTATTTCGTATGGCATGGCACCCGCATCGAGCTTCATGCCCTGGACGACGTCTTTCTTGGTGATGACGCCACTTGCTGGCGAGTAGAATGTAATCAATTTAGTGGCTTCTCGAGTTTGGGCAATCTGATCGAGCGTCTTTTCGGACAAATCCCATAGAGCAAGTCGGCGGCGCGAGGCGTTGACGAGCGTGTCGTTCTCCGAATCGGGGCTCGCACTTGCGGCACTCAGAATCCCGCGGGTCTTCAATGCAAGCAGGTACTCGTCCTGAGCAGCCAAAAGCTCGGGGCTGTACAGTGAAAACAACGGCTGCCCCTTGTAAACCTGCTTGCCGATGAAGTTGACGTAGACGCGCTCTACGAACCCACTAACCTTCAAGTTGACATGGTGCACGCGCGTTTCATCGACCACCACTCGCCCCACTGTGCGCCATGCGCCGCCAACCTTGGCTTGCTTTGCTTCAGCGATGGATAGGCCGATGAGCTGTTGGCGCGACGGATCAATGTCGATAGTAGCGAGCCCGGCTACCGGTGGCGCGTTGTCGGACACGTCGTCCGCGTATACGGGCACATAGTCCATGCCCATATCATCCCTACTTGGCGTCGGTGAGGTTTGCTTGGGATTCATGGGCGAGCGATAGAACAGTGCCTTGCGTTCGCCGACTGCAACGCCGCTGGCGGCACTTGTCGCATGGTTGTCGGTACGGGTAGAATTGCTTGACATTTTGACGAGTTTCATGCCGCAAATGGGGCAATCACCCGCGTGATCTTGCACGATGCTTGGGTGCATCGGGCATTGGTACTTCTCGACTCTCTGCGTCGTCGCAGCAGTACGGTTCGCGCTCGGATTATCTTTTCCGTGCCGCTGTGCCAACAAAAAACCCAGAGCGCCTGCCGCAATGGCGCTCAGCAAGCTGGCCGTTACCAGGGCGCGTAGCGTCCATCGACGCGCGCTCGGCGCTGGCGTGGACCTTTCGGGGATTTCCGTGTCATTCATGATTCGACTCTGGGAGTTACATCTGAGAGGCCGATGACTCGGTTGTCTTCGCGCTGCCGGCACTAGTTGCGGCACTTCCCATGCCTCCTGTGTTCATGGCCGGGTTACTTGACAGGGGCGTTGATTGCAGACTCACTTCGCCGGCGTCAATCTGTACCCGTTGGGCATCCGCTAGGGTCTGCAGGTAGCCATCCACGTCATTGAGATAACTTGCATTGGCCTCCAACACAGACACGAGAGACACCTTGCCCACGGCATACTGACTCAAGGTGCTATCGATAGTGGCCTCTGACAGCTGCAAGAGACCTGATTGGTACGCGCGCGCCGTATCGCTTAGCGACGCTAGCGCAACCTGCCGCTCCTGCACCCGGAGGCGAAGTACTTGCTCTATTTCATCGCCTCTGTGCTGGTTGGCGACGCGGCGCGCCTCATTTTCCGCTACATTTCGGCTTTGCTTGGACCCAGAGAAGATGGGCACGGGCGCCCCGACAGTGAGTAGCCACATCGGCGGCATCAGGGTGCCACGATACATGAGTCCCGCACTAACCGTTATGTCCGGGTAGTAGCTTCTCTGCGCAAGAGCGATCGCCTTTTCGGATTGAATGACTCTGAGTCTGGCTGCGGCTAGTTCTGGACTGCGAGCAAGCGCTTCGCGAACGACGGTGGACTCGTCCGCGGGCGCAACGGCGGGCAGGTCTCGCACATGCACCGTCGTTACGACGGCTTCGTCCAGACGATGTGCTCGAAGTCGATTGAGCTGCTGAACGCGTATGCGTTCCTCGACTTGTAGGACCAGTCGTTTTTGCTTGAGTCGCGCCAACTCTAGCCGCGACCTCAACACGTCCGATTGAATCCCCTGTCCAGCTTCGTAACGGATCTGCGCGATGCCAGCGGAGCGTTCCCAAATTTTCTCCAACCGGTCGAGGATCTCGAGGCGATCACGGACCAGTATCAGGCTCAAGTAGGCGCGACGCACGTCGGCTTCGGTTGATAGGCGTGCCCTCTGCACACCGAAGTCGGCCTGCTGCGCGTCATATTCCACCACCTGCTGCGAAAGTGCACGTTTGCCCGGCCAGGGAAAGGTCTGGGCTGCCATAAGCGAGTAGTAGCTCGTTGACATTCGTCCGACTTCAATGCTGGTAAACCCGTCATTCTGAATGCCCAACTGGAGCATGGGATCCGGCATTGCACCGGCTTGGGGGATGCGTTCGCGTTCGGCTTGTACTGCGGACTTGGCGCCGGCGATCTCGGGTCGAGCCGCTAGGCTTTGTGCAATCAATTGTGCGAGGAGAGGATCGGTCGAAAGGGTCCCAGCGCGCGCTGGGCGAAACTCGGCATGGACGCTCGGAGACGATTCCGAAGGCCCCGCAAAGGCATGGTTTCCAGATAGAGCGAGCCCCAGCAATGCTGCGACTCCACATCCCGTTGAGTCAATGTGTCCCATGCGCACGTTGCTTTTGCCTGCTCGGTGGCTGCCTGAAGCGCAGTCGCCGCAGACGGCGTCGGAAGATTGCTTTGGGCTCCCCAGGTTCCGTATGTCCAGACTTGCGGACATGACCCCTTAGGCGCGAGAAGCGGCAACCGTGACAGATTATTTCCGCAACGCGACTCGAGCGGCCACACGGTTGCGACGCACCTTCAAGAACAAGTGGGTATCTCAGGCCATACTTGCCAGCTGCATGAGCCTGCTCCACGTCTCCTCAAACGCCGAAGCGTCGCCGCCGCTCTGCCGCAGAAAGGCGCCTATCTCGGGCATGGCCTTTACGGCACGGTCCAAAATTGGGTCGCTGCCTTTTACGTAGCCGCCGAGCATAATCCAATCGCGCTTCTGTTCGTACGCTGAGATAAGACCTCGGACGCTACTGGCAGCCGCTAGCGCATCGGGGGAAAGCAACGATGGCATGACGCGCGATATCGAACGCGTGATATCGATTGCTGGATAGTGCCCACGCGCAGCCAGACCCCTATCCAGAACGATGTGACCGTCCAGGATCCCTCGGACTTCGTCGGCTACGGGTTCCTCCATATCATCGCCTTCCACCAGCACCGTGTAGACAGCGGTGATTGAGCCCGTGGACGCAGTGCCCGCTCGTTCAAGGAGTCTCGGCAATGCGGCAAACACACTGGGCGGGTAGCCGCGACGTGCCGGCGGCTCACCCGCGGCCAAGCCAACTTCACGCTGTGCCCGGGCAAATCGCGTCACCGAGTCAACCAACAACAGAACATTGGCACCCTGATTGCGCATGGCTTCGGCCAAGGCGGTTGCGACTTGAGCCGCCCGTACTCGTTCCAGCGCCGAAGCGTCACTGGTCGTGACGACAACAATCGAGCGTCGGCGCCCCTCGGTGCCAAGGGAATGCTCGAGGAATTCACCCACCTCGCGTCCCCGTTCACCAACGAGCGCCACCACCACCGCGTCGGCGTGTGCCCGGCGTGCCATAGAGCCGAGCAGTGAGCTCTTGCCGACGCCAGATCCAGCGAACAGGCCCACTCGCTGACCGACGCCGAGCGTCAGCAGCCCATCGATAGCTCGAATGCCTGTCGCCATTGGCATGTTGATCCGGCGTCTGGATAGTGCGGGAGGCGGCGCGCGATCCACAGGTACCGTCTGCAATCCGGCGGGCAATTCCCGCCCATCCAATGGACGACCCAGGCCGTTGACGACGTGCCCGAGAAGCTCCAAGCCCGCGCGCACTGCGAGCGGTGCTCCCGTGCCGCGCACCAACTCGTCTGGTCCGACGCCCGCTAGCATGCCAAGCGGCACGGCTATTGCGTGTCCCGAGTCGAAACCCACTATCTCGGCGTCAACCGGCTCGCCCGAGTGGCGCTCAATTTGAATCACATCACCAATTCTTGCTCCCGGCATGGCGACTCGAATGCCCAGCCCCGTAACAGATATCACTTTGCCCTGGGGACGCAGGACAGGTGTCTGTGACAACCGGGAGCGCAGTTCGTCGATGTCCATGCCAGAAGCCTACCGCGTTTTCAGCGAATGATCTCTACCGGGATTTCCCCTGAGGTGTCCGCAGTTGCCGCGTGATTCTTCTATGGCTGTTGCGTCACTCGCTAGCCCGAGCGTGAAGGTCTCAGCAGCTCACCGTGACTGCTTCGTCGTGCCGGCGCGACGGGCCAGAACCGAGCCCGATCACAGTCGTGCGTGAACGATCTCGCGTGCTAGCAGCAGGAGGTGTCGGCCACGTCGAAGCAGCCAAGGCAACTTCAACTGAGCCTGGCCCGTCTGCCTTTGACGCTCAAGTTCTGCAACGAGCTGCTCGGCTGTGCAAAACGCCAAGCTACGAAAATGATAGTACCTTGGATAGACGAGTAGTACGCCAGCAACCAACTCATTCAGGCTCAAACGACGTTTGCGTCGAGCCAGCCCGAGCCGATCTTCGGTAAGCCCCCAACCCGAGTAAAATGGCTGCCCGTGCGTCACCACGCGTTTGTTCCGCAACAGCGCCTCGAATCCCACAAGCGAAGTCATCGTGTGCAATTCATGGGCCGTTTCAAGACAGCGACTGATTGGGACGTCGGTGACCACCTCGTCGAACAGCGAGGGGCCAGGCGCATCGAGTCTTCCGCGGCGGTTGCCGCTGACGACGTCCGGGTGCGGCTTGTATATGATGTACGCGTCGGGCAAGAGATCGCGTACTACGCGCAGAAGCGCAGCGTTGCTGCGTACTTCAGGGCTCCCGCAGACCACTGACGCGTCATCCTCCACCTGCCCGGGCACCAAGACGACGGTTTGAGAGTCACGCGCGCGCGGTCTGAATGGTCGATCGGTGTGTGTGTTGTATTTGCTGATCCCGGAAGCGACGATTCGTTGACGCAGCCATTCGGCTCGCTCCAATTCCGCGTTGGTGAATTGTCGGGTTTGGAGCAGTGTCTCGAGCTCACTCGGTTGACGAGGATCGTAGTAGATGCCTTGTGAATCCACGACCAGTGATCCGGGCACCGTCAGATCGGACCCCAGCCCGACGGAACGAATGAACCCATCTTCCATGCGCAGTAAAGTCAGGCTTTTCCTTTTGGCAAGCGTCTCTAATTCGGCGTAGTGCCGGTTACCCCAAGTCAGCAGACGCGTCTGTCGCACGCCCAAAGCGGCCTCAAGCGAGTAGACGGACGAGAAGAATCGGACCTCGTTATTGGGCGCATGCAGATACCTGCGAACGAAGGGTCGCTTCCAAAGCGATACGCCGGTACAGAAAACGCGCCCGGAATTCGCGGCAAACCACCGCCGTTGCAACGCCAAATGTTCGATGACCGTCTCGATTTCAGTGTGCTCGCCGGAAAATGGATGAATATACCTTGGGTAAAGAATCAACGCAGCCGCTATCAACTCGTCGAGCGATCGATTTCGATTTCTTCGATCGCAGGCGATTCGATCGTCGGTCAACCCCCAACCGGCGTAGAACGGCACCCCGAAGCACGTGACACGCTTGCTTAGCATCAAGGCCTCGAAGCCAAGCTGCGATGTGCACACGTATACCCGATCGACGCACGCCAACACCGTAAGCGGGTTGATTGGAGTGGACAGCAGCAGCGCGTGGCGCGGCAACACTTGTCTGTCCAGGTAGCCTCGTTTCGTGCCAGCAACCGTGTCAGGATGCGTTTTGACGACAATCGTCGCGCCAGGATTCTCCAAACACGCGGCAGCCACCATGTCTGAGAATCGTTTTGGACTGCCCTGTCCCAATTCCACTGAGGCGTCTCCCATCGTCTGATCCACGACTAGAACGATAGGATGGGCGGCATTTGACAACTCGGGTGGCACCTCATCGGGGGCGTGGTTGTACTTTGACAAACGCGCCTGAATGATCCGCTCGCGGCACTCGCGGGCGCGCTGTAGCAGACCCGGATCGGAAAGCGCATCGTGCGCGCCCGAGGTTGCCAGTAATTCCTCAAGATCCGAGGGCCCCGTCGCATCGTAGTAGATGCCGCGTTTGTCAACCACCAAGGACAGTGGCAGGCACTTCGATCCAAGATCAACGGACCTCAAGAAGCCATCTTCAATTGCCCAGTAAGGCAGGCCGTATTCTTTCGCGTATTGCCTTGCTACTCCTGCCGTCGGCTTGTGACCCCAACCAATGACTGCGTCCAGAGTCGAGGCCTCGCGCGGACTCGGCCTGAAGACGATGCGTTGGGTTCCTAGCAGCGACCGTAGGGATTCGAGCTCGAGCAGCCGTCGCGAGAAGGCCCCCAATCGAGGGCAACATGCTGAGCCTTCGGACCCATTTTTCATCGCGACTGGACAACTTCTAGCCGAACAACGATTCGCCTGCCACTAGCGTTCCTGCTGCTCGACTGCGATCATTCCAATGGTCCCGAAAGGACGAAACAACTGCGGCAGGCCTAGTGCGAACAGAGACAGAAGAACTGCCGCCGCCAGCGATCGACGGCTGAACCTTGCCCGAGCCGTCGAAATCCAGGCGGAGCACGCGCTCAACAAGCCGCACACCAAGACCACGGCTGGAGGGTGCCAGCGCTTTTCCGGGCCTTCCCCCGGAACCAACTGCAGGGCACGAAATATCGCACTCGCTGTTGGGTCCGTGACCCAAGTGACGACGAAAGTCCGATGGAACAACGCGAGCTCGAATGCGGCGTGACACAACAGAATGGCTGACCACCAGCCAAGCGTAAGTTTCCTACCCCAAGGCAGGGCCTCGCAGACTAGCCAAGAGACCAACAGGCGAGCTATCGGGTCCAGAACCGCGTAGAATCGAACGTTTTTTGGAAGAATCAGGAATGGGGCGAGACCCATCGCGAACATCAGCATGAGCGCCTGAGCACGCTTTTGCGCCAGTTCCTGGGTCACGTCACTTGGCAAGCAAGACGGTTTCAATTCACAAGAGCCTCCGCCAAAGGCGACGACCGCGGCGACGGGCAGTAGGCCAAAAACCCACGGCGACAATGTAAACAGTTCAATCAGCGGGCGGTGGGGTGGTCCGTATTGATGTAACGCCGAATAATGACTCAGGAAGGAATGTCGCGTGGCCGATAGCAGGCCCCACAGTGATGCTACTCCGTGATTGAGCCACGCAAACACAACCACAGCAATCGCCGGCGGAATGACGAGAAAAAGCGCATCCATCCGTCTGGATGACGGTGGTTTGCGCAACCAAAAAAGCCACACGGCCAGCGCCGGGAGCAAGAAGACAACAGACTCCTTGACGGACCAAGTCACCGTGAGCGCAAGAATGGCCAACACCGGCGCCCGGCATCGATCAACAACGGTCTGGCGAGGGTGGTCTACTGTCGCGACGCTGTATAGCGCAAGGGCCGATAGCAGCACACAAGCTGTGTGCAGTTCATCAACGAACGCCCTGCGACTCAATTCCAAGTGCAGTGGCGAAGTGGCCGCAAGGGCTGTCGCAACCACGGCGGTTCTACGACTAAACAGCTGCACGCCGAGTATCGCGACTAGACCGACCACCGCCAATCCGGCCAGAGTCGAAAGCCACGCGAGCGAGCGTTCATCGCACGCGCCGCGCAAATAACACCCTAAACTTCCTATTGCTAGGTACCCCCAACGATAGGGCGCTGGAAAGTTGGGATCGAATGTCAGGTGGGCGCCCACAAGCTCGCGGTAGCTATTCCACCCGCGATCATAGAGCGCCTGCACTTGGAGACGGTAATGGTACTCGTCGCCATTTCCATAGTGAGCGACGCTGTTGTAGCCGACTCGCAACAGACCCCCCACTATCACGAGCAATGCAAGACCCAGCAAGCCCGAGCTCACGTGCGACGACTTGCGTTTCATAGTCGGGACTCCGAGACTGGTTACCACAGGCCTGGTTGTCCCGCCGCCGGCCGGTCTAGATTTTGCGACCCTGCGCGGCAATCTGCAGACGCCTGGGACTTGCCGTTTGATGCAAAAGAGCCGCATAGTTGCCGCTCGCTTCAATGAGATCTCGGTCCGCAGTCCACCGACCCACGATGCAGCTCTGTCTGGTAGTCGCCTGCACTTTGCTCGTTGGGTGTCGCGGATCGAGCGTCACCACCCATTGGTATCGAGGAAACCTGCACGCGCATTCAATTTGGAGTGATGGTCACATGCTCCCCGAGGAGGTGGTAGCCTGGTACGCAGGACACGGGTACCAGTTCTTGGGCCTCGCGGATCACAATACTCTGTTGAACAGCGAATACTGGGTCGCAGCGTCAAAAATCAGGCAACGCGCCGGAGACGACATCGCGGCAAGGCTTCGTGCGCAATTCGGTTCCGAATACTTGGTTTCTCGACTGCGGAGCGGCGCGGAAGAATGGCGCCTTCAAACGCTGCAAGAATTGCGAAGGCGATTCGAGCGTCCCGGACAGTTCATCCTACTGTCCAACGAAGAGGTCACCAATGACACCCCCATAGGGCGGATCCATTTGACGGCCGCCAACATTAGCCAACTCGTCGAGCCGACGACGGGTGCAAACGCAGCCGATGTGATCGAACAAACCCTTGCTCGAATCGAGGCGCAGGCACGAGCACAGGGCTACGCGGCGGTCGGGGTCGTGAATCATCCCAACTTCGCATGGGCTATTGGCGCCGACATGCTCGCTCGCGTGAGAGCCGCGCAGTTCGTCGAAATCTTCAATGGTCATCCCTTTGCGGCTTCGCGCGGCGATATGGGCAAGCGCCCGGTGACAAGGCTTTGGGATATGTGCAACGCCGAACGTGTCCTGGAGCGCGGCTGGCCGCCCCTATTTGGTGTGGCTGGCGACGACACACACGTGAGAGAGGGTGCCGACGAACCATCACCGGGCCGCGGATGGATCATGATAAGGGCCGCGTCTCTGCGTGCCGAGGACTTGATCACGGCCATGACACAAGGTGATTTCTACGCGTCCACGGGTGTAAGACTGAAGCGCCTGAACTACGATTCCGAGCATCACGTTCTTTCCCTCTCGATCGAACCTGAACCCAATACGACGTACGTCACCGAGTTCATCGCGACCAAGTCGATCGCTTGCCCATCGAAATCCGCCAGCCCAGCCGATCGCTGGGACAGCCTTCAAGTGGGGATGGTGGTTGCGCGTAGCGCTGCTACCGCGCCCAGCTACACGCTCTGCGCGGACGACGTGTTGATTCGCGCGACGGTGACGGCATCTCGGCCGCCGGACAATCCAATGAAGTCGAAGTATCAGGGAGATGAGACCCAATTCAAGCAGGCCTTCACACAACCGGTGGGTTGGGCAAAATACCTGACGCGTCTGCCCAATGGTTCGCAAGCTGTCTTGAAGCGCTGCCCGTAACCGGACCCCCATATTTTTGGGTATTCGCCCAAACCCGAATTCGCTTCGCGAATTTCTAGTACCTCGATTCAGCAGAATCGAGGTACTAGAACAACCGAATGGGCTTTGACCCGCTGTGCGATCGGTGTTTGTGACGGGTGGTTTCCGACGACGCCGACGGCGCGGCGCTTGCTTTTGGCGGCACGGAGGGTTTGGTTGCAGGCGGGAACCCGAACAATCGACGCGCCTCGTCAACCTTGCCTTCGCGAAACAATACTTTGATCAGACTGTCGCGCATCTTCCCGTCTTCCGGGAACATTTGGATGCCTTTGCGCAGGATCACCTCTGCACGGGGCAGCGCACCGCGACGCACCTCGAGCGCTGCTAACCGGTTGGTGGCAAAGTGCGTGTTATCGTCTTGCGCATTGCGGCGCAATACTTCCTCGTAGGCCGAGCGCGCGGCGGGTTCGTTTTTGCGTTGCTCCCAAGCATAACCGAGCAGGTACGGCGCCAGCGTGGACTGCATCGTTTTTCGTGTCGCATCGCTGAACAGGGACACACTGTCGCCGAATAGATTGGCGCGCCGCGCCGTGCCCGCGCCGAACAAAACCAACAAAAACAAACCACCGGCTGCCCCGTAACGCGGCAGCTTTCGCATCAGCAATGCGACCAGCCAGGGTAGACCTAGAACGCTCAACCACAGGTATCGGTCTGCCATGCGGGTCTGCAGCGGCACGAAAATCTGGCTGACCGGCGCCAAGGGCACAAAGAACGTGAGCCAGGCGGCGAGCCACGCGGGCTCGTCGTCGCGCCACCAGCTGCGGATGGCAACCGCGCACGTAACGATGGCCGTACCCCAAGCGGCAGCGCCCGCAATCGAAAAGGCCGTGCGCGTCGGGACGTCGTGGACGGCGCTAAGCATGCTTGGGCTAAAGCAGCATTCGAGGTACCGCCACAACACGGGGCCCATGGTTGCCGCAGCAGTCCAGCGTGACCCTCCAGCCAACGTCCCGGTAGTGTGCACAAGCGTGGCCACCTTCCAATGCAGGGGCATGACCACGAGCGCAGGAACCGACGCGAGCAACAACGAGCGCCAGGCAACACGTCGCTGCGCGACCAGATCGAACACGGGCAACAACACGATGGCCGCTACGCTCATCGATTTGGAGAGCAGTGCGCAAGCGTAGAAGAACATCGTCCAACCAAGCGAGTGCCCTTCCTCTTTGCACCAAGCCCAAAGCATGCCCATTGTGAAACAGAGTGCCAGTGCATCCTTGCGCTGTGATATCCATGCGACACTTTCGACGTGCGCTGGGTGCAATGCGAACAGCGCCACACATAACTCAGTCGTCCATTTGCGCCCGAGCGTGTTCAACATGGCGACGCGTAATAAGAGGATGGCAACCGTGTAAAGGACGAGGTTGTTGACGCGCATTCGCGCTGGCTGCAGCCCGACCGTGGCGGCCTCGACCAGATGGCTCACGTCGCGCAGCGGCAAGTACTCACCACCTAGGGCCAAGCGGGTGTTGACCGAAAAGTCGGTGAATATCGACGCAATGTCATAGCTGCCCGCCCGAGACAACCGGCCACTTTGCTCGACAAGCCAAGGGTCATCCCAGACCAGAAACCCGCTGTTGAGCGCCGGTAGATAGACCAGCAGCAAGACTAACGCGATCACCCAGGGCAGCACATGCTGCCAGCGCACGTGCGCAAAACGCTCGCCAAAACTGGGGATCGGAGGAACAACGATCATAGCATGCGACCCCCAAGTCTACATCAAAGCTACAACCCAAGTTGTTCCAATGAGCATTCCGATCGAGGCGCCGATCGAAGAGAGCAGAAATACCAGTAGGATTCGAGTCGCCGGGTTCTTGAACCAACCGCGCAGAGACGTGATCGACTCGGGAACTGCTTCACAATCCGCAACCGTTGGCCGGCGCACCCATGCTTCGACGAGTGCGGTTACCGTGCCTGCCCCAATCAGGGGGTTGAGCGCAGTGACGGGCGCGGCCAAAAGCCCACTGGCAACCGTGAGCGGATGGGCACGGCCGAGCGCGGTGCACAGGCCACAGCCGAGCGACGTTGGCAGCACCCAAGCCAGCAGCATCCTCAGGACAGGTTCACTCGAATGCGAGCGCCAACTGCCGAAACAAAAGGCCGTGAGCACGATCGCGGGGATTGACCAGCCTACGATGCGCGCTGCCTTGGAGGGGGGCGGCAATTGTTCTAGGCTCGCGCGTTCGACTTTCTTGCCAAGGTTGTTGAGAATCCCCTGTACGTGTCCAGCGCCAACCACGGCCACGACACTGCGGCCAGGTGCCAAATCGATTGAACTTGCCAAGTACTGATCGCGCTCGTCAATTAGTGGTTCTTTGAGGCCGGGAACGAGCTGCGAAAGTTCCGTCAGCATGTCAGATATCGTGTCGCGCTCTTTCAGCTGCTCAATTTGCGCCTCGCTGATGTCTTCAGCCGCAAAGGGCGCCGCCAGTAGACTGGTCGCCAGACGCAGTTTGTTCCACAACGATACGCTCGACCAGGTGCGCTTCAGTGTTGCCTGAATGTCTCGATCCGCCAGCACGAGTTCGGCGTTAACCGCATTGCAGCTCTCGACGGCAGCCAGTAACTCAGCACCGGGACGCACGCCGATCTTGTCGCCAATTCTCTTTTGGTACGCTGACAACGCGAGATTCGCCAACAAATAGAGGACTCGCCTTTGTTTGATGACCTGAACCAAGTTGAGATTTCGGAAACGCTTGGGGTTGACAAGTGACTCGTGCCGGCCCTTGTCCAATTCGACACAGACGGTATCGGGTCGTGTCTCTAGGATGATCCTTTTGACTTCTTCGACGCTCTTCTGGGAGACATGTGCCGTGCCCACGAGCAAGATATCCTTGCCACCGTGCTGCACTCGAGCGACATTGCCGCCAGATTCCATTGCGACACAAGGTAGTACGCTTTGGGGTCCGGTGCCGTTCCCGGACCATCATTCGACCCCGGCCCCGCGCTCTGGCGGCGCTATGCGGTCTCCCCGCGGTTTTCGAATCGTGCATCGCGCGGCGCTGCGAGGCTATCAGCCATGCCGCTTGCGCCCGGGATTCCAATGCGAAAAAGTCTGCCTTCGTGTACTCAGCGCGCACGCGAGTCTCCGCTACGGTCAACGCCCTCACCGAACGACTTCAGTCGCTACGCAGGGCCGGTGTGACGCTCCTGGATCTCACAGGGACCAATCCTACCCAAGCGGGCTTGTTTGCAGATGACTCTTGGCTTGCTTTGCTGACCAATCGAGCGAGCGCCTACTACCGTCCCGAGCCATTTGGCCTGTTGTCTGCGCGAACGGCTGTTGCCAAGTACTACACGCAACGGGGCCTATCCGTCGCTCCGAGCGAAGTAGTACTGACCGGCAGCACGAGTGAAGCCTACACCTGGATCTTCAACCTCTTGTGCGATTGCGGCGACAAGATTCTGTTTCCAGCTCCAAGCTATCCACTCTTGGAGCACTTGGCTGCTTTCTCGGCGTTGAAGCCGGCGAAGTATTCGATCGGCTACGACGGCGCCTACTATGTCAACATGGACTCGGTGCGACGACATATCGATGCCCGCACTAAAGCCCTAGTCCTGGTAAGTCCCAACAATCCCACAGGCTCATTCACTCGCCAAACCGAGCTGCAGGACTTGCTGAGCCTCGAGATTCCAATCATCTCAGACGAAGTCTTTTCTGACTACTGCCTGACGCCCTCGCCGCCCGATCTGCCGAGTGCACTTTTGGCCCGATCTTCGCTGGTCTTTGCGCTGGGAGGTTTGTCCAAAGCCTGTGCCTGGCCTCAGCTGAAGCTGGCTTGGATTATCATTGGTGGCGATTCGTCGTTGCGCGAACAGGCCTTGTCGCGGCTCGAGATTATTGCTGACAGCTACCTTTCCCCCAACACTCCTGTTCAAGTGGCGTTGCCCGAATTACTGGATTTTGGGGCACAGCGGCACGCACAAGTCCAGCAGCGGTTGCGACACAACCTGCAGACGTTGGCCGACGTGAGCGGCGGTTCTGCCGTCAGTGCACGGCCTGCGCATGGCGGTTGGAGCGCCGTGCTGGAACTGCCATTAACCGTGTCCGGGGACTGGGCAATGGTTCTGCTTGAACAGCAGCGCGTGGTCGTACAACCTGGCTGGTTCTACGATTTTGCAGACGACCGAATCATCATCGTAAGCCTTCTGACCCCACCAGACGAATTCGAAGAAGGGATCAAACGACTCGTGGCAATGGTTAGCCGGTGATCCAGAATCCGGTACAGGTCACCGACGATTCGGGTCGGCACAGTGAACATGGCCTCACCGGTTGGGAGCGAATCCCATTAGCTTTCGCCGCCGGCGTGCTAATGCCAGGCCCGCCGCCAATGCCAGTAGCGCTGCTTGACCGGTGGGAGTTGGCGCGTTGCCTGGCACATGACAGCCACAGCCGCCGGGCTTCTGCTTGATCGTCGCAGGATTATCGGCCGGCGGCTCGTCGGGCGGAGGCACTTCGTTGGCAGGTGCAGGTTCGGCCGCTTTTGTCGGCTCGTCCTTCTTCTTGGGCGCGTCTGCATCGGACGTTCCCTCGCCGCCGGCCGCAGCCTCTTGCGTCTTGTCCTTTTTCTTTTCCTTCTTTTTCTCGCCCGTGAAAACGATGCTGCGCCGATCGATGACTTCATTCTCCCCGCCGAGAATCAGCGTGATCGGCGAGCCGACGATTTGTCCGTTGCGCGTGTCACGCACGGTGACTCGGTATTCACCGCAGTCTAGGCCGTGGTCGCGGTGCAACTTGAACGTAAACCGCGTGCGGCTTTCGATCTTGCTTGTCTCTGGGTCGAGAAAACCGACGTCCACGGTCTCGTAGACGGGTTGCTTGCCTTCAATCGGCACGTTGCGAGTCATGAGTTTGTCGCCATCGACCATGGCTCGCTCGTAGTACACCTTTTGGAGAAACTCGAACTTCATCTGAATCGTGGGTACATCGGGTGCCCTCGGAAGAAAGATCTTGATATCAACATTCCACGAGTTCCCGTCAGCACGAGGCTTGAGCGTCTTGCTGGACCAATCGATCCGTCCCGCAGCTGCGGCAACCGCTGCGAGCATCAACAGGGTCAATGTGCAAGCCAGGCCAATGAAGCTGTGACGCCAACTGCCAATCTTGAAGCGGAACATCCTGAACCTCCGGGGAACTGACCCGCAGGGTAGACGATCGCGCCCGGAAGGCGAAGTGCAGATTTCAGTGGCGTCGGAACTCGGCAGCCAAACTTGGCGAGATCTCGCGATTTGGATGGGATAATCCCGCCAGTCGTCCGTCAGCGGGCAGTGCGAACGCGAAAGGTGGCCTTGGTGCGCGCCACATCTCCGGGCAGCTCAAGCCTCAACTGTTCGTCAGGGCTTGGCGGAGGCGACGGTACCGTGTCGCGCGGTGCTTGTGCCTCGAGTTCGCCGAACAGTTCCGCAATTTCCCCCGTCAGACTCTTTGGCTCACCCACCAAGTCGAATGGATCCGCGTTGTGCATCGCTGCCTCAAGCTCGTCCGAGCTAGGCCATTCTGATTGCCTGAGCAGTGGCGCGTCACTTGCCAAGGGGTCTGTGGTTTCTGACTTGTTGTATTCCCCGCCGCTGTCCGTCGGGGTCGCCGCGCAGGCGTGCGGCACGGGGCGAGCCCAGCTGCCGCCCTGTGCGTCTCTCTCAAAATGCTGATTTCGTTGCATCGCTCCCACCCTAGGTGCATCCCAGTGATTGCCCTCAAGCTCCATCAAACCATTACACGGAACATTTCGAGCCGCAATAAGGGGTAACCCCATACTGATTGGGTCAAAAGTCGATTTAATGCCCGCGACTGGGGGGCAATTACACGAATGCTTGAAACCCAGTGGACGCTTCGAAACTGGGGCACCCCCAAACGGACCCCATCCGGCACATGGCCTCTTGAGTGGGGTCCGACCCCAACTTTCCCGTTTCAGTGGAGTGTTCGACCCTTCGTTGCTCGGCGGCGCTTGTGCGGTCCAGGGACGGGCGTGAGCAGTGCGGGGTCATTCGATTGCGGTATCGGACCGCCCAGCATTGCGGCGATGCACGTTCCCAACGCGCTGATAAAACAGCTGATCCAGATCCCCCACTCCCAAGCAAACTGCACGGTCACCTGGTTTTGGTGCGATGACGTAATGTTGACGAACACGAGCACCTCCGCTGCTGTGAGTGACGCAAACATAGCCGCGATCATGCGTACACCGCGCATTGCTGCGATCGACCGCCTGCTTACCACCAGCGGAATCAAGATGAACCAACCAACGGCTCCACCCCAAAGCCAACCCACATGGTGCCTTGCTAGTTGATATCCGGTGAGCACTCGAGTCTCCGGAAGTGATTGCGAGAACCAGGGCAGCGCATAGGATATGAGGCCGAGGAGCGCTAGAAGCGGCAACAAGCCGCGACCGCGTCGAAAATCCCAAAATGCCAGCCGCCGCCATTCCGGTGGCGTCTGTTCGAGCAGTGCATCCCGTTCTAGCTGCGACTCGGGCGAAGGCGCGACTTCATAGAACGGCACCAGATCGACACCGCAGTCGGGACATCGTTCAATCGCGTCGTCCTTGGTGTATAGGTCGCGACAAAACGGGCAGCAAAGCAGTCCTGACACGGCGACCATCATAGCTGATGCCAGAGAGGGGCTTGCGCGGTTCGGTGTCGGTTGGTACTCCGAGGGCCTAGGCGCCAATCGCGTCGATCAGGAATCGGACAATAGGTCGCCGGGTCGAGGCCAGGCCCAATGCCCTCGACCCCTTCACCAATGATTGAGAAGATCGCGGACATTTTTGGACTCCCTGCAGACGACCCATTGCTGGGGCTGGCACTGACACACCCAAGCTATGCCAACGAAAACCGCGTAGCGGCGGACAACCAACGTTTGGAGTTTCTCGGCGACGCCGTCCTGGGCCTGTGCATCAGCGAGCTACTCTTCTCACGCTTTCCGGATGCCAACGAAGGGTCATTGACGCAACTGCGCGCCCAACTCGTCAATACTGAGTGGCTGGCTGAATGGGGGCGCAGCGTTGGCGTCAGCGAAGTGCTGCGTTTGGGCAGAGGCGCGTTGGGCTCAGGCCTGTATGCGAGCAACAACGTTGTCGCCGATGCCGTCGAAGCCTGTGTGGCCGCGACATTCCTTCACGCGGGCCTGGATGCCGCGCGACAGGTGTGCTCGAGAATCATCGAATCGGCGCTCGACCAACCCCCGGCGAGTTCACTGCAAGATCCAAAGAGCGAGCTGCAGCAAGTCGTGCAAGCCATGGGCGTTGGGCTTCCCGTGTACGAGGTCGTCGCAACCAGCGGCCCCGCGCACGAACGTGTGTTCGACGTTCGCGTTGGCGTTGCGGGGCATTGGTTGGCCCAGGGACAAGGTCGCTCGAAACGCCTAGCGGAGCGAGCGGCAGCCGGACAACTCCTTGCGAATCGGGACACGCTGCTTGTGCCGTTTTTGACGAGCGCTTCAAATTCGAATGAAGAATCGGAACCATGATGAAGGGATCGCGCAGATGAACCCCACGAAGCTCTCCGCAGTTCTCACAGCATTGGTGATTCTGTGCTTCAGCGGTCTTGTCTTTGCCGGTAGCTACCTCGATCGTGCGGCGCTTCTGATCAATGAAGCCAGTCACGCCTGCAACGCGCTGCGAACGCGCCTAAGCGACAAGGAACTGTCGCGCGTGGTTCACGAAATGAGCAAGGCCAGGCTGGATACGGCTTCCCACATGCAGGTGCCGAAAGAAATCACGTTGGCCCACCCTCATCTGCTGATGGCGCTCGAGGACTACGAGCGCGCATCCGACGCCGCCGAGCACGGCGAAACGCAGCGCTTCATCGTTTACTTGCAGAAGGCGACCGAAGAAGAACGCATCATGAAGGCTATCATCGAGCAGCTTGGATGGGCATTGCCGAAGATCTGAGCGCCATGGGACACCGCAGCCGCAAATCTCGACTGATCCTGTAATGTCGTGAGCCCACTGAAGAGCGAACTGCCGAGCCCCTCCGGCTTTTTTACTCCGGTTCCGGGGCTCGGCCCCGAACGCAACGACCTTTGCAACGAGTTTTTCGCCTTACAATTCGCTAACGCGTGCCAGGTCAACCTGCGAAATCGCGCGCGAGCGACGTAGGGATGAGTGCGCATTGGTGAGCCAAGGCGGGTTACCTCCCCCCCGACGTGGAAGCGTTCCCTATTTGCAGAGGGCGATTGCGGCCTTGCTGTTGCAGGGATATCCTTCTGAAACGTTGTTGGGTACCGGCCTCGGAGGCGCGGCTGAATAACTATTGGAGTGAATCATGGTTCTTGATCGAAATGGATCGCTGGTTCTGATTTCCGCGTTGGTGTTTGGCATTGGCCTTGGGTGCTCCAGCAAGAAGAACGAGGACGACACGGTTGGCACAGGTGGGGCTAGTGCCTACTGCGCGACGCCCGGGAGTTGCGGTGCTGATTCCGGCACCACGGGCGGCACGGGAGGTGGCGGCACAAGCGCCTTCGATCCGAACACCTATTGCAACGGCATTTCAAAGAGAAGGCTTGTTCGCAGACGCAGGTCCAAGCCGATGTGCGAACCGTCAACATGTTGCTGGTTCTCGACGAGTCAGGCAGCATGAATGATTCGCCGGCCTCTGGCGCAGCGTCCAAGTGGTCCATCATGAAACAAGCGCTGAACACGGCGCTCACTCAAGTGCAGGACGACATCAACTTCGGTTTGGAGCTATTTCCGTTTTCGCCAAGTGGCATCCCCGCGGACAGCACCGACTACGTGGCGACTTGCGCTGTTCCCGATGACGTCAACACGGCCATCAATGTTCCCATCACGGCTGGTGCGACAGGGCTTCAGGATGTGCTAGCCGTTATAGCCGATCAGTCACCTGCTGGGGGTACCCCAACGGCGAAAGCCCTCAAACAGGCCTACAACTACTTCACAACGGGCGACGGCCAAAAGCTACAAGGCACCAAGTGGGTGTTGCTAGCCACGGATGGCGGGCCCAATTGCGACCAGGGCCTGACGTGCGATCCCACTAGATGCACACTGAACATTGAGGGCAAGTGTTCGGGAGTTCCCAATTGTTGTGTGGACACCCAAAACCAACCCATTGGATATGCTTGTCTTGATGATGTCGCGACGAAGAACCAGATTGACCTGCTGGCGAAAGCACAAGTCAAGACATTCGTCGTCGGCATCCCGGGTTCCGAGCTGTACGCGGCCGCACTCAACAGTTTTGCGGACGCCGGCCAGATGCCAAACCAGAATGGAGCGGGTGGAGACTCGTACTACGCAATTTCAGCCACATCGGCTCAACAGGATCTTGTGGACGCTTTCGGCACGATTACAACACAGCTAATTCATAGTTGCGACATCGCGCTAACGACTAGCCCGCCCGACCCCAACCGGGTAAACGTCGCCATCGATTGTGTGCCGCAGACACAGGTGCCTACGGGCTCTGCGCCCGACGCAGGTGTTGACGGCTACTACATTGACTACAGCCAGACCCCTGCCCACCTCAAGTTGGTGGGTGCCCCGTGCAACAACCTAGTAGCCCAGGGGGCCCACCACATCGACGTAATTGTCGGGTGCCAGCCCATTGGCTAATCGCCGTTGGCCCTTGCTAACTGCAATAGCTGCCCAACGTTCTCATAAGGTCAGTCAGCGTTAGAAACGTCCAACAGTTTGCTTGAATAGTCGAGGTTGCCATGAAACTTCAGCCATTAACGCCATCATTCGTGAGTGTCACGCTGCTAGGCATTCTAGTTGCCGCCTGCAGCAGCAAGAGCAACGACAACGGCGTCGGGAGCGATACTTCAGACCAAGGTGGAGCGAGTAACAATTCGACCGCCGGGGGTGCGGGAGGTGGGAACACTACCGGCGGCAACACGAGCGTGGCCAGCACAGGCGGCGCATCCAATCTAGTCAACTTGCCCCAAGCCTGCTCAGGTCTAACCATCTCGACTGACGCCGTTGATGCGGGTACGGCGACCGATGTTGATGCAGGTGCCCAGTGCGCGGGCGTCGGCATTGGAATCGAACCGACGCCGCTCGACATGTTCATCATGATGGACCGCTCGGTGTCAATGTTGGACCCAATACAGAACTCGCAGCTCGACCGGTGGGATGTGCTCGAGAGCGGCGTCGAAGAATTCATCAATGATTCCAGCGTACAGGCCAAAGCGCCACGAGTGGGGCTGGCATTCTTTGGCTACACTGGTAACCCGAATGATCCGAGGGAGTGCGTGGCATCCTACTATGCACAGCCTATCATCGAGATTGGACCATTAAGCACAACTGGTCCGCAGATCCTCGAAGCCGTGACAGATGAGCGGCAGCTGCTGGGCGGCCAAACACCTATGTTCCCTGCGCTGCAAGGGGCACTGATGCACGCCCAAGAATGGCAGACGGACAACCCCACTCGGTTGACCGTGGTCGTGCTGGTGACCGACGGCTACCCAACGACATGCGAAACCGACACAAGCAAGATCAATGAAATGGTGGGCGAGTACTACGCGGGTATCACCGGGCAATACAACACAACGGGCCAGCCCGGTATTCGCACGTACGTCATTGGTGTGGCCGTTGACAAGTTCAACGTTGACAACATTGCGCAGTACGGCGGCACTGGTTCCGCGACAATTGTCGATAACGCGGGCGCGGTCGATCAATTCGTATCCGCAATGGCCAATATCACGGATTCCACCATCAACTGCAGCATTACGTTGCCCACCCCACCCCCGGGCCAGGTTCTCAACCCGAATCAGGTGCAGGTGGTTTACAAGCCTTTCCAGGGAAATAACCAAGAGATTCCAAAGGCAGATTCAGGCTGCGGAGCGGCTCACGGTGGTTGGTCCTTCGACGATCCCATCGATCCCAAGACCATCACTCTGTGCCCCTGCAGTTGTGCTAACCTCGGCGCGGGTGACATCGAAATCCGCTTTGGCTGCCGGCCGCAGACCGTGCTCGGTTAGGCTCAAGCGTAACCGATGGCGTTTGGGCCTTGCTGAATGGTCTTGCAAGTGCTTGGAGACAGCACCACCCAAGTGGTGCCCCAACGGCTATCCAACTGGGACAATCGGCGCGCACCCGCCCTTGAAATCTACAACCGCACCGGGATCCTTGTGAATTAGGTCACAAGTGGCGGGGCACAAGATGAAATGGGTTGGGTCGGCGGGATCCAAATACCAGCCGTTCCCCTGCGGGCAGGACGAATCCGGCGAAGGAGCCACGAGCTTCAGGTATCCCCAGTCGGTCGAGCCACTGATCTTGTAAATGACGTTGAGCGCGTTCTTATCGACGGTGTTGGTCCCAGGATCTACATGAAAATCGCAAGGCAAGACCTGCCCCGTAATGTACTGCAGAGCCGCCGTGAAACCCGCGGCAAAGTCTGTGACGGCACTCATGTCAAAGTGACAGTACTCGGGATCCCCAGTGTCGCTGCAGCCGGCCGGGCCCGTGTTGCCTGCTCTCGCTGCGGCCGATAGCAGATCGCGACCGTCAACATTCGTATAGGCCTGTTCCTCGCTGCCCGGCGATCCAATGACGAACGTCTCGATGGAGTCATTCGTCCAGGCATTCCCAATTGAAGTCAGGACAGGCTGAAAGTTGACGGGGTACTTCTCAGCGCCAAGACCGGCGCAACCCAATTGAATCGTCGGCTGGCCGTCAGTAATGAGCACCATGTACTGCGCTCCAATGAACTTGGCGTCGAGCACGGCTCCCAGCGCATAGTTGTACGCGTCGGCCATCGGGGTGCCCCCGGCCACGTGAGCGTTCGTGAGGGTTGAGCTGATGAGGTTACGCTGGTCCGAACCGGTGATACCCAATGCAGCGATGGGCACCATCGCACTCGTATTAACGCAGCTTTCCACGGGCAAGACCGTACCCGTCTCATCATTATTGTTGGGAACTGTGTCCATGTTGGGCCAAAGCAACATGCCAACAACCGTCCAGCTGGGTAGCGCGTCCATGGCATTCTGAAGCGCCTGCTCCGTGATTGCCCATTTGGTACTGCCGTTCGTGTTCTGGGCCGGCACCGACATGGACCCACTTACATCCACGACGAAGTCAATCAACGCAGGTGTGTTCTCGCCCTCAGAGCTCCACCCAACGCATTGGGCTAGGGCGTCGTATTGATCCTGAGTGATATCCGATAGACCGCTATTCGCTGAGGTTGCCCCACCGTAGCCAGCCCCGCCGACACCCAAACTGCCGCCCGTGCCGACGTTAAAGAGGCTGCCTCCTGTACCCGCTGGCGCGGTATCATCGCTATTGTTCTTTGACCCGCACGCGTAAGTCAACATTGAGAAAAGCGCTATGGAGGAGCAAAACCTTAACATCGCATAACTCCCTTCAACCGTCGTTCTAACCCCAGCCTCGAGTTAGATTGAAGAATAGGACCCAACCAACGAAACGCTGACGACTAGCCCACACAGTTTGCCTTTCTTCGTCTCTCACGACAAGCATTGCCTGGCCAGCGGGGGCCTGCGGACGCACGGGCCCGCAGTAAGTCTATGTGGTACTGCCAAAATTGAAGGAAGACTCAAGCATTTCAATCGCCGGCCGGTACCCGAAGGGTCAGTGTCGTCACGACCCCAAGAAGGCCTAGTGGGAGACCTCGCTGGCCAGTGAAATCGTCTCTGGTGCCCGTGCCCATGTGCCAACGACCGCTATGGGTCCATGGAATCCCAGGCGATCGGGCCGTGCAGTTTGAGTTCGGCGGCCCTTCGCGCGGCCCGGACATACGTCGGTTCTGTGCCAAGGTGTTCGAGTTCGTCAAGCAGTGGAAAAAGGCCGGCGCGGTCACCGAAACCTGCAAATACGGTTGCCTGTTCCTTGAGGTGCATGGCTACCACACGCAACGTCGCTGAATCGGCGGGCACCGTCGCCTTGCAGGCGTCAACAACCCGGTCGACTGAAGCGCGCGTGGAGGTCATGACCGAGTACCTATCGGATCGGCCAAGGGTCTGCGAATGAAATTCCGACCATAGGCCTCGGGCACTTATGTGCTCGCGCAAGCGAATGTCCCAATTTGGGTCCAGCTCGACGAACAACGGGCGGGCGTCCGCCAATTGACTGAGCGCATACTCCGTGGGCCGACCGCGAATCACCATCTCCCTCACCAGTGGCGCCATGGCGGGCTCGGCGGCAAGCAGTCGATTGGCGTCGGGATTGTGCTGCAGCCGCTCAGGCGTGACCACGAGGATATCGGGGCGCATCCCCTCGGAAAGACGCGATGCCCAAGCGCGACACGCGAGTTCGCGTCGCCGAAGTATGAGCAGACTGCGCCGCGGCAATGTCCACAATGCTTCTTCGGTAAATACGCCGTTACCCCGAAATGTTCGGCTCTCGGCCGCATAGTCCGCGTCATCGGCGTGCACGGCCACCAGCGCAGCGTAGAGTGTGACCACCACGATAACCGAAGCGCCCAGATACGACACGCGGACCTTCAAGAGGGCCAATGCCAGCGTTTGGGCGGTCAACGTCGCGAACAGAACACACGCCGCAAACGCCAAGATGCGCAGTGACAGCGTCGGTGACTCGCGAAGCGGGTTTTCTGGCACACCGAAGACACTTGCCAGCGCGAGCACCGCGATCCAACCCAACGTCGCCCGTCGCAGTACTTGCCGCGACAATCCCCAAAGCGCGCCCGCGAGTGCCGATGCGGCAAGCAGCACACCTGTGTCATGCCAGAAGCGGACGCCGCCGAGGCCTAAGTGAAACATGCCCGCCCAGGTTTCGGCCCATGACGCTGAAAGCGAGGGCAGCTCCGGCACTTGTCGGTGAGGCGCGCGCATTCGCAGCATCGGCACGCATAAAGTCAAACACGCAATGGCTGCGCCCAAGAGCAATTGGCGCGTTTCACGCGCGCTCATCACGCTGCGCGCCGCGAGCCGAGCCGCGACAATTGCCGCTGCGGCCGCGATGGCAGCCCAGCACTGCTCTGAGAGTGTCGCCATCAACAAGAATCCCAAAACAAACGCAAGGCGCGCAGTAGACTTGTGGCGTGCCGCGATCTTTCGATCCAGCAAAATCGCTCCGAGCGCCATGGCTACGGCCACCGACGCGCCCCCCGCACAGGTTGCCCCGCGCTGCATCGGCAAGCCCAGCGACAGCCACAGGGAACCTAGGAACGAGAACACGGCGATCAATTTCGGTGTGCGCGCGTTGTGCGCCAACGTCATTGTGAGCAGTTCGAAGAATGCAACGGCGCAGAAGGCGGCGCCCAGGTTGGCAACCAATCCCGCTCGAAAGACGCGGCTTGCGATCGGCAGCAACAACGTGACCTGAGTCAGCACGCAAGATACCAGCCCCTGAGCCCCGAGCGGCCACATCCCGAGCGTGCGTATCAACCCCAGGTCATCAATCCAACGGCTCGTCAGCCCCGTGTGCGCGCTGGATACGACGAACGCGAGCGTGCCCGCAACCCAAGCGGCTGCCGATTGCCACCGGGCAGTGGCGTTGGAGCTGACCTGCGGACCATAGTTCACGGGGCAGCAGTGCCACAAATTGCCCTGTTTTCATAGTACCGTTTGGTCCGGCCACCGGCGTACTAGTCGATCCGGGGTGGGCGGCTATGATTGCCGCCGTGGCGCAAGGACCCTCCGCGTTGGCCTTCCCCTGGGGCTCGCTTGAGCAACTGCCACGCGCAACCGCTCGCAGTTGGGGGGCGCTGCAGCGCCGGCTTGCCAATGATTCGGTTGCCCATCGGCTTGCGCAGGCCCTAGAGGGTTGGCTCGGGGAACCCGTTTGCATCAAACGTCAGAAGTTGCGCGCGATGCCAATGCAGCCCGACGGGCCATCAACTCGTTTGCGATTTCGATTGGGTGCGGGCGCGGGGGAAGTCATTGTCTGCATCGACACGCGGCTTGCCACAAGATTGGTGAACCATGCGCTGAATCGTAAGGCCGCGTTGTCCGATCCGTTGTCGAGCATTGAACCGTCGCTGCTCGGAGCGGTGGCCGCCGTTTTTGCCAAGATCATCGACGATGCAAGGTTCGACTTCGACTGGGCATTTGCTCTCGACCCACTCGAGCTCTCCGATGCCCATCGCGCACAGCTCGACGCCACGCTGCAGATTGGACCATCCGCCTATCCGGTTGCGGTCGGGTTCGTGATCAATTGGCTGCTGCCGCCAGAACCTGCGGTGCACCTGAGCGCGCTTGGCCCGCTTGAACTCGGCTTGCCGCTGGTGATTGGCCAGTCGCTGATCATGCGCGAGGACCTCGCGCGAATTGCCCCGGGCGCGGCGTTTGTCACTGGTGCGGGTCTGTGGGTCGATGAATCGCGGGTGGGCCACGGCGTGCTGGTCGCGCCGCTTGGCGAGCGCGGGATTTTCGTTCAGCTGCAACCGGAAGGCAAAATCGTGCTAGGGGAGGGCTCGGTGACACTCAATCACGACGATTCGAAGTCCGAAATTCAATCCGAGCACAGCTCGGACGCACTGGTTGATACCCTGTTCGAGGCGCCGGTTGTCGTTCGAGTCGAACTTGGATCGGTGTCACTGCCTGCAAGACAGTGGGCACTGTTGCGCCCCGGCGACATCGTTGAAACCAGCCAATGCCTTGGAACAGAAGTTACGCTGCGAGTGGCTGGTCAAGCTCTCGCAAAGGGTGAACTGCTCAACGTCGATGGTGAACTAGGCGTTCGGATTACCAAGCTACTCGTTGGATCGGATTCGTAATGGCAAAAGCACGCGTTCTTGCGTTCTGCGTTTTGTTTGGTTTCTGCGTCACGTGTCAGAAGGGCCACCCCGATTCCACGCAGCAAGACAAGCCGGTCCCAGTCGCTGTGGCCGCCCCTGCCCCAAAACCGCCAGCGCCGGTTTCCGGATGCGCGGGGCAATACAAAGGCACCTACACGGTTGCTGCGACCAAGGCAAGCCTTAGCCGAAAAGACGGCGCGCCCGCGCAATGGGATACCGATGATGGCCATGCGCTCGGCGGTCAAGGCGACCTAGTGCTCAATGTGGACGCTCAGAATCTCGTTTCTGGGAGTGCCAAGGGTGCACTCGGTCAACAAGCACTTCGCGGCCGTTGCGACGAGAACACGCTGCGCATTCAACTGGACGCGACCGGCGGCGACCCGACGTTGATTCAAAACGGAGTTATCGTCGCGGAGCTGAGCGGCGACCAGGCTACGGGCACATTGGCTGCGGCGACCGGCGACAGCCTCGTGCGCCGCAGCGGCGCTGTAAGCCTACACAAGACACAGTAGGTTGCCCAATGCCTGGTGTCGCTGATTGCCTCGAGCAGGTCCGAAATCGCATCGCCGAGGCTGCTGCGCGTCAAGGTCGTGACCCGAGATCGGTTCGGTTGATTGCCGTTTCCAAGCGCCAACCCGTCGAGCTGATTCGAGAGGCGTACGCGGCTGGGCAGCGAGATTTCGGCGAGAACTACGTGCAGGAGCTCTCACTCAAAGCCCAGCAACTGGCTGATTTGCCTGAGCTTCGCTGGCACATGATTGGCCACCTGCAGCGCAACAAGGCAAAGCTCGTCGCACAAACGGCTTCCGTCGTGCACGCGGTCGATTCGCCCGAACTGGCCATCGAGCTTGCCAAGCGCGTGTCCGATTCAATGCCCGCCGCAAAGCAATTCTCAATCGCAGGTCAAGCCAGTGATGGCCGCTTACCAGTTCTGGTCGAGGTGAACGTCGGGGGCGAGAAACAGAAAAGCGGCTGTGAGCTGGAAGCGTTACCCTTTGTCTTGGGTGCCATTGAAGCATGTTCCAAGTTGCGACTCGCAGGCTTGATGACGGTGCCGCCATTTACGCAAGACCCTGCTGACTCGAAGCCGCATTTCGAGCAGCTGGCCGTGCAACGCGATAGGTACGGTGGGGTCGAACGCCTACCCGAGCTCAGTATGGGCATGACATTGGATCTCGAGTACGCGGTTGCCGCCGGCGCCACGCTCGTCCGCGTCGGGACGGCCATCTTCGGCGAGCGATCCGCGCGTGAGGCCGGGCCTTGACTCGATCGAAACCGCCCGACCTATCGCCGACGCTTCTCGATCAAGCGGCTCGTCGTGACGGGGTTGATCTACCGCGAAGTCCCCTGGCTGACCGCATGCGCCCATCGCGATTGGACGAAGTCATGGGGCAGGCGCATTTGCTGAAGGCCGGTCAACCTCTCGCCGAAGCAATCGCCAACGATCGCTTATCGTCGATGATTCTTTGGGGTCCGCCTGGCTCCGGCAAGACCACGTTGGCGCGCCTTCTGTCCCGCAGTGCGCGCACGGAATTCGTTCCGTTCAGCGCGGTGCTCGGCGGCCTGCCGGAATTGCGAGAACTGATCGCTGCCGCCCAGGAACGGCGCAGCTACCAGGGCCGCGGCACCGTACTTTTCGTGGACGAAATTCATCGTTTCAACAAGGGTCAGCAGGACGCCTTTTTGCCCCACGTTGAGGCGGGAACCATCGTTTTGGTTGGAGCGACCACCGAGAATCCGTCATTTGCCGTCAATGCAGCCGTGCTATCGCGTTGCCGCGTATTTCGGCTCGAGGCACTCGGCCTGGATGATTTAGTCGCCTTGCTGCGTCGTGCGTTGAACGATGACGCGCGGGGGCTAGGACAACTGGGGTTGCATACTGAGCCTACAGTTCTCGAGGCGATGGCAGACTACGCGCGCGGTGACGCGCGCCGCGCACTCAGTCTGCTCGAAACAGCCGCTCCACTCGTCGATCCGAAGACAAAGGTGCTGGACCTTACCACCGTTAGCCGGGCAATGGACGAGAGAACGCTGCTCTTCGACAAGAAGGGCGACATGCATTACGACGTTGTCAGCGCGTTCATAAAGTCACTGCGTGGCAGCGACCCTGACGCGGCTATCTACTGGATGTTGCGGCTTCTGGAAGCGGGCGACGACCCGCTATTCGTGCTGCGGCGGATGATCATTTTCGCCAGCGAGGACATTGGGCTAGCCGATCCGCGCGCTTGTGGCATCGCAGTCGATGCCGACAGTGCCTTTCGGCGCCTCGGTATGCCCGAGGGGATGTACCCTCTCGCCGAAGCATGTCTTTACTTGGCATGCGCGCCCAAGTCCAATACGGTCAAAAATGCCTGGCAGGCTGCACAAACAACCGTTCGCGAACACGGCGCCTTGCCGGTGCCCAAGAAACTCAGAAATGGGGTTACGCGGCTCATGCAAGCGGAAGGTTACGGTGAAGGCTACCGCACCCCTCACGATTTTTCGGGCCACTTTCTGCCGGACGAAACCTACCTTCCAGAATCAATCGTCGGCACGAGGTTCTACGAGCCCAGCGATCAAGGCGTGGAGCGGCAAATCCTAGAACGGTTGCAGCGGTTGCGCAGCCGCTAGCCAGTCACTCACTCAGCAACACGCCTAGATGCGGCAAATTCCTGTACGCCTGCGCATGGTCGAGCCCATATCCAACGACGTACTCATCCTTGATGGAAAAACCTAGGTAGTCGATATGGACGGCCTTCTGAGTTCGGGCCGGCTTGTGCAGAAAGGCGCAGACCTTGAGCGAACGAGGGTTGCGAGCTTGCAACTGGCGCAGGATGTAGCTGATGGTCAACCCGGAGTCAACGATGTCTTCGACCAAGAGCACGTCTTCGTCCACGATGGGCGATGTTAGGTCCTGCGTGATTTGGACGATGCCGGTTGACTGTGTGCCCAGCCCGTAGCTGGCGACGCCCAAGAACTCGACGCGCAATGGCAAGTCAATGCAGCGAATCAGATCGGCAGCGAAGACGAAGCTCCCCTTTAGCACGGTCAGGACAACCAAGGAACCGCCGCTGTAGTCCTGAGTGATTTGCTGTCCGAGTTCGCGCACGCGCGCAGCAATTTGCTCGGCGCTATAGAGAACTCGATCGGTTGGAGGAATGGAACGCGGCATAGTAGACTTTCAGTAGGCCCTTATTCGCAAGTCGTCAACAGGTACTGTTGGAGGCTAGTTTCCAACGGATTCGTGCGCTGTTCGAAGTCTTACGTTGCTGCCATCGGTCTCCCACTGAATCGACCCGACCGAATCCGTACGTAGGACCGTGGCGCTGCGCCTTGTGAGCGCCTCCAGCGTGCCGGGCGACGGATGGCCAAAGCGATTGCGCACGCCAGATGAAATGCCGGCCCAGTTGGGGCGGACAGCGGCCAGCCAACGCTCTCCTGTCGAGCTGCGACTTCCATGGTGGCCGACTTTCAGGAAGTCGGACTTTAGTTCTACCCCGTACCTTTCCACCAGTTCCTCTTCCAGCTCGTGTTCAGCGTCGCCCGGCAGAAGCAGGCTTCTCTTGCCCAGCCTGATTCGCAGGACTATCGAAGTATTGTTGACGTTGCTAGCATTCGAGGTCCCCGAACAGGGGCCAAGCACCTGCACTTCGGCTGCGCCGAACCAATGCCGCGACCGGCAGATCTGCTCAAGGCCGACAATCGGCACGTGCCTTTGTTCCAGCTCGGTGCGCCACTCGGGCAGAACGCCGCTTTGCATCCAAACCTCGCCGACTTCAAGTCTCGGCAACAATGTCAGCAGCCCGCCAAAGTGGTCAGGATGCGGATGCGTGAGGACGACCACGTCAACGCGCTGCCGCCTGCGCACGCGAAAGAGCGGATGCAACACGGCCAGGCCTGGATCGACGCCGCCAGTAATGTTGCCGCCGCCGTCAATGAGCATGCAGCGGCCATCCGGAAAATCGACGAGCAGCGAGTCACCCTGGCCCACGTCATTCATGGTCAGTCGCAGTTTGTGGAGCGGTCGCCCCTCGCGCCGCGCCGCCACTTCAACACCGCCGAGACAGAGCAGCCCGCAGGCGAGCAACGCCGCGCGCGCGATTCGGTTCGACACGGCAAATACCGCAAGCAGGCACAACGCCAACATTGCGAAATGAGTGCCCGATAAGTATGGCACCTGAATGCGGGCCCATTTTAGCGAAGAAGTCGCATGGGCGATCGAATTCATCAATAACAGGGCGCCCGAGGCACAAACGGCCAACCCCTGTTCGAGCGCTGGCCAAAACCACGATGCGGCATGTAACAGACAAAGCGGCAGGCTCGCAGCCTCGCCGAGTGGTCCAGCGATCACGTTGGCGACGATGCCGGCCACCGTCACATCCGGCGACATCAACGCCAAAAACGGAATGCAGGGGATCATGGCACTCACAGTGGTGCATGCCGCCAAAACCAGTGCCCGCAACGGTGCGACTGGAATGGGTCAACATGCACGGGCGAAACGTGACCCTATTGTGATCAAGCCCGAAGTGGCTGCGGCCGAAAGCAAGAATGACAAATCGAACCCAATCCATGGGTCGATTGCCGCGCCGGCGACCAGGCTAATTGCCAGTGCTTGTACGGCACTGACACGCCGCAGAATCAAATGACCTGTGTACAGGGCCGTTAGCATCCACGCGGCCCGCCACGCCGAACCGCTTCCGCCGGCAAAATCGGCGTACAGGCAGGCTGTCACCGCCCCAAGGGGCGCCACCAGCTGGTTAACATTGATGCGCGCCGACAAGCTCGTTGCGCGAACCAACAGTGCCTTGAGTGCCGCTATCCACGTCACGACCGCAAACACCAAGTGAGTGCCGCTCACGGCGAGTAGGTGAGACAAGCCGCTCTGACGAAACGCCGTGTCATCCTCTGCCTGCAGGTCATTCTCACCGAGCACCAGGGCACGGCCCAACGCCTCCGCTTTGGGTGCGAACGTGGCAGAGATGCGCTGCCTGACGGCATTTCTGGCACGATCAATCCAACTGCCAAGGCCCTTGCCTTTGACGACAACTTCGACGCTTGACGCGCCCCCACTGGCAACAACGCCTGATTCCGCAGCGCTGGGAACCGGACTTTTTAGCCCCAAGTTGTGCAGCAGCGACACGGGCCCAAGTTCAGCGACGAACTCTACCCGATCGCCTCGGGCCGGCGCCGCCCTCTCGGTTGTCAGGCGCAACCTGGCGCTTGGGTAGCGTGCCCGGTTTTCGCAGTCAATGTCGACCGCATCGACGACCACAACCATTTTGCCGCGGTGCGACGTCGGTGACATCACGACCGACCCTTGGCCGGCGCAAACGGCGTGAGCGCCTTCGGCCACTATCCAGCGCTGCCGTTGCTTGAGGTAGTTGTCGGTTGTGTGCTGCGCGCGCCACGCTGTCAATAGACCCAGCAGGAGCGCCAACAACCGTACGTGGGCCGCTGTGACACCCCAAAGAAGCAGCCAGCAAAGCACGATAACGCAAGTGGCCAGCATGGGTGCGAGCACCAAGCCGGCGCCATAGGCCATGGCACAAGCCACCAACAGCAACTCATAGGGGCGCACAGTTGCACGGCTGCAACAAGCAGGCCCGCCCGTGCGTCGCGAGGCCGAATCGAGTTTAGCCGAAGCAGACGTGTTCAGAGAGGCTGGCGATCGCTGGCCATTGACTGGCGATCGTCAGGATCGCGGCCGCGACTGTCTTGCGGTAGCCGTGGTGCCAATCGCTACGCCTAGAATCAGCCGCTAATCAAACCCGCGTCGGCTTGGTTGTTCGTGACCGGACAGAATTGCGCGCAACTAATGTCTTGCCCCATGGCAGCGGTGCACTGGCATGCGGTGCAGGCGTCCGCGCAGCCATTGCAGTTCGAGGCAGGTGAGCACGACACCGTGGAAGGGTTCAAACACGCGTCGAGAGCCTGAGTTGCGTGGGAACAGGAATCTGCATGCAATCCTCCATTGGCGTCGCAAGTGAAACCCTGCTTCAGGCAGTCCAGCAATGCTTGCGTTTGTGCTTTGCAAGGCGCACCAACGGCGACAGCCACCGTGCATTCGTAAAATGCCAAGTCGTCAACTTGGCAGCCCGCCCGTTTCAATCGATCAACGACGAGAGCACAGTCCGAAGGAACCGCGATTGCCGGAGGCGGCTGTTGCGTGTTAGCGGGCGGCGGTTGCGAGTTGTTTGGCGCTTGCTGCGTATTGGCAGGCGGCACTGAATCCGTTGGCTGTTGCGGCGTCTGGTTTGTGCTGGACGGCAGGGGTTGAGCAAGCAGTCCGGCATCCGTCGCCGTGCCGCTCGAACTGCCACAAGCGCTCAGTACAACCGCGCAACCGAGGAGCGTAATCGTTCTCATGTTCTCCTCCGTCCCTGCAGGCAAACGCCGCAATTGGCGCGGCCCGCAGGGTTCAGTGGTAAGACCAACCAGTCTATCAGAAATAGTAAAGAGCGCCGACGTTCGAGATGAAGATGTTCCAGGGGCTGTCGTAGACCGAGGTTCTAAGAGCCCACATGCTGGTGCTTTGGTGCGCGGTTATGCCGGCTGCAGGGGGGGTCACATCTATGCCGAGCTTGTCGTAGTCGAAGCGCAGGCCAATTGTGCCGAGCAACGACAGTTGCGGCAATCCCATGAAACCAAAGTGAATTTCGGCGCCCGCCCGAGCACCGATGTCCAAGTGCACGCCGGTCTGCTTAGTGGTACCGGGAACGGGACTTGGGGGACTTGGCAAAGTGGCGTCTTGGCTAACCGTTGCATAGCCGAAGTTCGCCTCCGGAATCACTTCAAACGTGAAGTGCTTTGCAGATGCCAGTGCGAGTGGAACGCCCGCATGTAGCATGAATGCGGTGGGTTTTGGGCCGCTCGTCGACACCGTTGTGCCGGGGGGTGTAGTTGTCGTGTCCGTCGAGGTGCCGCCCACGTAGAGCCCCAAACCAAGATCCAACCCGAGCATGGGGTCGATCCAGTAACGGACGCCTATCACCGGGACGGGCAGTTCCGGATTCGTTGTGACGCCATACGGCATGCTGGCACGGCCCAAGTATCCGACCGCTAGGTGACCCACATAGTTATCATGATCGCTATTGCCGGCGGCCTGGGCTGCGGCGGTCGTTGTCGGAAGTGCCATCCCCTGTTGGTTTGCCGCGGGAGCGGCAGTAGCCGCATTCGCATCGACTGGCTGCGCCGATTGCGTATTGGCACCCGCGCTACCCTGTGCACCCACGGCCCCGGTTGCAGTGGCTTGGGCAAACGCTGAAAATCCCGCCAGGATGGTGGCTACGAACGCGGCCGACGCGGGCAATCGTAATCTAGTCATCGCAGAACCTCCTCAAATCAGCCCTCGGAGTAGACTCTGGCTGTGAGAACCACACTCGGCCAAGGGCGCCGATATGCTGCTCCCAGCGAAAAGAAATGAACAAGTTTACGGGTGCGTTTCCAACGAGCTCAAAGAAATTCGCCGCCGATCCGCGCCAAATCGTGGTGAAAAGACCCGACTGTAACGCGGTGTTGCGGGCAGAATTTGGTGCAAGATAGCGCTGGATCGCCGCTGAGGGTTCATTCGAAGAGCAACGATGCGCTACATTGGCCTTCGGTGAAACAACGCGCGGACGTGCTACTGGTGGAACGCAAGCTCGCTGAGTCACGCACTCAGGCGCAAGCGTTGATCATGGCGGGACTGGTTTACAGCGGCGATGTGCGTGTGCAGAAATCCGGCGATCGATTGGACGTCGATTCCGCCTTGCATGTCCGCGAGCTGCCACGATTCGTCTCGCGCGGGGGCGACAAGCTGCAATCCGCTCTTGAAGAACTGCCGATCAGCGTGCAGGGCCTGACCTGTGCTGATATTGGAGCTTCCACGGGTGGGTTCACCGATTGCTTGCTTCAGAACGGGGCAAGGCGCGTTTACGCCATCGACGTCGGCCATGCGCAGCTCGCCGAGAAACTGCGCCGCGATCCGCGCGTCATCTCGCGCGAGGGCGTCAACGCGCGGTACCTGACGGCGAAGGATTTTCCTGAAGCCATCGATCTGGTGGCGGTCAACGCGAGCTTTATCGGCCTCGACCGGCTCACGGCAGCGTTTGCATCAATCCTGCAGGAAAATGGTCAATTGCTCGCACTCGTCAAGCCTCAATTCGAAGTGGGTCGCGAGCAAGCTCGCCGCTCGAAGGGCGTGATTCGTGACGATTCGTTACGCGAGCGCGCTATCGATTTCGCAAAGCATGCCATTGTCGATGCAGGCTTCGAGGTCATCGGCGCGTGTGACTCGAAAGTCCACGGACCGAAGGGAAACATCGAACACTTCGTGTGGGCCCGGCGGAACTTGGCACCAAACTCATTGATCTTGGGTCAAGCTAAAAAGTCGCCGTTTTCAGGGTCGGACCCCTGAAAACAAACGGCTTCACCGGCTGGCAGGGAGACCCACTAGTCCACGATTGAACGCCTTAGCCGGTCGAGCTGGGCGTTCAATTCGCGTACGCTCGCTTGTTGTCGCTCTGCGGATGCTTCGATGCGCGAACTCGAGGCCAGCACCTGCTCCATGCCTAATGCATTTTGGCGATGCGAATTGTTGAGCTGCGTCACCATACTGTTGATATTCTCGATGTTGGTCGTGATACGCCGGCCGCCCTTGGTCTGTTCTTGAGTCGAGCGCTCGACCTGCTGAGCAATCGTTCTCATCTTCTCCCCGCTGTTCATGATGAGCTCTGAGCCGCGCGCCTGTTGGGCGGTGGCCGCCGCAATTTGCTGGACCGTCTCGGCAATGCGCCCGATCGCGTCGGTGACCTGTTTGCTGCCCTTGGCTTGTTCCACCGTTGCGCGCGCGATGGCGCGCACCATGTTAGTACTCTTCTGAGAGCTCTCCAGAATCTTCTTTAGCGCACGTTCCGCCTCATTGGACACTTCGACGCCACGATCGACGTTCATAGCGCCCCGTTCGACCGCTTGGATCGCATTCTTGCTCTCCGCTTGAATCGTCTTGATAAGATCGGCAATCTCTTTGGTGCTCGCACCGGCGCGCTCGGCCAGATCCTTGATTTCGTCGGCAACGACGGCGAACCCCTTGCCGTGTTCGCCAGCCTGGGCCGCGATGATGGCCGCGTTCAACGCCAACAGGTTGGTCTGCTCGGCCACATCGTCGATCACGTTCAAGATCTGCCCAATCGCGTCAATGCGTGACCCTAGGTTGGAAATGACGGCGACGGCTTCCTGGCTGCTCTCCTTGATGCGGTAGATCTCGCCAATTGTCTTTAGGATAGCCTCCGCTCCGCGTTCGGCGTCTTGAGCCACTTCTTCTGAAAGGCGAGCTGTCTCGTTGGCGTTCGACTGAACCTGATCAATCGAGACGTCCATCTCGTTCATGCTGGAGCTGGTTTCCTCAGCCGTCAGCGACAAGGCGTCCACGTTTTTGGCGACTTCCTTGATGGAGAAAGCCATCTCCTCGATGCTGGCGACCGTCTCGCGCACGCTCGAAGCCAAGTCCTGGATGTTCTCCGCGACTTCGTCGTTGGTCGCCGTCATCTGCAGGATTGACGAACTCGATTCCTCGGCGCTTGCCGCCAGGACTTCCACATGCTGACCGACGTCCTTGAGCGCGTTGGCCAGCTGCCGGGCATTGCGCGAGGTCTGTTCACCGGTCTCCAGTTGTCCCGTGATGCCTTCGGCAAGTGAGCGCAGCGCTTCGCTCATCGACGAGGCGACTTCGACAGCCAACTTGGTGCTGACCGCAGAATGCTGAGCGCTCTGAATCGATTGCGACAGTTCTCCAAGTTGATCGAACAGCGCCACCACTTCAGGTGAAGCCTGCGACGGGGGCTCGGCGCGCTTGCCCTGCCGAACGCGATGCAGCCCTTCGGTGATTCGGGGTATCAATTCGCCAAGCGACGAACCTCCCCCGTCTGAAAGCACGATTCCAATGATACCGACGGCCGCAATCGCGAGTACCGACCAACGAGCGCCCAGGCCGATCGTGCTCAGTATGACGGCCAACAGCACGACCGCAGCAACCGCAAGCAATTGACGTTGTGTGAGTCTGATCATGGTTGGGTCCGTCTGAGGTCCACCTTGCGCGACCCCGAATGCTGACGTCCAGAATATTTGACGATGCTGCTGCCAAACAAGTCCGCAGAAGTCCCGCCTTGGTGAAATTGCCAACCCTGCCGGCTGGCGACAATGATTGGCCCGAGAATCGGGCGCTCGGTTAGGCACCGCCGATCGCCCGAGTCACTCGATTCTTACGGGACGCAATTTGGCTCAACGTTTGTGCAGTCTCATTCCCCCAAATTGCCGACGCAATAATTCCTCGCGCAACATCAGGTTGGGCCATCGCCGGGCTCGGGACCCGTGTTTACTGACTCGATTCTATTGCATTGAAGTACTAGGGTGGCCATCATCATGCGCGCCCGGTCGCTGTTGATCCCCTGGATGCTGGTACTGACGCAATGTGGTGGTCAGGGTGAGACAAACATGGGCAGGCCTCCGAAAGTCGCGCCCACTGCGACGCCCGCTCCGCTGCCGGGCTTGCCTGCGTTCGTCTTGGCTCAGGTTCCATCGGGCACCCAAGGGCCCATTGTGACGTCCCGCGACGACCGCGCGCTGGCCGTGTGGGCTGAAGCGGCCGGTTCGAGCTGGCGCTTCCGGTCGGCCGCGATTCAACCGCTGGCGGGCAGCGCTTCGCCCGCGATCGAGCTGGGTTCTGCACCCGAAAATCTCGAATTGCTGTTCCTGCGATATCTAGACGATCCGGGCGCTATTTTGGCTTACACCCACGCGGACGACAATGGCGGCCATCGCCTCACCGCGATGTTGCTCGACGAAAAAGGGCGTGCGCGTTCTGAGCCTGTGTCGTTGGGCGTATCGGGTGAGGCTTTGCTCTGGGTGGACGTGGTCTCGACGTCCAAGGGTCCGCTCGTGTTTTGGGCGAGCAGTCGCGGCGATCGCGCTGATGTTCGCGCTGCGGCGCTCGGTCGCGACGGGTTGGTTCGCGCTGCCGCGCACGATGTGGTGAGCGATCTGAGAGCCTGGCAAGTCGCGCCGAGCTCCCGCGGAGCCATGTTGGCTACGGTTCGAGCGATTGACAACAAGAGCAATGGCCCTGTGTCACTCTCGATCTTGGATGACACGGGTACGCTCATCGACAAGACCGTCGCGGTCACCCAAACCGAATCCGCGGAACTGGACATCGACGTGACACCGATTGGTGACAACTTCGTTGTCGCCTGGACTGATCGCCTGGCGGGCGACGCCAGGCTCTGTTCGGCGTCGGTCAACGCTTCGGGAACGGTCGTGACGGCGCCCCATCCCCTTACGCCACCTCTGGGCGACCAATCGCTCGTGAAGTTGGTTGCATCGCCAAAGTCGAATCGTGGGTATCTGGTGTGGGAAGACCTGTTGGCACCTGCGACGACCCGCAGGCTGCAGGTGGCACCCATCGACGACAAGGCTCAATTGGGCGCTGCTCGAGCCTCGGTAGCGTACCCGGATGCCTCCGATCGCGCATTGGAAATCGCGGCCTTACCCCAAGGCCTTTCGCTGATCACGCGGGTTCCCGCAGCAACGCTTCGGCAATTCGCGGCACCGGCCACAATCGACTTGTCCTTCGACGGTGAAGAGCCCGCCAACGTCCCAACGCTACTGAGTCTATCGGAAAAAATGGACGTGCAAGGCGCACTACCGATTCTGCTTGCCTCAAAACCCATGGTGCCAAACTTGGTCTGGGGTCTTCGCTGCACGAAGGGTGATTGCTTCGCGCTCGCTGCGCTCAGCGGCGATTCGCAGGCCGCGGTGCTCAGCATGGTGATTTCACGAACATTGAAGGCCGGTCGAAGCCTCGCGCCAGCAACCAGCACTAGCGCCAACGCAGGCCCGGCCGGATTCGATTCGGCCGATGCAAGGCTTCGCGCCTATCTCGTCAATCCGACGGAATCGACGCGGCGGCCGCGGCTGGCAGCGGTGCGTGTCATTGGAGAATCCGAACCGCTGTCGGACCTCAGCGTGACCAACACGGTCGATGTGCCACTGGTCGCGACGTTGACCTATTTCGACCCGGATTCGCCGCCTACACCCCTGACGGCGCCCGCCGAAGATGGTCGGCAAGACCCGCTTCAGGCTCGCATCGATCTGCGAGGACCGCTCGGCGAAACGACAAGTGAGCGCGGTTTCGTGAGCCTGCGCGCGCGTTCCGCAGGCGGCCTTTGCTGGGCCGTCTCGCCAGAAACAAAGAACAAGTTGCTTGCCTGGAGCGCATTGGACCGACGGCAGCCGCACGTCTTCGTGACGGAATTCAGTGAAGCAGGCAAGAAGCGCGCGCAACGCATGATTGCTCACGAAAAGGCTGACGTCACTGACGTCGCCGCCGTGGCCACCTCAGGCGGGTACATCGTGGGGTGGGTCGATGAACAAGCCTTACATTCGCAGGCATACTTCGTTCAGTTGAGCCGAGGCCTCGACCGAAAAGGACCCGTGCATCCGGTGAGCACGACGCCAAGCGGCAAGACTGGGCTCAGGCTGCTCACGTCGAACGACGAACTGTGGGCCACCTGGTCTGACACGCGTGAGTCCTCGAAGAACCGCGCAGACATATTCCTGCGGCGCTTTTCCGGGGTCGATGGGCACGCGCTCGGCGTTGAGCAACGGCTCTTCGAAACGCCGGCACATTCCCACAGTCCCATCTTGGCCTCGAGCGAGGCGGGCATCTTCGTGGCCTGGATGGAAAGCGAACCACGCGGTGAAAATCCCGAGGGCATTGCCACCGTACGCGTAGCGCGCTTGGACAAAGAGGGACACCCGGGAACTATGCGCACGGTGCAGACCACCCAAGGCCAGCCCACGGCTTTTGGTTTTGACTGCACGGCAAAGGAATGTCACGTGGTTGTCAGCGTGGACACGGGCGGCGTTGGGCAATTGGAAGCCGCAGTCGTCGATCCTCGCTCAGAGGCACCAGTTCAAACCCAGCCGATCATTCGCTCGCTTGGGCCCGCTGACGAAAGCGTATTCCCCGTCGTCGTCGGCAACGACGCTTACTGGGTCGATCGCAGTACGGCAAAGCAAGTTCGAGTCATGCGAACCGCGATTGAATGGTGAGAATTTTTCTCCCACCCTAAATCCCGCCCGCTGGGCGGGACTTCAACCCCCCTAATCCCCCCATCCTTGCTCAGCACTGGTTCCATCGCACTTTGTGATTCCATGTAGGTGAATTTTTTGGACCGACAACTCGTCGGTTTGCGCATGCAGCAATTCAAAGGCGAGCAGGCGGCGTGGGCTCAGGATCAGTTCGGACAGGTTCGTGTGGGAGATAGTCGGCGGACGACCCGGCTCGTCGCGATGGCGACTCGAGCGGCTCAGTCGCCTTCAGGCAAGGTTTCTGACGTGTTTTGTCGGGATAAGGAACGGCAGGGTGCCTACGACTTGCTCGAAAGCGGTCAGGTGGATCCCGCGGCGTTGGTCGTGGCGCAAGCAGAGGCAACGGCTCGACAGTGCGCCAATGAGCCGTTCGTGTTCGTGCCGATTGATGGCTCTAGTGTGACACTGGCTGACCGTACTGCGGGCAAAGACTTCGGTACTGTGGGGACTCTCAGCGGCGGCAACCGCGGGTTGAAGGTAATCAGCGCACTGGGGATTAGCCCCAAAGGGATGCCGCTGGGTCTGTTCACGCAAGTGTGGTGGGCTCGCACGCAGGCCAGGAGACAAAGTAGAAAGCAGAAGCGTAAACGCAACCTCAATCGCGACGTCCAAGACAAGGAGACACGATACTGGTTGCAAGCAATCCAAGACAGCTGCGCCCGCGCAAAGGCAACGAGTGCGAAGCTCTGGTTGCAGCTCGACCGTGAAGCTGACAACAAGCATATCCTGCTGGAACTTGCCAACTGCGGACAACAATTCACGGTCCGTGGGTCGTGGGACCGATTGATTGCCGCAACCGGCAACGATAAGCAGTACTTGCGACAATGGCTGGACCGAGAGGCACCCGGAGGCGAATATCGGCTCGAAATTAGCGCTGCACCCAAGCGAACTGCGCGCTTGGCGCGCATCGTGGTGCGTTGGGCCTGTGTGACACTGCGACTGCGCAATGTGCCACGTTATGGTGAATGCTGGCTCGACGTTACTGTCGTATGGGCACGCGAAGAGGGTACATGTCCAGCGGGTGAGAAGCCTGTGGACTGGCTACTGCTGACGAACGCTCCGGTGGGGAATTTCCAGCAGGCGCAATCTGTCATTCATGGCTACACGCAACGCTGGCGGATCGAAGAATTCCACAGAACCTGGAAGACCGGCAGCTGCAACGTGGAGCAGACACAGCTAAGAAGTCAGCAGGCAGTGCGCATTTGGGCTACTCTACTTGCTGCCGTGGCCGTACGCATCGAACGTCTAAAGATCCTGGCGCGAACTGAACCCCAACAACCAGCGGACATTGAGCTGACACGCCACGAGATCAGAGCACTCATTGTGCTCAAACGTCAGCAGAAAAAACGAACTGAAGTCATTACTGACGCCATGCCCACAATCGGGCAGGCCACGTTGTGGATAGCTGAACTAGGCGGCTACACTGGCAAATCATCCGGCGGACCACCGGGTTCCATCACGATCCGCAGGGGGCTAGACAGGCTGCTACCTGCTGCCCAGCTGCTCCAGGCCCTAGAAGACCAGGAAAGATCAGACCAATGCTGAGCCCATCCTTGGGGGGATATCTCGTCGCAATACTTCGCGTTGCCTATTTGAGCTCGATCGAGAAAAGCTGTGTACGAGTTGCTCCAAGCAACATCCTTCGCGTCCCGACAAGCGTGAATCAAGATCGAAGTGGTCCGCGCCTCAAGGACGCTAATCTAGCTGCTTAGCGACGCGGGCTTTCCGGTTTGGGCGCACCAGCGCAGCCAATGGTCGATAATCACCAGGGCCACCATGGCTTCTGCCATGGGAACGAACCTTGGCAAGAGGCACGGATCGTGGCGTCCGGTGGTTCGGATCTCCGCAAACTCGCCGTTGCGGTTCACGGTGGCTTGAGGCCTTGGCAGACTGCTGGTCGGCTTGACCGCCGCGCGCAAAATGATGGGCATGCCCGAGGATATTCCACCGAGCATCCCGCCGTGCCGGTTCGTCTGGGTCTCAATGCCTTTGTTGCCGCTGTCGCTCACGAAAAGATCGTTGTTTTCGCTGCCACGCATCGTTGCGCAGCGAAAACCGATGCCATACTCGACGCCAAGCACTGCGGGCAGACTCAATAGGGCTTTGCCGAGATCCGCTTTGAGCTTGTCAAAGACAGGCTCTCCGAGACCGGCCGGAACCCCGCGTGCCACAACTTCCGCCACGCCCCCAATTGAATCCAACTCGCGGCGTGCCTGTTCGATGAGCTCGACCATCTTCGGTGCCACGCGTGCGTCTGGACACCGCACGATGTTCGGCGAGCCGTCGGGCAGTTTCTCAACTTGTTCGAGCGTGACCGCGGCTGGCTCGTCAATCTGCGCACAGATTGGGCCCACCTGCTTCGTGTAGGCGACGACCTGTCCCCCAAAGGTCTCGAGCATGAGCTTTTTCGCGATGGCGCCCGCAGCGACTCTGGCGACGGTCTCGCGTGCGCTGGCACGCCCACCCCCGCGAAAATCGCGCGCACCATATTTCCGATCATAAGTGAAATCAGCGTGTCCGGGGCGATACTGGTCCTTGCTCGCCTCGTAGTCTCGGCTTCGCTGGTCGTTGTTTCGAATCAGAATCGCGATGCTCGTTCCCGTGGTGCGACCTTCGAAGACGCCGCTCAAGATCTCTGGCGTGTCCGATTCACGGCGCTGCGTCACAACCGCGCTTTGCCCGGGCCTACGTCTAGCGAGGTCTGCGTACAAGTCCTCTTCAGTGAGTTCCAATCCAGGCGGGCATCCATCGACAATCACCACATTGGCTGGACCATGTGATTCCCCCGCCGTGGTGATTCGAAATGCCTCACCGAAACTGTTGCCGGCCATTGCCCCTTCGCAATACTACCTGCCCGCCGCCCAAACCAGCTAAATCCCCACCGCATGCGACGGGCACCGGCGGGGAAGGATTCAGGAGGGGGCCAGTTTTATCCTGTTCCAACCCGAGTCGCAGCCGCCGGCGCTTTGGTGATCAGTTCCTCGACGGACTCGATAAGCTCATCGACGCCGAGTGCTTTACAAACCCAGGCCTGCACCACGTCGGGCGGCAACCCTTCGGCGGTTTCCATTGGCCTGCCCGACAAGACGACTCGGTGTACGCCTGGGTATTGCAGGCGAACCTTACTGAGCAATTGGACGCCGTCCACGTGTGGCATCTCATAATCCGTCACGAAAACGTCGCACGGCCCCTGCGCAAGAATCCGCAGGGCCTCGCTTGAACTTGAAAGGGTCGTCACTTCCCACGTCGGTCGACGAAGTTTCAGCGCGCGCTTGAAACTGCGAAGCACGGCAGTGTCGTCATCGACGATGATGACGCGCAACAATGCGGCAACTACTCGTAGATGCGATGGGGGTGTGGGGCGGCGCGGCACAAGATCTTCCAAAAGTCAGCTACTGGTCCAAATTGGGCTGTCGGACGAACCTCAACCATTCTCATTGGCCGTTCTACCACGGAATTGATTAGCCGACCAATTAACGGCGCAATTTTCTTGAGAGGTTAGTGAGTCATGCTAGCGAAATGCAGGCGCTATTCCCGGACCAGGTGAGCGATTGTCCACAGGAGTCATAGCATCGACGTACATCTTAGGGATCATGACTGCCTGTGTAGTGTTAGTGCCGTTCTTGCTTTTGTTCTTTCAAAATCGGCCTAGGGACCAGTGCGGATCCAATAAACCCGACCAAGGTCACTCAACGCGCTTGGAAATGGATGAGAATCCTCCGAGCCATTGAAGCAAGTTCGTGTGCCAGTGGACTCAACTCGTCCTTCGGCACCGCCTTGGCAAGCTCGAAGCATTCGCGTCTCTATCGCCTCACGGGCTCGCGCGACAATCGCAGTTTGAAGTTGTTACCCCCGCGATGCAATTCAAGTAAGACGTCAGTGCCGTCGGAACCTGACAGGCGGCTTCTTGCATCTGCCAACGAATCGGGGTGAACGCCTTCAATGGCGAGCAACACATCACCCGTTGCGATTCCGGCTCGCTCGGCTTCGCTACCGGGTGCTACCGACGCCACGGTCAGATCGCCATTGTGTTCCGCGAGCGTGATCGCGACACTGGCAGTTTGACCCGTAATCCATTCATCGCCGGTAGGTGCCATGAGTCGAATGGTCGCATCTCGAGTGTCGCGTCCGGCGATGACTTCAATGGGCCCCGAAGTGCCGCGTCCGAGCGTCGGCGCGTACGCATAGAGCGTCACCGTGCCGGCTCGAACGGCTCTGAGCACGAAGTGCCCGTCGTGGCGCGTGATCGCCATCGTCGAGGGCAAACTGCCGGCGGCCAGATACGCGGGCACGGGATACGTCGCAACGCGTGCACCCGCCACGGGATTGCCTGCCTTGTCCACGACGACGCCCGCAACCTCACCGGGTTCGGACAGATCGATGTCTTCGACCTCGAAGGCGCGATCCTCTCGCCCCGTAGGCTTTACCTCCGCTGTACGGTCAACGGCCGCAAAGTCTTCGTGCTCGACGTGTACCTGGATTGAACCGGGCGCCACGTCGCGGATCGTCCAGAGTCCCTCGCTGTTCGTCGTGGCGACGCGGCGTTGACCTTCGCTGACGATTGTCACTTGGGCGCCTTCCACAGTTCTGCGCCCGCGCACACTGGTGACCCTGCCTGTGACGACGACGCCGCGCTTGAGCACGACGCGCAAAGCTTCCCCAGCGGACTCGACGGTCTGCAGGGTTGGGACGAAACCCGGCAGCTCGCAGCGCAGCCGAAGCGCCAGACCGCGCGCGTCCGACAAGGTGACCTGGCCGTCGGCGTTCGTGAAGTGGGTGCGCTTGAGCGGGATCTCCGGCGACAACGAAGTCACCTGCAATTCGGCATTCTCGAGCGGGCTGCCTCGCTCGTCGGTCACGGTGAACTTGACGTTTTCGCGCTCGGCCGGCAGCACGATCACGACCGTTTCGCGCTTGGACTCGTGCAACGTCAATGAGCGTCGCACCGCGGTTCGTTGCGATTCCGACGTCGAGCGCTCGACCGTGAGCGTCACGTCGAGGGGCACGGCCGCGAAGGCGAAACTGCCATCGTCCGCGGTTACGGTCGTGCGCATGGTCGTGCCCTTAGTTGCGGCGAGATCGACGCGCGCGCCGCCGACTGGGAAATCACGGTCGTTAACGACGCGGCCTTCGAGGCGTCCGCCTTCGTGCAAGACGACTTTGACTTCCGCAATGCCGCCCGGGGAAAGCGTCACGACGTCGCTGACACCCTCGACGTATTCGGGGTGGCGCACGATGGCGCGCAGGCGCCCGGGCGTGACCGGATGCGCGCGGAACGTGCCGTCGCTGCGTGACACCCAAGGGTCGAGTTCTCCGAGACCGAAGCCAGCGCCTGCGAGACCCGACGCTGACACGTTCGCGCCGTTCAGCGGTGATTCCGTGCCGCGATAACCCCAATCCCCCCAATCGGCGGCGGCCCCGGGAATGGCCGGGATGGGCCCGGGCATCACGCCCAGCTCCCCCGCCGGAAGCAATGCAGCGCCGCGCGTTAACGACCAGTCGAAGTGCGCTGAGCGCAGCGCGCGCAGCGCCGGCGTTTCGACCACGGGCAGCCCCACCTCGTCCGTTCCCACGATTTCGATGCTGGCGCCCGCGATGACGTGGTCGTTGACGTCCAGCACGCGCCCGATCAACGTGGCGCCGCGCAAGAGCGAAATGCGCAGTTCCGCGACAGGACGCTCTGGCACGGCCACCGTGCTGCCGCCGACGAAATCTTGGGCGCTCGCCGACGCTGTGGCGGGCCCGGGTGCAATCGGTCCAAGTCGCACGGTGCCGGTTGCGCCCGTGCGACCGTGCAGTGGGAAACTCGAAAGGCCCGATTCAGCGACGACGACTGCTGCATCCGGCACGGGCGGCGCGTCGGTAGCCTCGCCGTCAGTCACGCGGATATTGACAAATCGCCCGGGCAAAAGCCGCAAGACGACTTCGCGTTCTTCGCCGCGTTTGAGTTCGACGCCGAGCTCCGTGCGACTGACCTCGTTGTCCAGCGTGGCGCGCAGGTCGTAACTGCCGGCGAGCAAGCCGTGAATCCATGCGGCGCCGTGGTTGTCCGCGCGCACCGAACGCGCAGGCCACATCGTAGTGCCCGCGATGTTGACCAAGGCATTGACGGCAGGTCCGCCTTGCGCGCGTTCGACGCGGACGATCATCGAGCTCAATCGACGCAGCGCCATGGTCAGCGAACCCGTGACGCCAGCCCGAGTGACGGACTCGTACCCCGAAGCCGAGGCCTTGACGGTCCACGGCGCGTGTCCCAGTCGCAGGAAACGCGCGACGGCGTCGGTTCCCGTCAAGGCGCCGAACGGCAGTGGATCGTGGCCGGTCACCAACACGGTGGCTTGCTTGAGCGGTTGATTCTGCTCGTCCGTTACCGTGACTTCGAGTGAGTGCGCGGTTTCCAAAGACAGCGTAAGGTCCCGCCGCTCGCCTTCGAGAATCAACTGCGTTGAGGTTCGAGCATAGCCAGGCGCTTGCGCAAGCACCCACAGCACGCCCCTTGGCAATGAGCGCAGCACAGCCTGCCCGCTCACATCGCTGGTAGCCTTTCCGGCGTCGAAGTACTCGCGATCCTTTTGCCAGAAAGCGTGAACCTGAGCATTCTCTAAGCGCTTTGCCGAACTCCCAGTGCTGGCGTCAAGCCCACCATCCACTGTGCGACCTTCCCGCTCGACAAGGGTCACGATAAGCTCCGCGTCGCGAGTCACCCCGGCGTCGGGCACGCTCGGGACAGTGACTTTGGGCCGCACCCAGATGTGTCGTGAGTCGTGCAGACGCAGGACGAACAGCAGAAATGCCACTGTCGAGACGGCTATCGCCAACCACGTCAGGGTTCGTCGCACGGCTCGACCATAACGCTCAATTAGGCAGCGGCCTTCCCCAAAGTCCCAACTTGTCCGGCGGCGTGTGAATTTGTGGCCACTTATGCCCATCTTGCCGAGCGGTTTCCCCGCCGGCTTCCCTCCACTGCGGGCCCGTAAGGTGCCGTAGTCAAACCACAATGCCGGTACTACTGCGACAGTCCTTGCCAAAGCCGCTAAGGCACATAGATTATTTCGTGATGCGGCCGTCGCTGATCGCTTACTCGCTGCTTGGACTTCTAGGGTGCAGCGGAAAACACGATCGGCCGCCGTACGCCTCCGCCGTGTACCTGGCGGGCACCGGAGGCTCCCCCTATCAGGTCACCTCCGCGGACAACTGCGGCCCGCCAACTTCAGATGCGGGCTTGTGCGGCAACGAAGTGCTGCCAACCCAGCAAGATCGCCCCAATCTCTATTTCGTGATTGACGCGTCAGGGAGCATGTCCAATCCCCTGACGCAGGGCGGACCATCCAAGTACTCAATTGCGGTCAACGCAATTGTGGGCGTGCTCAAGCTGATTGGTCATCGAGTGTCTTATGGCGCTTCCCTGTTCCCCGCCCAAGCTTGCGACCGGTGCTGCGGGACGCCTGGCATCGACGCGTTCAAGACGCGACCGGGCGATTCTGTCACCTGTTCAATAAACGGCAAGATGGGCGATACGTTGACGAGCTTCCAAAAATTGCTCAATGGCCGCTCGCCGCTTGGCGGTACGCCGCTCAGTGCCACGTTGACTGCGCTCGCGCCCATGTTGACGGCGCTGCCTGGAAAGACCGCCATCATTGTTGCAACCGACGGCGCCCCAAACTGCAACCCAGATGCCAGGTGCACAGCAGATCTCTGCGAAGACAACATTGACGGCAATTGTGCATCCGGCGTCAATTGCTGCGATCCAACGATCGTTCCCAACGGCCCCTTGGATTGCGTCAACGCTGACGCAACCAATGCCGCACTCGCCAATCTGCTGAGTGCCGGCATTCGGACGTATGTGATTGGTCTGCCCGGAATCGAACCGACTCTGACCTCTGTACTCGACAGCATGGCCGACGCTGGCGGCACGCCGAGACTCAGCGAGCCACTTTACTACGAAGCGGACGACGCCCAAGCACTGGCGGATACGTTGCGTTCGATTGCCACGCAAGTTGCCGTCTCGTGCACCATCACGCTCGATGACACGCCTCCCAGTTGGGGCGAAGTTAACGTCTACCTTGACGCTACCGAGGTCCCGCAATCCACGGGCGATGGCTGGCACCAAGTCAACGACCACACACTCGAGATCACCGGCAGTTACTGCACGACGTTGCAGACCGGCAACGTCTTTCAAGTGCAGGTCACTGCTGGCTGCCCGACAATCGTGAATTGACGCGAGCGACCCGGCCGAGCGCGCGACAATCTCGCCCTTTGAATTCAGGATGGGCCCAGTCAATTGTCCGTGGAATCTTTTTGGTTTTGACGGCACGCAACCGGTGATTTTCGGCAATAGCGCAGCTGTATCGAGGGCCGACAGGGCGCGGTTTCGCTTGACGCGGGCTCGCCCCTGGCTACCCTGTGCCTCCTCATTCCAGCTTAGCTCAGTCGGTAGAGCAGGCGGCTGTTAACCGCCGGGTCCCAGGTTCGAGTCCTGGAGCTGGAGCCAACCAGTGACGGATGTGAGAACTGCCTCCGGGCAGGTTAACTCCGTCGGCTTCGAAGAGTAGTTGCCCTGAGCCATCAGGGCAGCGGCTCCGTCTGTTCGGAGTTCGATCTCTGCCACGTCATCGTTCACTACGATGCGTTTGACGAGCAGGCGGAGGTAAGTCCGGGTCAACTCATGGGTACCGCTCAAGAAGACCTCCTTGAGGGAATCTAGGAACCCCTGGATGGTCTCTGACCGGTAGAGGTGCGGCGGCGGACTACCAATGGGAACTACCTTGGCCATGGTCTCTTCCAGCTTGGACTGCTGCTCCTTGAGTTCCCTCAGCCGGTCCGTACCCAGCTCCTGCAATGACTGGTCACCACTCTCGAAGGCTTGGTTCCAGTTCAGTATGGCCTTCTTGACTTGAGCCAACTGCCTTTCCCACTCCCTCCGTTGGTCAGAGGCCCGCTTCCTAAGTAAACCGGACTCCTCCACGATGTCCTTCAAGAGGTCTCTGCATTGATCGATGGTGAATACCCGATCAGCGATGTGGTTGAGGATTGTTCGCTCTACTTTCTCGGTGGGAAGCCTATGGCCAGAGCATTGATCTCTACCGGAGCGCAGGAACTTCGAGCAGTTGTAATACCTAAACGGGGCCGCCCCATCATTCAAAGTCTTGCCAGAGGTCTCAAGGGAATACGAGGAACCACATTTTCCGCAGGACAATAGTCCAGCGAGTAGAAGGGGACTCGACGTGGTTCTACCTGGTACCTTCACTGGGTCCCGCTTGGATCGGATGTCCGCCACCAAGTCGAAGAGATCCCGCTCGATGATGGGCTCGCAAGGAATGAGTATCCAATCCTCTCGATCCACATATTGACCCGTGGTCGCATCGGTCTTCCCCCAGTAGTACTCACCTACTAGGGCCTCGTTTTCGATGGCATCCAGCACTCGATTCCTGGTCCAAGGTGAACCCTTCCGGTACCGGATGCCTCTCTCGTTGAGCTGAACTGCAATTGACTTCGCCCCGGAACCACTGACGTACATCCTCATGATCTCACGAACCAGCTCGGATTCTTGAGGATCTACTGCCAGCTTTCTCTTCTTCGCTTGACCTACAACTACCGTGTCAGCACGGAAGCCAAAGGGAGTTGCAGATCCATTGAGGTATCCCCGCCGGGCATTCTCTCTCATGGCCGCGGTAGTCCTCATACCGTTGATTTCGGACTCGTATTGGTCAATGGACTGAAAAATCCCTTCAATTAGATGCCCCATGGGGTCATCCGAAAGCTCCTGAGTCACGGAGAGCACCGTGACCCCATGCTTCTTCAGAGTGTCCTTGTAAGCGCCGGCCTGAACAGCGTTTCTAAAGAATCGAGAGGTTTGGTAGACGACAATGGCATCTATCTTCCTGTCCGGTATCAGGGCTGTCTCCACCATCCTCTTGAAGGCTTTACGGTGGTCGTCACGTCCGCTGGCTCCCGGCTCCGTGAACTCCTCAATGATGGTGTAGCCACGGTCCTGGCAGTAGCGCCTAATGGACGCGAACTGGGCGGGTATCGACAGATCCTTTTCAGCCTGTTCCGTCGTACTAACACGAGCGTAGGCCAAGACGTTCTTGATAGTAGTAGTCTTCTTCACGCGCTTCGAGTGCTTCATGGCTCACCTCCAAGATCGATGCCGTTGGCCGTGAGCCACTTGCTCACCAGGGGTTGAATCACCGGTAGGAGCAGCTCCCGCTCCCAAGGATACATGCCCTTGCTCACCGGTAGGCTTGAGACCACGTGAATAGGTCGAAGTTCAATGGGCCAGCCCAAGACCGCCCGAGCTTTACAATATTCATTCCAATTGTCTTCGTTGACGCCGAGGAGAATCCCATACTTGCCCACGTCCTCGACAATCGCGAGCGCTTGTTCTTTGGTCATCCCAACCGAAACACCGGTTCTCACGGCCGAGACCCAAAAATCGTAAAGCGGTTGACGATTTTGACGAATCGCCGCGAACCACGTCGTAGGGCGAACTTTGAACATGCAAATGGGGCCTTCTTAGGCAGCTTCCATGGACAAGTGAACCGAATTTCTCGCCCTTGCGGCCACAACAGGCCCATCCGAACAGAAAGCGCGTTCCATTGTTTCCGGATGCCGCCTCAGTAGCAAACATCGCGTAGGGTATGGTGACTACTCTGGGGGGGAACGCACTTCGATGTTTTCGGGCCGACGGTCAGTTCTGCGCAGAGCCACCAGAATCGCAGACCTTTTCGATCACCGACCTTGGCATCATTGAAGGCCCCCCTACAATAACGTGGACCCCGGCATCGACAGCAGCTTCGTGGAGCCCGAGTATCTCCTCAAAATGACGAGGAGCCCGAACGGCTCTTGTCCTTTGGAGGAGGCCTTTGCTCACCCCATTGGTTTCCATTCGAACGACGAGTACCGTGACTTCGGCGAGGGCGGCGTCTTCGACCAACTCCCTTATTAGTAGAGTGAGAGCTGTCTCCAGCCGAGATCCTAGCGTGTACTGGACGCGGACCCTTGTACCGTCATCATTCTCGTCTACGACCTTCGAGACTACTCGATGGCATCGACGGTCTGGGACAATCGTGTAGCGAGGTAGATATCTCTTTTCTTGAGCGCCCATCCCCCGGGCGTCGTGGGCCGGGGGAGTGGGGCCGGGTCGAGACAGGCAGCGCCTTCCGCGGGTAAGCGTTCTGTGGACCCTGGGAATCTGAAAAAAAAGTCGTTCTCAGATGGAAGATCGTCCTCATTGGGAACATGTGCAACGTGGTCGATACTCGACAATCGCCTCGACTCAGCCGGGCTTCCAGAGTCTTCGTCCTTTGCCTCGTACTGGGTTCGTAGTCGCTCTTGTGGTGTATCCTCGTTGCGACCCTCTGCGTTGGAAGCAATGACCTTGTTCGGTTCATCATCCGTTGCGTGTAGGTCTGATCCCGTTTCGGTTTCTCGTCCTTGTGGAACGCCGGTAGCATGTCCCTCACTAACAATGCTTTGGCCGTTAGCCTTGTTGGTGAGATCCACCTCGTCATCATCTGAATCTGGGTTGAACCAAGGGCCAATGGTCTGCCAGTACTCGTCCATGGTACCAGTACAGGGTCCACCATCATCCTCTTGGTGTTGCACTTCATCTTCGATGACCTGATTCGTGATCGGGTCTGCCTCCCAGGCGGACCGGATCTCTTCGTTAGTTAGAAATACTGCGGTCTGCCCAGATCCCTGAAGTTGTCTGACGCTTCCGGGCAGACCACCTGAGCGTGCATCCGAAGGGACCCGCAAGCCCCCAAGGTACGCAACCCAGGGATGGGGAACTGGAGTTGACCCGGTTCCCCTTAGTAGCTCCAAGCAAGGAAGATTATCCATGCTTGGCTCAAGATTGATTGCTTGAAGGTCACCCCAGTATCGATTGAACCCGACTACTCTTCGAAGTACGTCTTCGCTATCGAATCGGTACCTTCCACGCTGAGTACCCTGGGGTACCAGCTTGGCGAACTTGGAGTAACCAAAGTAGATGTCTTCCTCGGTGGTTGTGCAGTACTTGAGCTGGTGCTCAACTCTCGCGCCAAGGAGGCTGACCTTCTCACGAGGTACATAGACGTGGCCAAGAGCATTGATCTCGGCGCCCAAGAACTCGACTCGCTTCCTGGCTAGTGAGTGAACCAAGGACCTGGTATCTGGCCGCAAAGGGTGACGCCTCTTCATGGGCCTATCCCTTTCAAGTGGAGCCCGCGGGATTCAATCCAGTCTTCAACCTCGACCACGGCATGGCGTACCACTTTCTTGGTCTTGCCCATGAGCAGCATATCGTCCGAATACCTTCGATAAAAGAGGTCCTCCTTGAATCTTGCCAGTAGCCGACGGTCTAACCTTGACAGAAACAGGTTGGCAAGGATTGATGACTCTCGAAGTCCGGCTTGGGTTCCTGCCTCATTGTGAACGGGTACCCAAGTTCTCCAACTAGACCTCTTCTCCAACTTGCCCATCACCATGACCATCGTCTTCTTGGTGAACTCTTCTGAGTAACCGTAGTCAGTGAGGGTAGCCTCGATGCCGGTCCAAGGGACCGCCGGAAAGAAGCTCCTAACGTCGAGAGTAATCCAATGCGAGAAGCCATTCCTAACGGTACTGGCTACATCTAGGATGGCTCTTTGAACAGCGCGCGCTCTGCCCTGTCGATAAGCGATGGCCTCATTGGGCAAGAGCCCGTCCCCCGTAGCATCCAAGATCTCGGACAAGTGGATCGACACAGCTCGTCGGACCAGTGGTGGAATCACAATGGGTCGCTGCTCGACTTCATCGGACTCGAAGAAGTCGATGGCATCGTCTCCGGCATCACTATCGGTTGGTACCTTCTTCTTGGGTACGCTCTTGATCTCGACAGATGGTAGCTGAGCGCCAAAGTCCTTCACAGGAAGAGTTACCAAGGTGGCTACCAACTTGGTGAGACCCGAAACGCCTCCGACTTGCGCTAGCTCATCGACCATTAGCTTGCCGAAGGCTCGGGTAGTCTGTCGCCCCTGACCGTAACCTGGGTGATGATAGACATCACATGCCCTTCCAACCCAACTTGGATCGTTCCAAAGGGTCAGCGCATCCTCGGGGTAGTACCTTGGACTCAAGTAACCCTCCGACGAACGATCAAGAGACGTCGTTGAGGTCTTGCGGTACCTACAAAGGGTTGCGCTACTGGGTGCTCTTCTTGAACTAACAAGTCACGCAGGACCTCGAATCCCAAGCGTGTCAGGTAGTCCTCGGTACCAGCCAGCAAGGACTCATAGGGTTGGTACCCCCGGGCTTGTCGGACCCCAAGGGGTAGTACTAGTAGGGCTTGACCTTCGCCGGCGAGGAGGATTGGAAGCCGATCCAGGCAGGCTCGTAGTTCCTTTCGCCACATCTTGATCGAGAGCCTCCCAGGATCACGGAGCCTTCGCTCCTCCTGAGTTTTCCATGTGTTTCTGATGTTGCGGCCAGACTCATCTGAGGGTGCTGGCATGTCCAACACAATGAAGTCAACCTTGAGGGTTGGAACTTCGTGGTACCGGGCGACCACAGGTGTGATCTTTTCTCCGTCAGTTGGGTCAACTCCATGATTGCCGGTCCACCATGCCGAATCTTGCCGGTCCCGGAGATCTCGGTAGACGTCAACTTCTGTGACTTCGAACCTCCTGTCCAGGGGTTTCAACATGTCCAGGACCAAGGCAAGAATGCCTGCGATGCCACAATGCCAGGCTAGGATACGGACAGCTGGCTCACCTTCGTTGTCGAGCCCGATATCCTCTGTGATTGATCCCGCTGATTGATCGATGATCCAGTTTGAGACTGCTGCCGCGACACCAACATTCATGCATTCGAAGATCGATTCAATGGAATTGAATCTGGTCAACCCGCGAACCGCAAGCGGACCGGTCTCAGGTACCCTCTCAAGTAGTTGCAGTCCCTTTCCCGGGAAGGCCTGCCGTTGCACATTCTCGGACCGGAGAATCTTCCGCGATTGGTGTCTGAGTCCCCTCAAAAACCCAGGTCGGTTGGCGAGCATCCGAAGATACTCGCACCGACGATCAGCAGGAAGGACCTGGTGGCTCGGACCAGTCTCTCGATGAACGGTGACATAGGCTCGATCAGCGTGGGCTAGTTCGTCCACGGCCACATTGATTGTGTCTAGCAATTGGCGTTGATTATAGGCGAACCGGAGTTGACTCACGATACCCCGCATACATTTCGGGAGTTGCGATAGTTCCCTCCGTACCTGAACAGAGTCAGCAGCAAAGTCCCCGGTGTTGACCAAGTAGCCCGGTGTACTCGACATAGACCATCTCCTTGTCAACCTCGGGCTCCTCATCTGTGGTGGAGGTGGAGTCCGAGGTCAGCAACCGTCAACGGTGGTTGATGCCTTTGGGTGCAAGAAGGGTCCGAGCGGCCTTGTCAAAGAACTGCGACAAGCTGAGCCCGTGTCGGACGCAGTAGGTGCGGATGCGTATCGACAAATCAATTGGATACCTTATGGTGGCTGTTCGAAACACGTGTCCTGATCTTCCCGCCGGTACCAAAACGAGTCCCAGCAGAAGTCACTACACCGGCGCCAAGTCCACCAACTCGACCAAGTTCACCAAGTTACGAAACACTAAGAAAAGTTGAACAATTCAACCTTTCGGCATTTGACATGTTGAACATTCGATCCACCATAGATTGTGATCATTTCACTTGTTGGCCAAAAGGGCGGGACATCAAAGAGTACCATCGCGATCTGTCTTGCGGTCGAGCTTCAGGTTCGAGGTAGTTCAGTCCTGATTATCGATGCTGATGAGCAAGGTACTGCAAGTACTTGGGGTGTCGTGGCCCAAGAAAATGGCAATCCAGCCCCAGATATCCGGAGGGCGATCACCTGCGAGGATCTGGAGAAAGTAGTTCACGAGAGCTTCGACCGGTACGACTACATCTTCATTGACCTGCCATCGGAACTTCGAGAAGTACCTCGTGCGGCATTGATTCTCTCGGACGTTGCACTGACCCCATGCGCTCCGTCACCTACGGAGATGTGGTCGTTACAAGCTACTGTTGACGTCATCCGTGAAGCCAAGGAGAAGAACCCCGAGCTTAGGGTGTATGGTGTCCAAGCACGGGTCCAGTCGAATACGAAGGCTGGTCGAACCTTCAAAGAGGATCTGACTCCTTGGGGAATTAAGATACTGCACTGTCAGCTCGGCCTTAGAATTGCGTACAAGGATGCGCTGGCCGCCGGGTACGGTGTTACCAATTATCCCGCGTCCGGTGACGGGCAAGCAGCGACGGAAATTGAGAACCTAGTCGGTGAGCTATGCGCGCGGATTAGGAATGGAGACAGGGATGTCGAAGACGAAGACGGTGACGAAGCCAATGCCTAGAAGGCCCCCACCGTTGGGACCTTCGTTGAACTTCATAAAGTCAGGGCAATCTGTTCATGGTGGTGCAGAAACTCCGAACAAAGCCCCGTCCGAATTGGAGTCTTCGGCAGTATCACCAATGGCAACCACGGTCCCTACTGCGCCGGCAACTGGGTCTGGTGGAAAACCCAAGAGAAAACTAGTGAAGCGAAAGCGTACAAATGAGGACGTATGGCCAGTCACCGTCTACTTGCCGCCGGATTGGGAGAAGCCTCTTGGACATGCAGCTGTCAACCACGGTATGGACCTCACCGGCATAATAGTTCATGCCGTAGGGCTTTTCCTTGGGAAGCGCTGAGTCCCGTTGACCAGGTTCTTTGCTAAATTGAGGCTAGGCTCCTCGTGTGTGTGGACTGACAGAACCCTCGTCTGACACCTCTTGGTGGCCTCGGCTCCGACCTAGGTCTGGTCCAGCGTGGGAAGCAGGCTCCGTCCATCTCCAATTTGGAACTGAATGTCAGACAGTTAGACATTCAAAAGGCTGCTGTTGGGGGCAAAGCGGCTGCGAACCGTCCGGGGCTCATCCGCCTCGGGACAATCACCCAGGCATAGGCCAAGCCTGACGTAATCCAAGCGGTGAAGGTTCGGGCCTGGCTTGTGGAGTCGGGCAAACACTAGGTCACAGGCTGCCGCCCCAGTACGATGCCCGTTGGAGTTTGAACTTCGAACCTTTCAACGGTTCAAATGTTGATCAAAGAAGCAGACGGGCCACGTGAGTATCTGCGGTTCAAGGAGCACAACGTTGACCCGCTGCCCAGTTCGGTGGTCACCAAGCCACACACGCTGTTGGACGCCCCTGCACCCAATATTACGGGAACTCATGAGATAAACTGCGGATTCCAGTCAACATGAGCGCTCATTCCGGCCGGACTTGAGCAGGTGTTCCGGGGCACTTGAGCGGGGTCGGAGCGAAGCGACGAGTGGCTGAGTTCAGGCTGTTTGGGGCAGGGTTTCTAGAGCTTTCTTTCTTCGTATTGAGGGGCCACCCAATTTGAGCACGTGGGCGTTGTGCACAAGCCGATCACAGATGGCGTCTGCGATTGTCGGATCACCGAGAGCTTCGTGCCAAGTTTTCGTCGGCATTTGCGTTGCGATTACGGTCGATGATCTGTCGTAACGGTCTTCCATGACTTCGAGAAGGTCACGCCGCTCGATATCGTTCATTGGATTGAGTAGGAAGTCATCAAGGACCAAGACGTCAAGGCGCGAGAGTTTGCCGAGCAATGAGGAATACACGCCTGATGCTCGTGCCAGTGCCAATTCCTCAAGCAGGCGTGGCACTCGAAAGAATAGCGATCGATACCCCTTACGACATGCCGCATCAGCCAGCGCAGAAGCCACATAGGTCTTGCCGACGCCGGTTTTTCCAATAACCGCAACGTTGTGTTTTGATTTCACCCATTGGCAATTGGCTAAGCCTCGGATGGTTGCCTTGTCCACGCCGCGCTCTGGATCACACAGCACGTTGTCGAGCGAGGCTCGGGTGGAGAGCTTGGCTTCGTTGAGCCGGCGTAGAAGTCGTCGGTTGTCTCGGTCGGTCCATTCGCGATCGACAACAATGCCGAGTTTTTCATCAAATGAAAGCTGTTTGCCGGGCGCGGTATCCATGAGTTCGCGCACGGCCTTTGCCATGCTGGTGAGTTTGAGTTCATGTAACTTCGTTAGGGTTTCTTCGATAGTGGTCAATGGATCGTATCCTTTCTGTCGTAGTAATCGCCGCCACGCACGTTTTCGTGGGGACGCGCGTCGCGTCGATTGGGTGATGTTGCTGGTGATTGTTGGTCGAGTCCCTTCTTGAGTATGGCCTCGATGTACTTGCGCTTGGGGCCGCCGGGGATGGGCACGCTCAGTGCACGTTCACATGCTGCGTTCAGGCGCCCCGCTCCGTATATGTCAGCGGCGCGAAGCAGACCCAAGCAAGCACGATAGCCTTGTGCCGGGTTGGCGTAACGTTGCAGGGTTAGTTCGACGACCGTTGCAATCGAGGGCCCCAGCCTAGCCCCCCAATTGATCAACTTGTCCGGCGGCCATACTTGGTCTCGATGATTTTCGGGCTGGTGACTTGGATCGGTTACAAACGTTCCGAGCGGGCCGTGACTCCGTCGGTGCGACGCGATGCGCTCATTGTTCTGGAAGATCTCAATGAGCGCCGCCGTCGCGCGCACTTCGACTCGCTGGTGTACACGCCGGTATTGGACGCTGTAGTAACGCTTGTCAAATTCGATGTGGTAGTCGATATTGACGCGCGCTGCACGGCGCTCGGCAAACTCGTAGCGCATCGGCGGCAAGGCTCGAAGCACCGGCTGCTCAAGTTCAACAAATGTCGAGCGGCGACAGCCTTCCAATTTCTGAAAGGGACGCGAATTCAACTCATCCAATAGCTCCCAGATGGCTTGATTCAATTCGTCGAGTGTGAAGAATGTTCGCCGACGCAGTCGCGCCAATATCCAGCGTTGCACAATGAGCACTGCGCCCTCGACTTTCGCCTTGTCTCTGGGCTTGCGGGGCCGCGCCGGAATCACGGTAATGCCATAGTGCTGCGCCATGTCCAAGTACGTCGCGTTGATGTCGGGCTCGAAGCGGTCCGGTCCCTTCACTGCGCTGCGAAGCTGGTCGGGAACGGCTACTTCAGGCACACCCTCGAAGAATTCGAATCCGTGAATGTTCGAGTCAACAAAGTCCCGTAGCGTCTGCGTGTACGTGGATTCGGCGTACGTGTAGCTACTTGCACCCAGCACCATTACCAGTAGCTCGACTTCGCGCACCTCTCCCGTGCAAGGGTCAGTCAGATGCGGCTTTCGGCCTGAGTAGTCGATAAAGACCTTTTCGCCCGCGCGATGCACGCAGCGCATCGACGGTTTGAGACATCGCTGCCATGCCTTGTAGAGTCCGCAAAACTGGCTGTACTGGTACGGCTTGAGACCCTCACCACGGGCGGCCACCCCCTCCTGATATTCAACCCACAACAGCTCGAGTGTCGCCGTACTCCGGTGCAATTCCTGATGCACATGGGCATAGTCAATCGCTGCGCGTTGCGACACGTGGCCAGGATTGTCATAGCGATACAACAATGACTCGACATCGCTGTCTGTCATCGACTGCGCCCGTTCCCAGGTGAGTCCCGCTTGGCGAGCCCGCTTGAGGTGACCGCAAATCGTGCCTACCGCTATCGACAGCGAGACCGCGATCTCACGCTGGCTACGGCCGCATTCGTAAGTCAACCGAAGTATCTCTCGTATTTTTCGCATGGTGAGGCGTTTCGACATCCACCCGTCGTCGCACCGTCGCTCGGCACATCCGACGAGTTCTCACAGCCTTCACCCAGACCACCTATATCTGCGCTGCGGCCCCCGAGCCCGACGTGTTCAAGTGCGTCGGAATGACCGCTCAAGTGCTTTCGGAATCACTGTTCAAGTTGTTTCGGAATGGACGCTCAAGTGGTGTCGGAATACGCAATAAACACTTGAAACGTCCAACATTCTGATTGTTTGAATGTTCCGACGTTCCAGTTGGATGGTCTTTGGAGGCCAGAATCCCGGTTGGGTTGAGGCCCCGGAAGTCCAACCCATCCGCAGGGGGGACCCGAAAAAAACTTTCATCGCATGGACAGAAATCAAAGTAGCCCTCGAAATCGGCGAAGGCGCTTATCCATTGATACTCGTTCATTGACATGTCCGTTGACCCTCTAGACTTGAATGCCGTCGGCCAGGCGTTGTGTTCCCGGACTCGCACCCGAATGGTCTTCGCGCTCGCTGGCGGCGATTCCAAAACCATTTCCCAGCTGGCTCATGTCGTCGGAGTGCACGAGTCAACCGCCTCCTACCATTGCGCGCTCCTACAGCAGGCCGGGCTGGTTAGGGTCGAATCATCTGGTACCCGTAGGTTTGTCAGTCTTCGGGCTACCGAGCTGCGCCTTCGGCTCAGACCAGTCAGTCAAGTGTTCGACATCTAGAATGCTGGTAGGTCTAACAGTTGAAACGTTTGACAGTTGGATGCCTAAGTCCAAAGCAGGCATTAGGCTCAATGGCCCATAGCTCTCGGTATGCAGGCGTGACGTGTCCCAGTATCCCAGTTGGGAGTCCAGGTCCGTGCTACTTCGAACAGGTAAGTATCCGACATTCAAACCTTGTGAATGTTCAACATTCTAAAATGTCAGATAGTCGAAGGCTCGGTCGGTGGTTGGGGCGTAGCGGGCGACTGGTCGTCGTTAGTCCTGTAGATCATCGACCCATCCAACGAGGCTCAGCCACTCCTCAGCAGGAAGTCCCTTTCGTGTGGCAGAATGTCCGCCATCGGGTCTCCCTACGGATAGTCTCATCGAAATGTTCGAAAGAGGTCGCGCCTCCGATGCCCAGCACGTTCCGACTACGTCTGAGAGCGCTACGTTGTACCAATACTTCGACTTGCCCGCGTAGGGAGGGTCTATGTAGACCTTTGCAGCACCAATTGAGGAACTGACCTTTCGAACGTCGGCGCACACTCCACGTACCCCCTTCATTCTAGCGGATATTACTCGGACCCGCTCCAGCATCGACTTCGGCTGCGGGCTCATCGGATGTTTGGTTCCTCGACTGCGGCTACCAACCTTCGGAATCCAATACCCGCGATATCCTGGTATCTGCCAGCGTCCCTCCGCGATGGTGACTGGTCTGCCTGAGTATGTCCCTGATTGGAGCAAGACGAATGTTTCTGCCACATGTTCGTCGGGTGGTTGAGCAGCAAGTTCCGTAAGATACCCCCGGACCTTGCTCGGGTCCGCGGGGACCCTGTTGAGGAGGCATTCAAAGTATCGAAGGTCGAACGAGCCATCCCCGATTGCACGCCGGAAATGCCCCCATGGGGATAGATCGACCATTGTGATTAGCTCTGGTCGGTGACCGGCTTCGACAGCGGCGCAGGATACTGCGCCACTCCCGCAGCAGAGCTCAAAGAACGGCTTCTCGGATGGCAAACCGACGATATCTACTATCTGTTTGGCGATGAAGGACTTGTTACCTTGGTACGCGGCGGGACTTTTCACCCCGACCGATACACCGATGAGCAAAATGACTGGTCCGCGTGTCAGGCGGCGTCGCAATCGACGGAAATACAGCCGATTCAGAGTAGGCCCGCGGCCGCGTTTTGACTAAACAACGTCCCCTGTCGGATGTACTTTCGCAGCATCGTGGTGGTTCGGTGTCCCGTCTGGAGCATGATGAGTCGCTCCTCCTTGCCAGCCCGAGCTGCGCTAGTGACAAGGCCGGCCCGCAGCGAATGCCCCCCAAATGCCTTGGGATCGAGCCCGATCATCATCGCGTACCGTTGAGCTGCTCTTGCCACTGCCCTATCGTCCAACCTTCGAGGTTGGACGTGGCCCCATCTTCCTACAGGTCGAAAGAGAGGACCCTCGGCTATCGTGGATGCCTCCAACCAAGCCCTAACTGCCCGAACTGGACAGGTCTCTGGAATGGTCCCGAAGGGTACCCCAACACACCGGCCCTCACGTTCCTGGTCAGTCTTGGACCGTCTGATAGTCACCACTAAGCCGTCTGGGGTGAAAGTGAGGTCCTCAATGTCTAGGGCCGCCAACTCGGAGCGTCTTGCGGCCATAGAAAACCCGAGCAGCATCAAAGCCCGATCCCTGACTCCGAGTAAGTCCAAGGGCGGGAATCTGAGCGCAAGCTCGAATCTGATCCACAAGCAGAGGAGCCTTTTGAGTCTGAGCTACACCTAGACTGCGCCTAATGCCCTTGAACGTTTCAAGTACAACCGATGCTGAGGTGGGGGACGTGAAACCTGCCAGTTTGTGAGCTTGGCTGATGGCAACCAGTGACCTTGAAATAGTGGCCACCTTCTTGGATGAGGCTAGATGGGTGATGTAAGTGGCTACAACCTCGGGAGTAGCAGGTAACCCGGGCAAGCCGGCCAAGCAACACCAACTAGAGAACTTTTTCCAGTCAGACCTATAAGCCCGCCTCGTACTACTCGCCTTGCTGTTGTCTGCAAAACACCTGGCCGCTTGGGCGAGTTCTTGTAGGTCCTTGCTGATGCCCTGGCTACCACCCGCAAGTTGTAGGCTAGTCTCGGTGTCGTGGATCGTAGCTGAGAACGTTCCATTATCATCCGTCATACTGGCTATTACGCATGAGCCAGAAGGATCTCAACATTCGAACCCTGGAAAAGGCCGACCGCCGCCTGACTTGGCTTCCTCCTGCGTCATAGGAGTATGTCGTACAACGAACCTAATCCGCCACCTGACCTCGGATGGACTTGAGTCTTCTCTCGACAGCCTCCGCCACCTTTCTCAATTCCTCAGGGGTGGCGTCGCTTTTGATAGTATTAGCGCGGTGAGAGACCACCCAGACGTTTCCCTTTACATACCCCTTCGCCGAGTTAATCCTGTCTAACGTGGCCGAGTTGGGTTTGGTAAGCTCACGTAAGCCCGTATTCCTTGGTACGTGAAGTCGCACACCCAATAGCGGACATGACTCTGGAATCTCTATGTCGGTTACCTCCAGATTGAAATCAAGACCCTTGTGTCCAGCTCTCCTCTTGGCCGCTCTCCGCATACTGGAAACCCTGAGAAGAGTAGCCCTAGACTGCTCTCTGGGGCGAACCGAGCTCTGACCCTCTCCCAGACGCTCGCTGTAGCTGCTCGCTATGACCTTCAGTTCGTTTGGAGTAGCGTCGCTCTTGATAGTGTTGGCTCTGAATGAAATTACCCAGACATTTCCCTTCACGTATCCCCTCCTTGGATCAATTCGATCAAGAGTAGCGGAGTCCGGACGGACCTTCTTGTGACCCTCTGATTGGCTAGGAACAAATAGCTTGATGCCAAGCACCGGACAGAACTCAGGGACCTCTATGTCCGATGGTTCAATATCGAAGTCCAATTCAGAACGTCTTGCTCGATCTTTCGCGCTCTTCCACAAGTACAGTTCGCGTTGAGTAGCCCGAAGAAGCAGACCTTCCGAGGACATCTTCTCAGCGTTCTTCGTGTACCATTCACGCCTATGGACTAACTGTTCTTCTCGATTAGAGTTGTAGTACTCGACAGAAGCAGCACGCTTTTGGGCAACCTTTTCCGGTCTCTCAACTAAGTCTCTTGCGTGACGAGTGCGTCTTGACCGGTTGATCTTGTCTCGATTGTCAGTTACGTAGTCACGGTAGGCTGACCTGTGGTCATACCCATTCTCAATTTTCTTGAGCAGGCCTCTTTGGGAGACTAAGCTAGCTTCATTGGATATTCCGTGTTTTTTGGCGAAGTCCAACACTAGTCCTGTGGGTAGATGAAGGGTCTTTCTAAGTAGCTCCCTGTCAAACCCCTGTTGGCCTGGCCTCAAGGTCAATTCTGGGAATTCCACTATTGAACCCTCTGGTAGATACTTTCCACCAGTCCTACCAAGGTTGCTACATAGTTGCGACAGATTGGTACCTTGCCCCTTTAGGTAAGCGTCAACAGCAGCCCAAGTTCTCCCGTCTCCCTCGACTGCCCCAAGATGGGAATGAGGCCACTTGCGGGTCTTTTCGTGGTAGCTCAGAATGAAAGCCCCAATGGACTCAAGTGAGAATGTACCCTTCTTCTTACCTAATATCATGCACCTTTTGGACAAACTCTGCTGGCAGTGACGATTCAACCACTTATCCACTGATAGCCATGTACGTGTCAAACCACCAATCACTCCAGCTCCAGTGTGAGGCCACTTTCCGGTTAGGTTCTTGTATTCAAGAACAAGAGAATCTACAAGATCATTGGAAAGCCCTTCTCTCGTCCCATACTTACCCGCCTGCGGCGTAAGTCCCCGCGACTTGCCGCCGAGACTCTCTCCGAGCTGTGCACATTGTTGAGCCAAGCTTCGTTGATGATGCTTAGTTAGCTGTAAGCTTATGGCATTCCAAGTAGGCCCGCCATTGGTAGCAACCTCTGAGCAAGCTACAGGCCACTTCCCTAATCTAGTGTTATAGCTCAATATGATCTGGTCAAGATCATCAAGGGTCATCAAGCCGGGTCTTCCTAGCTCACCACACAATTGGGATATACTTGAGGCATGATGTAGTTTCAGAGCTGAATCCAGTGCTGCCCAGATACGGCCATCCCCCTCGATATAGCCACTACCGCTATTGGGCCATTTGCCTGTCCTTGCATGATAATCGCGAATGAGTTCTATTGCGCGCTCTTTGGTCCACGGCAGCCCTACAGGTTTCCCTAGTTCTTTGCATCTCTGTGACAAACTTGAGTTGTGTTGCCTGAGCCGTTGATCTATAGACCCCCAAGTTCGACTACCCGTTGAATCACTTCTCTTACTAGGCCAGGCTCCAACGTCTTTGTGGTACCTCAGGATACGTTGGTTGACATCCTCTAGAGCGAGAGGGTCCTTACTGGGTCTTGTCAGCGTCTTGGACATTGCTGATTCTGTATCTCACCAGTCAAGAGTGAAGTTCACGAACTCCTTTGAGGTGTTCTCGTCTTTTAGGGTTAGGACATTCCCTGCAACCTCCACCATCAACGAGTGTTCTAACCCGTACACTTTCTCAATTTCGTCGATGTATTCACGAAGTCCGTTTAGTACCTTATCAACACCCAGGGCGACTCCGACACCCATCCCGTTTGACATGATGCCGCCTCCAGGTGAAGCATACACATCCCCATTCATTTCAAGTGGAACTGAAAACCCAGCCTTACGCATGGCTGCTCGCTCTTCAGATGAACGCTTAGGGTTAATCCCCAGCACACGAGGGTATATGTACTGCTTGAGCAAGTCCGGCCAGTTTCGTTGGATGACTCCCATGAAGTAGTAATCATCAAAATTGAAACCAGACTTATGCCCCCTAGCATCTAAGAAGTACGCAACATCACCATCGATGTACACGAATAGCAGATCATCGGCGCCCCCAGCCATAGGGTGGTTCCCTTTGGTGATAGCCCCGAGTGGGCCTAAATGAAGATGCAGAACCCCTAGGTCATTCAGCAGTCGATCATCGAACTTGGAGTCATAGTACTGACGAGTTAGCCTCTGAGTGAGGGCAACCACATTTGCACTCTCAAATTCAGCCTGAATCAAGTCCAAAGCTGTGCGGGTGTCCACAGTTACTGGTCTCTGCTTGAGTTCCGATGACCATTGAACAGTTCTGGTCTTGTTAGATATACTCCTGAACCTGATTCGGAGGTAAGCGCTCAAGGCGTCCACTACTCCTTGATGGACATCAATCTTAGAAAATTCTGGTACCTTGAAACCCTCACTTGTCAGTATCGAGGTCAGGTCATCACGTAGACGGGCGGCTACATCACAGAAGGTTGAGATGGACATTAGTCGCCGCCACACTCACGGACAGCTACTGGTCAATGTCCAGCTTTCTGCAGTTGCTAGGGCTGAACAAGTTGTTGAAGTGTTCATGCAATTACACCACCCGACAGAATCTTTGCCGCAACACCATGAATCTGTAGATGGGATTGAAGCAGGTCGATTGCACGAAGTAGGGATACTATTCACCTCATTACCGATGCCAGCCGAAAGCCAGTCCGTTTGGTAAGTAGCGCAGAAATCAGCAGTAAAATTCGCTACTGTACACTCGATTGTGCTACCGATAGTGGTCTCTGTAAAGCAAGAGACCTGGGAAGTGCTTCCGGTTGACGATGTTCCGCCAGTTCCCGTAGTGCAGTCAGTAGGCAAAGACATAGTCACGCAAGATTCGCTTGTTTGCTTTGCAAGACAAAGATACGAGTGCACTTGCGCATCTACGGTCGCTTGCGGGTAATTGTAGAGCGACGTGTAACAGTTCTCGGCAAAACAAGCATATTGGCAATATGCTGCAGTCTCGGAGCCGCAGCCAACGCTTGAATAGCTTGTTATGCCGTTAGACACCGCTTGTAGGCAACTGACTGCGTAGGGGGAACTCCCACCCGTCGCAGTCAGAACAGACCTAGTTCCACCAGTTGCAACTGGTGACGAAGTTGTTCCGCCGGTTACCGTTGAGGACGTGTTTACAGTATTGGAAGAGCCGCCCGTGGCATCCGGAGAGGGTATAGCGCCGTTGCTGGCAGAACAAGAGATCAAGGTCAACATAATCGGTGCAAACACGTGTTTCATGGTTCCCTCAATGGGCAGTTCCCCAATCAAAGATTGATTAGTGATCCCCTAGTATACGCCGCCTACCCCACGATAACACCAGAGTTCCGGTTCAATCCGCACCTCGGGTACCCTCTTGCACCAAGACAAAGAGGTTGTAGCGGAGCATTTGGGCAGACACCTCATTCACCTGGGCTGGAAAAAAGCTCAGACCTACACGCCACACTCACGGGCATACCGGCTGAGACCAATGACCACATGGTGAGTGGCAATGGCATCCTCGATCCTCGATTGGGTAGTGGAGTGACGGTGCGACAAGACCAACAATGACAACGGGGACATCGTGTAGGCCTGTGGGCTATCGGGACAATGATAAGCCCCGAGTACCCGCCGGACCTGTTCCAGTGGGTTGTCATTGCAAGCCTGGAGACGAGGAAAGCATTGTGGCGTCGCTTCGTGACCTTGACATCTGATGGTCCGGCTGGGACCAAATCTGATTGAGTATGGGTTGGCATGTTGAGAGGTGACCGTGACCACGGATGATGACGTTAATGAACCGCCGTTCGTTTGGCCCGATATTCATCGAATCTGCTTCGGACCGGGCGAGCCTTGGCATCTGAACGCAAACCTGAACTGGGTACTCGGGTCCAAAGAAGTCGGTACTCGCGCCTATTCGCTTGGCTACTTGCGGGCGGCTGAGGCCCTCTTCGAGCATTCGACCGAGTGCAGTTGACTGAGCCCGGAGTACAGCATCTTCCCGTTGGCCTTCCTTTGGCGACACCACGTCGAGCTGGCCCTCAAGGAATTTATCGTACTGGGTCGTGAACTCCGAGGTAAGGTCGGAGCCGACTTTACCACTCACCATCGTCTTGGGGATCTGTGGGCGGTAGCAAGGCAGTACATCGTCGAACATGGCTCTTCCGATGCTCCAGAACTGGTGAATGAGGCCATAGTTGCTTTGGGCGCCTTCTTCGAAGCCGTGAACTCATCTCAGTCCGCGGCCCTTGATCATGCGCGAGTTCGATTGACATCACGAAGTAGGTCCACACGTTGCGGATGCGTGAACCTGGAGGGGCGCCTCTGTTAGCCTCATTGCCGCACTTGCAGGTGCAGGTGCAGGTGCATCAGATCCGCCAAATAGAACAATCACCGAGCATGACACGGATTCGGTAGTCGGCCTCGCTCGCAGCCTTACCACGTCGGTAGTGTCCGAGAATCCTTCAATGCCCATGTCCATGAGAGGCCCCGATGTTGCTATCCAATGTTGACATAGCTGACCGAGTTGCCCATCGATACCGCTACCGTCAGGCGCGGACACGAGAAGACCCGCATGACCACCCCAGAGTCTGGACAATTCCACCCACATTTCCTGAAATTCCTGATGATTTCATTATCCAGCATAGTGATGGTTGCGTAGTCACCACCGAGGATGTGGAGTCCTCCATCCGCCAGACGATGAACATCGTGAGGGGCTCATGCCGGTTCTTTGAGGTTCACGCGCGCAATGAATCGAATGGAGCTAGGTTCGAGGTCCTTGCTGAAGGTGGTCGGAAGTTGCGTGGTCTCGTGACGGTGAACATTGTAGCCGATGCCCGAATGCTGACGGCCTTCTCAATCATAGAACTCGATGTGGACTCATCAGTCTAAGTCCAGTGCTCGTCTTCAAGTTGGGTTCCGTTTCAACCTGAACACAAGAGGATGACAGTCCTGAGGATACGCTTGGTTACCGCTCTGACCTGTCTAGGAGAGGCCGAAGCCTCTAATTCATGCGGGGATCAATTGGATCACCGTAGAGGGGATCAACGAGGTACCCCCTGAAATGGGTCCCATCTGAACATGCCGTGGCCTTCGAAAAATCTAGATCGGTGGTTCCAGTTTTCGGCTCTATCGGACTGGGTGTCAGGGGTGTCCGACTCGCGGGGAGCACCGTCGAAGGTTGACCCACTTGAAGCGCCGGCTTTGGGCAGGTTGTTTCGGCCAAGATCAAGGGCAACATTGCGCTATGGTGTCAAATATGACACCATAATGGGGTCCACCAATGTCGAACCCCATCGACAAGCTCTTGGCCAAGATGAGGCAAGCCCCAACCGGGGTTCGGTTCGTCGATGCCATCAAGGTTGCCGAGCATTACTTTGGAGCTGCCCGACAGAAGGGGAGCAGCCACATGGTGTTCAAGATGCCTTGGGTTGGAAATCCAAGGGTCAATCTCCAGAATGATCATGGCAAGGCCAAACCTTACCAGGTCAGACAACTCCTCGACGCCATTGACAGGCTCAGCCACGAAGGAAGGGAAGGCTAGTATGCCCAACGTTGACCACTACACCTATCGAGTATCCTGGTCCGAAGAGGACGGGGAGTTCGTGGGGACCTGCGTTGAGTTCCCAAGCCTGAGCTGGCTCGACAAGAAACAGGACGGAGCCCTCAAGGGCATTCGAAAGGTGGTCGTTGACTGCCTCAAGGACATGAAGAAGAACGGTGAGCTGCTCCCGGAACCACTATCCACCAAGAAGTTCACCGGGGAGCTAAGGGTCCGACTTCCTCCGGCGCTCCACCGAGCCTTGGCCATTCAGGCTGAGGAGAGCCACACGAGTCTGAACAAGGTCATCATCGAGAAGCTTCGAGTCGGTTGAAATGTGTACCCCTGTCAGGTACTCCGAGAAGCCCTGTACGGTCCGATTAGCCTTTCGAAGCTGAACCGATGGGGGCAACTTCAACAGCAGCCGTAACCCCCTCTCCGTCACGATGTTCGTGGGTGTCCCGGGAGGTAGGCTCTTCGCATAAGCCCTGATGCTTGGCTCCAGGTCAAGGAGCTGAAGAAGCTGAGTCACCCTTGCTCGTGTTAAGCAGAACATCCGGGCCAGGTCGGCCTGGTTCCGAACGGCCCCTGAATCGAGTAGCCTCCGGAACTCCTCAGCTCGGTTGAGCAGAAGCACGATCATTGGCGGTACTAGCGGGGAATCTGCCCGTTCGGGGTATCTAGAAGTGGGCAGTGGCAAGTTGCTAAAGCGGTTCTTGCATGGCAACCCTTCCGGGAGCCAGACAAACCCGACGCCTGTCGCAAGACGGGCCTTTTGTTTAACGGCTCTGAGAGCGATCAGAGATCGGCTAACAAAGCGAGAGCCGCGTCTAACGGCGACGGCGGTTCTGCTGCTAACCTCGCATCCGCATCCTGGTTCCGACCACAGGTGTCCCGATGACATCGCGTCTGGTTCACAGTGAGAGAACGCCACGAGCGCCACCAGCCTGTCCGCCGAGTTCGCCGACACGGCGCGGCTTCTGAAGGACATGCGAATCGCGACGGCGGAAAGCGGTGCTTGAGCAGCGCTCCTGGTGTGGGAATGCTCACCGCGAAGCGTGGCGATTCGATCGTCGGGATCGCGGTGCAGTGCGGGGAGTGCGGCCTCATCTCCCTGAAACGGCTCACGTGCGCCCGCGGTTCCGGATGATCGCCTCCGGAGCCGGTGGCCGTTGTCCGAGCGAAATGTGCGGTTACAGGCCGTTGTCAAACCCGTCGGGAGTACGAGCGAACGGCGAGCGGAATGAATATCGCGGCGACCGTTGCCTCTCCGAGTAGTGCCCATCCGACCTGAGCATTGAATGTGCCGTCGTTCATCAGGTCACGCAGTGCCGAGACGACATGCGAGACAGGGTTGACCGACGTCAGCGCCTGGAGCCATCCAGGAAGGGTGCTAACTGGGACGAATGCATTGGATAGGAAAGCCAAAGGGAACATGATCATCATGGACATGCCCTGGACGGCGCCGGCGGTCTTGGTGATCGTGCCGATCCACATGAAGATCCAGGCGAGGGACCAGCCGGTGACGACGGCGAGCGCCATTCCGGCAGCCACGCCGGGCACGCCACCGCCAGGGCGGTAGCCCATGAGCGCGCCCACGGTGAGGGTGACGCCGGCCGCAATGGCGTAGCGGGCGAGGTCGGCCATCATCGGTCCGGCGAGCGGGGCGATCCGGGCGATGGGCAGCGACCTGAACCGATCAAATACGCCCTTGTCCATGTCCTCGCGGAGTTGGACTCCGGCCGCTACGGACGCGGTGATGGTGGTCATGGCGATGATGCCGGGAATGAGAATCGGCAAGTAGCTCGCTTGGCTGCCGGCGATGGCCCCGGCGAACATGAACCCGAACATCACGGTGAACAGCACGGGCATCGCGGTGACGTCGACAAGCTGCTCAGGGTTTCTGCGCATCTTGATGAGGGCGCGCCATGCCAGCGTCCATATCTGCGTTAGCGCGTCGCGAATGGGTACTGACGCTTGGACGGTGCGCGCGGCCGGTACGAACGTGGTGGTTGGGTCGATGATAGTTGCCATCATGATTCCCTCGCTCCGCTTTCAGGGACGGGGGATTGCTGGGGGCGGCCGGTCAGGGCCATGAACACGTCGTCAATTGGTCGATGGTGGCGTTGGCGATGTCGAGGCAATGGTCCCGGAGCGCGATGAGGACATCGGCAGCCTGATTCGCGTCGCTCAACTTGACGCTGAATCCGGAGCCAGTCGGCATAAGGATCGGTGTGTCACGGGTCAGTCCCGCAGCTAGCGCGACCGCCTTCGCCGTGTCGGCGCCCTCGACCAGCTGGACCCGAAGGTTCGATGTGCCGATCTTGGACTTGAGCTCGGCGGGGCTTCCCTCGGCGACCTTCCGGCCACGATCGATTACGATGATCCGGCTGGCAAGGGCGTCGGCTTCGTCGAGGTACTGGGTAGTCAACAAGAGGGTGGAACCCTGAGCGACCAGGTCGCGGATCGTCTCCCACATCTGGCCGCGCGTGCGGGGGTCGAGACCGGTCGTAGGCTCGTCCAGGAAGATCACTGCGGGTCTTGTGATCAGGCTGGCTGCTAGGTCAAGGCGGCGGCGCATACCGCCGGAGAACTGCGAGATGGGTCGGTAAGCCGCCTCGGTCAGGTCGAACTTTGTCAGTAGGTCGTCGGCAGTGCTGTGGGCCTTCTTCGAGGATAGCCCCTGCAGGCGACCGAACAGCCACAGGTTCTCGCGGGCTGTCAGGTTCTCGTTAACCGACGCGTACTGGCCAGTGACGCCGATCAGTTGTCGCACCGCGTGGCCCTCAGTGCGGACGTCGTAGCCAAAGATCCTCGCCTCCCCACTGTCAATCGGCATCAGCGTCGCCAACATCTGTAGCATCGTGGTCTTGCCGGCACCGTTCGGGCCGAGCACCCCAACGATCTCACCTTCCTTGACCGTGAGATCGATGCCATCCACCGCGCGGCTCGTGGCGAATGTCTTCGTCAGACTGCGGGCCTCGACCGCTACGGTGACCGGCGGGGAGCTGGTGCCGGGAGTTTGCCAGGCGCTGCTGTTCGACCGACCTGGGTGTGTCATGCTTCCTGCTTTCATTCAGGGCGCTTGGGCGCAGCGATTCCCACAAGGGGTGCGATGTCTCGTTCCTTGGCGCCCGTCGCGCGTCTGGGGTTAGTCCTCTTTGTCGTCCTCGGCGAGGAGTTGATAGAGAGCCTTGCGCGCGTCCTTGAGAATCTTCTTGGCGTCTGCGACTTGAGCGGTGCTGCCCGAGCCAATCACCTGCCTCGCCGCTGAGGCGACCTCGACGATCAACGCCCTGAAGTCGCCCATCTGCTCTTGGGCGTCGCCGCCCATCGATTCCCACGGCGCGGTCACTTCATCGGGATGGGCCTTGACGTAGGCTTGGCCCTCTTCGGTGAGTTGGTAGTTGCGGCCACTGCCGCCACTGCCGCTCGACATCGCGCTCACCAGGCCCTCATCTTCGAGTTGTTGAAAAGTTGGATAGACCGAGCCCGAGCTGGGCCGCCACATGCCGTTGCTGCGGTGCTCGAGCTCCTGCATGATCTGGTAGCCGTTGCGCGGTTGCTCGGCGAGCAGCGCCAGGATCGCGGCGCGAATGTCTCCACGACGCGCTCGCGCGCCCGTCTGAAGGAAATCCCACGGAAAGCGCCGAAACGGGTTGCCTCCACGTCCGAAGCCAAAAGGACCCCCGCCACCGCCTTCGTGCCCTCCGAGTCTTCGGTGTCCTCTGCCGCTCATCGCCCACAACGTCCGGTCGTCGCAGCCATGATCGCCCGTTCGATCTGCGAAGTTCGCTTCAGGTCCGAACATGTGTTTGCTCCTTTCGTTGCGACATGCGTCGCCATTACGGCATGTCGCGATATGCTAACAATATATCGCGACATGGCTCATGTCAAGAGGATCCGCGGTGCTGGCAAGAGATCTTAGTTGGTCAACCGCCCGGCCCCAGCTGTTCTACGGCACCTACCCTCGCCCCTCGACACGGGGGTATCGGCGCGCGGACGGCGCTGTTTCGTGGGATCAAAGTGCAGGGTGCAGGGGCAGGGGATTGGGGGAATGTTGAATCGGATGGGGAATGAGTGTCGGGGGTCGAGGCTTGGGGGGATGGGGCTGGGCGTGACGCCCGTTGACCCTACGCGAGATGTTCCTCGACGATGTCGTTGAGAACAAATTCGAACGAACCCTCGACAATCTGGTCGGCATACGACTACCGGTAAGCGCTGCCTGCAATGAACTGTTGGGCGATGCATTCATCAAGCAAACTTAGGATTTATGAGTGAATCCGTATCCTGCGGAGTACCAAACGTAAAGGCAAAAAGGAATCTGGAAGAGAAGAGATACCATAAATGCGTAAATGGGAACTCGTTGCGTATAGGCAAGAACCAAACTGGCGATGAAGCACCCCGCTACTGTGAGATTCCATATGACATAAAGAGAACCCTCGTTTTTGCCTAACGTCATCCGTTCCAACAGAAAGATATCGAGCAAATAAAGCGTCATAAACACATATGCGGGCATCAGGATGAGAGGATTTGCCTTGAAGACATATTTGACTAAGCCAAGAACTACAAGGAGGGTGCCACCAAACTGTGATATTCCAATTATGTATTCAGCCATCTTGGTTCCTCCCATTCTCAAAAATAAGCTGCCCAACCAGTTACTCGACCCGACCAGGATAGACCAATATTGCCGGGTCCGTGTGTCCGAAGAACGACCGCGCCATTAGCTGAGGTATCCGACCAAATTGTACGGATTGTGCCGCAATAGTCGTAGACGCGCCCCCATGACCCTGGCGCAAATCGACTGGCTGCATGCTCCTGCAAAGCCAGCCAGTATGTGGCTGCGCGCTCCTGCAAATTGGCACCACCGCTTCCCACCCCCCCCAACGCAGCACGAAGCAGCGTCGCGGAGCCCTCGAAGTGCTCCAACGCGCGTCTACCCAGCGCGCCGGGAAACTGCGAGTGCTTCAAAACGCCACCCCCTAGTACGATTTTAAACGCCGAGTGCTTTTTCGCGCGAACCCCCTGCTACAAAAAATCAGCGAGCTCGGAAAATCGCCGAGCCTTCGCAAATTTCGAACAATCAACCCCGAAAAATTTCGCCGCCCCCACGTTTTTTGGAACTCCCTTTCCAGCGCGCGGAGCCGTCGCGTTGTTGAGCACTCGACGTTCTCCAGCGCACGGCGCGGCCGCGTTTTTGACCGCTCGCGGGTTTCCGGCGCGCAGTCGGCGTGACTTTTCGGTCGCAGTGGCTTGCTTCGATGCAAATCGCGCGATTCTCTTCCCTGAAGTGCGACTGACCGAGATTGCCAGCGCTCAATCGAAAGTAACCAGCAACTGGGAAACGGAGCTACCGATGGACGTTCTGAATGCCCAGCGCATGGATGACTTTCAGTCGTCCAACCTGTACGTCGTGCACGACGCGGAGAAGATTCTGCGGGATTGCGACTTCTACCGCGGCGAACATGCTGCGTAGCAATTCACGGTCCGTCATATTCAAGGCACCCGGTGCGTGAGACCATCGGATAATACAACCGCCGGTCACCTACCTCCTAACCAATCCAAAAACCCGCCCGCGCCCGGCAATCTCAGGTTTCAGACGCGGCAGCACTCGAAATGTAACCCAAGCCACTGCGACCCGAAACGCTGCCTGCGCGTCCTTGAGTGACCCAAGCGCCGCCTCAAAAAATCGAAGTCGGGCGCCGCCCGACGAGCCACCAAATAGGGTCAGCGTGAAGAGGCGCGTTCACCCAACTACCTCACCAACCCCCCAAACATCAAATACACGTCATTCCCAAGCCGAGTAACGACCGCAACGCAATCGGCGGTGGTGTCGCCGGCGCCACCGGCAATCTCGACCGCCGCAACGCACTCAACGCATTCCCCGCGAGCGATTGCATACGCGCGGGCCTTATCAGCCCGAGTAACCCGGCCAGCGCCCTCTGCGATATTGAGGCAACAGCCCTTTGCGGCGCGCAAAGCCTCATCCCGAAGCTTAGCGTCCCGAACCTGCGCCGCACGAACCGCAGCCAATAATTCGAGTGATTTGCGGTACACGAGCAAACGATGATGCGGCAACGAAGAACCGAGAGAATGATTGTGTTGATGTTCATCCATGGCGAAGTGCTCCTTCACGGCGGAAGGAGCACCTCGCCCCACGAGAAATCCCGCCGTCGATCCATGCCCGATGCCAACCCTTCCGGCTCCCCCAAAGCCGTGAGGTTCCGATATGAGACCGAGCGCACGCGCCGTCATCCCCATCCGGCTTCTTGCTTCCGGCTGACCCAATCCCATCCGGCTAAACCAATCCCTGACCCTTCCCCTTTCCCAAAACCAAACCGTCATGCGATTGAACTCGGGTGTCTTAGTCGAGTCACGATTTGGTCTAGGTAGAGGGTCTGGGTCCGGGCCAGCCGGATGGGATCGACGACGGCTAATCTCGAACTCTTGATCACGAGCAACGGCTGACGGCGCCCACGTAGTTGATTGGACAATTGTGGGCGCAGGATCGGCGCGGATCTGTTCGGAGCATTCAACCCGAAAACCATGTGCTTCGAGCCGATCCTGCAGTTGTCTTGGGCTCAGCAACCGCTGGCGCGTCACCCGCGGCATTGCGCGGGGCCAGGGCAACGTTCGCGTCGCCGAGGAGCGTGAGAGCACCCAGCAATCACGCGCTCGCCACCAACAGTTCCTCCGAGTTGTTTGGCGGACGAAGCCCATCCGTTCTGCCGGCGAAGTAGCGTTGGGCAAGCGTAGCCGCCGACACGTGCTCTGCCTCTCGCAAGCCTGCATCGCGAGCCAGCGTCAGCATCTCTGCCGGCGTGAAGAAACTGATGAAGGGCGTGCCGTTCGCTCGGGCCCCTGCTGCCGCCCGCTCAATCCCAGGGCGCAGCTCGGGTTCCGCCAGCTCGATTGGAAGCATGAACGACATGGCGAACGTTGTGCCCCGAGCGAGCGCCGCAACCTGGCGCAGCGTCGCTGCGATCGCGTCCTTTGTCAGGTACATGCTCACACCGGTTGACGCTAGGACTGCCGGCCTTTTGGGGTCGAAGCCCGATGCCACCAACCGCTCCCACCAGGCGTCCCCTGCCTCGAAGTCGACTGGCACGAGCCGCAGGAACGACGGAACGCCGAAGCCGAGCTCAACGAGGCGCTGGCGCTTCCACGACTGAGGACCAGGCTGATCAATCTCGAACACGAGCAACCGGGAAGCAAGTTCGGGCCGACGCTGGGCGAAGGTGTCCAGGCCCGCTCCGAGGATGACGTACTGCCCGACGCCACAGGCAGCTTGTTCTACGACGAGATCTTCGACGAAGCGGGCGCGGGCCACGATCGAGGCGCGAAAGGGCCGCGTGAACGGGCTCATGTCCGGACGGCTTTGCCAGCCGTCGTCCGGAGCCACTAGCCTCAAGCCGACTTCGTCTTCGAACACGTGCGGCGGCGAATCGACCTGTACGTGCAGCGCCCGCCACAAGGCGACCCGCACCGCCGTGTTGTCGGGCTCTGTTGCTTTCTTGTCATGCATGAGTTTGCCCAGCGTGCCGTATCAACCAGAAAAACCTTCTGCGTCGAGGAAAGCCTGTTCATCGGGCGTGTTGACGCGGCCCAAAGCGCGGTTGCGCTGCGGAAAGCGGCCAAAGCGGGCGATGATGCTGTAGTGCTGCTCGGCGTAGCGCGTGAACCCAAGGCGTTGCTGCAACGAGAGCGAGCGCTTTTGATCGACTAGCTCTTCGGAATGCATGAACGGCATGTACAAGAAGAGCCTGAGATCGTTGGCGATCTGAACATCGTAGCCCCGCTCGAGCGCCAGCGTCGCGAAATAGCGGGCTAGCGGATCGGTCGCGTACATGTGAGCGGTATCGCGAAACGCATTGCGCGGGAATTGATCGAGCAAGATCACGAGGGCAAGTGTGCCGCTGGCGGTTTCAGTCCAGTGATCGAGCTTGCGTGCGGCCGCGGCCATGTGAAGCTCGTAGAAGCGGGCGCGGAACTCGGCGTCGAATTCCGCATTCTTTTCGAACCAACGTGTGGGCCCCGCATCGCTCCAGAATTGGAGAATTGAAGCCACTGCGATGTAGCCGTCACTATTGTCGGGTGTTGGCGAAACCAGGGTACTGACCGTCATCTGGGGGCCTCTGGCGCCAATATAGTTCACACATCGAGATTTGACCAACTGCCAGAGTGTGGGCTCGATTCTGCATGGGAAATTATTGTTTAACACCCTGGAACACGAGCAACTCACTGAGCGTAACGCTTGAGTAGCCTCGGCTGGCGATTGTGTCGAGAATAGCGTCGATGGCCTCAACGCCCGCTGGAATGAAATTGCTGCGCTCCGCGGCGTCGTGGAGCATAATGATTGCCCCGTCGTGCAGCTTGCGCCGAATGCAACGGACGACGCAGGCGGGCCTGCTGCGTTTGAGACCGTCGAGGCAGCGCACGCTCCAAGTTACCAATTCAACATCCACCTTGCGCACGGCTGCGGCCGTGCGTGGGCTCACGTGCCCAACCGGAGGGCGATACCAGATGATTCGTTGACCCACGAGGTCGAATAGGACCTCCTGAGCCTTGCGAATATCCGCTGCAATTCGCGAAGGCGAGCGCCACGCGGTCAGACGATCGTGCGCGTAGCCATGAATTGCCAACTCGTGGCCCGCCGCAACAATCGCCCGCACCAGTTCGGGATGCTGTTCAGCTTTTCGTCCTATGACGAAGAATGTGGCTCGGTAGTCGCGTTGGCTCAGCGCGTGCAGAATCCTCGGCGTAGTCTGAGGATCGGGTCCGTCGTCGAACGTGAGCGCCACGACCGAGCGTCCAGGTTCGCCGCGCTCGACGACATCGGCGAACATTTCGCCCCGGGGAAAGATGATGCCGAACCCGCAGATCGACAGGTAGCCGAACAGGGCAGCCAGAGCGAACCATAGCGGCGGTGGACCCATGGCAACGCTGCGCAGCGCCAACGTGAGGGCACCGACGGTTGAGACCCAGAGAACAACGCGTGCGGGAGGCATTTAGTGCGACGGCCGGACCGATTCGAGCCGGTCCGAGCCTCCAAGCTAGCAGATCGTCGAAGCCGCTGGATCTTTGAAGCTCGGGGTGCTTGGCTGCCGGCGCCCGCCCTCGATTTCCGAGATCCCACGTGCCGTTTAACACCCTGGCCTACGCCCGTTTCTTCGTTCTGGTCTTCGTGGCGATTTGGCTGTTGGTCGAACGAAGAAACGCCCTGCTGTTGCCCTGGCTCACGGCGGCCGGCTACGTGGTGTTCGCCGCGCCGTCGTGGCTGGGATTCGCCCTGGTCGCGGGGTTTCTGGGTCTGTCGTGGCTGCTTGTGCGAAGGGCCGCCGTCGATTCGGCCCCGTCGGCTTTGGCGACGTCACTTGTCGTGTTGGTCGGCGGAGCGACGCTGCACTGGCTTTGCTGGCGTCACTATCACAGTGACCCCCTGAGTCTTGCGCTGCGATCAATCAATGCGCCCGTGTTCTCTTCGTCCGCAGCCCGGTACACCCTCTTGGTTGCCGTGCTGATGGCCATCGCCGTGCTGCTACGCACCAGGCGACTGCGCCTGCTGTTCATCGTAGCCGCCAGCTACGTCTTTTATGCCCATTGGGATTGGCATTTTCTGCCTTTGATTTGGGGCTCATCCACCATTGATTGGTGGCTGGGCCAAAAGATCGGCAAATCCGCGGATCCACGCCGACGTCGCACCTGGTTGATGGCCACGGTCATCGTCAATCTGGGCGCGCTTGGACTATTCAAGTACTGGAACTTCGGTATCGATTCGGCGCGGGCCGCGTTGGACATGCTGGGCGTTCACATGCCGGACATCACGCTGCGGCTGGCGCTTCCTGTTGGCATCAGCTTCTTCACGTTCGAGTCGATGAGTTACGTCATCGACGTGTATCGGCGCCAAATTCGCCCGCACGAGAGTTACCTGGAATACCTGGGGTTCGTCGCATTCTTCCCCCACTTGGTGGCGGGACCGATCATCCGTCCGCGCGATTTGTTGCCCCAATTGTCAGCGCCGCCGCGCTTCGATCCGGTTGCCGGCAGCGACGGGCTTTACCTGATTGCGACGGGTTTGCTCAAGAAGGTTGCCATCGGCGACACATTGGCGACGCAGCTCATCGATCGAATCTTCGACGCGCCGCTGCAGTACTCGGGTCTGGAATGCTACTTGGCCGTCGTGGGCTACGCGGTTCAGATCTATTGCGACTTTTCCGGCTACACGGATATCGCCATCGGCTCAGCCCAGCTGCTCGGCATTCGGTTCCCCGTCAACTTCAACGCGCCGTACAAGGCCCAAAACCTCTCGGACTTCTGGCACCGCTGGCACATTTCACTTTCCAGCTGGCTGCGCGACTACCTGTACATTCCGCTTGGCGGCAACCGCAAGGGGCCTGGGCGAACCTACGTGAACCTCCTACTCACGATGTTGCTAGGAGGACTATGGCATGGCGCCAATTGGACATTTGTTGTTTGGGGGGCCATTCACGGCACCGGCCTAGCCGTTACGCGATGGTTCGAACGCCGCGGCAGCAAGGACGCGCCGCCCGCCGGCATGTTGCGTCAGGCACTGAACGTCCTTGTCACGTTTCACTTGGTCTGCGTTACGTGGGTGTTCTTCCGCTCCAGTGACTTCCACATTGCAGGTCTCATGTTCCAACGCATGGCGACATTGTCCACGTACCATCCGAATATTCATTCCTTGCCGATGGCGATGCTCGCGCTGGGCCTTTTGACTCACTACCTGCCCAGTGATTGGACGCGCGCCCTGCGAGGTTCGTTCGTGCGCATGCCCGCCTACGCCCAGGGAGTGGCGTTATTACTGGCGGCAATCGCGCTGCGTCAAATGCAGAGTGCCGAGGCCGTTCCTTTCGTGTACTTTCAGTTCTGATATGAGCGCAACATCGGACCCGTCGGTCAGTCCCAAAGCCAAGGCACGTTCAAAGCGCCGACGCCGCCGACCAGAAGCGCGCCCCGAATTCTTGGAGGGCTTCCCCGAGCACGAGGGCTTGTCGCAGGCGGTTGCTGCATTCGAGAACGGCAACTTCGCGCAAGTTCGCAAGCTGTGCCAGGAATTGCTGGACCGCGAGGACGACCCCGAAGTGCGTCGCGCAGCGACCGAACTATTGCGACGGATCGAGCCCGATCGAATGATCGTGGCCGTCCTTTGGGCATCGTTTCTCTTGCTGGCCTTGGTGGTCTTGTGGGTTTATGGTCATGCTCGATAGCACGCCCGGTGCGGCATTAACCCACGACCGTGAGCCAGTCAGCGTACTTGTCATTGGCTCCGGTGACCAACCGCAGGTACTCGCGCTGCATCAAAGCGCCCAAGGTCTTTCGCCCAGTCTGGTAGGTGACTCCTTCGAGTTCTCTGACAGGGGTGACTTCCGCCGCCGTGCCGGTCAGGAAGACCTCGTCGGCGCGCAATAGATCCTCGCGCGTGAATGAACGGACCCCTACGCTAATGCCCGCGTCGCGGGCCAACGTGATGATGCAGTCCCGCGTCATTCCAGGCACAATCGAGGATTGCGCATCATTGGTCACCAGTTGGCTACCCTGACGAAAGAAGACATTCATGCCCGTCGCGCTGGCGACCGTGCCGTCGGTGTTGAGCATGATGGCGTCGTCAAAACCGCGATCAATGGCTTCTTGCGCGGCGAGCATGTTGTTGACGTATTGCCCGCAAGCCTTGGCCATCGTCGGAATCATCGAATGGTGGATCTTTCGCCACGACGATATGGTCAGGCGAACGCCGTTGCGCAGGGCGTTTTCGCCAAGAAACGATCCAAGGCTGCGGATGGCCAAAAGGACGTGAACCGGGCACGCCAGTTTTGGTTTGATGTCTATCGGGCCATAGCCGAAGAACACGAGCGGCCTGAGGTAGCCGTGAGCAATTGCGTTGCGCGCCGTAATTTCGGTGGCGCCGCGTATCAAGTCGGCCACTTCGAAGCTGGGTCGCATGCCGTACAGCTGGGCCGAGCGAAACAGGCGCTCGATGTGATCCTTGAGTCGAAAGAGCGCCGTGCCACGGCGGGTCGGGTAGCAGCGCACGCCTTCGAACACGCCAGTCCCGTAGTGGAGCGCGTTGGCATAGTAGTGAATTCGCGTTGCCTCCGCTTCGCGGACTTCGCCATCGAACCAAAGCCAGCGCGCCAACTCTTGCGACTGGGATCGCGCGAGCATGGTGAGATCTTCCTCGGGAACCCCGGCAAAGCTCGGCCATTCCATGTCCATGTGGGTCATTGAACCGTCTGCTCCAGGCCCGCAGCGTATCAGAGGTCGCAAGTACCAACCCGGATTTTCTCATGCGGTCCGGACGCTGGGGGCCAGAGCAGTTCTAGAACCCGCCCGAGAACCCGAGTGCAGCGCCCCCGGATTGGGCCATCATCTGCGGATGAATGTCGAAACTCGAGCTTTGCAGCGCGGCTCCTTCATCTTTGGGCATGTTCGCCGTAGCGAGCCACGCGACAGTGAGACCGGCGGTCGTGCCCAGTGCCGTCAAAACAGAAAAAGGCGAGAACTCGGCGTGGTCGCCCGTGGCGGCCCAGTACAGGCCACCGCCGAGCAGCGCACCGGAGAGCCCTCCCAAGTCCAAGAATCTTACTCGCGCTATCGTTGGCGACACGGTTCCCGCCGTCAATATCCCTGCGACGGCGCCGCCGGTGGCTCCGAGTGACGCCGCTAACAATGCGTGGTCGTCACGGTATGGGTTGTCAGCGCTGATTCCTGCGACGCCAAACCCCAAGATCAAAGCGGGCCATAGGGAGGTTGAGCTTATGAATGTGGCACGCCCTGGCGTTGTCGAGCTTTGAGTCCCGACGACGCCGCCGACGATGGCGCCCGCCGTTGCCGAACCCCAAAGAGCGGTGGTGTACTCGGGTCCGCTAAGCTGGTTACCGTGGGTGCTCGAGGCTTGTAGGTAAGTCGTCCAGGCGATGCCCTGCCACAGGCCGACGTACATGCCGCTCGCAATCGATTGCGCGACTCCGTAGCGAAGCCCCCGTCCCGAGTCCAACAGCGCGACGGTGCCGGTTGCGGCCCCTGCAAAGAGTAGCGGCGAGAGGACTAGATTACCGCTGAACTTGTCCGGTTTCGACACGACATCGACCCAGATCCCCGTGCCGAGACCGTATAGGATGGACGTCGTGTATAGGACGCCAATTTCGTCGGAGGTGCGGCGATCGGCGTGTCTGGCTTCGATGTCGGAACCGACCAGCGCTTTGCGTTCGACCAGGGCGATGCCGCGGCGATCCCAGTCGTAGGCGAGCTGTCCAAGCTCAGTCGCTCGTGCGCCGTCGCTCGAAGTTGGCGCCGTTCGAGCGAGCTCGGCGAATTCTGCGGCGGCAGGCCTGAAGTCACCGCGCGCGAGAAGGCCCCGAGCGGCAGCGTAGCGCGCATCCCAGTCCGATCGATCCCGGGCTGGCGCTGCTGTGGAAGCGGGCGCTGGTGCTGCCGCCGAGGCAGCGGCGGCGGACTGAGCCTGCGCGGGAGCGCCCAGGACCAGCAAAGCCACCAAAATCAAGACGCGATGTCGAACGCTTTCGGTCATTCAGCGCTCGGCATTTGCGTACTAGTTCGCATTCAATTCGACGCGCAGCAGCTTACGCCCAATGAACAGATAGTCGCCGTGGCCGAGGGTCTGCTCGGACTTGATTCGAACGTAGGTTCCGTTTCGGCTGTCGTGATCAGTTAGGAAGAACTTGTTGTCGCGCAGTTCCACCGTTGCATGTCGCGCGGACATATACGGGTCGCCTGGGAAAATTAAGATCGCCGTCTTCCCGCCCGATTTGCAGCGTGCGACCGCGAGTGCACACGGTCATGCCAAGACAGCCGCCTTCGAGAACCTGATTGAGCCGGAATAGGCTTGGAAACTTCGGAGACGAGTAGAAAAATGTGCCATCCGGGTCGGGGCTATCGGCTGCGGTTGGAGCCGGATCCAGCCGGAAGAGCTGTTCGCCGACGAGAAATGTATCGCCTGGCACGACTTCGACGGTTCCTCGAACGCGGAAGTAGATGCCGTTGAGTGAGCCTTCGTCGCGCACGATGAGTTTTCCGTCGCGATAGAAAAGATTGGCGTGCCGCGGCGAAACAAAGGCATCTTCGGGGAACTCAATCTGACCCTGGCGCCCGACAAAGTGTTGCTCAGCCTTCAGGTGGTACGAAAGGCCATCCATGTCATCGCCGCGGATCAGGAGCAGCCGCGCCTTTTCCGGGTTCTGCATGTCGCTGAAGAACTTGACTCGCAAGTTGATAATGTCTTCAGGAATGGGCGCGCCACAACGACCACAGAACTTGTGGCCTCGCGGTACTGGGGTCATGCAGGAGGTGCACACGTAGTGTTTGGTTTGGTCCATCGGGTTCTCCTCCGAACTAGGGCTCGGAGTGCTGGGAGGCGGCTCCGCCGCGCTTAGGGAGGGTCTATCAATTCCCCTCGCTTGCAAAGGGTCAAGTGGCTGAGTCTCGAAAGACGAATATTCGGCCGACGCCGCGGAGGCAGCCTGGGGAAACAGTTGTAGTTCGTGGCCGCAGGCAGGGCAGACGATTGCTCCCACGGGGCTGCAGGAATCACAGCGCCCGCAGACAATTCCAATCTCAAGGTCAGGATCGAACATGCTCGCCTGGCAGGACTTCCGCAGACTGATCGGGCATTGGGGCAAGAGCCAAAACGCCCACTTTCATGGAATGTACGTGAAGCGTCGTCCCACGTCGAAGAATCCATCTGGGCCAACTAGCCTGAAGAAGATGGATTCTTTGCAGGAACTCCGCTCGACTGGGCCATAGTCGCGAGAATCGAACGGAAAAAGACGGTTGTCACTGACCAGGAAGACCCTGCCCGCCGGAACCCGGGCGGTCACCTTTGAGGAGACGATTGGCTGAGTACTGGCCCAGGCTCGCTGGTGAAGTGCGCCGCCCACGTCTTCCAGGTCACATCGCTCTTCAACCGGTTGGCCGTCTCGCGGGTGCTTGACCGTAACCTGAGCCTCCGTGCAGGCGCGTTCGGTGCCGATGGAGTGGTCGTTGACCGTCACGCCCGGGCCATCGATGACAATGTTGTCACCGTGTTCACCCAAGATTCGTCCGATGACGACCCGCTCGGGCGCAGCGGGCTCGGGACACAACACCAGGTCGCCGTAGTGGGGCGGCGTGAGCCTCCAGAGAAGCACCAAATCGCCCCCGCGTAGGGACGGTTCGACCGAAGCCTCAAGCCAAGGATCATTCATGGGGACACGCCACCATCGAATCGCGACAGCCCGTAGCGCGCCCACCAGCGCGGCCGCGATAATTGTGGTCCACAGCAGCAGTCGCCAGAGCGTTCGCATGGTCGAGGATTGCCAGCGTAACAGGAACAGGCAGACTTCGAAAGCATGACGACCCGCCGTCGGACAAAGAGTGACCGCTCATTGGGTTGGCGCCTGTGCGCTTTGGGCCTCCTTTTGACCCAGGGGGTCCACGGTCAGTCGGGTGTGGTTGTGCATGAGTACATCCCGCCCGATGTGGCCGAGGATCTGGCGCTCGGGGCATTGACTCCTTCGGGAAAGATGCCCGCAGTCCTACGAACTCGAAGCGGCCTGGTGAGCGCGCCGGACAGGTATCGCGAGTCATCCGAAGGGCAAACACCTAGCTACACTTCGACAGCAGCCAAAAGCGCGTCGCGTTTCCGAATCGACGGGACGACGAGCGACCCGGGAACGCTGCACTATCACGAACCGTTTCGGCCGAGCATTGCTCCCTTCAAACGACTAGGCGTGTTCGATGCAGTCAACGAGTCGTTCGACCTCTACTTGCGCAATCCCGAACGACACCCGGTGAGGCTCGAGGGAGCGCCCGAACCGGGCGACGACGAGTTCTTCGCCGACATTACCTTGGGCAGCGGTCAAACCGTTCGCATCCCGAGCGTGTCGTCAAAGATGCGGATACTTGCCGCAGATCTCGAGCCGCCCGTGCCGTTTCGGTTGCTCGTTGACGGGGGCGAGAATTGGTTCTTCGACGCGCCAAGTCTGATTGGCAAAGCGCGCCTCATCCTGCGCGTGGCCGCACCCCGCGCCGCGCTGTCGCCCGAGATCTCGACGGCAAACTTTGCTGAGCTCGCGTCCGCTTTGCCGCCCGTGCCCGCGTCGGTCAGCCGCGTCGTGGAGCCAATTCTTTCGCACATCGGGGTCTCGCGCGCGCAATCGCCGGCGGTCGCGGTAAGCACCCTAGTGGCCTATTTTCGATCCTTTTTGCCGAGTTCTGAGAACATTGTCGAGGATTCGGGGCGCGCACTGTATGAGCAGCTTACGCTCACGCGTAAAGGCGTGTGTCGACACCGTGCCTATGCCTTTGTGGTAACGGCTCTTGTCTTGGGCATACCGGCACGCTTCGTTCACAATGAAGCGCATGCATGGGTCGAGGCGTATGACGGACAGCTGTGGCATCGAATTGACCTGGGCGGCGCCGCGTCGGGCCTGCACTACGACGGCGACAAACCCGAAGGTCCGCCGTACCGCATGCCCAAAGACAGCTACGATTGGCCGAGCCAAGCACGACCCGGCGATCAACTAAGTGCAAGACAATCCAACGGCGAGGGCGAAACGGCTGATGCAAGGTCCGGTTCAAGCGCTCCGACCCACGTCAACGCGCCTCCTGCGCAGCTGACAACACAACCGAGCCCCAACAACCGTACCGAGCGGCCATCGCGGCCGGACACGAACAAGCCCGAAACTACGGATCCCGAGCCGGAGAATCGAGCAGTCCCGATGCTGACGTTCCGCGTCGTCGGCGACTCGAACGTGCATCGCGGCGAATCGCTACTTGTCGAAGGCACAGCGAAGAGCGAAAACAACCCCTGCAAGCTGACACGCGTCGATCTCGAACTCCGACGCGAGACGGAGCGCTACACACTAGGCTCCACCGCGACCGACGAGAAAGGACACTTTAGCTTACAGGCCACTGTGCCGCTTCGCGTTGGCGTTGGACCCTACGAGTTGACAGCAGCCACCGGCAATTCCGCGTCCTGCCGAGCCAGCCGCTAGCCCTTCTTACTAAGAATCTGCGCGAAATCCCGATCGAGAACCGTCTTTCGCCCGTCGCGAGCCGCATTGCGAATCGCCTCGTTACACAATTGCCGTAGGTGATTCGACAACGGCACGACGACGCTGTCCGATGTGTTCATCTCCGAACGAGTGCGGATGTATTTCTTCAACTTGGATACGACGACGAGCACGTCGTCGCCCGTGTCCGGTTCTACCGCAGGCGCTGCATGCACCGGCGAAGGCACGACGACGCGAGCGCGGGCCGGGGCTGCGTCCTGCTCGGCAATCGCGGCCGCGTGCCGCTCGCGCGAGGGCGCCTTTTGCGATTCCGCCCAAGCGTCCCGGTGTCGAGCCTCGGGTACGTGGGCCTCCCAGCAGGGCAAGCTGCAAAAGAAGAGGCCGAGTTTTGGCCGGTTGCAAGTCGAAACGCTGCAAACGTAGTACTCTACCCCGAATTCGATGGGGGACTTGCACGTGCTGCAGCGCTTGTACGGACCCTCCGCGTCGCTCATCGAATACGAGTCTATCATCAATCAGCCGGCGCCAAGGGGGTTGCCTCTTGCCCTCCGGCCGAAATTTGAAACTTATTGCGGCCGACTCCCCATCGGTTGACAAATCGACGCTAAGCTGCCGGCTGTGAAACATCGCCCTATTCGCCTCTTCGTTGCTGGGCTGGCTGTCTCGGTGACCCTTGCGAGTCCGCGACTTGCCTTCGCCCAAGCTGCGGGCTTTGATCGCCCAACGGCACTGCCGCCACTCGGTCGCGATCCTGTTGGCACCGTCAACACGACCGCGGTCGTGAACAACCCCGCGGTGCTGGCATATCTTCCGGGTGCCGAACTTCGCTGGACGGGCGTGTTCATGACGGAACAGTCAACCCTGCCTCAACAGGGTCACGCGATTGGTCTTGGATTTCCGATCCCATTTTTGCGCTTGGGCACCGCCTTGCGACTGGATCTGATCAATCCCCCGAACGCTGCCGCATACCCAATTTCGTATCAACTTCTCAACTGGGGTATGGGCATCAAGCTCACCGACGCCTCGTCGATTGGCGTCGCCTGGCAGCGATCCTATTCCGAGGTACGGTACTTTCACGGCTTCGACGCTTGGGCGCTCGGCTACACGGCGCGCCCTTGGGAAGCCATTGGCATCGGCATTTGGACTCGCGCTTTCAACGCGCCGTATACCTGGGGCGGCTATCGGCTCGATCCAACGTTCGAGGTGGCTCTTTCGATTCGGCCATTTGCCAGCGACGCGCTCGAAATCGGTCTGATGAACACGTACATCTATCCGCGCGACACGCCTGATTACTTCGCGCCGCGGGCCTCTTTGGGCGTCAAGATCCCTGGCTTTGGACGGTTCCGTGCCGATGTGACCATCAATGATCCAGACAACCGCGCAGGACTGCGCGCCTGGCTTGCAACAGGCGGCGTGGCCGTCAACTTCAGCGGCCCGCAAGGTAGCTCGCAATTCGGCGCTGGAACATTGGTGGGCAACGCACTCGGTCATGACGCGCAGAGCAAGGCGTATTCCAATTTGTACTTCGATGTCGCTTTGCACTCGTATCGCAGCGCAGCTGCTGTCGAGGTTCCGCACACTGCGCTGAGGTTTCTCATTGATGACACGCCGAATGCGCGCGAGCATGTCGCCCTACTTCGCAAGCTGTGGAACGTTGCAAACGACGAATCGAGCGTTGACGCGGTCATCCTCGAATTGCGCGACGCTCCGGCTCGCAACCTCGCCTACGCCCAGGAACTGCGCGATGCAGTGGAGTATCTGAAGTCGCGCGGCAAGCGGGTCGTGTGTCACATGGATGATGCCAAGGGTGCAGCCCTCTATTTGTGCTCGAGCGCCGACCGCGTGTTGATCCACCCCGCCGGCGGGATCCGCTTTGCCGGCATGAGCGCGACGCACTTCTATTTCAAGGGCTTGCTCGACAAACTCGGGATCAGGGCGGATTTCGTGCGAATCGGCGACCACAAGAGCGCGCCCGAATCGTTCATGCGCGAAGGACCGACGGACGTGGCAAGAGCTGACACACAGGCTTTGCTCGAAGCGATCAATCAGCAACTCGTGCGCGGCATTGCCGCAGGCCGCCGCTTGCGTGGGGCTGATGTCTCAGCCCGGATTGCGCAAGGGCCCTTCGTCTCTTCGGAAGCCAAGCAGGCCGGTTTCGTCAACCAGTACGCCTATTCGGATCAGATCGAAGACGAGGTATCGAAGCTAGTGGGGCATGGCGTGACCGTCGTGGACGATCCAATGGCGCACAAGGAAAGTTCTCACTTCGAAAGCGTCCGCAAGGTGGCCATCGTGTACGTCGAGGGCGACATGGTCGATGGCAAGAGCCAGACCATCCCACTTTTTGGCAACAGAATGGTTGGCTCGACGACCATCGGTGACACGTTGCGCCAATTGCGAGCGGATCCCGGTGTCGGCGCCATCGTCCTGCGCTTGGAATCACCGGGTGGTTCCGCGCTGGCAGCGGACACCCTGTGGCGCGAAATCCAGCTGACCAGCGCTGCCGGCGGCAAGCCCGTCATCGTTAGTATGGGCGGCGTGGCCGCCAGTGGCGGTTACTACGTTGCCTCGCCGGCAACGCGAATATTTGCCAACCCCGCCACGATTACCGGAAGCATTGGGATATTCTATGGCAAGGCGGACGTTGCAGAGTTGCTGCGCAAAATTGGCGTGAGTACCGAGACCTACCGCACGGCTCCCAGGGCAGACGCCGAATCGGTGTTTCGCCCGTTCACACCCGAGGAACGCGAGGAGCTCGAGCGTAAGGTTCGTCAATTCTACGAGGTGTTTTTGAGTCGCGTGTCGCTCGGGCGTAAAATGGACCGTGATTCCGTCGATCGGTTGGGTCAAGGCCGGGTGTACACGGGCGAACAGGCGCTGAAGAATCGCCTCATCGATGAACTGGGGGGGCTCCGCCAGGCGTTGGAGTTTGCAAGAAAGGCCGCGGGCTTGCCCGACTACGCGCCCATCGTTGAATTGCCGCCACCTGACACGAGCCTAATCGGAAGAATTCTCGGTCTCGAGGGCGTGTCGAATCGATCGAATCTCCCATTGCCAAAGCCGTTGCTCGACATGGCAAGAGCCCTCGTTCCATTCACGGTTCAAGCTCCGGATCGACCGTTTGCCCGTCTCGAATGGGTAACCCTTGAACAATGAACGCGCCGTTGCTCGAGTTGGAACAAGTTCGTTGCAGTGCCAACGACACGGTTCTGCTCGACAATGTGACGCTTAGCGCGACGGGTCGTCGCATAGGCTTGTCCGGCAAGACGGAAGGCATTAGGGCGCTGCTGATGGGAGAAGCGCAACTCGTCGCTGGTGAATTCAAGGTTCTCGGTCGATCGCTACCGCAGGCTCGCCGAGAACGAGTATTCGGTTGCGCATTGCCGCCTAAAGTGGTCCCCGCAAAGTGGACAACCCGACAGGTCCTCGAACTGGCGGCGCAGGTTGCGGGATATGCCGAATCGGAATCCAAGCAGCTCGCTGTTTCGGCAACTGATCGAATCGGCGAAGCTTCATTATTGAAGTGTGTCTGGTCGCGTTGCAGTCCACTCGAGCGGAACCTCGCATCACTGGCGTTGGGCCTGGTCGTAGACCCGGCGATCCTCTATGTTCGCCTGCCAATAGGCGAGCTACCCGCGGCGAGCCGTGCTCGCTACGGCGAAGTGCTGTCTTTTGCCACCCATGGCATTGCGGTGCTCGCCGAACTCGGGCACGCAACGAGTTCGCCTGAAGAAAGCGAGTGGATTCGCGACTTGGAATCAGTCGTGTACGTATTCGAGGCAGGCGCGTCCGGCGTACTAGGTTCCCTGCCTCACAACCGGATGCGATACCTACTGCGCGTGATGGGCGAAAGCGATTTCGTGTCAGAGGCACTTAGCAAGGCCGGAGTGACGGCCCATGCAATCAACGCGCCCGCCGATTCGGCCTTGGGTCGCTCGCTATTCCTCGTTGATGTGGGCTGTGATTCCGACGCTGAAGCGAATACCGCGCCACTGCTCGACGCGTGTCTTGATCTGAATCTCGAGTTGCTAGAGCTCACGCCGATTGCGAGACTGCCGGGCTCCTGAAGCCTCCCCCTGGCGGCCCGCGGCCTGCCTGGCCACGACCGTGGCAGGTCGGCGTCTGGTTGCGGAGCGGAACGCGGAGCTCGCGAGTCGATGGTGCGACAATGACCCAAGGTTGTCCTGATATTCGGCGTGGATTCTTGGAGAGGCGCAGATTGTGCCGACAATCGGGCGAGCGGTGCGCTTGACGTTGCCCACGAAGGCGGCATTCTCCCCGCGGCATTTGGCCAAGTCGAGGTCAGCGTGACGGACATTCGAGCATCGATCACACGCGCAAGGAGGGTCGTCGTAAAGATTGGCTCAAGCACCCTTGTTGCCAACGAAGCGGCTGCGGCGCAATTGGCGGCAGAGCTGGTGGTATTCAGTGGCCGTGGCTACGGCTTTGTGCTCGTAACGAGTGGCGCCATCGCTATTGGCTGCACACGTCTTGGCTACCGAACGCGTCCCAAGGAAATGGCAAAACTTCAAGCCGCTGCGGCTGCTGGACAAAGTGTGCTAATGCGGCGCTATGACGAAGCCTTTGCGGCTGTCGGGCTCACCGCCGCGCAAGTGCTGCTAACCCACGCGGATCTGGCTGACCGCGAACGCGCAAACAACGCCCGTGGGGCGATGGCGGAGCTACTGGAAGCGGGAGCCGTTCCCATTATCAACGAGAATGACACGGTCGCCACGGACGAGATCAAGTTTGGAGACAACGATCAACTGGCCGGCATGGTGACACCCTTGGCAGGTGCGGACCTGCTAATACTCTTGACGGACGTTGACGGCGTACTGGACGCCAATGGCAACCGAATTGCGATCCTTTCGGACAGCTCAGAGGTCGGAGTTCACAAAACACGCGGCGAACGCTTTGGAACAGGGGGTATGCACAGCAAACTCGCTGCGGCAAGGATGGCGACTCGCTCGGGTGCATCTGTCGTGATTGCTCCCGCGGGCAAACCGCATATTATCAAGCAAGTACTTGCCGGTAAAGACGTCGGCACATTTATGCCGTCGGGCCACAAAGCACTGCGGGCAAGAAAACACTGGATTGCTTACACACTGCGACCTAGCGGTACTATTTTGCTTGATGAGGGAGCGATGCGTGCCATCAAAGGCGGCAAGAGCAGCCTTTTGCCCGTAGGCGTGGTTGGCGTGCGCGGTGACTTCTTGGCTGGTGATGCCGTCGAGTTGGTTGCTCTCAACGGCTCGCTCGTCGGTCGCGGACTCACTCGAATGGGCGCAATCGACGTGGCGCGAGCGGCGGGCAAGAAAGGCGCCGACCTCACCAACTTGTTTGCCACACCTCAAACGGACGTCGTCGTCGTGCACAAGGATGACCTAGTTACGGACCTGTGATCGTGAAATCGCATGCGACAACGAACGTGGGCACAAGATCACTCGGCCTGCCTTACCAGACTGCGCGACGTGTTCGTCATCGTGGGTCTGGAGCCCGGCTTTCGGCGCTCGCGATGATACTCAGTTGTTCCATCGATTGTGCGAGCTCAAAAGGGCACGCGGACACGCGAGCCGCCAACTCTGACCCAGAGGCAGATCCATCGGCGCGTGTCATGGTTCAATCGGCGTCTAAACCGAACCGAAACACCAATTCCGGCAATCCAGGTCAGGATGTCGCCAAGGAATTGCTTGCGCCAATGAGCGACTGCGAATTGGCGATGTGCACTGGGAATGCGGCGGCACCATTAGTCGAATCGATCCGCACGCGCGCCGCAAACGCTCGGTCCTGCTACGAAGACGCGCTCAAGGCAGCGCCGACATTGAAGGGGCGCGTGCTCGTCGAGATTCGTGTCACACGCGAGGGCAAAGCCTGCCCGATCAAGCTTGTGCAAAACGACCTTGCGTCTTCGACAACCCTGGCGCCCTGTCTCCGTGCATTGATGGAACAGACTTACCCTCGGCCGGACGACGGTTGCGTTGACCTGAGTCTTCCTCTTAGGTTCGTACCCGAGTTCGTCGAAGCGGATGCCGGTCCGGGTAGGTAGTTCCCGGCGAACAATTCGCAACTCTTTGAGCAATTCGGCTGAGTACCAATGACAAGTGCGGTCAGGTCGGCCCACTAACCTGGTTAGTGATCTACCCTCGAAACTAGCTAGCCCGGTCACTGCACAAGTCATCAGTTCGCAAAGGCAGACTTGCGCTGTGAGTCGTCTGAGCTAGTTTTCGCGCCCCTTTTACCATGGCAACTGCAGTTATTCGAACCGGTTCGAAACAATACCGGGTCGCCGCGGGCGACGTCATTCAAATTGAGAAGCTGCTCGGCAACCCCGGTGACGACGTGGTTTTCTCCGAGGTGCTCGCAGTCGGAGACGACACGCTGAAGTTCGGCGCACCGTTGGTCGCTGGTGCCAGCGTAGAGGCCAAAATCGTCTCGCAAGACCTCGGTCCCAAGTTGATCGTTTTCAAGTTCAAGCGCAGAAAGAGGTACCGTCGCAAGAACGGCCACCGGCAACAGTATACTTCGGTTCAAATTACGAGCATCAAGGGTTGAGCAATGGCACACAAAAAAGGTGGTGGGTCAACACGTAACGGTCGAGGTTCCAACGCACAGTACCGAGGGGTGAAGGTCTATGCCGGACAGCGCGTGACGGCAGGCAGCATACTCGTTCGCCAAGTGGGCGAGACCATCACCGCAGGGCGCAATGTGGGCCTTGGCAAGGACTATACGTTGTTCGCCCTGATCGATGGGATCGTAGCCTACGGCTACAAGACACGGGACAAGAAGAAGGTTTCCGTCGTGGCGGACGCACCCCGGGCGAACTAAATCTGCCACTTCTCATCACCGATCTGGATGGGACGCTGCTCAACACCAATGGGCAGGTTCACGCTAGTGATCGCAAGGCTGTGCGCGAGCTTCTGGCGCGCGGCGTGGTGGTGAGCCTCTGTACAGGCCGAATGTACTCCGGCACACGACAGGTTGCGGAACAACTCAATCTCACGGCTCCGGTTGCATGCGTGGACGGGTGTCACGTCGTTCAGACGAACACACACGAAAGCTTGTTGCGGTTACCGATACCTAATGAAGCCAGGGCGGCGCTACGCCCGCTGCTCAGTTCAACGGATCTCTCGGTGTTTGCGTTCAGCGGGGATGTCATTATTCATGATGGCAAAGGTGCAAGCTTCGTAGACTATTTACGCACCTGGTCAACTCAGACCTACAAAGTTCCGAATATCCTCGAGCCCTCCAATTGGGATCGATTCAACGAATTGACCGCACTGGTCGCGATCGGCTCGCAACCAAGCACGGAATCCATCGTGCAGGGCGTACACGCCACGTGCGACGAGTTCATTCAGTTGGCCCATTTCCCACTTGCGCGCGGCCCTCATGCGAACTCATGGGTGCTGCTTGTCCGGCGCGCCGGCGTGAACAAAGGCACCGCTGTCAAGTGGCTGGCCGAGCGTTTTGGAATCCCGTTGAGCGAGGTGATTGCCGTCGGTGACTGGATCAACGATGTCCCGATGTTTGCCGTGGCCGGCCGATCTTTCGTGATGGGTCAATCACCGCCCGAGGTAAAAGCAGCGGCCAATCACCAGTTGCGAGCAACGGTCTACACGGGTGGCGCAATCGCCGAGGCGGCTGAGCGTTGTGGGTTACTCTAGCAGGCCGCCGTGTCCGGGTCGGGCCCCGGAAGCGGCCATGTTCGCCTTGCAATGTCACGTGAGGTGAAGTTCTCTTGCGGCCGTGGGTCGCATCACCATTTTACCACCGGGTCTGGCCAGTCAAATCGCCGCCGGCGAAGTCGTCGAGCGACCTGCGAGTGCCGCTAAGGAGCTGATTGAAAACGCACTCGACGCCGGAGCGGAACGCTGCGACGTCGTTTGCGATGGAGGCGGCGTCACTCGAATCATGGTTACCGACGATGGCGAGGGGATGTCCGAAGAGGATGCGCGACTTTCGCTGCAGCGTCACGCCACGAGCAAACTCCGGTCGATGGAGGATCTTACTCGACTAAGCAGCTATGGCTTTCGCGGCGAGGCGTTGCCGAGCATCGCATCGGTAAGTCGATTGAAATTGCAGACCAGGCGAAACGGCAGCGAAATCGGCATTGCGCTCGAGATTGAGGGCGGTTCGCTCGTAGGTGAAGCGCCCGCTGGGATGCCGATTGGTACCTGCGTCGAGGTGCGAGACTTGTTCTACAACGTACCAGCGCGCCGGAAATTTCTACGTTCCACCGGCACGGAATCGTCGCATGTTACCGGCACGGTAGAGGCCGCTGCTTTGACCCGGCATGATGTCACGTTCACTCTTACGCGTGACGGACGCCGCGTTCGTGAACTCTTACGTGCCAATTCACGAGCAGAACGCGTCGAACAGGTCATGGAATCAGAACAGCTCGTTGCCATCGCGGGCGAGCGCGGACCGCTCAAGCTCGAAGCTCATTTGACGCGCCCCGAGCGCGCTCGGCCCGGCGCTGCGGGGCTCTGGTTAGTCGTCAATCATCGTGTTGTGAGAGACCGTATGCTCGCGACGACGCTGGCTCAATCGTTCGGCAGCGTGTTGCCGGCCGGGCATTACCCGCGTGGGGTCGTTTACTTGAACCTGCCGAGCGAGCTCGTAGACGTGAATGTGCACCCGCAGAAGGCAGAGGTCAGGTTCGTCGATCCACGAGCGACGGCGGACGCCGTGTACTCGATTGCATCCCGCGAGCTTGGTCGCGTGCTTTCGCTGCCTCCAAGTCCTCGGCATCGCTATGCTGCGCGTCCAGAGATTCGTCCACCCAAGGGTGATCAGCCGCTTTGGGGAAAGCCGCGAGCTGACGACGAAATCGTCCAATTGGCACCGTCCGAATCGCGCGATCCGCGAATTGAATCGCAGCCGATCGAGCCGATCGCCGCCGCGTCGCCGGCGCAGGGTTCCGTGCCGTCAAGTCCAACCAAGGAAACGCCGCAGTACCCTGAGACGCCTTTGGACCGCGCTGGCGTTGTTCGTGAGAACACAGTGCCGACGCCACCCGGCGAGCGCGTTCACTGGTCGACGCTGCGCTTCATCGCGCAGTTGCGCCAGACATTCTTGTTGTGCGAGGGCCCCGCTGGAATCTACGTTCTCGATCAACATGCAGCCGCTGAACGCGTCGCATTCCAGCGGCTACTCGACCAGTATCGTTCGCGCACCATGGCCGCCCAAACGCTGCTATTCCCCGCCACGGTGGACTTGACACTGCAGGAAGTCGAGCTTGTCGAACAGCGCGGCGACGACATTGCCGCAGTGGGTTTGGATGTTCGCGTGCGCGGCCGCCAGCAGGTAAGCGTCCACGCAATACCCCGGTTGCTTCAACGAGCCAGCCCGGAGCGTCTGCTCTGCGATCTGGTGGGTGAGATGGCGCGCAGCGGCGGACGCGGGTTCTCCGCGGCACTCGAGCATGCCTTGTCGTTGATGGCATGTCACGGCAGTCTGCGTGCGGGTGACACGGTCACTGCGTCCGAGGCTCAGGCGCTGTTGGGGGCCCTTGATACCGTCGATTTTGCGGGTCATTGCGCCCACGGACGGCCCGTCGTTGCTGTCGATTTCGTATCAGGAACTTGAGCGCAAAGTTGGACGGCGATGAGCGACCCAACGCTGCTAGTTGTCGTGGGTCCGACGGCATCGGGCAAGACAGAACTCGCGGTGCGTCTCTGCGAACGGCTCAACGGGGAAGTCGTGTCCGCCGACAGCGTTCAAGTCTATCGCTATTTTGATTGCGGCACGGGAAAGCCGACGGCAGGGCAGCGCGCACGCGCCGTGCACCACCTGGTCGATATCCTCGAGCCACTCGAGAGCATCGACGCAGCGGGTTGGGCGTCGCGCGCCGAGGCAGCCATCGAATCGATCCGCGCACACCATAGGACGCCCATCGTGTGCGGCGGCTCTTTTCTGTGGGTGCGCGCGCTGCTGTTTGGCTTGGCTCAGGCTCCCCCCGCGTCGCCCGCGATCCGCGAGCGGCACCGCCAATTGGCGGAAACCGAGGGTCGGGCTGCGTTGCATGCGCAACTGGCGCAGCACGACCCAGTGTCTGCCAAGCGACTGAACCCCAACGACTTCGTGCGCGTGAGCCGCGCTTTGGAGGTGTTGGAGCAGACGGGCATTCCAATGAGTCAATGGCAATTGGAACATGGATTTCGCAAGAGAAAGTATGCTTGCCAATTGCTGGGGCTACACCGAGAACGCGACGAGCTGGATCAGCGCATCGCGGAACGCACCGACCAGATGCTGGCATCTGGTTGGCTTGATGAAACGCGGGAGCTGATGAATCGGGGGTACGGCGCGGCTCGCGCCATGGGCTCGGTCGGATACCGGCAGCTTCGCGACGCCTTGGCGAACGATGCCTTCGACGCGACTGAAGTTCGGGAGTCGATCGTTCGCGCCACTCGCGTTTTCGTGAGACGCCAGCGTACATGGCTACGCGACCAATCTGTGCGTTGGCTAAAGCCCGATGAGGTACAAGGCGCCATGCAGGACCTTGCAACTTTAGCTCAGGCAGCTGTGTCGTAAAACGCGATGGCAGCATAGCCAACGACGCGTGATTTGTCGCCAGCTGTATCCCCGCTGTTTTGGTATCCGAGCAGTTGCGGCTCCCATTTATTCCACTTGGCAAGATGCAGCAACGCGCTGAGCGGCGAGCGACCGCAAGCCTCCGCTTGTGCCACGCCTTCGGCGTCGAGTCTCATGATGGAGTCAATTGTGGCGCGATCCAGCGTGACGGCATCATCATATTCTCGGTAGTGGCTCAAGTCGCTGCTCACGATGAATAGCGTGGTCGGAGCAACCCAATTGGCGAGCTCTTGAGCGACGGCTGATTCCTCGACTTCGCCGAACACCAGGGGTGACAAGTTGAATTTGCCCAAGACTCGCTGCAAAAACGGCAATTCGACTTCAATCGAGTGCTCTTCTTCATGCGGCGCATTGGCGGTAACAAACAGCTTCTGGCGCGCCGAACAGGCAAGGTTAGTCGTGAGTGGCAAGATTCCAAGTGGCGTTTCGAACGCATCCACATCAGAAAGTGCCACGCCGTGAAACGCAACCTTGTGACTCGGACCCATTAAGACTACTTGGTCGTAAGATTCGCCGCGTAGTTGAGAGAACGACTCAGCCGCCATTTTGCCCGAGTAGCGGTACCCTGCGTGCGGACAAATTAACGCGCGCGGACGTCGCGCGACCTTGGCACGCCCCTTTGACAGCATGTCATCGACATTTGCGGCCAGAGAACTTGCACCGCCGGGATAGAAGATCCCAGCCACGGCCGGCGCTCTGACGCGTATCGACTTAGAGTACAGGTGCACGCTCATGTCGTAAAGGATACGCCTTTTTCAGTTTCGCGCGGGCAACCGGTTAAACACCGCGATGCGATAAAACACGGAGTTGGCGAATCTATTGATCTTGTACCGCTTTTTGCGGTTACAGATTCACACACGAACGGGAATCCTCCGAGCCGGTTGTGTTACAAACGTGCCCGTGCCCGTCTGCGTGCCCGAGCTACCCCGCAATTAGGTAGGCGATCGACGCGCGTGGTTGTTCATGGGGGGCCTATGCCGCGCGAGCGCATTTCGCGAAACTTTTGCGCGGTCGCGTCTCAACCCGAGCCCAACTTCAGCGACGCGTCGAGCAACTCGGCAAAACTGCTAGGTGAAAACCTGCGCGCAGCAAAGACGAACTCGGCAACCATTGCCTGCTCCGGAATTCTTCGTGAAGTCACTTCTGCCGTCAACGGACCGTCGTCGCGATCGGTCGATGGAGCCGAAGCTTCGGCGCTGATGGCAGCCGTTATCACCGTGTCCGCGTCGTCTGGGAAGTTCAAGACTTGCGATTGTTCCAGCGCACCATGCCGCCGCGTCGAATCCGAAGCTTCCATCGTAAGCGTTGGCAGTTCCTCACGCTGGGGCGGTTCGAGCACACTTGGCCGCGGGGGCAGCTCGAATTCCAATTCTTCCTTGGCCTTGTGCGTCTTGGCGGTGCCAAGATCCAATACAAGTTCGGCGGAGGTGGGCGCTTCAAGTTCCAAGGTCTCGCCGAGCTGTTCTGCGGTCGGCACCGCGACGAGGTCCGCCCGTTCCGGAATCGGCCCTGCGTAGACGCCATCCATCGGTTGGCGTCCTGATTCAGGGGGCGGCGTCTTGAGGGGGACGTCGGCGTCCGCGACCGCGTCGGCCAGCGCTTCGTCCAAAGACGCTGCCGTGCGCGGTCGTGGAGACGAATCGGGCGGGTGCCGATCTTCCGCAGGGGGCTCCGACCAGCGAAGTTCATCCCCGTCGCCGTCTGATGCCGATTGTACCACGGCTTCGATGGCGTCATCGACGTTAACTACCTGTGACACTTCGATGGAAGATACCTCGGCGGGCGGCGGTCGATCGCTCGTGATGTCCACCACGTCCGCTTCGTCCAGATCGAGTTCCTCGATGACCTCGGGCGGCTCAGGTGACTTTGCCGCCACCTCAGGTGTGCGGGGCGTTCCGATCGTCCCGCCCGACATCGTCGGCACGCGTGCGGCGCCGGACAATGTCGGAATTCGCCCAACGGGTTGCGGCAGGTTACCGAGCGCTGGTGCAGCTGGGGGCAGCGTGCGTGTCACCGATTCCGTTCTTGCCGCGCTTGGCGTTTGCGCGACGGCAGCCGCCGGCACAGCGGGGCCCGTGGCCACGTCGTCGCGTGGGGCTTGCGTGCCGCCAGAAAACAAATTCAACCCCAAATGGCGCTTGGGCAAGGCCGCATTCTTCTTGATTCGATCCAACAGCGACTGCAGCCGTGAAATTCGATCGGTTGACATTACGCCTTACCTCGTTGCTCATGCAGGCGCGTGAGCACATCGCCCCAAGCCACACTTTCGCTCAACCATTGTCGCACTTGCGACGCGGCAGCCTTTGATATGATCAACAACCGAAGCGGGTCGCCGGCTTGCGCCAGTTCAACGACAGCCACATCGCGCGACAGCGCGCGCTGCAGCGCGCCGGACACCACGGCTGCAATCAGCGCGATGCCGGTCTTGCCTGCCGACGCTTGCTGCATGACGACGACTAGTGCCCTGCCCCAACGCTCGACGGCGAGCGAGCCCAACCCGAGCAGTGCAAGCTCGCCGCCGAGTTGGTCAACGAACGTTTCGATGGACGCCTGCCGGACATCCGTGCCCATGCGTTCGACAATGCGTCGGCCCACATCAACGCCGAGCTGTTGGCCGAAGTTGTGCGTGGCTTCGGCGCCAGCCGCAGCCAGCAGCTCCAGCAACGCTTGCTTGGGCACGACCATGCAGGGCCCTTGCCCTTGAAGCGTCACTTGTCCGCGCCCAAAATCGAATCTTTAGCGCCTGAGCCGGGTTGAATTGCGCCTGTGCCATAAATCCTCGAAGACCCAAGCCTGGGTAGAATTGTGCCAGTATACGGTGGCTTTGGCTCGGACTGTCAAATCCCTGCGCTTTTGGCGCGTCGTTTGTGGCATTGGCCTGGCCACGGGCCTGCGGCCACTTTCCGCCAAGGCGGACTCGGTTCTGCTCGGCCCCGCGCCCCGTCGCGTTAGGTCCAAACCGGTCTATGACCCGTCGCTGCCCACCGGTGCCGAACGTGCGCCGCAGCTCTACCTCGACGAGCCAGGTATGAGCAAGCTCTGTAGTCCGACGCGACCGGTGTGCGTTGCATGGTCCCCTGACGATCATGCGGTCCCCGTACTCGACGCGCTCAGCCAACTCGAGACCGCGTACGACCGGTTTGTGCTCGCCCTGCAGCTGCCCGAACCACGTTACTCAGACGAAGCTCAACCGCTTTGTTGGCAAATCGCCTCCGGCGCAAAACCCCTGACGATACGCCTGCGTCCCAATCTTTCCGCCGGCTTTGACACGGCTGCTGTTGTTTGTCACAGCGGCACGGCAAAGTTCCTTGCACGCACGGCGCACCTTTGCGTTGGCGAAGCCATTGCGGCAAGGCTCGACCCGGCGGAAACGCCCGAGGTGCGTCGGGCCTACGCGCTGGAACTCTGGTGGACAATCGGTGGCTTCTCGGACGACGACGCGACCGCGCTGGCACAAGCTCAATCGAACCCGCAGGCAGCGCTCTTGACTCGCGATAGTCTCAACGCCGCACCGGCAGCCGCGTTGTTCTTCGACTACTTGGACCACATGTACGGGAAGGAATCGCCCCTCGCGCTGCCAACCGGCATGTTGGCGTTGTCGGCACAGCGCACGCCGCGCGACGCGTGGCGTTACCTGAACCAGCCAGACGTGGCCGATGTGTTCCGGTCAACCTTCGACGACGATTTGCCCGTCTGGGCCCACCGCCTGCTCGATTTTGCGATCGAGCGGCATCAAGCCATCCAAGGGCCTCACGCCTTGCCTGCACTCTCGATTTTAGGCGAGCTGGCTCAGCCCCGTGTCGATTGGCTCATCAAAGCCTCCACGTTGCCGCGCCGCGTTGCGCCCGCACTGCCGCTTCAGCCTTGGGGCTCGGTGTGCATTCAAATCGACCTCGATGTTTCCGTTGAAAAGCTAAAACTTGGCGTCAAGGTCGATTGGGAGCATCCGGTGGCAATGGTCTGGCAGGTCGTCAAGCTCGACGACTCGGCCAGAGAAATTGGCCGTATCGGCGTTGCCTTCGAAGAGCGCGGCCACGAATTCGAGCGGCGATTGGTAGCGCTAGAAGACACGCGCAGTCTGTTGATCGTGGGCACGAACCTCGGCGGCGTCGATGCGGCGCACCCCTTCGACCCCGACCACGAACCGTTCGAACCACATGGGTGCACGGTGTACGTTGGGCGGCTGTAGTTCCGGCTTGCACAGTGTTCCTGGCTGCTGCGGCGCCGTCAATTGCAAACGCGAGCCTACGCGTGTAACCTACTAGACCTCCGAAAGACTCGATTCCCTTCTAACTTCGAGGTGAACTCATGTGGCAGTCAACTGCAGCGCCATCACTGGCTGTTGCCGCGATTTTGGGGTTCGTCGCTTGCTCGGGAAGTCCATCCGGCGGTGGAGACGCCTCCGTAGGTGGTTCAAGCGAGGCTGATGCCGGTCTTGGGGGAGCCGTTGCCAGCGGCGGTGCGCTGCCGATGGGTGGTTCAACCCAAGCGGCGGGCGGCGTCATGGCCACTGGAGGCACGCCGAACGTTGGCGGCCAGGTGAGTACCGGGGGCGCACCTGGCACGGGCGGTTTACCGAGTACCGGTGGCTCTGCGAGTAGTGGCGGTGGCCTGCCGGCAACAGGTGGCATGTCAGGCGGCATCACCGGGGGGCTTGCCGCCACAGGAGGTATGGCGACGGGAGGTGCACAGCCCGGCGGCGGTGGCACCGCAGGGCAGACGTCCACTGGTAATGCGCCGCTTGCGCCAACGGATCTCAACATTGCCGATCGAGCAAGGCCGTTGAACGTCGAAGGCGCGCCACTGTTTGGTTGGGTACCGAACGATCCTGACGGCAATGAAATCCAAACCGCCTACCAGATCCAGTTGACCCGCGCGAGCGATGGCGCGCTCATCTGGGATTCTGGCAAAATCGCGTCGAGCGCCCAGTCGTTCGTACCCTATTCAGGCTCGGCGCTCACGGCCGGGACGAGCTTCACGTGGACCGTACGAACTTGGGATCGAACCGATCAGGTTTCGCCATGGGCCGTTTCAGCCAGTTTCGACACCGGGCTCGGTGATGCGGATTGGAAAGCGAGCTGGATTCGACGCTCCGTAACGGAGGCTGACGATTACACGCTAGCGCGGCGCGAAGTCACAATCGGCGCAAGCCCCATTACGCGTGCCCGCGCTTACGTTTCTGCGAATCATCAATACGAACTTCATCTCAATGGTACCGTGGTCGATCGCGGCCCAGCATTCTCCTACCCTGGCGAGGGATACTATCAGACCACGGACATAACGAGCCAGGTCCAAGCCGGAGCACCACTCGCCATCGGCATTATCTATCATTGGTATGGCTCGGGGCAGGGCCGCCCCGCAGGGGAGCGAGGGATGCTCGGTCGATTCGTCATTGAACATGCTGATGGATCCCAAGAGGTCATTTTGACCGACGCCAACTGGCGCCTACGGCGAGCCAGTCAATGGCAAACAGGCGCGCCGCAAAGGAACTCAGATGTTGGCGACTACGTCGAACGGATCGACGGCACGCAGCTGCCGATTGGTTGGGACCTGCCCGGGTACAGCGATGCGGTCACTCCTTGGGCCGCCCCGCAAGTCGTGGGCGTGCACCCCGCCGGCGTCTTTACCCATTTGAGCGGCCAAGAACCGCGAGTTGTTCAGTCAGTCGCGGCGCCGGTGTCTATCAAGACGCTTTCGGATGGCGCGGTCGTTGCTGATTTCGGCAACGTGATGTCGGCCCGTCCCGACATCAAGTTTCAATCGGGCCAGGCCAACCTAACCATCAACATGCTAACGGGCTACGAGCTCACGTCCGACGGCCACGTGTCCACGGCAACGGCGGCCACACAGAACACGGATATGTCATTTCGATACGTTGAGCGTGCAGGCGCCCAGGAATTCCAGGCGTTCACGTACCTCGGGTGGCGTTACCTGCAGTTATCAGCACCCGGCGAAACGCTGACGTCGAGCAATGTTTCGGCAATTGTCGAACACACGGACGCGCCGGCAGCGTATGCGACGACGTTCACAAGCTCGGACGCGACCGTCAATGCCGTGTTTGCCATGATGCAGCGCTCCGCGCTCTACTCGGCTCAACAACAATTCCTGGACACGCCCACGCGAGAGAAAGGGCAGTTCCTGCAAGATGCCTTCAACGAGTCGTACGGGACAATGCTCGGTTCCGCGGAACGCTCGAATACGCGCAAAGCTATACGGGAGTTCATCGCATCGCAGAAACGCTACTGGACTGACGGGCGCCTGAACGCCGTGTATCCCAATGGTGACGGTCAGCGCGACATCCCCGATTTTACGGAAATGTTTCCGAATTGGGTATACCGATACTATCTGACAACCGGGGACAGCGCGTTGTTGGCGGACGCCCACGACACGGTCCAGAACGTCGCCGAGTACGTGTGGCGCTACGTCAATAGCACGACAGGGCTCGTCACGAATCTTGCGGGTGGCAGCGGTCAATATCAATACGGGATTATCGATTGGCCCGCATCGCAACGCTTCGGCTACGACACGAACACGACCGCCAGAACGACCGTGAACATCTTGGCCGTCGATGTCATGCGCAATATGGCAAACATCGCAACGGCCCTGGGACGGCCTTCCAGTGAAGTCAGCCTGTATCAGGGGCGAGCCGATCAGCTCACGACGGCCATCAATTCGAAATTGCGCCGCGCTGACGGCATTTACATTGACGGGCTTGCGTCTTCCGGGCAACAGAGCACGCATGCCTCACAGATTGCAAATTCCTACGCCGTGGCATTCGGTGTGGCGCCTACGTCCAGCTGGTCGCAAATAGCAACGTACGTTGCGGGCCTCGGCATGCAGCAGGGCCCAATGACGGCGCACTGGTTGCTAAAGTCTCTGGCCGATGCCGGCAAGACGGATCAAGTCGTCACGCGCCTGACCGATCAAACAGGCCTTGGGTGGGCCAACATCATGTCTCAAGGTGGCACATTCACCTGGGAATGCTGGACGGCGCGCACCGATGGTCAGAGCGAATCCCACGGCTGGGGAGCGCAGTCGCTCGTCGATGTCGTCGAATCGCTCCTGGGGCTAAAGATCACCAGTCCGGGCGCTGCCGGCATCACAATCGCGCCGCCAGCCGTCGGCCTTACATTCGCCAACGGCACGGTCCGTACCGAGCGAGGACCCGTTACCGTCGATTGGCAACGCACGGCCGGCATGCAGCTGAACGTGACCATTCCGGTCAATATCAGTGCCACGGTTGTTCTGCCAATCAGCAAACCCGCAAGCACGTCAGCGAGCGGCGCCGGCAAACCGACATTCGTCTCGGAAGATACGGCCCACGCGACTTACACCGTCGGCTCGGGGCAGTCGTCGTTTGTCGTTGCCGGCTAACGCTACTGCCCGGCGGGCGCCGCCGTCGTCTTCTCCGGCCCTAGATCAATTCGCGGACCCATGAAGCGTAGCTCGGCGATTTCGCGGCGCGACTCGCCGTTTGCATTGCCTTCAATGACAAGCTTCGCGATGCCTACGCCCGGGCAGAACGTCGTTCGAGTACTCGTCGTGCTCGTGGTTTCTTCAGTCTCGACGCAGTTAGTATAGTGACCGGCAGGCACGTCAAGCGTGCGATTGATGCCAACGACTGTCACCGGCCCACTGAGGCCGCGGAACGTAGCTCCAACGGTGAACGGCTGCTTCAACAGCCAACCGCCGGTTGCATTGGACACACCCTCCGCTGTGGCCTCGAGCCGCCGGATCTTGCCCGCCACATTGAGTTCGATGCGGTTGCCGCGGGGGCGCCGGACTTGCATGATTAAGCGGCCTTTTTCACCGGTTCCTTCGACGGACGTATCGAACTCCAACACCGTGTTGTCCTCCAAAGGCAGCATTTCCGATGTATGGTTCGGTCCCACCTCCGACGCGGTACTGCGAGCGGGCAACGGCTCGCGGCCGCACCCGCCGTTGGACGCTAGTAAAAAAGCCGCCCAAAGAAGGCTCAGGTGTGGACTTACCCCTGGTTTTGATGCGCCCAAGTGCATGGTCCAGTTGAATCGCATTACAGCCAGTAACGGCTCCCTTTGGCGTTAGATTATCATTGGACCGCGCCTTGGCAAGATTGCCTACACCCTGGTGTGTTCCGCACCCCGCTGCACGCACAAGGTTTCCGCAGCGAGCCGACTTGCGAAGGGCAAATACGGGCGCAAGCAAGACTTAACAGTCCGGTGCAAAACTGTTAGCTTGATGAGATGACGCGAATATCATTGCCGGTGATCTTGGCGTGTGTGTTGGAATTGGTTGTGGTTGGTTGTAGTTCGTCGTCTTCGAAGGACGCAGCGGCCACCAAGCCTCCAACGACGGACGCTCTGGTTCTTGGTCAGGAAGTTTCGGGCCAATATCAACTGGGTCCGGTGGATTTTGCCGAAACGCAATTCCACAACGCCTGCGCACCCGCCGGAGGCTATCGCCCGGAGCTGCAGTATGCGACGGGCCTTGGCGGCGAATATCTTGCGGGGCTTGCCAATGAGCATGCGGATGCAGGCGGGACGTGCGACGCTTGCATTTTAATCAAAACAGCTACGGGGCGCTCGATCGTGGCGCGAGTGGTGACCTACGGAGACGAAGCGGAGCCCGGCGACATCGACGTGAGCCCGTCAGTATATCAGGCCCTGAACACGGGAGAATATCCGCGGTCCATGACATGGCAATTTGCCGAATGTCCGGACACGGGTACGCTCGAGTACGAATTTCAGACCGGGGCGAATGTCTGGTGGACGAGTTTTTGGGTCCGCAACCAGCGCGTGCCGCTTTCAACGGTCGAAGTCCAGAGTGCCAATCACTCCAGTTTCTTCACTTTGCGTCGCGAAACTGATGGGACACTGAACGACGACGGAGGATTCGGCGACGGCTCATTTACGCTGCGATTGACCGGCATTGATGCGCAGGTGGTCACCGACACGTTTCCGTCATTTACCGCCGGGCAGCTGATAACTTCGACCAAACAGTTTAACTAGGGGCTGTCCCGGGTTTCTCTTGAGCCAGCGGCTCATTTGGATGGCACAGGAAGGACCGGCGCTTGATTCCGATCTTCCTGTGCCAATGAACCCATGGTTGTTGCCAAGTTGCCATTCCAAATGGCAGGCTTAGCGCGCCATGCGACAACCGTTCCACCTAGTCACATTCACCCTTGCGCTCACACTTGCCCTTGCTTGCCAACCACGGCAGCCGGCAAGCTCGGCGGGTGCGCAAAGTACGTCCGCTGCGTCGTCGGGCGTGACGAATTTCAAAGTAGCGCCCGTACTTGGGCTGAAGCGTTGCGTGAATCTCGGCAACGGGCTCGACGCGCCCAATGAGGGAGAATGGGGCGTCATTCTGGAGGACAATCACTTCAAAGTGGCAAAGGCCGCCGGTTTCGATCACGTGCGCCTTCCGGTGCGGTTCAGCGCCCACGCCGACGACAAAGCGCCCTACACGATTGACGAGACATTCTTCAAACGCGTGGACTGGGCTATCTCGCAGGCGCTTCAGAATGATTTGGCGGTCATCCTGGACCTGCATCACTTCAACGAGCTCTACGATGACCCGGACACCCACTTTGACATGTTCTTAGGGCTTTGGCAGCAGATTGCGAAGCGCTACGCGAGCCAACCAGAGTCCGTAGTCTTCGAATTGTTGAACGAGCCCTGCAAGAACCTCAACCCAGTCAAGCTGAACAAACTATACAAGCAAGCTATACCCATCGTGCGGGCCTTGAATCCCAATCGCATAATAATGGTCAACAGCTATTTCTGGGCCAATACGAACTACCTGCGCGCGCTTGAGTTGCCTGACGATCCGAACATTGTCGCACACTTTCACATGTACCAACCGATCTTGTTCACGCACCAAGGTGCGCCATGGATGGAGCCCGAGTACAGCACGGTGGGCGTGGTGTTTCCGGGACCGCCCGCAAAGCCAATCAAGCCGACCGACGCAGCCACGAACGTCAGTTGGGTGCGCGACTGGTTCAAGGCGTACAACTCGACTCCTGCCGCGCAGAACCCCGGCGGGCCCAAGACGATCGTCGAGGAGTTCAACCGCGCCACCACGTACGCGCAATCCTCGGGGCACCGCGTGTACCTCGGCGAATTCGGCGCCATCAACAACGCAGACACGGCATCGCGCGCCAACTACCTCAAAGCCGTGCGCGAAGAAGCGGAGCAGCACGACATCGGCTGGTGCGTTTGGGACGACGGAGGTGGGTTTCAGATGCTAAAGCCCAAGGAAAGCAGCTGGGTCCAGGAACTGAAGCAGGCGCTGGTACCCTGATTGCCGCGCGCGGACTGACTACTTGAGTTTACAGTGCCCGGACACGCAGGCAACGTTGTCAATCGTCTTGCCTTTGACTTCACACCTCGACTCGCCGCACACGGAGTCGCAAGGGACCGGCGGCTTGCCGGCGGCGAGCACGGCCTTGCACGTGCAGCAATCAGCAAAGATCGTGCAGTCCTTGTCTTTCTTGCACTCAGGCTCGTTCGATTCCGGCGCGGCCACTTCTTCTGTCTTCGGTTTGGACGATTCTGATTTTGTCGTTACGTCCGTGGACTCGGGTTTAGATTCAGCTTTCGCGGAGGGTTCACTCGCGGCGCTCGGCGCGTCGGGCGCTTTGCCCGAACCGCCGCAAGCAGCCACGAACAACCATGGAATCAGCCAGCACAATCGTTGGCAATTCGTCATAGCGAGGGTTAACTACACCCAATTGCGGGTGCGCGACTACCAAAAGCTGCGTGCTCCCGGATCTGGTCATTGCGAGCCACGCCAAAGCCGGCTATATCAGTTGTGTGAGTGACGCCAATGGCAACCCTGAGTTGGAGGTACTTCAGGCCATCTGGGCCGAGATGAAGGCACTACGCGCAAGTCTGCGCGAGGAGCTGCAGGCCACCAGAACCGAACTCGGCGCGCGCATCGACGCAACGACGACCGAACTCGGCGCGCGCATTGATGCCACCAATTCGCGGCTGGATTCACTCAAGGGTGAATTCGATTCATTGCGCAAGCGCGTGACGGAGTCCGAAGTGCGCCTGGCTACTGCTACTACGGAACTTGCGTCCGAAACTCGCGAGCTTGCCCACCTGATCCGCGAGTGGCGTGACGAACACCGCGCCGATCGCAGCGAGCTTCGCGAGCGCGTTGCAAGAATCGAGACCCACTTGGGACTGGCACCGCAGCATTGATGCAATAGCAGCAGGCGGCCCGAGAGAACCAGCGCAGCCACCGTCATTGCGTTCGAGCAGGATTCGGCTGAATCACTTCGTGCGCGCGGCGAATCTCGGCCTGAAAATGAGGGCGAGAGCTCTCGGAACTCCACCACGTCGCCTCTTGAGCATCTTCCAGCACAATTCGTAGCAGTACTCGAAGCGCTGGATCACCGCATCGCGCACCTCTTCATCGTGAGGTTCACGCACCGAGCGTTCAGCGGCGCGAGCGAGGCTGGCCACTGCGCGTTCCAGAGAAGAGAAATCGAGAGCCATAACGGTTGCGGCCGCCCCAAACGCTAGCACAGCCGAGTCTAGCCGACATAATCCCCCGATCTTGCACCCGAAACCAGCTTCCCGCTTGCCGTCAGCTCCGCGCCTACGATAACCTTTTCCCCTGAAGTCTTCGACAAACGGGCCGTCTTATCTCGGCGAGGCAGTTATGAAGAAGTGGATCTGGTTCACGACGCTTATCACCCTCAATGTCGGTTGCAGCAGCAAGGACAAGACACCGCAGTACGTGCCTATCGCTGTCATGGGAGGCAGCCAGGCTGCTGACACGGGTGGGCGGACTAGTACCGGCGGCAAGAGCGGGACATCGACAGCGGGTACGGGTGGAAGCGGTGGCGCTGGCACGAGTGCAGGCGGGACGTTGACTGGGGGCACAAGCAGCGGGGGTACGACTGCCACTGGCGGGACCAGCGCGAGTTCTGGCGGCACCTCAGCACTCGGAGGTTTCACGGGCAACGCGGGGTCGAGTGCAGGCGGGGTCGCGGGGCAAGGTGCGCTTGCGCCCACCGTGACGATTGACAGTCCCGACGCTGTTTCAGATCCCGACAAGGGCAAGGTCCTGCTAGGCACGTCCACGGCCGTCCAAGTTCTTTGCACCGCGACGAAGTCGAGCGTGAGTGGCGCCGCTGATGTGGCGGCGTCCTCAGTCAAGATTGCGATGGTGCCCCCATCGGGCTCGCCCACGGAAAAACAGGGAGCACTTGTTACCGGTCAGACGAATCAGTACTCGGCAAGTTTTACGATAACCACGTTGCCGTCGGGTCCAATAGGCTTCAAGTGCACGGCTTCTGATCAAGCGAGCCCGGCGAACACAGGCTCCACGACCCTATCGACGTTCGTTGACCAAGGGCCTGTAATCAGCAGCGTCATCCCTGCGGCAAATGCTCCATTCCCGCTCAAGAGCAGTGTTCATTTCGAGTTCAAGGTCGAGCCGCAACCACTGACCTTGGGGGATCAAGGCGCGAACATCGGTGACGTATCGCTGAATGTCGGTGGCCACGCTGTGGCTGTCCAGCCTGATTCGACACGAGCCAATATGTACGTAGTTGACGTCAACTTCGGGGACGCGACCCAATTTCCACAGCCGCCAAGCGGGAAGATCCCCGTAGTCATTACTGCAAGCAATCAACGCAGCAACCCTGGTCCCGCAGTGACCACGGATAATTTCTACATTACCCTGGACGGTGATCCACCCACGATTAGCGTCACGAGTCCCACGCCGAATAGCGTCATTGGCGGACCGAGAACCCTCGTATTCTCGATCACGGATACGCTGTCTGGCGTTGATTCGAGCACGGTTGTTGTCAACCTCGGCAGCGTTCAGGCGATACCCTACCCTTATACTGCAGGTGATCCCGCTTGGACGATGGCGCAGAACGGCTCCACGCTGAACTTCACGTTCGCATTCGACAGCAAGAAATTCGATGCGACGGATTCACAGGTGAGTGTCAGTGTGAACGCAACGGACTTGGCTGGCAATGAATCGACGAGCACGACAATCCTCTACTACTTGGACAACCAACCCCCCTTCGTGTCACTCGACCCGCCCAACATACGCATTGAGATGCCGTCCGGAACCAAATATCAATGTTCGGTACCCTTCGATCCGGTAGGGCGTAAGGTTCCAAACGACGGCATGATCGTCAATTCATTCGAATTCTATCGCGCGTTTGCGTGGGACCGAACCAACGGCAAAAAGAGTCAAAGTATTTTCTATTTCGCTGGCATCGACCCCACCAAGGTTCACCTGTACCTGCAGCCTGATCCCACCAAGCGGATTGTCTACGACAAGTCAGGAGATGGTTTCTGCGACACCATTGACGACGCAGTCAAAGTCATGCCGCTCCAACCCTACCTCCTACCGGTTAAGGAAACGGGCAGTGCAGACTACACGTCCGCCGACTACACAACGATTCCAGCTATCCCCGATGCGAGTGTTTGCGTATCACCTGCCAGCAGTTCGCCAACGAACCTGTGCACCCAGCAGGCGTCCGACATGACGGTCGTCGTGCACCAGCAGTACGCCGGTCAATCGGCAAATGACGCTGCGGTCTACGCAATCGACGTGGTCCAAAGCAGCGTTCAATGCACGGGCAGCGATTGGGACATAACGAGCATGGAGCCCGCAGAGGGTTGGGTATGTCTCGCTGCCGAGGCGGTCGATGGCGTTGGCAACATTGGCATTTCAGCGCCGATTGCGCTCTGTTTCGACGACGAAAACACGGCCTACCATCCACCCTGCGCAACGGGCGCTCGAGGGACAACGAGTACGATGCCAGCGCCAACCTGCATTACGGACGGGTGCAAGCCGCCCAGCAAGAGCCTTTACGGCGATTTGGACGTGAGCAGCGGAACTGCGGTTGACGTTGATCTCGGTAACCCAATTCCGTTCGTTATCAAGTACGCCCCGAACTAGGGATTCAACCTACCCCGCCGCGGCCGCCGGCTGCGGTTCGGGTGGCGTCGGTTTCACTCGCGTTGCCGGAGCCCTGACTGCGGCGACTAATGAAGGGTAGGTGGCTTCGACGTCTTCTTCGTTGCGAAATACGAGTTGACCCGCAGCTCGCAGTAAATCGTAGGTCAGCGACAGTAGCGTCCAGACGCGTTGTGCCGAGAGACTATTTCAGTAGGCTGCATGGGGTGCGTCGTCGCAGTCGTGCGAGGTCCAACTGACCTGATGTGTTTGTCGAAAACCGCCAAGGAGCCAGGGGCGCCAAGGGTTTGTGATTTCTGTGCCCCCCATCCGTCCCCATTCAAAATCCCCTTGGCGAAACTTGGCACAGTTGGTGTCTTGGCGGTTCCCTCAAACGCTGTATTGCGCTTGATCCTCTCGGTTCTACGCCAAAGCGGTCGGCACGATTCCGCCTGCTCGCCTACTGGGATAGGCTCTAAGTCGGTCCAACGTGCAACCTCGCCGTGGCGGCGATTGCCCCTGACAATTATTCGAACAGCTCATCCATAGAAGCGACTGTGACTGCCCGCCGGTGCCAGCGCGTCAGAATCTCGAGGTCTCTGCAATTAACGACGCTCTCGCGTTGAGCGTGCGAGATTGCAAGTCCGCGCGCATCGAGAACGTCGAGCACCGCTGCGGCTTTCTCAGCAGCTCGACCTTCCATGTGACCTCGATTAAACGATTGTTGGAGCGACTCATCGAAGAATTGAAATCCTTGCGGAAGCATTTGAATTGCCTTTCTGCCGGTAATTCCTGGGTCCACCTCGGCTGCCTGTCATCCAGCTGAATGATTTTTTTGCGGCACTGGAAAGGAACTGTTCTGAACGTCATTGGGGAGTCGATCGCAGTTGAATGACTCAGCGTTGGCCCGTTTGTACGCGCCCGCCGAGCCTGCCCCGCTTGAATTGGCGGTCAGCTCTTGGCTTCGAGCAACGCTCGAAGCAGCGAAAGCAACTGCGGAATCTCAATGTTGATTGTCTTCCAGACAACCTCCGTGTTGATCTCGAAGTACCCGTGGACGAGGCGGTTGCGCATGGCAACAATCGAACGCCACGGAATTTGCGCCTCCCGGGTCCGCAATCCTTCTGACGTTCTAGCTGCGGCCTCGCCCATTACTTCGACGGCTCTCACGACCGCGAACTGCAGCATCAGATCCTGGTCCAAGTCACTGCGTTGGCGGTTTGCCATAAACCTTCCAATCGATTCGGCTGCGTCAATCATGTGTGCGATGCGGACCCGGTCCTCATCGCGCATATTGCACCTCAGCTGTCCGAAGAACTTCGTCGCGGAAGAAGCGGGAGAGATCCTGCGGCGTACGCAGATCCACGCGTTCAACCGCCGAGAAGGTCCGACAACTCGAGCTCCATACTTGCAAGACCCAATAACCCTGGCTCATTTCCTGGCTCAAATTCAACTAGCAGGTCCACGTCGCTGTCGGGTCCGTCCAAACCTTCTTGCGTCGAACCAAACAACGAAAGTCGCATGATGTGACTTCGCGCGCAAAACTGTGCCAAAACTTCGTCGGAAATGTGTACGCGTGCGTTCATATGAATCCCACTCCTAGGATAGCATCGACTGGCGGCTAAGCAGACCAGCTCCCGAAGTGTCAACCGCAGTTGCCCCGACATTGAGGTTGGCCTGCTCGCACATAGCAGGCACACCATGATCGGTCTACGGGCCGCGGTTCGTAATGAAGCACCGGCGGACGGCCCCTCCGATGGCGACACGGCGCTGACAAACTCAGCTTTATCCAGCTTTATCTGACGCACTCAATGACCAATTCGACTCTCCGCGATGCCGAGCCACGGAGTCTGAAGTGCGGCTTGCAACTGCCACAACTAATTTCGCGTCCGAAAATCGGGAGCTCACGCGACTGCAATGAACGGTCCTGATGGGCCATGTTGCACCAGCGACGCGCGGCATTCGTCCGCGGGCGCGGCACGCGAAATCCCACAGCAATTCGGTGACGCAAAAATGTTTCTTGACGTTGCGAACTGACAAGCATCTCCTGCCGGCAAAGTTCCAAATCTCTGCTTTGGGTGGTGGCTATGTCACAGATTTGCAACACGCTGAGGGTGCGGGTTCATTTCTTTTCGCGGTTCTTCAACTTGCGGTCACGCTCTGCGTGACGCGGGTCGCGTTTGCGGAGTCGAGGGTCACCTCGCTGGTGCCCGGCGCGGCACCCACGGATACCATAGCGTCCGGCGGAGGTTTCACCGGTGCAATTACAACCGACGGCCACGTTGCCTGTTGGGGCAAAAATGACGCCGGACAGCTGGGTCATGATACCTCGGAGCCCTTCAATCCGACGCCCACGCTCGTCACTGGACTCGACGAGGTGGTGTCAATTGCAGCAGGAATGGCCCATGTCTGCGCAATTCGGAAAGCGGACAACTCTGGTGCTGGGGTTTCAACGGATATGGTCAGCTGGGCGATGGTACTAGAACTAATCGTTCTGTGCCCGTTCGAGTGGCCAACATTAGTTACTTCGCGTTTGATCACATTACGGCCGGTGCCTGGCACACTTGTGCCCTATTAGATTACGGAGCTGTCTATTGTTGGGGGGATAACGAGTGGGGTCAGCTCGGCAGGGACTCTTCTGTCGTACAGACATCAGCTCCCGTGCACAACAACCTTCATCAGGCGGTGAACGTCACCTCTGGCCCGTCCGCCTGGCACACGTGCGTCACGGTGCAATTGCCTCAGGCCAGCGTTCCCTTTTCCAACGCACCGCCTCGGACAGTCGGTGACACCTTCAACATTCCTCACCCGATAGCGACACAGGTCCTCGAATACAATGCGGGCTCAAATGCAATAGTACCGGTTGCGCCGGGGGAACTCGTACAAGTTGCGAGCAGCGCCTTGCACACCGTTGCGCTGAAGGAGGACGGCACGGTCTGGTCGTGGGGCATTGCAGGAGGCTATGACAGTTCGCACGCCGTCCCTGTGACTTGGATCACGAACGCGGTTCAGGTCGCGGCCGGTGACTACTACTCGCGCGCTCTAATGACCAACGGTGAAGCGTACTGCTGGGGCTACGGCGCCGTCTATTGCTGGGGCAAAAACACCTCAATGCAGCGAGGAGACACAAACACTACTTCCGTTACGTTACCTTCGGCAGCCACGAACACTAACCTCGGGCCATTGAACGCCGCTGCGGCAGTTGATGTAGTCGCTGGCCGGGCACATACCTGCGTTAAGCTGCCCGGACAGACGCCGCCAGCTTGTTGGAGCGATAATACTTACGGTCAACTTGGTGACGGCACGCAAAACGGACCGCGCGCCGCGCCCCAATTCGCTCTAGTCAACACCTGAAGGGTGGCTTCGAGCGCTTCGACCACATGCCTGACACAACCGGACGGAGAGGTTTACTGTTGGGGAGAAAACATCGGTGGAGCCGTGGGCAACGGGACGACCGTGTCCCCTGTCACCACCCCAACTGGAGTTTGGGGCTTTGCTTGCGGTAGTGGCACGCTCCCCGCCAACAGCAATTTGTGCCTTGACGACGTTGGAGTGCGTTCAACAAACGATGGTAGTTGCAGTATTACTTCCCGTCCCCTTCCAGGCACCCTCTGCAACGGAAACATCCTCTGCAAGTCCGCAAACCGCTGCGACGGCAGCGGCAATTGCATTCAGTGGACCACCTGGTGCGACGATCTAAATAAGTGCACCAGTGACGGCTGCGATAATACTTCAGACTCATGCACGCACGGAAACGTTGCAAACGACAATAACGACTGCACCAACGACTCGTGCAATCCCGACGCTTCGGGTTCTGGTGTCAGCCATTCACCAGTATCGCCCGGCAAAGCGTGCGGCACACCAGCCTTGCATTGGGCGGCGGCCACACCTGTGCGATCATGAACGAAGCCGTATATTGCTGGGGGGATAACCGCAAAGGTCAACTGGGCAACGGTAGTTCCGTAACATACAGCAACGTCCCTGTACCTGTGGTCGGCTCATCCTCGAATGCAACGGCGATCGCGGCTGGTGATCAGCATGCTTGTGCTGTTCACGATGACGTGCTGTCTTGTTGGGGAGCCAATGAATCCGGACAAGTGGGCATCAACCCGCAACTGGCCGGAGACAAGTTCACAATGCCCATCCCAGTTTCGGGACTGATTCCACCTGTCACAGCCGTTGGTGCCAGTGCCGAGTTCACCTGCGCCATAGCGAACACGGGCGCGTACTGCTGGGGAGACGGCTATTTTGGGCAGTTGGAAGTGCCCCTGAGCGAATCGAACGCTCCAATTCAAGTCACTGGGCTGTCGTCTGGCGTCACCACGCTTTCGCTGGGATCCAATAGAGGCTTGCGCACTTTGGAACGGTACATACTACTGCTGGGGAGGAGGGAATGACATCACTACCACCAGCGTTCCGACGCCACTCGGTGGGCTTTCTGCCACTCCAACAGTCCTCGCCCCGGGCGGCACCCACAGCTGTGCCATCGTCAAAGGCAGCGCCTATTGTTCGGGCGGCAACGAGCACGGCCAGCTTGGCAACGGCACGACGACAGACAGCCAAACTCCTGTGAAAGTGACGTTCCAGTAGACGCGCCTTCTCGAGTCGCAAACACAGGCCTTCGACAATGGACCGTCCACGATAGACGACGGCCATGTGCTGCACTGCTGACGGATACCGCTGACCGCAACGGCCACCGTGAGCCGTTGCCGAGGGCAGTAAGCCGTGAGCCGAAGCCGAACGCAGTCAGCTATAGCCGCTGGCACCTAGCCGAAGCCACAAATGCCTGGCTCCAGCAATCGTGTGACGTACAATCGGACAGGTGAGCCTTTTCCGAGTCAACGTCATCGCCAGGAATCCGAAGGACGAGTCCCAAGCGACTTTACCACTCGAGGCTTTGGTTGACACGGGTTCCGAGCTGACGTGGCTTCCGGGAGACGACTTGCGCGCGGCGAAGATCGAGCCACGACGCAAGCGAACCTTTATTACGGCCACGGGTCAACGAGCGACACGGGACATCGGCTACGCAATTCTTGCCGCTGAGGGATTCGAGACGACAGACGAGGTCGTGTTCGCGGAACCGGGCGACATGGTTTTGCTTGGTGTTCGAACGATTGAGGGTTTTGGTGTACTCGTGGACAATGTCGGCCACCGCCTGGTCGCGCAAGTGACCATCGTCGCCTGATCGAACGGTTCAACCGAATCACGCAGATTAGAGCCGCTTTCACGATTGCATTTTTTGGGCTAGTTTGAGTGGCGTTCCGACAGCATTCGATCAGGATTCCAAACGGCTACTGGCGCCGAGCTGGCTTCGACGCTCGGGGTCGTGTAGATTTTACGTGTGCCCAACGTAGCGCGCCGCATCCCGTTTACCTATCAGGATCTCGTGGGGATGCCTGACGACGGAAAGCGGCGCGAGTTGATCAAGCTCGGCTATGACGCGCGTTTCCGTGACGTCACGACAAAAGTCCAGTTGACTATGGAACGAGCCAGTTATCGAGCGCAAGGTCGGGAATACCGACAGGCGCAATGAGACAGGTTCGTGCATGTCATCAACAGAGTCGCGCGCCAAGACCGAATCGTCGCCCGCATGTTCTTCGCGAACGCGCTGCACACAGCGCTCGATGGCCGCCTTGTTGACGACGATGTCATCCATAGACTCGGCCTCGCCGTTGGATGTCCTCGAGTATGCCGCGGCGTTCGACGTTCAGGCGGGCGTAAGCGCCGGGTGCGGCGGCTTCGAGTTGTGCACGTGCATAGGCATCGAGATCGAGAAGCAACTGCGAGCTCTCGAGTACCCGAACGCCATTACCGTGGAGTTGCTCGCAAATCGATGAGATCGACGTCGCGATGCAACAACACGGCTAAGCCCTGCTGCAGGTCCCAGCAAACCTTTGCCCGAAGCGGTCGCGGCGACAGAAAGGCCAAATCGATATCGTTTTGGGGTGTTTGGTCACCGCGCGCGGCCGAGCCGAACAAGTATACGGCGACCAAATCGGGCACTTTGGAGCGAATCAAGTCAACTGCGGGCCCCAAATCCTTCTGCACGACTACAGCCTAACGACTCTTCTCGGTTACGGCAACTGTGACAGAAAGGTCTTTCCCGGAACCACCGTTGGCTCCGAGCGTTCAAAGCAATTGGCTCCCACGCCTTCCAGGTTTCGGACAACCTGGAAGGCGTGGGGTTCGCAAATCTGGGATTGGAAGTGGGTCAGGTTCTTGATTGTCCCAATCGAGGTAAAGCCCCTGTCCGCGGCACAACGTGGTCTTTCCGACTTGACGCGGGCCCGACTCCGGCCTCTGCACCCCGTACGCTGACCTCAATCGCGCTCGAGCTAACAACCGGGTCCCCCGTAGCCCCGTGCCGTCACTCCAAATCCCAGAATCCCTGTACACTCGTCCAGCCAGGCGTCGTTTCTTTTCATCGATTGACGCCTTCCCAGCCTTGACAGACCCGTGTGGGTGCATAGGTTCCATGCGCTCGTTGGCACTCACCGAGTGTGATTGCTACTGGCAACTGATAAATTCAGTAGTTTTAGCTGGTTACAACTGTTTACCTGGGGGTACCGGCTGACCAATCCGATTCGATACGGAGGCAATGAGACCATGAATATTCGACCGCTTCAGGACCGCGTTATTATCAAGCGCGTCAAAGAAGAAGAAAAAACCAAGGGCGGCATCATCATCCCCGATACGGCCAAAGAGAAGCCGATCGAAGGCGAGGTGGTGGCAGTGGGCAAGGGCAAGGTCCAGGACGACGGAAGCGTTCGTCCTTTGGATGTCAAGGCAGGCGACCGGGTGCTGTTCGGCAAGTACAGCGGCACCGAGGTGAAGATCGAGGGCGAAGAGACTTTGATTGTGCGCGAGGACGACATCCTCGGCGTCATCGAGAAGTAAGTAAGGAAATAAGGAGCAATAAATATGGCTGCCAAGGAAATTGTCTACAAGGAAGAGGGCCGCAACCTGATTCTCGCAGGCGTCAACGCGCTGGCGGATGCAGTGAAGGTCACGCTCGGCCCAAAGGGTCGTAACGTCGTTATCGAAAAGAGCTTCGGCTCGCCGACGATCACCAAGGACGGCGTAACCGTGGCCAAGGAAATCGAGCTCGAAAACAAGTTCGAGAACATGGGCGCCCAGATGGTGCGCGAAGTCGCTTCCAAGACCAGCGATGTCGCGGGTGACGGCACGACGACCGCGACCGTGCTCGCACAGGCGATCTTCCGCGAGGGTTCCAAGCTGGTTGCAGCGGGCCACAACCCGATGGAAATCAAGCGCGGCATCGACAAGGCTGTCGAGGCGCTGGTCGACGAACTGAAGAAGATGTCGAAGTCCACCAAGGACGCTAAGGAAATTGCGCAGATTGGCACCGTGAGCGCCAACGGCGACACGACCATCGGCAAGCTGCTCAGTGAAGCGATGGAAAAGGTCGGCAAGGAAGGCGTAATCACCGTCGAAGAGGCGAAGAGCGCCGAGACCGCGCTCGACGTCGTCGAAGGTATGCAGTTCGACCGCGGTTACCTTAGCCCGTACTTCGTGACCGACGCGGAGCGCATGGAAGTGTTGCTGCAGGATTGCTACATCCTCATCAGCGAGAAGAAGATCTCCAACATGAAGGATCTTCTGCCCGTTCTCGAGGCGATTGCGCGTCAGCAGCGCCCGCTGCTCATCATTGCCGAGGACATCGAAGGCGAAGCCCTGGCAACGCTCGTCGTCAACAAGCTCCGCGGCACGCTTACCTGCGCTGCCGTCAAGGCGCCCGGCTTTGGCGACCGCCGCAAGGAGATGCTCAAGGACATCGCGATTCTCACCAATGGTCAGGTGATTGCCGAGGAACTTGGTCTCAAGCTAGAGAATGTCACCATCAGTGATCTCGGCCAAGCCAAGAGCGTGAAGATCGATAAGGACAACACCACCCTCATCGACGGCGCAGGTCAGAAAGACAAGATCAAGGCTCGGCAGCAGGAGATCCGCAGTCAAATCGAGAAGACAACGAGCGACTACGACAAAGAGAAGCTGCAAGAGCGTCTCGCCAAGTTGGTCGGCGGCGTCGCAGTGATCAAGGTCGGCGCGGCTACCGAGACCGAGATGAAAGAGAAGAAAGCCCGCGTCGAAGATGCTCTGCATGCAACGCGTGCGGCCGTTGAAGAGGGCATCGTCGCCGGTGGCGGCGTCGCGCTGCTCCGTGCACAGAAGGTCCTCGACTCGCTCAAGGTTACCGAGGATCAAAAGTCGGGCGTTCAGATCATCCGTAGGGCCATAGAAGAGCCTCTGCGCCAGATCGTCGCCAATGCCGGCGAAGAAGGTTCAATCGTCGTGCAGAAGATCCGCGAGGGCAGCGGCAACTTCGGCTTCAATGCCCAGACCGGCACTTACGGCGACCTGGTTGCCGAAGGCGTCATCGATCCGGTCAAGGTCGTCCGCAGCGCGCTGCAAAATGCAGCCAGCGTCGCGGGTCTCATGCTGACCACCGAAGCGCTCGTTGCCGAGAAGCCCAAGGAAGAAAAGGCCAATGCAGGCGGTCACGCCGGCCACGGCCACGGGGACTACTAAGCCACAAACTCGGGTTCTAGCCGAACCCAACAACGAAAGCGCCGACGGAATCAAACCCGCTCGGCGCTTTTCGTTTCTGTCGTGACGGCACGGAAGCGCTGTTCCGTCGCCCCCACAATCAGCCGCAAGCCGATAGCTGCAAGCCGTAAGCCGATAGCCGCAAGCCGATAGCCGTAAGCCGATAGCCGCAAGCCGATAGCCGTAAGCCGATAGCCGAAATAGGCCCAATCGACGCCCAATCGCCGTCACCATTGTACCCCCCCTCGCATATTGCTACACCCTCCCACGTGGATCTCCGTAACCGCTACACGCTCATCACAGGTGCTTCTTCGGGTTTGGGTCGCGAGATGGCGCGTATCATCGCGCGCCGGCACGGGGGGCACCTTATCATCGCCGCTCGCCGTCGCGAGCGGCTCGACGAGTTGACACGAGAGTTGCGCGATGAAACCGGAGTGGACGTCGTGCCGCTCGAGGTAGATCTGACCGTGCCTGAACAGGTCAATTCCTTGTTCGAGCAAGCGACTTCACAACGCACGGTCAACGCGGTCGTCCTGAACGCAGGCGTTACCTACTTTGGTCACGCCGTCAACCAACCGCTCGACTCGGTGGCGTCGATGATTGCAACGAATGTCGCGAGCGTTGCCCAACTGGCGACGCGCTTCGCTAGCCACTTCGTTTCGACCGGGCAGAAAGCGAACATGCTGTTCGTATCAAGCATGGCGAGCCTCGCGCCCATGCCGTACCAAGCACTGTACGGCGGCACCAAAGCCTTTATCACGAATTACGCCCACGCGCTGCGCAACGAACTGTCGCGCCATGGCATCAAGGTCGGGGTATTTCTGCCGGGCGGTATCGTCACGGAAATGACCGAGCTGTCCGGGATTTCCCGAATCTACGGTTCCGGTGACGTGGGCATGATGAAAGCACCCGACTGCGCCCGCTACGCCGTCGAGGCACTTCGGCGCGGGTGCGCGGTGTCAATTCCGGGCCCGAGCAACCACGTTATGGCGGCAGCAATGCGTTCATTTCCGAAGGCACTCGTGGTGCCGTTCGTCGAGAGACTTTACCGCGCGGGCGTAACGTCGAAGTGAGGCCGATCGACGGAGGCTTCGCCGAGTGAGGCAAAGTGCGGCCAGCGTGCCGGATATGCCCCAAAACGACCGCGAATTTCGTGACGAATAACGTACGATATTACAGCCGCGGCCCGCGATGACGTAGCCGCGCGTACTCGCGACATCCACGCCAATATACAATGTCTCCTTGAGTATCGTTCGCTGGTCAACTTGGACGTCCATTTCCATCGTCTCCCGGCCGGTGCCGTCTCCCGCCGCGAAGCTGAACGTGTAGTAGCCGTAGCCTTCGGGTTGGATCGGACCTAGCAAGAACCCGGGCGACAAGACGACATTGATGTGACTCGGGTCGATGGTGACAGGGTGGTTGCTCGCATCGCGAAGGTGAAGTGCCCCTTGCGTGGACCATTGATTGTCCGGGTGAACCAACGCGGTCGACACCGACAACCAGCTCGCAAACGGGTCCACAGAGCCGCCCGCAGGCGAATCATTCGATTGAGCCAGCAGCGCGCCATTGACGTCCAAGCTCCCCGGACTCTCCTGGGCCAACGTGGCCAGGTACGCGCCGTTCTTCTGCGCACCGGCTTGAATGTAACGGCGCACGTCAGTTTGAGTCAGCGTTGGGTCGCCCTCGAACAGCAATGCAATGGCCCCTGCAACCAGGGGGGATGCCATGGAGGTTCCGACTGCAACGGCGTGCTTGTTATCAATCAGGTAGCACAAACAGTCGTTTTTCCCATCTGGACACTCGGGCGGGCTTATCGTCGTGTTGTCGGGACAGACGCCAGTGCCGTCAAACATTCCGCCCGCCTGGGAAGGCACGCGCGGATCAGCGAGCGTTGCCATGGCGCCCACGACATAGCCGCCGGGCGCAAGAATGTCTGGCTTCATGTCGTCCAATTGATTGGGGCCCGCCCCGCTGAAGGGGGCCACGTCCAAAGGAAATGGGTCCGTGTCCGACCCAAAACTCTTCAGCTGCCGAGGTGCGTTGCCGATATCTGTCCATCCAATACGATTCAGTGTTGCGCCAACCGCAATCAGGCCGGTGGCCGTGGCAGGAATTGCAACAGTCCGTTCTCGGGTGGCCGATGGTACTAGCGCGCCCAGGGTTGGCAATGCCGGATTGAGCCCGTCGTTACTTTGCATCCAAACGAATGCCGTGCCAGACCCCTTGAACGTCAAAGCAAACACCTTTGGTGACGCGAATTTGCCCGTAGCCTGCATTGCGACAGCAGGCCTTTGCGGTGAGCCGCCATTGGCACCCCCCGTGATACCCGTATAGAGGATGATCTCCGTGTCGCCGCACGTCTTGTCCACGATGGTGCCACCGCTGATCGGAGCGATGCACCCACCCGATTCAGTTTCGACACCCACCGACATGTCGTCACCCTCGCGCATTTGGACCCAGGCATAGAACGTGCTGTCGATGTCAGGTTCAGCGCTTGCGTCCACGAGAATCGGGAGCCGAGTTGTGTTACCGTCTGGCAAGACCTGAACGGACGTGTGAATGCCCAGAAACTGAGGATACGGCGCGGGTGCATCGAAGAGATCGGCGCTGTTACCCGCAGCCACGACGATTGCCCTTCCCTTGATGTCGGGTCCAACGAAGCTGCTGAGCGCCTGTTCCAAGTCGGACGTGCCGTCGTGACTGCCCGCGTCGCTGCCGAGGCTCAGATTGACGACAGCGGGCAACTTCAGGACGTCCTCGGCCACATCGAAGACGAACTTCGTGCCGAGTATGATGTCCGCGTCTTGTAGATCACCCACATTATGGCGCGTGGCGTTTACAATAACGAGTTGTGCTTCGGGCGCGACGCCTACGTATTGTGGCGGTGAGTTGGATAGGCCATTCCCGCCTGCCAAAGACGCAACGTGGGTGCCGTGACCGATCGTGTCCACTGGAAACGTAGCTGTAGGCGCTGATGCCAACAGGCGGTTGATATCATCCGCGTTGAACACCGCGCAGGGTGCCGAATAGTTTCCATTTGTCTTGATCGAGCATCCGTACGTTGTCTCCAGGTCGGGGTGAGCGCCAAAGGGCTTCGATTGCGCCAAATCGAGATACCAAGCCACACGTGTCTTGCCATCGGCAGTCCGCAAATCTGGGTGGGTGAGGTCAACACCCGTGTCCACGATTCCGACGATGACATTAGCGCCCCTGCGTGCAAAACTCTGGTAAGCGATGTCGCCGTGAATATTGGGAACTGCGTGATCGAGCAACAGGTGTCGCGACGGCGACCAGATAAAGTGCCAATCCTTGTGTCTTGACATAACATCGGACAGCTCAGAGGTCTTGCGATAGGCTGCATATAGGCCCTGACTCAGTGCAACGAGGCCCTCGCCGCCGGCTTCACTTGCCTCCGCGGTCGGCACGTGAACAATGAGAGGCACGATATCGGTGCCGCGCACACTGTAGTGCGAGAACGCCGTGTGCGGCGAATGCGCTTGCAGCACCCCCAGGTCCAGTTGTGCGTGGGCTGGAGTGCTCCAGGCGCAAAGCACCGCGCACACAACGCATATGGCGCGCCTACTCATGTGGTCAGCGAATGTCGGGTGGTTCTTGCGCCAAAGCATGAATTGGTTCTCCCGTCACATGGGCGAAATGAGGTGCTTGCGCTGGTGCCGGCGGGATGGTTCAGGGTCAGACGTTGACAGGCGCTGAACGATTTCCTCTCGCAACCGGTCAAAGGGCAAAACAGCATCGACGACAAGGTTACTGGCGAGCTTCAGAATATCGATGTCATCTCTGTATTCTTCCCGAAGTCGAGCGACCAACGCGTCGCGCGCCTCTCCTTCGGGAACCTCCTGCAACTTGTTGTAGTAGACGGCATTAACGGCCGCTTGCGGCCCCATCACCGCAATGCTGGCAGTCGGAAGCGCTAGGCAAGCCAAGGGCTCGAATGCCGGCCCACACATGGCGTAGAGTCCTGCGCCGTAGGCCTTTCGTACGACGACACTGATCTTCGGTACGCTGGCCTCGCTGACCGCCGCAATCATCTTGGCCCCAGCTCGAATGATGCCCTGCCGCTCCACCTTGGATCCGATCATGAACCCTGGCACGTCGGCCAAGAACAGCAAAGGGATGTTGTAAGCATCGCACAGCCAGATAAAACGCGCAGCCTTGTCGGCACTATCGACGAACAAGACCCCCCCCAGGTGTTGGGGTTGGTTGGCGACGATTCCGATGGCTCGTCCATCAATGTGCGCAAAACCCGTAATGACTTCGCGGGCGAAGCGACGCTTGATTTCCAAGAAACTGTCCTGGTCAACGATAGCCTCAATGACGCCGAACATGTCAAAGGGCTTTGATTCATCGGGGATGACGATTTGCTCGATTGACCGCGCGGTCTCAGACGGGCCCGATGTTGGGGAACACGGGGGCAAGTGCGCGGCACTTGCCGGCATGAACGAGAAGTAGCGTTTCGCGAAATCGATCGCATCGTCTTCGCTCTCGACAAGCGCATCGGCGCAACCCGATACGCTAGTGTGCATTTTGGCTCCACCCATTTCTTCCAAGGTTACCTTCTCACCGGTAACCATTTCGGCCATTCGCGGCGAGCCCAGGTACATGCTGGCATTGCCGTTGACCATCACGACTACGTCGCAAAACGCGGGAATGTACGCGCCGCCAGCCGCCGAGGGGCCGAAGAGCAGACAGATCTGCGGCACCTTGCCGCTGAGACCCACCTGATTGAAGAATATCCTTCCCGCGCCACGGCGACCGGGGAAAAGTTCCACTTGGTCCGTAATGCGAGCGCCTGCCGAGTCCACCAAGTAAAACAGTGGTAGCTCAAGGCGTGCGGCGTTCTCCTGGATGCGGATGATCTTTTCGACCGTGCGCTGTCCCCATGAACCTGCCTTCACCGTCGAGTCGTTTGCCATGACCGCGACGTGTTGACCCAACACGCGACCCAGGCCCGTAACGACTCCGTCGGCGGGCAGCGCTTCGGCAGCCGCGTTCGCGAACAGCCCGTCTTCGGTGAAGGTTTCTGCGTCGAGTAGCCGCCGTATGCGCTCGCGTGCAAAGAGTTTGCCTTGGCTCGCATTCTTGTCGTGGTACTTCTGCTGACCGCCGGTAAGGACTTGTTGAATCAGCGAATCGAGGTCTGTTGACTTCATGATGGGACCAACAGCTTCTCGACAAGCTGCTCCATTTTTGACAATCGCACTGATGAGTATCCCAAACTGACGGCGCGTACAACGCCGCCGGAGTCCACCACGAGTACCAGGGGCACCGCCAACGCGTCGTAGGCGCTCACGACGCGTTCGTCAGGGTCGGCGACCACGAGGTAATTCATGTGAAAGCGTGGAGCCGATTGTGCCACGTCAGCGACGGGTCCCGCCGCAATGCCGATGACCGCGATTCGCTCGCCAAAGCGTTGCTGCCATCGATTCAGCTCGGTAGCTACGAGGTGACACACGCCGCACCAAGGTGCCCAAAAATCAAGCACGACGACACGCCCTCGCAACAACGCCCAGCTTGGTGCTGCCTCCGATGTCAGGGGCGCAAGCCCGTCGAGCGCAGGAGCTGGCAGATTCACAAGCGTGCGTTCCAGTAGTCCGTTTTCGTCCGGCGAATTCTCGACCCTGACGTCGAATGCCTGCGGCTCCCCGCCTCGAAAGCCTGACAGCATCAAGCGTGAACCAGGTTTCCGACTCCGAATCAGCTCCACCAGCCCTCGGGCCCCTTGCAGTGGCCGACCATCGGCCTGTGTCAACTGGTCACCGGCGCGAATGTCGGCGGACGATGCAGGTGAACGAGGAAAGGTCTTGGTGACGAGCACGCCACGGCGATTCGGCATTGTATCGACGCGTATGCCGATCCAGCCGCGATCCAGGTAGTTCCCTTCGGGTGTCAGCACAAAGTCGGCCTGCTGTTGCGCAACGCTGGCAGCGCCGTGGGGCTTGCAGCCGAGCACCGCGGTCACGCATGCAAGGCCCATCGCGCACCTAAGCAGTCCAAGTTGAATTTGCCGCGGCACAGGTAAAATCCTCGAACAACGTGGTACCATGGAGCTCTGCTCCCGCGAACGTACGTTCTCCTTTCTCTTGTGCTTGGGGCCTGCGCCTCAAGACCGCTCGACCCTTGGCCCGGGCGTTCGACCGTATCGTCTGGCGCAGGCGAACCCCAAAGCAAGCTCGCGGTGCCGCGCACGCGTTGGGCAGGCTACGACAGTCTCAAGACGCTGGCATTGGCTCGACCCATTGCTGCGCCGTCGGACAACCATGAGCCATTTCGGTGGAACATGTTGGTGCGCGTCACGCCAAACGTCCTTGACGCATACCTGAACTGGCACATCGGCAACACAATGCCGGCTGATACACTGCTTGTCGCTGAGCACTGGCCGCGTCAGGGCACAGCACAGGGGCCATACTACTTTGCGCTAAAAAGCCAGAATGGATGGCACTTCGGAGCGGCAACAGCTGACGGCTGGCTCCTCGACACCAACAATGCCTGCATTGGATGTCACTCGGAGGCCCCGGCCGATCGTGTCTTTGGCTTGAACCCGCTCGCTACGTCGCCGAACGATACAAAACGACCCGACGGTGGATAACCGCCGGGTCGTCGAAGGAGAACGGAACGGTATCGAGCAAGAAATCCAAGCAAGCCAGCAGAACCAGATGGGCCAACAAGCCAGTACGACTACCAAGTTCGAGAAGCAGTCTCTAATAAGCCAGGCTGCTTCGGCGCGTTGCGAACCTTATGCCAGCCCAAGCCTGCGCCGAATCGACCCGCGTCATTTCCAGCCGCTCGGGTATTGGTGACCCGATATTCACGCGATCTGCGAAAGTTACGGGTTCGATTGATTTCCCGATCGATGGCCGCCGAACCAGTGTGCCAACTTGTAGTGCATTGATAACTGTGGTGGCGCTGTCACAGGTTGGCGCAAGTTACGAAATGATTTCACACTGGACTTTTGGGGAATCCTTCCAGCCGGTGAGGCCGAGCGAGTCATCCCGGAACACGGCGACGTGCCGGTTCGCTGAGCGACAACGGTCCCGTGGTGCCGAACGCTCGGACAATCCAATCAGGCCGCAATTGCTTTTTCCTAGGTGCAACCCAACGCCGTGCTAATTATTGGCCCCTTTGCGCTCGTAGCTCAGCTGGATAGAGCGTCGGTCTACGGAACCGAAAGTCGCAAGTTCGAATCTTGCCGAGCGCGCCATCGATATCATTCAACTTTCTTTACGGCGTCGGATTCTCGCTTTCCGGATTTGGCCGACTTCGTGGCCCGCTTGGGGTGTTGACGAGCACAGTATTCAGCGGTTGAAGTGGGCCAAGGTTGAGCTCGGACGCTTGCCGCGCTTGTCGTCTGTAGTGGTTTATCATGTCGCTGGCTCTTTGACCTGTGCGGTCCTTCACCCAGCTTTCCGTTCTCCGATTTGCTAGGGCCAGCGTGATGAACGTCGCGCGAAGGTCGTGAATTCGAATTTGCCGACGATTCTTGCTGCGTTCGAACAACTGGGCCCGGTTTACTCCCGCGAGCTTCAAGTGCTCTCGAAATAGCTTCGCAGCCCGGTCCCGATTCACCATCCCAAATACCAACGCTTCTGGAGAGGCCCCACTTGGGCGAACTAGCGATAGAGCTTCAGCAACCCCCGGCGACATGAACCACGCGCGAGGTTCATCCGTTTTGCTTTTCGTCCAGCGCAATTACTGAACGTTCTAAATCCAGGTCACGCCAGCGAAGAGACAGTGATTCACCCAGTCTGCATCCTTCACGAGCCAAGAAGCCATACAACATCCGACGAAGCAGGGGCACATCGGGGCAACCCATCAACATTGCGTCTTCGGACGGGTACAGATAACCATGAGCCAAGTTGTTCCGTGAGCTTGGCAAAAACCCAGCAGGCATCGGACTGTGCTCAATCAACTTCAATGGATACACAGCTAGGCGCATGATTTTGGTTATGAGTTGAGCGTAGTGACGGCGCGTTGCTGGAGTCCGGTCCTTCGGTAAAGCAGCCATCGCCCGTTCCGCGTCGGCGAGTCTGAATTCAACTATCGGGTGACACCTGCTTCAGTGACTCCGACAGCCCAAGTAACCAACCATGCGAGTGCCGCTCGTCGGCCTCGGACTCTACTGCGAACATGTGTGAGACTGGAGGCAATTGTCGAATTGACGCTGACTGCGGCCAAGGTGGCTACTGTTCACCAAGCCAGGTAAACAACTTCTGCTTTTGCCCGAGTACTGCATTGTGAGGACCGGACACTTACTGCTCGCCGGGTCCTCGCGCTTGCGGGGATAGCTGCGGCCATTGCTCACGAAGCCGCGGAGCTCAAGACAGTCGCCCTCATTTGTCGTTCAACATTCGTTTCGCACTGTGCGTGTGGCAGGCGCCATTTTGAGTCGCGCTCCTTCCCAGTTGTGCGTTTCGTGTGCCAACAAGGTCGTTACTCCAAGATGTCTTCGGTACAGACCGCACTGCAGCGACTAGCGGGACCGTTTGCGCTACCCATATCGCACTGTTCCGGTGGGTCCTGGACAACTCCGTCGCCACAATACGGACCAAGCGTGCAGTTTGCCAAACAACTACCGTAAGGCGCGGCATCGAGGGGAGCATTGGCAGTGCCGTAGTCGCATTGCTCGAGACCATTCTTGACGCCATCTCCACAATACGCAGCAAGCTGGCAGTCCGGCGTGCAGCCTCCGTAGGAACAATCGTTTATCCCGTCGTCACAGGTTTCCGGCGGCTCAACAACGCCATCACCGCAGGCCCCAAGTATTCCACAAGTTGCCGTGCATCCGCTCCCGGCAACCCCATTCCGGCTTCCAAGGTCGCACGTCTCGCCATACTGCGTTTGAACAATTCCGTCACCGCAGCTGACCAGCTTTGCACAAGCTGATGTGCTCGCTTCGTCGTTCGGATTGCTTGGCTGGCAGTACCAGTGAGCTTCGACGTTGCAGGAAGAATTGCAGCCGTCGCCGTTGACCGTGTTGCCATCATCACAGCACTCCCCGGTTTGGCGCACGCCATTGCCGCAAACGATTAGTGAGACACAGGGCCGCCCTGGTGTGGGACAAGTCCAATTAGGCTCAATCAGGCAGACTCCCGAGCAGCCGTCGCCACCAATGCGGTTTGCATCGTCGCATTGTTCCCCAACGTTGGTTTCGACGATTCCATCTCCGCAATAGTAGGGGTTGGCGACCACGCAAAACGCTCCGTTGCAATTCTCGGTACCACCAGTCACCGATAGCGTACCTCCGGTTGGCATCGCGCCCCCGGCGCTGCTAGTCGATGTTCCGCCAATGGCACTGGCTCCACTCGTTGTTCCAACTGTACCTTGTGCCCCACCCGTGGCGGCTGCAGCCGTTGCGTCATCAGGACCTGTCTTGCCGCCACATGCGACCACCGGGGAAATCGTGATGATGCCAAGCAGAAGGATGTGACGCAAACCAACCTCCGGTGAAGCTGATGATAGTCTTCATTGGCTTCGGCGTCGCGTATTTGCGATTTCATGGCGGAAAACCCATTGTTTCAAAGCCAACCTCGAGCCACCGCCGCACTGATTTGCCGGGGCACGAGCGCGGTAACGTGTGGCCTCGGTGACGGGGGAACCATGCGTCAGTACCAATCTGACAGTCTCCTGGACGGCGAAAAGTCTACAATTCGTTCAACAAGGTCATGACGACGTCTGTTGGGCGGTAACCCGTATTTTGGATGGTCCACCCCCAACACAAAGCGCAATTTGGCGCAACTCTCGGCTATTTCGTCAGTCTGGTCGCACGGACTGCGTTTGCGTTCTCATCTCGCTGTCATTGTAGATAACGATTGGTCAACGATGCCGCGGGCGACGCGCGGCACGTCGAGTGCATCAATCGTTGTCAAAGATGAAACGTAGCGCTTGCCCGTGCGCGACTGTGGATGAACGATACGGTAGATGAAAAGCTCCAAGAAGTGATTCCCTCTTTGGCCCTAACAGGCACTTGTCCTCAATGTTCCAACGGAAAAATACAGAAAGAACCACGGCATCATGAAACCAAGTTCACACCAGTTCGATTGCTTTGGTGGCACTTTGCAGCAATGGGGCGAGATTGCCTTCCTGCTTGTAGTGGCGGCAGGCTGCGGAGCGAAATCCAGTGATGATGCGTCGTCTTCCGCTAGCTCCAACATCGGCGGCCAGGCTAATGGCGGGTCCACGGCCGCAGGTGGAGCGATGGCAACCACTGGGGGCATGGCGGCGAATGCGGGTACCCCTTCAGCCGGAGGAACCACAGCGGAAAATGCGTCAGCCACGGGAGGAAGTTCCATCGTCAGTGGTGGCGCAGCATCGACAGGCGGCACTGCACCGGTTGGTACTCCGGTGGTAAACACTGACAGCGGCTACGTGACCGTGTCCACCGGGACCGTCATAATGGCCGGATTCGCTTCTTCCAACGAGGCGGGCTCCGGCTCTTCGATTACCCTGACGTACAATCCGACGTCATTCTGCGCGACCGGAACGGTAGCGGCAAGCACCGTGTACCAGTCTTGGGCGGGGGCTGGTTTCACTGTCAATCAAGCGCCATCTGGCGCCAGTGGGTCTAACAAACCAATCGTGCTTACGGGAAGCACGATATCGATTACTTTCACAAATCAAGGCGGTTCTCCGCTGGAATTTCAACTCTACGATGGTAGCGACTACTGGTGCTACGAGTTGCCGACCGCATCCAGCTCAACTACGGTCACGATTCCGCTCTCGAGCCTCAATACTCAATGCTGGGATAATCAAGGCACTGCGTTCACTTCCGGCACTGCAATTACTTCAGTTAGCCTCGTCGTGCCCGGCACCTCCGCCGGCACAACGCCTTTCAATTTCTGCTTCCAGGGTTTGAAGGTACAGTAGGAGCGACGCCGCGCGGATAGCCGCACCTAGGATAGCCACTCACATACGAAGGCAACGACAGTAACCGCCATGCCGATAGCCGACGCACCGATTGGCGGTCGTCCAGGCGTCCTACATCGAACTGAATACATCACAAATGTTAGAGGCAAGAGCAGCGCCGCAAACATGAGTAGCAGCGTTACGTTTGCCCAAGCGTAGTGCCGACGGAGCCCGCCGATTACGAGGCAACCAGTTGCCACGCTCACGGCCAAATACCCCGCTCCTGCAGCACGCATCAGAGCCAGCAAGATAATTCGTGTTTCTTGTTCGAGCTCATCCCAGCGTTTGCCCATGGCAATAAGGTGGTATGGCATGACCGTCGGACTGAGCAGATAGCGCAACGCGAAAGCCAGTAACATGACGGTGCCACCGAGATAAAGACACATCGCGAGAACGTGGAGCATGATGACGAGACCTGATGTATCAGATTCTGGAAGGCATATTCAAGGCCGCGCCTTGCGCGAACGCGCTGATAATTCGCATGGACAGGTCTACGGCCGTGACAGTTTGGGTCCGCGCAAACACGTCGGCGAGCTGCTGGGGATAATGCGCAACACGCCAAATTCAGCCGGGAAATGACCGAGCGACCCTTCCCTCTATTCGACACCGAGCCAGTCTGGTAGCTTCCATCGGTAACGGTGGCCAAGGAGCTTCGGCACAACTGGCTGCAGGGAAATCGAATGAGAGCCAGACGTTCATCACATTGGGAAATTGCCCTTGCTGCAGTCTTTGCCCTCTGGAGCCTGCCGTCGATTGCCATGGGGGTCGGCGACAAGGAGGCCATACGCCAGCTGTCAAACGAGGCTGCTAGTGAGTTCGAAGCCGGCCACTACCAACAGGCCCTAGAGAAGTTTCAGCGAGCCTACGAGAGCGCAAAGGTTCCAACGTTGTTGGTATTGATTGCAAGGACACAAGTCAAGCTAGGTCACCTGGTGGAAGCCTACGAGTCGTATCATAGAGCGACTATTCTCGAGCCAAACGATTTGTGGATAGGAAGCATTCAACAGGAAGCACAACGAGACGCCCAGCGTGAACTTGACGAATTGCAACCCCGTGTCCCGCGCCTGACGATTCGCATCGAAGGAGCAAGCCCAAAAGACGTAACCGTGAGAATCGATGACGTGGATGTTCCAAGTTCCCTCATCGGTGTGGAGCGGCTTGCGGACCCAGGAGCAAAGGCGAATTGTCGGACATCTCGGCAACGCACAAGTCCATGCCGACACAATTCTGTCCGAGGGCGAACGCAAGGAGGTCGTTCTGAAGTTCCCGCAGAGCGACGCTGGTACGCCAAAGGGCCTGTCGCCGGCACCTGCCTCATCAAGTCAGCCGATACCGCCCGATTCGGGCACGAAACGTTCAAACAGCGCAAGAACTTGGGGCTGGGCTAGCGTTGGCGTCGGCGCTACCGGTTTGGTGCTCGGCGCAACGACTGGAATCGTACTGGCCGCCAAGCATGGTTCTCTTGCGAGAGATTGCCAGAACAATCAGTGCAAGCCAGCAAATTGGTCGGGCGCGGACACGTTCAACAAATTGAGATACGTATCCACGATTGGCTTCATTGTTGGCGGCATCGGAGCTGCCGCCGGGATAACGTTGCTCGCAACGAATCCAAGACAAGAATCGAAACCTAGCATTGGCCTCTGGCTGGCACCGACTTCAGCGGGTGCGGAAGGGACGTTCTAGCCATGCGCAGTGCTAGTTGGACCCTACTTGTTGGTTGCGGCGCGCTAGCAATGAGTTGCGTCTATTCGGGATTTGACAAAGTCGGGGAGAACGCTGCTGTTGCGGGCAGCACGGCCAGCGGTGGCACAAATGCAGGCGGGGCAACAGCGGCACTTGGCGGCACTCGTGCGTCAGGTGGTGCACCCTCGGGTGGCTCCAATGTGGCGGGTACCACATCCATAGGTGGTTCGACAGGTGCGGGCGGGACAGCTGCCACGGGCGGCGCTGTCGCCGGCAGCCAGTCAACGGGCGGTGCGACCAACGCTGGCCACACGTCGAGCAGTGGCGGTGTGAATCTTGGCGGAAACACGCTAACTGGTAGCGCCACTTCGGTTGGCGGCTCAGCCGCTGCCGGAGGGTCAGTCGCAGGAGGCGGCTCAGTCGCCTTTGGTGGAAGCGGTGTAGCGGGTGGCGTACAGTCTTCTGGTGGAACTACAGTCACCAGCGGAAGCTTTGCAACCGGTGGTACAGAGTTCACTGGGGGTACAACCTCCACGGGTGGAACTCTCACAGGCGGGACCATGGCAAACGGCGGCATCACGGGCACGGGCGGCACCTCCACGCCGAGCAAGTGCATCATAGAAACCGACGGGTACGATTCTGGTACGGCAAACCCGCAGAATTCCTGCGTGAGCTGTCAGCCCGCCGAATCAGTCACCACTTGGACGCCCGTGCAGGAAGGCACACCCTGCCCTGCGAACAAGGTGTGCCACTCGGGAGCATGCGTGGAGGGATGCGGCATTGACGCAAAGTACTTCATCACGGGCGACGTCAATCCCGGCAATCCGTGCCAGACATGTCAGCCCTCTCAGACCAGCCTCAGTTGGTCAAATGTACCGACATCTAAGTGCGTTCAAGCCATCTCGGCCAGCAACTACAGCACCTGTGCTTTGGTCAACGGTGTGGTCTATTGTTGGGGTTCACCGGGCCTATTGCCTGTTCAGGTTCAGGGCCTAAGTTCGGGCGTCACTTCCATTTCTGTTGACGATGGCGTCTACTGCGCAGCGGTTGACGGTGGCGCCTACTGTTGGGGTACTAGCAAGGTTGGCCAGCTTGGCAATGGCTCCACCGACCTGACTAGCACCGCGGTACCTCTGCAGGTGCAGGGCCTGACCTCAGGCGTCACGGACGTTTCAGCCGGTGGCGGGCACACCTGCGTAGTGGTCAATGGCGGGGCGTACTGTTGGGGCGACGGGCAGTACGGCAAACTCGGCAACAACTCCACGAATGGGAGCGCGGTTCCTGTAGAAGTTCAGGGCCTGACCTCAGGCGTCACGGACGTTTCAGCGGGTGGCATGCATACCTGCGCGGTGGTCAACGGTGCTGCATATTGTTGGGGCTACGGGCAGGATGGGCAACTTGGCAACAACTCCAGTACCGGCAGTTCAGTTCCCGTCCCGGCAGTACTGAGCGGAGTTTCCACTATAGTCGCAGGATCAAGACATACCTGTGGGGTGATCAGCGGGGGACTCCAATGCTGGGGCTTAACAATTACGGCCAACTCGGCAATAACTCTACTGCCAACAGCCCGGTTCCCGTGCCGGTGATACTCAGTGGAACAACTGCCGTCGCGGCAGGCCTATATCATAGCTGCGCAGTAGTCAACGGCGGTGCGTACTGTTGGGGCTCCAACGCCGACGGCCAGCTCGGCAACAACTCCACATCCAACAGCCGAGCGCCGATTCAAGTCCAGGGGCTAAGCTTTGGCATCACAGCTGTAGCTTGTGGAGGCGGCCACACCTGTGCCGTGGCCAACGGTAGCGCGTATTGTTGGGGCTCTAACAACTTCGGCCAGCTCGGGAATGGGACTACCACGAACAGCTCAACGCCAGTTCAGGTGCAGATGCCGTGAGGGCATCACCGTGAACAGTAATGGGTTGGCAACAGACCAGCACCAACAAGGCGGCCAAGAACCCGCTCTGACACTGTTGCATTGTGTCCCAGTAGCCTCACCTGGTAGCCTCCCGGTTCAGCATGTCTGCGGGTCTAGTCCTAGCCGGTCGCTATCGCCTAATCAGTAAGCTCGGCCAAGGCGGGATGGGCTCAGTGTGGCGCGCCGAGGACATGACGTTGGGTGCCGAGGTTGCCGTCAAGTTGATTGACCCGGCGTTTGCTGACTCGGCCGAGGCGCTCAAGCGGTTTCGACGCGAGGCACAGGCTGCCGCCAAGATTCGCAGCACGTACGTGGTTCAGATTCTGGACCACGGCGTTGATGAAGGAACTCCGTTCATCGCCATGGAGTTACTGAAGGGCGAAAGCTTGGCACAGCGCCTCGAGACAACGGGGCAACTGCCTGCCGAGCAGACGGGCCGCATCCTTGGACACGTAGGACGAGCACTCGAACTCGCACACGAGCACGGAATCGTCCATCGCGACATGAAGCCCGAGAATATCTTTCTCGTACGCGAAGGCGACGATGACGTAGGCAAAGTCCTCGACTTTGGGATTGCGCGTCAAGCAGGCGGGCTTGCCGACAGCGGGGGCCTGAAGACACAAACGGGCGCAATCCTTGGGACTCCGTACTACATGAGCCCTGAGCAAGCTGGGGCGCAGGGTGTTGACCATCTAACAGACATTTGGTCATTTGGCGTTATCGCGTGCGAGTGCCTTACAGGACGGCGTGCTTTTGACGCCGACTCGCTCGGTGGGCTGTTTCACGCCATTTGCATTGCACCTTTGCCTTTGCCGTCCCAACTGGGACCTGTGCCCGACGGCTTTGATGATTGGTTCGCACTGGCGGTGGCACGCGACAAACAAGCGCGCTTTCAATCCATCAAGGCAGCCACGGACGCACTCAAGACAATCTGCGGGCGCGCCAGCGGTCGTCCCTCTGCGCTACCGCCCGTGATCGAGCGAGGCGATACGGCCGTATCCGCCGGAATATCACCACCCGCTATGGCGGCGCGCGCACCGCAATCGGCTCCAGTATTTCAAACAACGTCGGTGCCTTCGAGTCACTCGGTACCGGGGTTGTCAAAACCCGGCAAGAAGGGGCTCACAGTCGTTGCTCTTGCTGGAAGCGCAATCGCACTCGGTGGTCTTTACGCTGGCTGGCGCTGGATGAGCCAGAACAACTCCACTGCGGCGAGCGCATCCGTTATTGCCCAGTCCCCGCCGGCGACTGTGTTACCCAGCGCGGCACCCGCCGCAACGAATGTGCCTAGCCCAGTTGCCTTGGTGAACGAGCAAAGCGACGCTGGACTCGAAGTTGCGTCAACTGCACAACCGACGCGTGAAGAAAAGCGCCCACTGAACACCAGCCAGCGACACGCGGCACCAACCAAGCCAGTGGACCATACAACACGTCCCACGGTCGCCGCACCAACACCGGCAAAGGAACCAGCGCCCACAACAAACGCAACACCGACACCGGCTACGGTGACGAGTAAACCGAAGAACGTCGCGGGAATCTGAAGCACATGAGAATGTACCGAGCATTGGCGCTAGCCATTACGTTGGCGGTCGGTTCTTGGCCCCGGGTGGCGCTTGCCTTGGAAGACAGTGACAAAGAGTCCGTCCGAATCCTCGCGAATGACGCGGATTCGGAGTTTGAAGCGGGTCGCTACGAAGCAGCGCGAGAGAAGTTCATGCGGGCGTACGGAATTGCGAAAGTCCCTACGCTCGCTGTATTGGCAGCCCAAACAAACGAGAAACTCGGGCACTTGGTGGCAGCCTACGAGCTTTACCGGCAGGCGTTGGACCTTCAGCCCAATGATTTGTGGAAAGGCGACGTGCAGCAGCAAGCACAGAAGGAGGCCGAGGCCAGGCTTAGTAAGCTTCAACCACGCATCCCGCGACTTACCGTCATCATAGACGGAGCAGGTACCAGCGACGTCTCAGTGAGAATCGACAATACTCAAGTGCCGGGTGCCTTGCTGGGCGTAGAGCGCCTCACAGACCCCGGCCAGCATCAAATCGTGGGCAACCGCGGCGGCGAAGAAGTCCGCCAGAGCATTGCCCTGAATGAGGGCGAAAAGCGACAGGCTACGCTCCAGTTCCACGGCACAGTCCCACCTCCCGCGACGGTGGGAAGCATCGCAACAAATCAACCTTCTGCAGGTCTCCCGGGCTCGTCCGCCGCGCAACCCGAACGGGCACCTATCGAAGCACAACCAGGAACAACCAGCGCGCCGCCCTCTGCACCAGTCGATACTGGTTCCTCAAAGAGAACATTGGGTTGGATTGGAGTGGGAGTGGGTGCTGCCAGCTTGACACTTGGCGCAACCACGGGCCTTTTCGTAGCACTCAAGTATGGTGCTTTGCATCCAGAGTGCCCTGATAACAATTGCCTGGGGCAGCACAACTCTGAGGTAAGCACGTACAACACCATGCGGACGCTTTCGGTCGCGGGCTTTGCCGTAGGCGGTGTTGCAACGGCCATGGGAATCACAGTGCTGGCATGGACACCGAAAGACAACGCCCAGCCGCAAATTGGCTTGCAACTATTGCCGGGTGCTGCCGGGCTTGGGGGGAGCTTCTAGCCATGGCAAGAAATGTCCTTCTACCCTTTGTTTTTGGCAGCATTGTTGCCGTAGGTTGTGCCTATCCGGCGCTCGACCCCGGAACCTCAGGTGCATCGGGTGGTGTAGTCAACACGGAAGGCACATCGACAAATGGAGCAACGAGTCCGCTTGGTGGCCGGTCAGGTCCGGGTGGCACAAGCAGCACCAGTAACACGTCAAGCGGCGGCAGTAGTTCGGTAGGTGGCAATAGCGCAAACACGGGCGGAACAAAGGCAACCGCAGGTGGCGTAGCAGCAACCGGTGGCACAACGAGCACGGGAGGAACGACACCCACAGGCGGTGTTACGGCAAACGGAGGAGCAGCTGCAACCGGCGGGGCATACGTGACGACTCCTGCCTGTCCTGGCACCGGCGGCCCAACGATGGTCGCTTTGCCCATCGAGTATTGTATTGACAGCACGGAAGTGACGCAGGGGCAGTATCAGGCGTGGCTGAACACGAGTCCGTCCATATCGAATCAAATCTCAGTCTGCTCGTGGAACTCGAGCTTTACGCCGACCCAAATTTGGACACCCGATACGACTCCGAACTATCCAGTTGCAGGAGTCAATTGGTGCGACGCCTATACTTTCTGTGCCGGCGTGGGAAAGCGGCTCTGCGGAAAGATTGGTGGGGGCTCAAACGGATATAACGACAACGCAGACACAACCAAGAGTCAGTGGTACGCAGCGTGCACCTCAAATGGAACGTACTCATCCACCGGCTACCCCTACGGCAACAAGTACCAACAGATGTACTGCAACGGTTCGGGTGCCAAAGGTGCAGTTGTCGCCGTGGGAACAATGCCAAATTGCCAATCAACTATTTCGGACTATGCGGGTGTCTACGACCTGAGTGGAAATGTGTACGAATGGGAGGATTCTTGTAGCGCAACCTCCGGCCAATCGGACACCTGCCGCCTCCGCGGTGGCTCGTTCTATGGCCTCGACTACGACGGCGTCACCCTGCAGTGCGGTTCCGGCGCCTACGCATCCCGCAGCGCTACCAACTACAACGGCGGCCCCGCTGGGTTTCGCTGCTGCTCCCAATGATAGATGGCATGAAATCGCTGTTATTCGACCGAATTTGGAATCCGATTGTCCGCCTACCCGCATGTTACGACGTTCGAGCCTACTTCCGTAAGGTCCGGACGAACGGGCCCGGCAACAGGTAACGAACGGCATTCAGCTTGAGTACTCAGCGACCTGACACTCGTGGACCTCGCGCATCTCTACCTGCCTAGGGTCAACAATTTGCGCCTCACGTTCACCGGCAAAGCAAGTCGTAGTTCGAATGTTCCCGAGCGGTGTTCTGCAAACAACGTAGTTGGGACCGAACTTGTATTTCGCGACGTTGCGCTCGAGCGCGAAGCTTTGGTGGCAAGCCGTCCAGAGTGCCTCGGCGAATCCGCCATCCTTGATGTTCAGTCCGTGGGCTTTGGCGATTTCGTTGGTCATCCAGCTTCCATCGCGGATATGAGAAGTTTCGCAACGCTTGGTTCGGTCGTGGATAGAATTGAATAAACGAACCGAATCAGTGAGCACATGCGCTTGAACCGCCATGTACCGCTGCCAAATGTCGCGTTGCTGGTCGTCAAGAGCGCCCGGACGGAAGCTGCGAAATTGCGGACTCTCTTGGACACCTCGGTAGAGCATGACCATGCTGGACTCGAGCTCAGGTTGGTCGGCCACGGATACGATTTGGTAGCTGCCGTGTTGAATGAACACGTACACGTCGTCGCGCCAACGAGACGTCATTCTATAGACGGCCATCGGCGCCACAACGGTCACGTCACCGGCGCTTCCCAATTGGCAGGTGACGCGATTGGCCCCGCCCGAGCGAGCTAGTTTCCAGAACTCCAGCACGTCCCTGACGTTGTGCTTGTGCGGCGCTCCAAAGTGGAAGTGGCGACGAAGGTTGACGTGCTCGGCGAAGATGCCAGGCAGAACTCTGTTGTACTGAAAGTAGTAATCGCGGTCCGGAGGTTGTTCTGGGGTGTAGGAAAGAGGCCCAGCGGCAGCCAGCCATGGCACAAAGCGGCCATCGGCGGTAACGGTCGAGGTTGGCATTGGCGCGCGCCTACGCCTCGCGACGGCCGGCTGTCCGTTCTTGGTGCGGCGCTCGAAAGCTCGTCAGTCATAGACCGATATCCCATTCGGGCTCGGCATCAGACGCCCATGAGCTTCACTCGCTTATTGCCAAGCACGGCAACCACCTCGAGTTCACCCCCGAGCGCCTCGACGTACCGACGCAGAGTTTCGATGGGATTGTCTTCCCGTCGCTCGATTCGCGAGAGAGCCGACTGCGTAATCTCTGCCAGCTCAGCGAGCTCGACCTGTGTTACGCCCGCTTCCTCGCGCAACTGTCGCAGCGTCAGCGCGCACAGCTCGTCCATTGACCTCAACCACTCAGTTGGTATGCAGAGTGGGAATATTCCTACCAAGCATGTTTCTGGCAGCAAACTTCTTCGCGTGACGCTGGCAGATGCGGACCGGCAGTGTCAGGCTGGACAGCCGGGCTACCGCGGCAATTGTGGACGATTGAAATTACACCCCATCGGCCGCCGCCTTATTTCAAATCCGCCCACCAAATTGAAATAAGACGCACGATGGTCGCTTTCAGTTTCAGTGGTCGGCGGACAACGGTCTTGCTGTGCGCTCAATACGATGACGGAACACCACTGAGCGGACTGCGCCGTCGCTTCCCGGCTGACGCACGTGCATACCGTTCCGGAATTTGACTGTACACCTTTTAGGTGTACAGTCTGACGAGGTGATAACCAGAGTCGTTCTTTCCATTCGTGCCCGAAAGCAGCTGCTCTCCGTGCCCCAGCATGTTGCGATGAAACTCGCGGGCTGGGTTGAAGCGGTTGAAACCACAGGGCTTGAGTCGGTCAGAAAGCTATCTGGCTATCACGACGAGCCTCTCAAAGGTAATCGAAAGGGCCAACGGTCGATTCGACTGAGCCTCGCGTACCGCGCCATCTACACCATCCGAAATGAACAATTGGAATTCGTCAGTGTCGAAGAGGTCAGCAAACATGACTACTAAACCTCAACGCAAGTCTGCCGCCTTGCAGTTTCTTGAGCGCCGAGCGGGCGGTCCACTGACTCTGGGTCGCATGCTGGAGGCTATTCGCCTTGGCGATGAAATCAGCCAGGCGGCGTTTGCTCGCAAGCTTGGCATCTCGCGTTCACACCTGTGCGATATCGAGCACGGTCGCAAGAGCGTGAGCCTACCCCGGGCTATCAAGTTCGCGACGACCCTAGGCTATCCAGAGAGCCAATTCGTTCGCCTCGCGCTGCAGGCCATGGTCGTCGAAGCAGGTCTGAATCTGCATGTCAAGGTTGACGCAGCCTGACCTTCTCGAGGGTGAGTTTGCTACGTTGCGTCCGCCGTTTCGTCCAAGTTCGCCGATGAGCTACGCTCGACTTCAGCACGTCCAGTCTTCGAGTTTGAGGCCTTGGATCCGTTCGAACTCGCGAACGTTGTGACTGACAAGGATCGCATGCTGCGAAAGCGCGTGGCAAGCAATCCAGAGGTCCTTGGCTCCAATGGGTGTTCCCTGCGCCTTGAGCACCAACGACTGCCGCGCATACTGCGCGCAGAGTTCACGATCGGCGTCGTAGATAACAGGAATGAGTGCCGTCAAGGCATCGAGCTGCTTGAGTACACGAAGTCGTTGGGAACTGCGTTCCGCTCCCTTGAGCAACTCTGCAAAGGTGAAAAATGACATACATAGACCCGCATCTTCCCCCAAAGCGTCAATGCGCTCTGCCACCGAAGCCGGCTTGTGCTTGAGGAAGTAGATGAGGACGTTCGTGTTGAGCATGTACTTCACAGGTCGTCACGCTCCTGGGGCTCGAGTCACGCGTCGTTGTCCGCTTCGAGATTGGCAACAAACTCGCCATCGAAGGCCGACAGAGCTTGCAGGATGGCCTCTCCGCGAGCAGATGGGATAGGTCGGATAATGAGCTCTCCGTTGTCGTTGCGGCTGACCTCGACCTGGTTGGTCTCGAGTCGGTATTCCTGGGGGATCCGGACTGCTTGGCTATTGCCGTTCATGAACACTCGGCTGAGCATCTGGACACGTCCTTTCGTCTGAGGGTTTGTGTGTACAGACATGTGTGTACCATAGTTGGGGCATGAATTCCAGAAATTATGAAATGCGGTCCTCAGGCCGCTCACCCGCACATGCTCCAGTGCTCAAGCGACCCTATTACGGCACGTGGCCATCGCGCAGCTTCCAGGGCCCAAGCACGACGTAGTAAGCGTACGCCAATGCTTCGCGTAGCGCGCCGCGAGTCCTGTAGAAGAACGGCGATACGACGCCGTAGCCGTCCACGGTCGTGAAGTACTTGCGGAAGAACCACTCGCAACGGCGTACATGGTACGTGTCGGTGACGACGATGATGCGCGCATAGCTCGATTGCTCGCGCAAGAAGCGAGCATTCTCGATGGTGGACCTCGAGCGGCGTTCGAGCAACAAGGCCGACTCCGGTACGCCGAGGCTGCGCGCGACTTCGGCTGCTGCAACCGCCTCAGCGGGCGGCCAGTCGCCGACGCCGCCAGTGAATGCAATGACGGGAGCAACGCCGCGCCGCCAGAGTTCGACAGCCTTGGTTGCGCGCCGAACCAAAGACAAGCTCGGTCTTCCCTCGGGTAGTACTCGACACCCTGCAACGACGATTGCGTCGTACGACCCTGTCGGTTCCTGTCGATGTCCGTTGGCGTCCAGAGCCCACGCCATGCCGAGCCAAATGGGAAAACCAGCCGCAGCGACCAATATCCACGTTAGGCGTGGACGCCGCTTGCCACGCTGCGAGAGGTTCGCGGAACTCGTGACAGCGGCGGACTGCGCAGAATCAACCTGGAGTTGCTTAGCCGGCGTCAACGGCCCTCCCGTTGTTGTCGAGTTCGGCAAAGAGCGGCAGCTCGATGATGAATCGAGTACCGCCCACGAACGATGCGTCCCACCCGATGATCCCGCCCGCGCCTTCGACCAGGCCGCGACACACGGCGAGCCCTAGCCCGGTTCCTTTGCCGACTTCCTTCGTCGTGACGAAGGGCTCGAACAGGCGCTCGCGGACGCTTTCAGCAAGACCTGGCCCGTTGTCTTCCACTTCGATCCGCATCAGCCTTCCTTTGAGTCTGGCGCGCACCATTACGACACCCTCGCCGTTGAGAGCGTCTGCTGCGTTGAGCAGCAGGTTGAGCAACACCTGCACGAGCTCCGAGCGTGCCAATGCGACAAGCGGCAGCGGATCATCCAATTGTCGATCGATGCGGATCGGCTTCATTGCCTTCTGAGGGCGCACGAGCGCGAGCGCGTCGTTAACCGCTCCCGCAACGTCGCCTGGTTCCCGCAGCGCATTCTGGTCTGGATTTTGACTCGGCCGCGCGAAATCCAACAGGTCGCGCAGGATCTTGTGGATACGCTCGGTTTCCCGGCGCATCCGTGACAGAAAGTCACTTTGCTCGGCAGGTGTGAGGCCGCCCGCGAGCAGCAGATCCTGCAACCCAATCAACGAGGCAATCGGGTTGCCGATCTCGTGCGCCAGCCCCGCCGCCAACCGTCCGACGGAAGCCAGACGCTCGGAGCGCACGAGCCTCTGCTGCGCTTCCTTGAGCCGCTCGGTTGCGGCGTTGACGTCATCGATCCGGTGTCGCAGCTCCTTTTCTTCATCGAGCAAGCGCGCCGTCATCGTGCCCAGGCTGTTGCCGAGCATGTCAAGTTCGCGCGCTGGCATTGGCGGCATTTCCCAGCGGCGGGAACCTGCGGCAACACGGCCAGCGGCATGGGCCAACACGTCGAGAGGCTGCACGACGAGCCGCCCGAGTGCGATGTAGATGGCGACCAACAGCGTCAACGCGACAAGGCCCATGTACAGCGCAAACGACCGCGTCAGAACCCGCACGCGATTGCCCGAGTCATCGAGAGCGACCGCGACACGCGCCGCGCCGCGGGCGCCCGAGATGGCTACGACCAAGGCCCGCTGCTGGCCCACTTCGAGCACCGCGCCTTCATCGCCACCCTCGACGGGTTGAGCCAGCCGCTGCAGCCATTCGGGCTTGCCCCATTGGGACGACTGGTGTCCATGGGGATGTAAGACCCAAACAGCCAGGAGCCTTTTGTCGAGTTGGCTCTTGAGGTCCAGATTCGAAAGCTCCGCTTCCGCGACGCTGCGCCCCAAGTCGCGGGCGCCGCGGCGCTCCACGCGGTCGATTGACACGCGCGCCAGGGCGCTCTGGGCCCAAAGCAGCGGCCCTAGCGCAAGCAGCAACAGCCCGCCGACGAGCAGTAGAATTTGCAGCCGAAGACCAATGCGCACGCACAGGCATATTCGCATATTCCACGCGCGCCGACCCGAATACTTGGCCGACCGCCTCAAGTTCAACCGCGCGCCGCCAAGATACGGCCAATCTCTAGGCCGACCGCTACAAACTGGGCCCGAATCGCAGGCTTCTGATACGCGACGATGGTCGCATGGACCCGCTCGTCCGCGCTGCCCTGATCACGCAGAACCTGTTCGGCCGCGGCCTAGTATTGGCGCTGAATGTGGGTTTAGGGGTTGTGCTGATTGCTGTGCAAATCGGGCGCCTGCCAACGCCGTGCCTAGGGTTGGTTTTGACGGCACTTGGACTCACGCTGACCCAACAACTAGTTCGACGTCGCCGGCAAGCCGCCCAAGGTACTCGCCGCGACTTGGAACTCTTCACGCAGTGGGTGCTCTTCGTGAAGACTGGCCTGATGCTTGCGGGTCCGGTCCACGGCCAGGCTTGGTCACCCATCATCTACGTTGTGTTCATGCTGGCCGCGGCATTCGCGCAACCGGGCGCTGCATTTGGCACACTCGGGTTTGCGCTCACATTCGAAGCAGCGCGCCTGGGTGCCACGCAACCGGGTCAATGGCTCGAATTGCTCTGGCCGCAGGCCTTGCTGGGGATTGCTTTCACCAGCCTAAACTTCTTGGTCTTTCGCGCGGAGATTGCTCGAGTACGGCGCCTGTCGCGCGAGCGGGTCGATGCCGAGTTGCAGCGCACCAAAGACGCGGCGCGCTCTTACCGGTTGCTGACGACGCCCAGCTCTGCCGTCGAGCGTACCGGACCGTTACCCCTGCGGGGTAGCGATGAGCGCGCACAGACCGCGGCGGTCGAGGAGATCCACGCAACCGCCCAGCTTGCGCTGGATCTACTGAGAAGGGCGCTGAATCTACAATCCGCGGCGTTACTCTGGCTCGACAACAGCCGCCAACGCCTCACCATCAACGAGTTGTCGAGCACCGTCGACGGCATCCGGACCGGGCCCTTTAATGCCAAGGATGGACTGATTGCCGCATCACTGACGCAGCAGCGACCCATGGCACTGGTCGGCGCTCGAGCGGCGCGTAACGTACCGTTGTACTCCGACCAACCCATGGTCGGTGCTGTGTGCGCCACTCCCGTGCTTGACCATGGTCACGCGCGCGGCGTGCTGCTCGTTGACCGTGCACAGCCGATTGAATTTACGGCATCGGACCAAGACTTGCTGCTGGCTAGCACCCGATTTTTGCTGCGCGCCATCGAAAACGAGCGAGTCTTCGTGCAACTCGAAGCGGCCAAGATCGAACAAGGCAAGCTCTATCGAGCCGCGGGGTTGCTTGCCGCCGCGACCACGGAGGTGCAAGTCATCGAGGCGGGGGTCGGCTGCGCACGCGAGTTTGCCGCATTCGACTTTGCGATTGTCACGCTATTCGACCGACTCGCGCTACAACACGAGATCTGCGCGGCGAGCGGCGAGGGGACCGAGCAACTCGTCAGTAGGCGCTTCAAGCACAACACGGGGTTGGTCTCGATGGTCGTGGCCAATCGTCATCCGCTGCCGTATCGCGGAGACTACGACCCAATCCGTCAACTCGTGTTCGAGCGCGGTATCGATGTGCCCGTGTTGCCCAGCCTGCTAGTGCTGCCGTTGGTCGTGCACGATCGCGCGCTCGGGACTCTGATTTTGGGATCGAAACGCAAGAGCGCCTTTGGCGAGTCGGTTCGGCCGACACTCGAAGTGCTGGCCAGCCACATGGCCGTATCACTGGCCAATGCGAGAATGCTGACTCGCCTGGAGGAACTGGCAACGACGGACGGGCTCACCGGTTTGATGAATCGACGAACGTTGCTCGACGTGGCCGCGCAGAAACTCCGAGCCGCCCGGCGCTTCAGTAAGCCCCTGAGCATCTTGGTCTGCGACATCGACCACTTCAAGCGCGTCAATGACACATACGGCCACGACACTGGCGATCAGGTCATCAAGGGTTTTGCCGACTCGTTGCGCCGAGTCAAGCGCGACATCGACGTCGTGGCGCGCATTGGCGGCGAGGAATTCGTGTTCTTGTGCGAGGAAACAACGGACAAGGGCGGGTTGCAATTGGCCGAGCGCATACGCTGTGAACTCGAGGCAATGCGTTTTGCAACCGAGCAGGGTGAGCTGCAAGTAACGGCTTCCATTGGTGTCGCAACGTTCCCAGTTGCTGGCCAGGATTGGGAATCGCTGTTCAAGGCCGCCGATGATGCCCTTTACGCATCGAAGCGCGCGGGCCGCAATCGCGTAACGTTGTGGACCAGCAAGCTTTCGAGCGCAGCCGCGTAGCCGCCCACCCGACAGACCTTTGCTCGCGCGACTCGCCGTGAGCAAGGGCGCCGAAGCAGAAGCCGCCCCGGACCCTGCTGGGACCCAGATCCTCAACCGCGGCCTACGGTGCGCTTGACTCGAGGATTAAGGGGGTCAAGCAAAAAAACATTTTCTCAAGGTCAGGGAAATATTCCCGTTCACTCGCCTCAGCTAACCGGGTTTGACACTCAGTCGCTTCTAGCTTGCGACGCCCAACCACAAAAACCCGCATTAGGAGGCAATCATGCGACATCTATCTAGTTACATCGCCCTGTCCCTTCTGGCGGCTGCGTTCGCAGGCTGCTCCAGCACCGACACCGGCTCCACATCAATTTCATCATCATCCGGCAGCCAGGACCCGTTGACGGGCCCGTTGGCGGTTTACCAGAGCCAGATCAAGGCGTTGACCAATGCGTGCACGTACGACTCGGGTACGGCTCAAGCTGTCGCTGTTCCATTGGTAGCCGCCGACACGCTTGTCGTTCTGTCTAAGAGTTCGGTCGATTCTTCACTGCTTGTGAACGGCCAAACGTGCCTGGATACCAGCGGCGTGGTCGCGCTCACGACCAAGGTTAAGTCAATATCGATTGGCCCGAAGACTGGCGCTGCCGATGTTGCAGGCGATGAAACGGTCCTGATTGACCTGCGCAATGGCACGTTTGCCACCAAGAGCGGAACTTCCGGTGGAATCACTGTCGATCTGGGAGCTGCTGGCACCGACGAAGTCGCCGTGCTCGGCGCCACGACCTCGGACAAGTTGGGCTGCAAGCTCGACGCGACCGCGGGTGACATGATTGGTCTCAAGACAGCGACGAGCGCGGACGTGACCTTGACGCACTCCGTTGACAAGCTCACGGTTGACTTGAACGACGGTGACGATTCGTTCGATCAAGGCGAGTGCACAACGCCCATGGTCATTTACGGAGGAGCGGGCAAGGACACAATCATAGCGTCCACGGAGGAGACCCCCACGAACAAGGCGACATTCGCAGCGGATGTATTCCACGGCGGAGCCGGCCTCGACACCATAAGCTATGCAAAACGCAACACGACCGTTACGCTCACGCTCGATGGTAGCACGGCGAGCGGCGCGACACTCACGAATCCTGGCGACGAAGGCGACACGATCGACGGTTTCGAAACCGTCACCGGCGGTTCCGGCAACGATACGATCCACGGCGGTGCGGACGCCACAATTGCGCTCTACACGCTGAACGGTGGTGACGGAAACGACACAATGGACAGCGTCTCTACGCATTCGGTTGCATTCAACGGCGGAGCCGGGACTGACACTGTGACATACGCCGGTCGCGGCGCTTCGGCGGTCACCGTCACGATGGGCGATAGCCTTGCCAATGACGGCATCCCCGGCACAGACACCGACAATGTCGGCAGCACCGTGGAAAACCTCATTGGCACCGATGGAAACGACACGATCACTGGCAACTCGCTGAACAACAAGATTACTCCCGGTAAGGGCGCTGACACGGTTGTCGGCGGCGCTGGTGACGACACAATGGTGGCCAGTGAGGTTGCTGGCAACACCGATGGAGATGACACATTCCTAGGTGGCGACGGGCTGGACACAGTAGACTACAGCGCACGCGCTATTAGCGTGTGCGTTACGCTCGACGCGGTCTATGCCAATGCAGCTTGGACCGGCCACAAGTCTGGCAAATGCGCGGCCGATCAAGCTACGTCCACGACGGCACTAGCCACCGTTAAACTTGGCGACCGGCGTCAATGTTCCACTCGCTGCGGCCTCCGAGAATGACTACATCGGTGCGGACGTAGAGAACGTGGTTGGCTCAGCCGTTGCGGACTTCATCGAAGGTAACGCGTCGCCAAACGTCCTGTCGGGTGGCGGCGGTGCGGATCTAATCGTTGGCGGTGCTGGCAACGACCAGATCTCCGACACCACGTGTAACGCAGTCGCGGTGAAGGTTCTGTGCGGCAGCGACCCGCTCGACATATTCACGTGTCCGAGTGCAGCGTCGGGTACCAACTACCACCTCGCGGGTTCGACTGATACTTGCTGGAAGGTGCAGTAACGACATGAAGCCTCTCCCGGGGTGACTCCACATCACCCCGGAAGATCCGCGGGGACGGTGGAGTAACCGCGGAAAAACCACGAAGCTGCTGAGTCTTGATGACTCAGTAGGCTTCGTGACTTTTGTAGGATGAAGGGACGGTCCAAGTGGTACCGGTGTGCGGGCGGACAATGGTATGGCGCTCTTGGACCGTCATTCAATTGACGAAAGCGTTGATGTACCGTGATGTGTAGCCACGTGCCGTAACGACAAAAACCATTCGCATCGCGGTATTTTGAGCTTCATTTCGCTTATCAGCAGCACTCGCGGTGCCGTTAATAAGAGTGACGAATTTGCGCTTCGCTAAGCGCAGCTCCTGGAGAATTGGCATGGCCATCACGACAATTCAAAGACTTAGGCTGTTGTCCCCTCTTGCGGTAATGGTTTTGGCAACCGCGTGCGGCAACACGAAGACCGGTTCGATGTATTCGGACGACAGTAACCTTGCCACTGCAACGCAACTGCAAGTCACGAACGCGGCCTATTTCAGCTCGAATGGCGGTGTTGAATTGTTGCTGGCCGGGGAGGTGCCGTCCGGCGAGCTGTCCGTCGTTCACTTGACGTTCTTCGACACGCAAGGGCGCCCAGAGCGAGTGGACACGAACGGTGACGGAGTGCCCGACAGCACGTCTTGGGACCTGCCCGGAAGTAGCTACACGAACGGCCAAGCCTTCTTTGTTGAACTTCAATGGGACGCGGGTTGGGGCAGCGGCGTGTTTCGCGTGGGAGCTCAAGTGGTTGACCATGATGGGGACCTGAGCAATACGGTGTATGCCGACCTGGATAGTCGCCCTAATTTGAAGCTGGGTGACACCTGCGATCCGCGCGGGTTCGACGTTTGCCCGGATGGATCCACCTGCAAGTCCGCTCCCGGAGACTGGCAAGCTCATTGCATCGCCGCTTCGTCCAAGTAGCCGAGGGCTACTGCGAATTGAAAGGGCTATGCAGATGCGAAGGGCGCCAGAAATTGTCTGCATCTTGATTTGGGTGTTAGCCGGCGGCTCTGGGTGCCAGTCCGCAGCAGCAACCAAGACCAACGTTGGTGGCTCGGGAAGTTCCCCGCATTCTGGTTCAACGGGAACCAACACGAGTGGGGGCAACCCGGGCACAGGAGGCACCGCTGCTCAGCCAAGCGCATCGCTCAAGTTAGACACGGTTACTGCCCACGTCGACGGGCGACTCGGTAACCGCGTTCGATTGACGATTAATGGTGAGCAAGGCGCAAGCACGCTGGCCTCGGTTGCAGTGACCGCCTTCGATTCCACCGGCAGCGGGCTTGCTTGGTTCGACACGGATCACGACTCAACTCTCGATTCAAGCACCGGATACTTGGTGCCAAAGACAATACCCAATGACGCGACATTCAATTTTGACCTTCTCGTCCCCATATCAGCGGCGCTTGTCAACTGGTCGCAAGCAAAGATATCACTTTATGACCGGGCGGATGCCGTCTCCAATGAACTATCGGTCTCGATCGAGCAACAGCCCGTGCGTTCATCGGGCCAAGCTTGTGATCCCACCTCGAAGGCCGACCGCTGCGACGAAAACCTCGAATGTAACGCTAGCTCTAGCACCTGTGTCAATCACACTGGGCCGAGCCTAAGTCAGGTCGCTTACCTTTCGACTACCGACGGCCCCACGCTGCTGGCGGCGGGTGCAGACAATGCGGACGATGTCGCCGAAATGAAGTTGGCCTTTCAAGACTCGCAAGGCAACCCCGCAATGGTCAATGTCGACAACAACGACCAGAATCAGCTAGTGTCGAGCGTGACGGAGACAACCGGCTACTCCATCCTGGATGGAACTTTTCTCTTTCATATCGATCCGGCTTCGACCTTCTCTCAGATCGTAAACAAGGTGACGTTTACTGCGGTGGACCTCGGAAGCCATTCGAGCACGACACTCACGGGTACGCTCACTGCGGCGCCCGCGCGTGGCACCGGCGCGTCCTGTGACTATCGCGGGTTCAACTACTGCTCCGGCAACGCGGCTTGCGTTCCCGGCACGGCCGACGGAACCAATTCCTGCCAGCCTCTCGGCTCCGCGCAACCTGCGGCATGCCAGGCTGCGCCGGTCCTGAGATCCCACGTCCAGCGAATTGATCGTCACGGGGTACAACCAAGGCTCGAGCCTTTGGGAACCACCGACCGACTGCGTTAGTGACATTGGCTTTCACCACCCGGAGAGCGTCGTCAAGTTGCATCTGGCGTCCCAGCAAGCCTCCTTGACGCTCACGACCGATCGGCGCGAAACCCGATCGGACACGGTCCTTTACGTAGCCAGCGCGTGCAGCCCCACGGCATCTCAAATCTTGGGCTGCGACGACGATGTGGGTGTAGGAAACGTGAGTTCCACGCTAACGTTGACCGATGTTGCGGCTGGGGACTACTACGTGATCGTAGACTCGATGTCGAACGACGGGGGCCCGTTCGCCTTGACCGTGTCTGCGCCATAGGGCAACTATCGCAACCACCGCGCTCCGGCCGGAAGTCTGAGTCTCGCCTCGGCAAACAATTGGGGCTAGGATGGCTCCGAAGTGACCGACGCTCCAGAACTAGAAACCCTGCGTGCTGCCATTGATACGGTGGATGCCGAGATCCTATTGCTGGTTGCGAAGCGAATCGGGCTGGTATTGCAGATTGCGGATTTCAAGCGCAATGGTGGTATCCCAGTCTACGACCCCGTACGCGAGCGCACCGTTATCGATCGGCTCATCGAACTGGCTCCGGCGTCATTGGATGCGCAGGTGATCCGGCGTGTATTCGAACGCATCATCGACGAGTCTCGGCGAATTGAACAACACCAGTCATCCGTAGGTTGATGTCGCTCTGACCCGGATCCTCAATGCAGCGTGTGCCAACGTCCGTCATGTTCCACGCGTGGAATGTCGCGTTCGGGTTCCGCACGAGTTCGCGACAAAGCCGCCAGCCGTGGGGCGGGGCCTGCGATTACGATGTGCACACGCTCTGTCGACGGACCAGTAGCCCCTTTCTGAACAATCGCTTTGGCGTCCTCTTGAGCTTCTTCCCGCTTCCAACGGTCAAGAACGGCGCGGTCGTGGGCCTTCTTTCGGCGATAGCCCCATAAAAACAGGCCCAGTATTCCTCCCCAGATGACGGTCGTGCTGCACAGTACTGGCCAAAACGTGTAGCGCCGACCGACGTCTTCGCGCCACTCATATTCAAGCGCGAACCGATCCAGCCCATAGGCCCCCGAGAGCGCTGCCTCAAAGCCGCTACCCTGGCCCATGCGCTCAATCAACCCATCAAAGCGATGGTGCTCCTCCTTGCGAGCCAGATAGCGAACGACATCTGCCGCTTCTGCATAGGCAACGGACGCGCTGACGGCATCCTCGGGAAACGAACGCTCGAGCCGGTCGAGCGGCATCAATGTACCCGCCAAGGTCGCCGTCCACAGTGTCTGCAGACGGGGAATCGAACTTTCGCCAGAGGCAAACACAGCGAACCCTTCGTTGAACCAACGTGGGATTGGTTGCCCGTTTACTGCTTGAGACAAGCCGATGTGGGCCAGCTCATGCTGAAATGTTTCCAAAATGTCCAGCCGCTCGTTGGGTGACTCTGGCACAAGCGTCAACAACACCAAGTTGAGTTCTGGATAGGCGACCCCGGACGCGTACTTGGGGTAGGGCGCACCTTCCGGGGCCAAGGCCAGCATTTCTCGCGATGTTCTTGCGACGCGCACGTGCACATCATGCAAGACAAACTTGCCAAGGCGTTCACTCAACCTAGCTCTGGCACCGTCCGCACTTTCAACCAGCTTCTGAATTCGCGGACGCGCCTCAGGGGGATAATAGAAGTGAATCCAACCGCCATCGTGCGTGTAGAAGCCCGGCGGCAACACAGGAACAACGGGAGCGTCGGTCGTTACGCGCGGGGCATCCCCGGGTGGCAATTGGCCCTCGGGCAATTCCCTGCAGACCCCAATACGAGATACCCCAACCAGCCACAGGAAGGTGGCAACCCAACTGGCCCGCTTCAACCACACTAGCAGCCTTGCCATGCTGCGGTCAGAAACGACCAGCATCCCAACAGCCTAAGAACGCTTTGAGCGGCCGTCAACGCTCGAGCCTGATGTTCCCGTAACCATGCCGCTTTGGAAGGGGCCGTCATTTCGGGACTACTGACCCGCAAGGCGGCCGTTCGCCGTCCACTCTTGGTGCAAAACCGCTAGAGCAGGACCAGCAATCCAATTCGCGTTGACTTTTCAGTGGTCTATCGTTGTAACTTTGGAGTCATGGTGCTCTCGCTAGCGGAGGAACCGACGCTTCTGGATCGCGTCAGGAACGGGGACCGCGTCACGCCGAATTCATTCGTAGAACTCATTCGGCGCTCGTACCCTGAACTGTGGCGCCAAGTGTTGTCGATGCTCGTCAAACGCACGGAAACGATTGCCATTGAAACTGGCGATACCGTTCTCGTCAAAAATGATGATTGTGTGGTTTCCGGCACGCCCTTGCTGCGACGCACGAGGCGGGCCCGCGACGAGGATGCCGATGAAGCTCGGACTCTGGAGAGAGTAGAACGAAATCCAACTTCAGACAGCGATTCGGCTGGTATCGAGTCACTGGCCGAATCCGAAGAACACGAGCGTTCGTGGGAAATCAATAGCAAGGTGCACGGAATCGTCAGCATCGATCGATCCGTGCAACCACACACTTCCTTCGACCGCCCTGGCCAGATTGACATTACGACGTTCGAGGCTCTCCCAGCCGCAATGAAAGAGATTCCGCTGAAGTTCGGATCGGACGCAATTCGACGTGAGATCACGGAGGCCTTTGCGACTCGCTGCGTTCCCGTAGCGCTCAACACGTTCCTCAACGTTCGAATTTTGCTTGCCGCACCGGACGTGCTGCTATTGGCTCGCCCAGAACTGCACGGATCGGATCGGTTGCAGGAACAACTACGTAATCCCACACAGTCAGATTCCGAACATCTGTTGGCCCAATACAAGGAACGCAATCGAACAGTGTATGAGTTCTTCGAACAGTTGCGTGATCGGGCTTTTGCAAGCGAGGAGCGTTGTTCCGAGGCGAGTCTGGAGAACCTTCCTCGCAACGTTGACTTAGAAATCCTGACTGCGTTGGCGGTGCCCCAAATCTATGGGACCCTCTGTTCGCAATTGCGGATGCAATTCATGTTCGTGCAGCCCTCGATAGTCGTCGGTGCCACGATCGTCAGCGCCAGCGCAACACTGCAGCGGCTATGGGATCCCAATGTGCAGCTCTCAACCATCGCTCGCTCGATCGCGCGCCGACGCGCGCCGACCAATTGAAGCAGCAGCTCTAACGACCAACGAACTCGATACGTCGAAATCGCAGAGCGGACCAATGATCGCTGAGCGAGACCTGTGCAACCGTCTTCAACCCGAGTGCGACGATGGGCTCCCACCCACGATCGCGATTGATTTCGTTGGTGCCCTTCGGATAGGCGATCCACAAGCGGACGTCGCCTTCGAGACGTGTTGCTAGCCGCTCCGCCAAACGCGCCACAGCCTCGCGATGCGCCACAAATGCTAACCCCACGTATTTGGCGCCCAGCTTCCTCGGCAATGAAAGTACTACCGCGTGTTCAGGACCCTCAAGCGCCACGGGTGCAATGTCATTGGGCAGTCCGACGACTACCAATCGATCGCCGGGACGTATGCCAAGCTTGTCCGAAACTGGCTTCGTGCTCACCTCGACTGCCTCGCCTTCGCCAGACACTGTGCCCATGGTTGCTCGGGGTCTTGCACGGGGTGTCGCGCGGCTAGCCATTACCTATATGCTTATAGCTCAGTCGCAACCAAGCGAGGCGGAATGTACTCGATCTTCGCGAACGCGCCAGCTGGCCGACCTTCCGCAGAATCTTGCGCAATTTCATCTGAATCTCTTCGTCTGGGCTTAAGCGATTCATGAGTGGGCCGTAACCGCACAAGGGACACCGAGGCCGCGCAAGTGGCTGACTTGGCGCGCTTGCGAATGCACTGGCCGTGTCTGTTCGTGGGCCATTGTTCGGCCGGATGAACCACGATCCCCGGGGATATTGGAGCGGAACGCTGCGGTTCGACAGACGTCTGTTCTGGCTGACGCACAAACTTGGCGCCCCCAGAAATTCAATGCGCCTGCACCCGGGCACTTGGCAACTAGGTATGTGCTTCTTGGTTCCTATTTGTTAGCGGCCGTTCCTGGACGCTTCTTCAAGCCCTGCCGCGGACCGGGTCTGCCCGAACTTGTCGCTGCGCATCTCATGCGGGGCTTTGCGGTGTGCAAGGAACATTTCAGTTCCGCTTAATGACAGGTTGCTTCAGTTCTCTCAGCCGCGCCTGAGACAAGGGTGTCGCCATGAAACAACGCGTAACAATCATCGAGGTTGCCAAGAAATCCGGCGTCGCGGTCAGTACCGTGTCGCGTGTTCTCAACGGAGGATATGCCAGTCCAGCAGTTCGATCACGCGTCCAGAGCGTCGTTCGTCAGCTGGGCTATGTCCCTTCCACCAGCGCCAGGGGCCTCAAATTGGGGCGAACGGGACTATTGGGGTTTGTCTCATGGAATGTTTTCGGCACGTGGGCTTCCGGGTTGCTTCGTGGCATCGAAGACGAACTGGTGGGTCGCTCGTCGAGCGTCGTGATCGCTAGTCTTGGGTTGCGAGGCACCTACGACCCTAGTGCCGTCCGAGCCTGGGTTGGTGAACGACGCGTGGACGGGCTGATCATCGCTCGCGCAAAGGAAGAGAACGCAGAGCTCATTGCCGCGCTCAAGGAATCGAACCTGCCGACGGTTATCATTGATGCTGATTGTGATTTCGGATACGGCGTGTTGATAGAGTCAAAGAACAAAAAGGCAGGCACCATTGCAGCTGACCATTTAATTCAGTTGGGTCACCAACGCATCGCTTGCTGGGCGGGTCCAAAGGAATCAGTGGCGGCGCGAGCTCGCTATGAGGGTGCTCAAGAGGCGCTCGAGGCCAAGGGACTTTCATTGGTCAAGGAGCACTCCGGTTTTGCGTCGAGCTACCACGCAGATGCATGCATTGGCTACGCTAGACGCTGGCTGGCACTTCCCGCCCAGGCGCGTCCGACGGGTCTCGTCATGGCAAACGACGAGCAAGCTATGCTGTTCCTGAAAATGCTGCTCGATCGAGGCGTGTCGGTTCCCGATGAAGTCTCTGTGGTTGGGTTCGACGGTATCGAACAGGGCGCGAGATACTGGCCGGGCATTACGACTGTTGCGCAGCCTCTGCATGCCATCGGTTCTGCAGCGGCCCGCCTCGTTCTACAGATGGTCGAGGGGACCGAGTCGCATATACCCGATCGGCTGGAGTTCGACACCGAACTTATCGTACGAGAGAGCACTGGGCCCGCGCCTGGCGATGATTTGGAGAGTTCTCTGGACATCTCCGAGAGCTTCATCAGCGCCAAGGCGGCCGTCGAGAGGATCAAAGCGCGAGCGTAACCTGCACTGATTGGCCGCGCGATGCACGCGGGGCGTGCTATATCGCGCGGGTGCCCAAACCGTCGGCGAGCTTACGAACATACCGATGGTTGCGCATTGTATTCGGCGTCGTCGTCTTCATGGGCGTCGCACTTGCCCTCCGACAAATCCTGCGACAATGGGACGGTAGTGCCGTGCGCGTTCGACCGATCCCGGTGGCTCTCTCGGTTCTGGTGTTGCTGGTTGCCAATTTCTTTCAAGCGTTCGCGTGGCTGTATTTGCTCCAGCGCATGGCGGGCAAAGCCATACCAATTCGTCCCGTAATGACGGTATTCATGGCGGGGCAATTGGCGCGCTATGTGCCAGGCAAGGTTGGCTTGCCGATGGTGAGAATTGCGGGTGCCCATAGAATCGGAATCTCCGCCAACCTGATTGCCGCATCCGTGGGCATTGAGGTTGCAGCCTGGCTTGGAATGGGCACGCTGGTGGGCTGTGGCGCGCTGCTCTGTAACACGAGCGCGGTTCCGGTGGTCCCCTCGCTCAGCAAAACCATTATTGGCTCAGCACTTGCGATTGTGACGGCGGGCTTGGTTGCAGCGCTTCTGTTGGATCGAAACCGATTCCCCCAATGGGTGCTGAGGCTATTGCATGCTGAAGGCGTTGGTCCGTTCGTATCCCCACGCGTCGTCGCAATGCAATTGCTGGCTTGGATTGGGTGGTGGATTCTCGGCTTCCTGGTCCTGTTGTCCGTTGGGGTGTCCGTCACGTGCGCACTACGCGAAGCCGCCATCTTCATCGTTGCACCAATACTTGGCTTCATGGCGATGGTTGCCCCTGGCGGGCTCGGTGTTCGCGAGACGGTCATTTCGGTCGTGCTCGCGCCGCACCTTGGAGCTTCAGCCGCGCTTGCGGCGGCCGTGCTAGCTCGCGGCGCGGCATTGGCGTCGGAGGTTGGCTGTTGGGTCATCGCGCTGGTGTGGGAGCGACGCATCGCCTGAGCTTATCAAGGTCAACGACTAGCCAAGGCGGACGATCGAAGACGATGGAACCGGCAGGTATACGAGTTAGTGCCGGCGGTTCCCGATTGGGCTCGCCGACAACTCGGTTGAGATAGCTTGTGAATGGTTCGAAACTGGCCGTGTGTAGCTTGTAGTCAGTGCCGTAGCGGTCCCGATTGATCAGCAAGTGAGTCACCGAATAACTGCGCCCGTAGGACAAGAGGTCCGCAAACCGTGGACTGTACAGCGCGTCGAGTGTGGCAAGCTCGTGAGCTTTCTGGCGCTGCCATGAATCGACGAACCAAGGCTGCAGCGTCTCAAACGTTCCGACCGTAGCGCGCGCCGAATAGTACGGGATTCCATCGCCATCCATTGGATGGCTAGCGAACCGCACGTTAATCGGCAATGTTCGAATGAAGTGGTACAAATCAGCATCCCACCCGGCATTCAGTGTCATGCCGTTGTTTCGTACGATGCCATCGCCCAAGAATATCCATTGAGACAGTATCATCCCCGAGACAAGCACGTTGCGCCACGTGTCGCGGGTGCGATGACGATGCCCAATCAACCGTGCAGTGACACCGACCAGCAACAAGCAAGTAACCATCCGCATGCAGTAGGCGTAATACCGCTCCGTGGAGTACAACCGGAAGGCAAGCACTCGCGAAGCGAAATAGAGCGTCATCGATCCACACAGGAATGCCGCCACGCTCGCCGACAGAGCCGATACCCACCCTTGCCAACGAAGCCACACAAAGAACCCAAGTACGCAAGTCGCGACGATCATTGGGCCATGTTCGCCAAGCGACGACTTGCCACCGATTAGACGCACACCCACCGCCGAAAACCGTGTAATGAATGCTGACATCAACTCGTCCGACGGATCTCCTAGCGGCAGTACCCAAAGACGCCCGTCGCGGTAAAATGCGGGTTCCCTTTCGGCTTGTGCCAACGTGTGAATGGGCCCACGCGCCGTATCGCCGCCTATCAGTGACGGCAACGCGAACAACCCGCACGCTCCGGCCACGACGACCGTACGCCGAATGCGCCTGAGCCGAGTAAGCAGTCTGATTCGACCGAAACGGCGCAACGCGTAGAACGCTTCAGCGGTGATAATCATCAACATGACGGCCGGGTACAACAGACTGCCGACAATTGGCGCGGCAGCGCGCGCCCAACGCCGCCTCGCAATCACGCCCGCGACCCACAGCGCAAAACAAGGGAAGGCGAAGGCTCGGGCATGACCGCCCGCGATGCGACCAACGGCATACGAGTCACTCAGCACCAAAAATATCAACAACAATCCAGCCGCAAGTCCTGCGCGTCGCGAACGTGCCAGCACACAACCCGCTGTCACCAACACGCCCAAGGCCAAGCCTTGCACACATTTTGACGCTACGTAAAGGTTCGTTAGCGGGACGAAGAACCTGTACAAGAGCCAAAGACCCGGTGAAACATAAGCCATCATCTCACGCGCGATGGGATCGCGTGCAAGCCAGGGATTTTCACCATACTGGTGAAATGGGAACAAGGCAGTTCTAGCGTCGTCATTTTGCAGCGCGGGATCGAACAGAAAAGCGCCGTGCATGCAAAACCAGTGCACGCAATACCCGCCAAAGACCGCGACCAATGCAACGGCGCTTAGTCGAGCAAAGCTCACGCGCCCGCCGCAGCGCCGGCCGGGAGCCGGTCGCAGCCTAACGACAGTGCTATCCGCGTCAGTACCAGAACTCATCGCGCCGCATTGCTCGCCATTTAGCACAGCTCTTGCCGGGCTTGCGTCACTTGACGCAGGGCGCGCCAAAAAGTACGGTGCCCTTTGCGCTTGCCGCGATTTAGGGTTGAACAGTCGATGGTCAACGAGCCCCCCTCCTCACCGGTTCCTTCGCTTCGCCACTGGAAAGCTCGCCGCGTTTTTGGAGTCAGTGCAAAAAAGCCCGTCCGCTCATCTTGGGGAGTCACCACCAACGAAGCGACGATATGGGAATGTCCAGTCAGCGGTTTGCGTTTTCGCCAGTTCGTACCACTTGAACAGCTTAAAGGCTACTACCGGGCCGAGTACCACGAAGCCATGTCGGGTGCGTTGGACGCGCGACGGCGGCAGCTTGCCTACCGCAGGGAAAATGAATCCCGTGTGATGCACCTACAAAGATACGTTGCCGATGGCCCAGTGCTCGACGTTGGATGCAGCAACGGTGACTTCGCACAGGCCCTGAACCGAGCAGGTTTGGACGCATATGGCTTGGACATATCACCCGAGGCATCCGAGAAATCGCGATCGATGTTGGGAGTGGATCACGTGTTCTGTGGAACCCTCGAGTCTCTCGTGCCAAGGCTACGCCAGCGTTTTTCGGCCGTGACGTTGTTGGATGTGATCGAGCACTGTAGCGACGTGGTCAGTCTACTGCGCGCCATTCATGAGGTACTTAAGCCGCTAGGTATTCTACTGTTGCGCACACCGACACTGAGCTCACCATTTCACAGGGTCGGCAACCTCAGCTATTGGTTGACATTGGGCCTGTACAAGACTCCCATTCTCAAGCTCTACCACGCGGAACATTTGTACTACTTCAACGAGTCGAGTATTCGATGGCTACTCGACGATTGCGGTTTCGATACCCTGGAAGTGGCACCGGACCCACTGAATTGGGCGAATTTCAAGACTGCTGAGCTTAGACAAGGTCCCGTCGGCAACTTGCTCCTGTCAGGAATCTACTTTGCGGGCAGAGTGCTCGGTCGCGGTCACGGAATGAAGGTCATTGCGAGACGTCGCGAGACCGCAAGCGCACAGGATGACTTACGATGACCACAGTTGTCCGTAGAGTTGGCAATGTTTCGCTTTCGGCGATCGTTCCGTTCTTCAATGAACAGGAATTGGTTGAACCTTTCACTCAAGGTCTTGATAGAGCAACTGACCGCCACGGGGTTTGACTTCGAGATATTCTGCGTTGACGATGGTTCGACCGACGGCACGCTCGGACAATTGTATCGTCGAGCCGATTGGGACGCGCGTATCAAGGTGCTGGCTCTATCGCGCAATTTTGGCAAAGAAGCGGCTATGTCTGCCGGTCTCGAAGTGGCTGAAGGTGACGCCGTGTTGTTCCTTGATGCCGACCTACAACATCCGCCGGAACTGATTTCGCAGATGTTGCGGCTCTGGCAGTCAGGGTACGACATCATCAACGGAGTGAAGGAACAGCGGGCGCGGGAACCGCTCGTGTATCGGCTTCTTGCCGGCGTATTCAACCGATTGATGGGCAGCGCGGCCGACACCGATTTTCGCGGAGCGTCGGACTTCAAGCTACTTGACCGGCAAGTGGTGGACGTCCTTAAGCGGTTGCCCGAGACGCGGCGTTTTTTCCGTGGTCTCGTGGCGTGGTCCGGTTTTCGCGCGGTACGGCTTCCCTACGCGGTCGGCGAGCGTGCGGCGGGTAAGAGCAAGTGGTCGTCACTCGGCCTAATTCGCTATTCGATTCGCAACTTGCTGGCTTTCTCCGAGATGCCACTGCGCGCCATCGCCGCGTTTGGCTTCGCGACACTTGTCTTCTCAGCTCTACTAGCTGCCTGGCAGCTGTACCGGTTTGTGACAGGTTGGACGCTCTCCGGGTTTACCACCGTCATTTTGTTACAGCTTTTTCTTGATGGGCTACTGCTGACCGGTGTTGGCATTGTTGCTGTCTACCTTGCCGAAGTGTATGCGGAAGTGAAACAGCGGCCTCTCTACGTCATTCGACGCCCCCGCCCGGGTGAGATGTTGACGGGTGATTCAGAGAAAACTCCCGATCGGGATAAACGACGCGACGAGCAAGAAGACACTCACAGCCAGTCTCGATAGGTGACCGGGCGGGATAACACATGGTCGAGCTTTAGCGTGGTCTGGGAGTGGCCAACGGCGCCAAGTTCGCCAAGGGAATGTTTTGGGTGTGCATTTCAAGCGCACGCTGAAAACAAAAATCCTTGGCGGTCTTGGCGCTGTGGCGGCTTCCGAGAGACGCTCAGGTCAACTCGACCTCGCACTAGGACAGATCGCCTAGATCAGTATTCTCTAGCATTCGCGGGAGAGGCTCCGTGCCACGCTGGTGATCCCGCCCGGTGATCACACTGCGAATGAAGTAGGGCCTTCTGTCCTGAGCTTCGTGATACGTTCTGGCGACGATGTCCGCCATCAGGCCCAGCGACACGAGTTGCACGCCGACCACAATCAGCAGAACGCCCAACAACAACAATGGCCTGTCCGCCAGGTTTTTGTGAAATACGATCTTCTCGATGGCTAACCACAGGCTGATGCCAAGCCCCGTCGTGCCGAGAATCAGACCCAAGAGGCCGAAGACCTGCATCGGCCGTGTCAGATAGTTCTGGATGAATCGGACTGTCATCAAGTCCAGCACGACCCGCAAGGTTCGGCCGATTCCATATTTGGACTTCCCGTGCAGGCGCGGTCCATGGCTGACAGTCACCTCGACGATGCGTGCGCCAATAATAGCGGCGACCGCCGGTATGAACCTGTGCATTTCGCCATACAGGCGGAACTGTTTCGCCAAGTCCGCCGTCATGGCTTTCAGGGTGCAACCGTAGTCATGCAACCTGACGTTGGTCATGCGGCCAATCAATTGATTGGCGACCATCGATGGCAGTCAACGATTCAGAAAGGCGTCTTGGCGATTTGAACGCCAGCCAGCCACCAAGTCAAACCCCTCTTCTAGCTTCTGTATAAGGCGCGGTATGTCTGCCGGATCATTCTGCAAATCCGCATCCATCGTCACGATCACCCGCCCCTGCGCCAGGTCGATGCCGGCCTGCATTGCTGGCGTTTGCCCGAAATTACGCCGAAAACGCACGACGACGAGCGTTGGATCGACGCGAGCCATTCGCTCGAGCAGCGCGTAGCTGCCGTCAGTCGATCCATCGTCAATGACAATGACTTCGTAGAGCCGTGACATCGGCAGCAGCGCGCCGTGCAATTGCTCCAGGAGCATCGGCAGATTGGCTTCCTCATTGAATACGGGGATCACTACCGATATATCGAACACCAACTCGGCTCCTTCGAAGCTTCGCACCGCTCGGGACACGAACAAAGGCGAAGCTCACCGGTCCACGGGACAGGAACTCAGCCCACACCCCTTACCATATCCAGGGAAATATTCTCTCAAGGTTTCGCAGCAGGAACCGTTCACGGGGTGTATGAGCAATCTTCTCGGCGCCATATCAATGTTTCAAAGTTCCGTTCAGGGTATTGGACGCGAATTCAACCGAGTTGCCGTTGCCGCTGCCAAAGTCGCCCGCGCCGAGCGCACTGACAAGGTGACCCTATCCGCCGAGGCGCGCTCGCAGCCTCAAGATTCCGAAGAGGCCGCTGCCGATGACATTGAAGCGCCCATGATCGATATGCGCGTGGCCAAGTACTCCGCGATTGCCAATATGCGCGTGCTGTCGGTGGCAGACGATCTTGCCCGCGAAGAAGCAAATCTCGTGAGGCCTCGATAGCTTGAGCGGATTTTCAGCGTCATAGGGACAAGATCCTGATCGGTCATCACCGAAGGAGTGTTCGGCCGCGTGACCCGATTCCGGCTGGACCATGCCGAATCCGAATTGGGGTGGCAGGGCTCGTACGGAGGCAACCGATGGAACTGAGAATTGTCATTGTTGGGGGCGTCGCTGGTGGCATGAGCGCAGCCACTCGGGCACGGCGCATGAACGAAGCTGCGAGCATCATCGTGCTCGAAAAGAGTGGTTACGTGTCGTTTGCGAATTGCGGATTGCCTTAATTCATCGGCGGGCAAATCCGTGACGAAGCGTCACTCTTCTTGACGACACCGCAAAGGGTTAGAAATCGCTGTTGAATTGATGCGCGCGTGCACCACGAGGTTACTCGCATCGACCGGCACGCTCACTTGGTAGAAGGCATCAATCACGCGACAGGCGAAAGCTTTGGCCTACCCTACGACAAGCTGATTCTTGCGCCGGGAGCCTCTCCCATCATTCCCGATATTCCCGGCGCCGACGCGCGCAACGTGTTTGTCCTGCGAAATGTGGAGGACGCACAAAGGCTTCAGGACTTTCTCTCACAGACAAAGGCCAAGCGGGCGGTCGTCGTGGGAGCGGGGTTCATTGGGCTCGAAATGGTCGAGGCGCTGCATTCGCGAGCGCTAGACGTGTCAGTTGTCGAGAAATCCCCGTACACGTTGCCCGCACTGGACGCATCAATGTCGGGTTGGATTGAGCAGGAGCTGCAAAACACGGAATCGACGTACGGACGGGCCAGGGGCTTGTTGCTACGCGCCCCAATTCTCCGGAGCCAAGGATCCCGTGCACTACGCTGCATTTGTCGCGCAGAATCAGCAGCACGAATTGACCCCTGGCGTGGATCAACTGGACTCTCCCACGCAACTAGTCGATGTGCGCAGCGAGCGCGAGTTCGCACGGGGCAGTCTAGCGCGGGCGGTCAATATCCCGCTCGACGAATTGCGTTCGCGCCACCACCAGCTCGACCCGAACAAGCCCACGATTGTGTTCTGTGAAGTTGGCATACGCGGACACCTGGCAACTCGAATTCTCAAACAGCACGGGTTCAAAGACGTCCGCAACTTGAAGGGCGGATACGTCCAAGCACACGAGCGCTTTCTTGTTCGCTCGTGAAAGTCGAATACGGCTCCGTGAGTGGAGTCCTGGTATCGTTCCGACGCTATTGATTGTGTGTGCGCTCACTACGCCCTTAGAACCCCAGCCCGAAACGCGGCAACCAGCAAACTTGACTCAGAATCGATGCATCGCCGGCGGGGCGAAATCGGCCAATTCCCAGAAGTTCGCGAGTTCTTCGCCTCGGTGATATACCGGCTGCATGCCGAAACTACGGCTACACTCACCGCCTTCGATTCCAGGACTGGGATCGATTTTGGTCATCCCCAGCGACGATGTGACAGTAGGCCGAGCGCCGGACAACCAACTTGTCATCCCGGAAAGTTCGATTTCCGCTGCACCACGCGCGACTGCAGCGCAAAGTGCAGGGTTGGGTGTTAACCGACCTTGGGCAAACCAACGGGATTTGGGTCGGGGTGAAACGGGTCGCGGAGCATCCACTCAGCCCGGGCCAACTCTTCCGCATCGGCGGGGTGGCTCTGGAATTCGTGGATGACGGTCCGCAGCCTTCGGATCTGCCCGCGCACGAGGGTGCTGTGGCGTCTGATATCGATTCGCGAACTTTCGTACAGGACTCGTCAGACATCAAGGATCCGACAATGCGCGACTCGCGGCCGCCCTCAATGTCACACGAGCCTTTGCCTGAACATCGCATTGTCTCCCAGGTTCCAAATGGCACTTCGTCCAATCGATCGGGGTTTCAGAGAGTTGCAGGCTGGCTATTGGCGATGGTCGTCTTGGGGTTCGCTATTGCGCTGGGGGGCTATTTCGCATTGCGCTGGATGAGCAGCGTGCGCATGGGTTCGCGGCCGCCCGTATCAGCGGTGGTGTCGCGGTCGCTGCCAACTGCCACGGCCAACCCCCTGCCACCCGAAGCGCTGTTGGCGGACCGCACAGTTACCAACATTGCCGAAGAACTGCAGGTTGAGGTTCCAAACACACTGCGGCTAGTGCTGCCGTCGAACGCACTGCAAACGCCAACCCATGTGGTCGTGGCACGCGCATCGCAACAAGGCAGGCCGTTCTGCAATGCGGCCAATTTCGCCGGATCGGTGTTCGAAATTGCGACCGCATCAAACCCCGTTTGGTCACAGCCAGGATCGGTCGAGTTGCCAGTTGACGTCGATCAACTCGCCAAGACGCACGTGTCGTCACTCGCGATCGGTCTGATGGACCCGGGCAAGCAAGAGTGGCAATTTTTACCGACCGAGTATGACGCGACGCAGAGAATTGCCCGCGCGCAATTCTGGCAGCCGGGCCTTCTGGCACTCTTTTTTGTGCGAGGGGTCGATAGCATCGCCACCTCGGAACACTTTTCGATGCTTTTTGAACCTGAAGCAACTTCTTCCAACTCCGCCGCGCCTCCGGAAAAGCGAGCGGCATCGGCATTGGCTCAATTGGAGTCGGCACTCACGCGCTACCGCGCGATGGGCTACAGGGTACCCAAGGGTTCCCTTTGGGTTTGCGCTGGCAGAGCCTCGGTGCGCCACACACGGGGACCCACCCCCTTGGTTAATGTTTCTGATCTCACAAAACCGCGCAGTTTTGCATTGGCCAGGTCGGCGTTTGTCGCGCTTTGGCCCGCCTATTTGGACTCACGTTCCGTGGACGGTCGAGAGTTCTGGTTTGAAGCCATGTCGAATGCCATGGCATCGCATGCTCTGGGGCACCATGTGCAAGGCTCAAGTCCAACGCTCAAACGCCTGTCAAGCTCTCTGCTAGCCGAAGACGGCCCCTCGCCACCGCTTTTCGTGAACCTTGTTGCGCGCATCATCGATCAACAAGTGGATCTCTTTCGCCTATGGACCGATACGACACACATCATGAGCGAACTCGACACCAAGCCGAACTCCGAAGGCCAATCGCGCGTTCTTCCGATCGACTTGGCTTTGGAACAAGCGACCCATAGGAAGCTGCTCGACCACTACGCCGATTGGGTCAAAGATCGCCTATTGAACTCCCCCGGTGTTGCGTTTGAATCCGCTCCAAGCGAGCGTTGCCCAACACTGTCAACGTTGAATGCGGATAGTAACAGTGGCGACGTCCAAGTGGAGATCCCAGCGCAATACACAGCCCGCTGGGCGTGCATTTCAGTGGTCGTGCCCCCGTCTCGGTACCGGAATGTCCGAATCCAATGGATGGGAGACGCGCTGCCGGGGCTGGACTTGCGTCTGCTTCGACTTGCCTCAGGTGAATCCCGAGTCACGCAATTGGTGGCTGCACGCCCGGAGCGGTTTGATTCTGAGACCTCGGAGACTCTGATGGTCGTTGGAATCAATTCCAGTATGGCCCAGGCCGCACGTGTCTCGCTGCATCTCGAAGACGCTACTATGGAGACCGTCATGGACCCTGCCTCGCCAACCGTTGCGCGGCCGGGGCAAATCGTTTCCAGCGCGCTCCAGCTTGCAAAGATTCCTCCCGAATTGAAGAGTCTCGACGTCGAATGGGATTGCGGCGACGGCTCAGCGAAAAACAGGGTTCACCTAACGGCTGGTGGAGTCGTACGGTCGGAACAATCCCATGCCTGGACGAAGATCGGCGCCTTCACGCTTCGGGCGTCGGTGTTTGATGCTGACCATCCATCTCAGGAAATAGGCTTCGCCACAAGGCAAGTTACGATTCAGCCGGTCCAACTAGAGTTGTTGGTTACAGAAACCAATCCCCGTGCCCAGGACGACGTGCACCTCACAATTAGGGCTACGGGACCCCTGCCTGATGCACTGCAATATCGGGTCAACTTTGGCGAAGGCGGCGAACGGCTGTTGACATCATTGCCCGAAACCACGCACCAGTTTGCGAATGCCGGTCAATATGCCGTTTCGGCCGAACTAGTGACCCCTCAGGCCCCGACTGATGTGATAGCAACTTCGAAAATCGTGTTGACCGTCAAGGCAGCCGACGTGCCGACGCCGGTCGTGTCGCCGCAGGCGTCTGCCCCAGTAGAGTCCAGTGCCTCGGTACAATAGCGTTGGCACTAAAGCGCACAACCGGCGGCAGCATGCGCGTGCCAAGCCTAACCGAGCCGTTGCAAAAGGCACAAACGAGCGTGCGATTACTACGCACGCCGCGTACAACTCCGCCATGTTTCGCTCGGTTGACCCACCATTGACCTTGAAGCAAATGACTCGTTGCACTTGCGTCAAGTTTGCCGCTCGCCGTGTGCCGGGTCGGGGCCCGGCACACCACATGATTAAGAAAACCGGCGCGAACGTGCGGGTTGCTAATGAGGCTGCATCGTTTGGGTCGCCGACCTCTCAGATTGAAACGGCAAATCCAAGATTGGCACGTCGTTACCGGTCGGGCGGATTCTCGTTAATCTTTGGAGCATTGTTGATCCTAGCGCCTGTCTTTGGATGTGCGCCGCCCAGTTACAGCACCCAAAATGCGGAAACGTGCTCTAATGGTCACATTGACACGGGTGAGACGGACGTCGATTGCGGTGGCAATTGCGCACCTTGTAGCAACGGCAAGATGTGCCAAAGCGTCGGTGACTGCAGCAGCGGTATTTGTCTCAATCAACGCTGTTACGACTCGAGCTGCCACGATGGACGCAAAGACAATGACGAAACGGACGTCGATTGCGGCGGCAAGTCGTGCCCGGCTTGCGGCACCGGCAACAAGTGCAGTCAATCGAGTGATTGCGGCGCCGAAGAAAGGTGCGTTTCCAATTCGTGCTATCCGAAGGACTGCGCGGACACGAATAAGGACGGTAACGAGACGGACGTTGATTGCGGGGGAGGCACATGCCCCCCATGCGCCGAGAGTCTGGGCTGCCACAGCGACGCCGATTGCGCGGGCGGCAATTCGTGTATCAGTGACATATGCTACAACGCCACGTGCCACAACTACAAGAAAGACGGTACAGAAACCGATGTCGATTGCGGCGGAGCCAAATGTCCGGCTTGCGCAGCACTTGAATCGTGCATTCAGAGCTCAGATTGCAAGACTGGCAGCCTCTGCATGGACGACACGACCAACGTCGTTTGTGCTGACGCAACGTCCAGCTGCCAATCGAACGGCGGCACCTGCTACGTTTCCACTTGCAGCAATGGCAATGTGGACAGCCCAGAAACAGACGTTGACTGCGGTGGCGGCACGTGCCCAGGATGCGCCGCGGGCAAGCAGTGCATTCAGAACACGGATTGCAGCAAGGGCAATGCATGCATCGACGGCACTTGCTACGTCGATACGTGCAAGAACAACCAACGAGACCCTGGCGAGACCGACAAGGATTGCGGCGGAACTCAATGCCCCCCCTGCGCCAAAGGCCTGAGCTGCAATCAGGCGAGCGACTGCGTCAACGGCGTACCTTGCACCAACGGCAAGTGTGGCGATCCCCAATGCTTTGACAAGAAGATCGACGGGTCGGAAACCGACGTGGATTGCGGCGGCACTTGCGGTGGCTGTGATCTGACGAAGAATTGCGCTTCGCACAGCGATTGCCTGACGCTCAACTGTACCATTCCCGCGGGCGCGAAGACCGGCACCTGCGCCGCGCCAACTTGCAGCGACGGCAGCAAAGACCAGGGCGAGTCGGACATCGATTGCGGCGACCCCAACAACCTTTGCCCGCGCTGCGGCACCAGCAAGGTCTGCACGGACAACAGCAACTGCGCGTCGGGCCACTGCGTACAGGGTTTCTGCGTTGCGGCGACCTGCGAAGACGGCATATTGAACGGCAATGAGACGGCAAAGGACTGCGGCGGTGGCTGCAAGGCTTGCCCCGACGATTCCCCCTGCAACCAGCCAACGGATTGCACAAGCGGCGTTTGCACCAAGAACGCCAGCAACGTGAACGTATGCCAAAAGCCAACGTGCAACGATGGCGTAAAGAATGGTGACGAAACCGGCAAGGACTGTGGGGGCCCGACATGCACGGCGCTGACAAAACCCCAATTGTGTCCCAACAACGAAGGGTGCGTAAAAAACAGCGATTGTGCCTTCAACAACTGTTCAAACAACACTTGTCAGTTGCCAACGTGCGCCAACAACATCTGGGACCAAGGCTCTGAAACGGACGTTGATTGCGGCGGCAGTTGCCCACCTTGCGCTGACAAGCTTGGCTGTGTGACAGCCGGGGACTGCCAGAGCAAGGTCTGCAACACGGCAATTGCAGCCACGTATTCCGCCGGCACTTGTGCGGTGCCCACTTGTCTCGACACGGTTCAAAACGGCAATGAAACCGACAAGGACTGCGGTGGCGTCACCTGCACGGCGCGCTGTGCCGACGGCAAGCACTGCGCCACCGATTCTGACTGTGTCAGTAAAGTCTGCGATTCGACCGGGACTTGTGCTGTGCCGACGTGCAATGATTCGGCCCAAAACGGCAGCGAAACCGGCTTCAATTGCGGGGGCAGCTGTGCTCCCGTCAACCGATGCGGGGTGGGAGTGGGGTGCAATGTGGACGCCGACTGCACGACAAACAACTGCTGCGCCACAGTGAGCTGCAACAATGGACCGAACACGTGCGACAACGCCAGTTGCACGGATGGAAAGATTAACCAAGACGAAACAGGCATCGACTGCGGTGGCGGCAAATGCACAAAGCGCTGCGGTCCCAACCAGTCGTGCATTTCCGCATCCGACTGTGACTCTGTGGTTTGCGCCAACAAGGTTTGCCAGGCTCCCACATGCACGGACGGCGTAAAGAATGGCAACGAAGCTGACAAGGACTGCGGAACGGCTTGCCCAAACTTGTGCGGAACGGGCAAGAGCTGCACCGGCGCGGGGGACTGCGTGTCTGGCGTCTGCAAGAGCGCCACAACTGGAGCTGCCACAACTTGTGCGGAGCCCACCTGCGCCGACGGCGTAAAAAATGGCAATGAATCCTGCTCGGCAGACCACGGTGGCGGCTGCGCTGACAAATGCCCCCAGGGTTCAGCTTGCAATCAGAGGTCGGATTGCGACCCCAGCGTTGCCAATATTGACTGCATCAAGAATGTCTGCGGAGTACCCAGCTGTAAAGATGGCAGCATTGACGGTGATGAAACCGACGTGGATTGCGGCGGTTCTTGTGGGCCATGCGGCGACGCCAAGGTGTGCAAGGTCAACGGTGATTGCACCAGCAAACACTGCGCCGCGGACAGCGGGGGGTTGCATTGCGCTCCGGCAACCTGCTCGGACACCCTCATAAACCAAGGGGAGAGCGGCACGGACTGCGGAGGCACCTCACCCTGCGCCAAGTGCGGTACGGGCTTTGGCTGCACCAAGACAACAGACTGCATCAACGGAGTTTGCGACCCGACAAGCAGTACATGCGCGGCGCCCACCTGCAGTGATACAGTGCAGAATCAGCAAGAAACCGATGTGGACTGCGGCGGTCCCAATTGCCGCACAAGCTTGACTGCTTGCGACAATGGCAAAGCCTGCCTTGTCAATGCAGACTGCAAAGATCAATGGTGCGTTATCAGCAGCGGAACCACTGGCGTGTGCACGCACCCAACTTGCACCGACACGCAGCAGAACGGCACTGAGACTGATGTGGATTGTGGTGGCGCGTGCCAGACCAAGTGTCTCGATACCAAGAAATGCAGCATAGACGCAGACTGCGCCAACGGCTGGTGCAACGGCGGCAAATGCGCAACGCCTGCGTGCACCGACTCGGTTCAAAACGGAACCGAAACCGGCAAGGATTGCGGAGGAAACTGCGTAGCGACCTGCTCAACGAACTATGACTCCTCTTGCAAGCAATGCGGCGATGGGTCCGGCTGCAAGATCAACAACGATTGCAAGTCTCTCAATTGCGCGACGAATGTCTGCGCCGCACCCTCGGGGACGACGCCTACGGCCTGCGTCGGCAAGGTCTTGGACGGTACAAGCTGCAATTCATGTGACACGGCGTCCGGCGTCGATCCGGTCGCATGCAGGGCCTACTTGTGGTGCATGTACGTCAACTCGTGCGACCCAGGCACCACATCCGCGTACAATCCCTGTGCTAGTGGCTCATACAACGGCCTCTGCAGCGTGAACGTTCTCAAGAAGCCGTTGACTGCGCTTGACGCGGCCATAAGGGCTTATCGCTGTGCCTGTCCATAGTTGCAAATGGCGCAATCCGATTCTTATCAGGTTGCCCGGAGCGGAACAGACAAAACAACTGGCATGCGTCGGTCCAGGCGCTATAAATAGTCAAGCTTTCGACGGGTCGTATCCGCCGACAGCGAGTGCAGGACGGGTCGTAACCGTGCTGCCAGAAAGGAAATCAGCATGATTCAGATCGTACTCCCAGATGGGAGCGCAAAGGTTCTAGCCGACGGCAGTTCCGCGGCGGATCTGGCCGCGTCAATTGGGCCAGGGCTCGCCAAATCTGCGGTGGCGGCCAATGTGGACGGCAGAATCGTCGATTTGTCCTCGACGTTGGGCGACGGTGCGCACGTGTCGTTGGTGACGAAGAAGGACCCTGAAGCGCTCGAAGTACTTCGTCATTCGGCCGCTCACTTGATGGCAGACGCCATCTTAAGGTTGTTTCCTCAGGCCGAGCTCACGATTGGCCCCGCCATCGACGAGGGCTTCTACTACGACATCCACTTGCGCGATGGCGGCAAAATCACGCCCGAGGATTTTCCCCGCATTGAGGCCGAAATGCAGCGGATCGCCAAGGAAGCGCATCCTTTCGTGCGCTGCTCGGTCAAGGACGACGCCGACGAGAATTACGCACGCTACAAAGCCATTGACGGCGGGCACAACAAGTTCAAGGGCGAACTTGTGGAAGAGATCCGCGGTCGAGGCGACGAATTGAGCCTGTACCGACACGGGGAGTTTGTCGATCTGTGTCGTGGCCCGCACGTGCCGCATACGGGCTGGCTGCAGCATACTCGGCTAACGAAGGTAAGTGGCGCCTATTGGCGTGGCGACGCCAACCGAGAACAGCTGGTCAGAGTCTACGGCACGGCATTCTTTTCCAAGCAAGATCTGGAAGACTACATTCGCCAGCTTGAGGAAGCCAAACGACGCGACCACCGAGTTTTGGGCGAGCAGTTGAGTCTTTTTACGTTCCACGAGGAAGCGCCCGGCTTTCCCTTCTTTTATCCACGGGGAGCCACCGTCTTCAACCTGCTCGTGGACTACATGCGCAACCTACTGCGCCGACGCGGCTATCAAGAGGTTCGCACGCCGCTCGTGCTCAGCGAACAGCTTTGGCATACCTCCGGTCACTACGACAACTACCTTGAGAACATGTTCTTCACGAAGTTGAAGCTTCGCGACGAAAAGCAGCCCTCAGTCATTCATGACAACGTCGAAGAAGAACGCCCCATGGCGGTAAAGCCAATGAACTGTCCGGGGCACCTTCTAGTCTATCGGGGGCGGCTGCACAGCCATAATGAGTTTCCGCTGCGAATCGCGGAGATGGGCCTCGTACACCGTCGCGAGTTAAGCGGCGTGCGCCATGGTCTATTTCGAGTCCAGGCGTTCACCCAGGACGACGCGCATCATTTCTGTACGCCAGATCAGATCCAACAAGAAATCTCCATGTTGATCGGGTTCTTCAAAGAGGTGTATGAAACATTTGGGTTGGGTGACGTTCGAATTGAGCTTTCGACCCGCCCGGAGAAGAGTATCGGCAGCGACGAAATCTGGCAGCGGGCAGAAGCCGCGCTAAGAGGGTCATTGGGTAGCTCGGGCATTCTGTACCAAATCAATCCCGGCGATGGCGCGTTCTACGGTCCAAAGATCGATTTTCACATTCGAGACGTCCTAAAAAGGTCCTGGCAATGCGGCACCATTCAGTTGGACTTTTCGATGCCGGCGCGCTTTGGACTTGAGTATGTCGGATCGGATGGTGGGCGTCACACGCCCGTGATGATTCATCGGGCCTGCTACGGAAGCATCGAGCGGTTTTTCGGAATCATAACTGAGAACTATGCAGGGGCTTTCCCGCTATGGCTCGCACCGGTGCAGGTGGAAGTCATTCCCGTTAGCGACAAGTTTAACGACTATGCTGGCGACGTAAGTCAAAGACTGCTCGACGCAGGCCTACGGGCGGGGACGGATCTACGCCCCGACCGCGTCGGCTACAAGATTCGCGATGCGAGCCTACTAAGGACGCCATACATCGTCGTCGTGGGTGAGAAAGAACGCGACGCGCGAACGGTGAATGTCCGTACGCGTCAGGGCGTTGAACTTGGCGCAATGCCGGTTGAATCCTTCCTCACCGCCGTGGCTGAAGAACGCAAACCGGGTGGACCGGCGGCGGATTTCACTTCTGTAGCCAGTCAGTCGCGTGGTGCACGCCCTGCCCCTACCGAATGAGGCGAAATTCCATGCCCGCGGCGGCTGCCGCGGCACCGTCCACTTCGCGGCGGTCCCCAATAACCAGGCAGCGTTTGGGCTCAACTTCAAGCGCCGATGCAGCCAAGAACAGTCCCTCGGGAATTGGCTTTAGGTGCTTGGGGCCACCCGGTTCGCCACTCGCAACGACGCGATCGAATAATGCAGAACCCCCCAGCGCTGCTAGCTTCGCGAGCGCCGGGTAGTCGCTGACAATAGCCGTTCGACCTCCTTCGCCCCGAAATGAAGTAATGTCATCGAGCAAAGACCGACGCCTCAGTCGGCGTAACCACTTGCATGGCCGTTGAATCATCCATTCTCGAATCATTCCATCGACTTCATGTAGAGGCATCCCCACAATATTCGCCGTGCGCTTGACTTGCTCATCGAACGGCGAAGGCTCGTAGGTGCCGCCTTCCGCGCGAAGCGATTCGTGTTGGTGTCTGAAACAGCGCAACACCACAATAGCCGGCAAACCGAATAACGCCAGCTCCCCTGCCATCATCCACTTCAGAGGAATGGGAGAGTACAACGTTCCATCAAGGTTGACCAACCAAGCGTCATGACTTCGCATTCTTGGCGACCCTGCGGCGAAAAACTGAAAACAACGGCATCAATGCTGGCGTGAATTTACCTGCTGGGAGGGAGTCCCGGTAGTCCTTTGCAGGAGTGCCAAGGCTCATATCACCATCGACATCATCGCCTCGCCAGACGCAATGTCAAGGCCCGGGCCGCGGGACGCCGCTGGCGGCCCGAGTACGGCTGCACTACGGACGCCAAGACACGACGAACAAACGATGGTTCGCTGCAGCCGTACTCATCGCGAATTCGCCCCACACGGGCGCGTAGTAGATGGACACGACTAGCGCGATGCCGACAAATTCGGCGACCCACCGAGGCCGCTTACGTTCGAGGAAGGCCGCAAAGCCGGCAAGCATTATCAGCCCAAATGCGTAGCAAGGCAGGTAGTAGTGGCTGAATGTGTACTTCCCGCGCGTCGAGTAGGTGGCGATCCAGGGTGCGATGTATGAGAACCAACCAAGAACCATTAGCAGAGCCGCCTTGGTCAATTGGCGGCCAAAGAACTCAAACCAATACTTCTTCAGGCGCGTGCGCAATGCGAAGTAGGCAGCGCTAATTGGCAGCGCAAGCATGCTCAAGGTGACGCAGCACCAAAAAACGAGATTGCCAATACTCGACGAATAGCGTTTCTGCAGGCCCGCGTCCGAAAGCTTCACAACCACTGGTTTTCGAAGAATTGGCCAGCCCCACCAGGACGAGGACAGTTCGTTCTTGTAGTGACCCAAATCCAAATGGTGACGATATAGACCGACCATCACGTTCCAAGTCGAGATGGGGTCACTTTTTTGGCCAGTTATCCACAGTGCCCCCATCCATGCAAGGATGTGAACGATAGGAGCTGCAGCCAGCAAAGCCATTGATGCAATCGACATCCGGCGTTTCATGAGTAGCGCAACTCCTGCTGGGACTACGGCGAACATGCCACTCCACTTGATTGTCGCAGACAGACCAATCAAGATCGCCGAAGTCAACACGCCGCGCCAACTTTGCGCTGTCACGGCTGCGAGCACGCCCCACAGCGCCAGACACACCATGGTTCCGTCGAGCAACCCGGAACGCGAATAGGAAATGAAGAATCCGTCGGCGGCGACAAAGGCAGCTGCCATCCAACCGGCACGTCGGTCTTCGAAGACGGTTCGCCCAAGCCAATACGACAACACAACGGTCTGCAACCCGAAGCAAAGGGGTATAAAGCGCCAGCCGAGGGAATTGAATCCAAAAATGGTCATCCCAAGGGCAATCAACATCTTGCCAAACGGCGGGTGGTCATTGGTGTCTGGCAGGCCGACGGCATAGTTGTGGGCATTGCGCACGAAAGGCTCTTCATCGAACGTGAACGACGCAGGAGACGCTACGCCTTGAATACGAATCAGCAATCCGCCCACAATCATGACGCCAAGAAAGATTGTTATGACTCGCTCGACAGTTAACTGGGCATCCCACGATTCGCGAGCATCCCTTCTTATGGAGTTTACCGTGTCGTGTAGCCAATTAGCGATCGATAAGGATTTCATTTCGGTATCACGCAATCCGTTAGGGTGCCAAGGGTGACACTTTGTTTCACAGGGTCGAACGAACCGTTTACCGACCAGCGCAGCCCCACCGACTTGAGCACGCCCAATATCTTGTAATTGCAAGCCACGGTGAACCGTTCAGTCGGCAGCTGCCCCCGCAGCGCAGTTGATGTCCAGAGCCCCGAGGCCAGAAAGAGCTCGTTCTTCACGGTGTTATATGGGCTCAGCACATGACTATCGTCTTGGGTACTCGCCTCGAACGGTTGTCCATTGGTGCGGTAGGCGCAATGAATCCCATCCGTAACGGTGTCCGAGGAACAGGCAAGACGTCCCTTGTCCTCGCGAACGACGGTCACTTCAATGAGCTTGGTCTGTCCAAGATGCCAACCTTCAGTGACCTGCGCGTATTTGTTGGCGTATCCCGTCCACGTGAAGAACAACCACAGCAACACGATGATCACGATGAGCGAGAACACCGTCTTGACAAGCAAGTCGTACTCGCGAGGCTCGGTGACAGCGGACCGCTTGCTCCCTGCGGTTGTCGCGGCGGAGGCGGTAGCAGAGGTGGCGGCTTTCGGGGCCGCTTCTGGTTTTTCCGAGGGCTTCTCGGGTGAAGTTGAAGAACTCATGGTCAGCCGATTAGTCGATATGGGAACCATCGTCAACGGACAAGTCACGCCTGACTCGCAGTCATTACCGGAATTGCGCTGGAACAGCAGGACTTGCGCCGACACCCGGCCCAGATCGCGAGGCGGTGTTCAGAGCGTGACAGAGGCCGCGCAAGCCCCAATTCTCTGAACACCCTTGCACGTGCGGGCAGCCGACTGTGATTCGATTGAAGTGCAGTGTTGTTGAAAGACGTCAACGGCAGAAAAGCAAACTCGAAAGCCGCCGCTATTGCGTGGCGGCTAGTGCGGACCTGCTCCACTCTGCACTGCGGCAGATACACTGCTTGCGGCATCGAGCGTGAATGAATACGAAGGACTCGTGAACGGAGTGCCGCCGCCGCCGGTGGCCTCTGTGCCAGTGCAATTCGTGTACACATTTCCCGATGAACTGATGTACGCGGTGCTTTGATCCGATGAGCTGTTGAACTCGTGAGGGGTGTCTACGCCCGAGAAGACGTTATTCTGAAGCAGTATGTGCGCCTGGATCCCGGCCCTCACGCAATAGTTATCGCCCGATGACGTATATAGGCTGTTGAAGACATGATTCTTCCCGAAGCGCACGCGCGGTTGGCGTTCCATTACGCCATCCGCCCACCAGTCGTGGTGCCATGTAACATTGAGCGTCGTGGAATCGGAGTAGCTGCTGGGACTGTCTGTTCCGCCGACAAGATTGCTGAAACGGTGACCCGCGGCGCCCGTTGAATCACTGCCGCTATTGTCCGTTCGTGCTGTGTAATGGAACTTGGTCCAAGACACGGTGACGTTGTTCGCAGCGTTGGTGATGTCGAGGTTCCCATCGGTACCATCGGAGATGTCGCAATGATCAATCCAGACTTGGTTGGCGTTCTTTTGAACCGAAATGGCGTCATTGCCCGAAGAGCACCCGACCGAAGAATCATAATCCGGATCCAACGCGCAATTGCCGACCGCATAACCCACGACCTTGATGTTGCGTAAGATCACGTTGGTGCTGCCACTCATCTCGATGTGTCCGTGGATCTCTGCCCCGCAAATACCCGCGATTGTCTTGTTGGAGCCGACGGTGATCTTCCCTGCTGAGAGGACCCCCTTGACGTAGACGACGGCAGCGGTCGAGCCGCTGACGGCAGACTGCAGCGCGGACAATGTCGTGACGGTGGTTGGCGCGGCGTTGCCGCCGCCCGTGGTCCCCTCCCCAAAACCAACCAGAGCGGGCGCCGCGGGTGGCGCCGAGCACGATGTGCTTGTGGCACCCCCTGTGGCGAGACTTCCGCCTGTTGCACTGCGACCGCCAGTTGGCGAATTACCGCCCGTAGCCTTGGCGCCCCCGTTTGCGGGTGGCGAACCACCCGTGGCCGCAGAACCGCCATTGGTCCTTGTGCCACCCGTTGCCAATGTTCCGCCGGTTGCCAACGACCCTCCTGTCAAGGCCTGTCCACCCGCTGCCGACGCACCGCCGGCTGCTCTGGACCCGCCTGCGGCACTCGTCGTTCCACCCGTCGGCGCAGAGCCGCCTGCTGCTTTGAACCCACCCGTTGTAGTGACGCCTCCCGTACCGCTTCCCGCATTCTTGGTGCCGCCCGTTGGCACTACGCCACCCGAGCCAACGCTGCCTCCCGTCGAGATATTGCCGCCCACTCCGTTCATCCCGCCCGTGGCATTCCCGCCGCCCATTGTGGAAATGCCGCCGCCAGTCGAAAGCGTCCCACCCGCGGCAGTGGAGACTGATGTGGCGCCGCCAATTCCCGAGTCTCCCCCCAACCCGGAGGAACCCGTTGAGGTATCCGAGCCGCCACACGCCCCAACCAGCGGACCCGCTAAAACAACGGTTGTGATCAGCCGAACAACTCGATGACTTGCCATAAGCCTCCGCAAACAAGAACATTCGACCATGAACGCCCGCTAGCCATCATGAGCGCACCACAAAAATCCAGCGGCGGCGATTTGGGTGCAGGTGCATAAGACCAGCGACTCAAACATGACGTCGGCCGCTTTGCGAGGAAGCTCAAGAATCGTTGCGAACCGCTGGACCAAGGCCCCTCTTGGCCCGCCGGACCAACAATCCAGCACGCGGAGTCACCTGCCCTACAACGAACTCCAGGGAATTTGCAATCGCCAATGCTTGATGCCGTGACGGCACGTGGCCACTGGTTGAGCAGTCACGGCACTGCGTTGCAGCTTGCCATCGGTGCCGAGATGTAGTCGCTGCTCACTGCAATGCTGGTTCGAGCCCCCAGATGAGCAACCCTTGGGCGTTGTAGGCGGTGATGTTCTGGTTGTCAGCCGGAGTGGTGCCCGCTTGGTATGAATAGTCGCCTGCCTGGGCTCCAAAGCAACAGGCATAGGTTGTCCCGGAGTAAATGCGCGTTTGTATCGTGTTAGTGCATTGCCCCGCAGTCAACGTTGTCGCGCCGAATGTGACGACCATCACGGAAGTGGCCTTGGTTCGTGAGGCATTGGTGGGGAGGAAACTCGCCGTCGCGGTGACGTTCACCCCACCGGCGTAATCAATGGCCGTCTGAGGGGGCTCCGAGGCACCGTCTTCCGTATACCAATACTTGAGCGTGTACCCGTTTAGAGGCAAAGAAGACCCGCTAGTGTTGCACACGACAAGGTTGACGTAGAGTTGCGAGAATTGAAGTAGGTTCGAGGGATCAGGCTGAATGCCTGACTTCACCTCGATGACGCTTGTTCTGCACGTGCCGCCCTGGCACATCTGCTTGGGCGTACAAGTCTTTGCGCAGCCGCCGCAGTTCTGCGCGTCGTTCTGGTCGTCCACGCAAGCCTGACCGCAGGCTCTGAGCGCGCCGGCGCACGTGCACTGGCCGGCAATGCACGACTGCGACGCCGAACAGTTCGTCGTGCAATCACCGCAATGCGCCGGGTCGGTTTGCTCATCGACGCAAGTGGTGTCGCACTTGGACATGCCGGTGTCACATTCGCACTTTCCCGCTGTGCACGATTGGCCGGCGCCACAGGGCGCGTTGCAGTTGCCGCAATTCGCAGGATCGCTTGAAATGTCCTTACAGACACCGCTGCAGTCTCTGTACAGATAGCCGGCTGAGTTGCTGAACGCACTGCAGCTAAGGACGCACTGGCTGTTGACACAAAGGTCGAAAAGGCCACACTTCGTGGTGCAATCGCCGCAGTGGTTCACGTCCGACGTAGGGTCATAACAACTGCCCCCGCAATCGATCGACGCACTCGAGCAGACGCAAGCGCCGTTGACGCATTGATGCCCTGGGTCACACTTGGTGTTACAGTCACCGCAATAGCGTGGATCGTTTTGCACGATGACGCAGACGTCGGCGCCACTTGGGTCGATGCAATGCGTTGCGCCCGTGGCGCCGCAAACGCACTGGCTGCCGCTGCACATGAACATCGAGTGGTTAGGGCAGCTGTTGCCGCATTGACCGCAGTTGTCCACGTCCTTCGTCGTGTCAAGGCATGAACCATTGCCACAGTCCGTCAGGGGAATGCCAGACGCATTCTTGTAGCTGCTGCAACTGACCGTGCACTGGCCCTGAATGCATTTCTGGAACTGTGTCGTGCTACACGCGGTATTGCAGTCACCACAATGGGCGTCATCATTCATCGGATCGAAGCAGGCGCCGCTGCACGTGATGTCAGTGCTTGCACACCCGCACACTCCCGCAATACAGCGCAGGGGCGAACAAGCGGTGTAGCAAGTGCCACAATCCGTGAGGGAAGTCTGCAGGTTGACACAGCGCGGTCCGCAGGCGTCGGGATTTTCCGGCGGGCAGACGCATTGCCCACCCGAGCAAACTTGGGATGCGGTACAGGCAGCGCCGCAGGCGCCGCAATTCATTGGATCAATCGAAAGATCGACGCATACGTTGTCGCATTTTTGATTCGTGAGACAGGGTGCGGCGCCGCCGGTTGCAATGGGAGCGCCGCCGGCTGCTGTGTCACCTCCGGTTGACACGTCCGTGCTGGAAGTGCCGCCGGTTGTGACACCGGTTGCGCCGCCGGCACCGCCGACATCGCCCGTGGGAGGTGGCGCGGGGAGAGCTGAACTCGCGGTGCAGCCGTACTCGCCCGCTGCCACCGCCAGGGTGGCGCAGATTCCGAAGAGTCCGACTAAGGGCGGGTAGCGCATGGCGTGTAAGCTCCTACACAGCTTAGGTTAGTTTATGCAAACGGGGAGTGCCCGAACATATGACGCCGCTTGGGGACATTTCATAAATGGCAACCTATTGTGGATTTTTTGCCGCGGCCAAGGCAACTCTGTTGGCCTTGTACGTGACGCAGCGCCCCAAAAGAAAAAAGGTCAAAGGCCCGCTGATTTATGGCCGACAGAGCCAATCGCAGGCAACCCCACGGGGAGCATAACATGGGCGAACGCGCATGTAACGAAAGGTAATAACGAAGCCGACAAGCCCAGATTCTTAGCGCTTTTATTGTGAGTCTCCACCCAAGGTGGATTCCGTTCGATGCGGTCTCGCAGAAGGCGACTCGAGCGGCTAACTCCGAGCCGGCGCTGGCCCCTCCCAACCCCAAATTCCTCTTTCCTTCGGGTAGTCATCGGGAAAGCATTCCGTAAGGAAAAAGAGCAGGCGGGCCGTTGACGAATCATGGCGCCCCTTGAATGGTTCGCGCTATTATACGAAAAAGGACTGCTGCCTAATCCACGCCAAACCTAGCTACTGTCGGTGCCCGAAGTAGGGAGGATAGAATTCATGACACGTCTGCGCTTGAACTGGTTAACTCAAATCTCCGTATTGACCATTGTCGTTGCCTGCGGTTCGTCGGACAAGAACGGTGTAGGGAATGACATCTTGTTGACCGTAGGAGGTCAGGGCGCAACATCCGCCGTTGGTGGGACTGGCGCTAATGTTGGCGGCTCGGGTGCTTCGAACAACGGCGGCGCCGGCAATGGAACGTCCGGCAGCGGCACCGCGGGTGACAACTCGCAAGCGGGCGATAGTTCCGGCACGGGCTCCACGGGTAGTACTGATGGCGGAGCTGGAAACGTCGGTGGCGACGGCAGTGTTGGTGGCGACTACTATTCACTCGGAGGCGACGGCTACGGGGGCACCGGTAGCGCGACGGGCGGAGGCTCGTCAGTGGACGTGAAAATCACCGGCGGCTCTGGCCAGACCGTGGACGTGGGCTCCGGCGGCGGGAGCAGCGTGGATGTTGGCGTGGGCGGCGGTTATACCGTTGATACAGGGAGTGGCGGCGGCAGCAGTGTTGACATAGCTACGGGTGGTGGTAGAACCATCGATATCGCCACGGGCGGCGGCAGCAGCGTCGATATTGCTACCGGTGGCGGCAGCAGCGTCGATATTGCTACCGGCGGCGGCACCAGCGTTGACGTGCCCCAGTGCCTCAAGACAGACTTGAACAACATCAACGTATACGTGATCAAGGACGTAACGGCGAGCAGCGGCGCGGACACGGAAGGCAACATGTACGTGGGCGGCAACCTGACTGCCTCCAGCTACTCGATTGGTGCGAAGGATGGCGGGAAAGACTGTAGCCAATATTCATTGGTCGTTGGCGGCGACGTGACTGGCGTGAATGTATACAACGGCAAGGCCGTTGCGGGAGGGGCTGTCAGCGGCAGCAACGACACCGATTGTGGCGGCGTAATTGGGCGACAAGGAACGAACCTGCCGGTTGACTTCACCACTCTGGAGGCAAAGGTCGAGGCGCTAAGCTTAGCGCTTGAGCAACTGCCGTCGAACGGCACCGTCACTACCAACGCAAGCGGCGCCCTCGTTCTGACTGGGACGGATGCAAAGCAAAATGTCTTCAGCATCACTGCAGCACAGCTTGGCAGCGTCACCATAAATGTGCCGCAAACGTCGATCGTCATCATCAATGTCTCAGGCACCACTGTCAATTGGCCAAGTGGAACCATTACGTTGCCTGGAGGCCCGGACTCCCGGGGCGACTACGCCTTCGCAACGAACGTACTTTGGAATTTCTACGAAGCGACCACGTTCCACAACACCTCGGCGGCGATTCAGGGCAGCATCTTGGCGCCGCTGGCCACGTTTACGGGGGGCAGCGGCCACGTTGCCGGCCAAGTTATCGTTAGGTACATGACTTCGCTCAGCGTCGAGTTCCATCCATACTATTTCTCGGGCTGCATCACGTGGCCGACGACCTGAGCCACGCGACTCAGAAAGCATCCAGACAAGAGAGCTCGCCCAAGGAACTTATCATGAAACGTTTGTTAGGCGCCGCATTGCTTTATCCATTGTGCTTCATGTTTGGCTGCAGTCCCAGTGGCAGCAGCGGTCCTACCGACAACGGAAATGGGGGCGGCAATTCCGGAACGGGCAGCACGGGTGCCAATGGCGGCCAGTGCAACTACGGGTGCACCACGTTGGGAGGCTCCACGAGCAACCCAATGACAGATGTTGACGCTGCCTGCGCCGGTGACGTGACTCCCGCTACGCTTACTCAGGTCAACATCCTGTTCCTGCTGGATAAATCCGGCAGCATGGGGGACGACCCGGGCGGTGGTTGGACGAACGCTGCCGATCGGTGGAATCCTGTCGTGACGACATTGCGCTCGTTCTTTCAGGATCAACAGTCCACCGGGATCTACGCTTCGCTGAGTTTTTTGCCGGCGGACGGGGACATAACCACCGCCTGCAAAGTGGCCAGTTATGAACCCCCCTTGACGAACTCGATCAAAGTCCCGCTTACGTTGCTGGACGCGACAGGCCGGCAGATGTTCCTGAATCGTTTGTGCGATCCCACGGTGACACCGCTCGCCTCGACGTGCATTGTTCCGTCGGGCGGCACACCAACCCGTCCCGCGCTGCTGGGCACCATTGACTATCAGCTGACTGTCCAACAGAAGTATCCTGATAGCAAGACTGTGATCGTATTCCTCACTGACGGCGAACCCGGGTTTGGCTACGTGCCTTCAGGCAGCAGCACCGTCAACCAACTCTTCTCATGCGACGACCTCACCAACGGCTGCCCGCTCGGCCCCGCGGGCCCCTCAGGGACCGGTAGCTGTTCCACGGCGGACGCAGAGGTTGCAAAAGTGGCGGACGTGATCGCTTCAGCTCCGCCCAATTCCATTTACCTGTTCGGCGTTGGCGACCTGACCACCAGCACAATGGACACATGGGCGACCGCGTCTGGCAATGGCGCGGTTGCACTGCAGGGCATGTCGGGTGCGCAGGCGGCGGCGACACTCGCATCGGCGCTTCAGAATCTCCGAAAGACACAGATCAGCTGCAACATCAAGATCCCAATTCCCAGCAACGGAGAGGCGATTGACAAGAACAAAGTCAACGTTAACTACACAGACGGGACCGGCAAGGTAACGCATTTAGGTCAAAGCCCGGGCTGCGGCAGCGCCCAGCCGAGCTGGCAGTACGACAATCCGAACGCTCCCGCGTACATTGAGCTCTGCCCGAGTACCTGTGCCTCGATTCAACAAGATCCCGCGGGCAAGGTTACAGTTGTCTTCGGCTGCGCAACGATTATCGATTAAACGGTTGACGGAAACTTGCGCCGCGGCCACCTAGCTCCGTTCAGCGTTCCCGGGCTGCAGCGATGAAACTGGCCAGTGCCTCTGATTTTCCAACTAGAATGACCCAAGGACCTTGATCATGAAAAGAACACTCGGCGCTGCGTGGCTCTATCCCCTGTGTTTGACATTCGGGTGCACGGCGGCCACGCCCATTAGCGGTGGCCCAAGCTCCCAAGATCCCCAGACCAGCGACGGTGGCGGTGACACCGGCGGAGCCGGGAACGCCAGTTCAAACAATGCTGGGTCTGGCAACGCCTATATCCTTGGCACGGGCGGCAAGGGAAACAGTGTAAGCACAACGGCGAGCACCAGCACGACCCCGCCAGCCCTTGACTCGGGATGCGCTTCCGGTGAGACGCTCGCGGCGCTCACTCGCATCAACATCGTCTTCTTGCTCGATAAATCCGGCAGCATGGGCGACGACCCCAATGGCGGATGGGAGAATGCCGAGACACGTTGGAACCCTGTAGTCACTACGTTGCGAGCGTTTTTCCAAGATCAGAATTCAACGGGTATCTACGCCTCGCTGAGTTTTCTGCCCGCTGACGGCGATGTCACCAGCATGTGCAAGGTTACCAGCTACGAACTACCCTCGTCGAATTCCATCAAAGTTCCGCTCACATTGCTCGATAACTCGGGCCAGCAGAAGTTCTTGGCGAAGTTGTGCGACCCAGCCGTCACACTGCTCGCGTCAACGTGCATAGTTCCCGCGGGCGGCACTCCGACTCGTGTCGCGCTTCAGGGCACTATTGCCTACGCCGCTTCGGTGCAGCAAACGTCAGTGACGCAAAACCCTGACAGCAAGACAGTCATAGTGTTTCTCACGGACGGTGAGCCCGGATTTGGTTACGTACCCCCGGGCACCAGCACCGTTAACGGGCTGGCCTCATGCGACGACCTCACCAACGGTTGCCCGCTTGGTCCCGCTGGCGCCTCGGGGACCGGCACGTGCACCGCGGACGCTGATGAAGTCCAGAATGTTGCGGACGTTATTGCCACGGCGCCACCAAAAACCCTCTTTCTATTCGGCATCGGTGACTTGAATCCAGGTACAATGGCCCTGTGGGAGGCCGCGTCTGGCAACACAGCGGTTGCGCTGCAGGGCATGTCTGGTGCCCAAGCTGCGGCGACCTTCAAGACGGGCCTTGAGGCGATTCGGACGTCGCATATCAGTTGCACCGTTGATCTACAACAGTCGAATAACGGGGTTGCCATTGACCCGAAAAAGGTCAATGTGAACTACATCAACGGCCAGAACGTCGCCACTGAGCTAGTGCAGGACGCCGACTGTTCGCACACGAACCAATATGGTTGGTACTACGACAACGCGCTCAATCCGACCAAGATCACGCTGTGCGCGTCGGCTTGCACCATGGCGCAGGCAGACCCGAACGGCAAAATCCAAACTGTGCTTGGCTGCGACACTAGGCAGCCGATCCTCTGAGTATCTCTGGGTTGGTTCCGTTGTGTCCCGGCGAAGGACTTGTAGCGGCCGTTCCGGCCGGAGTCATTCGAATTCCAATTGGCAGGCTGTGTGCATACAGCGCTGCAATTAGCCGCGAACTGGCGTAGGCTATCTTTCTGGATGGGTGGTTTCATGAAGATGACTCACATTGCTGCTTTGGCTTTGGTCACCTTAATCGGGCTCGTGACAACTCAGGAAGCGCGTGCACAAATGCAGCCCTCACGCGGCGCGCCGGGCTCCCCCGTGCAGCCGGGCCTGGCAGCAACACCACCGGGCCCTGCAGCAACACCTCCAGCACCCGCGCAGCCCGCAGCCATGCAACCGGCCGCGCAACCTCAATATCCGACGAGTCCACAAGTCGCGCCTGCACCCATGACAGCAATGCCAGGGCAGTCCTACGCGATCATCGATCCTGCCACAGGTCAACGGGTGCCCGTAATCACCTACGGAACCTTGTTCAGGCAGCGTCCCGCCGTGCTTCCCTATGTCGAGGGTTCACCGGTTCCGCGCGGCTACATACTGGAAGAATACCATCCCCGAGGTCTGGTTATTGGCGGTGCCGTAACGCTAGGGGTTCTCTACGCGATCAGCCTCTCGGTCGCTTCTTCCAACAATTTCGACACGGCCAACGGTTGGCTTGCCGTTCCGGTTATTGGACCCTTCGGTTGGCTCGCAGCCAGAAAAACCCCGACATGCGGTACCGACCCGTATACCTACACCTGTAGTGATGAATCGAGCAATCGCGCCATGGTAGCGCTCGATGGGATGGGACAAGCAGCAGGGGCTGCGATGTTTATTGCAGGCATGGCCATCACGCGAAAGCGATTGCTTCTCGTTGACCAACAAGAGGTCATCGTGGCGCCGTACGCATCATCGTCAGGTTCGGGGCTCAGAATCTTCGGGCGCTTTTAGCCATTTGAAGGGCATCTAGGTAACGCCGTAGACGCTGGACACCGGCAGACACTGGGAACGTTGGTCTTTTCTGCCACGGCGGCACGGATTTTCGATCCGCGTCGAGCCGATTGCATGCTGCAATTCACGGCTGCGTGAGCTGCTCCACAAATCCGCCCTGGGGTGCGGCCGTAATTCCAGTCTTTCGATAACCTGGCGGACGAGCTCCTGCATTCTCGGGCTTTAGCTCCGTGGGGTGGCTAGCGCCCACACCCGCAACCTATCTTGGGTCACGGGCGTAGCAGTTGTTGCGTGCCCACGCGCACCAGTTGTGCAACAAGGCTCGCGCCCTATGTTCCCCCAGTTTCCAGTGGCGCACTCCTTATGAACTCCCCATCACATGCAAGACGGCTCGCCGAGCCGAACGAAACGGGTCCCACGACGCCGGTCGATATCGCGTCGGCAGAAACCAAACACCCCGAACTGCTTTCGAACGCCGCCGGAACCAAGGGTGACAAGCCGAAAAGGGCTCCGAAAGTGTTACTCGGACTTGTCGCAGCCGCAATGGCTACCGGGAGTATCGTTTGGCTCGTTGGGCGTGGCAAGGAATCCACCGACGACGCTCAGGTTGAAGGTCACGTCGTTACCGTGAGCGTTCGCACCTCCGGGCAAGTTGCCAAGGTGCTCGTGTCCGACAATCAGCCCGTTCATGAGGGCGACGTGCTGCTTGAGCTTGATCTCGAAGAACTCAAAGCACGACTTTCCGCGGCGCGTGCAGATCGTATGGCCGCGGAGGCGTCGCTTGCTCTGGCCCGCGCGCAGCTTGCGTTGACAGAGCGAACGACCAACGCCGGTATTCGTCAAGCGCGTGGGGGCCTTTCACAGGCGGCGTCAAGCGTTGAGTCTACCAAGGCACAAATCGGACAAGCGCAGGCTGATATTGCGACGGCCCAGTCTCGTAAACAGTTGGCTGACAAGGAACTGCAACGTGTTCGTGAACTGTTCGCCAAGGGTAGCGTGTCGCAAGCTGAACTCGACGCGCGTCAGGCCGCTTCCGATCAAAGCAACGCGGGGCTGGAACTGGCGCGCGCGCGGTTGGACAGCACTCGGGCCTTGGTTTCTGGCAACTACGGCAGCGTCGAACAGGCACAAGGCCGACTCGTGGCTGCGTTGACTGCTCCCCAACAAGTGCAATCCGCCCAGGCCCAGGTGCAGCTCGCTGAAGCGCGCGTCGAACAATCACGCGCGGCAGAACGCTTGGCGGAGCTGAATCTATCTTATGGCGTAGTGCGAGCGCCTGTCGCAGGTGTTGTGTCGCGCAAGAACGTCGAAGTGGGCAGTCTCGTATCGCCGGATCGGCCCATTTTGGCATTGCTGCCGCTCGATGATCTCTGGATTGTTGCCAACTTCAAAGAAGACCAAATTGGTTCAATGAAGGCGGGTCAACCCGCGACCATCAAGGTGGATACCTTCGCCGGTCATGCGCTTCAGGGTCAGGTCGAAAGCATCGCAGCAGGCACGGGTGCACGATTCGCTCTGCTCCCTCCCGACAACGCCACGGGAAACTTCGTAAAAGTTGTTCAGCGGGTACCGGTTCGAATCAAGATCAACGATCGCCATGGACTCGCACTAAGGCCCGGCATTAGCGCCGACGTCACGGTCGCCATTCGGTAGCCGGATGGAACGCGAACTGATTACTGGCAGCAAAGTTGGGATCACGATTGCCGTCATGTTTGCGGCGATGATGGCCGTGCTCGACATCTCGATCGTAAACGTTGCGCTCAACGACATTCGAGCTAGTTTCGGCACACCCATTGACCAGATTGCCTGGGTATCGACAGGCTACATGATGGCCAATGTCGTCGTGATCCCAATGACGGGTTGGTTTCAGCGTCGCTTCGGCTTTCGGAGATATTTCGTCACTTCGATTTTGATCTTCGGCTTCGCCAGCGCCTTGTGCGGTGCCGCCTGGAACCTTCCTTCGCTCGTTGCCTTTCGGGTTCTGCAGGGGCTAGGTGGTGGCGCGATCATCCCGACGTCGCAATCGATCCTGTTCGCGCGATATCCGCGTAACGAACACGGGACCGCGCAGGCGCTGTTTGGATTGGGCGCGGTAACTGCACCGCTGCTTGGACCTAGTCTCGGCGGGTATTTCGTGGATGTTGCCAGCTGGCACTGGATATTTCTTATCAACATTCCGGTCGTGATCGCCGCGGCAACGCTTGCGTGGATCCACATTGAGGAACCCGGCTGGCAGCCCTCGCGCGAGCAGGTGGACACGAGGGGGATTACCCTGTTGGTGGTTGGAATGGCCACGTTGCAGTATGTGCTGGAAGAAGGGCACCGCCACGACTGGTTCGAATCCACCGCGATAACCCTGCTTTCTTTGGTCGCAGCGATATCGCTCATCACATTCGTCGTTCACGAACTCGAAACGCCGAACGCGGTCGTTAACTTTCGTGTGTTTCTAAATCGAAGCTATGCAGCGGCAACCGGCCTGAATTTCGCCATTGGCATGACCTTGTTCGCGGCAACGTTCATGTTCTCGCTCTATTGTGGAGCCGTCATGCACTATACGGCCTTGGACATCGGCCTACTGTTCCTGAAGGGCTCCGCCATCCAGTTGTTCCTGATGCCGATTATCGGAAAGCTCCTGTCACGCGTAGACCCAAGGCCGTTGATTCTTTTCGGTGGGGTCATCGTAGCTTACAGCCTCTATCTCAACGCGAACCTGAGCAATTTGGCTGACGAACGCGCGATGCTTCTCACCGTATTCGTGCGCGCCTGCGGGCTTGGATTCGTGTTTGCGCCTCTCAACGTGAGTGCGCTCTCTGATATTCCCGCCAGACAGCGCGGCAACGCAGCCGGCCTGTTCAATCTGACACGAGAGCTGGGCGGGTCGATCGGCACCGCTTTTATGAGCACCCGGCTCGACCACAACATCAAGCTGAACTTCACGTTCCTCACACGCAACGTGACGCCGTTCGATAACAGCACTTGGGAAGCACTGGGCCAAACCGGGCGATACCTCACTGGACAAGTAGTAGATGCTGCCGCAGCGAGCTACGGCGTGCTTTCGGCGCGTATTTCCGTGCAGGCGCTTGTGCGGGCATTTTCGCAGAATTTCAGCCTGCTGGCGGTCACGTACTTCTGCCTATTGGGGTTGGTCGTGTTGCTGCGCAGACCCGTTGGAAGTCGCATGGCATCGGGTACGCATTGAAAGCATTCATTGCCCAAGCGATGCAAGATTGAAACGGGACGAGCGTAAACTTTCGCCTCGTCCCGTTTCTACGGTTTTGCCCACCCAGTCATAGTCAAGAACCCACCCAATCTTGAGACTTGCCAAGTCCTACGACTAGCGACAAGTCTTCTCAAACTCAGCGACTTTCTTGTTGGCTTCTTCTAGCAAGCGAACGAAATTCTGATTTGCTGGATCGCCGTCGTTCAGATCGGATGTATCCTCCTGCAGTTGCTTCTGCCCCTTTGCAGCGGGCCCCCATGTCACTTGCTCCGTTTCAAACGAAGACGACACAAGTTCTGCCTGGTTCTCGATGTGTGACCATTTCTTCTGATAGGTATCAGACTTGATGGTGCCATCATCTACGATTCGGCGCCGGGTGGCCCCGTCTTTGACTCGGTTCCAAATCTTCGCCACTTCCATCCGGCTACGTTCACACTTTTCGCTATCCTTGCAGGATATTATTGCCCCTAATCCGAGGAGCAACGTGCTGACGTATCTGACCCATCGTGTCATACGCTCTCCTTTCCTGATGCTCTCCCCATTCGGGTATTGCCAAAAGGCACATCGCCCAAGCGAAGTCTACGCCATTGCGGACCATGAAAAAGGCAGTTTGGCATGAAGGGATACTCGCACCAGGGAAACCCATGGCTACCGCCAAGTAATACTAGGGTTTCCCAAGCTGAAACTTCAGCTGCCCGCCTGCTTGCATGATTCGTTGTCCGCTGTTGTCCGAGGCATCGAGCAACAGTTTCATGGACTGCGAGCGTTCGTAGCGCGATAAGAGACTGCCCTGCACAATGGCGGTGGCCTGTGCTGTCTCGGACGTACTGGCCTCGCGCACAGTCAGTTTGAGTCCCTGCGTGCCGGAGGGCAATTCGATGTCGCGTCCCACGACGTATCGACGTGTGTTGATCTCCAACGTCGCGTTCTTGTCAGCGACGTTGGCCACCTTGACCATATCGTAGATAAGCCAATCTATGCCCAGGGACTTGCGCCTGGACACTACCATCCAGTATGCCCCACTCCCCACCGGGTCGCTGGGCATCGCACTACTCGCGTTAGCAAGTCCCTGCATTACCATCTCGAGCAATTCGTTCAACTCTTGGTGTTTTGCGTTGCCAAGTTCCTGCGAGAAATCGAAGGCTCCGCCATCCTCAGCGACTCGGAAGGACACCTTCGAACCTATGAGCTGACGCAGTTGATTCTTGAAATCCGTGGGTACATTGGGGACTGCCACGTCCACGCCCGAGATTCGCGCCGTCACGAGTTGATTGTCTTTCGTGTCAGGTTTGATCGGGCTCGCCCGCAGTTCCAGTTTGAAATCGACCGGCGGGAGACCCTGCCCACCGCCTAGGTCGACCGCCACCTCTAGCCCAACCCGAAGTTGTGGGCTCAGCGGGCGATGGCGCAACAAGACTCGCGGCTCGGTGCCGGCGGCGCCCATTGTGACCTTCGGCGGCGAGTTGCTTGGCACTTGCGCATCGGCTTTCGCAACGTCCATGATCCCGTCGGCAGGTGGGGCCGTGTCAGATGCCCCGTCGGCGACCGTCTTGCCGGACTTGTCCGTGGCGATCGCGCTTGCTAATGCGCGCGCTAGCTTATCTTGTTGCTTTGCGCTCGCGGAACCTGCGGGTGTGGGCGACTCGGAAGATTCTTGCGTGGACGACTCGGAGTGGCACGCTAACAGCAGCGCGCACAGGACGACGGCCTTGGTTACAGCGGGTTTCGGTAGTGACATTGCGATGCGAACTTACTACACAATTAGCAGTTCGGCTCAACCCGAACTCGCGTGCCCCCCGGCAAGTCGCCAGCTAGCCTTGCGAGTGACGCCACAACAAAAAAGCTACGCGTCGAAGGCGAGTTGTCTTACCGGCAGTTCAGGCAAACCGCCTGGTCACCGGCGACTAGTTATTGGGTGCTGGGGGTGGCACTTCAGCCGTGCTGCTGGGGCTTGCCGCCGCGGACCCAACTGGCATGGGCTCCGCAGGCGTGCCGGCATCTTGAATCACCGCGCGCTCACTTGGAGCTGTTCCTTGAAGAAAAACCTCCTCGATCGCATTCGGCTGATTGACATCTGCCAGTAGGCCGGACGCCGGATCGATTTTTTGCACTTCGATGTCATTGGGTCGCGCAAAGTCAACAATGGGTTTGTTCTCTTGTGCTGCCTTCATGAAATCAATCCAAGCGGGCAGCGCTGCCGTAGCTCCGGATTCCGACGCTCCTAACGATACCGCATCGTCGTAGCCAACCCAGACCCCAGCTACTATTTCCGGCGAATAGCCTACGAACCAAGCGTCCTTTGAAGCGTTGGTGGTCCCGGTTTTGCCGGCGAGAGGTTGACCCAGTCGACGTGCGCGCAGCCCGGTCCCGGCTTCGATCACGCTCTTTAGAAGGCTCGTCGTAACGTATGCTTCCGCGTTGCTCATGACCTGACGAGTGGGTGGTTGTGGCGGCAAAGTCACGAGCTTGCCCCCCGGGCCTTCGATTTTGCTCACGATGACAGGCCCGGCGAATTGGCCACCGCTTGCGAACGTCGCGTACCCGTTCGTGATCTCCAACGCAGTCAACTCGTAGGCACCCAGTGCCAGTGACGTAGTCGGTGCCAACGGCGAGTCAATACCGACCGCATGCGCCCAACCGACCACCGCCGAAGCCCCAACAGCGTTTAGTACCATCTCAGCGGCCGAGTTGTCGCTCTTCGCGAGCGCCTCCCTGAGCCTCATCTGTCTAGGTTCCGTGGCCCCGTGTTTTGGATCTGGCGGCAAGTTTAGAACGCTTGCGGCGGTAAATCGCCGCGAGTGCATGGCGTAGGAGTAGACGAATGCCTTGAAGGCCGATCCAGGCTGTCGGCGCGACTGAGTTGCCCTGTCGAGGCCGCCGCTCAAAGCCTCATAGCTTCCAACGAGTGCGAGGACTTGACGGGTTCGCACGTCGATGGCTACCAGCGACGACTGCGGACCCAGGTCGAGACGCAACTCGGGCAGCGTTGAGTCTGGGTCGCCGTTGACCTGCACGCGCAAGAGTGCGCCCGGCTCCGTGAAGTGACTCGGCGCAAGGTGTTTTGGATTGAACCGTTCCTCAAGCGCAAGCTTCACTTCACCCGTGATGTCGCCGACCTTCATGGAAAGGGTGCCCTCTGCATCGTTCACGTCGAGCACGCGACCCACATAAATATGGTACCGCTTGGGGTGACCCGAAGCTGCAGGCCCCCACGAGACCTTTCGACTCTTTGCCAGATACGGTGGCTCATGTTGTTGGCGCTTCAGGAACGCATCCAAATTGTCGCGAACGGCGCGTCTGGCGGCCGCCTGAAGTTTCGGATCAATCGTCGTGTAGATTGTGTAGCCGCCGCGCGAGGCAGCGTCCCCCTCCGCATTCTGTAGCGCTCGCATCGCCCACGCGACGACCTCCGGCGCCAGGTCGGATTCATCCTCCGAAGTGGGTGACAGTTGCACGGGCTCGTTCATCGCCTGTGACACGAGCGACGGGTCGGCGAACCCCTTGGCTCGCATTTGAGAAAGCACGAAGCGACGTCGCTCCAAACAGCGAGACAAGTCCCGGCGCGGCGAGAATCGCTCAGGTGCCGCAACAAGCCCGGCCAACAACGCGGATTCGGCTAGATTGAGATCGGAGGCGTGCTTGCCGAAGTAGTAGCGGGCTGCTTCTTCGACCCCATAACGGCCATGGCCCAAGTAAATATGATTGAGATAGAGTGCAAGAATCGCGTCTTTGCTCAGCGATTGCTCGAGGCGAGTCGCCAAGATTGTCTCCTGGACCTTGCGAGCCACCGTCCGTTCAGGTGAGAGCCACAGATTCTTGACGACCTGCTGAGTGATCGTACTGCCGCCTTGCACGGTGCGCCCAGCCCGCAGATTCCTCAAGATCGCGCGCAGCATTCCTAGGTAGTTCAACCCCTCATGTTCGTAGAAATGCGCATCTTCGGCCGCTAGGAAGCAGAGCTTCGTATGCGCGGGTATCGACTCAAACGCTACAACGGTGCGTCGTTCAGTGAACACCTGCGACAACACCGTTCCATCCCGCGCCAGAACTCGCGTCACCTGCTGGGGTCGATAGCTGTTGCGCAATTGTTCGGCGCTCGGCAGACCCGATTCATACTTGCGTACCAGCAGCGCGATGCCCCCTGCGCCAATGGCGGCACCAAGGATGGCCACGATGACAATCTTGAGCAACAGTCTCCCTAGCCACCCGCGTCGGGCTGGCGACGACGTTTGATTTCGCGAGCTGGGCGATGCCGCCGAACCTTGCTCGGGACCTAGTGGGGCAACCATCGCAATGCCAGTAAAGCCACTATTGCGCCGACTGCCAGAAAGCCCAAAGCTACGGCCAGCAACTGACTGCGGCCGAGCCCAAGGTTTGGTTGCGCGGGTTGCGCCGCGACCGACGTGACCGGGATTGCTGCTGGCGGAGCTGGGGTCGGGGGTAGCAGTGATAGAGCGCCGGCACTGGTTGCTTCTGCGCTTGTGCCTACCAGGACACCGTGCAAGGCCATTGCGAACTGAGCAGCGCTTTGCCAGCGGTCATCGGGTTTCTTCGCGAGCGCTTTGGCCATGACGGCTTCAAGACCGGCTGGAACGGGGATCTCCGGCGCGCGCTCGGCTATGGCCATTGGGCGTTCGAGGACATGTTTCTGAATGTACTCCATCGGTGTCTGAGCGATGAAAGGCAACTTGCCCGTGATGGCCTCATAGAGAATGACCGCCAAAGAATAGATATCGCTACGCGCATCCAGTTCGCGGCCTTGCGCTTGCTCTGGCGACATGAATTCTGGCGTGCCAAAAACCATGCCTTCCTGAGTCAGGATTAGGGATCCGGGCCGCATTTGACGTTCTGTCACCTTCGCCAGGCCAAAATCCAGCACCTTGGCGAAATCCTGGAGACCGCCCTGGTTGCAGAGAAAAATGTTTTCGGGTTTCAAATCTCTGTGCACGATTCCCATTGTGTGCGCTTCCTGCAATGCCGCACACACCTGGATTAGGATCGGAATTGCCCGTTCTGCCTGCAACGGTCCCTCGCGTCGGACGGCTTGGTTTAGGTTGCGGCCTTCGAGCAGCTCCATGACGATGTAGAGCGAGCCGTCTTCGAGTTCTCCGTACATGAACACTTTGACCGTGTTCGGATGAGACAATTGACTCATCGCGCGCGCCTCGCGGCGGAAACGCGACGTCAAGTCCCTTCGGTTGACGAGCTTCGGATGCAGGATCTTGATGGCCACCATCCGATTCATTTCGGGCTGGGCTGCCTTGTAGACACTTCCCATTCCGCCCGTTCCAATTTTCTGCACGATGTGGAACTGACCATCGAGGATCTCACGACCTAGAAACGGATCCTGCGGACGCATCGCAGCACCTTATTACCATCGAAAACTGACTCTCGCGATAGTTCACTCGCGTTCCCATCGGGTGGCGCCACGCGCCGCGACGCCGAGCAGCGAAAGTGCATATACCCGCCGAAGGGCCCAACAAGGTCCAACGCAGGGGTGGGTACAGGCATGGCCAGTTTGCTCACAAGACAAACTGCGGTCTTGCTAGTGCTCAAGTAAGATGACTCACGTGAGCCACAGTCCTAAGCCAATCACCAGCCCCAAACTTGAGGCCGCAGGCTTCTGCCATGCATTCTTCACCAGCGAGGGCGGCGTTTCGACGGGGCGCTATGCATCACTCAATCTTTCCGAGACCGTGGGCGATTCGCCCGCTGATGTTGAGGAGAACCTGACGCGGGCAGCGAACTGGCTTCGGCTTGCCCCCTCCGAACTATGCTGGCAACGGCAAGTCCATGGACGTGATGTTGTTGTTTTGCGCGGCACGGAATCATCACTCGAAGTCCGGTCGATGAATGGCGACGCAGTGATTGTGACTGGGGCACGTTTGGCGGCCTGCGTTCGCACGGCGGATTGCGTGCCGGTTCTCATCGCCGATCAAGAACTTGGCCACGTTGCGGCTGTTCACGCCGGGTGGCGAGGGATCGTGACCGGCGTATTACCCGAAACGCTCGCGCGATTGTTTGAACTGGGTTCACAACCTGCTTGCCTAATTGCTGCGATCGGTCCCCACATACGCGTCGGCGCATTCGAAGTCTCCGAAGAGGTCGGGCAACGGATCAATGCCGCGACACCTCACATTGACGTGATTCATCGCGACGTTGGCGACCGACCTCATGTGGCACTGGTCGAATCAGTGGCGGAGCAACTTCGAATTCTTGGCCTGAAGAACGAGCAGATCGACGATGTGGGTGGCTGCACATTCGCAGACTCGAATCGATTTTCTCCTATCGGCGGTCTGGTCCGAATAGTGGGCGGCACTTGAACGCCATCCGGACTCGATAGGCGTTCGATACCAATTGCACGGCCAATGGGCCGAGACTAACGTTTTGGACGCTACAGCCCTATATGCCCATTGCCGGCGCCGCACGCAGGGTCTTTTCAACCGCCCATCCCGCTGGTGGGGACGTCGAACCGGGGTCATACCCCTGCGCCCCGTTTCTCCCCACGGCCCTGCGCGGCGGCGCCGGCACTTGTTCTCCGCATTGTCCAACACTGCCTGCCCGTCGGCCGCAGCCGATGTCCTGGCTAGACGGCATGTTGGTTTGACCCGCGTCGGCTGGCTCCGATATCGTAGAACCATGCGACCGCACCTGGCGGTGCAGGCTACGAACGGAACTGCGCATGCCCACACGAGTCCTCGCATTCGAAAGTGAACCCGAATTTGCCCGGGAGCTCGAGACCCAGTTCCGAGCGCTGGGTTGCGAAGTCACTGTAGTTGATGACGTTAACCTGGGCCTTCAGGCGGCTTCGGCAAACAAGCCGGACTTGATTCTGCTCACCATCGAACTGCCACGGATGAGCGGCTACTCCGTCTGCAACCGAATCAAGCGAGATGCCGATCTCAAGGAAATTCCTTTGATCATTTTGAGTTCGGAATCCACGGACCAGACGTTTGAACAACATAAGCGGTTGGGGACGCGAGCCCAAGACTACGTCAGAAAGCCCGTCACTTTTCCACAGCTTCTGGAACATGTTCGAAAACTCGTCACGTTGAGCGCGCCTGTGTCCGTCAGCCCTGATGATGACGGTATCGTTATTGACGATGAGGTGGAACTCTCGGAAGACGGTCTGGTCAGTGTGCGCCCGCTAACGGGCAGTCTGTCCCCGTCGCTTAGGCCGATTGACGCGGATATTGACGATTTTGCCGAGCACGCGTTTGGTGCGATCCTAGACGCGCCCGCATTGAGCCCACCCTCGCAGTCACCTGCTTCCGCTTCCGAATCCCAGCGTTCGGGCGCTGGCACTCCTAGTGCAATTCCGGCCTCACCCCGGGTACCGTCAGGTTTGTTGGGGCAGCCTGGTTCTTTGGACAGTGATCGGGCGGCGGACGAGTCGAAGCGCCTGCGCACCTTGCTTGAGGAAAAGGAGCAACTGCTTGCTGAAGCTCAGGGTGAATTGAAGGAGCTTCGGCGTTCGTCTCGCGCTTCTGTTTCCGAGACTGCCGACGTCGAAGCCCTGCGCCGTGAACTTCAGGAGACCAAGGCAAGACTGGGTACCACGGGCAAACCATCCATGGGACCCAGCGCACGAGAGTTCCTGGATTTGCGCGAGCAACTCAACAGGAAGGACAAGGAACTCCTTGAGCTTCGCGATCAAATTACGCACAAAGACAAGGACCTGCTCAATCTCAGGGACACCTCGCTCGGTTTGGAACGGGAAAAGGCTGATCTCGCCGACAAAGTCGAGGAACTGACACGCCAATTTAGTGAACTACAGAAGGTTGCTGATGCGGCGAAGAACGACAAGGAAGCTGCCGCGAAGCGAGCCGACGATCACAAGCGGAAGTCAGAGAAGATAGCAGGGCAGCTAGAAGAGAAGACGGCGGACCTCGAAAAAGCCGTGACGCGGCATTCGGCTGAATTGGCGGAACGTGACGCCGAGCGCGCTCGGCTCGTCAACGAACATGCGGCGACCTTGGAAGCAGCGCGCACGGAATTCGTGCGCGCCATTGCCGAAACAGAACAAGAAGGACGTGTCGCACTGGAACAGGCTCTGGCCGAGGCTCGCAGTTCGGCCGAAGCACACGAGCGACGGGAGCTAGAGGCCGAACGGCAACGTGCCGGTGAAGAAAAGGCCGCTGCGCTTTCCAGTTTGGAGCAACGTCTAAGTCGCGAATTCGCCAATGAAAAAGCGGCCGCACTGGACAAGTTGCAGGCCGAGAAAACTGATTTGGAAAGCCAGCGCGACGCGCGAATCGCTCAGCTCCAATCCGAAATCGACCGGTTGGGTGCGGAGTTGCAGCAAGCCAACCAAAGGGTCGGCGAGCATGAACAGAGCATCGCAAGCCTCGAATCGGCGATGCACGTTGTGCGAGGCGATCTTGAGCAAGGCAACCGCACGATTGCGATTCGTGACGAGCGTATCGCAACGCTCGAGAATGAATTGGCGCTGCAGCGCAACGAGACCTTGAGCACGTTGGAAAGTCTATCCGCAGAGCGCCAAAGGCTGGCTCAGGCACTCGACAAGTGGAATGACGATCAGGCGAATCTCGAGAAGGTCAAAGACGCACTGGCGGCCGCTCTGTTGCACGTCGAATCGATTGAGCAGCGGACGCTGGAATAACGCGGGGACTGTGTTGTGGCCAAAGCCGCAGCCGGCACGCGAAGCCTAGAGGTTGGGCTTCAACACCTGTGTCCAACGTCCCTCGCGACGCTGTTGATGTGGGTAGAACCTAGCCTTGTATGCCATAGTGGCCGAACCTTCGACATACAGACCCAAATACAGGAAGCGCATATCACGCTGCACGCATATTTCTATCTGTTTCAAAATGGCATACGTACCAATACTTAATTGCTTGAGATCGGGATCGTAGTAGCAATACATGGCTGACAATGAAGTGTTGCCACGATCGACAACCGCAACACCCACCAAAGCCGACCCCAAATAGAAGCGCATTTCGAAGGAGTCGCAGCAAGTTTCAACCAGAAACGCCAAGTAGCCGTCGCGATCGATAAGTCCGTTCTCGTCTCCAAGCCCGCGCAGTACTTTGTGTCGATTGTAGAGGACAACACGCCGATCGTCCAATGTAGGTGGGCCAATCTCGGTGGTAAGAACACGATTCCCACGCCGTACAATTCGATGATGTGTGCGCGAGGGCACAAAATGGGGGACTTCGATACGAAGGGGAACACAAGCGGTACAATCGGGACATTCAGTTCTGTACAGCACCACGCCTTGACGGCGGTCGCCCGCAGCCAACCGTTGATCCAGTTCTTCGCCGCGCAAGCTGCGCGCGGGCAACCTCAATGGCATGCGTGCGGGTCGGTTTGGCAGGTAGGGACAGTTCGACGGACAGTCATGGACAACCAGCTCTGGAGGCTGTCCTGGTACGACGCGAATCGAATTGCCCGCCGCCCGCTCGTCACCCATGGGTTGATTCTCCCGGTGCCAGTACGAATCGATTTGGCAACAGCGCCGCCAGAGACACGACAACATGACCGTTCGGACCGGCAATGATTACGGGTGCATCATCTGCAAACTCCGCAAGTACCTGCCGACAGATGCCACAAGGCGTGGCCGCCGGGTTGCAATCCGTGAAGACTGCCACTGCCGCAAGGCGAGTTTCTCCCGATGCCACCATCGAACAAATAGCCGCGCGCTCTGCACACATGGTTGCCCCGTATGTTGATACTTCGACGTTGCAGCCCAAATGGACACGACCAGACTGCCCCATGATCGCGGCGCCAACCCTAAACTTTGAGTAGGGTGCATAGGCATAGTTTCGTACGTCACGCGCGGCGGCAACCAATCTTGCGAAGTCCATTCAGACTAGCTTACTCCTAGGCAGCCGCTGCGGCACGTTCTGTTGCTGGCGAATTTACGGGATGCGTTGTGGCGTGAGACTGCGTGTCCGGCGCCCCCGAAAACTCGACTGTTCGGGGTCCCACACTTCGGCGGGTCGTCTCCGCTTTCACGCATGTTTTGCGACCTAGGGCAACCTGGTGTGTTGCGCAGTCCCGTTCAAGCGCGCCGCGCGATCCGCTCAGCAATGCACACCACCAATTGCTGCAACTTCTTGTGGGAAGCCTGAGCAATCTTTTGCACATGCTCATGGTTGAGCACGCTTGTGCCAATGCCGGCTCCCGCGTTGGTAATGCAGCTAATACCGATAACGCGCACTCCGAGATCGCGAAGCGCAATCGTTTCGTAGACTGTGCTCATCCCGACGGCATGCGCCCCCAGTCGTGCCAGCATTTGGACTTCCGCAGGCGTCTCGTAGCTAGGCCCCATGAGTCCTGCGTAGACTCCTTCCTTGAGCTCGACGGAAATAGTGCGCGCACAATCGAGCACCAGTTTCCGCAACTTGCCGTCGTAGGCGTTCGTCATGTTGACGAATTGCGGGGCCGCTTCATACCAACCGACGAGAGGATTATTTCCGGTTAGATTCAAGTGGTCAGCGATCAGCATCAAAGAGCCCGCAGGAAATTCGGAGCTGACCGTGCCCGCGGCGTTCGTAAGAATTACGACTTGGCAACCTAACGCGGCTAGTACCCGCACGCCGAATACGACGCGTTCCGGCGTGTAGCCTTCGTACCCGTGCACGCGGCCAGCCAAGCAAGCTACCGTCTGTGATCCAAGTCAACCAATGTGCAGCGAGCCCTGATGACCCGTCACACGCGATTGGGGGAGACCGGGAATTGCTGCATAGTTCAATTCGGTACTGCGCTCTAGCGCTTTGGCCAGCTGCATCAGGCCCGAACCTAGAACAATTCCCAGAGTTGGCTGGGCCTCGATTCGAGCACGTACAAATGAGGCGGCATTTGCAATGGCTTGCCTAGCCGTAGTCATGATTTCCGATCTACTAGCTCTCCGCGCCGCACTGAAGCGCCAGTCTGCAGCGCCGATCTCAGCGAGCTGCGACGACCGAGAAGTGACCCATTACCGGACGGCTGACCAAACACTGTTCGCTCACTTTTTCATGTGATTCTGTACACCCAAACTGCGCAGAATATCAGGCATGCAATCCTCCAGTGGCCCGTGCGTGCACACATGCTAACCTGCGCCGCTTCTGGATATGCCCATGGCAACGAAATTCGCTAAATTCCTCGAGGACAACAAGATCATATCGCCGCGCCTGCAGTCCGCCTCGGCCAAGATTGAGCGACTCACCGCAGAGGATCGCGCCTTTTTGGCGGATGTGTCGCGCAAGAAGTCCCTCGCGGGGCGCAAGAATGCGGGAAATGTAAGTGTTGAGAAGAGAAAGCTGCATTCAGGGCGTCCGGTCACGCAGCGTCTGATTGACGATGCAACCCTTGGAAAGCCGGTGTCGGGCCCGGCCAAGACTCGGCTTCTGCGAGCCGTCAACCGCATCCTCGAACACAGAAAAAAGTCAGCAATAGCCGTCAAAGACCTGTTCTGAGCATTCGTGGAAGCCGGTCGGGAGACCCGCTCCCCCGCATGATCAACTTTTGAAACTGGCGAGGTCTGCGAGCACCTAACTAGTCGTGGTGCTCGCTGCTATCGTGCCTACGGCTGTCCCCGACGCAGGGGACCGGCCGCAACTGCGGCTGATTCGTGGCATGGGAAAACTTCACGACTCATTCGGCGATTCTCGCGTAGAAGACATGCGCCTCGTGGATCGCTTCAACCGCGGGGATCCCGCGGCATTCTCGGCACTGTTTCGGCGGCACCAAAAGGACGTGGCGCGCCTAGTGATGCGGATGTTGGGGTCGTCGGGAGAAGTTCAAGATGTTCTGCAAGAGGTCTTCTTGCAGGTTTTTAGGAGTCTTCCAGAGTTTCGCGGCAAATCCAGGCTGTTAACTTGGATCTACCGAGTGGCCGTCAATGTCGTTCTTATGCATCGACGCGCAGGTCGCTCTCGTCCAGTGCTTGCTCAAGCCGAGCTGGGTCCACCGCCAGCGGATCCGGACCCGTTGCCCGATGAACAAGCTGAACGATCAATACGAGTGTCCGCTCTTATGCGCTTGATGGAGCGGCTTAGTGAAAAGAAGCGCACGGCATTCGTGCTACACGAATTGCAGGGGCTCTCGCCCGTCGAAATTGCCGACATTGTGGGGGCTCCGGTGCTTACTGTAAGAACACGTCTCTTTTATGCTCGCCGAGAACTGGTGTCGCTCATTGAGCGAGAAGCAGCGCTAAGTCACATACTTGAAGGTCTAGTCGAGGTGTCGGGACAAAGCGGCAACTCAAAGAATTCAGAGTCTGACACAATGGTCAACAATGACCCCGAGCGACGAGGTGATAAGTGAGTCATTCGAAGTCGCAGCGCATACTCGAACAACTTGTCAACGTGGCGCGTTCCGAACCACTACCGGCAATAGACTTCGATCGCGTTCAAGCGGTCGCACGACAATCTTGGATCAAGAGTGGCGTTGCGCATCGTCAACCAACGCTGCATTGGCGTTGGGCAAGCGCTGTTGCAGTCGCTGTCTCCTTCTTCATTGGTGGTTGGTACGGACGCGCGCATCATCAAGCTTTACCGGCTTCAGCAACTAGCCATTATGCACCGGTGCAACCGCTGGACGGCCGTGTTCTGCTGGTTGGACAGCGACTCGACGCAGAGCGCGAGCCGCTTATCGTCAATCATCCAGGTGTCGCCAAGTGGACGCTTGCGCCCCAAGGTGTCGCCCGAATTGCGTCCAAAGGTGAGTACCTCACCATTGTCCTGGATGTCGGTCGAATCGATGCTGCGGTGATTCCGAGTAAGCTTCCGGAAAGCTTCGCCGTGGAAGCGGGTAACCTAAGGGTTGCTGTCCACGGTACGGAATTCTCCGTCGAAAAGACGGACAGCTTCGTCGATGTGGCAGTCTCTGAAGGCACTGTTGTAGTGGGTCCCGTGGGTCAACCAGGAAGAACCCAAGGGACGCAACTGACCGCGTCGCAGACACGGCGCTTTGCCATCGATTCTGACGCGCGCACACAACCAACGCTGGCTCCGCCCGCACCAGGCGTCTCGCGTTCCAGAACCCCCGGCCCCGTGGCGTCTTCGTTGCCGAACTCCAGCCCTGTTGTAGCGTCTACCCCGACAGCAGAATCGCCGTTGAGCGATCGCCCAAGTCGCGTCGAACTCGAAACAGCGCTGGACACCGCACGGGCAGCCGCTGCACATTGTTTTGCTCAAGCCAAAGCAGGCGAGCCTACACATGACTCTCACGTGATGGTGCGCGTAGAGACCCAGTTGTCCGTATCACTTGCCGCGAATGGTGCGATCGATGAGATCTCCTTTGTTCCGCCCGTTCCCGAAGCCATCCTGGACTGTACAAGGCGAGAAGTCGCGGGCTTTTCGAGTTCGCCCTCAAAGCAGGGCGGACTTGCGAGTCGTCCCATCATGCTAGTCCGCTAGGGCGTGGTTGGATGTCCGCATGTGCAGTCTGCGCATCGCGCGCCACGAGGTCCCTGGCCCGCTGATGGTTACTGGCTGCGTTGACGCTTGAATATAGGCGAATTTATCAGGGGTCACTCGCCAAGATACAATCGCAATGCTGCTGCGGCAGCCCTGCGATCGAATGGTACGCCGACGAGTACGTTGCGTTTGGAAATGTCCTCAAACAGCTGTTGGAGGTAGCTGTGAAATGCCACGCACTCGTCAATTGCATTCTCGAGCCGAGTCGGGTCGAGCAGATCAGTATCCTGCAATTGCCCGATAGCGCCCAAAATGCATCAAACCGCGGGTAATCTGCCGCGCGCAACACGGGGTAACCCATGGCACGAAAATAGGTCAAGAACTCGCGCACGTATTGGAAACTAGTCAACGCAGTCCAGCGGTCATCCGTCGGGCTTTGTTCGGCTTTGGCCGCGAAGGCACGTAAGATCTGCGCAAATATCCAGACATCACGTCGGAGTCGCTCGCTCGTCTCGCGCCAGGCCGCTTGATCATCAAAGACTTCGCGGTCATCAAGCGTGACACCCAGAGCTTTGCCGAGAAATAGCAGCGCATTTCGCAACGCCGGACGTAGACACGAAATGGCCGATTCGAGAATCGATAGAATGTCAGTTTCGGACCGCAGCTCGTCGATCGGGGGCAGCTCGTGTTGAAACACCCGTCGCATTTCAAGTTGAAGATTGCCGGCGATGCCCTCGAGGGAGCCTCGTATGCCGATTAAGCGATGCCCGACCGCACGTAGCCCGCCGGCGCGGCCAATCAAGTCGCTAGCCCTGCATAGAATGAGCAGCCGATCAAAACCAGCACTCAGCAATTCCCCGGTTCGTTGGCGCAGGTATTCGCTCAGCGCTCTAGCATCCGAGCGCAGGACGCTTAGTACTAAGTATGCACGGCCAACCACTCGCCGCCGATGGTGGCCCTCATCCTCGGCGAGCTGCCCGAGCAATTGCACGTAACGAAGCATACGAAAGAGCGATAGAAATGTTAGTGCAACCAATCGGTGAGCCTCGTTGCTTGGTACGCTCCGTATCAAGTCAAGTACCTGACTTGACCGAATTCGGTCGAATTCAGGTCGGAATTCGAGGGCAGTCAACGGATTGAAATACGCGTTTCGACCCACCTCACGCTGAGCCAGGCTGAGCGCTGCATAGAAAGTTCGATACGGTACTCGCGGTGCCCGTAACGTCCCTTCCAGAACTTCGCCAATACTGGTCAGCTCGTGGCGTAGCACGACCAGGCTATCTTCGGGTGTGTGCTGTTGCGCACCCTCGTGCAGCAGGCGAGTCCTCGCGGAATCTTCCGGAACGACCGTCTCCAGATACCGGTGAAAAACGAACGCCTGATCGCGTGTGCCCAACAATTGACGGGCAAGAACGATCGCTCGCTGAATACCGTCGCGGAACAGGGAAGTGGCTTGACGGAAAATCTTGAGCCACAATCGACACTCGGCGCGGCGGACCTGGATGATTGCGTGGGTTTGCAAAGCAGGCAGTGGCTTTGAGCAATACCTCAAGTTCGAACAAGACGTCTTGCTTGTTCTCGACTTCAAGGGCCTGAAACCAATGATCGCGGGCCGTGCGCTGTTCTTGCCTCAAGGCACGCGTCCGACTCAGTAGCTCGTCAACGCCAACCTCGACCGGCAGGATACTAGGACGGGACCGTTCTGACAGGAACACGTAGGGAACTTTAGCCCGATCGCGGCCGAACTTGCTAGTACATCAATTCTATTGAATTGATGCACCAGAAAATCGCGGGGAGATTTTGGGTTTGGGCGAATGCCTAAGGAAATTTACGATACTGCCGCCTGCAATTTGGATACGGCTGCCCCGTGCGCAGTTTTCGGGGCTTGGCGGGTCACTCAACGTACGTCAATCCTAGCCCAGAGTCTGTTGCGACGACGGGGCAATTTGGGCGCGGCTGGAGCGCGCTCACTCAATGATTGTTAAAGCCGAACTGGTAGCGAAAGTCCTTGTCGAGGCCTTTTGATGACTGGGGATACTTGAGGCCCTGTGCGACCTTCACAATGCAGTCGGTAACCGCTCGTACTTTGATTGTGCTCTCTTCCGCATTGACGCCTGAACTCGTGAGTTTTCCGGCCGCGTCCATCGTCAACTCAAGTACGACAGTACCTTTCAAATCGGGCGCCTTCTTCCGTTCGTCTTCATAACACTTCTTAAAAGTTGGCGCGGTTGTCATTGATGATCTTGCGGATTGACTCAGTCGTCCTGGAATCATCGACGGGTGCCTTGTCTCCCTTGTCGGCAGTCCGGTTTTCCTTCGTGCCGTCGGCAGCGGTCTTGGCCGGAGTCGTCACCTGGTCGCTTTCGTCTTCCTCGACGGCGTTGGCTTTGGCAGACGGTTTTGTACTGCTCGAGTCGCCGCTGGGACTGGTAGCCGATTCGCCGGATGGGGTCTTTGCGTGGGGCGCGTTCGAGGCGCAGGCCCCAAGAAGTAGTGAACAAGTTGCTGCAAACCACAGACTCTTCGAATTACGCGAGGCGGTCATACCGGTGGATGATAGACCGAAATTGGCCTTTTGGGATGCCCTATCCGACTGCCAAGCCCCTTCAGCTATGACTATCAGGTCAATTGACGCCACCGCGGGTACTCCAGCAGCTGTCCCGGCGGACTGCATCGGGGGTTTTGGCGACCAGAAGGGCTCGCGCCAGTCCGTGCGATGGGCTATGGGCACATCCTGATGTTGACTGCCTCCAGAGAGAAGGACTGCGGAGCTTTCCGCCGCCTTGCGACTCTTTCGCTTCTGCCCATCATCGTTGCCTGTGGCGGGGCGTTGTCTAACAAGGAAGCCGAGTGGCCGCCCCTTGCGAAGAAATGGTACGACCGCGCCGCAAGCAGCTTGAAAGTGGGCGACATGCAAGACGCTGCCTTGGCGTCCGAGAATGCTCTACGACTCGATTCGCAACGGCCCGAGATCAAACTGGTTGCCGCCAAGATAGCCCTATCACGTTTGGAGTTTGATCGAGCCGTTCAACTTACTGAAGGCATGCCGGACCCTGCGGCGGAAGCCATTCGAGGGCGGGCACTTTGGTATTCGGGTCGAGTGCAAGATGCTGCTGAAACCCTGGAACACTTGGTTGCCAATCCGGACATCCACGACACTTGGGCAGTTGACATTGCCAAGTTGGCGCGACGAGGCATCGGGCGCAGACCTTTCGCCACAACCGGCGGTCTTCTCGCAGTTGCTGATATGCCGCATGTCGGTCGGGCTCTGTTGGTGCCCGTCGAGCTTGATGGCGAACCGGCGTTGGGAATGATCGCAACCGGGATGTCGGAAACGGTCGTTGATGCTAGTGGGGGGAGCGAGCCTAAGTGGGTGAGCCTTCGATTTGGCGAGCGCGTCGAAGTCAAAGACGTTCCTGCGCTTGCCAAGGATTTGTCTTCTCTTTCTCGACAGTTGAACGCTCCCGTCAAAGCAATGCTCGGTGTCAACCTGCTGCGACATCTGCACCCGACGATCGATCTCTATGGGGGCCAGTTCGTAGTCCGCACCTTCGAGCCTCCCCCTCCGCCCGTAGCGACAATCGTACCGCTGTCATACGTGCGTGGTGGTGGCATGCTTGTGCGCGGCGCGTTTGGAGCGGGACAGGGGGCGATACCGGCAAGCTTCATCATCGATACGTCGATGGATTTTCCCCTGGCGCTGGACGAAGGCGGCTGGAAGAAGACCGGTAAGAAACTGTCCGAACTGCAACCCATCTCAGGCAGTCGCGGCATGAGTCAGGGACAAGTCCCGCTCTTCAATTTCGGCACTCTTGAAATACCCGATGTTCCTGCATTGAGCGGCGTTCCAATTCAAGACATAGAACGGTCTGTCGAGATGGATATTGATGGGATCATAGGGGCTGGAATGCTCGCCCCATTTCGCGTGACATTGGCCGACGAGGGCCGTTCATTGTGGCTCGAACCAATCCCCGTCAACCCTTCGCTGCAGCCGCCAACGACGGAGCAGTCGGGTGCTGCGGAGTCTCCCAAGGCCACCGAGTTGCCGCGAAGTGGACCCAATAGTCCCAAGGAGCCCAAAGTCACGGTCCCCGCTTCCAAACCGTCTAATCCCGGGGTAAGGCCCGCGAATCCATCGGTCAACGCGCCGCTGAATCGCTAACGGCAGTCGGGCATCCCGTGCATCCGACGATTTGAAGTCTCGACATGCGTATTGGACTCGACCCCGCTACGGGGGTAGGGGCCAGGTATCAACCTAGACCAGTTCAGAGTCTGCGATGCGGAACGAGTCGATTGCAATCTACGCTGGAAGTTTTGACCCCCCCACCTACGGACACTTGGATCTTGTGGAGCGAGCATCGCGATTGTTCACGAATCTTGTGGTGGGGATTGGAATTAATCCGTCGCGAACTCCGCTGTTGACGGTGCAAGAGCGCCTCGAGCTATTGGAGCAAATCTGTTAACCTTTCAAGAACGTTAGGGTCGTTTCATTCTCGGGTCTTGCCATCAAGTACGCCCGTGAACTGGGAGCCCGAGTCATCGTTCGCGGGCTGCGTGCCGCCACGGATTTCGAATATGAGCTGCAGATTGCGCATGCCAATGCCGATTTGGGTCCCGAGATTGACACAGTGTTCCTTCCCACACGTACGAACTATGGCTTCATATCGGCGTCACTGGTAAGAGAAATAGCGCGGCACGACGGCAGCATCGAACGGTACGCACCGCCGGAAGTTTGTGCCGTCATGCGCCGCAAGTTCACCGCAAACGGCAATACTTGAAATCTGGAAAGTTCGGGTGAGTACCCGAAGTGCGACAGCACGGTTCAGCGATTGCCTAGGACGCTAACTTAGTTCAGTACACGACGAGCGGCGAAGGCATGAACAGCAAGACCGCTAGCGATAGCGTGCCTATCGCCACAGCACGGCGCGCCGGATCCAGTTGTGAATCGTCCACCGCAGGATGCGCACCGTGGTTGGCTCGGCGAAATGCCAGAAGCAGCACGAGCAGCATCAACCAAAGCGACATCGAGCTAACGGCTGGCGACCAATGAGCGCCCATGAAGGGTGACGCAGCCTTGGACAGGGCTTGGCGAGTCTGGTCCCAAGGTTCTAGGTTTGCTCCGTCTGCAATTGCCGCATTGTAATCCGCAACGACGCGCGGCCACACGGAATGAACGATCGAGCGCACGTGCGTCCAAGCATTGTAGACCAACATGGCTGCGGGTAACCACCAGGCACGCCGTGACCACGGATCGTGTCTTCTACCAAACAACGCATAGGCGACGTGGCCCCCGTCCAATTGCATGAACGGCAACAAATTGAGAAATGTGACGAAGAAACCGGCCCAAGCGGCAAATGCGGTAGGATGCAGAAAGACATCGTGCGTTGCTGGAACAGGGCCCAACGTGAGCCTCTTGATCGCCATGTAGAGTAGACTCTCGCCTTCTTGTACGAAATCACCCGGAACGCGCGGCGCGACGTGGCTCAGTTTCAGACCGACGACCATCGTAGGAATAGCGACGAACATTCCCGCTAGTGGACCAGCCGCACCTATGTCGAGCAGCGCACGTGCGGAGCGAATCCGTCCTGGCATCAAGATAACGGCTCCCAAGGTCCCAAACGGGCTGCCAAGTTGCGCGGGCAGCGGCAAAAAATAGGGCAGCGAGGTTGGCACGCGATGGATCCGCGCTGCCACATAGTGGCCGAATTCGTGCGCCAAGAGTATCAGCAGCAGTGGCACGGCGAATGTCCAGCCCGCATGCCACGGCAACTCCTTGCCGCTGGTGCCATCCGATGCCGCGTAGACTCGACCCGTAGCGAACACGCTCCACACGGTCAATCCAAACAACAGAGCGTTTTTTCGCCAATCGAAACTGGGCTTGGCTTGACTCATGCGTGCAACGACTCACGAATCTTCGCGGCCAAGTTGGCCAGTTGTGTTCCAACCCGGGCATCCAATGAGCCCACGTCCGTCTCGATTCGTAGGTCGCCGGCTTGAAGCCCCGGATCGGGTTGGACACGAACCTCGACGGACACGCCGAGCCCCTCGATTTGCTGGGCGAGTCTTGTTGCGTCAGCTGGGTGTACAAAAAGCAAGACACGAGTAGCGCCCCTCGCTTCGTTGATGCATCGTTGCGCCATCGACAGCAGCCGCTCCGGATCAAGATCCAATGATTCACCGATGATGCGTTCGGCCATTGCTTGGGCAAGCTTAATAATATCGTCACGCGCGCGCTCAAGCTGACGCAGACGCAGCACCGCCGCTTCAGTGATCTTTGCGGCAAGCGACAACTCGACCTCGGCTTCTACTTCACGTCGCAGGGCAGCACGAGTCGATTCAAGCGATTTCTCGAATTTCAATTGGCGCTCGGCAATGCGCGCTTCGGCATCGGCGATCAGTTTCCTGGCAAGCGTAGCGGCCCGCGCCACTTCGCCTTCCAAGACGCGCCCGAATAGCTGTTCGTGGCGCGACGGGCGCGCAGTTGCCGGCTTCTCAGTCGCATGAATGATTCGCCCAAGAGTTAGCGACAAGTGACCCTCAGTTTGTCCAGGGCTTCGACGATCGGCTTGAGATCCGCTGCCAAGGTTCTGACGCGCTGCCGTCTGTCTCTATGGCTGAGGGAATCCGCAAGGTGTCGCGAAGCGTTACCGGGCTCCAACAGCCTCGCAAGCAACTTTGGCTCACGCTGACCTAGCGCATAGCCAACCGCCACAAAAGCGCGTTGAATTGCAGCTTGTTCGCGATCAGCGGGCCTAGATTTCATTCAAGCCCTAGATTTCTGCAAATCCGTCTTTCGGGATCAGCCGCTAGGTGTGGGCGAAAATCCTCGCCCATGATTCGCTCAATGGCTTCGACGTAGCGATAGGTGGCTTCGACACGCACCTCATCGGGCAAGTCAGGAATAGGACCCTCGCCGCGGAAACCGCGACTCACCAACCAACGACGAACGTATTCCTTGTCGAAACTTTCTGGGTCGAGACCTACCGCGAAGCGATCCTCGTAGGTTTCGGAAAACCAGAAGCGAGAAGAATCCGGAGTGTGGACTTCATCAATGACGACTAGGTTCCCCTCGGGCGTTTTGCCGAATTCGTACTTCGTGTCGACGAGAATCAAGCCGCGGTCTGCGCACAACTGTTGCCCCCGGCCGAACAACGCCATCGCCATATCGGCAGCGGCGTCGAAATCAGCCGCGTTCATACTTGTTGCTGCCAAGATTTGTTCACGTGATGCGCTGATGTCGTGGGCGCCGTGCTGCGCTTTTGTGCTTGGCGTCAGCAATGGCTTGGGCAGCCGCTCGTGCTTGCGCATGCCATCTGGGAGCTTGTGGCCACAGAAAACCCGCTCACCGCGTTCATAGTGCACCCAAATGCTCGTGGAGGTCGTGCCCGTGAGGTACGCGCGAACGACCATTTCAACGGGCAATGGCCGACACTCCCGAACAATCATCGCATTAGGGTCGGGCATTGACAGAAGGTGATTGGGTGCCACGTCGCGTGTGTGTTCGAACCACCAATTAGCGCAACTCGTTAGCAGCTGCCCCTTTAGAGGCAATGTGCCGATGATGCGATCGAATGCGCTGATGCGATCGGTAACGACGATGATCCGGCGACCATCCTGCGTCGTATAGTTGTCGCGCACCTTACCTTCATAGCGTGTTCCCAAGGCATCCAGGTGCGTCGCTGAAAGGACGTGAGGAAGGGCGGATTGAATGGTTTCTCGGCTTACGGACGGCACACCGCACGTTACCACGTCAAGCCGCACGATTGCTTCGTCGTGCGGACGCGCTGAAAACCGACCCTGCATTCGGCATTTTATAAACAACTTCCAATGGTTGCGCGTCCATTGCCGGGGCTCGCTACTCCGAATTCTTGGATACAATGCCAACTTTCCGGGCCTCGACCCAGAATTGTCCATCCGCGGGAGGTGCCACATTGAGACCTTTGGGAAGCACCGAAGCCCAGCCCGCGGCTACGTCAAGCACAAGGGTTTCTGTCGCGGGCTCAATCTCGCCGACTATTGGCGAATCCGCCGACGGACGAAGCCTCAGCGGAACTCGTTCTGAGACGGACACAACGCGTCCGGATTCGACGAGCCGCAACCGAGCGAACTCGGGCTGTGCTGTCGGGACATATTCATCAACTCTCTCACCTCTTGGTAATGGTCGCACATCGCTCAACTTCGCCCAAGCGTCGATACCGATCGCGCCGAAGTAGCGAAGGTGGACCCAATCATCCGTGGTCCTTTCCGTTCCATAGAAGAAGACGCTAGTCGTCACAGTGGAGCGCTGCAATTTGAACGTCGATTCCCCCTTTGGTTCGTTCGAAATCGCCAGTTCGTTGTGGTCGAGGGCGTAACCACGCGCGAGTCTGGGAATGTCTTGAGGAGGTACTGTCACAGGAACCAATGACAAGCTGTTGCAGGTGGCTGTTGCCGAGAATGTTTGCGAGAACGGACTGGTCAGCGTGCGTTGCACGCGAACTTGACTGTGCTGTCGCGCCTCGAAATCCACGCGTTGGCCGCCTTGGATCCAAACATGTCCAGAAACGACCGGAAGGTTCGTCGTAGCGTAAAGGGGTAGAGATTCCGCGCTAACCCAGCCGTCGATAGCAAATCCACTTCGACCCGTTCCCGTGACAACATGGGCACGTCGCGGCATCGACTCCGGCAGCTCGATCACCGTCAGCCCCGTGGTCATTCCCGTAAAGCGCGCGTTCTTGGCGTCACCTTTGTCCTTCGCGTAGATGATCACATCGAGTGGCATCGAAGGGCTGCCGGCCAATTGGCATTCGACATTTGGGTTGGTGCTCACCAGTGGTCGCGCGGAACCCACCTGCGTCGGTTGCGCGGCCTGCGCAAAAACCGAAACGACGGCCAGCGAAGCAATTGCCGCGGTGAACATAGACCCAACTGGAACAATTCGCATATTCGGACCTCCCGCACAGGTCGGCCTATTCATAAGGCTTTTTTGGGAACTCGCACAGTGCAGTTTTGCCAATGGACTTAGATGGGTCATCAAAACGACCAGTGGACAGTCGGCCTTGGTCGTTCAACAGTTGGACGTATGCCTGCTCCAGTGCTTCACATTCCCGAACTGGCCTTCGGAACGCCGCGCAGGCTTCCGAAGCCGGCGGAGCTTGTGGGCCGGGTCGTCGTTCTCGACATAGCCTTCGCTGGCGCTGGTGACCGGGGCTTCTTGAAGGTCACGATGCCGTTCATTACGGGCTTGGGGGCGAGGCTTCGAGCCTGGATCGACCACCATGATCACGAAGAGCACGCCCGGTTTGCCGACGATTCACGTTTCCTGCTGACCTGCAAAGCCGAGCACGGCGCCTGCCCGGAGCTGATTGACCCCGCCCTCGTCGAACGTGTCGGGCCCGTGGAAACAATCTGTTGCCACGATGACTTCGATGGCCTTGCGAGTGCAGCTAAGTGGATTCGAGGTGGAATTGAGCCTTACCCAGGATGCGACCAAGACGCTCGCGCAGTGGATACGCGTCTTGGGCTTCCGACCCCTGAGGCTACCGCAATGGATCGAGCGCTCCGGGCTCGACCCCGAGACAAGGCGCTAATGGGGCTAGTCGTGCGGCATCTCGCCCGCGGTCTCGAAGATGATGGCTTGCGCAAGGAAATCGACAAGGCGGCATCGGAACTGGAGCCCATCGAACGGGAAACTAACCGCGTTGCTCAAGGCTTCATGCGAATTGGCGAGGGCGTTGCCGCCATTGACGTAACGGGCCATCAGGCACCGATTGACAAGACGCTTCTGCTCTTGCTCGGTCAGAACCTCGAACCCGTCAGTATGGTGTTGGACAGACAGACCGTAAGCATCGCGGCGCGGTTCGACAGCGGTATCAATTTCTTGCGCATGTTTGGCTTGTCCGGAGGCATGCCAACGCGCGTAGCCTTGCCACGCACCCGACTGCCTGAGATTCTTACGACACTGGGCCTTGGGCCGGATACATTCGGGGTGCAGTAGCCCCTTGGACGACTCCCACGCCTGTCAGGCTGCAGGCTTGCCTGTCAAACTTCGTGGTAGTCTGAATGCCGCACTCTGAAAGGTTGGTTCGAATGAATCTACGCGCTGTGGCGCTGGCAGTCGCCATCCTGTCAACTCAATCGGGCCTTGCACTGGCACAGACAACCAGCGGCAAGGTGGCTGTGTCAGCGTCGAGCCCAACGATCGCGACGCCGCAAAGTGGTATTCGCCGCGACCCCGCCAATCGCACGGGCATCAGCCCGTCCTGGGAAGCCATCAAGCGAGGCGATGACGCGTATGTTGCGCGCAATCTCGAAGGAGCGATCCACGAGTACCAAGCCGCAATAGAAGCACAGCAGCAGAATCCAGTGGCGCATTATCGGCTGGCGTGTGCTCTCGTGGCCAAGGGCGATCTCAAACTTGCCCAAGAGTCGTTGGATTCGGCATTGCGCTTCTCCCAGTCGGATCCTCAGACGGCTGTCAAGGTGCTCTTTGTGACCGCCGATCTGAAAGAGCGGCAGCACGACTACCCGGCCGCCATCGCGGCCTGGAAGGCATACTCAGCCTTCATCACGGCTCACCCAGGTATCAAAGCATTTGCCCACAGTAGCGAATCGCGACAAGCGAAGATCGCCGAGTACTCGAAGTTGACCGAACAGAGCGCGAAGGTGAAGCAGCGCATTGAAGAACGTCAGCAGCTGATGGAATCGGACGCTGAAAAGAACACAAAAGGCTCGAAGAAATAGCAAGCTGAAAGCGCAAAGGCGGTTGGACCCGGGGTTGCCCAATTCCTGAATCGGGGCGGAGGTGACGATGCAAACCGAGCTCGAGCAGCTGCTGGACGGAGTCATCGACCGATCGGCGCGCATTGTGGTTCTCACCGGTGCAGGCATCTCAGTCGAGAGTGGCATCCCGACGTTCCGAGGCAACGACGGATACTGGGTCGTTGGGTCCACGAACTACGTGCCCGAAGAAATGGCGACTAGCCGGATGTTCTCGCGTGAACCGGAACAAGTCTGGCGCTGGTATCTGTATCGATTTGGGAGCTGCCGGCACGCTAAGCCCAATCGGGCCCACCGCGCGCTCGTCGATCTCGAATTGTCACTAGGTGACAGGTTCAGACTAGTGACACAAAACATCGATGGGCTGCATCGACGAGCGGGTTCCAGCGCCGAACGCACGTACTGCATCCACGGCGACGCAGCCTATGTCCGATGCGCCAACGAGTGTACAGAGGGCACGTTGGAATTGCCGCGGGTCGAGGCGCCCGCGTTGGGCGAACAGTTCCCCGCCCAATTGCGCGAACAATTGACGTGTTGGAATTGTGGTAGTTGGCTGCGACCACACGTCTTGTGGTTCGACGAGTACTACGACGAAGATTACTACAGGGCTGACAGTGCGGTTCGTGCTGCAAGCGAAGCGGACCTTCTACTGGTCGTGGGCACCAGCGGTGCCACGAGCCTGCCGATGCAGATGGGCGCGTTATGCCTGCGCAACGGCGTTGCCATCCTCGACGTGAACCCCGAACCCAATCCATTTGGCGTTATCGCAGAGCGAGCGGAACGCGGTTTTGCATGTCATCAATCCGCTTGCGATGGCGTGCCCATGATAGTAGAATACATTGTGGAACGCCTCGGTCACTGAGGCGTGCGGACGAAAGCTTGGTTACAGAGACGCGCCCAAGCGGATAGTGAATTGCGACGAAAGCGCATCGCTTGCTTCACGCACATAGCGAGAGAACGCAGCGTACTGTTCTATAGCTACACGACCGGCTGGCATGCGGACGCTGCGGTCGAGCACCAAAACATCCGAATCCATGTGATCCTTGACAACCACCTCGCGATCCTCCTCGCGAAGCACGCGATTGGGAAGACTTTCCACTTGAGCCCCTTTGGGCAAGCTCAAACGCAGTGTCAGGTGTTGCTCACTGGATTCAGACAATATCAGAGGGGTTGTGCGTGACGCCAGGGAGACCAATTGAGTCAAGTTCGGCGTAAGGGGCGGGGACAGTACCATCTCGTGCCCGCGTACCTGAACGAATGAGGGCACATCGACACTGGCCTTGAGCACCAGTGGCTGGTCGAGATCTGTTTGGTGGGTGAATTCGAAGGACACGACGCGCGATCCCTGCAGCGCCCGTCCGAACAGTCTGCCTTCGACGAAGGCCTTGAGTTGCGACTGAGGTTCTTGCGCAAGGACATTTCGAAGCACAATCGCGAGCTTGCCGGAGAAGGTTTGAATCAGGTCCAAACGGGCAGACCCGTCGGAACGCAATTCGCCCGATCCGTCCGTGTCGAAACCGTCGCGCGTTGCGCCAAGGGGAATTGTTTCCTGTGCGGGTTCGTCCACGCCAAGCCGGTACGCTTGCGTGCCGCGAATCTGAGCGGGCAGATAGCCAAATGGTGCGTACTTGTCTACGACCGTGAGCCACACCACGTTGCCATCCAAGACCATTCGGAGAACGGGTTCATCGTAACTGAACGCGATATCGAACGGGCCGGCGGGTGGTGGATTGAGACGATTGTGAGCGACCACGTACTCAACTTGTATCGATACGGCCCGGCAAAGCTCCATGAATCCGCGCCATCGGTTGCCATGCCTTCCAATGACGACGCGACGTCCGTCAGATTCTTCGCCCTCTTCGACGTTGTCCAGTATCCACCGATAGAGTCGTTGTGCACGAAGCAGCTGCTTCGATTCAGGCACGGGCGCAACAATGCGCTTCGCAACTCGCACTATGCGCGGGTCAACAGGCGTGAGAACGCGGGTGGCGTCCACCAGATTCCGAAGCTGACGTTTGAGCGAAGCCCCCCAACCAAGACGAATATTTGGCAACGTTTCACGCGCCGAAGGGCTGAAAGGTTCGCTTGCGGCGGCCGGACTGTCATCGACGCGCCAATGCTGGATGACTAAACCGTCGCGATGTTCCACAGTCGGCCTTGGAACGTTGCCTCGTTGTTCAATGACCAAAGGACGGCTCTCGGGACTAACAACAACGTATTCGCTACGAGCGTAGGCAAGCTTCTCTTCGCGAAAGAACCAGGTAGGGCTCAGGTACGATTGGCCTTGCTGGTCGTCATCCTCGAAACTGATTATCGACTCGGTATCGACGTAATCCCCGACCTCCAGATGGGGCATCGTCACGGTCGACTTCCCTGACACCGCCTCCGGCTCCAACGTCGTGCCGTCCTTCTTCAGGACGCGAAGGTGCAGCAGAGCGCCATTTGGAGGCGCGTATTCAGAGAATTCACGAACAGCCTCCGCGCTCTGAATGCGAACAATTTCGTGCTCCAGCATGCGTGCCGATGCATCGGCGTGCACCCACAAGGCCGAGTAGTCGAGCACACGCGCGGCAGTGCCGGGCAACTCGCGTCCCGATTCCTCAAAATCCTTGATTATTCTGCGGGCATCCAGCCTGAAGGGTTCAAGTTCCGTGAGGCCCTCGACCAAGTCCAAGGCATCCCGAATGTCGTCCGTTGGGGCGCTCGCTTGCACGGCGGCAACAATCGCGTGCCACAGAGCCCCGCGTTTTCCCGCTGCCAGGCTGGCATCCGCCATCGCCAGCCGTGCCTCGGAATTCTTCGGGTTCTTTGCCAGGACTGATCGTAGCTTGTCCCACAGGGCCTTCGAGTTGCCGGCTCGCAACATGACATCCGACATGCGTTCCAGAATCAGTCTCTGTTCGGGTCGGCGTGCGGCCAGGCGCTTCAATTCGACCAACGCGGCAGCGAAGTCCTCGCGCTCCAGTGCACGGCTAAGGCGGATCTCGTTGTCGCCATCGAGTTGTTCAATTCGATCGACGATACGATTGGACTCCGTCCATTGACCTCGAGCGTCATGTAGCACCAACGCCGCTTCCAACGCCGACAAGTCGGCGGGGAATTGTTGCTCCATCCGTTCGAGCGTGTGCATCTGCTCCGGAATCCACCCTAGCTTTCGATAGAGCTGCGCTAGCCCTCCAAGCACGCCGGGTACCTGCGGAAAGACGCTGTTCAGTTTTTCAAGCTGCAGAACCGCATCCTTGGGACCTTTGCTCTCGGCGACCCAAAGGGCGAGAGCGAGTTGAGGCTCCCAGAGGGCCAAATCCTTGGTCGCTGCAGCGTCGTGCAGTGCGTGGACGATGTCGCGCACTTGAGTTGGTTCGAACAGTGGGTCATTCTGAGCAAAGCGTGCGGCTGCAAGAAGCGATGGCCCTGTTGCCAGTCGAGTATCGCTGACCAGTGGCTCGAACAACACCGACGCGACATCCGATTGTCCCTCGACTGCAAAGAGTTCAGCCGCAAGTAGCCGCGTCAGGTCGTCCTTAGGTTGCACGACGTCGCCGTGATCGATGAATGCGCCAACCACATTGGGGTCGCGGCCAATTTCGGGGGCCACAATGGCGTAGTTTGACTCCGAATTCTTCGACACGGCGACCACTGCCGGCTTTCCAGCTGGGTCAAGAATGCGTAGAGATGTGGTGCTAGTTCCAAGCCGCGCCACGATTCGATGGCGGCCCGCTTCCATGCGTACGCGAGCGCCAAAATGCGGCCAAACGCCCCAGCTCCTCGGGTCGCGTCCAAGCACAAGTGTATTGTTGACCCACATTGCTGTAGCGCCTTGAGCCGCAATGATCAATTCACGTGCGTTGTTCAAATCGACGTACGCCTCGGCGTAGAAGACGCCTTTGGGGACGTATGCCTTTGGCTCGATCAGGCAGCCGTGCCGCTCGGTCTCCAGTACTTTTGGGGCATCACCAATGCCGGGTTCTGCCGGCCAACGCTGAGGCCACGGGCCGAATGATTCAGCCGGGAATCGTTGCGTTATGTCCCTTCCAGCTCCATGTCCAAATGGTCCCGCCAAGCGCAACTGGCGCACGCATCCGAACGCGTCAGCGGCCCGGTCGTCCACGTTAGATTCACCTGATGACTTGGCCTCGCGCGACCACCAATCCACCAACTCACCCCGGGCTCTCCAGCCAAGACGAAGCGGTTCGAGCAGCGCAAGAGACACCCAGGGTTGCCACCTCTTGTACAAGTCTGGATCGTGTCGGCGCAAATCCAACGCCGAATGAACAGCGAACCACGCCAGCAATTCCGCCTGAGGATCTTCGCTGATCCGCGCGGCTTTGGCTGCCAACAGGTACTGCTCAGGGGCCGCGCGCATTTGTCCGTGCAATGCGCTGTCAATCCCGCGTGCCAGCGCTGCGCGCATTGAGTTGTCGTTCAGTGAGTCAAGGCGAGTCCGAGCTTGCTTGGTACCCTCGGGAGTACCGCCGGGCGCGAGCAGTTCAGAAAAGAACCAGCGCTCGACCAGCGCAGGGTCTGAAGAGCTCTGCGCGGACTTGCGCAAAGCTTCCAGCGGGGAATGTGCCCGGCTCGCACCGTGGGCGCAAGCCAACAGTGCCATCAAACCAATCGTTCCAAACAGTGGTCGATAGTCCATCATACTCACCGACTGATTTGCAGACGTGGCTCCAGTGCACGATCCACGTCGGCGCAGAAACTCCTGAACGCCGAATATTCGGTTGGCTTGATCCGTCTGGACGTCAGAGCGATGCTTGTCGTAATCGATGCTTTCCCAGGTGTCACCTCGGAGTGAATCGAAAACGAACCCAATGTCGATTCGATTACCGCATCCTGAGGCACCGCGACAACGCGAAATCCTGGCGGCAATTTGACGTTGAATGTGTCTTGCCTGCCTGGGATGCTCAGCAGTCTAACATCGTGATTGCGTTCCGACAAAGATGCATAGAGCGGCGTCAGTCGGATCTCGGGTGTTACCGCGAGGCTCAATAACCCATTCTCGCGTCTCGCGAGACCTGGCGCACGACCCTTCACGTTCACGACGACATCGCGTTCGATGTCGTCCAAACCTTGGGCCATGACGGCACCGTTGCCACTGACCAACGAAAACCCAGGAAACTCTCGGCCCAGGTCGGCGACGATGCGTTCGCTGCGCGTCGCCTCGGCTTCGTATCGATGTCTCCATTCTGGGGCGACTTCGCCTTGAACGGTCGCGTGAATACCGAGCATTGCGGCGCCCTCTGAGTCCAGCTGAACATGGATGTCACGCTTCACTTGATCATCTTTGGGATCACCGAATGGAATGCGGACAATCTGCGCCTTGCCGTCCCAGAGGTGCAGCGCCATGGTACCCCGGTCCATCATGGGCAGTTCGCGACTGCCCGAACCTTCTGCCGTGCCATCCAGATACCACTTCAAAGACGGGACATACACGATAGCGTGATCAAAAGGCGCAAGACTTGCTACAGACGACGCCAGCTCGCCACGTAATTGAGTACGTACAGCAACGAATCGAGATTCGATGCCCAAGTTCTTGAGCAGCACGATGATTGCAGTGGCCTTGTCTTTGCAGTCGCCCCAACCCCGAGTCAGCGTTTGAACCGCCCGATGCGGCTTGTACCCGTAGACGCCGAATTCCAAGGCAACATATCGCGTGTTCTGGACGACCCAATCATAGACGGCTTGCACCTTCTCTGCTTCGGTCCTTGCTGAACTCGTGATACGCAGCGCCAGTCGGCGCGTGTCCTCGTCCACATCGAATTGGTCTTTGATGAATCCCCAGTACCAGCGTCCCAAGTTGTCCCACGAGTCGAACGTCAACACGTGAATGAATCCCGAGAGTTCGCCGTACGCCGGCATGTTGGGTTCAGGTTGAATCGGCTTCAAATTGTCGGCAGTGAACTGATCAACCCGAGTATCACTCGACTCTTTGGATTGATGCTTGAGCAGCGAACCTAGGTTTGTATCGAAGTGGACTTTGCGCGACTTGGGGGAGATAAGCACGTACTCGGCATTGCGGACCGGTTCGTCCTGCTGCAAGTAGACCAAGTCGCCAAAGTAGTCGGCGTACTCATTTCGGGGCGTCATGTCTTCGATTCGATAACGAAGTTCAACGACATCCTTCGGCTCAAGTCGCGGAAACTGAACGTAGAATGTCCTTTGCGACGTATACATCGAAATCGACAGATCATTGGCCGCACTCTCTCCGGATTCAATCGCCTCGTCTATTCGACCGTCGCCGCGATAGACACGCGCACCGCGCAACTGGACAGCTTGTTGATCGGCTTCGTAGCTAAACGCGTACTGTCGCGACAGGGCAGCGGAGGCGTCGGTCAACGGCTGAAATACGAGCTGCCGGAAACGACCGGACAGACCGTTGGGGTACACGGTTGTGACAGTCAGGTCTCGCAGTATGCGCTGGTTTTGTCCTTCTGCTGCCGCGTACCTCAATGGCAAGAAGCGCTCGGCTGGCCAAGCGTACATCTCATCTTCGTGTGCGCGCTGCGGTTCCAAATGTTCGACATAGTCGCGCACATCCTTGGCCTGCGGGGCGTAGTCCAGCAAACGTCGCAAGAGTCGAATCTGCTCGGAGCGCTGCCCAAGTTCGCCGCGCAAATCCGCGAGCGCACGCAACGTGCCTGTGTCTTCCGGGGCTAGCTCAAGCGCCTTCTGGTAGTTCCGCAAGGCTTGCTTAGTATTTCCGGTGGCGCGCTGCGCCCTCGCCGCTACGCCCAGTGCCCATTGGCTATGCGGGTTAGCGTCAAGCAGTCTCCCTACCCACCAATTGACTGCCGTAGCATCCTGCCTTGACAGAGACAAGTCAACCATCTTACCCAACCAAGCTCCGTCGTCGAAGCGCAGATTGGCGTACTGACGCTCCGCTTCGGCGGCCTCCGTTGAGCGCCCCAGCTTGCGGAGTCTTTCGGATTTTGCGGACAACAATCGCACCGAGTGGGGCATGCGTTGTAGTGTGCCGTCGAGCATCACGAGCGCGGTTTCATCCAGTCCGAATAATCCGTAAAGTTCCGCCAATTGCACGGTGGCTTCGATGTTGTCAGGTTCCATTGACAACACTCGTTTGAACCAAGTCACGGAGCCTTGGGGAGACGGACCCGAGCGTTCGTGAGTGGCGCGTGCGAGCAGCAGCTTTACCTTGTCCTTGGGTTCCTCGCTCTTGAGGTTTTCGGCTCGTTCCAACCAGCGTGCCCGCAGGTTGCGGTCCTCAGCAAGTGAGGCTGCCAGGAGAAAATGGGACACGGTTGGTTGAAGTTCAGCGGCCTGCGTCGCAAGATCACGCGCTTGATGTTGGGACGGGTCGTCACCCCGCGTGATGTGCAGATATTCGGCGTAGTCTGCCAGTGCCTCGGCGCTGGGTTTCTTGGCGTTTACCTGTTCTTCGAAAATCTGGATCGGTCCGCGCACAGCGGGTGATTGAAGCACCGACAACCCGGCTTCTGTTTCGGGAGCGCCCTTCTTCTTGCTCCTGACGGCCGCAGCGGATGTCTTTCTATGTCTTTCTCGTTCACTTGCGGCACGACGCGCCGTCGCGCTGAGCAATGGGTCATTGCTCGTCTCGATGGATGAATCAGGATTGCCTTGGCTGTCGCCGAGACGCAGACTCACCACGGGTGAGGCATCAGCACTGCACACTTTGACCGTAAAGTCGTTGTAGCCAGCAGGTATGCGCACACTTGCCGCGAAACGATCGACATCGTGCCCCCGGTAGTGATCGTCATGCAAGACGTCGATCCCGTTTACGAATAGCTTGAAGGCACCGGCCGTTCCGACATAAGCCGACAGGGTTGAGCTCTTGTCCTTGTGGGCGCGAACGAACGTCGTCGCATAGGCACAGATACTTTTCTGTGGGCGCATGACAGCACCAAAGTCAAGCCAACCGAATCTGAATTCGTTCGGAATGACTCGCCACTGCACGGGACGTTCCTTGCCTGGGTAGGGACGACCCAGCACGATCTCATTCGCGAATTCGTGTTCAGGTTGCAGATCGCGCAAAAAGCCAGCTTTTCCCTCGTTGTCAAACGGTCCGACGACGAGCCAGCGATCCACAAATCCGAGTTTGGCGATTTGCTCGCGGGTTGCGACGATATCGCCACGCCGTGATCGGGCGTAGGCTTCAAGCAGTCCGGCATAGGCGCGCGTTGCTGTGTCTAGTCGCGGCGACCGCGTGGCCGACAATAGGATTTCTTCGATCGCGTCGGGATTGTTCCGATCCCAACCCGACCAGACCTGTCTGAGTGCTGTGATTCGAGCGCCAGTGCTCAGATGTTCGACCGTCTCTAAGCGATTCAATTCCTCGCTGGAAGCTGTGGCAGAGGCCACTTCGGGAAAGGACAACGTTCCGACCAGGGCTGAGGCGAGCAAAAAGTAGTCTAACTTCACGATGTTGAAACCACCTGTACCCGGTCCTTACCGGCCGAGCAAACGAAGATGTGTGGCACCTTGCATGCTCTATGAAGGCCTAAGCCGTCGCACACTCCGCTCTTCATCCGCGCAATAAAGTGACCCAGTTGCCAGAAAAGACAGTACACCGAGCAACCGGACGGTTGACAAACGGAGTGACTCAACCGGCTTCGCATTTGATACGGCCCGCAGGCCTGTCTCATATCACGTTCCCGCTGCTTGATGCTCGCGGTCGGGTCATATAGAAGGGTGCCTGCTTGCGCGTTTTGTTCCCCGAACGCCGAAATGGAGTTTTGAGAACAGCCGGCGCCCAAAGGGTGGTCGCCGGGACATGGCAAGTCGCTGCTGGACCCTATCGACAGCGAGAGAGTTTGCGGAGGCTCGGATGGTCAACCCCCAGATGGTGATGTACGAAGAGGAGTTCAACCAGATCCAGGCTGTGGTTGATCGCCTGGTGAAGGAAGCGAACGCCAAAGTCGTCTTCATCGTCGACAAGAACGGCCAACTCATCGCGGCGAGCGGCGAGGTGGAGAACATCGACACAACCTCGCTCGCCTCACTTACTGCGGGAAATATCGCGGCGACCGGTGGCATTGCCAAGCTCTTGCGTGAAAACGAGTTCGCGACGCAGTTCCACGAAGGGGAAAAGGCGAACATTCACATTCAGCTAGTCGGGAATCGCGTCATTCTCGTTGTAATATTCGATTCGAAATCGAGCTTGGGCCTCGTGCGATTACGAGTTCGTAAGGCCAGCGACGAACTCAACCGGATATTCGAAGCCCTGCTAGCTAAGGTTCAGGAACCCGGCGGGGACTCGCCTTTCGCCGAGATTACGGATGAGGATATCGACAATCTCTTCAACGACTAGGGCATCCGGGCGATGAGCTTCATCAACTACATGGCTCGGGAGATCAACTGCAAGATCGTCTACTACGGTCCGGGTCTTTGCGGCAAGACCACCAACCTGCAGTACATCTACGAGCGCACCAATCCCGAGGCGAAGGGGAAAATGATCTCGCTCGCAACCGAAACCGAGCGAACGTTGTTCTTCGATTTTCTGCCCCTGAGCCTTGGGGAGATTCGCGGCTTCAAGACGCGCTTCCACTTGTACACGGTGCCCGGCCAAGTCTTTTACGACGCCAGTCGCAAGTTGATATTGAAGGGCGTGGACGGCGTTATCTTCGTTGCTGACAGTCAAATCGAGCGCCTCGAAGCAAACCAAGAGAGCGTTGACAACTTGCGCACGAATCTCGCCGAGCAGGGCTATTCGCTCGAGAAGATTCCGTACGTCGTTCAGTACAACAAGCGCGATCTGCCCAATGTCGTGGCTTTGGACGAACTGCGGCCGCTCATCAACCCCATGGTGGTGCCAGACTTTGAAGCAGTCGCGCGCACGGGCGTTGGCGTCTTTGATACGCTCAAGGCCGTGAGCAAACTTGTGCTGACCGAACTGCGACGCGGTGGTTGAGGGCGAGGTCCGCGCGGGGGCCGTGCGGGCGCTCGCCCGTGGCCTGGAGACTCGATCTGTCGAAAAAACCGTGCCTTCGACAAGGGACGCGGGCATGCGCCAGGAACTTGGCCGGCGGACAGTATCGCTCCAAGTCAAGTTTCGACATGACTGCACGTTCAGCGCAGGCGCCCCGCTGACCTGAACACACAGTCACCGACTTGCATGAGTGGTGGCGCAATCGACGAGACCCAGCGTAGGATTCATCGCATCAGTGGCAAAGCGACTTTGGATTTTTGGGGTCTTGCACTCACTTTGGGCTGCACGTGCGCCTGCGAAAAGCTCGCCGGCATTGAGAAGAAGGAGCTGTTGCCGGCGGTGGACGCGGCGGCGTCGTCGCTATGCGCCGCGTCCAACGACAGCGGGATAGGGCTGCGCGTGGCAAACATGATTCCGTCGTCCGCCAAGCTCGATATCTGCGTGCGTCCCGCCGGAGGCACATTTCCGTCGTCGCCCATGCTCCAAGCATCGGACAGTTGCCCCGCTGGTGTCGCGTACGGTCAGTATACGATTGCGCTCAACGTCGCACCTGGAACGTACGACGTCAAACTGGTTCAGTACGGCAGCGATTGCAATAGCGATGGTCCCGTCAAGAGCGGGGTCACCGTTTCGTCTGCCGAGTTGACGTCGGTTGTTGCCTATGGATCCGATGTGAGCTCGGCGAATGCGACACTTGCTGCGCTGCAGGACGAAACGAGCGCCGACACCGCCACGTCCGCTAACATTTACATGCGCTTCTTTCATGCGCTTTCGGGCGAAGGCGTGCTGGATGCGGGCCTGGTGGACCCAACCAAGAGCCCGCCAACAATGTCGTTGAGAATCTTTCCGAATGTCAATTTCGGATCGATTGCCGCTGCAGGCAGCGTCGGGACCGTGACGGTCAACGCCCTCGGGTACATGATCTATCCAAGCATCTCGAGCGATGTTGGTGGTTTGACGCTAGGTGCGAGCCATATTGAATCCGGCGACACACCATTTGTTTATTCCATCATCGGTATGACCAAGGCGCACCGCTACACACTGTTTCTGATTGGCGCGGCGGGACAGAAGGAATACCCGGCCAAAATGTGGTCTTGTGACGAAACGATGCCCTACGGTTTCTTTGCCGCATGTGGCGACCCACGCGCCAAGGTTTTCGGCATCTTTCACCCGAACCTGACGGATATTTTCACCGACTACATCCACATCAGAACGCCGGCTGCGCTGGAGGCGATTCACAATAGTTCAGCCGATGTGCTGTGTTTGCCCGAGCTGTATTCGCCGGAGATACGCCAGCAACTCGCCGACAAGCTCAACGATACCACCGGAATGAACATCGTATTTTCGGATGACGCGCAGGTATCCAGCGCCAGCGACTTGACTGATCAGAACGGCAACACGCCTGTCTACAACGATCCCCCTTGCAGCGGCGACCTGCAAAGTACGCTGCTTGACTTTGAGACGTGTCTGCTCTCACCGAGTCTAGACTATTCTAGCGGTGGCTGCATTGCTGCAACTGACGGCGGCCTGCACCACTTCGCGAGTGATGGGAGCTTGGCGATTGGTTGTGCTGCGCAAGCCTGCGCCACCCCGGTTAACACATTCTTGGCGGCTGGCTCGCATGACTCAGACGCTTGTTACATGTGCGCTATCGCCCACTTGTCCTCTGGCGAATCTATCGAAGACATGTACTCGAAATGCACGACCGGAAATGGCGGCAAACCCCACTATGTTTACGACGGTTACACCGGTATTGCCGTTCTGAGCAAGTTGCCTATTGCCAACGGTGACAGTCCTGAAGTCGTATTATTGCCCGCCTCAACGTGGAATCGAGCTGCGCTTCGCGTGCCGCTGCTGCTCCCGAACAACGCGGTCATCGACTTCTGGTGTGCGAGTATTCGAGCGCCCAATTCGGAGGTGTTTCTGCCCAATGGGGGTCCGTACTATGGCTCAGCGGACGCCGGCGGCGCGAACGCGGAGCCAGGTAACGCAGCGGAGCAGAATCTTCAGATCACGAGGTTGATTGAGGCCGTGAATGGTCGCGCGAGTGCCTCACAAACCCGCGCCATTGTGGCCGCGCTCACCTATGCGAGCCCGCTGATAACCGATGCCCGGGGCAACACGCTGATTACCGATCTCGTTCCGGAGAACTTCGCCCTATTCGAACAACAAATCCAACAACAAAACTGGTCTGAACTTGTCCCTGCTAATTATCAGCCGCAGTGCACCTATTGCGGCGACAACCCGCTCAACGGTGGCTCCGCTGACAAGCAATGGACTGAACACATTTTTGGAGTGCGCATCGACCCATACTACGTAACGGATACGCAGCGAACTTTCACATCGACCAATGACTTACAGCTTGTTCCGTACAACAGCCAGGACAACCAAGCAATCCCAGTGCCCGTCTCACAGTACTATGGGCTGCAAAGTACCGTGCGCGTGACGCAGTAGGCAAGCATGGCGTGGATGTCGAAAGCCATTTGGCCGGGTCAAAGTGGACTCGATTGGGACGCGGGAGGGGCTGGTAAACCGGCCAGCGCGCTTGAGTCTGGGCCAGGATCTTTGGGGTGGCTGGCCTAGGTGAGCGTTTTGAATTCGCAAAGAATGGCCCGGCATGCATCGCATCATTCCGCAAGTAGGTGAAGTGCGCAGAATCGCGCGCATGGAGTTCCCCACGCCCCCGAGACCGGAAATCCTTCGCAGACACTTTTTCTCGCCCCTCAATTCGTAGACAACACCGCCGAGCTAGGTCTACCGTACGTAGTGTGACTGGTGCTGCGAGTCTACAGGCTGGCGAAATCGTCGCGGGTAAATTCTGCGTAGAGCGCGTTATCGCGACAGGCGGCGTGGGCATTGTCGTGGCGGCGCGGCACCTGCAGTTGGGCGAGACCGTCGCCCTCAAGTTTCTTTTGCCGCAGGTCGATCGCGATGCAACGGATATTGCGCGCTTTGTTCGTGAAGCACAATCGGCAGTGAAGTTGAAGAATGAGCACGTCGCCCGCGTGCTCGATGTCGGTTCGCTCGAAGATGGGTCACCGTATATGGTCATGGAGTATCTTGATGGTCAAGATCTCGACCACGTTGTTCGTCATCAAGGGCCGCTTTCGATCAGCGACGCAGTCGGCTATGTCTTGCAAGCCTGCGAGGCAATTGCTGAAGCACATCACATTGGCATTGTGCACCGCGATTTGAAGCCGTCGAATTTCTTTCTGACGAATCGAACTGATGGATCGCCGCTTATCAAGGTGCTCGATTTCGGTATTGCCAAGGCACGAGCCGAGCTTGAGCAAGATGTCAGCCTCACCAAGACGCGCACTGTGCTCGGTTCACCCGTATACATGTCACCCGAGCAAATCCGCAGCGCGCGATCGGTCGATCACCGCTCGGACATTTGGTCGCTAGGTATCACCCTCTATGAGCTCCTGACCGATCAATTGCCTTTTGATGGCGACAGCATTACGGGTGTGGCCGCTGCCGTTAGTACCGATCCGATTGCGCCGATTCGGTCGATTCGTCCGGAGATCCCCATTGGCCTGTCAACGGTCATCGAACGATGTTTGGAGAAGAAGCCGAGCGATCGTTATCAGACCGTTGCTGAACTTGCTGAAGACTTGGTTCCATACGGTCCGGAAGCTGCCCGCTACTCGCTGACGCGCATTCGCGGCGCCTTGGGCATAAAAACGTCGGAGTCTGGCAAGCACCAGCAAGTGGCCCCTGCAGACACCGAGGCTCTCCTGGCGAGTACGGCAACGTTGATGTCAACGGAGTCGTATATCGAGACAACGCCCGTGCCGCCCGCGCAGAGAAGGAAGTACCTGATTTACGCGGCGGTTCTCTTGCTGCTGACGGTTGCCGGCGCTCTTGTCTTGTCGCGCAGGGGCACCGCGGCCTCGTCTGCGGCCAAGGCGCCATCCCCCTCGAGTTCCCTATTGCCGCCATCCGCTTCGATGGTCCCGCCGCCTCCAGTCGTCGTCGCAGAATCGTCGCCTCAGACGGCTTTAGGCGCTACTGAGGTTCCGCGAGAAGCTAGCCGAGCGGTTTCGACGATACCCGTGGCCCAAGGCGCCGCTAGGAAGGCGGCCGCGGGCGCGACAATTGCCCGCGCCTCGGAGGCAAAATCGTTGACGCAAAGTCGCTCGTCCGCAAAAGGGACCTCCCCAAGCAAGCGTGAAGAGGATATCTTCGACACTCGCAGGTGAGCGCATCAGCATTTCCGATGCGCTACTAGACCCTATCAATGCGGTACGCCGCCACAATCTCCGATGTCACCATGAGTATCCCTCAAACTCGTCGAATCAAAGAGCCCAGCCTCGGGCACAAGGCAGCCCTGATTTCGGTCGAGGTGCTCGCGACGTGTATCAGCTTGATGCTCAATGTGCATGTCGCATCCGCTCAGACCGGCGAAGCGGTGGCCGAGTCGCTGTTCCGCGAAGGGAAACGACTATTCCAAGCCGACGACTTTGGGCATGCCTGCCCAAAGCTGGCCCAAAGTTACCAGATTGATCCAGCTGGCGGCACGGTGCTACTTCTGGCAATCTGCTACGAAAGGCAAGGCAAGCTTGCTAGCTCGTGGGCCCGCTACAACGACGCGTTGGCCATAGCTAGGCACGATCGGCGTGAAGATCGCGAGCGAAGGGCGCGCGAGGGACTCGAATCGGTCGAGCCAAAACTTTCCTACATCGAGCTCAAGCTCGATCCAGCAACGCAGGCGATCTCGGGAGTGACTCTCGCAATTGACGGGACAGAACTGCCTGCGATCTCCGACGCAAAACTGCCCGTCAACTCAGGCAAACATAAACTCGCTGTTCACGCGCCAAACTATGACCCGTGGTCGGCGGAAATCACTGTCGGCGGTCCCTCGGTCACAGAAAGCGTTTTGGTGCCGCCACTCCAAGCAAGACCAGTACCCACAACGGCTAAAACCGTGGTGCAACCGGTTCAAAGAACTGCGACATCGGACACATCGACATCGTCCGCCCGTGAACGTGCTCATCGCAAGAACGTTCGCACGATTGCGTATGTGATGGGAGGCGCCGGTCTTGCGGCTGTGGCGGTCGGTTCGTATTTTGGCGTTCGCGCGATAGGTTTGAACAACGACGCGAACACCATCTGTCCCGCCAAGCAATGCACCCAAGACAAAGCGGCGGCTGTCGGAAAGAGTGACGACGCGGTATCCAACGCTCACTTGGCGGACGTCTTCGTGGGAATTGGCTCAGCCGTTACCTTATCCGCGGTGGTGTTGTGGGCTGTGTATCGAAACGATCCACCGTCAGAAGGCCCCTACGCCGCGGTGGTACCTCATACCGTCTCACTCGGGTGGCGCCAATCCTTCTGAAGTTAAGTCCCACTCGGCGATCATGCGATCGGCGCGCTCGAGCCACCGTTGATCTCTGATTTGTTCGGCGCCCGTCATTTTGGCGTGTTCGTCGATAACTCGCTGAACCTCATTCTTCGCCTTGGCCAGATTGCCGCTTTGTGCCAGGTAATGTGCGTATGCCAGCCGATGGTTGACCCGGCCCGTCGCGTTGACCAAGCCCTCGAGCAGCTCCAGCGTGTCTTGCTTCTGCCCTGCCAACCAGAGCGCGTCGGCGTAGTCAAGTGCGGCTCCGTAGTTTCGGTACTCACGATCAATGTTCAGTACCTGTTCCAACAGGGCCACGGCAACGCGTGGATGGCCAAGACCAAGCTCACATCGGGCCAATCCGTGCAACGCTTGGAGGTCATTGGGATTGTTCGCCAGCGCGTCCTGATAGATGGGCATGGCCTCGTCGTAGCGTTCAGCTTCTTCCAATTGGTCGGCGTGGTCGAGTCCAGGTGTCAAGAAGCTGGACGAAAGCCGATTGTTCGGAACTGCAAAGGACCCACGTCCACCCATCGCGCCAGGCACCGGACGTCCCGTCGCGATGTTTGGCAGTTTGACCAACACGAAATATATGACGGGCCCGAGTGGAGCGACCAGAATTACGAGATACCAAAACCAGCCCGCGCGTCAACGGATTGCGTCTGACAGCATCCAGACAGTGAACACCAGCAAGATCCAAAGGAACGGGCTGGGTGCGGGCATCGGAGGAAAATCCACGACTTGACTCTCGCTAAGATTAGCTCAATGCGAGCCGGCGCGCAGTCGAAGTAGCATCCAGAATGTCGCCATGGCGGCAATGACGGCTCCCCACAGCAAGTATCGCCCCATTCGCGCTGCGCGGCGGCGCATTTGCTCCATGCTCAATGCGTCCGATAAATGTTCCAGTTGGGCATAGATGGCTTCCAGATCAGACTCCAATTGGCGAATTCGATCGATAGCCCCTGTCAAACGATCCTCCAATGATGCTGGCGAAGGTGACGTCACACTGTTGGGTGATGCCAGGGTTGGTTGTTCACGTTCCGAAAACGCTGCGGGTTGCGATGAAGGACGGTCCGGCACAATCCCGTAACCAGGCGGTCCGCTTGTCGGGGCGTCCAACTCTCTTATGGGGGCAGAGTCGGGTCGTGGGTCAGGTTTGGCGACCAGGCGAGATGTCAATTCGTCAGTCATACACCCCATCATAGTCCTTCATGACTGATATGTCTTGCTCCGCCGTAGCAGGAAGGCAAAAGGAACCGCTGCAACCCTTGATCTAGCTAGACGACGCAAATTGGGGCGATTGTTCCAAGAAGGCAACTTCGTCTGCAAAGCCGTCGTGGATAGGATGTTGCATTTCGTCTAGCAGCGCTACGCGAATCGCGTGATGTTCCATGGATGCTCCCTGCAACGTTGCCTGAAGGACCTCGCGGGGTTTGACCGATCCAGACTGACCCAGCGCGACAACCAAGTCGACAACGGCGCCAGCTTCGCCAAGATAGGGACCGATTGCTCGCCTTGTGGCATCCGCCGCGAATTCAAAACGTTGGACAAATCGTCGTGTGTCAACAGTGCCAACCGCCCCGCCCTTTTTGCGCTCGACAGGCGCGCTCGTCAAGGCCATGAAACGGTCCAGTCGTTCCTCAAGTCCGCGCACACCGCCGTTGGCTTCGACCGCAGCGGCTGAGATGACAACCGCATAGTGAGCCGCGTGAATCAACTTGCTAAGACCGAGGGTTTGCCCGGAGAGCCGCCGAACTTCGCGGAACCACAAGCCGCTGTGCCGCTCCACCGATAGTCGATCGAGCATGTCTTCGAGCCCTGGCGCGTCAATGATCGTGGCATCAACGTATTCATCTAGGCTCGCTACGCCGAGCGACAGTGCCGGCCCAAAAGAGAGCTCAGCTTTTGGATGGTACCCTTGGCTGTAGTCGAGCCGCAACCCGGCGCGCCTGAGCGCGCGCGGCAATTCGCGAATCAGATCGCCATGCCCGAGCAAGACAGCCGGCCCTAGTTTCGCGTATCTAAACCGATAACGTCCAATCGAGTCGATATCGCGCTGCGGCCGAAGTTTTTCGGGCTCACCCGAGGTGATCGCGGCACGCACGCTCGAGGCGGCCGCTGCAAGCGACGTTTGTGATTGGTTCGCGCCAAGTTGCCCGAGGTACGAGAGTCTTTGCTCTCGCATTCTAGTCAGGTCGCATTCGATGCCACACACGTAGCAGACAAGCTTGCGGGTATCACCCGCGGCCTGCGCGATGCTCGTGTGGTGCACGTGCATTCCCACCGGCTTGCCGCACGGCGGACTCAGTCGATTCTTCAGCGCCTTTCGATATTCGCGTGGCAAGAACTCAGGTTCCAGGCCAACATCGATGTGATCCCACGGTAATCGCGCAAATAGGGGCAGTGTACCGAGGTACAGGTCTTGTGCCACTTCGTGTTTGCTCAAAGCCTTTTCCCACAGGTCCGGGCGGAACTGCTCATCCCAAGAGTCGAACTCCGCTCCCAGCTCATATGCAGACTGAATTACATCGGCCAAGCGCCTGTCACCACGCGCTAGGATGCATTCGAGCACGCTTGCCCTGGGATCATGCAACCGCAGTTGCAGGCCGCGGATGCCGCGCGTCAGCTGACGCAGCAATGACTGCTTGCGATTGATCTCAGGCAACGAGTCCATGGCACACCACTGAAAGGGCGTGTGTGGCTTGGGCACGTGCACCGAAACGCTGGCGGTAACTTCCGGCCGTTTTCTCGAGTGCTTTCTTCCGATCTCGAGCACTCGGCGCCCGACGTCAACGATGCCGTGCAAATCATCGTCAGTTTCCGTCGGTAGGCCCATGATGAAGTAGAGCTTGACGCGATGCCAGCCATGCGAAAAAACGCGCTCCGCCGTCGATACGATTTGCTCGTCTGTGATGTTTTTGTTTATGACGTCACGCAGCCGTTGAGTTCCGGCTTCCGGAGCGAATGTAAGCCCGGTGGCGCGCACCTTGCGCATCTCTATCAACAAGTCGTCACTCAGTCCATAGGCTCGTAGCGAGGCGACGCCAAGACTCACCCTTTCCTTGGCGGTTCGCCTCACAAGTGTCTTGATCAACGGCGAGATGTAACTGACATCGGCTGTGGACAGCGCAGTCAAGCTCACTTCATCTTGCCCGGACTGCGCAATGGACGCCTCGATCGTCTCGAGTACCTGCGCGGGTGGGCGTTCTCTTACGGGGCGATAAATCATTCCCGCCTGGCAAAACCGGCAGCCTTCTGTGCAGCCACGGGCCACTTCGACGCTCAACCTGTCGAATATGGCTTCAGGACCTCCCACGGGACCCCGCGCGGGAAACGGATAGTCGTCGAGTGAGTCGAGGACGCGGCGCCTTATGGGGAGGGGACCCTCTTCGCTTCGCGGGCGACTGACTGCTACCAAGGAACAATGTTCGTCGCGCGCCGTTTCGTATAGGCTCGGAACATACACCCCGGAGATATTCGCCAGCCGCTGCAAGCGCGCGTTTCGCGCCAGCCCCATCGATTGACTGCGGCACCACTCCAGCACGATTTCACTGCAAGCCTCCTCGCCGTCGCCGATTAGAATGGCATCGAAAAACGGCGCCATCGGCTCGGCATGCGTCGCAACGGGTCCACCTGCTATGACCAGTGGGTGATCATGCGTGCGTTGGCTTGAACGCAGGGGAATCCTCCCCAGCGCCAACATGGCAAGTACATTCGTGTAGCAAAGCTCGAATTGAAGCGAGAAACCCACGACATCGAACTCGCATAACGGCCTTCTGTTTTCGAGGGAAACGAGCGGCAACTGTCGCTTCAGGAGTTCTCGCCGCAAATCGACCCATGGCGCGTAGCATCGTTCGGCCAGGATATCCGGGTTGTCATTGAGAATCGCGTACAGTATTCGATACCCAAGGTGACTTGTGCCAATGTCGTAGATATCCGGAAAAGCGAGGCAGATTCGCGCACGGACACTGTTCCAATCCTTGATCGTAGTCCCGTGCTCACGACCGGTGTACCGAGTCGGTTTCTCCACCTCGTGCAGGAATTCCCCGTATGGGTGATCAATGATTGAGACGGGCACGTCTAGCTCTGCTCGGCTAAGACCGGGCGCCGCAAGTCTGAAGCACGTGGAAGCTGTTGGCGGCGACATTTTGCGACGGCGCGCGACAAATTTGCCCGGGGTCTTGTCTGAGCGCCGGCACACGCGACTCGGCAATAGGTTTGGCCTGGGTCGAGACTCACGCAACCGCGGTTAGGACCGAGCTGGTTCCATCGTCGGAGGGCGGGTCTGGTCCTGCGCGTTTGGCAGGGGTTCCTCTGCTGCTCTGCCGCTGATTGGGGGCGTCCGACCCGTATCGTCCGGGTCTTTGCAGCAGCGGAAGCCTATCTGGTAGCCGTGGTGCCAGCTGTTGTGGTCTGTCGTCATGGGCCGACAGCGATTGCGAACTGGGCCCCAATAGCCGCCTTTTAGACCACTTTGGAATTCTGGGCCTTGCGCCGAACCGTGTTCGTTGACGACCCACTCATCCACATTGCCCGTCATGTCAAATATGCCGTAGTCGCTGACGCAGCCAGGCCGCGAACCGGACGGTTCGCTCTGGTTGATTCGATCAATCTCTGCCGCACGCGTTTGGGGATCGTTGTACGCCGAAATTGTCGGGCAAAATGTACGGCTTATCGAAGTTGCAGGCCGCGGCATCACGAGCAAAGCCAAAGGGATAAGGCTTTCGCTCTGGACCCTCACACGCCAGCGTCCATTCCTCCGCGGTGCAGAGGCGTTTGCCCTCATTGGCGCACACGTCGCGTGCCTGATCCCACGTCACTGAGACTGTAGGTCGATGACCGGCTTCATTGGGGAACTCGTAGCGATCCATGCAGAAGTGCTTGCCCTCCGGATTGCCATAGCACCGCACTTTCTGTCTGAAGCGCTCACAGCGGTCCCGTTTCTCACTTATGTACTCTTCACATATCTGCTCCGGCGCCGGGCAATAGTCGCCCTGGACCTCGACCATGTCGGCCGGGCAAATGCCACTTGATTTGCGTTGCTCCCCGGCAGACGTCGGTACTGCAGTCATTGCGGCTTGTTGCGCCAGAGACGCGGCCGGCCTGTGTTGCGGTTCTACCTGAGTTTGTTCATCTGCTTTGGTCGGGGCGTGACGGACGTCTACTGCAGCCAGCCCCCCTAGGGCTAGAATGGCGACCATCAATGACCAGCGTGTCGGAACCATTTCTCTCTGTCGGGTCAGCTCTTTGCGCTGACCCGTCTCCAAATTGCCAAGCTGTGTTCGCTTGTCTAGGTTTCAAGACTATGTAAGGCAAACATCTTACGGAATTGTCGCGGAACAGATCAATTTCCGACGAACATTTCATCAAGAGAAGAAGCATACACCATGCCGAATTGACGATTTCAATGGCACTCCAAAAGAACCATCCCAATTTGTGGTCTCGGCGCAACGCAGCGCGAAAAATGCCGGGCTGCTTACCACCACACAGAAATTGCCCGGACAATGCGTGGCTTGTCGCGTGCTGCCCGCCAACAATCGCCTCGCCAAGTGCTGACGTTGTTGGGCACATGGATGGGCGCCCGCGTCACAGTGCGAAACGCCTGATGCGGCTAGCCGTCACCGCGAATCGTGAGCTGTACGCATGCGCAGGCGCGACAAGAGTGCATCCCGTCCGGCTGGGACTTCTGTTGGATTGCCCGAGCGCTTGGACAGACGGGTCAGGACCTCCCGAGCCTCGCTAAGCCTCTCAACAGCTGGTCGCAACGCAGCTGGCGTCCTTTGCTCCACCGGTGAAGCTGGAGGACGAGGGTTCATTGGATTGGGCTCACGAACCACGGGTTGATTGACGGCTGAGGGTGAGGAACCCTCATTCCCATCCCGATTGCTCACGGCGCGATTCACGAATTGACTGCTCGCTGGGGTCATGCGCCGGTATCTGACTACGAGTCCGGCGGGGCGTTCGCCAGTTGCGGCGGAGTACTTGGCGACGATTCCTTCGGCGACCAACAACTGAATCCCATTTGCCAGAACCAATTCGCATCGAACGATTGTTCCTTCGGCGTGCGGGGGCGCCCCGATCAGAAACACACTTTTCTTTGCAATGGTCCAGTTCTCGAGTCGCAGGAACTCGGATTCAGCTAAATAGGGACGCTCGACGCGCAGAACGGGAAGTTCTGTCATGCGAAATCATCTTCTGAGATCAAGTCCCCGGACGACGCGTTGTCTTCAGGAAGTTCTACCCACTCTTGCCCAGCTTGGCCGCCAGATATGCCTGGTGACGCGTCGGCAGGCGCCTCCGGTGCCGGCGCGGCGACTTGTCCTACCGATTCGGCCGAGAAACCGTGAGCGGCGGCGATTTTCGGCACGATGACAGACGACCATACGTGGGTTAGCGGCACGTACTCGACCAGCGCCGGTGCGGTGAGCGCTGACCACAGCTCCATGTCAGTGAATGGCTTGCGGTGCCGTCCGGCGAGCAAAGCGCCCTCAATGATCTTGCCAAGCTCGGCTTTCGGCAACCGAGCCGAGAGTTCGGCGACGGTCACACCGTCAATTATGTCGCGGTGAGTCAACAAGCCATCATTCAGAGCTCGATCCAACAAGAATGCGATGTGCTGCTTGGCAATTCGATGCTCATTGGTCTTACTGGCGGTCACATTGTAAAACTCGCCTTCGGTGAGGAACGCCCAGATTTTGGCGCGAGGAAGATAGCGGACCCGATCGTCGGGGTCGAACACGCTAACCACCGTTTGCGCGTCAGTTTCGTTTTCGGAAAGCGCAATGCGCAGATCTTCCGCTGCGGACTGCCATGACTTCTTGATGGCAATTTTCACCTTCAAACCAGTAGTCTGAGAGAGCATCGAGGCGCGCAGTTCGGCGTGTTCAGCCATGCCTTCCATGATGACTTCTGGCGGAAAGTGTCGAATGAAATCCGCGGCTGATCGTCGTGAAATGGCCAACGCATGTTCGATTGCGTGCGCGAGGAAGCGCTGTCGACCATCGGTCAACTTCGACTCAAAATGGGGCGTTGCGTGGTCGGCGTTGTTGTCGGTGATGTTGGTGTCCGTCATTCGAGACCATCCATTTGAATTGCGCGCTCGCCGCTGTACGTCGTCGAGCCATTCTAGAACATCGTTACAGGGTAACCGATAAGTTTGTTCCCGGCGATTAATTCGCAAGCTTTGGAACAGACTTGCAGGCTGCCGCGCGAAGGGTCGGGGTCCTGCGCGCCAGCACAACGAAACAGCCACAGTATACTATTGAGATCCTTGCGCTCGGGCTGGTGAGTGACGCAACAGCCACAGAAAAAATACGCGCCAGGAGCGCGTACGTCGCGTGGAAATCCTGGCAGAGACGGGTTGTTCGCCGAGAACCAGTTAGGCAGCGTTGACCCGTACACGCCACCAGGATCATTCGCGGAACTGATCGAATGTGTAACGTTGCTTGGCTAGCGAATGGTGATCGAATGCGCCAGCCGACCAGGCGAACCTTGGAACGGAGGGACACTGATGTCACGCAGGGCGTTGCGAATGCATTCAGCTGTGAACGTAGTCGAGAACGGAGGCGCGACAGTGACGCTGAGTACCTGACCGGATGGCGAGATCGAAATTGTCGCCGACGCGGTTCCCGTCGGTTCACCCTTGTTATGGCACCCCGCAGCTTTGGCGAAGCCGGGGGCCAGTGCCTTCTCCGCCGCTTCCTTGTCAAACCTGGCCGTGGGACGCTGTTTTGCCGCTGCCTGAGCGAACTGGTTTGCAAACCCGGCTGATAGGTCACCAGACGGCTTTGCGTCCTTTGGTGCAGTGACGGCGCTGCTTGCCGCAGTCGTGCGCGACCGCCCCGAACCTTCAGGTAGCGGAACAGTACTGTCAGCAGCTGCCTTGCGCACAGCGTCTTCCTGATTGTCCCCGCCAAACCAAGATAGTGCGGCCAATAGCGCGACCGCCACCACCAATCCGCCGAGGACTGCGAACGGTAGCCACTTTGGAAATTTGGGACGAATTTTTGTGAGCGCCGCAACATCAGAAGGACGGGGTACAAACGATGGCGTGGCGCGTAAGCTGTGAGGAGCGATATCGACAACAGGTGCAGATTGAACAGCAGGCGGAAATATCGCCTGCTTCGCTGCGGGTGCCTCCGGTTTATCTTTGATCGGCAACGGCGGGGGCGCAGCTGCTGCCCGCGCTGGCTCGTAGTGCGGCACGCTAGTCACCACTTCATTCATTGACGACGCGTGGGGTTCAGTGGCCCGCGGGGTTGCTGCACCCGCCGTGTCCCCAGGCCTGGATGGTTGAGCGCGCCGAAGTGGTGGTGGGCCGCCTGCGGTTTTTGCGGTGGCGAAGGCGGCCTTGGCAGCGGTTGGCGTCGCAGTCGTCCTATGCGCATCCTCCGATTGGGGGCTTGGACCAGTGCTGTTCTCGATGCGTTGCGCGCTGCCGATCGACGGCGCCGCCCGCGCGGGCGCGTGCATTGGAGGCGAACCGCCGCGACTCGCCGTCGCGGGTTCCACAAGCTTGGCTCGCTGCGCGGGCACGTCCGGCTTCCCCGCGACTTCCCCTGACGCTGCCCCTGTGGAAGCTGCGCGGGTGGGCGATGTGGGCGGTGTGATGCCTGCGGCGGCAGCCGCCGCGGCGGCCCGCGTGCCCGGCCTGAAGATGACGGTCTCCTCGTCACTGTCGTCTGATATTGCGGCAGGCGCTGTTCGATTCGTCGCCGGTGCGACTGGGTCCCGCTTAAGCAACTTAGCAAGATCGGGGATCTTGACAACCGGCAACCAATCAGTCATGCCCTCGCGCCACACAATCGTGTCGCGAGTTACTTGTCCCTTGGCAATCGTTTCTTGGAGCTGCACAGTCGTAAGCTCGCGGTCATCATCCGCGCCGAAGCTCACGACCCACAGGTCGGAAGAATCTCGCTGCTTGTCGACATCGGTCACGCCCGGCGAAAACTTCGATTCGCCACGCGGCGCAGCGGCCTTGGCTTTTGGCGTCGCGTCTTGAGTTGACCTAAGCGAGGTGCTTGAAGGCAAACCAGGTCTTGCTGGGCCGCGCTCCGCCGTCCTGTGCCCCGTCGGGTTGGTGTGCGCCGTTACAGCTGTGGTTGTGGCGAACGAAGCAGGCGAAGTTTTGGTTGCCGCCTCACCACTTCTATGCCCGGACGGGGTGCCCGTCTCGATCGGCTTGGCTGCGTACTCGCCGCCCACTCGTTGCGCGGTGGTGGAAGGTTGCGGCTGTTTGACACCAAACCAACCCGAATCGGATACACCGGTGGTGCGTGGTTCGTGGTGAGTAGCTTTCGTTGGAGCCGGGGCAGGTTGCGCTGGCTTGGGTGTGCCGGCCTTGGCATCCTGCCGCGCGAGCTCCGCACGTTTGACGGGTCCTGTTGCGGCTGGGTGGTGGCGAGACCCGTCCGCTGCCGGACTTGGAGGTGAGTCAACGGCAGGCTTCGCATCAGAACGAGCGCCCGCAGGAACCGCGTCCGTCGAAGTGTTGATGCTCGCGGCCGAGCCGCGACGGACTCGCCCGTCAACTTCGATTGGCGACTTGCAGTGACGGCACTTTAGCGTCGCGATCTGGCCCTGTACGCGCTTTTCCCAAACATCGTCGGGGATTGAAAATGTCGCTTTGCACGCGCCACAAGTCACTGAGTGGGGCATGGTCCAATTTCAGATTAGCGAGGAATGGTTACTTCTGGAATGACCGAATCGGCCAATTGGGGTTGACAAACGATCCGAACCTACGGCTGAACGTACGGCCAGTTGGCTCAGAAGACTACACCAAGCGAAATCCGCAAGACCAGATCAATCGGATACGCCCAGCCATTGAGATTGATCGCACCAGGCTGCCCCGAAGTTGCATCATTGGGTGTGACGGCAAGCAACATCTGTTTGCCGTTGGGACAACCCGATGTCTGCGGCGACAGCGTGGTGGAGTTGTAGTTGTAGTTATCGCTGAAGCACCTCTCGTGCTTGTTCAGCATCGATCCGATGCCGAACGTTCCGGCAATCGTAAACGGTCCCCATTTCGAATGCTGCCCAAACAGTACTTGAAACTCCCTTTCGACGTAGTTTACGTGATCAATGTCCGTGTCATAGTCGATGGAGTAGTCCGTGAGCTCCGCGCGAAGGACGTACCCTTCCATAGGCGTCCCATTCAACCAGAAGCCGACACCGACCGAGGTACCCGCAAGAGCGCCTATGCCGGCGGACTTCTGGCGCAGCGTGTTGGGCACGCCAATCAAGTTCAGGTTGAGGTATGGAGGCTGATCGTTGACGACGAACTGTGGCACCAGTTCCACCGAAATGAACTTCCAAACTTGCGACTCGATTTCGAACCCCAAACGTCCCGCCAGCAACCAATTGAACGGATCAACTCTCACCGATATGGTTGGCATCTCGAACTTCGACGACGGCTTGGCGGCATCGTCGCCGCCGTTGAAGGGAGCGCTGTTCCGGTTGTCGGTTGTCTGATAATTGTTTGTATTGACGTCACGCGGACCGTACGTTTGAGTGGTGGCCGCGTTGGGCGCGTAGGGTTGGGGATTATTGTACGCCGGTGCCGGCGGATTGGGCGCCGGCTGCGCGGGCCGCGGCGCGGGATAGCTCGGGGGCACCGGTTGCGCCTGAGGTTGTGGTGGCGCCACCGGCTCAGCGGGCGCTGTCGCCGCCGCCCCCGGTTGGGTTGCGACATTGGTGGCGGGTTGAGCCTCTTCCGGATCCGTTTGTGCCGCTGCCATTGACGCGATGGCCATGAACGCCGGTATCAATCGCCTAGGGGGACCTTGCATCATAGCTGCTAGCATACGGCGACTGACGCTCGCTGAGAACCCGGCAATTGTCTCCAATTGCCCCCGTCCTTGTTGCCAGGTCGCGCGGGCCGTCCGTGGGCCAAAGACCAAATTGTGGCCAAACGCGACGAGGCAGGTCAATTGCCATGTCGGCATTTCGCTGAAACTGCTGGCCCATTTGGCCTCGCGAGGTACTCCTCTGCATTCGAATGGCCAAAACCGGGATGATTCCACGAATTCTAATTGGAAAAGGGCCGCTCGTACGGCACAAGGCTGACGCAATCGCGCTGCCAATCGCGCTCGGCAAACTCGAGCGCGATCCGCCGTTGAATCAACTCAACCAGCTAGTAGATGGCATGATAGGAACGCTGGCACAAAAGGCCGAATTCGTCGGTCGTCCCGATCAGGTGTTTGAATGTACGACCCTTGGACGATTGCCGCAGCAACGGATATTGCTCGTCGGCATTGGCGCGGACGACTGGCGCGATGAAGCCCGCGTTCGCAATTTCGCGGCTGTCGCCGTGCGGCACAGCGTCGCGGCTGGCGCCTCGAGCGTGGCATTGGCATTGCCCGAGAATCTCGACACGCGACAGTTGCGCGTGATCGCGGAAGGTGTGGCACTCGGCGCCTATCGATTCGTGAAGTACCTTACGTCGGAACGACTTGCGAACAAGCAGCTCGACAAGGTCATCTTGAGTGGTCCGCCGAAACAAACGGCTAGCGCCGTGCATGCGATTGAAGTCGGACAGCGGGTGGGTCAAGCGGTCGCTCTTTGCCGTGACGCGGTGAACGAACCCTCCAATGTGATGACGCCGGATGCCTTTGCGCGTCTCGCGGCCCGCGTGGCGCGCCAGCATGGGTTTCGCATCAAGGTTCTTGATGCGCGTGGCATTGACCGGACGGGCATGTCGCTGCTTTCCGCGGTGGGTCGTGGCAGCCGCAATGAGCCGCGTTTCGTGCACTTGACGTACACCCCCAAATCACGCCAAAAAAAGCGGATTGTGCTTCTCGGTAAGGGGTTGACGTTTGATTCCGGTGGCCTGTGTATCAAGCCCGCCGCTGGAATGGACGAGATGAAGAGCGACATGGCGGGCGCTGCCGCAGTTCTTGGGACGATGGACGCAATTGGCTGTCTGCGACCTTCCGTCGAAGTGCATGGCCTGTTCGTATTGGCTGAAAACATGCCGGACGGCAACGCCTATCGCCCGGGGGATGTGGTCGCCTCGCTGGACGGTAAGACCGTGGAGATCATCAACACCGACGCGGAGGGTCAACTGGCGCTCGCAGACGGTCTGGCCTACGGCCGCAAACTCCGTCCCGATCTGATGATTGACATTGCTACGTTGACCGGTGCATGCATGGTCGCGCTGGGCAAGTCGTGTTCCGCCTATTTTACTGCTGACGAAACGTTGTCCAATCAGTTCAAGCAGTCAGCGCAAGTCGCGGGTGAAGCATTCTGGGAAATGCCAATGCTGGCTGAACAACGTGATCAACTTAAGAGTGACATCGCCGATTTGAAACACACGGGCGATCGCTTCGGAGGGGCGATCAGCGCCGCAATGTTCCTAAAGGAATTTGTTGGCGACACCCCCTGGATTCACTGTGATGTGGCCGGGCCCGTCCTGGCAGACAGACCGAAGAATATCTATCCGAAGGGCGCTACAGGCCACCCTGTTCTGACGTTGGTCCGATTTGTTGAGGCCTTGGGTTGACTGCCTGGGTCTCCGCCGCGAAGCGTTTGACTCTCGACCCGTTATTGATGGGTTTCTATGCGTGGATTCTCACGGTAGCCGTGCCGTCGTTCTCGCCCGAGGCGCCGCTCTTGAGTCGTGCGTTGAGCCTGTTGGCGCTGGCAATTCTCATTTCCGGTTGGATAGCGGCAATCCGGTTCCCTACCTTGTCCGACGGGTTGGCGACGGCAGGCTACTTTGGCGCCTGTCTTGCTACGTGGCTGATTCTCGGGCATGCCCGGCTCACGGCCAACCTTGCGGAGCTTCGCACGCTTCTAGGTGCCGTCGCCTGGTGCCTGTTTGGCGTCGCTTGGGTTCGTGCTCGACACGCGGTGGCACTGTCGGCTGCTCTGAGCTCCACCGAAGCTCCGCATGCGCCCCCGCACGTTGGACAGAAAACCATCAGGGGGCTTTTCCATTTGGCATTTTCGTTGTCTGTTGCTTTGGCGGTATTCTTGAAAATCGGCATCTTGGGCGGAGACGGTCGCGGAGTATTGATTGCCGCTACGGCCATTGGGTGGGCCCTGTGGCTACTCGCAACCGCGGGCGTCTTGGCTGAGCGTGTTGATGCACGCCCAAAGGCGATAGGTCCACGGCTTCTCACGGAGCGTACCCTAATTTTCGCACTACTGCTGGCTGCGGCTGGTATCATAGTTGGTACGCTCTATAGGCCATGACCGCAACGTTTCTGCGTGCCGTTCCGGGACTGCTAGCGCTGCTGGCAAGTTCGCTCGCCGTGCTGACGGGGCTCTCAGGATTGTGCAGCGGCAAGGACGCGAAAGGTCTATACTGGGTAGTTGTCGGCTTGCTGATTTTGCACGGCATCAGATCAGGATCGAAAACAGACTCCACGCGATGACCCTTTCGGTTCCCATCCAACCTCGAGTCAGCCGAGCAACTTGCGTAATTGCTCCGAAGATAGCGAGCTTTGTTGGACTTGCCTGCGTAGCGTGCAGCAATACTGGCGTTATCGATCTGCCGGCTCCGTCGCCAAGTCGTCTCGATGCCGATACGATTGTCCTGGTGGGACAACGCACCCTAAGACGAACCCAAATCGAACATCTAGGCGTTGCGACAGTTCGTGATATTGGCCAATTCATTTCAGATTGGTCCGCCGATGCGCTGCTGGCCGAAGCTGCCCGAGCGGGGCTACTGGAATCGAGTCGATTGTACCAGGTTCAGCGCAGCGTGCTTGCGCGGGCGCTCTTGGAACGGACCTACGAACGCGCGAAAGTCGCCGGGGCTCCTAGTGACTCGGAAGTCGCGGAACTTACTGCGGAGCGGTGGTTCGAAGTTGACCGACCTGAGGCTGCCAAGACAAGCCATTTTGTAGTTCAAGTCACGGACGGGGCCTCATCGAGTGCCGCGCAACAATTGGCCAGAAGGATTGCCGATGCCGTCAAAGGCATTGTGGATCCGCAGGCCTTTGTGACCGCGGCGAAAGCGGTTCCCAGCAGCGGATTGCGCGTGACGGCGGAGTCGTTGCCACCTATGACAGCAGATGGCCGCGGGCTTGTGCTCGACAAGGACGGAATGCCCGTCGGTGAAGGTTCGCACTTTGACACGACATTTGCCCGAGCCGCCAACACATTGCAAACGCCAGGCAGTCAGAGTGGGCTCCTGCGAACAGTCTTCGGCTTTCATGTGATTCTGCTGGAAAAGAAGACCGCAGCCTACCAGATGCCGCTCGAGGATCGCCGTCAACGCTTTGCACAGGAGGTATTCCAACGTCGAGCGCGAAAAGAATCCGATCGCGTCGTCGATGAGGGTAAGCGCCAACACCCGGTGCAGATCGAATCTGCGTTCCAAGAGTTGATCGTTAAATCGCAGGTCATGCCGTGAACCGACGTGGTCGAGGGGTAGGGGTACGGGACCAAGCACTATCGGGGTTTAGCCAAGCCCTTCAAATACTTTGCGATTCGGTTAATGCGCTAGGCGCGGCCTTGGTCGATTCTATTGGCGAGACGGTTGACTATGCGGGCGTTCGAGATCCGTACGAGACTCGCGTAGCGGCTGCAGAGTGGGGCATTGTCATAGAAACGCTCAAATCCCGGTCGAGCAGGACCTGGGCAAAGACAACCGAATTGTACTTCAGGGGCAAGCGACGCAGCTTTGCGGTAGTGACATTGTGCCAGGGGTACTCGCTTGTGCTTGAACTACCTCGCCGTCGGTTGCACGTGTCACAACGCGCCCTGGTTGAAGCAGTGCGCGCAATATCTCAGGAAGCAGGGCTCGAAATTCCCAGCGCTTGGATGGCGATTCGCGAACGCTGGACGCGTGTCTCTGTACAGTCCGATCGGCGATTCCGACGCCCCCTCGCCATTTTGCGCGACGGGCGATGGTATCGCTTGGAAGTACTGGGACGGGTCGCGCGCACTCAGTTGCGGAATTGCGAGACTGGCTACCGTGTCCGAACTGAGGACGGCGCAGAAATAACGTTGGTGCGCGAACCGCTGAACCACTGGTACGCTGACGACCCGATTGCTCCGAGCGACGACGGGACTGACCGCAACCGTAGGGGGTCACCTCGCCAGACTAGTGAACGCATGTGAATGTCCGATCAGTCTATTTGGCCAAGAAATCCCTCGGGATATTGAAATCCGGCCCCTTGGGGACAATTTTGCTTGCACCCCCTTTGGTGTCGGTTCATATAGGCGCTCCCCGCGGGACCCCAGGTCCCGAATCGCGAGCCCAGACGCCTGGGCAAGCCTGGGTTTCTGGTAAGCTCAAATCGCGCTCTGTTGTACGTCTCTTTTCAAGCGCTAAAACGCCTTTGGCGAATTAAGTGGTTGACGCCCTAAGGTGCTCGACTAAACTTACCGACCCCGATTGGGAGTACTCTCCCCTCGGTCCTTGAAAACTGAGTCTAATCCCGCGAGAAATTACGCGGGTCCCAAAAATAGGTAAAGCACGGTACCCACCGTGCCACAACCTGCGATGAGTTATGCGGCAAACCCCGACGAAAGTCGCGCGGTTTAGCCGAACAAAGGATTCAAA